>NZ_CP109460.1:6000000-7200000 GCF_036227565.1 Streptomyces sp. NBC_01454
TCGCCGTCCAGCTGCTCCAGTTGGTGCACGGCCGCAGCGATGCCACCCTGCGCAGCGCCACCACCCTGGACGCCCTGGCGGCGCTGGCGGCCGGCGGCTACGTCGGACGCCAGGACGCCGCGGCCCTGGACGCCGCCTACCGCTTCCTGCGCACCCTGGAGCACCGCATCCAGCTCTTCCGGATGCGCCGTACCCATCTGATGCCCGAGCACGAGGGCGACCTGCGGCGCCTGGCCCGCTCGTTGGGGCTGCGCACCGAGCCCGTCGACACCCTCCGCAAGGAGTGGAAGTGGCACGCCCGGGAAGTGCGCCGGCTGCACGAGAAGCTCTTCTACCGCCCGCTGCTCGACGCCGTCGCCACCCTGGAGACCGGCGAGACCCGGCTGTCGGCCAGGGCCGCCGGCCACCGCCTCGAGGCGCTCGGCTACGCCGACCCGGTCGCCGCGCTGCGGCATCTGGAGGCACTGGCCTCCGGCGTGACCCGCAAGGCCGCCATCCAGCGCACCCTGCTGCCGGTGCTGCTGGCCTGGTTCGCCGACTCCGCCGACCCGGACGCCGGACTCCTCAACTTCCGCAAGGTCTCCGACGCCCTCGGCAAGACGCCCTGGTACCTGCGGCTGCTGCGCGACGAGGGCGCCGCCGCCGAGAACCTCGCCCGGGTGCTGTCCGCCGGCCGGCTCGCCCCCGATCTGCTGCTGCGCGCCCCCGAGGCGGTCGCCCTGCTCGGTGCCACCGACGGGCTGCAGGCCCGCAGCCGCGCCGCGCTGGAGCAGGAGGTGCTGGCCGCGGTCGGCCGCGCGGACGGCGCGGAGGCGGCGGTCGCGGCGGCCCGCGGGGTGCGCCGCCGGGAGCTGTTCCGTACCGCCGCGGCGGATGTGATCGGCGCCTACGGCACGGAGTACAGCCCGGCGCACTCCGACCACGGCCGCTCGGTCGACGAGGTCGGCACGGCGGTCTCCGACCTCAACGCCGCCACCCTGGCCGGCGCCCTGCGGGCCGCGGTGCGCGCCCAGTGGGGCGACACCCTGCCCACCCGCTTCGCGGTGATCGGCATGGGCCGGTTCGGCGGCCGGGAGCTGAGCTACGGCTCGGACGCCGATGTCCTGTTCGTCCACGAACCGCGCGAGGGCGCCGACGAGCAGGAGGCCGCCAAGGCCGCGCAAGCCGTCGCCAACGAGATGCGCCGGCTGCTCGAACTCCCCTCCTCCGACCCGTCGTTGCCGATCGACGCCGACCTGCGCCCGGAGGGCAGGTCCGGCCCCCTGGTGCGCACGCTCGCCTCGTACGCCGCCTACTACCGGCGCTGGTCGCTGGTGTGGGAGTCGCAGGCCCTGCTGCGCGCCGAGCCGGTCGCCGGCGACGCCGAACTGGGGCAGCGGTTCATCGAGCTGATCGACCCGCTGCGCTACCCCGCCGAGGGGCTGGGCGAGGAGGCGGTCCGCGAGATCCGCAAGCTCAAGGCCCGGATGGAGGCCGAGCGGCTGCCCCGCGGCGCGGACCCGACCACCCACGCCAAGCTGGGCCGCGGCGGACTGAGCGATGTCGAATGGACGGTGCAGCTGCTGCAGATGCAGCACGGCTGGGAGTTCCCCGGCCTGCGCACCACCCGCACCCGCGAGGCGCTGGCGGCCGCGCACGCCGCCGGATTGATCAACACCGAGGACGCCGAGACCCTCGACGAGGCATGGGTGCTGGCCGCCCGCGTCCGCAACGCGGTGATGCTGGTACGCGCCCGCCCCGGCGACACGTTCCCGGTCGACGGCCGGGAGTTGGCCGCGGTGGCCCGCTACCTCGGCTACGAGGAGGGCCACGTCGGCAAACTCCTCGACGACTACCGCCGCATCACCCGCCGGGCCCGCGGGGTGGTGGAGGAACTCTTCTACGGTGGCTAGCGCTGGGTTGGCTTCCCACGTTTTTGGCTTTCCCGCCGTGGTGGTTTCTCGCCGTGTTTCGCCCGCTTCGCGGTGCGCTCGCCGTTGCCTGTTCGCTGCGCTTTGCCTGGGCCCGATTTTGGCTTTCTCGCCGTTGCGCCTCTCCGCTGCGCGGGGCTGATTCCCGCGTTGTCGTCTGCGGCGTCGTGGTTCGTCTCGCCGTTGCGCCTGCGGCGGGCGGGGGTCCGCTGCGCGGGGCTGTCGGGGTGCGGTGACGGGCCTCCGGGGCCGGTGTGTGGGACTGCTTCGCTTTACGTCCCACACACCGGCCCCTCCGGCCCGCCCCCTCCCGTTGTGGGAGGGCGAAAAGGCCGGTGGGGGTGGAGGTAAGTGGTGCGGTGCGCCTGGTGCTTCGTAAGGAAACGAACATCCATGGCCCGCCCCCACTCACCTTCACGTACTCCCTCACGGGAGGGGACGGGCCGGAGGGGGTGGGTGTTCGGACGTAAAGCGAAGCAGTCCGAACACCCACCCCGGAGGTCCGTCACCGCACCCGACACCCACCCGCCCGCCGCAGGCGCAACGGCGAGCAACAACCACGGCGGGAAAGACAAAAACGTGGGAAGTCAGCCAAGCGCAGCGGAGAGGCGATGGGGCAGCCCCCCGTACCACACGCGGGCCAGGCCGAAGCCGAAGGTCAGGCAGAGGACGCCGCCGACCGCGTCGAGCCAGAAGTGGTTGGCGGTGGAGACGATGACCAGGAGGGTGAGGGCGGGGTAGCACAGCCCGAGGACCCTGGCCCACAGGGGCTTCGCCAGCAGGGCGATGGTGATGCCGCACCACAGCGACCAGCCGATGTGCATCGACGGCATCGCGGCGTACTGGTTGGACATCGAGGCGAGATTGCCGGACGCCATCGAGCCCCACGTCCCGTGATCGATGAGGGTGTCGACGAAGCCGCCGCCCGCCATCAGCCGGGGCGGTGCCAGCGGGAAGAAGTAGTAGCCGAGCAACGCGACGCCGGTGGTGGCGAACAGGGCCAGCCGGGCCGCGGCATAGCGGCCCGGGTGCCAGCGGTAGAGCCAGATCAGCACCCCGATGGTCACGATGAAGTGCAGTGTCGCGTAGTAGTAGTTCATCGACACGATCAGCCACGTCACGGAGTCGACCGCGTGGTTGACGGTGCGCTCGACGGCGATCCCCAGGCTGTGCTCCGCCTGCCAGATCCAGTCGGCGTTCCGCAGCGCCTTGGACTTCTGCTCCGGCACCGCGTTGCGGATCATCGAATACGTCCAGTAGCTGACCGCGATCAGCAGGACCTCGAACCAGAGCCGGGGGGTGCGGGGGGACCTCAGCCGGGCCAACCGGCCCTCGCGCGCCGGGCGGTCCGCGTCGTCCCCGATGGGTGTCGGGGTGGTCGGCAGGCCGTCCAGAGTCCTCGTATTCGCATCACCCATAGGCAGACAGTCTGCCAGAAAGGGACGTCCCGCCGATCATCCTTCGGTCGGGTATTCGAAGCCACATATCGGTCTTGAGAGGGACGACGGACCCCCGCCGTTCTCGGGGGTGCGCCCGTCAGCGAGCCCGCAGCGGCTTGGGGATCCGGGCCGTTTTCGGGGCGGAGGCGGTCGAGCCGCGCACCACCAGCTCGGGGTGGAAGACGAACTCGCTGTGCGGGGCCGGGGTGCCGCCGACCTCCTCCAGCAGCGCACGCACCGCCGCCTGTCCCATGGCCGTGACCGGCTGCCGGATCGTGGTCAGCGGCGGGTCGGTGAAGGCGATCAGCGGGGAGTCGTCGAAGCCGACCACGGAGAGGTCCCGCGGGACGTCCAGCCCGCGCTGCCGGGCCGCGCGGATCGCACCGAGCGCCATCATGTCGCTGGCGCAGACGATGGCCGTCGCGCCCTGCTCGATCAGCGCGCCCGCCGCGGCCTGCCCGCCCTCCAGGGTGTAGAGGGAGTGCTGGATGAACGGCTCCGCCTCGGCCGGGCCGGTCTGCAGCCGCTCCTGCATGCTGCGGACGAAGCCCTCGATCTTGCGCTGCACGGGCACGAACCGCTTGGGCCCGAGCGCCAGTCCGATCCGCCGGTGGCCCAGCGCCCCGAGGTGGGTGACCGCCAGATCCACCGCGGCCCGGTCGTCGGGGGAGACGAACGGCGCCTGCACCTTGTCGGAGAAGCCGTTGATGAGGACGAACGGCACGCCCTGGCCGCGCAGCTGCTCATAGCGCTGCATGTCGGCGGAGGTGTCGGCGTGCAGCCCGGAGACGAAGATGATGCCGGCCACCCCGCGGTCGACCAGCATCTCGGTCAGCTCGTCCTCCGTGGAGCCACCCGGCGTCTGGGTCGCGAGGACCGGCGTATAGCCCTGGCGGGTCAGGGCCTGCCCGATGACCTGCGCGAAGGCCGGGAAGATCGGGTTCTCCAGCTCCGGGGTGATCAGCCCGACCAGCCCCGCGCTGCGCTGGCGCAGCCGCACCGGGCGTTCGTAGCCCAGCACGTCGAGGGCGGCGAGCACGGACTGGCGGGTGGTGGCGGAGACGCCGGGCTTCCCGTTGAGAACCCGGCTGACGGTGGCCTCGCTGACACCCGCCTGTGCTGCGATATCGGCAAGCCGGGCGGTCATGGGTGGGACTGTACCGTTCTGCTGTCAGATTGCCCACCAGGTGCAGCTGTCACCGGGCAGCACCGCGGTGGTGCCGTTGACCGTCACCGGGGTGCTGGCCAGCAGCGGGGCGCCGGGCGCCGGGACGGACAGGGCGCGGTCCAGGGTGTTGACGGTGCACAGCACGCCGGGGCGGCGGAAGGCGAGCACGCCCTCGGGCGCGGACTCCCAGCTCATCGGGCCGTCGCCCAGGCCCGGCAGCCGGCGCCGCAGGGACAGCGCGGTGCGGTAGAGCTCCAGGGTGGAGGCGGGGTCGCCGGTCTGGGCGGCCACGGTCAGCGCGCGCCAGTCGGCGGGCTGCGGGAGCCAGCTGCCGCCGGGCCCGAAGCCGTACGGCGGCCGCTCGCCGGACCAGGGGAGCGGGACCCGGCAGCCGTCGCGGAAGCCCTCCTGGCCGCTGGTGTCCCCACCGCCGTCGGCGGGCGCGGCACCGGCGGCCGCGCCCGGGTGGCGGCCGCGGAAGAACGCCGGGTCCTGGCGGACCTCGTCGGGCAGGTCGGTGACCTCGGGCAGGCCCAGCTCCTCGCCCTGGTAGAGGTAGGCGGAGCCGGGCAGCGCCAGCATCAGCAGGGTGGCGGCGCGGGCGCGGGCCAGGCCGCCGCCGAGGCGGGTGGTGTGGCGGACCACGTCGTGGTTGGACAGCACCCAGGTGGTGGGGGCGCCGACCGAGGCGGTGGCGGCGATCGAGGCGTCGATGACCGTGCGCAGCGCCCCGGCCTGCCAGGGGGCGTTGAGGAACTGGAAGTTGAAGGCCTGGTGGAGCTCGTCGGGGCGGACGTAGAGGGCGAGGCGTTCGGGGGTGGGCGCCCAGGCCTCGGCGACGCCGATCACCGGCGTGCCGTGGGCTTCGGCGTAACCGTCCAGCAGCCGGCGCCAGGTGCGGTGGATGGCGTGCACCCCGTCCTGGTCGAAGAACGGCAGGACCTGGGTGCCGATCAGCTGGGCCTGCCGGCCGTGGCCGATGTCCGGCAGACCGGGCGCCTTGATCATGCCGTGGGCGACATCGATCCGGAAGCCGTCCACCCCCAGGTCGAGCCAGAAGCGCATGATGGCCTCGAACTCGGCGTGTACTTCCGGATTGTCCCAGTTCAGATCGGGCTGCTCGGGGGCGAACAGATGCAGATACCAGTCGCCGCGCTCGGTGCGGGTCCAGGCCGGGCCGCCGAAGACCGACTCCCAGTCATTGGGCGGGAGTTCGCCGCCGGCGCCCCTGCCGGGGCGGAAGAGGTAGCGCTGCCGGGCCAGTTCGGGGTCCTGGAACCACGGGTGCCGGTCGGAGGTGTGATTGGGCACGATGTCGACGATCACCCGCAGGCCCAGCTCATGGGCGCGGCGCAGCAGTTCACCGGCGTCCTGGAGGGTGCCGAAGAGCGGGTCGACGGCGCGGTAGTCGGCGACGTCGTAGCCGCCGTCGGCCTGCGGTGAGGCGTAGAACGGGGTGAGCCAGACGGCGTCCACCCCCAGGTCCTTCAGATACGGCAGCCGCTCACGGGCGCCGCGCAGATCGCCGATGCCGTCGCCGTCGCTGTCGGCGAAGGAGCGGACGTAGACCTGGTAGATCACGGCGTCGCGCCACCACCCGGGATCCCGGCCGGTCGAGGGGGCCCGGGGGGCGGGGCTGGGGGAAGTGAGCTCCTGGGTCATCTGCCGTCCCTGTCGGATCAAGAGGCGTGCATGCCGTCATGCAATCAACGCTCGGGCGGGCGCGGGGTGACGGTGCCACGGGCGCCCGGAGGGTCCCGTTCCAGCCATCTCATTGCAATTCGTTCCAGCGGTCTTGCAGAAATTTGCCGCAAAGTCTTTCGGTTTGTTTGCGGCGCTGTTACGTTCCTGACCGCCATCTGAGGCATTTCCCTAAGGAGTTCACATGCGGCGTGGCATACGGGGCGCAGCGGCCACCGCGCTGGTAGCGGGCATGGCACTGGCAGCGACGGCGTGCGGCGGGGGTGACGGCGGCAGCGGGAGCGACAGCACGGGCGAACTGTCCGGAACCGTTACCTTCTGGGACACCTCCAACGACGCCGAGAAGGCGACGTACCGCAAGCTTGCCGAAGGTTTCCAGAAGGAGCACCCGAAGGTCCACGTTCAGTATGTGAACGTCCCGTTCGGCGATGCCAACGCCAAGTTCAAGAACGCCGCCGGCGGCAACTCCGGCGCGCCCGACGTGATGCGCACCGAGGTCGCCTGGACCGCCGACTTCGCCAACCTCGGCTACCTCGCCCCGCTCGACGGCACCCCCGCCCTCGACAAGACCGACGACTATCTCCCGCAGGCCGTCGGCTCCACGAAGTTCAAGGGCAAGACCTACGCCGCACCCCAGGTCATCGACACCCTCGGCCTCTTCTACAACAAGAAGCTCCTCAAGGACGCCGGCGTCGGCGTGCCCAAGACCTTCGCCGAACTGACCACCGCCGCCAAGAAGATCAAGGCCAAGACCGGCGCCACCGCCCTCTACCTGCGCGGCGACGACCCCTACTGGTTCCTGCCCTACCTCTACGGCGAGGGCGGCAACATGGTCGACGCCCGCGACAAGATCGTGCAGATCGACGACGGCGCCGGGGTCAAGGCCTTCCGGACCATCAAGGACCTGGTCGACTCCAAGGCCGCCGTCACCGACGCCACCGACGGCCAGGAGAACCAGCTCAAGGCCCTCAAGGACGGCACCGTCGCGATGGCCGTCGACGGCCCCTGGGACATCGAGGGCGCCCGCGCCGGCAAGGCATTCAAGGATAAGGAGAACCTCGGCGTAGCCCCCGTGCCCGCCGGCTCCCGGGCCCAGGGCTCCCCGCAGGGCGGCTGGAACCTCTCCGTCTACGCGGGCAGCAAGAACCTGCGGGCCTCCTACGCCTTCGTGAAGTACATGAGCTCGGCCAAGGTCCAGCAGCAGACCACCGACAAGCTCAGCCTGCTGCCCACCCGCAAGTCCGTGTACGAGGTGCCGGCCGTCAAGAACAACGAGATGGTCACGTTCTTCAAGCCCGCCGTGGACGGCGCCGTCCAGCGCCCCTGGATCGCCGAGGGCAACTCCCTCTTCGAGCCGATCAAGGTTCAGATGAACAAGGTGCTCACCGGCGCAGCCTCGCCCGAGCAGGCCGCCAAGGCGACCGGCGACGCCTACCGGAAGCTGCTCAAGGACTACAAGTGACCGTTGCTGTACGGGTGCGCCGGGCGCTGGGCACCCACTGGTACGCATGGACGATGGTCGCCCCGGTGGTACTCGTCATCGGGGTGATCATCGGCTACCCGCTGGTGCGCGGCATCTTCCTCTCGCTCACCGACGCCAACGAGGCCAACGTCGAGCGGAACATCGGCGTCAACCACCTCCCCGCCACCTACAAGTTCACCGGCCTGGACACCTACAAGGCGATCCTGACCGACGGCGTCTTCTGGGACCGCCTCGGCTGGACCGTGACCTGGACCGTCGCCTGCGTCTCGATCACCTTCCTGACCGGCCTGGCCCTGGCGAACATGCTCAACCGCTCGCTGCGCGGCCGCACCGTCTACCGCCTGGCGCTGATCCTGCCGTGGGCCATCCCCGCCTTCATCTCCGTCTTCACCTGGCGGATGCTCTACAACGAGAAGAACGGCCTCCTCAACAAGCTGCTGGCCGGCGGCGGCATCGACGCCGTCCCGTGGCTCAACGACCCCACCTGGGCCAAGCTCTCGGTGATCGCCGTCAACGTCTGGCTGGGCGTGCCCTTCATGCTCGTCGCGCTCCTCGGCGGGCTCCAGTCCATACCCGGCGAGCTCTACGAGGCCGCCGAGATGGACGGCGCCGGCGCCTGGCAGTGCTTCCGCCACATCACCGTCCCCGGACTGCGGGCCGTCAGCAGCACCGTCATCCTGCTCTCCACCATCTGGACCTTCAACATGTTCCCGGTGATCTTCCTGCTGACCCGGGGCGGCCCCGGCGACGCCACCGAGATCCTGGTGACCTACGCCTACCGGCTCTCCTTCATCGACAGCCCCCGCGACTTCTCCGGATCCGCGGCCTGGGGCGTCCTGATCCTCCTCCTGCTCTCGGCCGTCGCGGTCGTCTACCGCAGGGCACTGCGCAAGCAGGGAGAGGTGTGGTGACCATGACCCGCACACCGCCGGCCCGCACCGGCACACCCCGCAAGCGCTCCGAGCGCTCCCGGCTCGCCTCCGCCGGACTTCACCTGACCCTGGCCGTCGCGGCCGTGATCGCGGTGTTCCCGCCCCTGTGGCTGCTGGTGACGTCCTTCAAACCCCGCAACGACGCCTTCTCCACCGGCCTCGTCACGCACTTCACGTTCGCCAACTACACCCATGTGGTGGCCGACACCGAGTTCCTGACCTGGTTCAAGAACTCCGTGCTCGTCGTCGGGGTGACCACCGTCCTCGGGGTCTTCCTCGCCGCCACCACCGGCTACGCCGTCAGCCGCTTCCGCTTCCCCGGAATGCGCCCGCTGATGTGGCTGCTGCTGATCACCCAGATGTTCCCGGTCGCCGTGCTGATCGTGCCGCTCTACAACCTGCTGGCCAGCCTCGGTCTGCTCAACCAGCCCGCGGGCCTGGTCATCACGTACCTCACCATCGCCGTCCCGTTCTGCGCCTGGATGATGAAGGGCTTCTTCGACACCATCCCGGTGGAGATCGACGAGGCGGGCCGGGTCGACGGCCTCAACCCCTTCGGCACCTTCTGGCGGCTCGTCCTGCCGCTGGCCCGTCCGGGCCTGGCCGTCACCGGCTTCTACACCTTCGTCACCGCCTGGGCCGAGGTCGCCTACGCCTCCGCCTTCATGACCGGCGAGGAGAACCTGACACTCGCCGGCGGGCTGCAGACCTTCGTCAACCAGTACACCAACGACTGGGGTTCGATGACCGCCGCCGCCGTGATCATCGCCGTTCCGGCCGCACTCGTCTTCGCCTTCGCCCAGCGCCACCTCGTCGCCGGACTGACCGCCGGCTCAGCAAAGGGATGACATGACTCCACTGCACAACGTCACTCCTGTCACCGACTGGTGGCGCGACGCGGTGATCTACCAGGTCTATCCGCGCAGCTTCGCCGACGGCAACGGCGACGGCATGGGGGACCTGGCGGGCATCCGCAGCCGGCTGCCGTACCTGCGCGACCTGGGCGTGGACGCCGTCTGGCTCAGCCCCTTCTACGCCTCCCCGCAGGCCGACGCCGGCTATGACGTCGCCGACTACCGCGCCATCGACCCGATGTTCGGCACCCTGCCCGACGCCGAGGCCGTCATCCGCGACGCCCACGGCCTGGGTCTGCGCATCATCGTCGACCTCGTCCCCAACCACTGCTCCGACCAGCACGAATGGTTCCGTCGCGCGCTCGCCGAGGGCCCCGGCGCAACGCTCCGCGAGCGCTTCCACTTCCGCAAGGGACGCGGCGAGAACGGCGAGCAGCCGCCCAACGACTGGGAGTCCCTCTTCGGCGGCCCCGCCTGGACCCGGGTGTCCGACGGCGAGTGGTACCTCCACCTCTTCGCCCCCGAGCAGCCCGACTTCAACTGGGACCACCCCGCCGTACGGGACGAGTTCCGCTCCGTCCTGCGCTTCTGGCTGGACCTGGGCGTCGACGGCTTCCGGGTGGACGTGGCGCACGGCCTGGTGAAGGCCCCCGGCCTGCCCGACATGGGCCACGGCGAACAGCTCAGGCTCCTCGGCAACCAGGTCCTGCCGTTCTTCGACCAGGACGGGGTGCACGACATCTACCGCTCCTGGCGCACCGTCCTCGACGAGTACTCACCCAGCCTCCGGCCGGGGGCGCCCCCAGGCGCGCGGATCGCGGTCGCCGAGGCCTGGACCCCCACGGTCGAACGCACCGCGCTCTACCTGCGCCCCGACGAACTCCACCAGGCATTCAACTTCCACTACCTGAACACCGGTTGGGACGCCGCCGCGCTCCGCGAGGCGATCGACACCTCCCTCGACGCCATGCGCCCGGTGTCCGCCCCCACCACCTGGGTGCTGTCCAACCACGATGTCGTACGCCACCGCACCCGCCTCGGCGGCGGCCTGGACCGGGCCCGCGCCGCCACCTTGCTGATGCTGGCGCTGCCCGGCTCCGCCTACCTCTACCAGGGCGAGGAGCTGGGCCTGCCCGAGGTCACCGACCTGCCCGACGAGGTCCGCCAGGACCCCTCCTTCTTCCGCGACGCCGGTCAGGAGGGCCTGCGCGACGGCTGCCGGGTGCCGATCCCGTGGAGCGGCGACGCGGCCCCCTACGGCTTCGGCGCGGGCGGCAGCTGGCTCCCGCAGCCCGCCGACTGGGCGGCTCTCACCGTCGAGGCGCAGACCGGCGACCCGGACTCGACCCTGGAGCTGTACCGCACCGCACTGTCTCTGCGGCGCACCCATCCCGCCCTGGGCGCGGGCGAATCGGTCGAGTGGCTGGACGCCCCCGAGGGCGTCGTGGCCTTCCGCCGCCCCGGCGGCCTGGTCTGCACGGTCAACACGACCGAGGCCCCGGCCCGCCTCTCCGCCCCCGGCCGGATCCTGCTCTCCTCCCGCCAGCTGGAGCTTTCCGACGGCGATGTCGAGCTGCCCGGCGATACCGCCGTCTGGTGGGAGGAGTGACCCTGCCCGACACCCATGCCACCCCCCGGCTCTCCGACATCGCCGCCCAGGCGCAGGTCAGCGAGGCGACCGTGAGCCGGGTCCTCAACGGCCGGGCGGGCGTGGCGGCGAGCACCCGGCAGCGGGTGCTCGCCGCGCTCGACGTGCTCGGCTACGAGCGTCCCGTACGGCTGCGGCGGCGCAGCGCCGGGCTGGTCGGACTGGTCATCCCCGAGCTGACCAACCCGATCTTCCCGGCCTTCGCCCAGATCATCGAGCAGTCGCTGGCCGGCCACGGCTACACGCCGGTGCTGTGCACCCAGATGCCGGGCGGAGCCACCGAGGACGAACTCGTCGAGCAGCTGGAGGAACGGGGTGTCACCGGCATCGTCTTCCTCTCCGGGCTGCACGCCGACAGCCGCGCCGACCCCACCCGCTACGCCCGGCTGGCCTCCCGCGGCGTCCCGTTCGTCCTGATCAACGGCTACCACCCGGGGATCGACGCGCCGTTCGTCTCACCGGACGACGGCGCGGCGGCCGGGATGGCGGTGCGCCATCTGGCCGAGCTGGGACACGAGCGGATCGGGCTCGCCGTCGGCCCGGCCCGCTATGTGCCCTCCCGCCGCAAGGCCGAGGGCTTCGCGGCGGCGCTGGAGGAATCGTTGGGCCTGTCGAGGGGGCAGGCCGAACGGCGCGTCCAGCACACGCTGTTCAGCGTCGAGGGCGGCCATGCGGCGGCCACCGCGCTGCTCGACGACCAGGGCTGCACCGGCATCGTCTGCGGCAGCGACCTGATGGCGCTGGGCGTCGTCCGCGCGGCCCGCCAGCGCGGCCTGGACGTGCCCGGGGCGCTCTCCGTGGTCGGCTTCGACGACTCCCAGCTGATCGCCTTCACCGACCCGCCCCTGACCACGGTGCGCCAGCCCGTCCAAGCCATGGCGACGGCGGCGGTCGGCGCGCTCATCGAGGAAATCCACGAACGCGCCCAGGGCCGCCACACCGCCCCCCGGCACACCGAGTTCGTCTTCCAGCCGGAGCTGGTGGTGCGGGGGTCGACGGGGCCGGTGCGGGGCTGACCCACCGCGACGACGAGCGGGGGGGCAGGCCACGCACTCGCCGCAACGGGAGAGGCGGAACCGCGGTGAGAGAGCCGGCGGCTCAGGCGCGGGCGTCGGGCCGGGACGCCAGTGAGGCGGTCACCACCACCTGCTCCGCGCAGGCGAGTGCGCGGAGCGCATCACCCACGACCTCCACCAGCCACACCGCGACCTCCGGCGACCACTCCGGCGCACGGCATGCGAACCGCATCACGCCCCGCTCACGGCCCTTGTTGTAGCCGTGCGCGCCGTCCACGTCCGCCATGCCGGACAGGTCGAACCGACCGGCGGCGACGTCGACTTCCGCGAGGTCACCGAGTCGCTCCCGGACGGCGTCGCGCACGGCCGTCTCCTTGCCCCACCCCGCGGGGCCGGTGGCGGCGGTGACGCTCACCGGCACCGCCGCGGACGGGTCGGCGAGAGCGAACCACTTCCGCATCGCCTCCAGGTCGTCGGAGGCGTCACCGACGAGCTCGTGCAGCGGGAGGACGGCATGCAGCCCGGTGAACCGGACGCGCCCGAGCCGGTTCACCGCGTCCGACAGGATGCGCGCCACGTGAAGGACCGGGAGCCGCGGCTCCCGGACGTCATGGGGGATGTCCGCCGACATCCAGGCCAGCTCCCGGACCTGCCCGTCCTGCGTCCAGTCCCCACCGGCCAGGCAATCGGCCCAGCGTCCCGGGTCCTGGACGATACGGGGCTCGCCCCATCCCTGGTACTTGTAGGTCCATCCGCCGGTGGAGTACCAGCCGTAGGCCTCCGACCTGCGCATGGCGAGGTCGTACAGTTCGCTTCCGGTGTCCTCGCAGGTGAGGTGCGACGCCCACGGATACCGGTCGAGCACTCCGTGCAAGGCGACAAGCGTCTCGTAGTACACGCCAAGGGCCTTTCCGTACCCGACCGGTGTCCGAGCGCGTCCGGGTGCTAGCTGCCGCAGTATTCGTTTTGCCCCTCAAGGTGTGGGCGGACGCGGCGAGTTGGCCGTTGGCGAGGGGCTCCGGGCATTCCCTTACCGGCCCCGTGCGGGGCCGGTGCGGGCTCCTGTGTGGCGCCGGTCCGACCGGCCGGGCGCGTAGGGCCCGTTGAGACGGGTCTCCGGCCGGCCGGACCGGCTACTGCGGGAACGTAACACCCTTGCAATGTCTTGCGTAAGGTCTTGCATCGCACTTTCGGCGCGGATAGAACCATGACCCATGTCCTCCACCACCCGCCGGTCCCGTCGGCGCCCGGCCGCCGTCCTCGCCCTGGTCCTCGGTGCGACGGCCCTGCTCGTCTCGCCCCCGCCGCAACCGGCCGCGGCCGCCCCGTCCGGTCAGGAACAGGCCCTGGCGCAGTGGATCGACCGCGACACCGTGGTCTGGAAGGGCGCCGAACAAGCCCCCGCCATCCTGGAGTTCGGCACCCACGGCGCGCACCTCCGGCTCGTCCCGGGCACCCTCAGTCCGTCCGAACGCCTCGCCTATCCGCACCTGACGCACTACCCGGCCTTCACCGTCGACCCCCGCGACCGCGGCCTGGCCCGTACCGCCCTCCGGGGCGCACTGCACGCCACCCAGCGCACCGCCGACGGACGGCGCACCACCACCACCGGCGTCCAGATACCCGGCGTCCTCGACGACCTGTACGGCGCCCGCGCCCAACGCGCTGCCCTGGGGCCGGTCTTCGCGCGCGACGGCCGCCCCACCCTCGCCGTCTGGGCGCCCACCGCCCGCACCGTCGCCCTCGAACTCGGCGGCCGTACGGTCCCGATGCGCCGGGACGACACCAGCGGCGTGTGGCGCGTCCGCGGGGCGCGCGACTGGGCCGGAAAGCCGTACCGCTACCGCGTCACCGTCTGGGCCCCCTCCGCCGGCAAGACCGTCACCAACGAGGTCACCGACCCCTACTCCACCGCGCTGACCGCGGACTCGGCGCGCAGCCTGATCGTCGACCTCGCCGACCCGAAGCTCGCCCCGCCCGGCTGGTCAGGGCTGACGAAGCCCGCCGCGGTCCCGCCGCGCCGCGCCCGCATCCAGGAACTGCAGATCCGCGACTTCTCCGTAGGGGACCGCACCTCCCGCCACCCCGGCCGGTACCTGGCGTTCACCGACCGGCGCTCCGAGGGCATGCGCCACCTGCGCTCCCTCGCCCGCGCCGGGACGTCCTACGTCCATCTGCTGCCGGCCTTCGACTTCGCCACCATTCCTGAGCGCCGCGCCGACCAGGCCCGTCCCGGCTGCGACCTCGCCTCCTACGCCCCCGACTCCGACCGCCAGCAGGACTGCGTCACCAAGACGGCCGGCCGCGACGCCTACAACTGGGGCTATGACCCGCTGCACTACACGGTGCCGGAGGGCTCCTACGCCTCCGACCCGGACGGCGCCGCCCGGACCGTCGAATTCCGGCGCATGGTGCAGGGCCTCAACGGCGCCGGGCTGCGCACCGTCATGGACGTGGTCTACAACCACACCGCCGCGAGCGGCCAGGACCCGCACTCCGTACTGGACCGCATCGTCCCCGGCTACTACCAGCGACTGCTGGACGACGGCAGCGTGGCCTCCTCCACCTGCTGTGCGGGGACCGCGACCGAACACACCATGATGGGCAAGCTCGTCGTCGACTCCGTCGTCACCTGGGCCAAGGAGTACAAGGTCGACGGCTTCCGCTTCGACCTCATGGGGCACCAGCCCAAGGCCGGCATCCTCGCCGTCCGCAAGGCGCTGGACGCGCTGACCCCGGCCAAGGACGGGGTGGACGGCGCATCGGTCCTCCTCTACGGCGAGGGCTGGAACTTCGGCGAGGCCGCGAACGACGCCCGCTTCGTCCAGGCCACCCAGAGGAACATGGCGGGGACCGGGATCGCGACGTTCTCGGACCGCGCCCGTGACGCCGTACGCGGCGGCAGCCCCTTCGACGCCGACCCCCGCGTCCAGGGCTTCGCCTCCGGCCTGTACACCGATCCCAACTCCTCACCCGCCAACGGAAGTCCGGCCGAACAGCGCACCCGGCTGCTCCACTACCAGGACCTCCTCAAGGTCGGCCTCACCGGCAACCTCGCCGACTACACCTTCACCGACAGCACCGGCCACCGGGTGAAGGGCTCCGGCGTCGACTACAACGGCGCCCCGGCCGGTTACGCCGCCGCCCCCGGTGACGCCCTCGCCTACGTGGACGCCCACGACAACGAGACCCTCTACGACGCGCTCGCCTACAAGCTCCCGCCGCGCACCGGCCCCGCCGACCGCTCCCGCATGCAGGTGCTCGCGCTGGCCACCGCCGCCCTCTCCCAGGGGCCCGCGCTCTCCCAGGCAGGCTCCGACCTGCTGCGCTCCAAATCCCTGGACCGCAACTCCTTCGACAGCGGCGACTGGTTCAACGCCCTGCACTGGAACTGCGCCGACGGCAACGGCTTCGGCCGCGGACTGCCCCCGGCCGCCGACAACAAGGACAAGTGGCCCTACGCCCGGCCCCTGCTGGCCGACCCCGCACTGCGCCCCGGCTGCGCCGCGATCCGCCACGCCTCCGCCGCCTACCGCGACCTCCTCCGCATCCACGCCACCGAACCGGCCTTCGGCCTGCCCACCACCGCCGCGGTACAAAAGTCGCTCTCCTTCCCCCTGTCGGGAAAGGACGAGACCCCGGGCGTCCTCACCATGCGCCTCGGCAACCTCGTCATCATCTTCAACGCCACGCCCCACCAGCAGCACCAGACCGTCCAGGGCCTCGCGGGCGAGCCCTACGCCCTGCACCCCCTCCAGGCCCACGGCACCGACCACACCACCGCCACCGCCTCCTACGCACGCCCCTCGGGCACCTTCACCGTCCCGGCCCGCACGGTGGCGGTCTTCCGGCGGGGCTGAGCGGGGGCGGAGCTCCGAACGCTGGTGCGGGAAGCCCCCCCCGCCGGACGGCATTCCGGCGGGGCTCAGCCCCGCAGTCGCTTCTCCAGCAGCGTGACCGCGTACGTGCTGCCGTCCGTCCCCCGCTTGAAGGGCTGCTCGCCGACGACGGTGTAGCCGGCAGCCTCGTAGTACGTGCGCAGCCGCGGGTTGGAGGAGACGCAGTCCAGGCGGGACCAGGGCCGGCCGGTCCCGGATATCCGCCGTTCGGCATGGGCCAGCATCGCCCGGCCCGTGCCGGCCGGGGCCCGGTCGCGGTCCACCATCAGCCGGTGCACATAGCCCGCCTCGGGCGGCCGCACACCCCAGGCGGGCTCGTCCTGCCACCACAGTTCGAAGGCGCCCACCAGGTGTCCGGCGGACTCGGCCAGCCAGACCTCGCCGTCCGACCGCCGCCGGCGGAAGTGGTCCTCGTCCTTCTCGCCGGGCTTCCACTGGGCGATGCCGTTGGCCTGCATCCAGCGGGCCGCGGCGTCGTACAGGGCGACCAGGGCGGGCGGATCGGCGCCGTCGTCGGCGAGCCGGAAGGTGCACTCCATGCCGGGATTGTTCCGCACCCGCACCGGACGGTCCCGGCCAGGGCACCCCACACCCGTGCCGCCGGCCCCTCGCTCAGACCGGCTCGGGCAGGTCCATCAGCCGTCCCACCAGATCCGCGAAGATCCCGTTCTCCGGTTCGTCGGCGAGTATCCGGCGGACCACCTGCGCCATCCGCGCGTCGTACGCCGCGCTCACCGCCGCCAGCGCCGCGAAGTCGTGCACCAGCTGGCGCTCCAGCTCCGTGCGCGGCACCCGGCGGCCGTCCAGCCACAGCAGTGCGGTGGTTTCGGCCAGCGAGATCCAGGAGCGGACCACCATCTCCAGGCGCGGGAACGGCCGGGGGACGTCGAGGTGGGCGACGATCTGCTCGAAGGCGGCCTGCCGGACACCGTCGACCATCGCGCCCGTACGGCCCGAACCGATCGCCGGGCCGCCGCGCATCAGCGCCGAGAAGCCCCGGCCGTGCTCCTCGACGAAGTCGAAGAAGCGCTCCATGACCCGCAACAGCCGTGCGCCGAGCGGGCCTTCGTGCGGCTCCATGAAGCGCGCCGTGAGCTCGTCGGCGGCCCACCGCAGCGCCGCCTCGTACAACTGCTGTTTGCCCGGGAAGTAGTGGTAGACCAGCGGGCGGGAGATCCCGGCGGCCTCGGCGACCTCGTCGATCGACACGTCCTCGGGCGAACGGTGACTGAAGAGGTCGAGAGCGACGGCGATCAACTGCTCGCGCCGCTCCTCGACACCCATCCTGCGGCGCGCCACGGTCGTCATACCGACCACCCTAACGATCCAGGCCGCGACACGGAATCGCCTCCGGAATCACAGATCGGGCACGGACCTGGGCTTTTGGCGTCGTACCGGCCGGAAGTGGGGGGTGCCTCGGCCGGTACGCGCCGCCCACCGACGCTCAGTGCAGGGCCTCGAGCCTTCCGCCCGTCGCCAGCCGGCCGGTCAGCTCCGCGCGGTCGCCCGCCTTGGCGGGGGCCGCCAGGAAGCGGCCCGCGGCCTGGGCGTGCACCCCGCCCCGGGCGGTGATCGAGGTGACCTGTCCGCTGCCGGCGGCCAGCAGCCACCAGGTGCCGGCGGGGGACTTCCACAGGACGCCGGCCAGCGCCCGTGGCGCCCGCGGCCCGCAGGCCGTTCCGCCCTCGGCGCGCGCGGTGACCGAGCCCGTCGCATAGGGCGCGCCGTTCGGTGCCGGGGTCTGGATCTGCGCCATCGTGCGGCTGCCCGCGCCGCGCCAGGTCTCGGCGCGGGTGCACAGCCAGGCCGCGAAGCCGGAGCCCGCGGGCAGCGGCTGGCGGGCGAACTCCCAGGCGTTCACCGTGCGTACGCCCTGCCCGCGCAGCGTGGCCAGCTGGCAGGCCGTACGCGCCCAGGCGGTCCGGGCCGGCCGGGTGGTCACCTCGCCCGGCTTGCGCGGCCTGCCGTACGTCAGACGCGCCGGGGCCAGCTCACCGAGATCGGTCAGCAGCCGGCCGCCGGTCCGCAGCGCCGGCCAGGTCGTGCACTTCTCCGCCGGCTGCGGGGTGGGCACCGGGGTGGTGACACCGCCCGCCCCGATCGCCACCGGCTGGCCCGGCGCATCCGGCTGTACGAGGTCGACCAGCCGCGCCGACGTCACCCAGGGCGCGGTCAGATAGCGCACATTGCCCTGCGTACGGCTGACCACCAGCGCGCTCGCCGCGTCGCCGGCCGCGCCGTCCACCCGGGCGAAGTCCAGCGCGGCACCGGTGCCGTCGCTCTGGCCCCCGCCGTCCGCGGCCTCCGCGTAGCGCACCACCCGCAGTCCGTCGTGCAGCAGCACCACCACGGCGTGGTCGACCACGCCCGCGAACAGCAGCTGGGCCGGTCCGGCGGCCGGGCCCGCCGCGGTCCCCGGCGTCGCCGACACCTGCACCCCGGCGCCCGGCCTGGCCCATACGGCCAGCGCCCGCCGCAGCAGCGCCTTGTCGTGGATCCGGTCGCCGCGGGCGGGCCAGGCGGCGAAGTCCTGCCGCGCGGCCTGCTTCCAGGCGGTCGCGGAGGACACCGTCAGCTTCCCGGGGTCCAGGGCCGCCTCGGCCGCGGCGTTTTGCGCATACGGCGGGGCGGCGGCGCCGTCCGGGCCCCAGCCGTCGCCCGGCATGCCCAGCAGCGCCCCGCACACCAGCACCGCCGCGCTCGCCGCCAGCACCGCCCGGCCGTGCTGCCGCCGCCGGATCAGATCCGTCGGCCGGGCCTGCAGCGCACAGGGGTCGAACTCCGGTGACTCCAGCAGCGAGCGGTCCCGGCTGCCGGCCGGCGTCGCGGCCCGGTCCGCCTCGTCCAGGGCCTCGCGGGCGCGGGCCACCCCGGCGGCCTCCAGTACCCGGCGCGCCTCGGGCGTGCTCAGCCGCTCCAGATCACGCAGCACGAACGCCGCCCGGGCCGGGCCGGACAGCGCCGACAGTGCCTGGTCCAGCGCGAGTTCATCCGCGCCGCCGGACCGCGGGAACAGCCGCAGGCCCCACACCTGGGGGAACAGCGGCGGCCGGCGGAGGGCGCGGCGGCCGGACAGGGCGGCCCGCAGGACCCGCAGCCGTACGAAGGCGTAGCCGGGGTCGATCGCCGCGTCCGTGCCGGCGCGCTGGGCGGGCAGCCCGAGGCCGCGGGTGGAGCTGCGCTGACGCGGCAGGGCCCGCTGCACCACACCGTGCGCGGCCAGCACCCGGCGGCTGCGGCTCCGGCCGGGCGGCAGCACGAGATAGGCCAGCCGGACCAGCCGGGGGTAGTGCTCCACCAGCGCCGCCTCGGCCTGCTCGACGTCGATGACGTCGCCGAGCTCCTCGCCGCCGGCGGGGGAGGGGCGGTCCACGCGCCGGGGTGTCGCCTGCTGCTGTTTCTGCTGCTGCTTCACGTTCGGTGAAACGAGTGAATCCTGTGATGGTCACCGGCCCCCGTGCGGGCCCCGGCGGGTCGCCGCACACGGCCGCGGCCACCGCGGTGTGCCCCGCGATGGCCGCCCGACCGCTGTCCGGAACCCGGCGTCAGTGCTTCAGATCGAACTCGCCGTCGCGCGCGCCGAGGACGAACGCCCGCCACTCCGCCTCGGTGTAGCGGAGCACCACACCGGGGTCCGTGGAGTTGCGCATGGCCACCGCGCCGCGCTCCAGGAAGGCGATCTCCACCGCCTCCTCCGCGTCGCCCGGGGCGCGCTGCCAGGTGGCGTCGGAGATGTCCAGGGCGTAGAGCCACTCTTTCTCCGCTGCGGCACTCATACCGTCATCCCCTCGTTCGTGGTGCGTTGGGGTCAGCGTACGCGGTGCCCGGAGGTGCTTCCAGTGACCGTCCAGCGACGGAAGGTGGCCGTTCCGCGGTCCCCGGTACCGGAGTTGGCGGCCGACTGGTGCAGTCCGGTGTCCTGCCGGGCGGCGGCTCCGGGGACCGTGACGGTGGCGATCTCGCGCCAGGTGGCGCCGCCGTCGGTGGAGCAGGCGCCGGTGTACGTGGCGGAGCGCCCCGCGTCCGGGCCGCGGGTCAGCCGCAGCAGGGCGGGCGCGGTGATGCCGGTGAGCCGCCGGTAGGTGTCCAGGGCGCCGTCGCCGCCGGAGTCGTAGGACAGCACGACGCCGTTGGCGGGCGTCACGGACAGGTTGAGGAAGCCGAGGGCGTCCGGGGAGCCGGGGGCGGGGGTGGCGAGCCGGTTGCGGACGACGAGGCCGGCGCGGGCCCAGGGGCCGGTCGTCTCCTGCGCGGTCACCTCGACCGTCACCGTGCCGCCCGCGGTGAGCGCGCCCGGCCGGTAGACCGCGCCGAACTCGGCGGTGGCCTTCCACAGGTCCGCGCCCGCGCCGTTGACCGCCAACCGGTCGCCGAGCTGGCCGAAGACCGCCGCGTTGGTGGTGACCGTGCGCAGCTCGCGGTCCAGCAGCCCGGCCACGAACAGGGTGCCGTGGTGGGCGGCCCTCACCCGTGGTTCGCCCTTCGGCCCGTAGTCGGCGGTCAGGGCGTACGGCAAGGCCGCCAGCGGGTCGGTGAGCGGGCCGGCGGGAGCGGTGACCCGCCAGCGGGCCCGGCCGGTGCCGCCGGGCGGGAGCGACGACAGCGACACCGGCCCCTGCGCGCCGGCCTCGACGCCGGTCAGCGCGAAGTCCACCCGGCCGGTCGCCCGCAGCCCGTTGACGTTGCGCAACGCCGCGGTGACGGTGGCCCGGCCGCCCGGCGGCAGCGCGGACGGGCTCGCGGTGACGGTGACGGTGCCCTGGTAAGGGGCTCGGGCGAGGGTGTCGTGGACCCGCTGCGCGGTGCGGTACGCCTCGGTCGTGGGGTGCAGCGGGTGGCTGGTGCGCTCATGGGTCCAGGGCTCTTCCCTGGCGTACCAGTCGAAGGGCTTCGGCGGCCGGTCCGCGGCCAGCGCGTCGGCGAGTTCGCCCAAGTAGGACTGCCACTGCGGGAGATGGACCTCGCCGATGAGGCCGTGCCAGTCGCGGTTGGCGTAGTTGGCGAGCGCGCCGCCGTCGGCGGTGGCCCGGTCCGCCCAGGTGGTGAGCAAGGCCCGGGCGCTGTGTTCCAGGCGCGCGGCCTCCTCGGGGCCGGACGCCATGGCCCGGGCGTCCGCCAGCCACGGCCCCAGCAGGAACTGCCGGTGGGCGCCGGTGACGTCCTCGCTGAGCCGCATCAGCCGCAGCCACAGCCCGGACAGCGCACGGAACGTGGCCCGGTCCTTGCGCCGGTAGGCGTCCTGGAGCTGCCCGATCAGCTGCCAGGACCGGTTGGCCAGCACCTGGCGGGCGGCGTCGGTCAGATCGTGGCGGTAGGCGTCGGAGCCGCGCAGCGCGGGGCGGACGGTCAGCAGCGCGGCGAACGCGGTGTCGAAGGCCGCCGGGTCGAAGGCGGGGGTGTGGGTGGCGTAGACGGTGCCGGAGCGGGCGGCCAGGTCGGGGCGGGCGGCGAAGACAGAGTCGTGCGGGCGGCCGTCCTTGCTGGAGATCTCGTAGGCGCTGGTGCCCAGCGCGGCGAAGGCGGCGCGGGCCCCCTCGTCGCGGGCGCCGTAGCGCAGGTCGGCGTAGCCGTCGAACCATGCGGCGCGGTCCACCGGGCGCTCGCGCCAGGCGAGTTCGCTGAACAGCTCGAAGGCGGCCGGGTCGCGCTCGGCGGCCTCCGGCATGTACGCGGTCCCGGCGAGCCTGCTGCCCGGCTTGTCGCGCCAGGCCGGAAAGCGCTCGGCCCAGACATGCGTCTTGGCGCCGATGGTCGTGCGGCCGCCGAAGTTGGGGATGCTGCCGAAGGCGTACGGCACCCCGCCCCAGTCCCGCTCCCGGTCGGTGACCGTCTCCAGGTCGCTGAGGCCGTCCACGATCAGCATCCGGTCGTGGTCGACGGCGTCCAGCAGATCGCGCCGCGGATTGTTCTGCCAGCCCAGGATCACCCAGGTCGCGCCGGGGCGGGCGGTGCGCAGCGCCTTCTCGACGGCGCGCGCGGCGTCCGGCACCGGGACGTCGCCGGGGTCGCCGCCCTCGTGCAGCAGATCCATCTTGAAGTGGTCGGCGGGGCCGAGGAGTTGCTCCTGATGACGGTAGAAGGCGGCGGCGGCCCCGGCGAAGACCTCGGTGCGCGGATCGAGCCAGTCGGGGCGGGCCAGACCCGACCAGGTGCCCTGCGGCACGGTGCGGGCGCCGGGGTTGCGGGCGGCGAAACCGCCGGGGACGGTGCCGAAGTAGCCGGGCAGGACGGGGCGCATGCCCAGTTCGCGCAGCCGGCCGGTGATCCGGCGGCCCAACTCGGCCCGTTTGGCGATCAGTTCGGCGCTGGTCGGGCCGCCGTAGCCACTCATGTTCTGCAGCAGCCACCACGGCTGGTGCGAGGGCGCCGGGATCCAGGCGCGGGCCTCGGCGTCGGAGTAGCCGAAGCCGGTCAGCAGCCGGTGGTAGACGGCCTCGGCACCCGGGGTGACCAGCACCTCGTTCACCCCGTGCAGCGCCAGCACGTCGATCATCCGCTCCCAGCGCGGCCAGTCGGCGTACGGGGCGGTGTAGCCGTCGTGGGTGTCGTTGAGGGCGAAGCGGTGCGGCAGCGTGGTGGCGCGCTCGACGGGGGAGGCCGGGGCGGGCAGCCGGCCGGGCAGCTCCACCTGGTCGCCGGCCCAGGTCAGATGGGCCCGGCAGGTGTATTTGAGGTACCAGTGGACGCCGGTCAGCAGCACCGCGGACGTGGTCCCGGCGACCGTGATCCGGCCCGTCCGGCCCTCGACGCGGAAGCGGTCGCCGGTGCCGTCCGGGGCGAGCGCGACCAGCTGGAACTGGTCGGCGTGCCCGGGCAGCAGCCGGGTCAGCGCGGCCCGGGCCGGCGCGGTGTCGTACGCCGGTGCCCGCTCCTGGCGGCGGCCGGCCCTCCCGGGGGCGGGTGCGGCCCCGCCGAGCGCCACCCCTGCACCGATCGCTCCGGCGGTCCCCAGCACTGCGCGTCGTGACGGTCGGCTCACGTGTGCCCCCACTGCTCGGTGGTTACAACAGTCGCGTGTGTGGGGGGCACGCTAACGGGCCGTCAGCCACGCTCCAAGTACGCCCCGGCCCGTCCCGGCCGCCCCCGGGGGCCGTGGCATCACGGCCGGCCCGGTACGGAGAGCACGGCGCGCCCGGTCTCCACGGCAGGCCGGGGTGCCGGTCCCGGGAGCGGCACCCGGGACCGGCCCCGGGCGGCGGCGACCAGTGTTCGGCGGACCCTCATCCCTTCGCTCCCTGGGCTTCACGCGCCCGGCCGGCGGGCCCGGGAACAGTCTTCCGAGTAGAGAAGGGCCAGGTCACCGGGGTGCGCCCGCACGTGGCGCCGCTCCGGGCACCGCATGGTGGCCGGCCCGCCGTCGCACCGCCCGTCGACTCGCACCGCCTCCCCACTCCCCATGGAGGGCTCCCATGAGCGTGACATCGACCGCGTCCGCCGTCCCCGTCCCCACTCCCGTCCCCGGCCCCACGCCCGTCACTCCCGTGCCCGCCACCCCGGCCCCGGCGGCCGCCCCCGCCGCCCCCGGCTACACCGCGGAGATCGCCGACAGCCTCGCGCAGATCCGTGCCGCCCAGCGGCTGCGCCACCGGGTCTTCGCCGGAGAGATGGGCGCCACCCTGCACTCGCCGCTGGCCGGCCATGACATCGACGCCGTCGACGCACTCGCCGATCACCTCGTCGTCACCCACCACGCCACCGGCGAGGTGGTCGGCACCTACCGGCTGCTGCCGCCCGGCCGCAGCACGCGGCTGTACTCCGACGGCGAGTTCGACCTCGGCGCCCTGGCCGGGCTGCGCCCCTCCCTCATCGAGGCCGGCCGCTCCTGTGTGCACCCCGACCACCGCAACGGCGCCGTGATGACCCAGATGTGGGCCGCGCTCGCCCGCTACACCCTGCTCTCCGGGCACCGCTACCTCGCCGGCTGCGCCTCCGTCCCGCTCGCCGACGGCGGCACCGCCGCCACCCACGCCTGGGAACTGGGCCGCACCCGCCACGCCGCCCCGTCCGGGCTCCAGGTCACCCCGCACCACCCCTGGCACGCCGCCACCCCGCTCCCCGGCCGGCCCAGCCTCGCCCAGCTGCCGCCGCTGCTCCGCGGCTATCTGCGCATCGGCGCCGTCATCTGCGGCGCACCCGCCCACGACCCCGAGTTCGACGTCGCCGACTTCTTCGTCGTGCTGGACATGGAACGGCTGGACGACCGCTACCGGCGCTACTTCCTCGGCGAGGAGCGGTGAACGGCCCCTGGGACGTCTCCTCCGACTGCACCCCGGACTGCGCCGCGCACGCCGCCCCGCGCGTCCCGGCGTCCGTCCGCGCCCGCCGCGGCGCCGTGTTCGCCCACACCGTGCGGCGGGCGCTGACCGACGGCGCGCACCTGGCCGACCCGGTACGGCTGCGGGGGCATGCCGCGGCACTCCTCGACGCCCTCGGCATCCGCCTGGAGGGCGCCGCCGCGCTCAGCGCCGGGGACGGCCCCGGCACCCTCGTCGTCGCCAACCACATCTCCTGGCTCGACATCCTCGCCCTGCTCGCCGTCGAACCGGTCACCCTGCTCGCCAAGCGCGAGGTCGGCGGCTGGCCGGTGGTCGGCGGCCTGGCCCGCAGGGCCGGTACGCACTTCATCGACCGCACGAACCCCCGGCGGCTGCCCGACACCGTGCGCCAGGTGGCCGAACTGCTCGGCTCCGGACGGTCGGTGGCGGTCTTCCCGCAGGCCACCACCTGGTGCACCGCCGAACAGGGCGCCTTCCGCCGGGCCACCTTCCAGGCCGCCCTCGACGCGGGGGCGCCGGTCCGCCCGGTGACCCTCGGCTACACCCAGCAGGGCCGGCCCAGCACGGCGGCCGCGTTCTGCGGCGAGGACACCTTCGCCGCCTCGCTGCGCCGGGTGCTCGCCGCCCGTGATCTGACCGTCCGCGTCACGGCGCATCCGGCGCTGACCGCGGTGGGCACGGACCTGGACCGGCGGGAGCTGGCGGCCCTGGCGGCGCGGGCGGTCCGCGGCGGCCCGCCGGCGCCGGCGGTGGTGACGGCCCGGCGGGTGCCCGCCCCGGCCGCATCCGCCCCGGCCCATGTTTGACCAGCTCGACCGGCTCGACCAGCTCACCGAGCCGCTCCAGGGCATGCTGGGCTCGCCCTGGCTGTGGCTGATCATCCTGCTGGTGTCCGGCCTGGACGCCCTGCTGCCGTTCATGCCGAGCGAGACCACCGTCGTCCTGGTCGCCGTGCTCATCGGCCCCGATCTGCCGTTGCTCGCGCTGCTGGCGGGCGTCGCGGCGGCCGGGGCGCTGGCCGGTGACTGCCTGGGCTATGCGGTGGGGCGCCGCGCGGGCCCGCGCGCGCTCGCCCGGCTGCTGCGCGGCGCACGCGGCCGGACCCGGCACGCCAGGGCCCGCGCCATGGTCGAACGGCACGCCGCCCTGCTGGTCATCGCCGGCCGCTTCGTGCCCGGCGGCCGGGTGGTCGCCACGCTGTCCACCGGCAGCGTGGGCTTTCCGCTGCGCCGCTTCGTCCTGCTGGACGCGGTCGGCGCGGGCCTCTGGGCGCTGTGCAGCGCGGCGCTCGGCGGCTTCGGCGGGACGGCGCTCACCGATTCCCCGGCCGCGGGGATGCTGCTGGCCTCCGGCGCCGGCCTGCTGGTGGCGGGCTGTGTGGGAGGGCTGCACCGGCGGGGCATAGCGGCGGAACGCCCACCGGGCACGCGGAAACGGCACGGCCGCCGCAGGGGAGCGGCACCCGGCCGGGCGGGGGAGCGGATCCCCGCCCGGCCGCACCCCCGGCGGGAGGAGCCGGAGGGCGTGTGAGGCCGAACCTCAGATGCCCGGCACGTATTTGTAGCCCACCCGCCGCACCGTCACGATCGACGACCGGTGCGCGGCACCCAACTTGCGCCGCAGCCGGGCGACATGGACATCGACGGTGCGGCCGTCGCCGACATGGCCGTAGCCCCACACCGTGGTCACCAGCTGGTCGCGGGTGTGCACCCGGTGCGGATGCGCCACCAGATGGGCCAGCAGCTCGAATTCGAGGTAGGTCAGATCCAGCGGGCGGCCGTGGACCTGTGCGGTGCGCCGCTCGGGGTCGATCCGCACGATCTCGTCGCCCGTCGGCGCCGTCGGCCCGGGGGCGGCGGCCGGCCGCGGGGCGGCGGCCTGTTCGGCCGGTACGAGCACCAGATAGCCGACCATCGGCGGCTGTCCGGGCAGCGCGGGCAGGCTGTGCTGGGGCGCCGGGAGCCACGTGGCGCCGGAGTCCAGCAGGTCGGCCACCGAGGGGACGCCGTGGTGCGAGGCGCCTGCGGCGGAAGCGGCGGCGGGTGACGGGAGGGCCTCGTCGGGGGTCACGGCGCGCAGCCGGTGGCGGTGGGCGTGCGGGGCGGGCACGGCAGTCGTCGCGGAAGGGGCGGTCAGGGTACGGATGTTCGTCATCACGGTCAGCTTTCGCGCGAAGGGGCGTCGGGGGACGTCATGCGCGCGGGCAGGGCGTGCGGCGCCGGTCAGCGGCGTCGGCGAGAGAGGTGCGGGCCCGCGCTCAGTGCGCGCGGCAACACAGACGGTCGAAGGCGTGCGCCTGCCGGGACGGCCAGAACGGCTCGAGGTCGCTGCGACCCGTCGCGGTGTCATTGAGGCTGGCCATGGCCCCATTGAACCAGACGGCCGGGGTTCTGTCCCCGGTGCGGCCCGCGGTGTGACGCGAATGCGCCGTGTCATCGCCGCCCGGGCGCCGGGCTCAGGGACGATCGGCCCCGGCCTGCATCCCCAACTCCGCCCCGCACACCACCCCCAGCACCGTCGCCGTCAGATGTCCGGCATCGGTGAACGTCCGTGTCCGGCGCAGCAAGGGCCAGGCGCCCAGGGCCAGCAGGCCGGTGGTCGCCACGGCTCGCGCGCCGCGGTGCGGGACGGCCGCGGCCAGCGCGCCGAGCGTGGCATGGAAGCCGTAGCTCGCGCCGACGTCGACGGCTCGTGCGGTCGCGTCCGGCGGATCCGTGCGTACCCGGCCGCGCAGCCCCGCGTACACCAGCAGACAGGCACCGACGTGGCCGGCCGCGAACACCCCTGCCGCGCGCCGGGTGCCCCAGCGCGCCTCCGCCGTACCGAGGACGGTGAGCAGCGCGGCGGCGTACGGCAGCGGCATCGGCTGCTCGACGAGGACGGCGCTGGTGGCCACTGTCCGCCACCGGCCGGCCCGCAGATTGATGACGTGGGTGGAGTGGGCGCGCAGCAGCTCCGTGCGCCGCCGGTCGGGCAGCCGCGCGGTGGCATACGCACCGAGCTGGACGGCACCGACGTAGAGCGGTGCGAGCCAGGGGACGGCGGCCGGGCGGGGCCGCGGCACGGCACCCGGCAGCACGCCCCGGCGCGAGAACCGTCGTGCGGGCCCGGGCATCTCAGGCTCCCGTCGGCAGTCGCTTGCGCCAGTCCAGCGGGCTGATTTCGATGACGCGGTCCGGATCGCCGTCCCACTCCACCGGCAGCCCGGCCGCGGTGAGCGCCGCCGCCACCGTCCGCCCGACCTCGGCCCGCGCTTCGGCGGCCGCCTCCCCGGAGTCCGCGTAGGCGCCGTAGCGGACCGAGAGCCCCTGGCCGTCCGCGGCGGCCTCGGTGTCCTGGTAGTGGAAGAAGACGAAACCCCGGTCGCCCGCGCGGCGTTCGGCGGCCATACCCGCCAGCGCGCAGTTGCTGCAACAGGTGAAGTGCATCCGGGCGGTCAGTCCCTGGGAATCCAGGGCGGCGAAGGCTCGCGCGACCCGGTCGGCGCCGGTCACCTCCGGCCACCGCTCCTGCTCGGTGAGCCGCTCCTCCCACAGGCCCGCCACGATCCGCCGCGCCTCGTCGAGGGTGACCGGGGGGTTTTCCGGATCGAGCACGTCACAGACGCTCTGCGCGACCTCGTGGGCCCGGCGGAAACCGGAGCGCATGTCCTTGCGGGCCTGCGCCTCGGCGGCCGCGCGGGTGCGGGGATCCAGACCGGGCGTCGCGAAGAGGTCCGCCGGCCGCCAGTCGAGCGCGCCGCGCCAGGCGTCCCCGCCGCGCGCCCAGTCCAGGAAGACCGCCACGACCTGCTCGGCGTCGTCGCACTCCGCGCTGAAGTGCCGCTCGGGGGTGCCGTCGCGGTACTCCACCGCGAACGGCCCTCTGCCCTCCCGCCAGGTCTGCACGAAGACGTGCGGCCGGCCGGGTATCCGCTCGACGACCACGAAATGGTCGTCAGCGGCGCCGATCCGCCGCAGCAGCCGGGTGAGTTCGGCTTCGGCAGGGTGGGCGCGCTCCGCCCCGGTCTCGGTCCTGACGTTGATCGCAAGCATGCCCCCAGCGTGCCAGCCACCACCGACAAACGACCCCCGGCCGTCACCCGCAATCGGCGCCGCGACGAGGTCAGACCTGCTCGCGCCGCGCCAGCTCCGTGCAGCAGGTGTCCACGATCAGGCGGGTGACCACATACGGGTCGACGTTGGCGTTCGGCCGCCGGTCCTCGATGTAGCCCTTCTTCTCGACCTCCACCTGCCAGGGGATGCGCACCGAGGCGCCGCGGTCGGAGGCGCCGTAGGAGTACGCGTCCCAGGGGGCCGTCTCGTGCGCGCCGGTCAGCCGGTCCTCGATGCCGGTGCCGTACTGGCGCACGTGCTCCAGCGGCTTGTCGCCCTCGCCCAGCGCCTCGCAGGCGGTGATGATCGCGTCGTAGCCCTCCCGCATCGCACGGGTGGAGAAGTTGGTGTGCGCACCGGCGCCGTTCCAGTCGCCCTGGGCCGGCTTGGCGTCCAGCGAGGCGGTGACGCCGTACTCCTCCGCGACCCGGTGCAACAGCCAGCGCGCCACCCACATGTGGTCCGAGACCACCAGCGGCGCCAGCGCGCCCACCTGGAACTCCCACTGGCCGGGCATGACCTCGGCGTTGATCCCGGACAGGCCCAGACCGGCCGCGAGGCACAGGTCGAGGTGCTTCTCGACGATCTCCCGGCCGAAGATCTCGCCGGCGCCCACCCCGCAGTAGTAGCCGCCCTGCGGGGCCGGGAAGCCGCCGCCCTCGGGGAAGCCGAGCGGCCGCTCGCCCTGGAGGAAGGTGTACTCCTGCTCGATGCCGAAGATCGGCTCCTGGCCGGCGAACTTCTCCGCCACCGGGCGCAGCAGCGCACGGGTGTTGGAGGGGTGCGGGGTCAGGTCGGTGTGCAGGACCTCGCAGAGCACCAGCAGGTGGTCGCCGCCGCGGATCGGGTCGGGGCAGCTGAAGACCGGTTCCAGCACGAGGTCGGAGGCGTGGCCCTCGGCCTGGTGGGTGCTGGACCCGTCGAAGCCCCAGCGCGGCAGCGTGTCCCCGTCCGCGAGGATCTTGGTCTTGGAGCGGAGCTTGGCGGTCGGCTGGGTGCCGTCGATCCAGAGGTATTCGGCCTTGATGCTCACGGGGGTTCCTCTTACTGCGGGTAGGTGCGGGCCCGGGGCGGGTGTACTGCCGCACTCTCGCAATGTGCCGTTTCCCGTCCGTTGCTCATTTGTGAACCGCAGGTTACTGGGTCGGACATCACGGTAATTCGAAGGTCTTTATGGCCGAGAGCCTCGGATTCTCTTGCTTGAGGGGTTCTCCGGGTGGCCATGACGAGGCCCGGTCACGGCCCGGGTCCGGCCCGGCCACGGGGACGGCACACGTACGAAACGCCGCCGCCACGGCGCGGGCGCGGCGCAGCCGCTCCCCGGTCGGCGCACCGCGGGACACTGGCCCGCATGACGACCCTGCGCATCGGACTCCTCGGCACCGGACCCTGGGCGCGGCGCGTCCACGCCCCCGCTCTCGCCGCCCACCCCGGCGTCGAGCTCGCCGGCATCTGGGGCCGCAGGGCGGCGGCCGCCGCCGCACTGGCCCAGGTCCACGACTCCCGCCCGTACGACACCCCTGACGCGCTGTTCGCGGACTGCGACGCGCTCGCCGTCGCCCTGCCGCCCTCCGTGCAGGCCCCGTTGGCGATCCGCGCGGCCGCGGCCGGCTGCCATCTGCTCCTGGACAAGCCGGTCGCCACCGCCGTGCCCGAGGCCCGCGCGCTCGCCGCGGCCGCCGACCGCGCGGGCATCGCCTCGGTGGTCTTCTTCACCGCGCGCTTCGGGGCGCAGGAGGGGGAGTGGATCGCCGCCCAGGCCGCGGCCGGCGGCTGGTTCACCGCGCACGCCGACTGGCTCGGCTCGGTCTTCGCCGAGGACAGCGCCAGCCCGTACGCGCACTCGCCCTGGCGCCGGGAGAAGGGCGGCCTGTGGGACGTCGGCCCGCACGCGCTGTCCGTGCTCCTTGCGATCCTCGGCGATGTGGAAGCGGTCACCGCGACCCGGGGCCCGGCCGACGCGGTGCTGCTGACGATGCGGCACAGCAGCGGCGCGGCCAGCACCGCGACGGTCGCCCTGACCGCGCCCGCCGCGGCGGCCGGCGTGGAGATCACCCTGCGCGGCAGCGCGGGCACCACCTGCCTGCCCCGCCGCCCGGACGGCCCGGACGGCCCGAAAGCCGCCTACCACCGCGCCGTCGACGCCCTGCTCGCCGCCGCCGCGTCCGGTCTGCCCAACGCCTGCGACCTCCGCTTCGGCCTCCGGGTCACGGAAGTCCTCGCGGCGGCCGAGGCGACGCTGCCGCCACTCGTACCGTCCGGCCCATGAGCCCCGCACGGCCCGGTCCATGAGCCCGCTCACGACCCCCGCCCGGCGCGGCCCGCAGCCACCCCCTCCGCCACCGTCCTCCACCCCTCAAATACCCTCTGGCCAGGGGCTTTTGTCAGTGGTGCCCAGTAGAATGGGAACCAGTCAGTGAGGGTTCATCCACGCTCCAGGAGGTCGCCGATGGCCGCTGCCACACTCATCACGAAGCCTCTCCCGACCCACCCACTGCCCAGGAAGCCGCTGCCCGCCGGATGGCCGCGCGAGCGGTACGAGTCGCACCACCGCCGCCTGAAGGCCATGCGGCTGGCCATAGCCCTGCTCGACACCGGCGTCTACCGCCCCGAGCAGGCCCACAACCGCAAGATCCGCGGCACCGCGGCCGACATCGGGGTCCACACCCCGTCCGACACCACCTGCCGCATGGTGCGCGCGCTCCTCTACGACCACTGCTGAGGTCCTTCACACACCCACAGGGCGGCCGGCTCCGGGGCATCCCCGGGGCCGGCCGCCCCACGCCCGCCCCGGGAGGCTCAGCCGCCCGGGCGGTCCTGTGGGGCCTCGGCGGCATCCATGTCCGCCACCTCCGCCAGCGCCTGTGCCAGCCAGTCCACCCAGAACGTCTCCAGACCGATCCCGGCCCGCAGCACCAGCCGCCGCAGCCGGTCCTCGGGATCCGCCGCGGCCCCGAAGTCACGGTCCTCGATCTCCTGGTACTCCGCCAACTGCTGCCGGTGCAGCGCCAGATGCCGCCGCAGCTCCTCGTCGAGCCCGGTCCGCCCCACCACCGCCGAGGCCCGCAGCCGCAGCAGCAGCGCGTCCCGGATGGGCTTGGACTCCTGCTCGGCGGACGCCCAGCGGGTCAGCTCGGTGCGCCCCGCGGGCAGCACCGCGAACTGCTTCTTCTGCCCGCGCGACGGCTGGTCGCAGGGCAGTGCCCGGATGTATCCGGCCAGCTCCAGCTTCCCCAGCTCCCGGTAGATCTGCTGATGCGTGGCCGACCAGAAGTAGCCGATCGACCGGTCGAACCTCCGGGTCAGCTCCAGCCCCGACGACGGCTTCTCGAGCAGGGCGGTGAGGATCGCGTGCGGGAGTGACATGAGGGAATCCTAGGGCGGGACCGTGCGGCCCCGCCCCGGACAGGCCAGCAGGTCACAGGGCCGCGGCCAGCTCCGTGCCCTGGGCGATGGCACGCTTGGCGTCCAGCTCCGCGGCGACGTCCGCGCCGCCGATCAGATGCACCGCGCGCCCCTCGGCCCGCAGCGCCTCGTACAGGTCCCGGCGCGGCTCCTGCCCGGTGCACAGGACGACGGTGTCCACGGGGAGCGTGGTGGCCGTGCCGTCCACGGTGAGGTGCAGCCCCTCGTCGTCGATCCGCTCGTACGTCGCCCCGGCGACCATCGTCACGCCGCGGTGGCGCAGCTCCGTCCGGTGGATCCAGCCGGTGGTCTTGCCGAGGCCGGCGCCGACCTTGGAGGCCTTGCGCTGGAGCAGATGCACCTGGCGCGGCGTCTTGGGACGCTCGGGCGCGCGCAGCCCGCCGCGCTCCGCGTACGTGGTGTCCACACCCCAGGCCCGGAAGTAGGTCTCCGGGTCCTGGCTCGCCGCGTCGCCGGCGTCGGTCAGGAACTCGGCGACGTCGAACCCGATGCCGCCCGCCCCGATGACGGCCACCCGGTCGCCGACCGGCGCCCCGTCCCGCAGCACGTCCAGGTAGCTGACCACGCTCGGGTGGTCGAGGCCCTCGATGTCCGGCGTGCGGGGGGTGACACCGGTGGCGACCACGATCTCGTCGTAGGCGCCGAGGTCCCCGGCCGTCACGGCGGTGTTCAGCCGCACCTCCACGCCGTAGTGCGTCAGCTGGGTACGGAAGTAGCGCAGCGTCTCGTCGAACTCCTCCTTGCCCGGGATCCGCTTGGCGATGTTCAGCTGCCCGCCGATCTCGGCCGCGGCGTCGAACAGGGTGACCTCATGGCCGCGTTCGGCGGCGGAGACCGCACAGGCGAGCCCGGCGGGGCCGGCGCCGACCACCGCGAGCCGCTTGCGCAGCCGGGTGGGGGCCAGCACCAGCTCGGTCTCGTGGCAGGCCCGCGGATTGACCAGACAGGACGTGATCTTGCCGCTGAAGGTGTGGTCGAGGCAGGCCTGATTGCATCCGATGCAGGTGTTGATCGCGTCGGACCGGCCGTCCCGGGCCTTGGCGACGAAGTCCGGGTCGGCGAGGAAGGGCCGGGCCAGCGAGACCATGTCGGCCCGCCCGTCGGCGAGCAGCTCCTCGGCCACCTCCGGGGTGTTGATGCGGTTGCTGGTCACCAGGGGGAGGGAGACCGCGCCCATCAGCCGCTTGGTCACCCAGGTGTAGGCGCCGCGCGGCACCGAGGTCACGATGGTGGGGATCCGGGCCTCGTGCCAGCCGATACCGGTGTTGATGATCGTGGCGCCGGCGGTCTCGATCTCCCGGGCGAGGGTGATCACCTCGTCCAGGCTGGAGCCACCCGGGACGAGGTCCAGCATCGAGAGCCGGTAGATCAGGATGAAGTCCGTGCCGACCCGCTCCCGGGTCCGCCGGACGATCTCCAGCGGGAAGCGCATCCGGTTCTCGTACGAGCCGCCCCACCGGTCGGTGCGGTGATTGGTCGCGCCGACGATGAACTCGTTGATCAAATACCCTTCCGAGCCCATGATCTCGACCCCGTCGTACCCGGCGGCCTTGGCCAGCTCCGCCGCCCGCACGTAGTCCTCGACGGTCCGCTCGACCTCGTCATCGGTGAGGGCATTCGGCACGAAGGGGCTGATGGGCGCCTGGAGCGCGCTGGGCGCGACCAGATCGGCGTGGTACGCGTACCGCCCGAAGTGCAGGATCTGCATCGCGATCCGCCCGCCCGCGGCGTGCACCGCGTCGGTCACGGTCCGGTGCTGCGCCGCCTCGGCCTCGGTGGTGAGCTTGGCCCCGCCCTCGTACGGCCGTCCCGCGTCGTTCGGCGCGATCCCGCCGGTCACCATCAGGCCGACGCCGCCGCGCGCCCGGGCGGCATAGAAGGCGGCCATCCGTGCGAAGCCGTTCTCCGCCTCCTCCAGACCGATGTGCATCGATCCCATCAGCACCCGGTTGGGAAGAGTGGTGAACCCGAGGTCGAGCGGGCTCATCAGGTGCGGGTACTGGCTCATGGAGGGCCTCCTGGCGCGGTGGTCGTGACAGCAGTTGTAGACCAGCGGTCCAGCCTTATGCAACAAGTTGCATAAAACAGTGACGCAGTCGACGCCCACTCCTTCGGCCGGGCGCTCTCCCGCCGTCGTGCGCCGGTGATCACACCGGTGCAGTGCGGCGTGTCACAGACAACATCGCGACGCTGTGGGAGCTTCAACTGTGTTACTCCTCAGTGGAGTTGCCGAAGGGCCCGGCGTGCGGACCGGACGGCGCGCGGACCGCACCGGCTGCCTTGTGGGGGCGACCGGGATGAAACCGCGGGCCGGCGGGGAGCATCCGGCTCGGGACGGTCTGCCCGCACGTGGAGAGGATCGAATGAGCACTCTGCAAGCCATCACGCTCGACCAGGTGGTCGACACCGCCCGCTACCCCTTGTCGGATCTCGACGGTGCCGAGGGGCGGGCAGTGATGTCCCGTGCCCGGCGGGAACTCCGCACCCTCGGTTGCACGGTGCTGCCGGACTTCATCCGCCCCTCGCTCCGCGAGGTCCTGCGGGAGGAGTGCGCGGCCCTCGCCCCCCAGGCGCACTTCGAGACCGAGACGGTCAACGTCTACAACATCGCGGTGGACACCGAGCTGCCCGAGGATCACCCCGGACGCCGGACCTTCCAGCGCGGCAACGCCTTCGTCGCCCGGGACCGCATCCCGGAGGCGTCCCTGCTCAGCAGGCTCTACTCCCACCGGGCGTTCCAGGACTTCATCGCGCGCTGCTTCGGCCTGCCCGGGCTGCACGAGCTGGCCGACCCGCTCTCCGGGCTGGTCCTCAACGTCGTCGAGCCCGGCATGGAACACCCCTGGCACTTCGACACCAACGAATTCACCGTCAGCATGCTCACCCAGCAGGCGCGGACCGGCGGCGTCTTCGAGTACTGCCCGAACATCCGCTCCGCCGACGACGAGCACTTCGGCGACGTCCGCGACGTCCTCGACGGCCGGGGCGAGCGGCTGACCCGACGCCTCCCGCTGCACCCCGGTGACCTGCAGCTCTTCAAGGGCCGCTACTCCCTGCACCGGGTGAGTCCGGTGCAGGGGGAGACCGCGCGGCACTCCGCGATCTTCGCCTACAGCCGGCGCCCCGGCGTCATCGGCAGCGTGGCCCGCACCCGGCAGCTCTTCGGCCGGGTACTGCCCGCGCATCTGGCGGCCGAGGGCCGAGCGGTCCGCGGCGACCGGCTGCTGGACTAGGGCGTGTCGTCCGCCCCGGCGTGCGAAGACCGCTTCCCGCCCCGTGCTCCCCGGCGGGGCCGGCCACGCGGGCCACGATGCGAGGGCGCAGGAACCGAACCCACCGATGCCCCAGTCCCACGATCCGAATCGAGAGAGCCGAATTGAATACCCGTCAGGACAGTGCAGCCATGACGATCTTCGCCCGGGAGGACACCCTGCCACGGGTGCCGCTGCCCACACTCGAGACGAGCTGTGAGCGGTTCCTCGCCTGGTGTGCGCCGCTGCTGACCGCCGAGGAGCGGGCGGCGACCGAGGCGGAGGTGGCCGCCTTCCTCCGGCCCGGCGGCCCCGGCCGGGTGCTGCAGGCCGCACTGGAGGAGTACGACGCCACCGAGGGCGTCCACAGCTGGCTCGACACCTTCTGGCCCTACCGCTACCTGGGCCGCCGGGACCGCATCGCCCTCAACGCCAACTTCTTCTTCCTCTTCCAGGACCCGGGCCCGGACGAGCCGCGCTCCCAGGTGGCGCGGGCGGCCGGGCTGATCGCCGGCGCCGTCGGCTACAAGCGCCAACTCGACGAGGACCTCCTCCCGCCCGCCGTACAGCGCGGCCAGGCCCAGTCGATGGTCCAGAACGCCTACCTCTTCTCCGCCACCCGCATCCCCGGTGAGCGGCAGGACACCGTCCGCAGCCCCTACAGCGACGAGTGGCCCGGCCCCTCCGAGGCCCGGCACATCGTGGTGTTCCACCAGGGCGCCATGTTCCGGATGGAGGTGCTCGGCGCGGACGGCACCCCGCACAGCCTGGACGACCTCGAAGCGGGCCTGCGCACCGTGCTCAAGGCCGGCGCCGAACCCACCGCGCCCGACACCTCGGTGGGCCACCTCACCACCATGGCCCGCGCCGAATGGGCCGCCGCCCGCGAGTCGCTGCGCGGCCGCCACCCCCGCAACGCGGCGGCCCTGGACGACATCGAGACCGCGCTGTTCTGCGTCTGCCTGGAGGACTTCGCCCCCGCCGACGTCAAGGACGCCTGCGACCAGCTGCTGTACGGCGACCGCGGCAACCGCTGGTTCGACAAGGCGGTGTCCCTGATCGTCTTCGCCGACGGCCGCGCGGGCATCAACGTGGAGCACTGCGAACTCGACGGGACCACCATCCTCGGCTTCACCGACGCCCTGCTCAGCACCCCCGCCGAGGAACAGTCCCGCCGCTCGGGCGCCCGCTCCCAGGGACTCCCGGCCGTGGAGCCGCTCGTCTTCGACCTGGACGACGCCCTGCGCACCCAGGTGCGCGCCGCCGCCGACGCCTTCGCCGCGTACGGCGCGGACACCGCCACCCACACCGTCTCCTTCGACGACTTCGGCAGCACCACCGCCAAGGAACTGGGCGCCTCGCCCGACGCCTTCGTCCAGCTCGCCTACCAGCTGGCCCACCAGCGCGCCAAGGGCCACCTGGGCGCCACCTACGAGTCCATCGCCACCCGGCAGTACCGCCGCGGCCGCACCGAGGCGATGCGGGTGGTCACCCCCGAGATCCAGGAGTTCGTCGCCGCCATGGAGGACCCGTCGGCCTCCGCGGACACCCGCCGGGCCGCCTTCCGGGTCGCCGCGGCCCAGCACGTCGCCCGCGCCAAGGAGTGCCAGACCGGCCAGGCGCCCGAGCAGCACCTGTGGGAGCTGGAGCTGATCCAGCGGCGCCGCGGCGCGGAGCTGGGAGTGACCGAACAGCCCGCCCTCTACCGGACGCCCGGCTGGCTGACGATGCGCGACGACTACCTGAGCACCAGCTCCGCGCCGTCCACCCACATCCAGTACTTCGGCTTCGGCTCCACCAGCAGCCGCTGCATCGGCGTCGCCTACGTCCTGCTGCCCGACCGCTTCCACCTCTACCTGTCCACCCCGCTGCCGGTGGCCGACCAGATGCGGACCTTCGCCGACCGGCTCCGCGAGGCGGTGTGCGACCTGCGCGCGCTGCTGTCCTCCGGACCGTCCGCGCACTGACCCCCGGGACCGGCGGCTGCCTCTGCTCCAGCTACTTCAACAGCCGGGACAGCCGCCGGTCCGCCAGGATCTTGCCCCCGGTCTGGCACGTCGGGCAGTACTGCAGCGACGAATCGCTGAACGACACCTCCCGGATGGTGTCCCCGCACACCGGACAGGCCTCGCCCTTCCGCCCGTGCACCCGCAGCCCGCTCTTCTTCTCCCCCTTGAGGTCCTTGAGCGCCAGCCCCCGCGACCGCTCGACCGCGTCGCGCAGCGTCGTTCCGATCGCCTCGTGGATCCGCGCCACCTCCTCCCCGGAGAGCGCGGCGGCCCTCTTGAACGGCGACATCCGGGCCGCGTGCAGGATCTCGTCCGAGTAGGCGTTCCCGATCCCGGCCAGCACGCCCTGATCCCGCAGCACCCCCTTGATCTGCCGGCGCTCCCCGTCCAGCAGCCCGGCGAAGACCTCCAGGGTGAAACCCTCCGCCAGCGGATCCGGCCCCAGCCGCGCGATCCCCGCCACCTCCTGCGGATCCCGCACCACATACACCGCCAGATGCTTCTGACTCCCGGCCTCGGTCACGTCGAACCCCGCCCCGTCCCCGGGCTCCCCGAGCCGCACCCGCAACGCGAGCGGCCCCTTGCCGGGCCGCGGCGGCACCTCCGGCAGCCGGTCACTCCACCGCACCCACCCCGCCCGGGCGAGATGCATGACCAGATGCAGCTCCCCGACCCGCAGATCCAGAAACTTGCCGTGCCGCTCCACGCCCTCGCACACCCGGCCTTCGAGCGCGCTGAGCGGCGGCTCATAGGTCTTGAGCGCATGCACGGCCACCGGATACACCCGCCCGACGGTCCGCCCGGCCACCCGCTCCTCCAAGAACCGAGCCAGCGATTCAATTTCCGGCAATTCAGGCATATGGCCAGTCTGCCTCGAACGGGGCGGGAGGGGGCGCCGAAATAGCCGCCGCGCGACGTCACGCGGCAGCGCCCCGGCCGGCACTCCCCGGTGACGGCTTTCGTGCAGAAGCGAACGGAGCATACGGGGATGCCGGAGTATGTGATCGCGGCAGGAGTCACGGTGGCGGGATACCTGGCAGCCGTGCTGCGCACCTGGGTACGCGCCAGGGGCATGGTGCAGCTGGAAAAGGCGCGGGGGGCGGTGCGCCGCGACATGGTCCGTGCGCTTCCCGGAGGCAGCCGGTTCGTCGACCGTTCCGACCACGTCACCATCGAGGTCGGTCAGGGCAGGCCGTACGAAGGGGGCCGCCGTGGCCTGGGCGGGTGACTGGTCGGCGCACGCGGCCTGCCGGACGGCCGACCCGGACGAGATGTTCGTCCAGGGAGTCGCCCGGAACAGGTCGAAGACGGTGTGCACCGGCTGCGAGGTGCGTACCGAGTGCCTGGCCGATGCCCTGGACAACCGGGTGGAGTTCGGCGTCTGGGGCGGCCTGACGGTGCGCGAGCGCCGCGCCCTGCTGCTCCGTCGCCCCGCCGTCGCCTCGTGGCGCCGCTTCCCTGACGGCCCGGACGGAGTACGAGGCCGCCGACGGCCTTCTCGACCTGGCGGAGCCCTCGTCCTGGCTGAGCGGCGAGGAGGAGGCCGCCTTCGTCAGCGTCTTCCGCGAGCGGTTCGTGCCGCTCGTGGGTTTCCTCATCAAGGCCGGCGCGTCCCGTCAGGACGCCGAGGACTCCGCCCAGAACGCCTTCGTGGCACTGGCCAAGTCCTGGCGGGACGTCGGTCACCCGAACCCCTGGCTGCGCAAGACGGCCTTCCGCATGTGGCTGAAGCTGGTGCACCGGATCCGACCGGACGAGCTCACCGACCAGATCCCGGAACGCGCCGAGGGCGACCACGGCGACGACGTGACGCAGAAGCTGGCCCTGGTCCAGCTGCTCCGCCGGCTGCCCCCGCTGCAGCGCACGGTGATGGCCTTCGACATCGACGGCTGCACCCCGTCCGAGACGGCCGAGGCGCTGGACGTCCCCGCGGCCAACGTGCGCCAGAACCTGCGGCGGGCACGCGCGCGACTCGAACGCCTGCTGGACGAGGACGAGGGAGGGCAGCGGTGAACACCACCCCCTCCGGCCGCTCGCGTCTCCAGCGGTTCCTCCAGGCAGGATCCGAGGAGCTGGAGACCACCCTCCACGCGACGACCGACCTCCCCGCCCGCCTGTCCGCAACCCTTACCCCGAGGACCCCCGGCACCCAGGACACACCGGACCCGTCCTCCCCACTCACCAGAGCACTGCGCAACGGCGACCACGAACTGCGCCACGCCCTCACCCGGTCGACCGACACCGAGCAGCACCTCGCCGCGACCCTCCACCGGATCCCCGGCACCCACGGCACCGCCACCCACGGCACCGCCACCCCCCTGCCTCCCTTCCCCGGCGAGCACCACATCGCCTGACCTGGGGCCCCGGCTCCCTGCCGTCCGCCTGCCCACCGAACAACGCGGGGTCCAGCTCGCCTCCCGCAGACCTCGACGCCGTCGTGTGGGGCACCGAGACCTCCATGACCGCCGAAGCCTCCCCGCTGCGCACCCCTCCCGTCGGCAGCGGCGACGTGCGGACAACTCCTAGGCGACCTGCGTGTCCAGCGCGGCGCGGAGCCAGTCGTCCATGGCGCCGATGGTCGGTTGCGAGGAAGCGGAGGGGAGTTCGCCGGCGAGTTGCCAGTAGCGGTCTATGAGGGGATGCGCGAGCTGGGCCAGCTGGGCGCTGAGTTGGCGGCGGAAGGCAGGGGTGTCCCGCGTGTTGCGCAAGCCGGCGTGGGCGGTGACGAAACAGTCGAGAGCTTCGCCCGCGTGCGGAGGCCGTTGGGCCCGTACGTCCGCCGAGGCGAGCGCGCACGCCTCGACAAGCCCTTCGTAGAGGACGGCCGGGCGGCAGGCCCCGTCGGGGGTCCGGGCTGCGAGGCGGCGGATGTCGATGTCGAGGACGCGGGGGTCGGTGGCGACGGCGTGCAGTCGGACGAAGGTCAGGACCTGGGACGGGGTCGGGTCGGCGGGGGGCTGCGGCACCGCCGCCTCGAGCAGCGTGGAGAGCAGGCGGGCCGGGAGCCGCGCGGGGAGTACGTGACGCCAGAAGCGGGCCAGGGCGTCCGTGGTGGGCGGGATGCGCACGGCACCGATCAGACGCAGGCGGTCGGCGCGTTCCTCGGGGGTGCAGTCGCGGAGAAGGCGAAGGGCGGCCTCCCGCCAGCGCAGGGAGGACAGCTGCGTGCCGAGTTCTCGCAGCTGCCCCGCGACGGCACCCTCCAGGGCGTCCGTTGCGCCCGGCGCGTCCTCCTGGGCGAGGATCCGGTCGACCTGCGGTAGCGGCAGGTCAAGGGTGCGTAGCGAACGGATCAGGCGCAGCCGGTCCAGGGCCTCGGGGCCGTACCGGCGGTGGCCCCCGGCGCTGCGGGTGGCCTCGGGCAGCAGACCGCGGTCCGAGTAGAAGCGGACGGTCTTGACGGTGACGCCTGCTTGCTCGGCGAGTTCGCCGATGCTCCACATGCCGTCAGGGGACGCGGACACGGTCATGCCTTGAACCTCCCTCAGGGGGAGTTCCTACCGTAACGGCATGCGCGGCCGGGCCAACGGGGGCCTGCCGCGCAGCCAAGCTGTGCGAGGAGGCGTTGATGACGGCGTATGTGCTGGTGCCGGGCGGTCATATGGGCGGCTGGCTGTGGCAGGACGTAGTGGATCGGCTGCGGGAGCGGGGAGCCGAGGCCTGCGCGGCCACGCTCACGGGCATGGGCGACCGCCGTCATCTGGCGGCCCCGGAAACGAACTTGGAGACACATATCGAGGATCTGGTGCAGCTCATCGATCACTTGGATGCGCCGGAGGTGGTGCTCGTCGCCCACTGTCACGGCAGCTTCCCGGCGCTGGGCGCCGCCGACCGGCGCCCGGAACGGGTGTCCCGGATCGTGTACGTGTCGGCGCCCCTGCCGATGGACGGCTACTCCGTGCACGGCCTGGTGCGCGAATTCGAGCCCGATCCGGCGGTCCGCGACGGATGGCGGCAACGGGCCGAACAGGCCGAGGACGGCTGGCGGCTCCCCCCGCCGTCACTCGACGACGTACAGGCCCGGGGCAGCGTCGCGGGCGTCCCCGCAGACGCGCTGGCCCGGCTCGTCCGCCTGGCCGCGCCGCAGCCGCTGGGAACGCTCACCCAGCCGCTCCGGCTGTCGGGGGCCGCCGCCGAGCTGCCGATGAGCGGCGTCTTCTGCACCGGCACGGGGATGAGCATCGCCATGGTCGAGTCCCTGGTGCGGTCGGGGGATCCGCGCTTCCGTGTGCTCACCGAGCCTCACGTGGCCTTCTTCGAACTCGACACCGGGCACTGGCCGATGCTCTCCGTCCCGGACGCGCTCGCCGGGGTGCTGCTCCGGGCCGCCGCGGGTGAAGGGCAGCGGGTGACCGCGTAGTCCTGCTCAGCGAGGGCAGCGGGCCGCCTGCCCTCGCTCTCCCGAGGGTGCGGGGAGTTCGCCGGCCTGCGCGGGGTGTCCGAACCGGACGGCGACGCCGGGAGAGTAGAGGACACTGACGGGTTCGCCGAGCGCTGTGCGGATGCCTGCGGCCCGGGTGAGGCCCTCGTCGCACTCGACCAGTTCGGCCCGGTGCAGCGGCCACTGCGGGTGGGAGTTCGGGAGGTACACCGGGCGCCCGAAAAAGGTGTGGTGCATACCCCAGCGGGCGGTGAGGAAGTGCTCCAGGGCGCTGGGCTCCTGTATGCGCCCGCCGGGTCGTACGGTGATGCGGCTGTGCGTGCCGCAAGGCCCCGGCCAGCGTCTGCTGCTGGTGTACGTGAGGGTGTCGGCGCTGTGGCGGATGGCCATCCGTGACCACAGGTACGGCATGCGGAAGAGCGTTCGCGCGATGGTCACGGGTATGAGGCGGGAGGCGTCGAGCGAGCGGAAGACGACACCGCGACGGCCGTGCGCGTCGACCGAGTAGAGCCGGACATTCGTCTCCGGGAAGGTGCCCAGGTAGGGCATGCCGGGAAGGCGGAACCAGCCGACGCGGTGCATGCGGAAGGGAACCAGGCCGACATAGGTGGCCCCGTCGAAGGTGTCCGGAACCGTCCCGGCCGGCAGCAGGTGGGCCACGTCCCCCGGGTCAACGGCCCAGTGCAGAAAGGTCAGATCCAGCCACGACTGGGTGAGCAGCGGCCTCTCGGCGGAGTCGACCGGGACGGCGGAGACCGGTTCGGGAACGGGCGTGGCGAGGGGCACGGCGTCAGCATCGCACACGGCGTTACGACTGATTCCGCCACCTCGCGCACCGCGCCGGCAGTCTCGCGGAGGCCAAGCAGCGAGGGCCGCCACCCCGGCTCCGGGGTAGCGGCCCTCGCTGTCGTTCCTGGCACCACGTCAGAGGGTGGGCCGTCCGGGCCGGCCGACCCTGCTCTTTAGATGTCGAAGAACTGATGTCCCGCATCGCTCATCTCGGGTGCTGGCCTTGATTGCGGCGCTGATCAGCGGGGGAGTGGGTGTCATAGGGCATTGCCGGCCGTCCTTAGGTCTCCTTGGACGGTCCAGAGACGGCCCAAGGGAGTGCCCTGAGCCCGCGGAGAGGCGGGGCGGCGCCGAACGACGCCCCATACAGGCGGCCCGGGGGTCGCGGTTGCCCTGACGGGCGGTGGCCTCCCCGATCGAGCACTGCTTTGTAAGTTCGATCAAGCGACACGCTGACCCTAGCGTCTCCCTGCCGCTTCACCCCATGTCGTGCAGGCGTGTGGTCTCACGTACGGCGGAGTCCACAGTCGTTGCCGTCAGCTATTGCCGTCAGCGAGGGGTTCAGGCATAGCCCGTGGGGCACCCACTGGCACCGACGGCCGTCCGGAACTGTCCTCACTGCGACCAGCCCGTCACGATCGTCGCCCTGATTGCCACCCAGGAAGCGGCCCGCCCCACGATTACCAACCGCGTCACCGACATCGTCCCGCTCAGACGCTTCCAATGAGCTTCGGCTGACCGTCACCGATCACCGGGCCCGCCGACCTGACGGTCAGCGGGCCCGCAGCAGTCAGGCCACCGATCGCAGTTGGTCCAGTTCGCTGCCGATCGCTTCCCGCAGCACGTCATGCTGCGGACCGATCCTGAACTGCTCGTCGCTCCATCGTTCACGCGGATAGAGCCACACAGGCTTGCCCGCCATATCAGCCGGCTCCCATTCGAACCGCGGCCAGACATGTGCATGCAAGAACGGGTCAGTGTTCCCCAGGATCTCCAGGTTGACTCGGCGGAAAGCCGGGTCCAGCCGCCGACAGACACGCTCGACCGCTTCGCCGAGCTGGTCCATGTCAGACAGGAACGACAGCCGCTTCGACCTCGGCAGGTCCGACAGCCGCTGCACATCCGGCTCGTCCACGAGCAGAACCGAGTAGCCAGGCAGGAACTGAACGTCCCCGATCACCGCGAACCCCGCCGCCAGCCGTCGCAGCACGGTCGGGTTCTCGCCCCTCAGCGCAGTCCCGATTCGGTCCATCCGCCAGTCACCAGTCATGGCCAAAACCTACATTCTGGTGATCAAGGACCGCTCTTCGATACCCATCCTCCTCACACAGTTCAAAGACCAAGCAAGTGGGGTGAGGAGCGGCCCCGGCCGATTTCAAAGATCCCCATCAGGTGGGCCCGGTTGATTGTCGAGTCGACCGAGACCGTCCAGTCGATCCCGTTGATCGAGTCCGCCCGGGCGGTCAACTGGGCCAGAACCGTGTCCCAGGTGCCGTCAGTCGCCCACCTGCGATGGCGCTTCGATACCGTCTGCCAGGGACCGAATGCTTCGCGGGGCAGATCTCTCCAGGGGATGCCGGTGCGGTATCGGTAGATGATCCCTTCGAGTCCACCGTGCGCCAGGCAATCCCCGACCACGCCGACCAGATCCTGGCTGATCCTGTCTGGGCCCGCCCTCACCACCACGCTCGCCCGCGCCGAGACCGCCGGCCACAATCCCCGTCAACTCCTGAGCGAGGTTGCCGCCGAGCGTGAACTCGCCACCGCGGACTCACCGGCACAGGTCCTGGTGTGGCGGATCACCGCCCAGCCGAACAAGCGCATGCAAGGAGCGCGCAGGCGAAGCACCGTGAGTGCCACGTCCTTCGCCTCCGCACCTCAGCCCGCGCCCACGACAGTGCGCGAGCAGGGCAGCGATCGCAGCCAACGCCAAGCGCGTGGCGGACCACGCCATGGTCGGTGACATCGAGCCGTGAGCGGGCCTGCTTCAGCCCTGCCTGTGCTTGACCGAGGACAGCGCCACCACGAGTGCGTCCAGGTCTCCGGTGTAGACGATGACCTCTTCATCGGTGGCCGGGAGGTCGAATCGGGCGAAGAAGTCGTCAAGGGCTTCGGGGGTGACGGTGAGAGCGTTGGCGTCCTCGCGCTGGTTGCGCTCGGCGAGGCGTGCCAGCAGCTCTTCCCTGCCGGCAGGGAGGTAGACCACGACCGGGTGGCCGCCCGCTTCGCGGGCAGCCTCTCGCCAGGCGTCGCGATCTGGGAGCCGCCACAGCCCGTGGTCCAGGACGACGTCGTTCCCGGCCTCCAGCTCCTTGACGAACCGTGCCCGGACCGCCTCGACCACGGGCCGTTCGCGCTCGAAGTAGGTGTGCTCGGGATAGTCCACGCCGTATCGGCCGTGGAGGCGGTGCACCTCCTCGTCCACGGACAGTCGCGTGTAGCCGTGGTCGGCCAGGGCTTGGGCGACGGTGGTCTTCCCGGAGCCGGTAATGCCGGCCAGGAGAACGGCGAGGGGCACGCGGTCATCCCTTCCACGAGGAGCTGTGCGTGGGCGCCTTCATTGTCTCCCGTCTGGCTGGTGCGCGACGTGCGGTCGCCAGGCCGTGACGATGCTGCGGGCCTCGCTGGGCCAGTTGAACGGCATGCGGTCCAGACTCACCCGGCGGAAGGCGAACCGCGGATCGCTGGTGTTGATCACGCCGCCGTGCCGGCCGACGTGCGACAGGAGGCGGCCGGCCTCGTCGCGCACGGCCGGGGTCTCTTCCTGCCATGTGCCGGTCGAGAAGTGCTTGACCCGGCGGCGGAGGTCGTCCAGGACGCCCGAGCGCCACTTGAAGTGGTGAACCGCGCAGATGCGGTCGGCGTCCGGACGCTGCCCGGGGGCCCTGTGGTTGCCACCCGCCACGGTGACATCGTGGCGGGCGAGCACGATCTTGCGCGGGTCTCCGTGCAGGAGTCGGTGGGTGAGGTGCCCGCCGAGGGGATAGACGAGGTCCAGTCCGCCTTCGGGCCGCCAGCCGGTCAGGCGCCCGCTCGCGGAGATCCGGTCGAGCATCAGGCCGCCCACCACGCGGTGCCCGGACTTCTCGGCCTGGGCGATCACCTCACCCAGTGGGGCGGGGTACTGCTGGAACTCGTCAGCATCGGCGAGCAGGTGCCAACCCGGCCCGGCCCGGTGCCGCAGGGCGTCTCTGAGCTGGGTGTTGGTGCGCTCATGCCACGGGCCGGTGCTGGTGCCGGTGGGGATGATGCCCAGTTCGCGGCTGGCGGCCTGGAGTTCGTGCCGCTGCTGGTCGGGCACGTGCTCGGGGAAGTGGAAGGCGATCAGGAATCGCTCGACGCCCAGCCACCGGTAGTGGCGGACCCAGGCGGTCAGCAGCGCGGTTTCTACGGGGCCGACGACGGCGATCAGCGCGGGAGGGGTGCTCAGCATCGTGACTCCTTCGTACACAGTGAAGTGAAGGTTCGGGTGAGGAAGTCGGCCTGCTCGGCGGCCGACCGCATCCCCAGCAGGCCGGGAGCTTCGGGGCCGGGCAGCGGAGGTGGCTGGCGGATGACGCTATGCAGGGCTTCGGCGAGGGCGGCCGGGTCGCCGGCGGGGAACGTCAGGGCCCAGGGCCGGCTGCGAAGGCGGGCGGTGAGGGCGGGGTCGTGGTCGGAGACGATGAGGGGAACCCCGAGGCGGGCGGCATCCATGACGAGCCCCGACTCCTTTCCGGTCCCGCGGTGGCGGGTGACGAGGGCGGCGTCGGCAGCGGCGTACACGAGCCGCAGTACGGCTTCGCTGACCGGGCCGGCCACGGTGTGCACCCACAGGCCGGGTTGGGCCCGCCACCGCTGGAGGAGGGCTTCGTCGAGGGGGAAACCGGTGACCACCAGGTGCAGGGGCTCCTTGAGCCGGGACAGGACGGCGTCGATGACGGCGATGTCCTTGTAGGGCCACCACCCGCCCACCAGGCACACCACGGCCTCGGAGGAGGGGACGTCGAACGCGGCACGGCCGCCCTCGCGTTCGCCTGCGGTCAGGCGGTGGCCGTCGTCGACCGCGAAACCGCCGACCACGGCGGGCAGGCGGGGGAAGGCCGCGGCGAACTGGTCGGCGACGGCCTGTGTCGGATACACCGCGATCACCCGCCCTTCGCCCCGGCGGGCGAGCCGGCCGAGCAGTCGCACGACGGCATCCTCGTCGGTGACCGCCTCGTGGACGAACCGCAGGTGCGGCTGATCGCCCAGGAGGGCGGCGGCTCCGTGCAGAGCCTCGCTCGCGGTCCGGATCACCACCGCGTCGGCGCGGGACTCCAGCCGACGCGCGGTCCGCAACGCTGCCCCTTCTGTGAGGCAGCGGGCGATGAGGGTGACCTGGTGCGGCAACCGCCGCATCCGGCGGGGCCAGCGGCGCGACCGGAGCAATCGCTGTCCGGTCGCGGAGATGCTGGCTGCCAGTCGGGAGGCGGCCAGCAGGACGCGCGCCTGGTGCCCGGACGGTCCGGTGACCAACCGGGCCCCCGCCTCACGCAGGGCGTCGACCGTCTCGGTGGCAATCCCGTGCGGGGCGATTACCAGACTGCCGGGTCGAACCCTGGCGAGGGCTACCAGCGTGCGCTGGTGATGCCCGCCCAGGCGGTTCGCGTACGGCTCGATGAGCACGAGCGGGCCGGTCATCCGGCCACCGCCTGGTCTCCGTGGGCGGTGGTGAACCTTGCCCGCAGCCAGGCAGGGTCGTTGAGATGGCCGAACCGCTGCGGGGCGCAGGCGGCTTCGCGGGCGAAAGCGACGCCATCCCGGGCTCCGGCGGCCGCGTAGGCGGCGAACTCGCCGCTGTGACGGGTCGTCCACGCCTCCATCCGCCGGCGGGCGTCGTCGTCGGCCATCCCGTACTCGCTGCCGCGGGCGAGCATCGCGCACTCGCGGAAACCGGCCTTCCACGCGTGGAAGGGGCTCTGGTTGAACCTCGTGATCCCCGCGGTCTGCTGGGCGAACTCGATCCGTCCGGGCAGGGCGGCGAGCACATCCACGGCCTCGCCCATCTCGCGCAGGGCACTGCGGCGGATGAGCTTGAGCCCGCCGTAGCCGTAGGTCAAACCGTTGACCGGGTTGACCGCCCGCCACACCCGCATCGACGCGCCCTCGTCCAGCGGCTCCACCGAGGCGGGGTCGAAGCCGGTGTCGATGGCGAAGTCCCCGTCGGCTAGGAAGAACTGCTCGTGGTCGACGACCTCGGCACACAGACGGTAGGCCCGGCGCATCCCGTGTACGCCGTGCAGGCGTTTGACCGCCGCGCCGAGCGTGCGCTGGAGCCGGGAGTGCAGAGAGGTGGCCATCGGCTCGTCGTACGAGAGGAGAACCGCGTCGAAGCTGTTCACGAGACGGCCTCCAGGTAGCGGGCCGCGATCAGGGTCGGGGTGAAGTCGGCGGTGGAGGCGTGGGGCCCGCTTGGCGTGCAGAGCATGGAATTCGGCGTCCGTGGCGAGCCGCTCGGCCAAGGCGACGGCCTCGGCCGGGGTGGTGAAGCACAGCTCGGGGTCGATGTGCTCGGCGAGCCAGCCAAGGCGGGGCGAGATGACCGGAAGGCCCACGCCCTGGCAGTCGATCACGCTCATCGACCAGGGGCAGCCCGGCCGGAACGGGGCGATGCCGAAGTGCGCGCCGGCCAGGAGGTCCTTGTAGCGGACGCGATCGCCCCGGTCGGAGACGACCTGCACGTGCGGCAGGGCGGCGAGCTGGTCACGCATCTTCTCGGGGCTGTCGTCCAGGCCCTTGCGCTCCGCCCGGCGCTGGCCGAACAGGTCCATGACCCGCAGCCTGACGGTGCCGGACGCGACCAGGTCGCGGGCCAGGTCCACGAACTGCCCGGTGCCGTAGTGCGCGTACAGCCGATGGTTGTAAACGCCGATCCCCTCGACGCCGGAAGCGGGCTGCGTGGTGGCGGGGTCGCGTACCAGACGCTCGTCACGCGGGGCGGGCACCACTCGCAGCTTCCCGCCGAGGTCCAGAGTGGTCCGGGCGGCTGCCGCCGACACCCAGGACGCGGCCGTGGAGGAGTGGACCAGCACCCGGTCACAGGCGGCCAGTCCGGCAGCGAACGCCAGCAGTACCGGCCGCCCAAGCGCCGCGTCGTTCAGGGACGGGTCGAGTTGGAGCTGGCCGCCGCCCGTGAAGGAGAACGGCAGGTAGTGGCAGTAGCCGGCCAGTAGGGCGTTGGATCCGGCCTCCAGTAAGGCCGTGCGGATCGCCGGGGCCTCCTCGATCTGATTGGCCACGACCACGTCGGGCTTCTCCGCCCGGATCAGTGCCACCAGTTCGTCGATGTCCGCGGAGAAGCGGGCCCGGTACTTCGTCCCCGGCACCTTCGTCTGATGGAATCCGCAGCGTGCATCCCCGGCCGGAGCCGGGGCCGCGACCGTCACCTCCGCTCCGGCATCCGCCAGCGCAGGGGCAAGCAGGTCCGCGAAGATCCACCCTGAGTCGGCCGAAAGCCGGTCGGGGTTGGAGATGTTGAGCAAGTAGAGCACGCGCATGGTGCTTCGCCTCCTTCATCCGCCCGGGGGTCGATCCGGGGCAGTAAGGGAAGGAAAGCGGCGACGCAGGCCGTGACGGGATGGTGAACTTGGATCACTCACGGTTCATTCATGCTCACCAACGATGACGCGGGGCTTCGATGGAAGCGCAAGGCGAGGAGATCACCGCCGAGCAGGCGGCCGAGGACTACGCAGCCGAGGTGGCGCGCTGGCGGGAAGTACGCGGCATGTCCAAGAGGGCGTTGGCGCTGGCCATGGGCTTCGACCCGTCTTACGTCAGCCACGTGGAGTCGGGCCGCCACAAGCCCAGCGAGGAGTTCTCACGTCTCGCCGATGAGGCACTGAACGCCGGGAAGGCGATCTGGAGACGCTGGTGCGACTACGAGCAGGCAAAGGCCCGTACCCGGCGGCCGGCAGCGCCGCCGCCCTCCCAGCGCGGGCCCGAACAGCCGTATGCGACCGGATCGGCCCTCGTCGTCGAACACGACGCGGCACGGCTCCAGTACGACGGCACCTCGTACCGGCTGACCATGCGCCGACGGCTGCGGAACACGGGCGAGGAGCCGGTGACCCGCTACCTGATCCGTATCTCCGTGGACCGCTACCCCGGCGACCCTGAGCAGTCGAACGCGCACTACCGAGCCCACCCGCTGACCTGGGACGAACTCGACCTCACCGCCACCTGCCGTGGCGAGGCGATGCGGTGGCAGGCCAAGCACGACCGCGATGCCTTCAAGGAGGTGTGGCTGCTGTTCGACAACGAACACGGCCGCTTCCCCCTCTACCCCGGCGAGTCCGTGTGGATCGAGTACGCCTACACCGTCGGCGATGACAAGTGGGGCAACTGGTTCCAGCGAGCCGTCCGCCTGCCCACCGAACAACTCGAAGTCCAGCTCGCCTTCCCCGCCACCCTCGACCCCGTCGTGTGGGGCACCGAGACCTCCATGACAGCCGAAGCCTCCCCGCTGCGAACCCCTCCCGTCCGCAGCGACGACGGTGAACTACGGCAATTCACATGGATCACGACTACACCCGCCCTGCACGCTCGGTACCGTCTTGAGTGGCGGTTTCGGGCACGGACCGAACGCGACTCAGATCAAGGGGAGTTCAGGTGATTGACGTGCGGCCCAGCCAGCAGATGCGAGACCTCGGCGTCGTCCAACACGGTGCCGGCATCCTCACCGAACCGGCCCGAGCCTTCGACCTGCCCGCCGAACGTGACGAGGCAGAACGCATCACGGACGAGCTCTTCGCTGCCATGGAACGGATCGGCCAGGTCCACCCCTTCGCCAAGGGAATGGGTATCGCGGCTCCGCAGATCGGTATCGCACGCGCAGCTGCGGTCGTCCAACCGCCCGGTGGCGGTCCCGCCACCATCCTGCTCAACCCGCGTGTCACCGCGCGCTCCGGTCAGATGGATGAGCAATACGAGGGTTGCCTGAGCTTCTTCGACGTCCGCGGCCTCGTCCCCCGCCCACTGGAGATCACAGTGGAAGCCACCGCCCTGACCGGCGAGATCACGACCACCCTCTACGAACGCGGCCTCGCCCGCCTCATCCATCACGAGGTCGACCACCTCGACGGGCTGCTGTACACCGCTCGCATGCGGACTGGCGTCGAAACAATCCCCGTGGAGGAGTACCGCCAGACCGGCCGAACCTGGGTCTACGACGGCGCCTGACCCCTTTCCCTGTGCCCTCGCGGACACATCCAGGGCACAACATGCCGGGCCAGCTTCACGCCACTAGAGTGACCGCCAGGCACGCCGATGTGAGTAACTCCTGGGGGTACAGATGGACTTAGCGTTCTCTGAGCTGGCGCTGGCAGCACTGGGCGGAGTCAGCGGAAGCCTGAGTGAGGCTGTCGTGTCAGATCTCTGGCGGCGCCTACGGAACCGCTTTTCCAGCGACGACCGGACCGTTGCCGTACTGGAGGGGCAAGGCGCAGACGATCCGGATGCTGTCGCCGTCCTGAGCGAGGCGCTGCGTCGCGAGGCCGCAGCTGACCCGGAATTCCGGTGCGAGCTGGAAGACTTGCAGTCTCGCCTGGTCCGGCCGGCAGGCAGCACCATCAACACCGTGTGCGACTCCAATGGCCTGAACGCACCTGGAGCGACGTTCAACGGCGCGATCGACATGTCCTTTGGCCGGTCCGAGCAGGGGCAGTGACTGCAAACCTGCCCGACCCTGCTCGGGACACGACGGCGAACAGCGTGATCGGCTCGACGGGCCTGAACGCCCCGGGGGCGGACCTTCGCGGCGCCATCATCAACATGGAGATGAGTCTCACCACCCCCACCCCCCAGGAACTGCTCGCACTGGGGTCGGTGGAGGCTCCCTACGGCAGGCTCCCGGAGGCCGTGCTGGGCCGGGACGAAACCCTCTCAGCCCTCGCGCAGGCCAAGCGGGCGGAGCACCCGCGTATCCAAGTCCTGTCCGGAATGGGCGGGGTGGGGAAGACGACGGTTGCCCTGAGCACAGCTCAGCGGGCCAAGGAGGCCAGCGTCGAGGTCTTCTGGATCCAGGCTGGATCCGCAGCGGCTGTGGCTGACGGGATGCGCCACGCGGCCCTCCTCGCCGGGGCTCCGGCCGAGCACGTCGCCCATGCGTGGGAGAAGGGTGGACGGCCCGCGGCCGACCTGGTGTGGCGCCATCTGGTGACCCTGGACCGCCCGTGGCTGCTCATCTTCGACGATGCCGATGATCTCGACATGCTGTCCTGCCCGGGTGCTGCACTGGCCGACGCCACGGGCTGGGCCAGGCCCCCGGTCGGCGGCTCACAGGGCGTCCTAGTCACCACGCGCGACGGCAACGAGCGATCCTGGGGCAGCCGGATCGCGCACTTCCACCGACTTGCGGTTCTGGAACTCGAATCCGCGGGCCGAGTCCTCGGGGAACTGGCTCCGGAGGCGGGTGACACGGACTCCGCCGCGGCCCTGGCGGACCGGCTGGGGTCCTTGCCGCTCGCGTTGCACTTGGCGGGCACGTACCTGCGCATGGCGCACGGCGATCCACTGGCCGAAGCAGAGACTTTCACCGAGTACATCGACGCGCTCGGGGATTCTCCGTTGCTTCTGGACGACGCCACGGAGGGCGTGCAAGGCGATCTACGCAGTGAGGAGGAGCGGACCCGCCGGACCATTGCCGGCACGTGGGAGCTGTCCCTCTCCCTCCTCGAACGACAGGGCACGGCGCACGTCCGTGGCTTATTGCAGCTGCTGTCCTGCTTTGCTCCGACCGCATCCCTGCCGAACGCCTTGCTCGATCCGTCCACGGTCGCGGCTCTGGAGATGTGGCCCGCGAACGTTCAGCCTCGGGCAGTCAGAACGGCCCTGAGTGGCCTCGGCAGGTTCGGCCTCATTGGGGTCGACACGCATTCGACGGAACCCGCGTACCAGATCCACCGGCTCGTGGCTGAGGTGTCGGTCGCTCCGCTCCTCGCGGAGCCCGGGGACTACCGAGAGGTGTGGGACTCGGCAGCGGATCTGCTTGTGGCAGCCACCCCGTACCTGGAGAATCCGCGGGACCCGAGTCCCTGGCCGGCGTGGCAGGGACTCATCCCGCACTGGTTGGTCATGATGCGCCGGTTGCCGCGATGGGGTACCGCTGCTGACGACCGTCTCAACGGCGTGTTGATCGGTGCTGGGGTCGCCGTTTCCCATCTGCACTTCCGGGGCGACTACGCAGGGGCCTGCGAACTGGCGGACGAAGCGTTGAAGCGTGCCGATTCCGCGGAAGCTGCCCCCTGGATCGGGGTGAACATTCGCAGGCACCGAGCGATCGCGGTCAAGGAGATGGGCGATCTGAAGGCGGCTGAGTCCGAACTCGACCGCATTGTGGAGGAGTGCGTCAGGAAGTTCGGGGCGGCCGATCCCACCACCCTGTCCGTGCGCTATCAACGAGCGAGGGCGGCATGTCAGCGAGGAAAGCTCAAGGAGGCGGAACACGAGTACGACGAGGTGATCCGCCATGAGACCCGGCTGTTCGGCGCGGGGGCAGCCACTACTCTGCGCTCACGGCACGCTCGTGCGATCTGCATCAGGAGCATGGGGCGCCTTGACGAAGCGGCGGACGAGGGTAGACAGGTACTGGAAGGGCTGCGGGCCGAGCTAGGTGAGAAGCACCCCGATGTCCTCGAAGCCCAGCACGAATTCGCGATCTCGCTGCGCGACCAAGGCGAGAACGCGCGCGCCGAGGAGGTCTTCCAGCAAGTTCTCGAACTTGAAACAGAGGTTCTCGGAGTCGAGCACCCCTCCACGCTGACCACTCGGGCGAACCTGGCCACCACGCTCATCCTGCGTCAGCAGTTCACTGCGGCGGAAGCTGAGATCCGGGCGGTGCTTGACGCGCGGACACGCATCCTGGGGTCCGATCATCCCGAGACGCTCGATGCACGCCACAACCTAGCCGTACTGCTCACGCGGCAAGGGGAACTCGATGCGAAGAGCGCTGCGGCGCTCTTCGCGGAACTCACCGATGCGCAGAAGAAACAACTCATCGACGACCACCCCAACGTGCTAGCAGGTCGCGAGAGTCATGCTGCGGCACTGCGCTCCCTGGGTGAACTGACTCAGTCGGAATCGGAGTACAGGTCGATTCTGGACGCAGCGACCGCGCGCCACGGGGGGCAACACACGGTCACGCTCAATGCCCGCTTCGAGTGGGCGATGGCCTTGGGACGAGTCGGGCGAACGGACGACGCGGTGTCCGAGATGCGCACGGTCCTCGCTCTTCAGGAGCGTGTGTTCGGCAGCTCGCACCGTAACGTTGCCAGTGTTCGGGCGTCGCTGGGCGCGCTCCTGCTGCAACAGGGAAGCCTCGCCGAGGCAGAGGAGCAGTTGTGGCAGGCGCTAACCGCCCTACCGGGAGACGAAGGGGCGTGCCTGGACGTCCAGCACGATCTGGCAGCAGTATTGCTCGCACGCGGAAGGCTGCAGGAGGCGATCCATCAGCTGCGGGAGATCGTCGATGAGGAACGGCGGAGGTTGGGACCCGCACATCCCGACACGATCACCGCCCGCAATACTCTTGGCGCAGCGCTGAAAGACTTCGGGCGCCTCGACGAGGCAGCCGGCGTCTACCGCGAAGCGCTTAGGGACGCGGATGACAAGCACTCCGACGATCAGCCCCTGATACTGGTGCTACGCCACAACCTAGCTGTCGCCATGCGCATGCAAGGCGAGCTCGACGAAGCGGAGAAGGAGCACTCAGCGATCCTGGAGATCCAGGAACGCAGGCACGGGACTGAGCATCCCGAGACGCTCGCCACGCGGCTGTCCCTCGCCCGCATTCTGGATGACAGGGGAGCCGCCGGCGAAGCTGAGGAGGCATACAGGGAAATCCTGTCGGCATGTACTCGTGTCATGGGCCCCGATCATCCACAGACCTTGTCCGTCCAGGGGAACTTAGCTTTCCTGCTGTCCGCTCAACGGCGCTGTCCCGAAGCGGAAGTGGAATACCGTGACGCGCTGGACAAATGCCTGAACATCCTCGGAGAGGATCATCCCGATACGCTGACGATGAACCATAATCTGGCCAAGGTGCTGGGGCGCCAAGGAAATCTCGCTGAGGCCATTGCTCGCTTCCGTGACGTCATGGAGCGTCGGGTACGCACGCTGGGGCCGGACCATCGCGACACGCTGGCAGCACGCAGGAGCCTCGGCGAGGTCCTGAGCATGGCGGGACGACCGGCAGAAAGTGCTGATCAGCTCAAGGAAATAGTGGAAGGCTGGTCACGTACGCGCGGTGCGGACCACGACTCGGTCTGGGACTTGGGCTACCGACGAGCCCAGCTGTTGTGGGAGGCGGGACAGCCGCGTACAGCGCAGGCCGAGCTCGAAGCGCTACTGGACCGCGCCTTGGAAGCCCGACCAGATGGTGATCCGCGCATCATCGCGCTGCAACGGGTGCTGATGGCCGTACGTGCCGACGATGGCACCTCTTAGCGCTAGCCAGCCGCTATGCACTCCAATTGGATCACTGAATTATAGGGCGGGTCAGTGACCTGCAGCAGAGATCTCCGCAGGTCACTGACCGCCCCTTGCTAGTGGGCTAAAAGGCAACGATTCGCGAGGGTGTCCGCCGGCTTGACCAGCTGATGTGCAACGGCCTCGAAGCATTGCCAAACCAGTGAGGCCGTTACCCGGATCTGAGTAACGGCCTCACTGGTCAACCTGACATCACGTCAGGGAACTGGCCGGGCGGTGCACAAGGCGGCGGAAAACAGCTGGGAACCACGAGAACTCACGAGAAGAGTTTTCGCAGGTCACAGCGAGCTTTCCATGCATTCGCCCAGGTCACCCGACCCCGCCCCTTAGATGTCGAAGTACAGCTCGAACTCGTGCGGGTGCGGGCGGAGCTGGATCGGGGCGATCTCGTGGGTGCGCTTGTAGTCGATCCAGGTCTCGATCAGGTCGGAGGTGAAGACGCCGCCCTGCTGGAGGTACTCGTTGTCGGCCTCGAGGGCGTCGAGGACGGCCGGGAGGGAGGTGGGGACCTGGGGGACGCCCGCGTGCTCCTCGGGGGCGAGCTCGTAGAGGTCCTTGTCGATCGGCTCGGCCGGCTCGATCTTGTTCTTGACGCCGTCCAGGCCCGCGAGGAGGAGGGCGGAGAACGCGAGGTACGGGTTCGAGGACGGGTCCGGGGCGCGGAACTCGACGCGCTTGGCCTTGGGGTTCGAGCCCGTGATCGGGATACGCATGGCCGCGGAGCGGTTGCGCTGCGAGTAGACCAGGTTGACCGGGGCCTCGAAGCCGGGGACCAGGCGGTGGTAGGAGTTCACCGTCGGGTTGGTGAAGGCCAGCAGCGACGGGGCGTGCTTGAGGATGCCGCCGATGTAGTAGCGGGCGGTGTCCGAGAGGCCCGCGTAGCCCTGCTCGTCGTAGAAGAGCGGGTTGCCGCCCTGCCACAGCGACTGGTGGACGTGCATGCCGGAGCCGTTGTCACCGAAGATCGGCTTGGGCATGAAGGTCGCGGTCTTGCCGTTGCGCCAGGCGACGTTCTTGACGATGTACTTGAACAGCATCAGGTCGTCGGCCGCGGCGAGCAGCGTGTTGAACTTGTAGTTGATCTCCGCCTGGCCGGCGGTGCCGACCTCGTGGTGCTGGCGCTCGACCTGCAGGCCGGCCTTGTCCAGCTCCAGGGAGATCTCCGCACGCAGGTCGGCGAAGTGGTCGACCGGCGGGGCCGGGAAGTAGCCGCCCTTGTAGCGGACCTTGTAGCCGCGGTTGTTCTCCTCCGACCCGGTGTTCCAGGCGCCGGCCTCGGAGTCGATGTGGTAGAAGGACTGGTTCGACGAGGTCTCGAAGCGGACGCTGTCGAAGACGTAGAACTCGGCCTCCGGGCCGAAGAACGCGGTGTCCGCGATGCCGGTGGAGGCGAGGTAGGCCTCGGCCTTCTTGGCGATGTTGCGCGGGTCGCGGCTGTACTGCTCGCCGGTGATCGGGTCGTGGATGAAGAAGTTGATGTTGACGGTCTTGTCGCGGCGGAACGGGTCCACACGAGCCGTCGACAGGTCCGCGCGCAGCGCCATGTCGGACTCGTGAATGGCCTGGAAGCCGCGGATCGAGGAACCGTCGAAGGCGAGTTCCTCGGTCGGGTCGAACGCCTTTGCCGGGATCGTGAAGTGCTGCATCACACCGGGCAGGTCGCAGAATCGGACGTCGACGAACTTGACGTCCTCGTCCGCGATGAACTTCTTGGCCTCGTCGGCGTTCTGGAACATCCAACTCCTCCTAGCCCGGTCACCGGTCGGCGGACGCGGGATTGCTACTCGGAACGCGACCATGTGCGGTGGCGCGTTGCCCGACCATAGGCAGGCGGGATTTCCCAAGCATGACCCATTTGTTTCGCCGAGGTTAACCGGCGCGCGGCCGCCTTTCACCCCCAGTGTGCGCCAAGAAGGGGCATTCCGGACCGGGCGGAGCGCCGCATTCCGCGGCCGCCCGCGGGGTCGTCAGGCCGTCCCGCCGGCCGCTCCCGGGCCCCGCCCCGCCGGCCGCTCCCGGGCCCGGCCCGCGGGCCCCCCGGCCCTCCCGCGGTGGCCCTCCGGGAATCGAACGCGGGGGTCGCAGTACCGTGGTCGGGTGGACAACAGGCATGCAATCGGATCGTGGATCTCCGGGCCCCGCGCGGCCGCCGAGGACATGGGCGTCGAGTTCGGATACCGCGGGCAGCAGCTCGGGCTGCCGAAGGAGGGGCCGGGCTCCGTCGCGCGCCCCGGCCGGCGCTTCGCCGCGCTCTTCATCGACTGGACGCTGTGCCTGCTCATCGCATACGGCCTGCTCAGCGGCGGCCGGGCGCAGTCGGCGAGCAACTGGACGCTGCTGGTCTTCACGGTGCTCAGCGTGCTGACGGTCGGCACGGTCGGCTTCACCCCGGGCAAGCGGCTCCTGGGGCTGCGGGTGGTCGCCGAGGGCGGCGGCCGGATCACCCTGCCGCGGGTCGTCGTCCGCACGGTGCTGCTCGTCTTGGTCATCCCCGCGGTGGTGTGGGACCGGGACGGGCGGGGGCTGCACGACCGCCTGTCGCGCGCCGTGCAGGTCCGTCTGTGAGGGAGCGGCTGTGATGACGGGGCGGCTGTGATGACGGGGCGGCTGTGAGTGTCCGTCCGTGAGCGTCCGTCTGTGACCGGCGGCCCGTGCGTCACCCCAGGAGAGTCTTCATGAGCTGTCCGTGAGCCGCCCGTGAGTCGCCCGTGAGCCGCCCGTGAGCCGTGCAGGGGGCGCCCAGAAGCCACCTGTGAGGCCGTGGCAAGGAGTGGGGCCCGGGATCGACGAGCCCGCGGTCGCCGTCCGCGCCACCGCCCCCGTGCGCACCGCACCGCCACCGCCCCGTCGCATACGAAACGCCCCGGAAGCACGCTTCCGGGGCGTTGTCGTGGGACCGGGGCGGTCAGCGCGTCTTGCCGCCGCCCTTGGGCATGCGCATGCCCTTCGGCATGGGGCCCTTCGGGACCGGCATGTTGCTCATCAGGTCGCCCAGCGCCTTGAGCCGGTCGTTGACGGCCGTCACCTGCGCGCCGGGCAGCACCCGCGGCAGCTTCAGCAGCGTCGTGCGGAGCTTCTTCAACGGCACCTGGCCCTCGCCGTCGCCCACGATGATGTCGTGGACCGGGGCGTCGGCGACGGTGCGCGCCATCCGCTTCTTCTCGGCGGCCAGCAGGCCGCGGAGGCGGTTGGGGTTGCCCTCGCCGACCAGCACGATGCCGGCCTTGCCGACAGCGCGGTGGACGACGTCCTGGCTGCGGTTCATGGCCACCGCGGGGGTGACAGTCCAGCCGCGGCCGACGTTCTCCAGCACGGCCGCCGCCGCACCGGGCTGGCCTTCCATCTGCCCGAAGGCAGCCCGCTCGGCACGCCGTCCGAAGACGATCGCCATCGCGAGGAAGGCCAGGACGAAGCCCAGGATTCCCGCATAGATGGGATGGCCGATCACGAAGCCGATGGCAAGGAGAACGCCGAATACGACGATGCCTACACCAGCGACGACAAGACCGACCTTGGAGTCGACCCGACGGGTCATCTTGTAGGTCTGGGCGATCTGCTTCAGTCGCCCGGAGTTCTCAGCGCCGGCAGCGCCGTCTGTGTTTGCCTTCCTCGCCATACAGCGAAGTTTACGTGGCGTGCGGGCGCCTGGTCGCCGCGGCCTCCAGTACGTACTCGGCCTCGGAGCGGTCCTTGGCGCGGCGGCGGTCCTCCAGGACCGACGTCCAGGCATTGCGGCGGGCGGTGCGCTGCCCGCCGCGCATCAGCACGGCCTCGACGGCGCGCAGGGCGCCGGTGACCGTGGGGATGGGAAGGGCGGGGGTGGCGCGGAGCGGCGCGGCCTGCATGGTGGTGACTCCCTCTGATCTGTTCGGAGAAGCAGGGGTAGGTGCGGGAGCGGTGCGTGCATCCATCGTCACGGAAAGGTGTTACCAACGGATGACCTGCCGGTCAAACACCGATGAAACATTGACGCGGCCCCCACGCCCCCGTCATGGGGGAATGTGGGCCGCGTCCTCAGCATGTGCCACGATTCACAAGTTGGCGCGCCGGGAAACTCAAACCGCCTGACTGGACGCCTCGACCTCGCGCCGCTCGACGGCCTGCTGGTAAAGGCGGCCGGCGCGGTAGGAGGAGCGGACCAGCGGGCCGGACATCACGCCGGCGTAGCCGATCTCCTCGGCCTCCTCCTTGAGCTCCACGAACTCCGCCGGCTTGACCCACCGCTCGATGGGGTGGTGGCGCACGGAGGGGCGCAGGTACTGGGTGATCGTGATCAGCTCGCAGCCCGCGTCGTACAGGTCCTGGAGCGCCTGGCTGATCTCCTCGCGCTCCTCGCCCATGCCCAGGATGAGGTTGGACTTGGTGACCAGGCCGGCCTCGCGGGAGCGCGAGATGACGTCCAGCGAGCGCTCGTAGCGGAAGCCGGGGCGGATCCGCTTGAAGATGCGCGGGACCGTCTCGACGTTGTGGGCCAGCACCTCCGGGCGGGAGGAGAAGACCTCGGCGAGCTGCTCGGGGACCGCGTTGAAGTCGGGGATCAGCAGTTCGACGCCGGTGTCGGGCATCGAGGCGTGGATCTGGCGGACCGTCTCGGCGTAGAGCCAGGCGCCGCCGTCCTCCAGGTCGTCGCGCGCGACGCCGGTGATCGTGGCGTACTTCAGGCCCATGGTCTGCACGGACTCGGCGACCCGGCGCGGCTCGTCGCGGTCCAGCTCCTGCGGCTTGCCGGTGTCGATCTGGCAGAAGTCACAGCGGCGCGTGCACTGGTCACCACCGATGAGGAAGGTCGCCTCGCGGTCCTCCCAGCATTCGAAGATGTTGGGACAGCCCGCCTCCTGGCAGACCGTGTGCAGACCCTCGCTCTTGACCAGGCCCTGGAGATGGTTGTACTCGGGACCCATCTTCGCCCGGGTCTTGATCCACTCGGGCTTGCGCTCGATGGGGGTCTGGCTGTTCCGGACCTCCAGGCGCAACATCTTGCGTCCGTCGGGTGCGACTGCGGACACGACCGGCGCCCCTTTCTGCTTACGCGGCATTCGTTTCTGCGGCGTACACCAGGGTACGCCCGTTGATTCGCACGTCTTTACGCGCGTGGCAACCCCGTATGGCGGGGTGGCATTCCCGGAGGCCTCCGGCGTGCATGACCTGTACCTGCCCGACCGGTCCGCTCAGACCGCGCGGGGGAGGAGGTCGGCGCCCTCGAGGACGGCCCGCAGATGCTTCTCGACGACGGGCAGCACCTCGGCGATGGTGATCTCCCGGCCCAGCTCGTTGGCCAGCGAGGCGACGCCGGCATCGCGGATGCCGCACGGGACGATCTTGTCGAACGAGGTGTTGTCCGGATTCACATTGAGCGCGAAGCCGTGCATCGTGACGCCCTTGGCGACGCGGATGCCGATCGCGGCGAGCTTGCGGTCCTCGCGGCGCTGGCCGGCGTTGGACGGCGCGTATTCGGGACCGCTCAGCCGCGAGTCGAACAGCTCGTCCGTCACCCGGGGGTCGAAGTCGAGGTTCAGCCCGCCCAGGGCCGCCCGCTCCTCGGCCGCGGCGACGGCGTCGCCCAGCACCCACACACCGCTGCGGCCCTCGATCCGGGTGCCGGCCACGCCGAACTCGGCGCAGACCTGGATCAGCGCCTCTTCCAGGCGGCGCACATGGGCCACGACGTCCACCGGACGCGGCAGCTTCTGGATGGGGTAGCCCACCAGCTGGCCGGGCCCGTGCCAGGTGATCTTCCCGCCGCGGTCCACGTCGACGACCGGGGTCCCGTCCAGGGGGCGCTCGTCGTCGGCCGTACGCCGCCCCGCGGTGTACACGACCTGGTGCTCCAGCAGCAGACAGGTGTCGGGCACCTCGTCGGCGAACCGGGCGGCGTGCACCCGGCGCTGCTCCTGCCATGCCGCGGTGTATTCCACGGCCTCGGCGCCGAAGCCCAGATGCACAAAGCGCAGCCCCTCGGGTGCGGGGGTCTCCCCCCGGGAGATCGCAGTCACCGGCAGCTCCTCTTCGAACCTGTGTTGCGGTGTGCCGCAACGTTGATGCCACTTCGCGCCCATGCAACTGTACGGCCGCCCGTTCCTGATCCGGCAAGCGGCCGGTGTCCGGCCCATTCGCCCCTGCTCACACGATCGGATGAACGCGGGGCGCAGGCGGTGATCAGGGTCCCGAAGGCCGTTACATTCACGCCGTTCCACAAGGGCGATGAGCAATGCCGGAGCAGGGTCCGCCGGACCCGGCAGTGCGGCCCGGAAGGCAGGAGACCGGTAAAGCTGATGACGGAACGACCCCCGCACCACACGCCCAACCGCCAGCTCGCCGCGCTCATCGCCGAGGCGGGATTCTCCAATGCCGGCCTGGCCAGACGGGTTGACCAGCTCGGCATCGAGCACGGCCTCGACCTCCGCTACGACAAGACGTCGGTGACCCGCTGGCTGCGCGGCCAGCAGCCGCGCGGCACCACCCCCGCCCTGATCGCGGAGGTGTTCACCCGCCGGCTCGGCCGCCGGCTGTCCGCCCAGGACCTGGGCCTGGACGCCTGCGCGCCGGTGTACGCAGGGCTGGAGTTCGCCGCGACCCCCAGTGAGGCGGTGGACATCGTCAGCGGCCTGTGGCGCAAGGACTCCGGCAGCCATGCCGAGCTCCGCAAGATCGCCTTCACCCCGGCCGGGCTCGTGGTGCCCAGCCGCGACTGGCTGATCGGCCGCGCCGACGAGCGGGTCGCCCGGGGCGAGGCCGCCGACACCCCGGGCCGGGTACCCGCCCAGGGGGGGCGGGCCACGGTGCCGCGCCAGCGCCGCAACGACCAGGTCGACCGCACCCAGGGCTCCCGGGTCACCTCCGGGGACATCGCGGCGCTGCGCTCGGTCGGCGAGCTGTTCCGGGCGCTGGACCACGCCTACGGCGGCGGTCACGCCCGGCAGGCCCTGGTGCGCTATCTGGAGCACGAGGCCGAGCCGATGCTGCGCGGCTCCTACGGGGAGGCCACCGGCCGCCGGCTGTTCGCGGCCACCGCCGATCTGACCCGGCTGGCGGGCTGGACCTCGTACGACATCGCCGCCCACGGCCTGGCGCAGCGGTACTTCGTCCAGGCCCTGCGGCTGGCCCAGGCCGCCGGCGACCGGGCGTACGGGTCCTACGTCCTGGTGACGATGAGCCGGCAGGCCGTCTACCTGGGCCACGGCCGGGAGGCCGTCCAGCTGGCGCGGGTCGCCCAGCAGGGCATCGGCAGCAGCGCGCCGCCCGCCGTGCAGGCGCTGCTGCACTCCGCCGAGGCGCGCGGCCACGGTGTCCTGGGCGAGGTCCGGGCCTGCACGGCGGCGCTGGCCCGTGCCGAGCGCGCGCTGGAGACCGTCCGCCCGGGCGACGAGACCCCGTACTGGGCGCGCTTCTTCGACGAGGCACAGCTCGCCGACGAGCTGGCGCACTGCCACCGCGATCTCCAGCAGTACCGCGCGGCCTCCCAGCACGCCGAGCGCTCGCTCCAGCTGCGGGCGGCCGGGTTCGCGCGCAGCCGGCTCTTCTGCCGGGTGGTGCTGGCGACCGCGCGGCTGGGCCTGGGGGAGCTGGAGCAGGCCTGCACGCTGGGTGCCGAGGCGGCGCTCCAGGCCTCCGAGATGCGGTCCGTGCGGGCCCATGAGTACGTCAGGGAGTTCGAGCGCCGCCTGGAGCCCTACCGGGACGCCGCGGCGGTGCGGGGGTATCGCGAGCGGGTGGCGGCGCTGGGCTGAGGTGCCGGGCGCCGCCCCGGTCAGGCCGCCGTGGGCAGGGTGTCCGGTTCGGTGGTGAGGGCCGGCAGGCCGAAGTCCTGGAGGACGGCGCGGGCGGCGCGCCGTCCCGAGTTGAGGGCGCCCTGGAGGGTGCCGGTGTCGCGGTGGTCGCCGCAGACGTAGAGGCCGGCGAGCACCCGCACCGGGCGCTCCGGGTCGTGCGGGGCGGGCATCGCCGGTACCGCACAGGGATCGTGATGGGTCGTCAGCAGTTGTCGGTCGTCGGTGTGCGCACCGTGGATCCGGTCCAGCTGGGGCCCCACCGCCCGGTCGAGGACGGCCGGCGGCAGCGCCGCCGCGGCGCCGAGCACGACCGTGGTGAGCAGGGTGCGGCCCGGCGGCGTCCGGGACGGGTCGATGGCGCCGGCGGCGTAGGTGTACGCGACCGGGCCGTCCGTCGGCAGGATCAGCGTGGTCTCGCGGGCCGGCGCGCCGCGGCCCCAGGCGGCCGCCGCGGTGTGGTGCAGGACCGTCACCGGGTGGAAGGCGGGCACCCGCAGCCCCGGCAGCAGCTCGGCCGCGGCGCGGGCGCCGGTGGCCACCAGCACCGCCCGGCAGGGGACGGGGCCGTGTTCGGCGGTGTGCACACCGGTCGTGGAGACCGCGGTGACCCGTACGGAGGTGCGGACCGTGCCGGGCGGCAGGGCGGCGGCGAGGAGTTCGGGGACGGCGAAGGCGCCGCCGGCCGGCAGCCACAGCTGCCCCTCCGCATAGCCGCGCAGCGCGGCCGCGGCGCCCCGGCTGGAGCCGCGCAGCTGCGGATCGCACAGCAGGGCGCCCAGCAGGGGCCGCAGGAAGGCGTCATGGGTGCGGGGCGGGAAGGACGGGCGGCTCGCCAGGGCGTCGCGGATGGGGCGGTCGACGGCCGGGGCGGGAGCGGGGGGAGTGGCGTACGAGGGGGCGGCGCGTCCGGTGCGGGGGTCGAGGCGGCGCACCGTGCGGCGCTCCCTTTCCGGTGCGGCCCGCCCGTCGGTGGGACGGCCCTGCCGGCCGCCCGCCTGACGGTCCGTCCGGCGTTCCGTGCGGCGGTCGGCGCGCAAGAGGGCGCGCGCCGCCGAAAGTGCGCCCCTTGTGCTTCGGGGTGCGCTGATGCGCTGGATCCGTAGTCCGTGGTGGACGCTCAGGCCGGGCGCGAACGGACGCGGCGTCAGCGCGTCGAGCCCCGGGGTGCGGCGCAGCTCGGCGGCGGAGACGGCCAGCGGCCGGCCGCAGTGGTCCAGCCGGAACCCGTCGAGATGATCGGTGACGGACCGGCCGCCGATGTCCGGTGAGGCTTCCAGGACGGCGACGGACACCCCGGCGCCGGTCAGATGGCGGGCGGCGGCGAGTCCGGCCGGGCCGGCTCCCACAATGACGACGTCCACGGCCGATGCGGTACGCAGCACATGCCCCTCCCGAGGTCGGTCCCAATGGCGGCACCGTTGTCATGCCCACTGTCGCCGCGGGGGATGCCAGGGGTGCGTGAGAGGACAGTAGGAACCGGGCGTCCTGTGCGGACAGGGGGTGGCCGGGGCGCATCGGTGCCCGTGGCCGAAGAGTGCGGTGCGGCCCGGACGGCGGGGCGGCCCGGGACGCCGTAGGGTCCCGGCGGGCGGCCGGTCCGTGCGGACCCCTAGGCCGCCCGGATCGCCTCGATGATCCTCGGGTGGCGGAAGACGAACCCCGAGTCCAGCAGCCGCCGCGGGACGACCCGCTGACTGCCCAGCACATCGCCGGCGAACTCCCCGAGGGCGACCCGCAGCACCGGAGCCGGAGCGGTGCACAGCGTGGGCCGGTTCAGGACATGGCCCATCACGGCGGTCACCTCGCGGTTCGTGACCGGTTCCGGCGCCGTGAGGTTGACCGGTCCGGTGAGGTCGTCGGCGTCCAGGAGGTGGCGCAGCGCCGCGATGTGGTCCGCCAGCGAGATGAAGCTCCAGTACTGGCTGCCGTCCCCGAGCCGGCCGCCGAGGCCGAGCCGGAAGAGCGGGAAGAGCCGGCCCCAGGCGCCGCCCGAGCGGGCCACGACCAGACCGGTGCGGGCGAAGACGGTGCGGATGCCCGCGTCCCGGGCCGGCTTGGCGGCATCCTCCCACGCCGTGCAGACCTCCGGCAGGAAGCCGTGGCCGGCCGGTGCGCTCTCGTCCGTGCGCCGGTCGCCGGTGTCGCCGTAGTAGCCGATCGCGCTGCCGGACACGAAGACCCGCGGCGGGGTGTCCATGGCGGTCAGTGCCGCGGCGAGGGTCCGGGTGCCCAGCACCCGGCTGTCGCGGATCTCCTGCTTGTAGGCGGCCGTCCAGCGGTGGTCGCCGACCCCGGCGCCGGCCAGATGGACGACCGCCTCGCAGCCGGCCAGCCCCGCCGGGTCGAGCTCCTGGCGCTTGGGGTCCCAGCGCACCTCGCCGGCCGCCGCGGGGGCACGCCGGACGAGCCGGACGACGTCATGGCCGTCCGTGCGCAGGGACCGGACGAGCGCCGTGCCGATGAGTCCGGTCGAGCCGGTGATCGCGATCCGCATGGGGCCATACTGCCGCAGTCACGGGCCGGCAGCGGAATCCGGGGCCCCGCTTCCGCCGCGTCGGCTGAAACACCCTCAGCCGCCCCCGGACGTCAGGAGCGGAACCGGTCCCAGAGGTGGGGCAGGCGCTCCGCCAGGGCCTGGTCGTCGTCGAAGTCGAGGTAACCGCCGAGCGGTTCGCGCGGCGGCGCCGGCAGCGCCAGATCGGGCATCACCCCGCCGGTCAACTGCTCGTACGCCTCGTCGGCCGCGTAGCCCAGCTCCTCGGCGTCGCCGTCCAGCGCCTCGTCGAAGTCGTCCAGCAGCTCGGCGAGCTGGTCCGGGTCGTGCAGCCCGCCCTCGAAGACCTCCCGGCCCTGGCCGATCAGCCAGCAGCGGAAGTAGTCGAAGGCGTCGTCGCTGGCACCGCCCAGCAGCAGGGTCGCCGCGGCCCACAGATCCCAGGAGTACGCCCGGTTGTAGCGCGCCTCGAAATGACGGGCGAAGTCCACGACGGCGTCCGGATCGAGCCCGAGCAGCCTTTCGACCAGCGCGTCGGCCTGCTCTTCGGGGTCGCCCTCGGCGGCCTCGCGGGAACTGTCGATCAGTTCCCAGAACTCCGTCTCGTCCATCACCGCTCCAGCATCGGCCCTGCCGGGCCCCGGCGCATGCGGAGTACCCCGGATGCGACGGGGTCGTTATCCGGATCGGTGACGTGGTGTCCGCTGCGGTGACGGGATGTTCGGATCGGTGACGGAGTGTTCGGTCCGGCTCCCGCCCGGCGCCGCTCGACGGGGCGTCGTGTGACCGTCCCAAGAATCACTCGTTGGAACGCGTGCACCACCCACGACGGCGCATTCCGCCATTTTGCGAAGGGCTGTTCCAGGCCATGCCCATGGACGAACGCACCCGGGCCGATGTCGAACGGGCCGAGGCGGCCATCGTCGAGCACTATCCACGGCTCGTCCGCCTCGCCTATCTCGTCCTGCCCCCGTCGATGGGCCGCCACCGCCGGGTCCTGACCGCACACGCCCTGGTCCAGCGGGCACTGCCGCGGGCCCGGCTGCGCCGGCCGGACGGCGGGCTCCCGGCCCAGCGCGGACCGGCGGCCGAGGCCGGCTACGACCTGGTGCGGCTGCGGACCCTGCGGCTGGCGCTGGCGTACGAGGGGCGGACCGGCCGGGGGCTGCCGGTGCTGCCGCAGGTCTGGGGGCTGCGGCTGTTCCCGCGGGCCGGCGGCGCCGAGGAACTCGCGCTGGACCAGGCGCTGTCCGCCGTCCCCGCCTCGGTACGCGCCACCCTCGGGCTGTGGCATCTGGAGGGCCTGGACGAGGAGGCCGCGCGCACCGTGCTCGAAGAGGCCGGGGCGCCCGCCCCGGACCTGGCGCAGCAGGCGGCCGGGCAACTGGACCGGGAGGCCGGGGCCGGCGCCGGGGTGCTGCTGAACTCCGGGGAGTTCGACCCCTGCACGGTGCAGACCCGGCCGACGGATCTGCTGCGCCGCCGGCAGCGGCTGCGGGCGGTGGCCGCGCTGACCGCCGTACTCGCCCTCGGTGCGGCCGCGGCCGGGCTGTGGTGGGGCGCGGGGGAGCGGCCGGCGCGTCCCGAGACCGTCGCGGAGCAGGCACTGGACCCGGCCCGGCTGGTGCGCACCGCCAACGACCGGTGGGCGGACACCTCCCGGGTGGACTTCACCGCCTGGCCCGCCCGCGGCCGGCAGGCCGGCGACCGGGATCTGCTGGGGCGGGCGCTGCGGGTCTGGGCGGCGCCGCCCGCCGACACCCGGATCACCGCGGCCGCGGGCACCTCCACCAGGCCGCCGGACCATCCGCCGCAGCTGCTGTACGCGGGGCTGATCGACAATGTGATGGTGGTGGTCTTCCACGACGGCGAGCGGCTGGTGCGCTACGCCGAGCCCGAAGACGCCACGCCCACCCTGCACTTCGCACGGGTCGACGGCGCGGATCTGACCACCGGGGCCGCGCTGGTGATCGGGCGCGGCAACGGCTGGATGCGCTATCTGCTCGCGCCCTGGATCTCCGAGATCACCACCCGCGATCTGCTGGCGCCGGCCGCCGCGCCGCACGGTCTGCACGTCGCACCGGACGGGGTCACCGACCGGATCGCGACCCCGCCCGCGACGGGCGGCGGCTGCGGACGCTGGCCGGTCGCGCGGTTCCGGCCCTCGACGCGGGTCGTGGAGAACGCCGCCCACGGTGACGACGCGACCTTCCTCCTGGCCGACCTCGACGACCTCGTGCCCGTCCACCTCCTGTACGTGCCGCCGCCGTCGTCCGGCGGCACCCCGTCCGGCGGAGCGCACGAGGCCACCGCCGCCCCGGCGCTGCAGAGCTGGGCCCGCACCGCCTGCACGCTCGGGACGCTGCGCGGCGCCGGCGTACGGTCCGTCACCGACTGGGCGTTCGCCGAGCAACGCCTCCCCGAGGGCGCAGGACGGGCGACCTGGGTGTGCACCCGCGCCGATACCTGGCGCGGGCCCGGGAGCGTGACGCTGCGGTTCCTGCCGCCGGCCGCGCGCCCGGCCGACCCCGGGCGGATCGCCGGCCGGGCCTCGGACACCGCGGCCTGCAGCCGCTTCGGGCCGCAGGTGCTGGGCGAGGTCCACTGGCAGGCCAAGACGGGCTCGTGGTATCTGCTCGCGGCCGGCAGCCAGGAGGTCGGCGGCCTCGCCGCCACCGGCGGCGTACGGGCCACCGGTGACGGGAGCACGCTGGCCGCACCGGCCGCCCCGGGCACCCCCGCGACGGTCACCGGGCGGCTGCGGAGCGGGGCGAGCGTGCGGGCGTTCGGCCCCTAGAAGACTCATGAAGATCTTGCTGAGGGGTCGTTCGGCCGCAGGCCGGGCGGCCCCTCCGGCTATGTGCTGGCCGGGGCGAGGTGCCAGGTTCCGTTGGTTCGGTTGAGTCCGAGGTTGATCAGTCGGCGAAGGTTGAGGGCGGCTGCTCGGGTGTGGAGCCAGGTGTCGTTCTTGATGGTGCCGCGGTAGCGGAGTTTGCGGTTGCCGTGGTGGACGAGCCAGGCGACGGCACGTTCGACCGGTGGTCTCCAGCGCCGGTAGTCGGCCTGCCAGTCGGGATCGGTGGCGGCCTGCTGGCGGGCGGCGGCGAGCAGATCGTGGTGCGGACGGATGGTCAGGATCCGCCCGGCCTTGGCCTTGGTGCACCGCTCACGAAGGGGGCATCCGGCGCACACGTCCTTGAACCAGGCTTTGCGCTGGTGGTACTGCCCGGCGGGAGCGGATAAAGGGACGGTGTGTCCGGCGGGGCAGGTCACGGTGGCGGCGACGGTGTCGATGACGAAGTCGTCGAGGGTGAAGCCGCCAGGGACGGCGGGCCGCAGCGGTGCGGGTTTGAGGAACAGCCGGTGACCGGCGGTTTCGAGGCTGTGGCGGGCGTCACCTGTGGAGTAGGCGGTGTCACCGAAGGCGTCAACGGGCTCGTCCTCGTCGGTGAGCAGGTCGATTCCGACCATCGCCTCGTGGTGCTCGGGACCGGCTCCGGGCCGCAGGGCGACGGCGGTGTATAACCCGGTCTCGGGCTCAATGGCGAGGTGGGCCTTGAAGCCGTCCTGCTGGTGGGTGCGGGTCTTGTGCACGTGCCGGGCTTCGGGGTCGACAGTGGAGACCATCCGGTTCTGTGCGGTGCCTTGGGTGATGCGCCAGCGCCCGTCGCGGCCGTCGGAGTCCTCGGCGGGCTCCACGTCCTGGCCCGCGACCAGGGCCAGGATGCCGACCGCGTTCGCGGCCTTCTCGCCGAGCTGCTGCTCGGGCAGGTGGCCCAGCAGCCGCAGCGCGTCACCGACCAGGGCGTCGACCAGGTCGGCACGGGCCTGCTCGTCGTTCCAGGCGATCCTCGGCTTGCCCGGGTCGTTGTAGTCGTGCGCGGTGCAGTGCACCGCGACCACCTCGCCGGCCCCGGGGACGTCCCGGATCACCGCCCGGATGGCGGCGATGATCTGGGTGACGGTGTCCTGGGTGGCCACCGCGTCATCCAGCACGGTGGAATCCAGCGCCCGGCGGTGCTTGCCCTTGAGGACACCGGTGGCCTTCACGACCTCCCGCACAGCCTCGAACACCCGGTTCGGCCGGGCGGAACGGGCCAGCCGGCGGCGGAAGTAGGCCAGCAACGACGGATCGAACGCCATGTCATGAAGGCCCAGTCCGCAGGCTGCCTTCCACCTCAGGTCGCACCGCAGTTCCTGGACCGTCTCGAAGTCCGACAGCCCGTGCAGGGCCTGCAGCGTGATCGCCGAGGCCAGGATCTGCGGCGGCATACTCGGCCGCCCGTTCGCCGACGGGTACATGTCCGCGAACATCTCCGCTTCGAACAGCGTGCTGCGATGCTCGGCCAGGAAAGCGAACACACTCCCCGCCGGGATCAAATCCCGGCAGGTCTCCCACACATCCGGCCCGACCGTCTCCCCGGCCCATTCCCCCATCACCACAACAAGCAGTCTGGCCCCGCCGCTCACGCGGCGGGGCCAGAACTCCAAGATCTTCATGAGTCTTCTAGGGCGTGTCCGCAAAGTCCCGTCGTCCGCCCGGAGGGCGGGGCTCGCGGCGTCTGGTGCGGTGCATCGCAAGGCGGAGGGTCGTCCTCGTAGTGGGCCTACGTGGACGATCCCGACAACGCAGCGAGGCGCCGTGCCAGGCGTCGCGAGCCAGGCGGGACTTTGCGGACCCGCCCTAGGGGGCGGCCCGCCAGGGAAATCCGCGGGGTGCCCGCTGAATCCCGACAGGAGATGTCCGGTTTCGCTGTCAGGGTCGCCGTGTACGGGTCGAAGGACCTGAGAGCGAGGAGTGGCATAGGTGACGAAGGAACTGACGGGACGGGTGGCGCTGGTCGCCGGGGCGACCCGGGGCGCGGGCCGGGCGATGGCGGTGGAGCTGGGCCGGGCCGGCGCCCTGGTGTACGTCACGGGGCGGACGACGCGGGAGCGGGTCAGCGAGGTCGGCCGGCCCACGGAGACCATCGAGGAGACCGCGGAGCTGGTCACCGAGGCGGGCGGCACCGGCATCGCCGTACCGGTCGACCATCTGGAACCGGAGCAGGTGGGGGCGCTGGTCGAGCGGATCGACCGTGCGCAGGGACGGCTGGATGTGCTGGTCAACAGCCTCTGGGGCGGCGACCGGCTGATCGAGTTCGGCACCCGGCTGTGGGACCTCGATCTGGCGGGCGGTCTGCGGATGCTCCGCCTGGGCATCGACTCCCACCTCATCACCAGCCATTACGCGCTGCCGCTGCTGATCCGGCGGCCCGGTGGGCTGGTTGTCGAGATCACCGACGGCACCGCCGACTTCAACCGCAGATACCGCGACAACCTCTGTTTCGACCTCGCCAAGAACGCCCCGCACCGCATCGCCTTCGGCCTCGCCGCTGAGCTCGGGGAACACGGCGGTACCGCGGTCTCGCTGACCCCCGGATTCCTGCGGTCCGAGGAGATGCTGGACCACTTCGGGGTGACGGAGGAGACCTGGCGCGAGGCGGTGGCCGAGGACCCGCACTTCGCCATCGCCGAGTCGCCGGCCCTGATCGCCCGTGGGGTACGGGCGCTGGCCGCCGATCCGGACAGGGCGCGCTGGAGCGGCCGCTCGCTCTCCAGCGGCCAACTGGCGAAGGAGTACGGCTTCACCGACACCGACGGCTCCCGCCCCGACTGCTTCGGCTACTTCGAGGAGGTGGTCTTCGGCGGCCGGGACGCGCCCGCGGCCGACTACCGCTGACGGCTGCCCGCGGCGCACGACGCACGGCCGCACGTCTACGCATATCCGGCGGCCATCCGGCGGGCGGCCGCCGCCATGCGTTCCCGCAGGTCAGCGGGCGCGAGCACCTCGCCTTCCGGGCCGAGCGCCAGCAGCTGGGCGTAGGCGACCTCGGGGGACTCCACGGCCAGGGTGACCGTCAGCCGGTCCTGTTCGTCGGGGCCGCCGGCCGCCTGGGCCCGGGCGATCGCCTCGCGGGCCGCGGCGCGTTCGGTGACGTACGGCAGCTGGCGCACACCGTGCGAGGAGAGCCGCAGCACCACCTCCGCCCGCAGGATCGAGCGGGCGAACTCCGCCGCCCGCCCGGCCCAGAACGCCGGCAGGTCGAAGGACGCGTCGCGGTCGAACCGGCCGTCACGGGCCCCGGCGGCCCCGGTGCCCTCCTCGGCCGCGACGGCCTCCACGGCGGTGAATCGGTCGACCCGGTAGACGCGGTGGCCCCCGTCGACGCGCGCCGCCAGATACCAGACCCCCGCCTTCAGCACCAGGCCGTACGGCTCCAACTCCCGTGTCACCTCGGTGTCCTTGCGGAGGTAGCGGGCGGTGATCCGGCGGTCGTCCCAGACCGCGTCGGCGATCGCGGGGAGCAGCTCCGGGGGCTCGGGATGCTGATACCAGCCGGGTGCGTCGAGGTGGAAGCGCTGGGCGGCGCCCGTCGCGGCGTCCCGCAGCTCGGGGAGCAGGGCGGCGGAGACCTTCAGCCGCGCGGCGGAGGCGGCGTCCCCGAGGCCCATCTCGCGCAGCGCCGTGGGCACTCCGGACAGGAACAGCGCCTCCGCCTCGCTGCGGCCGAGGCCGGTGAGGAGAGTGCGGTAGCCGCCTATGAGGCGGTAGCCGCCGGCCCGGCCGCGGTCCGCGTAGACCGGGATGCCGGCCTCGGAGAGGGAGAGCACGTCGCGGGCGACCGTGCGCTCGGACACCTCCAGCTCCTGCGCCAGCTCGGCGGCCGTCCTCGACGGCCGCGCCTGGAGCAGCAACACCATCTTGATCAGCCGGGCAGCACGCATGCCTTCATCATGCAGGGGACCACTGACAGCGGCCGGGTGGCGGTCGCCGGGCAGGCCGGGGCGAAAGAGCCCGCCCGGCCGCGGTCAGGGCTTTGACCGGCCGGGCGGAGCGGGTTCCCGTGCGAAGGCCCCGGGCGCGGGAAGGTGGCCTCCGCACGGGAGTTCGGGGTGCCCGTGAGGGCGGGCGGACCCGGGCCGGGCCCGCCCTTGGGTTCACAGCCCGTAGCGTTCCCGGGCTTCCTTGACGGCCTCCGGCTTGACCTCGCCACGGCGGGCGAGGGCGGCCAGCGCCTGGACGACCACTGACTGCGGGTCGACGCCGAAGTGCCGGCGGGCCGCCTCGCGGGTGTCGGACAGGCCGAAGCCGTCGGTGCCGATGGAGGTCCAGTCCTGCTCGACCCACGGCGCGATCTGGTCCGGAACCGCCCGCATCCAGTCGCTGACCGCGACGACCGGGCCGGGCGCACCGGCCAGCGCACGGGTGACGTACGGGATCCGGTCCTCACCCTCCAGCCGGGCGGCGTCGCACTCCAGGGCGTCGCGGCGCAGCTCCGTCCAGGACGGCGCCGACCACACATCGGCCGCCACGCCCCAGTCCTCGGCCAGCAGCCGCTGTGCCTCCAGGGCCCAGTGGATGGCGGTACCGGACGCCAGCAGCTGCAGCTGCGGGCTGTCGGCCTCGGGCCGGGTGCCCTCCTGGAAGCGGTACAGGCCCTTGAGGATGCCCTCTTCGACGCCCTGGGGCATGGCCGGCTGGACCTTGGTCTCGTTGTAGACCGTCAGGTAGTAGAAGACGTCCTCGGCGTCGGGGCCGTACATCCGGCGCAGGCCCTCCTTGACGATGACGGCCACCTCGTAGGCGAAGGCCGGGTCGTAGGAGAGCGCCGCCGGGTTGGTGGAGGCGATGAGGTGGGAGTGGCCGTCGGCGTGCTGGAGGCCCTCGCCGGTCATCGTCGTCCGGCCGGCGGTGGCGCCGATGACGAAGCCGCGGCCCAACTGGTCGGCCAGCGCCCAGAACTGGTCGGCGGTGCGCTGCCAGCCGAACATCGAGTAGAAGATGTAGAAGGGGATCATCGGCTCGCCGTGCGTCGCGTAGGACGTCGCGGCGGCGGTGAAGTCGGCGAGCGAACCGGCCTCGGTGATGCCCTCGTTGAGGATCTGGCCGTCCTTGGCTTCCTTGTACCAGAGCAGCTGATCGCGGTCGACCGGGTCGTAGGTCGCGCCCCGGGGGGAGTAGAGGCCGGCCGTCGGGAAGAGCGACTCCATGCCGAAGGTGCGGGCCTCGTCGGGGACGATCGGCACCCAGCGCCTGCCGGTCTCCTTGTCCCGCATCAGGTCCTTGATCAGCCGGACGAACGCCATGGTGGTGGCGATCTCCTGGCTGCCGGAACCCTTCTTCAGGGCGTCGAAGGCCCTGTCGGCGGGCATCGGCAGCGGCTTGGCGACGACCTTGCGGGCGGGCGCCGGGCCGTCGAGGGCGGCGCGCCGCTGTCGCAGATAGACCATCTCGGGGGAGTCCTCGGCCGGGCGCCAGTACGGCACCCGGTCGCCCTCCAGCGCGCTGTCCGGGATGGGGAGTTCCAGGACGTCCCGCATGGTGCGGAACTCCGCCATGGTCAGCTTCTTCATCTGGTGGTTGGCGTTACGGGACTCGAAGCCCGCGCCGAGGGTGTAGCCCTTGACGGTCTGCGCCAGGATGACGGTCGGCGCGCCCTTGTGCTCGACGGCGGCCCGGTAGGCGGCGTACACCTTGCGCGGCTCGTGGCCGGCCCGGGAGGTCTGGAACAGCTCCAGCAGCTTGGCGTCGGACAGGCCGGCGGCGAGCGCCCGCAGCGACTCGTTCGCGCCGAAGAAGTGCTCGCGCAGGTAGGCGGCGTCACGGGTGGCGTACGTCTGGAACTGCGCGTCGGGGGTCTCGCCGAGGCGGCGGATCAGGGCGCCGTCGGTGTCGAGCGCGAAGACCTCGTCCCAGGCCCGGCCCCACAGCGACTTGACGACGTTCCAGCCCGCGGCGCGGAACTGGGCCTCCAGCTCCTGCACGATCTTGAAGTTGGGGCGGACCGGGCCGTCGAGGCGCTGGAGGTTGCAGTTGATGACGAAGGTCAGGTTGTCCAGGCCCTCGCGGCCGGCCAGCGCCAGGGCGGCGGTCGACTCGGGCTCGTCCATCTCGCCGTCGCCCAGGAACGCCCAGACGTGGGAGTTGCTGGTGTCCTTGATGCCGCGGTGCTCCAGGTAGCGGTTGAAGCGCGCCTGGTAGATGGCGGAGAGCGGGCCCAGCCCCATGGAGACGGTGGGGAACTCCCACAGCCACGGCAGCCGCCGGGGGTGCGGGTAGGAGGGCAGGCCCTCGCCGCCGGCCTCCTGGCGGAAGTGGTCGAGGTGGTCCTCGGTGAGGCGGCCTTCGAGGAAGGCGCGGGCGTAGATGCCGGGGGAGGCGTGGCCCTGGAGGTAGAGCTGGTCGCCGCTGCCGTCGCCCTCCTTGCCGCGGAAGAAGTGCTGGAAGCCGGTCTCGTAGAGCCAGGCGGCCGAGGCGAAGGTGGCGATGTGGCCGCCGAGGCCCAGCGCGGAGCCGCGGGTGACCATCGCGGCGGCGTTCCAGCGGTTCCACGCGGTGATCCGGGCCTCCAGCGCCTCGTCACCCGGGAAGTCGGGCTCGGCGGAGGTCGGGATGGTGTTGACGTGGTCCGTCTCCAGCAGGGACGGCAGGGCGGTGCCCTCGGTGCGCGCGGTGTGCTCCAGGGCACGGCGCATCAGGTAGGCGGCACGATGCGGTCCTGCTGCCTCGGTGACGGCGTCGAGCGACTCGCGCCATTCGGCCGTCTCCTCGGGATCACGGTCCGGGATCTGGTCGAGCTGGCTGTACGGCAGGCGCACGGGATCGGGCATGGGTGGCCCCTTTCCGGACGGGAGGGAAGCTCGGGGTGTCGTCGTGGCCGGGTCCGCGGTCCACAGGGCAGGACGGCGGACCCTCGACGACACCCCTACGAGTTCGGCAGGCAGGTGGGTTGTCGCGCCCCGACGGAGACGATACGCCCCTGATCGATGATCGATCAACGGTCCCCGGAGGAATCACCGCAGGTCGGCACGGGGTGCCGCGAGTTTGGGCACCGCGTGCCAGCCGAAAGGGGGCCGGTCACCCTGTCCGGGAGAGGGCCGCCCGCCCCCTCCCGGACGCCCTCAGACCCGGGGTGCGCAGCTCAGCACGTGCGACTTGAGCAGGGCGCCGATCTTCGGGTCGCGCCGCCGGAAGGCGTCCACGATCTCCTGGTGGTCCTGGGCGTGCGCACGCGGCTCCGGGCTGAACCAGCGGATCGACAGCGTCGTCCAGACCTCGATGCCCAGCGACTCCCAGGTGTGCAGCAGTACGGCGTTCCCGGCCGCCTGCACGATCTCCCGGTGGAAGGCCACGGTGTGCCGCACCTGCGCCTCGCCGTCACCGGCCAGGTCCGCCGCGCGCAGCGCCGTCACCTCCCGCTCCAGCGCCGCGGTGTCCTCGGCCAGCCGCCCGGCGGCCAGTTCGGCGGCCACCTGCTCCAGCCCGGCCCGCACCGGATAGCTCTCCTTGAGGTCGTCCGCGGTCAGATTCCGCACCCGGACGCCCTTGTTCGGCGCCGACTCGATCAGCTGGAGCGACTCCAGCTCGCGCAGCGCCTCCCGTACGGGCGTCTGGCTGACCTCCAGCTCCACCGCGATCCGCCGCTCGACGATCCGCTCGCCCGGCTGCCAGCGGCCGCTGACGATCCCCTCGAGGATGTGCTCGCGGATCTGCTCGCGCAGCGAATGGACGACGGGCGGGGTCATGAGGTGCTCCTTCAGAGCGGGGGGTGGCAGGGGCCATTATCCGGGACGCGAGCGCGCAAAGGGGCCGGCCCCGGTTCGTACGAGACGCTGTACGAACCGGGGCCGGCCCCTTGCACACCTACGGGCTGACTACCGGGCTCAGAGACCGATCTCGGTCTCGAACTCGGCGGCCTCCAGGATCTGCTTGACCGTGGTCAGGTAGCGGGCGGCGTCCGCGCCGTCCACCAGACGGTGGTCGTAGGAGAGCGCCAGGTAGGTCATGTCGCGCACCGCGATGGTCTCGCCGAGGTCCGGGTGGTTGATGACCACCGGGCGCTTGACGGTGGCACCGATGCCCAGGATGCCGACCTGGTTCGGGGGCACGATGACGGTGTCGAACAGGGCGCCGCGCGAACCGGTGTTGCTGATGGTGAAGGTCGCACCGGACAGCTCGTCCGGCGTGATCTTGTTCGCGCGGACCTTGCCCGCCAGGTCCGCCGTCTTGCGGGCGATACCGGCGATGTTGAGGTCACCGGCGTCCTTGATGACCGGGGTCATCAGGCCCTTCTCCGCGTCCACCGCGATACCGACGTTCTCGGTGTCGAAGTAGGTGATGGTGCCCTCGTCCTCGTTGATCCGGGCGTTGACGACCGGGTGGGCCTTCAGCGCCTGGACAGCGGCCTTGACGAAGAACGGCATCGGGGAGAGCTTGACGCCCTCACGCTGCGCGAAGGCGTCCTTGGCCTGGTTGCGCATCCGCATGATCTTGGTGATGTCCACCTCGACCACGGTGGTCAGCTGCGCCTGGCCGTGCAGGGCCTTCATCATGTTGTCGCCGATGACCTTGCGCATCCGCGGCATCTTGACGGTCTGACCGCGCAGCGGGGACGCCTCGATGGCCGGGCCCGTCGACTTGGCAGCCGCGGCCGCCGGCGCAGCCGGAGCGGCGGCCTTGGCGGCCTCCGCGGCGGCGATGACGTCCTGCTTGCGGACGCGGCCACCGACACCGGTGCCCTTGACCGTGGCCAGGTCGACGCCGTTCTCCGCGGCGAGCTTGCGCACCAGCGGGGTGACGTACGCGCCCTCGCCGGCGGCCGGAGCCGGGACGACGGGAGCGGCGGCGGGCGCCGGGGCAGCGGCGGCCGGAGCCGGAGCAGCAGTGGCCGGAGCCGGCGCGGGGGCCGGAGCCGGAGCCGGAGCCGGCGCGGCGGCGGGCGCCGGGGCGGCAGCGGCCGGAGCCGGAGCCGGGGCGGGCTCCGGAGCGGCGGCGGGGGCCGGGGCAGCAGCGGCCGGGGCGGCAGCTGTCTGGCCGGCCGCACCGATCACGGCGAGCTTGGCGCCGACCTCGGCGGTCTCGTCCTCACCGACGACGATCTCCAGCAGGGTGCCGGAGGCCGGCGCCGGGATCTCGGTGTCGACCTTGTCGGTGGAGACCTCCAGCAGCGGCTCGTCGGCCTGGACCTCCTCGCCGACCTCCTTCAGCCAGCGGGTGACGGTGCCCTCGGTGACGCTCTCGCCGAGCGCGGGGAGGACGACGTCCGTGCCCTCGGCGCCACCCGTGGGGGCGGCGGCGGGGGCGGGGGCCTCGGCAGCCGGAGCCGCGGAGGGCTCGGGCTGCGGCTCGGCCGCGGGGGCCTCGGCAGCGGCCGGGGCCGGGGCAGCGGCAGGCGCGCCGGTGCCGTCGTCGATGACGGCCAGCTCGGCGCCGACCTCCACGGTCTCGTCCTCGGCCACCTTGATGGCGGACAGGACACCGGCGGCCGGGGCCGGGATCTCGGTGTCGACCTTGTCGGTCGACACCTCGAGCAACGGCTCGTCGGCCTCGACGCGCTCACCCTCGGCCTTGAGCCAGCGGGTGACGGTGCCCTCGGTGACGCTCTCGCCGAGCGCCGGCAGGGTTACAGAAACCGCCATGGTTTCAGTTGCTCCTTACAAATGTGGTGCGGATGTGGTCGCGCCCGGGACTGGGGTCAGTCGTGGGAGTGGAGAGGCTTGCCGGCCAGGGCCAGGTGGGCCTCGCCGAGGGCCTCGTTCTGCGTCGGGTGCGCGTGCACGAGCTGCGCAACCTCGGCCGGCAGGGCCTCCCAGTTGTAGACCAGCTGGGCCTCACCGACCTGCTCGCCCATACGGTCACCGACCATGTGGACGCCGACCACGGCACCGTCCTTGACCTGGACGAGCTTGATCTCGCCCGTGGTCTTGAGGATCTTGCTCTTGCCGTTGCCCGCGAGGTTGTACTTGAGAGCGACGACCTTGTCGGCGCCGTACAGCTCCTTGGCCTTGGCCTCGGTGATACCCACCGACGCGACCTCGGGGTGGCAGTACGTGACGCGCGGCACGCCGTCGTAGTCGATCGGCACGGTCTTCTGACCGGCCAGCCGCTCCGCCACCAGCATGCCCTCGGCGAAGCCGACGTGCGCGAGCTGGAGGGTGGGAACGAGGTCACCGACGGCCGAGATGGTCGGCACGTTGGTCTGCATGTACTCGTCGACGAGGACGTAGCCGCGGTCCATCGCGACGCCCTGCTCCTCGTAGCCCAGGCCCGCCGAGACCGGCCCGCGGCCGATCGCGACCAGCAGCACCTCGGCCTCGAAGGTCTTGCCGTCGGCGAGGGTGACCTGCACGCCGTCGGCGGTGTACTCGGCCTTGTCGAAGAAGGTGCCGAGGTTGAACTTGATGCCCCGCTTGCGGAAGGCCCGCTCCAGCAGCTTGGAGCTGTTCTCGTCCTCGACCGGGACGAGGTGCTTGAGGCCCTCGACGATGGTCACGTCGGTGCCGAAGGACTTCCACGCGGAGGCGAACTCGACGCCGATGACGCCGCCGCCCAGCACGATCGCGGACTTCGGCACGCGGTTCAGCGTCAGCGCGTGGTCGGAGGAGATGATGCGGTCGCCGTCGATCTCCAGGCCCGGCAGCGACTTGGGCACGGAGCCCGTCGCCAGCAGGATGTGGCGGCCCTGGACCCGCTGGCCGTTCACGTCGACGGAGGTCGCGGAGGACAGCCGGCCCTCGCCCTCGATGTACGTCACCTTGCGGGAGGCGATCAGGCCCTGCAGGCCCTTGTACAGGCCCGAGATGACCTCGTCCTTGTACTTGTGGACCGCCTCGATGTCGATGCCCTCGAAGGTGGCCTTGACACCGAACTGCTCGCTCTCGCGAGCCTGGTCGGCGATCTCACCGGCGTGCAGCAGAGCCTTCGTGGGGATGCAGCCGTTGTGCAGGCAGGTACCGCCGACCTTGCCCTTCTCGATCAGGGCGACGTCCAGGCCCAGCTGCGCCCCGCGCAGAGCCGCGGCGTAACCACCGCTGCCGCCGCCGAGGATCACTAGGTCGAAAACGGTGCTGGCGTCGTTCGCCACGTCACGTCCTCCATGCATGGGTGCGCCGGAACCGGTCCTCGATGACCGGACCGCGGCTGTTGTTCGGCCGCTTTAACTTCGGCCCTGGGTAAGGGGGGCCCTGTCCTGCCGAGAACCCATCTTCGCACTTGTTCCGTGAAGCCGGGACGGCGGGCCGGGCTGTGGGACGGTGATCAGCCGCCCCGTATGGGTTACTGGCGCGTACGGGCGTACGGATTTCGTCGAGGGCGAACGCGGACGAACGCGCACCCAAGGCCCCGGGCGGGATGCCCGGGGCCTTGGGGATCAAGCGGACAGCGGGGTGGAAATGCCCCGGCCGGGCGGTCAGCCCAGGTCGCCCGCGGCGGTGCGCTCCGCCAGCCGGACCAGGGTGCGCACCGCGGATCCCGTGCCGCCCTTGGGGGTGTAGCCCCAGGGCGCGCCCTCGTGGAAGGCCGGGCCCGCGATGTCCAGGTGGGCCCAGGTGATGCCCTCGCCGATGAACTCCTTCAAGAAGAGCCCGGCGACCAGGCCGCCGCCCATCCGCTCACCCATGTTGGCGATGTCGGCGATCGGGGAGTCCATGCCCTTGCGCAGCTCGGTGGGCATCGGCATCGGCCAGGACTGCTCGCCGACCTCCTCCGCGATCTCGTGGATCGAGGTGCGGAAGGCGTCGTCGTTGGCCATGATCCCGAAGGTGCGGTTGCCCAGGGCGAGCACCATGGCACCGGTCAGGGTGGCGACGTCCACGATCGCGTCCGGGGACTCCTCCGAGGCGCGGGTCAGCGCGTCGGCCAGCACCAGCCGGCCCTCGGCGTCGGTGTTGAGGACCTCGACGGTCTTGCCGCTGTACATGGTCAGCACATCGCCGGGGCGGGTGGCCGAGCCGGACGGCATGTTCTCGGCGAGCGCCAGCCAGCCGGTGATGTTGACCTGGAGGCCGAGGCGGGCGGCGGCCACGACCGCGGCGAACACGGCGGCCGCACCGCTCATGTCGCACTTCATGGTCTCGTTGTGGCCGGCCGGCTTGAGCGAGATGCCGCCCGAGTCGTAGGTGATGCCCTTGCCGACCAGCGCCAGGGTCTTGTCCGCCTTGGGGTGGGTGTGCGCGATCCGCACCAGCCGCGGCGGAGCGTCCGAGCCCTGGCCGACGCCCATCAGGCCGCCGTAGCCGCCCTTCTTGAGCGCCTTCTCGTCCAGCACCTCGACCTTGAGGCCGAACTCCTTGGCGGCGGCCTGGGCCTGGGCCGCGAAGGACTTCGGGTCGAGGTCGTTGGAGGGCATGTTGATCAGGTCGCGGGCGCGGTTGATCTCCTCGGCCAGCGCCACGGCGCGCTCGGCCGCGGCCTTGAACTCCTTGTCGCGCGGCTTGCCGCCGAGGATCGCGGCCTCGCCGAGCGGCGCCGACCGGTCGTCGTTCTTCTTGCCCTTGGCGCCGGCGCCGTTGCTGCGGTACGCGGTGAAGGTGTACGCGCCGAGCAGCGCGCCCTCGCTCACCGCGGCGGCCGCCTCGGCGTCCTCGACGGGCAGGGCGAAGCCGGCCTTCTTGGTGCCGGACAGGGCACGGGCGGCGCTGCCCGCGGCACGCCGCAGCGCCTCGTTGTCGTAGGCGTCGCCCTTGGCCGGGGCGTCGCCCAGGCCGACCGCCAGCACGACCGGCGCCTTGAGGCCGTCGGCGGCGGGCAGCTTGGTCACCTCGCCCTCGGCACCACTCGCGCCGAGGGTCTCCAGCACGGCGGCGAGCTTGCCGCCGAAGGCCTTGTCCACGGCCTCCGCGCCGGGGGCGACAACGACGCCCTTGGCGCCCTTGGCCACGCCGACGACGACGGCATCCGCACGCACCGTTGCGGCGGGAGAAGTACTGAGGGTCAGTGCAGTCACGGTGATAAGGGTCCTGTTCCGTCCGGGGAATCCGTCTGCGCGCAGCGCGCTGCTGCGGCCGAGCCTACGCTCGGCGGCGCCCCGCGGCCCTGTCCCCAGCCACACCGGCGACAACGCACGTCGCGGCGGAACGTGCCGCAGGAGGTGAACTGCCATGAAAACACGGTGAGTTGGAGGGTCGGGGGAGGGTGTGTGGCGGTCAGCCGAGTGCGAGCGCCAGCAGCGCCGTGAGCCCGGCGCTCTCCGCCAGGGCCCCGAACACATCGCCGGTCACCCCGCCGAACCGGCGCCGGCAGTGCCGCAGCACCAGCTCGCCCAGCCCGAGGCCGGCCACTGCCGCGAGCGCGGCGTGCAGCGCGCCGTACGGACCGAAGAGGGCGCCGGCCGCCGCACATCCGGCGGTCACCAGCGCCGCGCACAGCAACGCCGCCCGCACCGGGACGCTTTCCGCGACGGCCGCGCCGAGTCCCTCCGGGCGGGCGGCCGGTACCCCCGTACGGGAGGCGAGGGTCAGCGCGGTGCGGGAGAGGACCGCGGCGACGGCCGCCGCGGCCGCGCCGCGTGCCCAGCCCCCGGCGTACAGCCCGGACAGCGCGGCCACCTGCGCCAGCAGGGTGAACAGCAGCGTGAGGACCCCGAACGGGCCGATGTCCGACTGCTTCATGATGCGCAGGGCGTCCTCGGCGGGCTTGCCGCTGCCCAGGCCGTCGGCGGTGTCGGCCAGCCCGTCCAGATGCAGTCCGCGGGTGAGCACCGCGGGCACCGCGGCGGTGCCGACCGCGGCCAGCAGCGGACCGCCGCCGAGCAGCAGCAGCGCCCCGCCGACCGCGGCCGCGCACAGCCCGACGACCAGCCCGGCCAGCGGCGCACAGAGCATTCCGCCGCGCGCCGCCGCCCGGTCCCAGCGGGTCAGCTGCACCGGCAGCACGGTCAGCGTCCCGAACGCGAAGCGCAGGGCGTCGGCGGCGGACGGGGGAGCGGGAGTGTCGGTCACCGCGGCAGGCTATCCGGGCGCCCCCGGCGTTTGGCTGCCGGTCCCGGGCGCCGGGAGGGGGCCTAATGGTGGCCAGGTGTCCTTACGCGGCAAAGGGGAGCGTGTGGGATGGGCCACTGGTGGTACCGCAACATCGTCGAGCCGGGGAAGCTGCCGCTGCTGCTCGCCCTGGCCTCGTTCGTGCTGACCTTCCTCGTCACCCGCGTCATCACCCGCCTCATCCGCGCGGGCCGGGGGCCGTTCCGCAACATCAGCCCGGGCGGCGTCCATGTGCACCACGTCGTGCCCGGTGTGGTGCTGATGGTCGTCGGCGGCTTCATCGCGCTCGCCGGCGGCCGGCGCGGCTTCGGATCCGGTATCGCGGCGGTGCTCTTCGGCATGGGGGTGGGCCTCGTCCTGGACGAGTTCGCGCTGATCCTGCATCTGGACGACGTCTACTGGACCGAGGAGGGGACCAAGAGCGTCGAGATCGTCATCCTCACCGTCGCCCTGGTCGCCCTGATCCTCGGCGGGTTCCTGCCGTTCGGCGTCAACGAGCTGTCCCCGGAGGAGTCCACGAACCGCGTCACCGTCGTACGGACCGTGGCCGTCAACTTCCTCTTCGCGCTCGTCGCGCTCACCAAGGGCAAGGGCCGGATGGCGATCATCGGCGTCTTCGTGCCGTTCGTCGCGCTGTTCGGCGCGATCCGGCTGGCCCGGCCGCACTCGCTCTGGGCCCGGCGCTTCTACCGCAACCGGCCCCGGGCGCGGGCCCGCGCCCGGGTCCGCGCCTTCCGCCACGACCGCCGCTGGTCCGGGCTGCGCCGCAGGGTCGAGCAGTTCATCGGGGGTGCTCCCAGCCGCTGACGGGCCGCAGGCCCGCCGGTGCGCGCGGCCGGCACACCTCCCGCAGCAGACAGGCCGCCAGCACCGCCAGCACCGCCGCCACATGCTCCTTGCCCGCCAGGTTGTTCTTGATGAACACCACCTCGAGGACCATCGCGGCCACCACCGCGGCACAGGTGAACCACGCGCGATGGCGCCAGCACACGTACACCGCCAGCCCCACCACGGCCGCCGAAGGCCCGGTGTCCAGCACGTACTTGTCCGCGTCGGCCAGCCCGATGGGGCTCTGCGGGCCGATCCAGATGCCGATCCGGGCGTACATCGTCCCGGCGAGCGTGGCCAGGTAGGCGACCCCCAGCGTCTGCCGCCAGCCCACACAGATCTCGGCGATCCCGAAGACCACCAGGATCTGCGCCAGCGCACCCCACACCGGAAGGTCCAGCGCGGGCACGAACAGCGACAGCGGGGTGCGCAGCAGCGCCAGCCACAGGTGCTCCCAGGCCTGGACGGAGCCGATGTCCTGCACCGCCCGATAGCCCCAGGCCTGGTTCTGTACGCACTGGAAGACCAGGGTCAGACAGACCGCGACGAGCGTCACCGGAATCGCCCGCAGCTTCCGCACCGCCAGCGCGGACCACACCGTGCCCAGGAGGGGGCCCCACTCGGCAGCCGCGGCGCGGCGCAGGACCGAGGTCTCCCGCCGCCCCGGCGCAGGCACCTGACGCCCCGCCCCGGCCTCGCTCATCTCGCCTTCTCCAGGTGCTTGCGGTTCAGCCACTTGGGCAGACCAGGTGCTTCCAGAAAGCCTTCCGCGCGGCCCGCGGCGATTCCGATCCGCAGCAAATCGGTGCTCTTTTCGAAGAGCATGTACCGCGGCTCCCAGATGGGCCGGTATTTCGCATTGGCGCGATAGAGCGATTCAATCTGCCACCACCGGGAGAAGAAGCTGAGCAGTGAGCGCCACAGGCGCAGCACCGGGCCCGCGCCGAGCCGTGAACCGCGTTCGAAGACGGAACGGAACATCGCGAAGTTCAGTGAGAGCTGAGTGATCTCCACCTCTTTCGCGCGCTGGATCAACTCCAGCACCATGAACTCCATCAGGCCGTTCTCGGAGTTCCTCTCCCGCCGCATCAGATCCAGCGAAAGGCCCTTTGCGCCCCACGGCACAAAGCTCAGCAGCGCCCGCAGCTCACCGTCCGCATCGCGGCACTCGAGGAACACACAGCTGCCGTCGGCCGGGTCGCCGAGCCGGCCCAGCGCCATCGAGAAACCGCGCTCGGTCTCCCCGTCGCGCCAGTCGTCGGCCAGCTCCAGCAGCCGGTCCATCTCCTGCGCGGGGATGTCCTCGTGGCGCCGGATACGGACGGTGTAGCCGGCCCGCTCGATGCGGTGGTAGGCCTGCCGTACGGTGCGCATCGCCCGCCCGGCGAGCGTGAACTCCGCGGTCTCCACGAGCGCTTCGTCGCCGAGCTCCAGGGCGTCCAGCCCGTGCCGGGCGTAGATCGTGCCGCCCTCCTCGCTCGCGCCCATCACGGCCGGCGCCCAGCCGTGCTCCCGCGCCTCGGTCAGCCAGCCCTCGATGGCACCGGGCCAGGCCTCGGGGTCGCCCAGCGGATCACCGGAGGCCAGCGACACCCCGCCCACCACGCGGTAGGTGACCGCGGCCTTGCCGCTGGGGGAGAACAGCACGCTCTTGTCGCGGCGCAGCGCGAAGTAGCCCAGCGAGTCGCGGTCGCCGTGCCGGGTCAGCAGCCCGCGCAGCCGCTCCTCGTCGTCCGCGGTGAGCGCGTCGGTGGTGCGGACCGAGCGGAAGGCCGCCCACAGGACCGCGACCAGCAGCAGCGTGCTCAGCACATTGATCGCGACATTGACCCAGTTCGGGGTGGTGATCTCCGGGAACGCCCGGTCGTCGGCGGCCAGCGACACCAGCCGCATCAGGCCGTAGCGCCAGCGCTGCACGAAAGTCGAGGGGCCGTCCGCGGTGTTGGTGGCGCTCACCAGCAGCGCCGCGAGCAGCGAGGCGACCAGCAGGCCGCCGGCCGCGACCGCCGCCGCCAGTTTCGGATTCGAGCGGTCGCCCTTGGCGTAGAACTCCCGGCGTCCGACCACCAAGGCGGCGACGAACAGCGCGGTCAGCCCCAGCGACACCCAGTTCTGCACATGTTCGCGGAACTCCGGGAACGAGGCCAGCACGACGCCGAACAGCAGCATCAGCAGAGCGGAGAGCACCAGATTCAAAATCCACGCCGCCCGCTTGCGCCGCCGCAGGGTGATGCAGAGGAAGAGTGAGAAGGCGCCGGAGGCGAAGCCCGCCGTCAGCAGATACGGAGTGAAGAATTCCGCGCTGTTGTGCCGGCGGATGCCGTTACCGAACGACACCCACACCGCACTCAGCACATTGATGAACGTGACCGTACGCAGATACCAGATTCCGAAACCGGCACCACGCCGTGACCATGGACCGCGCGAGCGGCCTTCCTCCGGACTCAAGCGATGTCTCCCATAAAACGTGTAAAGCGCGATCTTATGGGGCGCACACCGGTGGTCCGGTACGGCAGGAAGCAACGAGCGCCCGCAAAGGGGCGCTCGTCCGGTCGCTTCGTCCCGGCGGCCGGCCGCGGTGGGCCGGTGCCGGGTCAGTCGCGCACGGGCAGTTCCGCCGCCAGGGCCGCGGCCGCCTGCACCAGTGGCAGGGCGAGCAGTGCCCCCGTCCCCTCACCCGCAGTGACGCCGTGGTCGAGCAAAGGGTTGAGCGCGATCCGGTCCAGCGCCTTCGCCTGCGCCGGCTCCCCGCTCGCCTGCCCGGCCACCCACCAGTCCGGCGCCCGGAACGCCACCCGCTGCGCCACCAGCGCACAGGCCGCCGAGACCACCCCGTCCAGGATCACCGGGGTGCGGCGCACCGCGCTCTGCAGCAGAAAGCCGGTCATCGCGGTCAGATCCGCGCCGCCGACCGCGGCCAGCAGCTCCAGCTGATCGCCGAGCACCGGACGGGCCCGCCGCAGGGCGTCGCGGATCGCCGCACACTTGCGCATCCACGCCAGATCGTCGATGGGGGCCCCGCCCCGCCCCGTGACCACCGAGGCGTCCGTGCCGCACAGCGCGGCGATCAGGGTGCTCGCCGCCGTCGTCCCGCCGACGCTCAGATCGCCCAGCACCACCAGATCGGTGCCGGCGTCCGCCTCCTCGTCCGCGAGGGCCATCCCGGTCCGGAACGCGGCCTCGGCCTCCTCGGCCGTCAGCGCGTCCTCGATGTCGATCCGCCCCGAACCGCGCCGCACCCGGTGCCGGGTGACCTCCTCGGGCAGCTCCCCGGGCTCGCAGTCCACCGCCAGATCGACCACCCGCAGCTGCGCCCCCGCGCCGCGGGCCAGCACCGCCGCCGGGCTCGCACCGTCCAGCACGGCCCGTACGAGATCCCTGGTGGTCCCCGCCGGCCGGGCCGAGACACCCAGCTTCGCCACACCGTGATCGCCCGCGAACAGCAGCACCCGCGGCCGCGCGACGGGCCGCACCGGCACCTGCTGCTGCGCGGCGGCCAGCCACTCGCCCAGCTCGTCGAGGCGGCCCAGCGCCCCCGGCGGCACGGCCAGGCGCGCCCGCCGCTCCTCGGCGGTGCGGCGTACCCCGCCGTCGGGGCGCTCGATCAGGTGGGCGAAGTCATCGAGATTCAGGGCGCTCATTGGGCGCAGATTACCGTCAACTCACCGCTGACGAGGCACGTCGGGGGGAACGGGCTCCCGCGAAGCGCACCTCGCACACCAGGGGCGTCAGCGCCCGCAGCACCGGCGCCCGCTGCCCCAGCCACGACGGCAGGACCCACGCCGCCGGCCGCCCCGCCCGGCCCGGTGCCGGCACCGGCGCGACCTCGCGCACCGCGGCGATCCCCGGGTGCGTACCCGCCACCCGCGGCAGGTCACCGCGGTCCAGCCCCCAGCGCACCGGAGCCGGCCGCCGGCCGCCGCCCGGCGCGGCCGCGGCCCGCCGGGCCAGCGCCGCGGTCAGCCGTGGCAGGGCGTCAAAGACCAGCGCACCACCGGGAAACCGCTCCGCACACGCCGCCAGCAGCGCCCGCACCGCCGCCGGCGACAGCCGCATCAGCACCCCCGGCGCGGTGACGATGACCCCGCGCTGCGGTTCCCGCACGGCGTCCAGCCAGCCGTGGCCGCCCGCCGCGCAGGCGACCGTACGCCGCCGGGGCCCGTCCGGCAGCAGCATCCGGCGCACCGCCGCGGCCTCCGGCACCACCACCGTCAGCCAGGTCAGCCGCCCGTTGTCCAGCCGCCAGAAGCCGGTATCACCGGTATCGAGGCCCTCCCCGAGCGCGACCACCGTGGCCTGCGGGTACCGCTCCAGATAGGCGCGGACGGCCGCGTCGAATCGCCGCCCGCGCGCCCCCGGCTCCCGGGCGGGCGACGCGGCCCGCCCGGCCGGTGCATCAGTCTGGGGCCGGGTCCGCTCGGATTCACTCACACCTCAAGAGCACCCGGCGCCGCACCCCGGGGCAAGCGGACACGGGCCCCGCCGGGCATCCGTCATCCACGCAGCGCAAGCGCCTGGCCCGCGACGACCAGCAGCACCTGCTCGCACTCCGCGGCGAACGCCGCGTTCAGCCGCCCCAGTTCGTCGCGGAACCGGCGGCCCGCCGGCGTCGCCGGGACGACTCCGGAGCCGACCTCGTTGCTGACCGCCACCACCGGCCGCGGGGTCGCGCGCACCCCCGCCACCAGTGCGTCGGTCCGCTCCCGCAGCGCCTGCCGGCCCCCGGCCTCCCACGTCTCGTCGTCCCACGCCCCGACCTCGTCCATGACATGCGTCAGCCACAGCGCCAGACAGTCGATGAGCAGCGGCGAGGCATCGGCCGCCCGGCCGGCCCCGGACCCCGCGACGGCCCCGGCGGCATCCGCCCCGGGACCCGCGGCCTCCACACCGGGCCACACGGCGCCGGCGTCCCGCCGAGCCCCGGCCGCTTCCTGCCCGGCCGGGGCGGCTGTCTTCCCCGGCCTCCCCGCTTCCAGCAGCGGCACCAGATCGCACGTCTCGACCGTCCGCCAGCTGCCCGGGCGCCGCTCGCGGTGCAGCGAGACCCGCTGCGCCCAGTCCTCGTCGCCGTCCCGGGTCCCCCCGGTGGCCACGTACACCACGTCCGGGAAGGCCGCGAGCCGCCGTTCCGCCTCCACCGACTTCCCGCTGCGCGCCCCGCCCAGCACCAGCGTGCGCCGCGGCAGATCCGGCACCGCGTGATACTCACCGACCACCAGCGAACTGCCGTCCGCCACCGCGCGGGCACCCACCGCCGCCAGCCTGCGGTGCAGCTCGGGCCCCGGCGGCACGCCGTGATCCACGTGCACCGCGACCACATCCGTCGCCGCGTCGACCAGGCCGCCCGCCCGCAGCCGGGCCAGCGCGTCCGGCCGCTCCAGCACATCGAGCAGCACCAGGTCGTAGGGCCCCGCGCCGCCCTGGCCGCGGTCACCGCCGCCCGCCGCCCGGCCGGTGCCGCCCGGCAGCCCGGCCGGTGCCGCGCCCGGCGGCAGATACAGCAGCCGCTCGCCGTCGGTGCCGGAGATCTCATAGCCGGTGCCCGGGATGTCCACCGCGACCGCCCGCACCCGGTGCCCGTCGAGCAGGGCCAGCTCCCGCCCGTCGGCGACCCGGCCCGGCTGCGGCAGCCCGGCCGGCACCTCCATCGCCGGGCCGTCGTGCGGATGCGAGAGCAGTACCTGCCGGACGCCCGCCAGCGACCGCCCGGCCCGGGCGGCCGCGAAGGCCGGCCCCGGCGTCAGATCGATCAGCAGCACGCCGTCGACGAGCAGCGCGGTCGCCGCCCGCGCCCCGTCGCCGACGGCGGTCGCACAGGCGGCACACGGGCAGCCGGGGCGCGGCAGCCCCTGCGGGGCCCCGGTGCCGAGGAGAGTCACATCCACACCGCCGAGTTTCTCGCGTCCGGCCGCGGTGAGCGCGGCGGGGGCGGACTCGACACGGCCGTTAGGCTGCCGATCAGCACGGAAGCACGGCACCGCGCAACGTGGCAGGACCACTTCCGCGGTGGCACGGACTCGTACCCGGTGGGATCCAGGAGGCGGACATGGCGTGGACGTGGCGGTTCGAGACGGCGGACGGCGCGGAGGCGGCGCCCGCCGTGCAGCCGGAGGAGTTCACCACGCAGGGCGACGCGGAGTCCTGGATCGGCGAGGAGTGGAAGGCCCTCCTTGAGGGCGGCGTCGACCAGGTCAGGCTCTTCGAGGACGGCACGGAGATCTACGCGGGCCCGATGAGCCTGCACGCGGACGCCGAGGGCTGAGCGCGCGAACGCGGCGCGGCCGGCCCCCACAGAGGGGCCGGCCGCGCCGCGTTCACGTCCGCACCATCGGAGCGAACCCGCCGGTCAGGGTCGCTGACCCCGCTTGACCTGCGGCTTCGGCAGCCGCAGCCGCCGCATCTGGAGCGTGCGCATCACCGCGTACGCCTTCACGCCCTTGAGGTTCTCGTTCGGGAAGCGCTCCTCCAGCCGCTTGCCCATACGGAACCAGATCAGCACCGAGTCGAGCACGATCAGCACGATCAGCACCAGCCACAGCAGCAGCGCGATGCTCTGGATCGAGGGCACCCGGATCATGGTGAGCACCAGGATCACCACGGCCATCGGCAGGAAGAACTCGGCGACGCACCAGCGGGAGTCGACATAGTCCCGCGCGAACCGGCGCACCGGCCCCTTGTCGCGCACCGGCAGATACCGCTCATCGCCGTTGGCCAGCGCCTCGCGCTGACGGGCCATGTCGGTACGGCGGGCCTCACGCTGGGCCTTGGTCGCTTCCTTGCGGTTGGCCGGCGTGTGCGCACGGGAGCGGCGCTGCGACTGCGCCTGGTTGCGTTTGGGCGTCGGGCGGCCCTTGGGGGCCTCCGGATCGCGGGGCTGCTGGGGCTGGTCCGCGGTCACCTTGGCGGTCGCGGCCTGCTCATCCTTCGAACGGCTTCGGAACACAACACCCAAGATACGTGCTCGCCGCGGTGGGACCACGGTCCGACGGGCACGATCCGGCAACGGAGCACCCCCGGCCGTACCGTTTCACCAGGACCGCCGACGCCGCATACCCGGTCAGAGCGGACATCACGCCGATGGTCCGGACTCTCCACTACTCCCTGCGCGGGAGGAGCGGCGCCCGCGATCGTCCTGGAGGAGGAGCGCATCCGGGCGCGAACAGTGCGGTAATGGAACCAGGGCCCGTACTGTGGGGTCTGTAGATGTGCTGGAGCCTAAGCCCGAGGTGACTCGGCCAGAAGGGGGCGCGCGAGGCCCATGAGCGATGGTGTCATGAAGCGGATGGGGATGATCTTCCGCGCGAAGGCCAACAAGGCCCTGGACCGGGCCGAAGACCCGCGCGAGACCCTCGACTACTCGTACCAGAAGCAGCTGGAGCTGCTGCAGAAGGTGCGCCGCGGGGTCGCCGACGTGGCGACCTCCCGCAAGCGCCTGGAGTTGCAGCTCAACCAGCTCCAGGGCCAGTCCAGCAAGCTGGAGGACCAGGGCCGCAAGGCGCTGGCGCTCGGCCGCGAGGACCTGGCCCGTGAGGCGCTGACCCGCCGCAGCGCGCTGCAGCAGCAGGTCACCGACCTGGAGACGCAGCACCAGACCCTGCAGGGCGAGGAGGAGAAGCTCACCCTCGCCTCCCAGCGGCTGCAGGCCAAGGTCGACGCGTTCCGCACCAAGAAGGAGACGATCAAGGCCACGTACACGGCCGCCCAGGCGCAGACCCGGATCGGCGAGGCCTTCTCCGGCATCTCCGAGGAGATGGGCGACGTCGGCATGGCCATCCAGCGTGCGGAGGACAAGACCGCGCAGCTGCAGGCCAGGGCCGGTGCCATCGACGAGCTGATGGCCTCCGGCGCGCTGGACGACCCGTCCGGCATGGCCAAGGACGACATCACCGCCGAGCTGGACCGGCTCTCCGGTGGCAGCGATGTCGAACTGGAGCTGCAGCGGATGAAGGCCGAGCTCGCCGGAGGTTCGTCCGACGGCCAGCAGGCCCTCGAGAGCGGCCAGAACGGCGGGGCCCAGCCCGCCCGGCCGCAGGACCAGCCGCGTTTCGACAAGCAGTGACGGTCCGCGGCGGCTAGCCTCGCAGAGATCGTCGGACCGGACCAAGGGAGACCGTCGTGATCGTACGGATCATGGGGGAGGGCCAGGTGAAGCTGGACGACGCCCACTTCACCGAGCTCAACAAGCTGGACGATGAGCTGCTCGCCGAGATGGAGAGCGGCGACGAAGAAGGCTTCCGGCGCACCCTCGGCGCCCTGCTCGACGCGGTGCGCCGCCTGGGCACACCGCTTCCCGACGACGCCCTCGAACCGTCCGCCCTCATCCTGCCGTCCCCGGAGGCCTCCCTCGGCGAGGTCCGGGAAATGCTCAGTGACGACGGGTTGATCCCGGGCTGAATTCCGGCCGGGCATCGCCCGGTCACTCCACTCCAGCGCACAGCGCCCCGGCCCCTCGAGGACCGGGGCGCTACCGTTTGCTCTTGTGAGCCTCCTCGATCCCCGCCCGGACACGACGCGCGCCGGCCGCTTCCAGTGGCACCGCACGCATCCGCGCGCGTGGGACGCCCTCGTGGTCATCGTCGCCTTCGGGACCATCCTGTCCGGTGCGATGGCCGGTCCGCACGGCTCGCAGGGCGCGCGATTCGTCCGCCACGAGCTGTCCGCCGTCGGCGTGGCGCTGGCCGCGCTGGCCTGTGTCGTCCTGGTCCTGCGCCACCGGCTGCCGCGCACGGTTCTCGCGGTGACGGTCGTGCTCACCCTCGGGGAGCTGTTCACCCGCACCGGCTCCCAGGGGGTCCCGGTGGCCGCCGTCACCGTGATCGCCCTCTACGGACTGGCCTCCCGCACCGACCGCCCCACCACCTGGCGGGTCGGCGCGCTGACCGTCGTCGTGCTGACCGCCGCCGCGATGCTCTACGGGCCCCGCCCCTGGTACGCGCAGGAGAACATCGGGCTCTTCGCCTGGACCGGCATGGCCGCGGCGGCCGGTGACGCGGTCCGCAGCCGCCGCGCCTTCGTCGACGCCATCCGGGAGCGCGCCGAACGCGCCGAGCGCACCCGCGACGAGGAGGCCCGGCGCCGGGTCGCCGAGGAGCGCCTGCGGATCGCCCGCGAGCTGCACGACGTCGTCGCCCATCACATCGCCCTGGTCAACGTCCAGGCCGGGGTCGCCTCGCACGTCATGGACAACCGTCCCGACCAGGCCAAGGAGGCGCTGGCGCATGTGCGCGAGGCGTCCCGCTCGGCGCTGGAGGAACTCCGCACCACCGTCGGCCTGCTGCGGCAGTCCGGCGATCCGAAGGCGCCGACCGAGCCGGCCCCGGGCCTGGGCGTCCTGGACCAGCTCGTCGACGGGTTCGTCCGCGCCGGCATTCCCGTCGATCTGGAGATCCCGCACTCGCCCCGGCCGCTGCCCGCCTCCGTCGACCTCACCGCCTACCGCGTGGTCCAGGAAGCGCTGACCAACGTCCACAAGCACGCCGGGGAGGGGGCCCGGGCCACGGTCCGGATCGTCCACTCCGACACCGCGCTGACCGTCACCGTCCTGGACGACGGCGCGGGCCGGGCCGGTGTACCGCGCCAGAAGGGCGGCGAGCGGCCGTCCGCGGATCCGGACCGCCCCGGCGGGACCGAGGACAGCGGCGGCGGCCACGGCCTGATCGGGATGCGCGAGCGGGTCTTCGCGCTGCGCGGCACCGTCGAGACCGGCCCCCGCGCGGCCGGCGGCTTCCAGGTGCGGGTGACCCTTCCACTGCAGTCCGTCCGTACGGGGGAGACGACATGACGATCAGGGTGCTGCTCGCCGATGACCAGGCGCTGCTGCGCAGCGCGTTCCGGGTGCTGGTCGACTCCGAAGCGGACATGCGGGTCGTGGGGGAGGCCTGCGACGGCGCGGGCGCCTATGAACTGACCCGGGCCGAGCGCCCCGACGTGGTCCTGATGGACATCCGGATGCCCGGCGTGGACGGCCTGGCGGCCACCCGTCTGATCAGTGAGGACCCCGATCTCACCGGGGTCCGGGTGGTCATCCTGACGACGTTCGAGGCCGACGACTATGTGGTGCAGGCGCTGCGCAACGGCGCCAGCGGCTTCCTCGGCAAGGGCGCCGAACCGGACGAGATGCTGCACGCCATCCGGATCGCTGCGGCCGGTGAGGCGCTGCTGTCACCGGTGGCGACCAAGGGCCTGATCGCCAAGTTCCTGGCGCAGGGCAGCGGTTCGGGTGACGGCGGGCGGGCCACCGGGCGGCTGGCGACGCTGACCGGCCGGGAGCGGGAGGTGCTGACGCTGGTGGCCGGCGGGCTGTCCAACGACGGGATCGCCGAGCAGCTCGAGGTCAGCCCGCTCACCGTCAAGACGCATGTGAACCGTGCGATGGCCAAACTCGGCGCCCGCGACCGCGCCCAGTTGGTGGTCATCGCCTACGAGTCGGGGCTCGTACGCCCGAGGGTGCAGTAAGGGTGGAGTAAACGTACTCCGAACGCGGTACACCCCCCGACCGGAAACCGACCTGCGAGCGAGGAAATCCGGCCAGGGCGTGCCGGAAGGTTGAGGTGGGCTGCAAAGGCCCCTGTCGTCGGGCCTGAGCAGGCCCCGCCGCCCTTTCGGAACAGAAGAGAGTGACCCCACCATGTCCTGGCTGTCCCGCCTCAGCCTCGTACAACGGGGCCTGATAGCGCTGATGTCGATCGTGGCGATCGCCTTTGGCGCCATTGCGATCCCGCAGCTCAAGCAGCAGCTCCTGCCGTCCATCGAACTCCCGATGGTGTCCGTGCTGGCCCCCTACCAGGGCGCCTCGCCCGATGTCGTCGAGAAGCAGGTGATCGAACCCCTCGAGGACGGCGTCCAGGGGGTCGACGGCATCAAGTCCGTCACCTCGACGTCGAGCGAGGGCTCGGGCGTCATCATGGCGCAGTTCGACTACGGCAACGACTCCAAGCGCCTGGTCGCCGATGTCCAGCAGGCCGTGAACCGCGCCCGCGCCAAACTGCCCAAGGACGTCGACCCGCAGGTGGTGTCCGGCTCGACCGACGACATCCCCACCGTGGTCCTCGCCGTCTCCTCCGACTCCAAGGACCAGCAGACGCTGGCCGACCAGCTCAACCGCAGCGTCGTACCGGACCTGAAGAACATCGACGGCGTCAGCCAGGTCAGCGTGGACGGTGCCCAGGACCGGATCGTCGCCGTCACCCCCGACGACAAGAAGCTCGCCGCCGCCGGGCTGAGCACCCAGTCACTGGGCCAGGCGCTGCAGAACGGCGGGACCTCGGTGCCCGCCGGCTCGTTCTCCGAGGACGGCAAGAGCAAGACCGTTCAGGTCGGCGCCGGCTTCACCTCCGTCGGGCAGATCAAGGACCTGAAGCTCGCCCCGTCGGCGGGCGGCGGCGCGGGCGGCGGTGCGTCCGCCGGCGGTGACGCGTCCTCGGGCGGTGCGGCCGCCGGTGGTGCGCCCTCCGCCGGCAGCGGCCCGTCCGCGGGCGGGCGTCCGGGCGCCGCGGTCCGCCTCGGCGATGTCGCCACCGTCAAGGAGGAGCAGGCCACTCCGACGTCCCTGACCCGCACCGACGGCAAGCCCAGCCTCGCCGTGAACGTGACGATGGACAAGGACGGCAGCGCGGTCGCCATTTCCGACGGCGTCAAGGACAAGCTCTCCAAGATCCGTCAGAACCTGGGCAAGGGCACCCACATCACGGTCGCCTCCGACCAGGGGCCGCAGGTCTCCAAGTCGATCGACTCGCTGACCACCGAGGGCCTGCTCGGCCTCGCCATGGCGGTCATCGTCATCCTGGTCTTCCTGCTCAGCCTGCGCTCCACACTGGTGACCGCGGTCTCCATCCCGCTCTCGGTCGTCATCACCCTGATCGTGCTGTGGACCGGTGACCTCTCCCTCAACATGCTCACCCTCGGCGCGCTGACCATCGCGATCGGCCGCGTCGTCGACGACTCCATCGTCGTCCTGGAGAACATCAAGCGGCACCTGGGCTACGGCGAGGAGCGCCGCGAGGCCATCCTCAACGCCGTCAAGGAGGTCTCCGGAGCGGTCACGTCCTCCACCCTCACCACGGTCGCGGTCTTCCTCCCGATCGGCGTGGTCGGCGGCATGATCGGCGCGCTGTTCGGCTCCTTCTCGGTGACGGTGACCGTCGCCCTGCTCTCCTCCCTGATCGTCTCCCTGACCGTCGTCCCGGTGCTGTCCTACTGGTTCCTGCGGGCTCCGCAGATCCCCGAGGGCACCACGGTGGACGATCTGCGCCGGGCGGCCGAGGAGAAGGAGGCCAAGAGCCCCCTCCAGCGCTTCTACGTCCCGGTCCTGCGGTTCGCCACCCGCCGCCGGTTCACCAGTCTGGTCATCGCCGTGGTGGTCCTCCTCGGCACCTTCGCCATGGGCCCCCTGCTCAAGACCAACTTCCTCGACCAGGGCGCCCAGGACACCCTCACCCTCAAGCAGGAACTCAAGCCCGGCACCAGCCTGGACGCGGCCGACAAGCAGGCCAAGCGGGTCGAGAAGGTGCTCGCGGCCAACGACGACATCGCCGACTACCAGGTCACCGTCGGCTCCTCCGGCTTCATGGCGGCCTTCGGCGGCGGCACCGGCGCCAACCAGGCCTCCTACCAGCTCAAGCTGAAGGACTCCGCGGACTCCGACAAGGTCACCAACGCGCTGCGCGCCGACCTCGACAAGCTCGGCAAGTCCATCGGCGACACCAGCTTCGCCACCGGCGGCGGCTTCGGCAGCCAGAACCTGAGCGTGGTCGTCAAGGCCGGTGACGCCGATGTCCTGAAGACGGCCGGCGAGCAGGTCCGCAAGACGGTCGCCGGCCTCGACCACGTCACCGACGTCCAGAGCGACCTCTCCCAGAGCGTGCCCCGGATCTCCGTGAAGCCCAACGCCAAGGCGGCCGAGGCCGGTTACGACCAGGCCTCGCTCGGCGCCGCGGTGACCCAGGCGGTCCGCGGCACCACCAGCGGCAAGGCCGTCCTGGGCGACACCGAGCGGGACATCGTCGTCAAGTCGGCCCACCCGGCCACCACCGAGGGCGAGCTGAAGAACCTGACCGTCCCGACCCCGTCCGGCCCGGCGAAGCTCAGCAGCCTCGCCACCGTGCAGACGGTCCCCGGTCCGGTCCAGATGACCCGGATCGACGGCGCCCGCTCGGCGACCATCACCGCCAAGCCGACCGGCGACAACACCGGCGCGGTCAGCGCCGAGCTGCAGAAGAAGATCGACGCGCTGAAGCTGCCGGAAGGTGCCACCGCGACCATCGGCGGTGTCTCCCAGGACCAGTCCGACGCGTTCTCCTCGCTCGCCCTGGCGATGCTGGCGGCCATCGCCATCGTCTTCATGCTCCTGGTGGCCACCTTCCGCTCGATGATCCAGCCGATGATCCTCCTCGTCTCGATCCCCTTCGCGGCGACCGGCGCGATCGGCCTGCTGGTCGCCACCGGCACCCCGCTGGGCGTCCCGGCGATGATCGGCATGCTGATGCTGATCGGCATCGTGGTCACCAACGCCATCGTGCTGATCGACCTCATCAACCAGTACCGGTCGCAGGGTTACGGGGTCGTCGAAGCGGTCATCGAGGGCGGCCGCCACCGGCTGCGCCCGATCCTGATGACGGCGCTCGCCACGATCATGGCGCTGCTCCCGATGGCGCTGTCCATCACGGGCGACGGCGGCTTCATCTCCCAGCCGCTCGCCGTGGTCGTGATCGGCGGTCTGATCACCTCCACCCTCCTCACCCTCCTCCTCGTCCCGACGCTCTACGCGATGATCGAGCTCCGCAAGGAGCGCCGGGCGACGAAGAAGGCCGCGAAGCGGGGCGGCACCTCCGGCCCGCAGACCGGGGAGGACGACCGCACCCCGGAGCCGGCGACCGTCTGACGGTTCCCGGCGCAGAAACGATGCCCCCGCAGGCCGGTGCTTGCGGGGGCATCGTGCTGGGCATCCCCTGACGGTGGAAGCCCGGCACGGGGGATCCCGCCATCGACGAAGGGGGCACACATGGGGAAGCACGGTGACGGCAAGGGCGGCACGGACGGCGACAAGCAGCAGAGTCCGAAGGAGTCCGACGGCCGGTGGACCAAGCCGGTGACCGACCCGCCGAAGAAGTAGGGGGCGCGCCATGTCCTCGCCGGACCGGCTGGTGGAAATCCTGCGCAACAAGGGCGCGTTGACGCCCCAGTGGGCCCCGTCCGTCGCCGCGGTCGACCGGGCGCACTTCGTCCCGGACACCTTCGAGGTGGGGGAGCGCACGGTCTCCCGCTCCGCGGACGAGGAGGAGTGGCGGCGGATGGTCTACGCCGACCTGCCCCTCGTCACCCAGCACAACGACGGCCGGGCCGCCTCCGGTCAGGTCCCCGTCCCGACCTGCTCGACGTCCATGCCCTCCCTGATGCTCGACATGGCCTCGGTCGTCCGGGACGGCGACGCGGTACTGGAGATCGGCACCGGCACCGGCTACCACGCCGCCTGGCTGGCCCACCGGCTCGGCGAGGACCGCACCACCACCATCGAGACCGACAAGGCCCTGCACGACCTCGCCCGCGACAACCTCGCCCGGGCCGGTCTGCGTCCCCATATGGAGTGCGGCGACGGTCTGGCCGGCGTCCCCGGGCGCGCGCCCTTCGACCGCACCATCGCCACCTGCACGGTGCGCGACATCCCCTACGCCTGGGTGGCACAGACCGCGCCGGGCGGCACGATCCTCACCCCGTGGGGCTCCTCGTTCCACTCCTTCTCGTTCGCGACCCTGACCGTCCGCGACGGGCGGGCCACCGGCCGCTTCATCGGCCGCCCGGCCTTCATGTGGGCCCGTCAGCAGCGCCGCTCCTACGGCAGGATCAGGGACTGGTACCACGGAGAGGAGGGCGAGCGCGCGACGACGACCGTCGACCCTCGGATCCTGGAGGACGACCTGCACGCCCGCTTCGCCGTCGGACTGCGGGTGCGCGACGCCTGGCCGCTGCTGTGCCCCGCCGACGACGGCAGCGACGAGGCCACCTACTGGCTCTTCGACGACGCCCGCACCTCCTGGGCGACCGTCGAATACGTACCCGGCCGCGACACCTACGAGACCGAACAGCACGGCCCCCGCCGCCTGTGGGACGAGGTGGAAGCCGCCTACCGCGCCTGGACCGCCCAGGGCAGCCCGCCCCGCCACCACTACCGCATCACGGTCACCCCCGAGGGGCAGCGCGTGTCGCTGTGACGCACGGCTCGTCCCGGCGGTGCGCCGGGACGAGCCGTGCGGGTGTGCCTAGCCCAGCTCCTTGAGCGAGTCCACGAACATGGTCCAGGCGGCGGCCGGGACGAGGAGGGCCGGGCCGTGGGGGTTCTTGCTGTCGCGGACGGGGACGAGGCCGGGGAAGCCGTCGGCGACCTCGACGCAGCTGCCCCCGTTGGTGTTGCTGTAGCTGCTCTTGCGCCAGCGAGCCGCGCTCAACTCGATTGTGTGTCACATGGTTTGTGGTCCTCCATAGCGTTTCGGAACAGGTCCGCCGCTTCCTCGTGAGGTGCCCGTGCCGCCGTGATGCGGCCCCTCTAGCTCCGGCCCTTGAGGGAGTCCACGAACGTGGTCCAGGCGGCGGCCGGGACGAGGAGGGCCGGGCCGTGGGGGTTCTTGCTGTCGCGGACGGGGACGAGGCCGGGGTAGTCGTCGGCGACCTCGACGCATTCACCGCCGTTGGAGTTGCTGTAGCTGCTCCTGCGCCACTGGGCGCCGCTCAGGTTGACTGGGGCGTGTCGCATGGCCTGTGGTCCTCCATTGCCTTCCGAATCAGGTTCGCCGACTCCGTGAGAGAGAGGGCGTTCGCGCGCAGTACCTCGTACTGCCGCTGCCACTTGCTCACGATATCGGGGGCCTCGTACAAGTGACCGGCCTCAATACCTTCTTCGTAAGCCACCGTTGACCCGTCGGGCTGGGACAGCAGGGTCAGGGCGCCACCCATCAGCGCATGCAGCCCGAGCCGGAACGGAACCACCTGAATCTTGCAGTAGGGCGTATCCACCTGTGCCAGCAATGAGGCCAACTGCTCGTACATCGCTGATTCGCCGTCCAACTCCCTGCAGAGCACGGCTTCGTCGAGGATCGCCCAGCGGTAGGGCGGTGCCTGCGACCGTTGCCGTTCCTGACGCGACATGCGGGCGTCGACCCGTTGCTCGACCTCTTCCGGGGACAGACTTTCCTGGCGGCTCAGGAAGGTCTGCGCGTACGTCCTGGTCTGCAGCAGGCCGGGTACCACCTGGCCTCCGTACTGCTCGATGACCGCGGCCTGTGCCTCGAAGTCCATATAGCGCCGGTACTGATCCGGATGCGCCTCCCGCCTGGCCAGTTGGTACAAGCCGTGGAAGTACGTCTCCGTGCCGAAGGCCGCGTCGAGCGCGGAGGGGAGTTCCGGCGGGGGCATCAACTCCGCCGTTTCCACGCGCGCCAGCGTGCTCTTGCTGAAGTTGACGATGGCCGCCAGCTGCATCAGCGACAGCTGTGCGCGCTCACGGTGGCGGCGCTGTTCGGATCCGAAGTAGTGGCGGGCGGACAGGTACGGGGTCAGTTCCTTCGAGGTGAACTTCATCTGCGTCAGCTCTCGGTCGTCCCAGCTCAACACATGTACGGAACAAGGGTGTTGCGGCCATGTCCTCCAGGGTGGCCGCGGCGATACACACGGTAAGCAGACGGATCGACATCAAGAAAGCGGGCCATATGTTCGAGAGTTCGCCGCCGCGGTTGCTTCCCTGGACCAGGTCGGACGGGGCGCCGTGCTATCTGAGCACCGACGATCCCCACAGCCGGCTGTCCCAGCTCGCCGACGATGTCGAGGACGAGGTGCTCACGGCCGCCGGAACCGTGCTGGCCGAGGCCGAGCTGCTGTTCGCCGCGCCGGGCCCGGATCCCCAAGAGCTGCGCCGCACCGCGGCCGTGCTCCACGGGGCACTGCGGGATGTCTTACGGATCGCCGACAGCCGGGGCGACCGGCTGCCGGAGCCGTGCGATCACGGCGAGACCAGGCTCTGCGAGGGGCGGACCTGCTGCCGCGCCTGCCGTCAGCAGATCTATCTCTAGACCGAAGCGCGACGCCGACGCCCGGCCCGCCCTGCCCGCCGTCCGGGCGGCATACGCGTTCGGGGGTGCACCTCTCGCCGATCGCGGGGAGCGATGGTTTGGTGGCTGATGGTTGCCGAACCGACGAAAGGTGAGCGAGCGTGCCGCACGCCCCGGCCCGCAGGGCCGTCCCCGTCACCGCTGCCGCGCTGCTGCTCCCGCTGGCTCTCTCGGCCGCCGCGCCCGCCGGCGCCGACACCTCCACCGCCGCCGTTCGCGTGGCGGTCACCGGCGGGTCGTACACCGCCAGTGTGGGACTGGTCCGGACCGGCCCGCGCTCCCTGTTCGGCGGCCTCTACTGCGCGGCCGACGGCGTCAGCCCCACGCCCCTGACCGCCCTGGTCGACGCCGACCGCATCTACGGCCTCGGCGGGGTACGGGCGAGCTGGGACACCGCCACCCAGGACTACGTGGTCACCGAGATCCACGGCGACGTCGCGGACAGCACCAAGAAGTGGAACGCGTACGTGAACGAGAAGAAGATCACGACGGGGCCCTGCCACACCGCGATCAAGGGCGGCGACAAGGTCCGCTGGACCCTGGAGGCCGTCTCCGGCGCCGCGTCCGGGACCGGTACGGCCGAGCGGCCGCCGCGCCGGCGCCGGGAGCGCTGAGCGGCCGCCCCGCCCGCGGGGGAGAGGTGGCCGCTCCATCGTCGTCCGCGGCCGCTACGGCAGCGCCAGCATCCGCTCCAGCGCCAGCTTCGCGAAGCCGGCGGTCTCCTTGTCGACCTCGATGCGGTTGACGACCTTCCCGGCGGCGAGCGACTCCAGCGTCCACACCAGGTGCGGGAGGTCGATGCGGTTCATCGTCGAGCAGAAGCAGACCGTCTTGTCGAGGAAGACGATCTCCTTGTCCTCCGCGGCGAAGCGGTTGGCCAGCCGGCGGACGAGGTTCAGCTCGGTGCCGATGGCCCACTTCGAGCCGCGCGGGGCGGCCTCCAGGGCCTTGATGATGTACTCCGTCGAACCGACCTGGTCCGCGGCCGCCACGACCTCGTGCTTGCACTCGGGGTGGACCAGGACGTGCACGCCGGGGATGCGCGCGCGGACGTCGTTCACCGAGTCCAGCGAGAACCGGCCGTGCACCGAGCAGTGCCCGCGCCACAGGATCATCTTCGCGGCCCGCAGCTGCTCGACGGTCAGGCCGCCGTTCGGCTTGTGCGGGTTGTAGACCACGCAGTCGTCCAGGGACATGCCCATGTCGCGGACGGCGGTGTTGCGGCCCAGGTGCTGGTCCGGCAGGAAGAGGACCTTGCTCGTCGCGGGGTCACCCTGCTCGAAGGCCCAGTCCAGCGCGCGCTTGGCGTTGGACGACGTGCAGATCGTGCCGCCGTGCTTGCCGGTGAAGGCCTTGATGTCGGCCGAGGAGTTCATGTACGAGACGGGCACGACCTGCTCGGCGATGCCGGCCTCGGTGAGGACGTCCCAGCACTCGGCGACCTGCTCGGCCGTGGCCATGTCGGCCATCGAGCAGCCGGCGGCCAGGTCGGGCAGGATGACCTGCTGCTCGTCGCCGGTGAGGATGTCGGCCGACTCCGCCATGAAGTGCACACCGCAAAAGACGATGTACTCGGCGTCCGGCCGGGCGGCGGCGTCCCGCGCGAGCTTGAAGGAGTCGCCGGTGACATCGGCGAACTCGATGACCTCGTCGCGCTGGTAGTGGTGCCCGAGGACGAAGACCTTGTCCCCGAGCTTCGCCTTGGCCGCGCGGGCGCGCTCGACGAGGTCGGGGTCCGACGGCGCCGGCAGATCGCCGGGGCACTCCACGCCGCGCTCGCTCTTCGGGTCGGCCTCGCGGCCGAGGAGGAGCAGCGCCAGCGGGGTCGGCTGGACGTCCAGGGGCTGGGCGGTGGTCACAACACGCACCCTCTCTTTTCTGCGGACAGCTCTTGCACAAGCCTTCTCGTCTATTTGACGTTATCTATCATAGCTGCTTCACGTCAGTTTGACGATGGCGCTTGTGTCGATGTGACGCATCCGCACCCGCCGTGTGTGCTCGGCCACCTGTTCCTGTCCGCCGGTGTGCGAGCATGGGGAGAACGAAGTAGGAGAAGCCGCCCCCGGGCGGTGCCCGGAAGGCTTCTCGACAAGTTGTGCCCAGCCGGAATTAATCCGGGACGTCGTGGGTTGCAGCTGGTTGCATCCGATGACAAGCGGTCCGTACAACCCGGGAGAGATCTAGATGAGCGTTCAGGACGAGACCACCGTCAGCGACGGCATCATCCTGTCCGACGCGGCCGCGTCGAAGGTCAAGAGCCTGCTGGAGCAGGAAGGCCGGGACGACCTCGCGCTGCGGGTGGCCGTTCAGCCCGGCGGCTGCTCCGGACTGCGCTACCAGCTCTTCTTCGATGAGCGCTCGCTCGACGGCGATGTCGTCAAGGACTTCGACGGCGTGAAGGTCGTCACCGACCGGATGAGCGCCCCTTACCTGGGCGGCGCCTCCATCGACTTCGTCGACACCATCGAGAAGCAGGGCTTCACGATCGACAACCCGAACGCCACCGGCTCCTGCGCCTGCGGCGACTCCTTCAGCTAGGGAGTTCGGGCAGCACGTACGGAAGGCGGCGCCCCCCGAGTGGGGGAGTGCCGCCTTCCGCTGTTTCCGCGCCTCCCGGACCTCTTCCTCGCCTCCCGGACCTCCGCCTCCGACGGCCCGCGGGCGCGCCCTACTGCTTGGGCACGGACTCACCGGTCGAGACATCGACCACCTTCCGGCCGTCCAGCGGCTCGTGCAGAGTCACGGTCTTGGTGAACTCCTTGGCGATCTTCACGCAGACCTGGCCGGGCTTCTTGTCCTTGCCGACGACCTTGGTCCGCACGGTCGAGCCCGACTCCTCGGCACTCACCGAGTAGACGCTGCACACCCCGCCCCAGAAGTGCACCGTCAGCTTCTTGCCGCCGTCGCTCACGCCGTACGACTCCAGGGCCATCACCCCGGGCTTCCCGGACGGCTTCCCGGGCGCGTGGCCGGGGCCCTGCGAGCTGCCCCCGCCGTCCCGGTGGGCCAGGTACTTCGGGTTCACCGCCGGCTGCGCGACCGTCGAGGTGGCGTCCGGGCCGCTGCCGGCGCCCGGCTGGCGCACCGCGTACAGCCACGACGGCACCAGTGCCTGCCCGCCGTCCACGTACTGCACCGAGAGCCCGAATACGGCGCCGGTCACCTCGGACGGCTGCTGCGCCTTCGTCGGCGCCGGCTCGCACGGCGCGATCCCGCCGGCCTTGCCGTCCTTGCTGTCCTTCTTCCCGGGCGGCGAGGGGCAGCCGGCCGGCTTGCGGCCCTCGCCCGAGTTCAGCCGGTCCAGCGTCTTGTCGGCGTTCAGCACCGGATACTCCGCACCCTTGACCGGGTTCGCGAACTGGCCGCTGCCGCCGACCACTTGACCGTCCGAACCGACCTGCAGATCGCTCTGCCAGCCGTACGTCGGCAGCCCGCCCAGCACCGGGTTCGTGGTGACGATCCGCACCGCGCCGGACAGCCCGCCCGCATCGATCCTGGCGTCCTCCTGGCCGAGCGCCTTCAGCACCGGCCGCACCGCCTGCTTGGCCTTCTCCGGCGACACCGCGCCCTTGCCGCTGCTGTCGTCCTCGGTGGCGATGTCCCCGCCCCCGCGGTACGACGGACAGCCGGGCCGGCTCGACGCGGCGGCACCGCCCCCGTCCTCACCCTTGCCGCCCTTGGGGGAGGCGGGCAGTGGGCAGTTGCTGCCGCCAGGGGTGCCGTACTGCGAGAACGTCCAGGATCCCGAGCCGGTCTTGTTCACCTGCAGGACGGGGCCGCGGCCGTCCCGGGTCGGCCCGCCGACCTTCCAGGCGGTGCCCTCCGAACGGACCTTTCCGGCCACGTCCAGAGCCTTGGCCAGCCGCTCGACCGACTCCCGGCTGATCTCGCCCTTGGGGCGGTAGACGGGCGCGGCGGCCGGCCCGCCGGGCAGCTTCTTCACCGCCCGGTACTTCGCCCCCTGCGGATTGGGCTCACCGGCCGCGATCGAGCCGCCGGAGTAGCCGTCGAGGGCGAGGGGCGGCGGGTCGCCCTTGGCCGAGCCGGTGCCCCCGTCGCCCGACGCGGACGAGGCCCAGTACGCCGCGCCGCCCCCGGCCAGCAGCACCGCGGCGGCCACCGAGGCGACTACCACCGGGGTGCGCCGCCGGCGCTCCGTGGGGTCCGGGCTGTCGTTGCTGTCCTCGGTGTTCACCGCATCGCTCCTTCAGCTCCGCTGAACATCTGACGTGCCCTCCTCGGTGAGGTGGACGCCGATGGGACGGAGCGGGGGCGGATGCGGTTCCCCAAGGGGCCGCATCCGCCCCCGGCGGGCGGGTGGTCAGTCGCCGTACTCGGACATTCCCTCCACCAGGGCGGCGGAGGAGGAGGGGACCTTGACGCCGTGCAGGTCGACGGCCCGCCCCGGTGCCGGCGCGGGACGCCGTCCGGCATGCCAGCGGCCCTTCATCCGCGCGCAGTCACCGCGCAGCTCGTCGAGCGACTCCGGGTCCTGCCGGGCGGGCGAGGGGTCAGGGGACGGTGTGACGGCTTTCACAGGCTTGGTCATAGAGGCACCGTACGCAGCCATAAACTGAGGAGAAAGACCTACTATTGGGTAGTTTCAGTAGTTCAAGTGTCCGGGATGACCGGGTGGCGTGCCACCCCGCCGGGTAGCGTTGCTTCACGTCCGCCCGCCCCTACGCCTTCCGCAGGAGCAGACCCGTCGTGCGTATCGCAGTCACCGGCTCCATCGCCACCGACCACCTGATGACCTTCCCCGGCCGCTTCGCCGATCAGTTGGTCGCCGACCAGCTGCATACGGTCTCCCTTTCCTTCCTGGTCGACCAGCTCGACGTCCGCCGCGGCGGCGTCGCCGCCAACATCTGCTTCGGCATGGGCCAGCTCGGCACCCAGCCGATCCTGGTCGGTGCCGCCGGCAACGACTTCGAGGAGTACCGCGCCTGGCTCGACCGCCACGGCGTCGACACCCGCTCCGTACGCATCTCCGAGGTCCTGCACACCGCGCGCTTCGTGTGCACCACCGACGCCGACCACAACCAGATCGGCTCCTTCTACACCGGCGCGATGAGCGAGGCCCGGCTGATCGAGCTGCAGCACGTGGCCGAGCGGGTCGGCGGCCTGGACCTCGTGGTCATCGGCGCCGACGACCCCGAGGCGATGATCCGGCACACCGAGGAGTGCCGCAGCCGCGGTATCGCCTTCGGGGCCGACTTCTCCCAGCAGATCGCCCGGATGGACGGCGACGCCATCCGCACCCTCATGGAGGGCGCCGCCTACCTCTTCTCCAACGAGTACGAGAAGGGCCTGATCGAGTCCAAGACCGGCTGGACCGACGAGGAGATCCTCGGCAAGGTCGGCACCCGCGTCACCACCCTCGGCGCCAACGGCGTCCGCATCGAGCGGGTCGGCGAGCCGGCCATCGAGGTCGGCGTCCCGGAGGAGAACGCCAAGGCCGACCCGACCGGCGTCGGCGACGCCTTCCGGGCCGGTTTCCTGTCCGGCCTGGCCTGGGGCGTCAGCCTGGAGCGCGCCGCGCAGATCGGCTGCATGCTGGCGACGCTGGTCATCGAGACCGTCGGCACCCAGGAGTACGAGCTCCAGCGCAGCCACTTCATGGACCGCTTCACCAAGGCCTACGGCCACGAGGCCGCGAACGAGGTCCAGCAGCACCTGGCCTGACCCACCGCGTCAGGCGCGGCGCCGCACCACATAGGCGGCGCCGCGCCCGGCCGCCCGCTCACCCACGTACTCCTGGCCGCGCATGGCGCACCAGGCCGGGATGTCCTGCCGGGCCGCCTCGTCGTCGGAGAGCACGGTCACGGTCCCGCCGACCGGCACCTCCCCGATCACCTTCGCGAGCTCGATGACCGGGATCGGGCAGCGCCGGCCCAGCGCGTCGACGACCAGCCCGGCCGCCGCGCCGGGCTCCTCGGCCGGTGGCGCGGGGTCCGTCCGCGGGGCCCCGCCGGCCGCCGCCGGCGTGTCCCTTCCCTCCTCCGCCGGGACACCCAGCCGCTCCCGCACCGCCCGCACCACCCGCGGCAGCACCTCCAAGAAGCGCTCCACGTCCGCCTCGGGCGCGCCGTACGGCAGCGAGATCCGGACATTTCCTTCGGACAGCACCCCCATCGCCCGCAGCACATGGCTCGGCGTCAAGGTGCTGGACGTACAGGACGATCCGGACGACACCGAGAAGCCCGCCCGGTCCAGCTCGTGCAGCAGGGTCTCCCCGTCGACATAGAGACAGGAGAAGGTGACGAGATGCGGCAGGCGGCGCACCGGGTCGCCGACCACCTCCACATCCGGCACCAGCTCCGGCACCCGCGCGCGGATCCGGTCCACCAGCCGCCGCAGCCGCGCCGCTTCGCCGTCCGTCCCCGGGTCCGCCCGCAGCGCGCGCAGGGAAGCCGCGGCCGCCACGATCGCCGGAAGGTTCTCGAAGCCCGGGCTGCGGCCCGACTCCCGCTCGTCCGCCGGCCCCTGGGCCGCGAACCGGGTCCCCTTGCGGACCACGAGCAGGCCCACCCCGGGCGGCCCGCCCCACTTGTGGGCGCTCGCCGCCAGCACGGACCAGGGACCGGGCACCGGCCCCCACGGCAGCGACTGGGCCGCGTCCACCAGCAGCGGCACCCCCGCCTCGCGGCAGAGCTCCGCCACCTCGCCGACCGGCTGCTCGGTGCCCACCTCGTGATTGGCGGACTGGAGGCAGACCAGCGCGGTGTCCGCGGTGAGCGCGGCGGCCACCTCCCCGGGTGCCACCCGGCCGGCCGGGTCCACCGGCAGCTCCACCCGGCTGCCCCCGGCCGCCTCGTGGACCTCGGCGGCGTGCAGCACCGAGGAGTGCTCGACGGCGGAGTGCAGCAGCCGGCGGCCGACACGCCGGCGGGGCGCCAGCGCCCCGGACACCCCGGAGTGCACCGCGCGTGTCCCCGAAGGGGTGAAAACCAATTCGTCCGGGCGGCAGCCCACGGCCTCGGCCGCCGCCTCCCGGGCGGCGTCCAGCAGCAGCCGGGCGCGCCGCCCCTCGCGATACAGGCGGGCCGGGTCGGCCCACCCTTCGTCGAGCGAGGCGAGCAGCGCCTCGCGGGCGACCGGGTGCAGCGGGGCGGCGGAGGCCGCGTCGAAGTAGGGCACGTACGTGACGGTAGAACACCGGCCGCGGGCGGTGCGCGGCCTCGGGCCGACGGCGGGCGAGGGCGGCCGGCCGGGACCCGGCGAAACGGCCCGGACACGGTGCCGGGCACGGCGTCAGATGCCTGGTGGAAGCGGGTATTCGGGGGTGCGCCGGACCTTTCGCGGGGGCCCTGGCCACCCCTTAGGGGTGCGTCGCGGCGCGTTGGGCACCCTCCCCGCGCGACCCCAAATAGCGTCCAGTAGGGTTTGGTCCGCATAAACATCCAAACCCCTGCCCGACGCAGGGCGGCGACCGACCAGCGAGTAAGGCCGCAGCCGACCGCGCGGGCGAGACTCTCGGGAAGGCGCTACGTGAGTCCCAACGGCTCCGACCGCTCGTCGCGGCGCCCGATGCGGCGGAAGCTGCCGCAGGTGCTTGCTGCGGGCCTGGTCCTGGCGACCGCTACTGGTTGCACATATAAGGACTTCCCCCGCCTCGGCATGCCAACGCCCGTCACCGACGAGGCGCCGCGGATCCTCTCTCTTTGGCAAGGCTCCTGGGCCGCCGCCCTCGCAACGGGCGTGTTGGTGTGGGGCCTGATCATCTGGAGTGTGATCTTCCACCGCCGCAGCAGGACCAAGGTGGAGGTCCCCGCGCAGACGCGGTACAACATGCCGATCGAGGCGTTGTACACGATCGTCCCGTTCATCATCATTGCGGTGCTTTTCTACTTCACCGCACGTGATGAGAGCGCGCTGCTGAAGACTTCCAAGAAGCCGGACCACGTCGTGAACGTGGTGGGCTTCCAGTGGAGCTGGGCGTTCAACTACCTGGAGAACGTGGACGGCAACAAGTCGACCACCAACATCAACTCCAGTGCACTCTCCGCGGTCCCGGACAAGTGGAAGAAGACCGCGCCGGCCGGTGCGGACGGTGTCTACGACGTCGGCACCCCGGGCGAGCGCAACCCGCAGACCGGCAACCCCGGTCCGACCCTGTGGCTGCCGAAGGGCGAGACGGTTCAGTTCGTGCTGACCTCTCGTGACGTCATCCACTCCTTCTGGGTGGTGCCGTTCCTGATGAAGCAGGACGTCATCCCGGGTCACACCAACGTCTTCGAGGTGACTCCCAACAAGGAGGGCACCTTCATGGGCAAGTGCGCCGAGCTCTGCGGCGTCGACCACTCCCGGATGCTCTTCAACGTCAAGGTCGTGTCCCCCGAGCGGTACCGGGCGCACCTGAAGGATCTGGCGAAGAAGGGCCAGACCGGATACCTGCCGTCGGGCATCAAGCAGACGGATCACGCCAGGAATGCGGAGACCAAGAACCAGTGAGCATCCTCAACGAACCTCAGGGTGCCGCCGCCGACACGGCTCCGGCAGCACCGCCCGTACGCAAGAAGCAACCCGGTATCGCTGTCGTTCAGTGGCTCACCACCACTGACCACAAGACCATCGGCACGCTCTACCTGGTCACGTCGTTCGCGTTCTTCTGCATCGGCGGCCTGATGGCGCTCCTCATGCGCGCCGAGCTGGCTCGTCCCGGCACGCAGATCATGTCGAACGAGCAGTTCAACCAGGCGTTCACGATGCACGGCACGATCATGCTGCTGATGTTCGCGACGCCGCTGTTCGCCGGCTTCGCGAACTGGATCATGCCGCTGCAGATCGGCGCGCCCGACGTGGCGTTCCCGCGGCTGAACATGTTCGCCTACTGGCTGTACCTCTTCGGCTCGCTGATCGCGGTGGCCGGCTTCCTCACCCCGCAGGGTGCGGCGGACTTCGGCTGGTTCGCGTACTCGCCGCTGTCGGACGCGGTGCGTTCGCCGGGCGTCGGTGCGGACATGTGGATCATGGGTCTGGCCTTCTCCGGCTTCGGCACGATCCTCGGTTCGGTCAACTTCATCACGACGATCATCTGCATGCGGGCACCGGGCATGACGATGTTCCGGATGCCGATCTTCGTCTGGAACGTCCTGCTGACCGCCGTGCTGGTCCTGCTGGCCTTCCCGGTGCTGGCGGCGGCGCTGCTCGCGCTGGAGGCGGACCGTAAATTCGGGGCGCATGTCTTCGATGCCGCAAATGGCGGTGCGTTGCTCTGGCAGCACCTCTTCTGGTTCTTCGGCCATCCAGAGGTGTACATCATCGCCCTGCCGTTCTTCGGCATCATTTCCGAGGTCATTCCGGTGTTCTCCCGGAAGCCGATGTTCGGTTACATCGGTCTGATCGCGGCGACGGTTTCGATCGCCGGTCTTTCGGTCACGGTGTGGGCGCACCACATGTATGTGACGGGCGGCGTGCTGTTGCCGTTCTTCTCCTTCATGACGTTCCTCATCGCGGTGCCGACGGGTGTGAAGTTCTTCAACTGGATCGGCACGATGTGGAAGGGCTCATTGTCCTTCGAGACGCCGATGCTGTGGGCGATCGGCTTCCTGATCACCTTCACCTTCGGTGGTCTGACCGGTGTCATCCTGGCCTCGCCGCCGATGGACTTCCACGTCTCCGACTCGTACTTCGTGGTGGCGCACTTCCACTACGTGGTCTTCGGCACGGTCGTCTTCGCGATGTTCGCCGGGTTCCACTTCTGGTGGCCGAAGATGACCGGCAAGATGCTGGACGAGCGGCTCGGCAAGATCACCTTCTGGACGCTGTTCGTGGGCTTCCACGGCACCTTCCTCGTCCAGCACTGGCTGGGTGCCGAGGGCATGCCGCGGCGTTACGCGGACTACCTCGCGGCCGACGGCTTCACGACGCTGAACACCATCTCGACGATCAGCTCGTTCCTGCTGGGCCTGTCGATCCTGCCGTTCCTCTACAACGTCTGGAAGACGTCGAAGTACGGCGAGAAGATCGAGGTCGACGACCCGTGGGGCTACGGCCGTTCGCTGGAGTGGGCGACGTCCTGCCCGCCGCCGCGGCACAACTTCCTCACCCTGCCGCGCATTCGCTCCGAATCTCCGGCGTTCGACCTGCACCACCCGGAGATCGCAGCCCTTGACGCGCTGCACAACGGCCACGGCACCGAGGCCGACAAGGCCCTCGCCGGCGGCAAGGAGGCGGGCAAGTGAAGATCCAGGGCAAGATGTTCATCTGGCTCGCCGTCTTCGTCCTCGTCATGGCGATCGTCTATGGCCTGTGGTCGAAGGAGCCGGCGGGCACCACCGCGCTGTTCCTCGCCTTCGGCCTGTGCATCATGGTCGGCTACTACCTGGCCTTCACGGCCCGGCGGGTCGACGCGGGCGCACAGGACAACGAGAACGCCGAGGTCTCGGACGACGCCGGCGAGCTGGGCTTCTTCAGCCCGCACAGCTGGCAGCCGCTGTCCCTGGCCATCGGTGGCGCGCTCGCCTTCCTGGGCGTGGTCTTCGGCTGGTGGCTGCTGTACTTCTCGCTGCCGGTGATCTTTGTCGGACTCTTCGGCTGGGTCTTCGAGTACTACCGCGGTGAGAACCGCACACAGTAAGCACGCGCAGTGCCGTACGGCGGGCCCGGACACCCCTGGGGGGCGTCCGGGCCCGCTGCGTTTCCCGGCCCGGGGCAGACCCGTTTGCAGTCCTCCAGCGCGCTGGGACAGGTGATTCTTCATATTTTTGGGACATGAGTCACAGACCTCGAACCCGGACGGTGCTGAGCTGCGGCCTCCTGCTCGTGCCCCTTGCGGTGAGCGCCACCGCGTGCGGGGGCTCGGATTCGGAAGCGCTCTCCGCCACTCCCTACGACGCGGCCGACCAGATCACGGCCAACACCCCCGACGGAAAGAAGAAAGCGGACCCCGACAAGCCGCTGGAGGTTTCCGTCAAGGGGGACGACGCGCGGATCACCGATGTGACCGCCACCGATTCCACCGGCCGCTTCGTCCGCGGCGAACTGAGCGCCGACGGCAGGCGCTGGCGCACCACGGTGCCCCTGGCCGCCGGCAGCCGCTACACGGTGCGGGTGAGCACCGAGGACGAGGACGGTTCACCCGGCCGCAAGACGCTCACCGTCAACACCGCGGCCGCCGCCGGTCAGTTGTCCGCGGCCTTCGGGCCGGTGGGCGGCGAGTACGGCGTCGGCCAGCCGGTCACCGCCGAGCTGAGCCGGCCGGTCAAGGATCCCCAGCAGCGAGCCATCGTCGAGAGTGCCCTGAAGGTCGACTCCATGCCGCGCGTCGAGGGCGCCTGGCACTGGGTGGACGGCAAGAAGCTGCACTTCCGCCCGAAGGAGTACTGGCCCGCCCACGCCACGATCTCGGTGCACAGCAACCTGGCCGGCCTGAAGATCGCCAAGGGGCTCTACGGCGGCCCGTCCAAGCCGCTGCGGCTCACCACCGGCGACCGGGTGGAGGCCATCACCGACGCGGGGTCGCACCAGATGACGGTGCTGCGCAACGGTGAGGCGGTCAACACCATCCCCGTGACCACCGGCAAACCCGGATTCTCCACCCGTAACGGCGTCAAGGTCGTCCTCGGCAAGGAGAGCTTCGTACGGATGCGCAGCTCGACCGTCGGCATCGCCGCCGGGAGCGGGGATTCCTACGATCTGCCGGTCTACTGGGCCACCCGGGTGACCTGGAGCGGCGAGTATGTGCACGCCGCACCCTGGTCCGTCGGCTCCCAGGGCGCGGCGAACGTCAGCCACGGCTGCACGGGCATGTCCACCAGCAACGCCCAGTGGTTCTTCAACCACGTCCGGGTCGGCGACATCGTCAAGGTCGTCAACAGCGGCGGCGACACCATGACGCCGTTCGACAACGGCTTCGGCGACTGGAACATGCCCTGGCAGGAGTGGCGGGCCGGCAGCGCGCTGAAGAACAAGGCCGCCAGCACCACAGGAGCCGCCGAGCGCGAACAGAACCCCGCCGACGACGCCCGGCTGCGCCCGACCCTCTGAGCGCCTCTCAGCAGGCCGCTCAGGCCTGTACGAGGTGCTTGCGGCGCAGCAGGCCGGCCAGCGCGTCGGCGAAGGCGACCGGGTCCAGCGGATGGGTCACCGCCGCGTCCGCACGGCTCCAGGTCGCCAGCCAGGCGTCCTGGGGGCGGCCGATCAGCAGCAGCACCGGTGGGCACCGGAAGATCTCGTCCTTGATCTGCCGGCAGACGCCCATGCCGCCCGCGGGGGCGGTCTCGCCGTCGAGCACGCAGACGTCGATGCCGCCCTGCTCCAGCGCCGTGAGAACGGCCGGGGCGGTGGCGCACTCCAGGATCTCGATCTGCGGGGCATCGGCGGCGGGGCGCCGGCCGGCCGCCAGCCGGACCTGCTCGCGGGTGCCTGCGTTGTCGCTGTAGACCAGCACCGTGGCAGTCGCCTGCATCGTTCCTCCACGCTTTGTAGCGGCACAGCATCGGGTGGGGCGGATGCTACTCCCGCGACGGGTGCCCGCAGGAGGGGTCGGACGGATCCGGGATCTTCCCGACGGGCCGTCAGGAGCGGCACCGCCGCGGCCCGGGCCCCGCGCCGCGCGCGCCGCGTCCCTCCTTCGAGCGACCGCCGAAATGCGCCGTACGAGCAGGGCATACGCCCTTGACACACCGAACGGCACCCCCCGGAGTGAGGGCGGGATAAGCGACCGACATAATGTCGGTCGTGGCGACAGCAACGACAGTAGAAACCGGGCACGCGCACCCGTCGGTCAATCGGCCGAACCTCACCAGCGTCGGAACCATCATCTGGCTGAGTTCCGAGCTGATGTTCTTCGCGGCCCTCTTCGCGATGTACTTCACCCTTCGATCGGTGACCGGCGAGGCGTATTGGAAGGAATCCGCCAGTGCGCTGAATCTTCCGTTCTCCGCGACCAACACCACGATCCTGGTGCTCAGCTCGCTGACCTGCCAGCTCGGCGTATTCGCCGCCGAGCGTGGCGACGTCAAGAAGCTCCGGGCCTGGTTCGTGGTCACCTTCATCATGGGTGCGATCTTCATCGGCGGTCAGGTCTTCGAGTACACCGAGCTGGTCAAGCACGAGGGCCTGTCGCTCTCGTCCGGCCCCTACGGCTCGGTGTTCTACCTGACCACCGGCTTCCACGGACTGCATGTGACAGGCGGTCTGATCGCCTTCCTGCTGGTCCTGGGCAGGACGTACGCGGCCAAGAGGTTCACCCACACGCAGGCCACCGCGGCCATCGTCGTGTCCTACTACTGGCACTTCGTCGATGTCGTCTGGATCGGCCTCTTCGCCACGATCTACCTGATCCGGTAACCGGTACGGGGCCTTGCCGGGCCCGCATATCAGACAGACATAGCCAAAGCATCGACGCAGAAGATCCTGACACCGGGGTAATCCGTGAAAAAGCTCTCCGCACGACGGCGCCATCCGCTGGCGGCGCTCGTCGTCCTACTCCTCGCGCTGGCGGTCACTGGGGGGCTGTACGCCGCGTTCGCGCCGGCGGACAAGGCTCAGGCCGATGACACCGCCCAGTCCCTTGCCATCAAGGAGGGCAAAAAGCTCTTCGCCGTGGGTTGCGCAAGCTGCCACGGCACCGGCGGTCAGGGCACCTCCGACGGCCCGAGCCTGGTCGGCGTGGGCGCCGCCGCCGTCGACTTCCAGGTCGGCACCGGCCGTATGCCCGCCCAGCAGCCCGGCGCCCAGGTGCCGCGGAAGCGGAACATCTACAACAATGCCCAGATCGACCAGCTCGCGGCCTATGTCGCGTCGCTGGGTGCCGGTCCGTCCGTCCCGGAGAAGTCGCAGTACAACTCCGACGGCGCCAACATCGGCAAGGGCGGCGAGCTGTTCCGCACCAACTGCGCGCAGTGCCACAACTTCACCGGTAAGGGCGGCGCCCTCACCAACGGCAAGTTCGCACCGACGCTCGAGGGCGTGGACCCGAAGCACATCTACGAGGCCATGCAAACCGGCCCGCAGAACATGCCCTCCTTCGGTGACGGTTCGCTGTCGCAGCAGAACAAGAAGGACATCATCGCGTACCTCGGCGCCGTCAACGGCGATGAATCCGAGAGCCCGGGCGGCCTTGACCTCGGTGGTCTCGGTCCGGTCAGTGAGGGTCTCTTCGGTTACATCTTCGGCCTGGGCGCGCTGATCGCGGTCGCCATCTGGGTCGCAGCCCGGACTACGAAGGCCAAGAAGTCATGAGCGAGACTGGACGACACGAAGACGTGCCAGAAGAAACCCTTCCCAGTGAGCGGGAGACGGCTCACGAAGGCGCGGTGGCCACGGCGGAGAACCCGTTCGCCGACCCGGGGCTCCCGCCCCACGAGCACCGTGCCCAGGACATCGACGAGCAGGCCGCCAAGCGCTCCGAGCGCACCGTGGCTCTCCTCTTCGTGGTGTCGATGATCGCCACGGTCGCCTTCATCGCCGCGTACGTGGCGATCCCGATCGACGAGATCGTCTACATCTGGCCGATCGGTCACATCAGCGCGCTGAACTTCGCGCTGGGTCTGACCCTCGGTGCGGCCCTGTTCTGCATCGGCGCCGGCGCGGTCCACTGGGCCCGCACGCTGATGTCGGACGAGGAGGTCGCCGACGAGCGCCACCCGATCGAGGCGGCCCCGGAGGTCAAGGCCAAGGTCATGGCGGACTTCGCACAGGGTGCGAAGGAGTCGCAGATGGGCCGCCGCAAGCTGGTCCGCAACACGATGTTCGGTGCGCTGGCCCTGGTGCCGCTCTCCGGTGTCGTCCTGCTGCGTGACCTCGGGCCGCTGCCCGGCACCAAGCTGCGGACGACGAACTGGAAGAAGGGCGTACGCCTGGTCAACCAGTCGACCAACCTCCCGCTGCGTCCCGAGGACATCGCCGTCGGCTCGCTCACCTTCGCCAAGCCCGAGGGCCTGGAGGAGGACGACGAGGAGTTCGCGCAGAAGATCGCCAAGGACGCCCTGATGCTCGTGCGGATCCAGCCGCAGAACATCAAGGACAAGCACGAGCTGTCCTGGTCGCACGAGGGCATCGTGGCGTACTCCAAGATCTGCACCCACGTGGGCTGCCCGATCAGCCTCTACGAGCAGCAGACGCACCACGTGCTCTGCCCCTGCCACCAGTCGACCTTCGACCTCTCTGACGGCGGTCGAGTGATCTTCGGTCCGGCCGGTCACGCCCTGCCGCAGCTGCACATCACGGAGAAGGACGGCTTCCTGGAGGCCGCAAACGGCTTCGAGGAGCCCGTCGGCCCGAGCTTCTGGGAGCGCGGATGAGTAACGAGACGAGCGCGACCACCACGCGCCGTGGCCAGGCGCCACGGGGCGAGCGGATCGCCGACTGGGCGGACGGCCGGCTGGGCATCTACAGCCTCGCCAAGTCCAACATGCGCAAGATCTTCCCGGACCACTGGTCCTTCATGCTGGGCGAGGTCGCGCTTTACAGCTTCATCATCATCATCCTGACCGGTGTCTATCTGACGCTGTTCTTCCACCCGAGCATGGCCGAGGTGACCTATCACGGTTCCTATGTGCCCATGCAGGGAATCCGGATGACGCAGGCCTTTGAGTCGACGCTGAACATCAGCTTCGACGTGCGCGGTGGCCTGCTGATCCGCCAGATCCATCACTGGGCCGCGCTGGTCTTCCTGGCCGCGATGATGGTCCACATGATGCGGGTGTTCTTCACCGGCGCCTTCCGCAAGCCGCGTGAGGTCAACTGGCTGTTCGGCTTCCTGCTGTTCGTGCTGGGCATGTTCACCGGCTTCACCGGCTACTCGCTCCCCGACGACCTGCTCTCCGGCACCGGCGTGCGGTTCATCGAGGGCGTCATCCTGGCGATGCCGCTGGTCGGTTCGTACCTGCAGTTCTTCATCTTCGGCGGGGAGTTCCCGGGGCACGACATCATCCCGCGGTTCTTCACGGTGCACGTGCTGCTGCTGCCGGGCATCATGCTCGGCCTGCTGGTGGCGCACCTGATCCTGGTCTTCTACCACAAGCACACCCAGTTCCCGGGTGCCGGCAAGACCAACAACAACGTCGTGGGCATGCCGCTGCTGCCGGTCTACATGGCCAAGGCCGGAGGCTTCTTCTTCCTGGTCTTCGGTGTGATCGCGGCGATCGCCGCGATCGCCAGCATCAACCCGGTGTGGGCCATCGGCCCCTACCGCCCCGACCAGGTGTCCACCGGCGCCCAGCCCGACTGGTACATGGGCTTCGCCGAGGGTCTGGTGCGTGTCATGCCGGGCTGGGAGTGGAACTTCTGGGGCCACACCATCAACTTCGGTGTGCTGATCCCGATCGTGATCTTCCCGCTGGTCCTGGTCGCGATCGCGGCCTACCCGTTCGTCGAGTCCTGGGTCAAGGGCGACAAGCGCGAGCACCACATCCTGGACCGCCCGCGCAACGTGCCCACCCGTACCGGCTTCGGTGTCGCCTGGCTGGTCGCGTACTTCGTGATGCTGATCGGTGGCGGTAACGACCTGTGGGCCACGCACTTCCACCTGTCGCTCAACTCGCTCACCTGGTTCGTCCGGATCGGATTCTTCGTCCTTCCGGTGCTGTCCTTCATCGCCACCAAGCGGATCTGCATGGGTCTGCAGCGGCGCGACAGGGACAAGGTGCTGCACGGACGCGAGTCCGGGATCATCAAGCGCCTGCCGCACGGTGAGTTCATCGAGGTCCACGAGCCGCTCGACCAGGAGCAGCTGCACGTCCTGACCCAGCACGAGCAGCCCGCGCCGCTCGAACTGGGCCCGGAGGTCGACGAGAACGGCGTGGAGCGCAAGCTCTCGCGTTCGCAGAAGCTGCGCGCCAAGCTCTCCAAGAGCTACTACGGCGAGGACAACGTCATCGCCAAGCCCACGGTGGAGGAGTACAAGGAGATCACCAGCGGCCACGGCCACCACTGATCTCCGCGGCGCCTCGTAGCGCACGAAGGAAGCACGCCACCCAGAGGGCCCCGTCGCACGACCGGACGGGGCCCTCCGGCATGCCCGGCGGCTCGATAGGGTGAACCGCAGAAGCAGGTGACGAACCAGGAGTGTGGACCATGAGCGTTGCGACCCCCTTCGGCGGCGACAGCGTGGCGGCTCACACCTGGCCGGGCCTCCTCAACGCCCTGCTCGACGGCCGTGACCTCACCGCGGACGACACCGCGTGGGCGATGGACAAGATCATGCGGGGCGAGGCCGGCGACGCCCAGATCGCCGGGTTCGCGGTGGCGCTGCGGGCCAAGGGTGAGACCGTCGCGGAGATCTCCGGCCTGGTCCGGACGATGTACGAGCACGCCCGGCTGATCGACGTGCCCGGCCCGAGCGTGGACATCGTCGGCACCGGCGGGGACGGCGCCAAGACCGTCAACATCTCCACGATGTCCTCGATCGTGGTGGCCGGCACCGGCGCCAAGGTCGTCAAGCACGGCAACCGCGCCGCGTCCTCGGCCAGCGGCGCCTCCGACGTCCTGGAGAAGCTGGGCGTCAATCTCGATCTCACCCCGCGGCGGGTCGTCGAGGTCGCCGAGGAAGCGGGGATCACCTTCTGCTTCGCGGTGAAGTTCCACCCCGCGCTGCGGCACGTCGCCAACGCCCGCAGCCAGCTCGGCATCCGCACCACGTTCAATGTGCTGGGCCCGCTGACCAACCCCGCGAAGGTCCGCGCGCAGGCGACCGGTGTCGCGGACGCCCGGATGGCGCCCATCCTGGCCGGGGTGCTCGCCGAGCGCGGCTCCTCGGCGCTGGTGTTCCGCGGCGACGACGGCATGGACGAGCTGACCACGACCGCGACCTCACGGGTGTGGATCGTCCGGGACGGCACGGTCCGCGAGGAGGCCTTCGACCCGCGGGACGTGGGGATCGAGCTGGTGCCGGTGGAGGCCCTGCGCGGCGCGGACGCCTCGTACAACGCGGAGGTGGCGCGCCGGCTGCTGGACGGGGAGACCGGGCCGGTGCGCGAGGCGGTGCTGCTGAACTCCGCGGCGGCGCTGGTCGCCCTGGAGCCCACTCACGCCCCGCTGGCGCAGCAGATCCGGTCCGCGCTCGACACCGCCGCCGCCTCGATCGACTCCGGGGCGGCCAAGCGGGCGCTGGAGCGCTGGGTGGCGGCCAGCAACGCCTGAGCGCACGGTCACACAGGGTGTGCCGCAAGGCCCGTTCCGTCATATGGACCGGGCCTTGCGCCGCACCGGCGGTATGGCATGATTCTGCGCAGGTCACGAGTGACAGCGACACAGGCCCCGGCCCGCTGTCCGGCAACCCTCCTTCCGTGGCGGGGTGCCCCGGGTGATGACCAGGCCGCAGGCAGCGAGGTCTGCGGCAAGCGCGGATCCCTCGCCAGGGATCCTGGTCCTCGAGGGAGAACTTCCGTGAATCAGCGAATGCGATAGGGCTCGACGGCCCCTTCTCCGCATCCCTTTTTCCTTTCCGCTGCGGTGCCCCGACGGCTGCTTCCGCGCGCCTGCCCGCAGCGAATTCGCTTACCTCTTACGGGAGTTCGCCATGTCTGTTGCCGCCGTTGCCGCCGACCGTTCCGTTTGTCCCCCGCTGCCGGTTCTCGGACGGGATGTCCGCGTCCCGCTCGTGACCGGCGGCGAGGTCGATTACGCCGCGCTGGACTACGCCGCCAGCGCCCCCGCGCTGCAGCGGGTCTGGGACGACGTGGCGGCCTACGCCCCCTACTACGGCAGCGTGCACCGCGGCGCCGGATACCTCTCGCAGCTGTCCACCGACCTGTTCGAGAACAGCCGCCGGACGGTCGCGGAATTCCTCGGCTGCCGCGCCGACGACCAGGTGGTGTTCACCCGCTCGACCACCGACTCGCTGAACCTGCTCGCCGCCGCCCTGCCGCAGGGCACCCGGGTGTTCGTCTTCGAGACCGAGCACCACGCCTCGCTGCTGCCGTGGGAGCAGCGCGCCGATGTCGCGGTGACCTATCTGAGCGCCCCGCGCACCCCGCAGCAGGCGGTGGAGGGCCTGGAGAAGGCGCTGGCGGAGCTGGCGGCATCCCCAGCGGTGGCCGGGGGGGAGCCGTACGGGCCGGCGCTGGTCTGTGTGACCGGGGCGTCGAACGTGACCGGTGAGCTGTGGCCGGTGCGGGAGCTGGCGGCCGCCGCGCATGCGCACGGCGCGCGGATCGTGCTCGACGCGGCGCAGCTCGTCCCGCACCACCCCGTGGACCTCGCCGAACTGGACGTCGACTGGGTCGCGTTCTCCGGGCACAAGCTGTACGCGCCGTTCGGCTGCGGGGTGCTGGCCGGCCGGGCGGACTGGCTGCGCGACGCCGCGCCCTACCTCGCCGGCGGCGGCGCCAGCCGCAAGGTCACGCGACGCGTGAGCGGGGAAGGGGCCGGCGGGGTGGACGTCGAGTGGCACACCACTGCGGCCCGCCACGAGGCCGGCTCGCCGAACGTCATCGGCGCCTATGCGATCGCCTCCGCCTGCCAGGCGTTGACCGAGGCCGGCTTCCCGGAGCTCATCGCCCGTGAGCAGGCCCTGATCGAGCGGGTCCGGGCGGGCCTGGCCGAGGTGCCCGAGGTCCAGGTGCTGTCGCTCTTCGGCGCGGACGCCGCCCGGGTGGGCGTGCTCTCGTTCGTCGTCGAGGGCTGGAACAGCTCACACTTCGCGGCGGCGCTGTCGGCGGAGTACGGCATCGGCGTCCGCGACGGCCTGTTCTGCGCCCACCCCCTCGTCCGGACCCTGCTGGGCAGCGAGCCCCAGGACCCGGGCGAGTGCGGCGCCCCCGAGGCGGCCCCCGGCGAGCGGTCCCTGAACGCCATCCGCGTCAGCTTCGGCGCCGGCACGCCGGAGGAGCACATTGACCGCTTCCTCCACGCGGTCCGCGAACTGCTGACGGACGGCGCCCGCTGGAACTACCGCACGGAGGACGGCCGTTGCGTGCCGGCGCGTAGCGCGGATTGATTCCCACGTTGTCGGCTTTCCCGCCGTGGTGGTTGCTCACCGTTTGTCGCCCGCTTCGCGGTGCGCCCGTCGTTGCGCCTTTCCGCTGCGCGGGGCTGATTCCCGCGTTGTTGTCTGTCCCGCCGTGGGTGTTGTTCGCCGTTGCGCCTGCGGCGGGCGGGTGGGTGTGGGGTGCGGTGACGGGCCTCCGGGGGTGGGTGTTCGGACTGCTTCGCTTTACGTCCGAACACCCACCCCCTCCGGCCCGTCCCCTCCCGTGGGGGGATGAGTGAACGTGTGTGGGGGCGGGCCGCCGATGGCCGTCTCGGTACGACCTGTCAGGCGCGCTGGACCAGCTACGTCCACCCCCACCGGCTGTTCCTCTCCCACAACGGGAGGGGGCGGGCCGGAGGGGCCGGTGTGTGGGACGTAAAGCGAAGCAGTCCCACACACCGGCCCCGGAGGTCCGTCACCGCACCCGACAGCCCCGCGCAGCGGACCCCGCCCGCCGCAGGCGCAACGGCGAGAAACCACCACGGCGGGACAGCCAAAAACGTGGGAGGGAAGCCAAGCGCAGCGGAGTGGCTAGGCTTCCAGCCCGATCGCAAAGGCGGCCTCGAGGTCGTGCTGGGAATACGTGCGGAATGCGATGTGCGTTTCCGTGGAGGCGACGCCCGGGACCTTGCTGATGTGGCCCGGGATGACGTCCGCGAGGTCGTCATGGGCGGCGACCCGCACCATCGCGATCAGGTCGTGGGCGCCGGTGACCGAGTAGACCTCGCTGACCCCGTCCAGGGCGGCGATCTTCTCGGCGATCTCCGGGATCTGGTCCACGCTGGTCTTGATGAGCACGATCGACGTGATCACGGCTGGCTCTCTCCCTCGGTCGCCCGGTCGTTCCGCCTGGTGGCCCCCACACTATCCCTCCTGTAGCGGGCCCAGGCGTAGAGGAAGCCGAGGGCGAATCCGATGACATGGGCGAGGTAGGCGACCCCGGGGCCGCGCGAGTCGTGCTGCGCGGCCTGCCACTGCAGGAAGAACCAGAACAGCAGCACGATCCAGGCGGGAAAGCGCAGCGGCAGGAAGAAGAGGAAAGGGAAGACGCTGGTCACCCGGGCCGTGGGAAACAGGTAGAGGAAGGCCCCCAGCACACCGGAGATCGAGCCGGAGGCGCCCACCAGGGTCTGGCCCGAGGAGGCGTGGGCGGCCGCGTAGCCGAGCAGCGCGAGGTAGCCGATGATGAGGTAGAAGGCGGCGAACGGGAGCCGGCCCATACGTGCCTCGGCCATTCCGCCGAACACGTAGAGAAAGAGCATGTTGCCGAGCAGGTGCAGCCAGCTGCCGTGCACGAACAACGCGGTCAGCGGCGTGATCAGGGCGCGCAGCGAGCCGCTCCACAGCTCCAGCGGGATCACGCCCCACCGCTCGAAGTACGCGGTCTGGGCCTTCAGCAGGGCGTCGCCGGTGCCGTATATGCGGTTCAGGCCGGATGCCGGGCCGATCACGAAGACCGCGCAGCACAGGCCGATCAGCACATTCGTCACCCGCGAGAACACCGCGGTCAGCGACCGGGTGGCATGCGGCGGACGCGGAAGGAGACCGGACGAGCGGGGTGAACGGGGAGAGGGGGCCGGCGCCGTCATGAAGTGATCATTGCTCAATGCGGGCAATCGGGACAGAGTGCCTCGCCGCATCCCGGCACCCGGGCAGGGCCCGCACCCGCCCCCCGTCAGGCCGTAGGGTTACAGGCAGAACTTTGCGTATTTCCGCAGTCCGACGGCGCACCGCGTGAACGGCGCAGCAGCACGAGATCGATGAGATCGACGAGCACGAAAGAGGACGACAGGATGTCTGTTCCCCTGCCGACGGCCGAAACCCGGTGGCGCTGCACGCTGTGCGGCAACCTCACCCGTTTCGACGTGACCCGCCAGGCCAAGGTGGTGGAGTACGTCCATCTGGACCTGGCCGGCGAGCCGAAGGTGGAGGAGCGCGAGGTCCTCAGTGAGAGCATCGAGTCCGTGCGCTGCCGCTGGTGCAACGCGGTCGACCAGATCGAGCTGGTGGACCGCCCGGGCGCGAACGCCTGAGATCGGAGCGAGGCAGCCGTGGTGGACCGTCCAGAAGGGGAGCCGGGGGCCCAGCGTGACGACGTACCCGAGGGTGCGGCGGACGAGGTGCTCGACCGACCGCTGCCCGAGGGCGTACGGCGCCGTGTCGTGGCGCTCACCGCGGAGTCGTTCGGCGCGCTGACGGTCGCCGAACTCCCGCCCCCACTGCGGCAGTACGCCCGTTTCACCCCGACCCGTCGGGCCAAATTCGCCGGAAATGCGATGGCTTCCGCCCTGGAGGGCGATGCGGTCTTCCGGCAGCGGATCGCCGGCAAGCTGCGCGAGGCGCAGCCGGAGCTCGCCTCGGCGCTGGAGCACGGCAATCCGCCGGCGGCCGCCGAACCGCTCGATGTCGCGGCGGCCGCCTATGTGCTGCGCCCCGAGGGCTGGGTCAAGCTCGTCGAGGCCGCCGGTGAGGAGGCCCAGCGGGCGCGCGCCGAGCGGGCCGGCGAGGAGGCCGAGCGGGAACTGGCCAGGCTGCGAGAGGAGCTGGCGCAGGCGCGCGGCGAGGCCCGTACGGAGGCCGACCGGATCCGGGCCGACCTCGACACGGTCCGCAAGGAGAACGAGTCGCTGCGGCGCAAGCTGCGCAGCGCGCTGAGCGACGTCAAGCGCGGTGAGGCCGCGGTGCGCAAGGCCGATGCCGCCCTCGCGGAGACCCGGGACCGGGCGGCCACCGAGAAGACCGCGGCGGACAGCGAGGTGCGCCGGCTCAAGGCCCGGATCGCGGAGGCCGAGACGGCGCTGGAGACCAGCCGGCGAGCCGCCCGCGAGGGCCGCAGCGTCGAGGACATGCGGGTGCGGCTGCTGCTCGACACGGTGCTGGACGCGGCCCAGGGACTGCGCCGCGAGCTGGCGCTGCCGCCGGCCAACGTCCATCCCGCGGACACCGTCGAGGCGGTCGCGCCGGGCCGGATGACGCCCAAGGACATCGCCACCCGCGCGCTGTCGGAGATGGACCCGGCGCTGCTCGACCAGCTTCTGGCGCTGCCGCAGGCGCATTTGGTGGTGGACGGCTACAACGTCACCAAAACCGGCTATCCGACCATGCCGCTCGACAAGCAGCGGCTGCGGCTGCTGGGCGGCCTCGCGGTGCTGGCGGCGCAGACCGGCGCGGAGATGACCTGTGTCTTCGACGGGGCGGAGCTGGCGGCGCCGGTGCTGCTCGCGCCCCCGCGCGGCGTAAGGGTCCTTTTCAGCAAACCGGGCGTAACGGCCGATGAGTTGATTCGTCAGCTGGTTCGGGCCGAACCGCCCGGCCGTCCGGTCGTCGTGGTCTCCACGGACCGGGAAGTGGCCGACGGAGTGGCGAAGGCCGGGGCGCGCCCGGTCGCATCGGCCCTGCTCCTCAAGAGGCTTGCCCGGACCTGAGGCGCCGGGCTCCCGGGGCACCGGACGGCGGGAAAACCGCTGCGCTCCGTGTCTGAGCGTCAGTTGGCGCTCACTGCCTGTGTGACGTTGGTAAAGGATGGGGCTGGTGGCGCAGTTTTTTCCCCTGGGGATTTGAAGCGATCACAGCTCGGTTACTAAGGTCAGCCCCGAACCTTCATGCAGATGATTATCCAACCGGGATGAACAGTGAAGGTACCGCCGAGTCCGCGGCGTTCACGCGGAGCCGGGGTCTCACCCCCCCCCACTTCCCGGTAGGCGGCTGGAGGAAGAAGGAGCTCGCCCCCGTGGCGTCCCACCGTCGACCCAAGCAGCCGAGCCGTACCCGCGTGACCGTGCTCACCGCCACCGCCGCGGCGGCCGTCGCCCTGTCGTCCCAGGCCGCCCAGGCCGACCCCCACCAGTCGAAGAAGGACGTCAAGTCCGAGGTCGACAAGCTCTACAACGAGGCCGAGCAGGCCACGGAGAAGTACGACGGGGTCAAGGAGCAGCAGGACAAGCTCCAGAAGGAGGTCGACGACCTCCAGGACAAGGTGGCGCGCGGTCAGGGTGACCTCAACCAGCTGCGCAAGGGTCTCGGCGCGGTCGCCTCCGGCCAGTACCGCAGCGGCAGCATCGACCCCTCGGTCCAGCTGTTCCTCTCCGGCGACCCGGACACCTACCTCGAGAAGGCCGCCACGCTCGACCAGTTGAGCGGCAAGCAGGCCGAGCAGCTGAAGACCATCGCGGACAAGCAGCGCCGGCTCGCCCAGGAGCGCGCCGAGGCCGCGGGCAAGATCAAGGACCTCACCGACACCCGTAAGGCGCTCGGTGACAAGAAGGACGAGATCAAGGGCAAGCTCGCCAAGGCGCAGCAGCTGCTCAACCGGATGACCGCCAAGGAGCGGGCGGCCATGCAGGCCGAGGAGAACCGCGCCAACCGCAGCAACGACCGGGCCAACCTCGGCAGTGACGTCCCGGCGTCGCAGCGCGGTGCGGCCGCCCTCCAGGCCGCCCAGTCCAAGATAGGTTCGCCCTACGTCTGGGGCGCCACCGGCCCGTCGTCCTTCGACTGCTCCGGTCTGACCTCCTGGGCCTACGCGCAGGCCGGCCAGTCGCTGCCGCGCACCTCGCAGCAGCAGGCCAACGCCGGTACCCGGATCTCCTCGCAGAGCGACCTCAAGCCGGGCGATCTGGTGCTCTTCTTCAGCGACCTGCACCACATCGGCCTCTATGCGGGCAACGGCATCGTGCTGCACGCGCCGAAGCCGGGCGCCCAGGTGCGCTACGAGCCCATCGGCAACATGCCGTTCGCGTTCGGCGTGCGGGTCTGACAAGCCTCACAACACTCTCAACCTGCCGCCCGAACGGGCGAATTGCGGCCGCGGCCGCTGACTTACCGCCCCGTCGGTGACCTGCACAGTCACCGGCGGGGCGGCGCCGTGTGGGCGAAATGCGGTCTTTGGTCGGTGTGGACCGCCGCCGTTACTGTCTGCCCTCGCAGCATCCGGTCACCGACGCCCTCCCGGGGCGGCAGGGGCTGCACAGGGAAGGAGTGCGGCTTTCGTGGTGTCCCACCGCCGTACCTCGCAGCACGGCCAGAGCACCCTCGCCGGGGTCACCGTTGTGTCGGCCGCCCTGGCGACCGCGGCCGCCGCGCTGTCGGCACCGCCGGCGTCCGCCGATCCGGCCGGTCACGCGGCCGCCGGCCGCGCGGCGGCGACCGCACACGTCGAGCGTCTCTACGCGCAGGCGGAGCGGGCCACCGAGAAGTTCGACGGTGCCCAGGCACGGACCAAGGAACTGCGCGGCCGGGTGACGGCCCTGCAGGACCGCACCGCCCGTGCCCAGGAGCGGGTCAACCGGATGCGGGGCCGGCTGGGCGCGCTGGCCGCCGCCCAGTACCGGTCCGGCGGCATGGACCCCACCCTCCAGCTGATGCTCTCCGAACGGCCCGACACCTTCCTGGAGAAGGCCTCCGCGCTCGACCGGCTCGGCGCCGACCAGGCCGGCCAGCTGCGCAGGCTCCGGGCGGCACAGCGCTCCCTGGAGCAGCAGCGCAGGGAGACCACGGCGAAGCTGGCGCAGCTGGAGGCCAGCCGCAAGGACGTCGCCCGCCACAAGCGGGACGTCCAGCGCCGGCTGGCCACCGCGCGGCGGTTGCTGCACGCGCTCCCCAAGGACGCCAGGAAGGCCTTCGAGCGGGCCGCCAGGAGCGACGGGCGCCACGGGGTGGTCCCGGACCTGCACGGCGCCGTCCCCGCCTCCGGGCGGGCCGCGGCGGCCGTCGCCGCGGTGCGCGCCGCGGTCGGCTCGCCGTACGCCTGGGGGCGCAGCGGCCCCTCGGCCTTCGACTGCTCCGGGCTCACCCAATGGGCCTACGGCCGGGCCGGAGTCTCCATCCCGCGGACCTCGCAGGCCCAGCGCGGCGCCGGCCGGCAGGTGCCGCTCAGCCAGGCGCAACCCGGTGACCTGGTCATCTACCGCGCGGACGGCAGTCATGTCGGGATGTACGTGGGCAACGGCCAGGTGGTCCACGCGCCCTATCCCGGCGCACGGGTGCGCTACGACCCGGTCGGGATGATGCCGATCTCGGCCGTCACCCGCCCCTGAGACGCAGCCCAGCGTTTTTGCCCCGGCCGGGCCCGACCTACGATCATCCGCATGTCAGAGCAGAGGGCGGCAGCGCGGCTGTCGCGGGCCGGGGCGGCGGGGTGTGCCGCCCTGGTCCTCGCGCTGCTCGCCCCGCTGGCGGGCTGTGGGCCGACGGCCTCCACGCCGGCCCGTTTCCCGGACGTCCAGCGGATGCTCGATGCCCGTGCGCAGGCCGTACGGAAGCGGGACGCGGCGGGCTTTCTCGCCTCCGTCGACCCGCGGGCCACCGGCTACCGCAGCCGGCAGCGCGCGATGTTCGCCCACCTCGCGGGCGTACCGCTGGCCGACTGGCGCTACGACCTCGACTCGACCGGCGCCTTCCCGCTCCCGTCCGGCGGCGGCACCCACCTGGCCGCGAAGGTGCGGCTGCGCTACCGCCTCAAGGGCTATGACACCGCGCCGGTGCACTCCGTGCAGTACCTCACCCTGACCGAGCGCGACGGCCGCTGGCTGATCTCCTCCGACACCGACGGCGCCGACGAGGGCCGCACCGGCACCCGGCAGCTGTGGGACCAGGGCCCGGTGCGGCTGGTGCGCGGCCGGCACAGCCTGGTCCTCGGCGGCCCGGCACATCCGGGGCGGCTGAAGGACCTGGCGCGCCGGGTGGACCGGGCGGTGCCCGCGGTCTCCGCGGCCTGGAAGGGGAAGTGGGCGCGCAAGGTCGTCGTGGAGGCGCCGGACTCGGTCGAGCGGATGGCGCAGCTGATGGGCAGCGACGACCCGTCCGGCTATGCGGGGATCGCGGCGGTCACCACCGGGGAGGCGGGCGTCGAGGCGGCCGCGCCCGCGGACCGCGTGATCATCAACCCGGACGCCTACGAGGAGCTCAACGACCTGGGCCGCACCGTGGTGCTCACCCACGAGACCACCCATGTCGCCACCCGCACGGCCACCACTCGGGCCACCCCACTGTGGCTCTCCGAGGGCTTCGCCGACTGGGTCGCCTACCGCGGCATCCGCCACAAGGCCGTCACCACCGCCCCCGAACTCACCCGCGCGGTCGCCGGCGGCAAGCTCCCCGCCCGGCTGCCGACCGACGGGGACTTCGGCTTCCGGGCCGGCGCCGACCGGCTGGCGAAGGCGTACGAGGGCAGCTGGCTGGCCTGCCGGATGATCGCGGAGAAGTGGGGCGAGGCCAAGCTGATCGCCTTCTACAAGGCGGCCGGCAAGAGCGCGATCCGCATCGCGAGCGGGAGCACGGGGGCCCCGATGGAGGCGGCCACGGCCGCGACGCCGGGCACCGGTCCGGCCTGGCCGGCCGCCGGCACCGGGCACCGGCCACCGTCCCGCACCGACCGGACGGACCGCGCCATGCGCACCCAACTGGGCATCGGTATGGCGGAGTTCACCCGTCGGTGGCGCGCTTTCGTACGGCAGCAGCTGCGGCGGTGAGCCGGGGCGCGGCGGCAGCGGTCCCGTCGGCCGGCGTGCGGGCGCCGACCACGCCGGCGCCGGCCCCGGGCCCGTCCTCCCCGCATCCGCCGTCCCCGGCCGTGACCCACAGCCGGCGGCAGGCGAGGAGCGAGGCGGCGACCAGCAGACCGTTGCGCACGACCAGCAGGGCGATGCCCTTCGGGTCGCTCGCCACGACATCGGCGAACCGGACGGGGAACTCCAGCAGGGTGACCCCGGTGGCGAGCAGCACCAGCACCGCCGGCAGCGTCTGCCGGCACCCGCGTACGGTCACGCACACCGCGGCGAGCCCCACCAGCCACAGCATGTACTGCGGGCTGATCACCCGGCTGGTGGTCGTGAACAGCAGGGTCGCGGTGAAGGCCGCCTCGCACAGCGTCGCCGGGCCCGGTGCCCGGGTCCGCACCCGCCACAGGAACAGCCAGCCCACGGCCGCCAGGCTCAGCGTGAGCGCGACGGTGCCGGCGACGGCGACGCCCGGCCCGAGGAACTCCAGCGAGCCGTAGTTCAGCAGCACCTGGCCCTGCCACCCGAAGTGCCGGGCGAAATGGAAGGCCAGGGCGCCGAGTGACTCGACCTCCGTCCCGCGGTCGCGCTGGAAGGTGAGGAATGTGAGCGCGCCCGGTGCGGCGGCGACGAAGAACAGGGTCAGCCCGGCGGCGGTGGCGGCCGCGCTCCACCACAGGGCACGGGCCCGCCGGCCGCGCACCGCCGCCCCGGTCAGCAGCAGCGCGGGCCAGACCTTCAGCAGCGCGCCGAAGGCGATCAGCGCGCCCGCCACCCGCGGCCGGCGCACGGCGGCGAACAGCGCGGCGACGGCGACCGCGGTGACCATCAGGTCGTAGCGGGCGTAGGCGGTCGGGCCCAGCAGCGCCACCCCCGCGATCCACACCCAGGCCCCGGCCGGGCGGTGGCCGGGCCGCCGGCCGGCTCGCAGGAAGAGGGCCAGCACCACCGCGTCGGTGAGCAGGATCAGGAGGAAGAACGCCGGGGCGTAGTCCAGGAACGGCAGCAGGCCGGGGGAGAGGATCGCGAGGGCGGCGGCCGGCGGGTACTGCCAGGTCACATCGGCCCGCGGGAAGGTGCCGGATCTCAGGACGTCGAACCAGCCCTGGTAGATCACCGAGACATCGGTGGTGACATCCGGCCCCGGCAGGACCAGCACCCGCAGGACGCACAGCAGCACCACGGCCCGGGTCACGGCCCATGCCGCCACCGGGAGCCACACCCCGCGTGCCGTGCTGATCCTGGTCATCGTCACCTCGTCGCCGCTCGTCCGGGGCTCGCCGGCGCCGCGGGCGGCGCCGGGGTCACGGCGCCCTGCCTGCCGTTTCCCGCCCGTGCAGTCTGCCTGATCCCGGGGCCGGCCGGTCATGACCGTCAGGCAGGACGGGGAGGGCGGGGCGGGCCGTCCCCGTCCGGCGGCCGCCCGGTACTGTCGGGCCCGAACCGCCGAGACCGACCGCCCGGACCGACCGCCGAGAGACCATCGTGCACAAGACCCTGATCGTCACGAACGACTTCCCGCCCCGGCCCGGCGGCATCCAGGCCTTTCTGCACAGCATGGCGCTGCGGCTGGACCCCTGCGAGGTCGTCGTCTACGCCTCGACCTGGAAGCGCGGCGCGGAGGGCCGCGCGGCCACCGCCGCCTTCGACGCCGAGCAGCCGTTCCCGGTGGTCCGGGACCGTACGACGATGCTGCTGCCCACCCCGCGGGTGACCCGGCGGGCCACCGGGCTGCTGCGCGAACACGGCTGCTCCTCGGTGTGGTTCGGCGCGGCGGCGCCGCTCGGGCTGATGGCGCCCGCGCTCCGTGCGGCCGGCGCCCGGCGCATCGTGGCGACCACGCACGGCCACGAGGCGGGCTGGGCTCAGCTGCCGGCCGCCCGGCAGCTGCTGCGCCGGATCGGCGCGGGCACCGACACCCTCACCTACCTCGGCGAGTACACCCGCACCCGGATCGCCGGTGCGCTCGCCCCCGGGGACGCCGCGCGGATGGTCCCCCTCCCGCCCGGCGTCGACGAGAAGACCTTCCACCCCGGCTCGGGCGGCGACGAGGTACGGGCCCGGCTCGGCCTCGCCGGCCGGCCGGTGGTGGTGTGTGTCTCCCGGCTGGTCCCGCGTAAGGGCCAGGACACCCTGATCGAGGCGATGCCGGCCGTCCTGTCCGCGGTGCCCGACGCCGTCCTGCTGATCGTCGGCGGCGGCCCGTACGAGAAGGACCTGCACGCGCTGGCGGCCGCCAAGGGCGTCGGGGACGCGGTGCGCTTCACCGGGGCGGTCCCGTGGGAGGAACTGCCGGCGCACTACGGCGCGGGCGATGTCTTCGCGATGCCGTGCCGCACCCGCCGCGGCGGACTCGACGTCGAGGGCCTGGGCATCGTCTACCTGGAGGCCTCCGCGACCGGACTCCCCGTGGTGGCGGGCGACTCGGGCGGCGCCCCCGACGCCGTCCTGGACGGCGAGACGGGCTGGGTGGTCCCCGGCGGATCTCCGGCGCCGACCGCCGAGCGCCTGATCACCCTGCTCCGCGACCCGGCCCTGCGCCGCACCATGGGCGCCCGCGGCCGCGCCTGGGTGGAGGAGAAGTGGCGCTGGGATCTGCTCGCGGAGCGGCTGAAGGAACTTCTGTAGGACCGCCCGGGGAGAGCCCGGGCGGCGTCCCCCGGGCACCCGGCCCGCACTCCCCGGCACACGCGATCCGCCGCCGTGGCGGCAGCCACGACGGCGGATGACGGTGATGCGGGGCGGTCCGCCCTGGGGACACCCTAGGACCGGTAGATCGCCTCGATCTCCTCCGCGAAGTCCTTCGCGACCACGTTCCGCTTGAGCTTCAGCGACGGGGTGACATGGCCCGACTCCTCGGTGAACTGGGCCGGCAGAATGCGGAACTTGCGCACCGACTCGGCCTTGGAGACGGCCGCGTTGCCGTCGTCGATGGCGCGCTGGACGGCGGCCAGCAGCTCCGGGTCCTCGGCGACCTGGGACGGCGTCACATCGGCGGGGTGGCCGTGCTCCTCGGCCCAGCGGGGCAGGAACTCCTCGTCGAGGGTGATCAGCGCGCCGATGAACGGCCGGCCGTCGCCGACGACCATGCACTCGGCGATCAGGGCGTGCGCCCGGATACGGTCCTCGATCACGGCGGGGGCGACGTTCTTGCCGCCCGCGGTGACCAGTATTTCCTTCTTGCGGCCGGTGATGGCGAGGTAGCCGTCCTCGTCGAGGGTGCCGAGGTCGCCGGTGTGGAACCAGCCGTCGGACAGCGCCTCCTTGGTGGCCGACGGGTTGTTCCAGTACTCGGTGAAGAGGTGCTCGCCGTGCAGCAGCACCTCGCCGTCGTCGGCGATCCGCACCACCGAGCCGGGCAGCGGCTGGCCGACGGTGCCGATCTTCTGCCGGTCCCAGGGGTTGAACGCGGTCGCCGCACAGGACTCCGTCAGGCCGTAGCCCTCCAGGGCGGTGAAGCCGATGCCGCGGTAGAAGTGGCCGAGGCGCTCGCCCAGCGGGGCGCCGCCGGAGATGGCGTGGGTGGCGCGGCCGCCGAGGACGGCCCGCAGCTTGCTGTAGACCAGCCGGTCGAAGACCTTGTACTTCAGCTTCAGGCCCAGCGCCGGGCCCTCCGGGGCGTCCAGCGCGCGGCTGTAGGCGATCGCGATGTCCGCCGCCTTGTCGAAGATCTTGCCCTTGCCGTCCGCCTGCGCCTTGGCCCGCGCCGAGTTGTAGACCTTCTCGAAGACCCGCGGCACGCCCAGGACCAGCGTCGGGCGGAAGGAGGCGAGGTCCTCGGTGAGGTTCTTGATGTCGGGGGCGTGGCCCAGCTTGATGGGCGCCATCACGGCGGCGATCTGCACCAGCCGGCCGAAGACGTGCGCGATGGGGAGGAAGAGGAGCACCGAGGAGTCGCCGGTACGGAACAGCGGCCGCAGCCGCTCGACGATGTTGCCGCACTCCGCGAAGAAGCTGCGGTGGCTGAGCACACAGCCCTTGGGGCGGCCGGTGGTGCCGGAGGTGTAGACGATGGTGGCCGGGGAGTCGGCGTCGGCCAGCGCGCTGCGCGCCTCCACCTCGTCATCGGTGATGCCGGCGCCCGCGGCCTGCAGCCGGGCGATGGCGTCCCGCTCGATCTGCCAGATGTTCTCCAGGTCGGGCAGCCGGTCGCGCACCGATTCCACGGTCGCCTCGTGGGTGGGGGACTCCACCAGGCAGGCCACCGCGCCGGAGTCGCCGAGGATCCACTGGATCTGCTCGGCCGAACTGGTCTCGTACACCGGGACGGTGACGGCCCCGGCGCTCCAGATGGCGAAGTCCAGCAGCGTCCACTCGTAGCGGGTGCGCGACATCAGGCCGACCCGGTCGCCGGGCTGCACACCGGACGCGATCAGGCCCTTGGCCGCGGCGCGGACCTCGGCGAGGAAGGCGGTGGCGGTGACGTCCTGCCATACGCCGTTCACCTTGCGGCCCATGACGGCAACATCCGGATGCTGCGCGGCATTTCGGCGGATAAGATCCGTCAGATTGCCGTCTGCGGGGACCTCGTACAGGGCCGGAAGGCTGAACTCGCGCAAGACTGCTGCTCCTCAAAAGCGCCGGCACCACGACTGTGTGTGCACCGGCGGCGGTCCATGATCATGCAGGGGGAGAGTGGACTGCCCGGACGTTACCCATGGGTATTGGACTTGGGATAGGGGGGAACGGTCAGATGTTCGATGCGTCACATGCTGCGGGACACGCCATGGGGACTGTCCCGCGCAGACTAGACCAGCGGGTCGGTGACCCGAAAGTAACCCCAGGTCCCACCACCCCTCCCGCCCCCCCGCCCGGGCGACCTAGGGTGACGTCATGCGCGTGCATGTGGTCAGTGACGTACACGGCAACAGCCGGGACCTCGCGGCGGCCGGAGAGGGCGCCGATGCCCTGGTGTGCCTCGGTGACCTGGTCCTCTTCCTCGATTACGCGGACCATTCGCGCGGCATCTTCCCCGACCTCTTCGGACCCGAGAACGCCGGCGCCCTGGTCGAACTGCGCACCGCCCGCCGCTTCGAGGAGGCCCGCGCCCTGGGCCGCCGGCTGTGGGGCGAACTCGACCGCACGGGCGCGAGCCGGGAGTCGGTCATCGAGGGCGCGGTCCGCCGGCAGTACGCCGAACTCTTCGCGGCCTTCCCCGCCCCCACGTACGCCACCTACGGCAACGTCGATATCCCGCGCCTGTGGCCCGAGTACGCCCGGCCCGGCACCACCGTCCTGGACGGCCAGCGGGTGGAGATCGGCGGCCGGGTCTTCGGGTTCGTCGGCGGCGGGCTCACCAGCCCCATGCGCACGCCGTACGAGATCAGCGACGAGGAGTACGCCGCCAAGATCGAGGCGGTGGGCGAGGTGGACGTGCTGTGCACCCACATCCCGCCCGAGGTCCCCGAGCTCTGCTACGACACCGTCGCCCGCCGCTTCGAGCGCGGCAGCGCGGCCCTGCTGCACGCCATCCGCACCACCCGCCCGCGCTACTCCCTCTTCGGCCATGTGCACCAGCCGCTGGCCCGGCGGGTCCGGATCGGGGGCACGGAATGCGTCAATGTCGGGCACTTCAACGCGACCGGTACGCCCTACGTCCTGCAGTGGTGAGGCCGCGCGCGCCCCGGCCGGGCGGGCGCGGGGGCCGGACGGCGGCCGCCCGGGCCCGTCGTGCCGGGCCTGCTGGTGTCCGCCCGCAGGTTCCCGCGCGGTAGCCTCGGAGCCTGTAGCAGCACAGACACCGCGCAATAGGGGTCTCCCCGGCTCATGGGGGTCCCCCCGCTCGAGCGAAGCCGAGAGCGGGGGGAGGAGCTGAGAACTCGGGGAAGGGTCGGCGGACCGGCATGAATCGGCATGGAGGAGTCACGGCGATGGCCGAACACACCAGCTCGAGCATCACGATCGAGGCGGCACCCGCCGAAGTGATGGGAGTGATCGCCGACTTTGACCGCTACCCGGACTGGACCGGTGAGGTCAAAGAGGCAGAGGTCCTCGAGAAGGACGACCACGGCCGCGCCGCGCAGGTGCGCCTGCTGCTGGACGCCGGGGCGATCAAGGACGACCACACCCTGGCCTACACCTGGACCGGCGAGAACGAGGTCAGCTGGTCCCTGGTCAAGTCGCAGATGCTGCGTGCCCTCGACGGCTCCTACCGCCTGGCCGCGCTGGACAACGGCGCGCGCACCGAGGTGACCTACCAGCTCACCGTCGACGTCAAGATCCCCATGCTCGGGATGATCAAGCGCAAGGCCGAGAAGGTCATCATCGACCGTGCGCTGGCCGGGTTGAAGAAGCGCGTCGAGAGCGGCCCCGCCGGCCACGCCGCGGAGCCTGCCGACGGGGCCGGTTCCGCCGACGAGGCCAAGAAGCTCTGAGCGTGCGCACCGTCCTCGTCACGGGCCCCGGCGGCGCGGGCCGCACCACGCTCGCCGCCGCGACCGCCCTGGCGGGCGCCCGGCGAGGCGTGCGGGCACTGCTGCTCACCACCGGGGGCGGCGCGGTGGAATCGGTGCTGGGCGTCCCCCTGGACGCCGATGCGCCCACCCCGATAGCGCCGGGCCTGCACGCCCGGCGCATCGACCCCGCCGGCCGCTTCCGCCGGGAGTTCCTCGCGTTCCAGGAGCGCGCGGGCGCCGCCCTCGATCTGCTCGGCGCCGCCCCGCTCGACGAGGACGAACTCACCGAACTCCCCGGCTCCGGGGACTTCGCGCTGTTGCAGGCGCTGCGCGCCGCACACGCCGCGGACGACTGGGACCTGGTCGTCGTCGACATGCCGCCGGCCGCCGAAGCGGTCCGGCTGCTCGCGCTGCCGGCCCAGGTGCGCCGCTATCTGCGCCGGCTGCTGCCTCCCGAGCGCCAGGCCGCCCGCGCGCTGCGCCCGGTGCTCGCCCAGCTCGCCGGCGTCCCGATGCCGGCCCAGAAGCTGTACGACGCCGCCGAGCGCTGGGAGCGGGAACTCGCCGCCGTCCAGCGCGTGATCGACGCCCCCGGCACCTCCGTCCGCCTGGTCACCGACGCCGGACCGGTCGCCGCCGCCACGCTGCGCGACCTCCGTGCCGGACTCGCGCTGCACGGCCGGCGCACCGACGGCCTGGTCGTCAACCGGCTGCTGCCCACCGGCTCCGCGGACCCCTTCCTCGCCGCCCTTTCCGGCAGCCAGCAGTCCGCCCTCAAGGCGCTGCGCGAGGAGTTCCCCGACGTCCCCGTCCACGAGGTGGCGCATCTGGGCCGCGACCCCCAAGGCGTCGCCGCACTCGAGGAGTTGGCCGGCGACGGAGCCGGTGAGACCGGCGTGGGCGCTCCCGCCGAGGGACCCGGCCGCGACCCCTGGACGGTCGAGGACCGCCTGGAGAGCGACGGCATCCTCGTTTGGCGGGTGCCGCTTCCCGGGGCCGAACGCCGGGGCCTGGGCCTGGTGCGCCGCGGCGACGAGATCGTGGTCACCGTGGGCCGCTTCCGGCGGATCCGTACGCTGCCCTCCGCGCTGCGCCGCTGCTCCGTCTCCGGTGCCGGACTGCGCGACGGCGTCCTGGACATCCGCTTCACCCCCGATCCCGGGCTGTGGCCCAAGAGCGACTGAACGCGCCACCGCCGTTCGGGTACCGTCGAGGGTGGGGCGCCGCCCGCGACGTGCCCGTCTTGCACCCCTTCGCCGTACTGCCTCGCCGCAGGAGTCACGGAGTTCATCATGAGTGATGCCACCGAGCGCCCCGCCGACCGCAGGGCCGAGCCCGATGCCGACGCCTGGGAGACCGCCTGCGCCGAGGACCTCGCGGCCGAGAAGGCCCGCCATCGCGACGCCCACGGCCCGCAGCCGGGCAGCGCCGCCGAGGAGCTGCGCAAGCTCGCCGAGGCGGTCACCGACAAGATCGCCGGCATCCAGCTGCCCGGTGCGCTCGGCGGGATCGCCGCGCAGGGCGCCGTCAACCAGCTGTTCAAGCAGGCCAGGGCCGCCGTCGAGCCGGTCATCGAGCGCAACCCCGCCATCTTCGACCACCTCGCCGCGGCCGGCTCCGAGCTGCTGGCCGCCTACCGCTCCGCCGTCGAGGGCAGCGAGCGCCGCTGGACCCGTGAGGACCTCGACGACCGGCCCGGCGGCCGCCGCGGTGACGATCCCCGTGACGACGACGGTCCCGCCGGCACCGAGCGGATCGATCTCGACTGAGCCCTCCGCCCCCCGCGCACCGGCGGATACCCCTCCCGCCGGCCCCCTGAGGGGAGCGGCAGGCGCTCCCGCCTCCGGTACGGTGGATCCTGGCGGGGTTCGAGCGAAAAACTGAGGGACACATGGGACTCACCATCGGCGTCGACATCGGCGGCACGAAGATCGCGGCCGGCGTGGTCGACGAAGAGGGCTCGATCCTTGAAACGTGCACGGTGCAGACTCCGCATGCCACCGAGGCGCTGACCGAGGCCATCGCGGAGGCGGTGCGCACCGTGGGAGCCGGCCATCAGGTCGAGGCCGTCGGCATCGGCGCCGCCGGCTACGTCGACGAGAAGCGGGCCACGGTCCTGTTCGCACCGAACATCGACTGGCGCCACGAGCCGCTCAAGGACAAGGTCGAACAGCGCGTCGGCCTGCCCGTGGTGGTCGAGAACGACGCCAACGCCGCGGCCTGGGGCGAGTACAGGTTCGGCGCCGGCCAGGGCCACAGCGACGTCATCTGCATCACCCTCGGTACCGGCCTGGGCGGCGGCATCATCATCGGCAACAAGCTGCGCCGCGGCCGGTTCGGCGTCGCCGCCGAGTTCGGCCACATCCGGATGGTGCCCGACGGACTGCTGTGCGGCTGCGGCAACCAGGGCTGCTGGGAGCAGTACGCCTCCGGCCGCGCCCTGCTGCGCTACGCCCGCCAGCGCGCCTTCGCCACCCCCGAGAACGCCCAGATCCTGCTGTCGCTCGGCGACGGCACGTCCGAGGGCATCCAGGGCCGGCACGTCAGCGAGGCCGCCCGCCAGGGCGACCCGGTGGCCATCGACTCGTTCCGCGAGCTGGCCCGCTGGGCCGGCGCCGGCCTCGCCGACCTCGCCTCGCTCTTCGACCCGTCCGCCTTCATCGTCGGCGGCGGGGTCTCCGACGAGGGCGAGTTGGTCCTGGGGCCGATCCGCAAGTCCTTCCGCCGCTGGCTGGTCGGCAACCAGTGGCGGCCGCACGCCCAGGTGCTCGCCGCCCAGCTCGGCGGCAAGGCCGGTCTGGTCGGCGCGGCCGACCTGGCGCGCCAGGGCTGAGGAGCCCGCGGGTCGTCGGTGTCCGATGGCCCGTTGTCACTGCGTCCGGCACCGCCCGTCGCGTCCCGTGGGGAGGCGGCGGGCGGTGCTCTATCTTGGCCCGCGTGACGATCCCGGTGAGAGGACCCGCCGCCTTGCTCTCGCTCCCCGAGTCCCGTACCGAGCCCGGCCCCGCTCCCGACGACCGGGACACCGGCACCACCGCGCGGCCCGGCGGCGCGGCCGTGATCCGGGTGCTCAGCTACAACATCCGCTCGATGCGCGACGACCGGGCGGCGCTGGCCAGGGTCATCCGGGCCTGCGCCCCCGACCTCGTACTGATCCAGGAGGCGCCGCGGTTCTTCCGCTGGCGCAAGACCGCCGAGAAGCTGGCCCGTGCGGCCGGGCTGGTCCATGTCACCGGCGGCGCCACGGCCGCGGGCCCGATGATCCTGTCCACCCTGCGCGCCCATGTCGAGCGCACCGAGGACATCCTGCTGCCCCGCACCCCCGGACTGCACCGGCGCGGCTTCGCCACCGCCGTGGTCCGTATCGGCGGGGCCCGGCTCGGCGTGCTCAGCTGCCATCTCAGCCTCGCCGACCGGGAGCGCTACGCGCAGGCCGGGCTGCTGCTGGAGCGGCTGGCCGCACTGGACGTGCCGTACGCCGTCGCCGGGGGCGACCTCAACGACCGGCCGGACGGCCGCAGTTTCCGCCGGCTGGCGGGGGCGCTCACGGACGCCTGGGCGGCCCAGCCGTGGGGCGGGGAGTTCACCTCCACGCCCGGTGACCCGCATCAGCGGATCGACGCGATCTTCACCACCGACGGTGTGGAGGTGCTCGGCTGCGGGGTGCCGCACGGGCTGCCGGGGGTGGGCGAGGACGACCTCAGAGCGGCCACCGACCATCTGCCGGTGCTGGCCGCCCTGCGGGTGCCGGCCACGGGCTGACTCACACCACCGCGCCGCTGCCCGGCAGGTCGTCGTCCTCGTCGTCGTTCTTCATCCGGGCCACCAGGGTGGCGAACCCGCCGAGGAACCCGCCGATGCCCAGGAGCGTGATCCACCACGTCACCGGCTGCTGCAGCAGCACCATGGTCACCAGCAGCAACGGGCCGCCGAGCACCGCGATCCAGGCGAACTTGGCCGTGACGTCGGCCTGCGGCAGCGGGGGTGGTTCGGGCGGGGTGAAGTGCCCCTCGTCCGAGGACTCGGCGGCGTTCCAGTCGCGGGGGCCGACGCCCGGCGCGTAGACCACGAAGCTGCCCGGCCGCGCGGCGCCGGCCGGCGGGTCCCCGGCCCCGGGCCCGGCCGTGGCCGTGTCGTCCTTCGCGCCCGGATCGTCCGGGTCGTCCGGCGCGCCCTTCTCGTCCTTGCCGTCGCCGTCGCCGTCGCCGTCGTCGGCCGGGGCCGCCCGCGGGATGTCCTCCGCGGGGAACGCCGGCTGCTCGCCGTAGCCCGCCACGATCTCGGCCCAGGCGGCCTCTTCGTCCAGCGGGTCCCGGGGGTCGCGGGGGCTATGCTCCGCCACGGTCCGCCGTCCCCTCCCGGGCGGTGCCCGCCGCGTCCGCCCCCGTCTGCGGGGCGAGCCGGGTGATGAAGGCGAGGGTGTCCCGGAAGATCTGCTCGGCATCGTGGTCGAGCGTCGCGACGTGGTAGCTGCGCTCCAGCAGCGTCTGGCGGACATCGGTCGAGGAGACCCGGCTCAGGATGCGCTCGGAGTCCACCGGCGGGACGACATGGTCCTGCGGGCTGGTCATCACCAGCAACGGCTGGGTGACACGCGGGAGTTCGGAGTCGACCTGCTGGAAGAACCGGCGCAGTGAATGCGCGGCGTGCAGCGGCACCCGGTCGTAGCCGACCTCCTCGGCACCGGGCTTGGCGATGTCGCTGGCGATCCCCTTGGTCGTCCGCACGAGATGGCGCAGCACCGGCAGCAGCGGCCCGGCCGCGTCGTGCACCTTGTTGGCGGGGTTGACCACCGCGACGCCGCTGATCGCGTCGCCGTGCTTGGCGGCCAGCCGCAGCGCCAGCGCGGCGCCCATCGACAGGCCGCAGACGAAGACCGCGGCGCAGCGCTCGGTCAGCGCCCGCAGTTCGCGGTCGACCTCGGCGTACCAGTCCTGCCAGGTCGTGATCTGCAGGTCCTGCCAGCGGGTGCCGTGACCGGGCAGCAGCGGCAGGCTGACCGTGAGCCCCTGGTCGGCCAGATACTCGGCCCAGGGGCGCACGGACTGGGGGGAGCCGGTGAAGCCGTGGCACACGAGGACGCCGACCTCTCCGCCGTCACGGCGGAACGGCTCGGTTCCGGGAAGGAGCGGCACCGCGGGACTCCGATCGATGAGAGGGCCTGGCGAGTTACCCCAGGGTACGCAAAGTGACGGCGGGCGGGTAGGTCCGGCGACGGGCGCGACGCGAGCGGGCCACCGCGGCAGGTTAAGGTCTTTGCGTCACACACAGGAGGCAGTCGGTTGATCTACGGCGCAATGAAGTTTTCCATCGGCGGGTCGCTGAAGCTTGCCTTCAGGCCCTGGGTGGAAGGCATCGAGAACATTCCCGCCGAGGGTCCGGCGATCCTCGCGAGCAACCATCTGTCCTTCTCGGACTCCTTCTTCCTGCCCGCGGTGCTGGACCGGAAGGTCACCTTCATCGCCAAGGCCGAGTACTTCACCTCGCCGGGCGTGAAGGGCAAGCTGACCGCCGCGTTCTTCAAGGGCGTGGGCCAGCTGCCGGTCGACCGCTCCGGCGGACGCGGCGCGGGCGAGGCGGCGATCAAGAGCGGCATCGACGTGCTGGAGCGCGGTGAGCTGTTCGGCATCTACCCGGAGGGCACCCGCTCCCCGGACGGCCGGCTCTACCGCGGCAAGCCGGGCGGCCTGGCACGGGTGGCGCTGGCCACCGGGGCGCCGGTCATCCCCGTGGCGATGATCGACACCGAGAAGGTGCAGCCGCCGGGCAAGATCGTGCCCAAGATGATCCGGCCGGGCATCCGTATCGGCAAGCCGCTGGACTTCACCCGCTATCAGGGCATGGAGGGCGACCGCTTCATCCTGCGGTCGGTCACCGACGAGGTCATGTACGAGATCATGAAGCTGTCCGGCCAGGAGTACGTCGACATCTACGCGACCGCGGCCAAGCGCCAGATCGCCGACGCGGCGAAGGCGGCGGAGGCGAAGAAGAAGGCCGAGGCGGAGCAGGCCAAGAAGGCGGCCGCCGAATAGCACGGGCAGGGCCGAGACCGGGCGCGGGTGCCCGGCGAGGGGGACGGCGATGACGGATACCGACACGGACACGGACACGGACACAGGGACGGTGCGCGGGGCCATGGCAGCCCGGCGCCACGGCAAGCGCCCCCCCAAGGTGCTGCGGATGTCCGTCGAACTCCCGCTGTGGCGGGCGCTCACCGGCTACCGGATCCTCACCCTCCTCTACACCCTGTGCCTGGTCGGTCTCTCCTACCGGCGCTACGCGCATCCGCTCGGCGCCGCCGCGTACATGGGTGCGCTGACCGTCTGGATGGTGCTGACCTGGCGGCGCACCATGTCACCGGAGCGCTGCACCCGGCAGTTCCTGGTCGCCGATCTCGCCTTCGCGGTCGGCGGCATCCTGCTCACGCCGCTGGTCGACAGCCACGCCCGCATCATGGGCGGCGGGCCGACGCTGCCGTCCATCTGGACGGCGGGTGCCGTCCTCGGCTTCGCGATCAAGGGCGGCTGGCGCTGGGCCGCGGTGGCCTCCAGCTTCGTGGCGGTGGCCAATCTGGTCGAGCGTCAGGAGCTGGCCCGCGACACCGTCCACAACGTGGTGCTGGTGTGGGTGGCCAGCGTCGGCATCGGCTATGTCGTCGAGGTGGCCCGCTCCAGTGAGCGCACCCTCGCGCGCGCCCTGCAGATCGAGGCGGCCACCCGGGAGCGGGAGCGGCTGGCCCGCGACATCCACGACAGCGTGCTCCAGGTGCTGGCGATGGTGCAGCGGCGCGGTACCGAGATCGGCGGCGAGGCGGCCGACCTCGGCCGGATGGCCGGTGAACAGGAGGTCGCGCTGCGGACCCTGGTCGCCGGCGGGCTGCTGCCGCCGCCCGGCGGCCGGCCCGGTGGCGCCGCGCCCACGGTGCCGCACCAGGCCGGTGAGCGGGAACGGGAGGACGGCCCGGTCCGCCTCGCGGCCGCCCCGGCGACGTCCGGCGGCGGGCCGTGCGATGTGCGGGCGCTGCTCGCGCCGTTCGCCGGCTGCGGGGTCACCTTCTCCGAGCCGGGCGCCCCGGTGGAGCTGCCGGCCGCGGCGGCGGCGGAGCTCGCGGCCGCTGTCAGTGCCGCGTTGGACAATGTCCGGGTGCATGCGGGGGAGGAGGCCCATGCATGGATCCTGGTGGAGGACGAGCCGGAGGCGGTGCTGGTGACCGTCCGCGACGACGGCCCCGGCATCGCCGAGGGCCGGCTCGCCGACGCCGAGCGGGAGGGCCGGCTGGGGGTGGCCCTGTCGATCCGCGGCCGGCTGCGGGATCTGGGCGGCAGCGCCCAGTGGGTCTCGGTCCCCGGCCAGGGCACGGAAGTGGAATTGACGGTTCCCAAGGATGGCGCGTCCGGCGCGTCCGGCGCGTCCGAGGGCAAACGACGGGGGAAGGCAGGCGCGTGAACGAGCAGCCGGCGCTGAAGGTCATGGTGGTCGACGACCACCCGATGTGGCGCGACGCGGTCGCCCGGGATCTGGCGGAGGCCGGGTTCGAGGTCGTGGCGACGGCCGGGGACGGCCTCCAGGCGGTGCGCAGGGCGCAGGCCGCGGCGCCCGATGTGCTGGTCCTCGACCTCAATCTGCCGGGGCTGCCCGGCGTGCGGGTGTGCAAGGAACTGGTCGGCGCCCGCCCGGCGCTGCGGGTGCTGGTGCTGTCCGCGAGCGGTGAGCACGCCGATGTGCTGGAGGCGGTCAAGTCCGGGGCGACGGGCTATCTGCTGAAGTCGGCGAGCACCCAGGAACTGCTGGACGCGGTGCGGCGCACGGCCGCCGGCGATGCGGTGTTCACCCCGGGCCTGGCCGGTCTGGTGCTGGGCGAGTACCGCCGGCTGGCGGCCGAACCGGCCCCCGCGGCGCCGGACGAGCCGGGCGCACCGCAGCTGACGGACCGGGAGACCGAGGTGCTGCGCCTGGTCGCCAAGGGGCTCTCGTACAAGCAGATCGCCGAGCGGCTGGTCATCTCGCACCGCACGGTGCAAAACCACGTCCAGAACACCCTCGGCAAGCTCCAGTTGCACAATCGCGTGGAGCTGGTGCGCTATGCCATCGAGCGCGGCCTCGACGAGGCGTGACCGGCGCGGACACCGGCCGGACCGGCCGCCCCCCGGAGGGAGCCGCTCGTACGGGTGAACGCCTCTCCCCAACTGCCCGTAAAATCACCGGCATCACCGTTTGCCCCATTCCTGAGTGACCCAGATCACCATTAGCGTGACCGGCGTCGGATCGAAGACGGCCGTGCGCGGCCACTGACGGGATGTAGGTGAAGCAGCGATGCGGGTCGGAGTACTGACCGGCGGCGGCGACTGCCCCGGTCTGAACGCGGTGATCAGGGGCATCGTCCGCAAGGGCACCCAGGAGTACGGATATGACTTCGTCGGCTTCCGGGACGGCTGGCGCGGGCCCATGGAGGGCGACACCGTGCCGCTGGACATCCCGGCGGTGCGCGGCATCCTGCCCCGCGGCGGCACGGTCCTCGGTTCCTCACGGACCAACCCCTTCAAGGAGAACGACGGCGTCCGCCGGATCAGGGAGACGCTCGCCAAGGAAGAGGTCGAGGCCCTGATCGCGATCGGCGGCGAGGACACCCTCGGCGTCGCCGCCCGGCTCCACGGGGAGCACGCGATCCCCTGTGTCGGCGTCCCCAAGACCATCGACAACGACCTGTCGGCCACGGACTACACCTTCGGCTTCGACACCGCCGTCGGCGTCGCCACCGAGGCCATCGACCGGCTGCACACCACCGCCGAATCCCATATGCGGGTACTGGTCGTCGAGGTGATGGGCCGGCACGCGGGCTGGATCGCGCTGCACTCGGGCCTCGCCGGCGGGGCGAACGTCATCCTGATCCCGGAGCAGCGCTTCGACATCGAGCAGGTCTGCCGGTGGATCGAGTCCCGCTTCAAGGTCCGCTACGCCCCGATCGTGGTCGTCGCCGAGGGCGCGATGCCCAAGGACGGCCAGATGGTGCTCAAGGACGACTCCACCGACTCCTTCGGGCATGTCCGGCTCTCGGGCGTGGGGGAGTGGCTGGCCAAGGAGATCGAGGCACGGACCGGCAAGGAGGCCCGTACCACGGTCCTCGGGCACACCCAGCGCGGCGGTACCCCCAGTGCCTTCGACCGCTGGCTGGCCACCCGCTTCGGGCTGCACGCCATCGACGCGGTGCGCGACGGCGACTTCGGCATGATGGTCGCGCTGCGCGGTACGGACATCGTCCGGGTGCCGATCGCGGAGGCGACCGCCCGGCTGAAGACCGTCGATCCGGCGCTCTACGCCGAGGTCGGGGTCTTCTTCGGCTGAACGGGGCCGCTGTCCACCCCCGCCGGCCGCGCCCGACCCGCCCGCTCCGGGCGGCACCGCCGGGCGGCGGGCCGTATATTCGCCCTTACGCGACATATCCGGCCGCTCGCCCGCAGGTGGGTGGCGGCCGGCCGGCGCACGGACCCGGGAGAGCTCAGTGGAGATCGTCGCCTTCGGTGTGCAGACGGACGAGCGGCCGATCCTGGAGCGGGCCTTCGCCGGCCGGCACCAGATCCGCAGCCTGGACGTCACCCTCAACCGCGACACCGCTCCCATCGCCCACGGCTACGAGATCGTCAGCGCGGGCGTCACCGCCGACCTGGGCGCGGACGTGCTGCAGACCCTCGCGGCCGGCGGGACGAAAATGATCGCCCAGCGCGCCACGGGCTTCAACAATGTCGACCTGCAGGCCGCGGCCGACCTGGGAATGAGCGTCGGCCGGGTCTCCCGCTACTCGCCGTACGCGGTCGCCGAATTCGCCTGGGGCCTCGCGCTGGCCGTCAACCGGCGGCTCCTCATGGCCGGCCACCGCACCCGTACCTTCGACTTCCGGCTGGACGGCCTGATGGGCCGTGATCTGCGCGGCCGGACGGCGGGCGTGCTCGGCACCGGCCGGATCGGCGAGGCGTTCGCCGAGATCGCCCACGGCTTCGGGATGCGCCTGCTGGGCTGGGACCTCGCCGCGAACCCGCGGTGCGCCGAGCTGGGCATGGAGTACGTCTCCCAGGAGCGGCTGTTCGCCGAGGCGGATCTGATCACCCTGCACGTCCCGCTGGTGGCGGCCACCCGGCATCTCGTCGACGCCGACGCGCTGGCCGCGATGAAGGACGACGCGATCCTGGTCAACTCCAGCCGCGGCGGACTCGTCGACACCGCGGCCCTCGTCGACACGCTCAAGGCCGGCCGGCTCACCGGCGTCGCCCTCGACGTCTACGAGGAGGAGGCCGCCTACTTCTACGCCGACAAGTCCCTGGACGTCATCGGCGACGACACCCTCGCCCGCCTGATGACCTTCTCGAACGTGCTGGTCACCTCGCACCAGGCGTACTTCACCGAGGAGGCGGTGGGCCAGATCGTCGAGGCCACCGTGGCCAACGTCGCGGACTATCTGGCCCACCGCACCAACGCGAACATGCTGGTCACACGAGGACAGCTGCCAGCAGTTGCGCGGTGATGGCCGCGCCGTCCAGGGTCAGCACCGACTCGGGGTGGAACTGCACGCCCGCGAAGCCCGGACCGCGCAGCGCGTGCACCTCACCGGTCCCGGCGTCCCGGCTCAACTCGACGCGGTGCATGGCGAGTTCGGCTGCCGTGGTGTCGTCGCAGCGGGCCGTGAAGGTGTTGTAGAAGCCGACCGTCTCCTGGCGGCCGAAGAAGTCGATCCGCTCCTGCGCGCCCTGGAAGGGCACCTCCTTGCGGACGACCTCCAACCCCAGCTCCGCGGCGAGCAGTTCATGCCCGAGGCACACCCCCAGCAGGCCGTGCCGGTGCTCCGCGACGAGCTCGGCGGTGAGCGACCGCAGCAGGCGCATCTTGGGGTCGGCGGCATCGGAGGGATCGCCCGGCCCCGGGCCCAGCACGACCGGGCCCCGGTGCGCACGGGCAGCTTCGCGCAGCCCCGGCTCGTCGAAGCGCCGCACGGTGACCGCCAGCCCCGAGGTGCGCAGCAGATGCGCCAGCATCGCGGTGAAGGTGTCCTCCGCGTCGATGACCAGGGCCTCGCCGCTCAGCTCGGCGATCGGCGCGGTGGTCTGCATCCGCAGCCAGAACGGCGCGAGGTCGGCGCGGCGGGCGTCCAGCGCGGCCTGCACCCGCGGGTCGTCGGCCAGCCGCGGCGGCTTCCCCCCGTCCGCTGGCCGCGCGGGCGCCGGCGCCACTCCCAGGGCGCTGAGCACCCCCGCGGCCTTGGCATGCGTCTCGGCGACCTCGCTGTACGGGTCGGAGGCGCGCACCAGCGTGGCGCCGACCGGCACCCGCAGCCGGCCGCCGGCCGAGATGTCGGCGGTACGGATCAGGATCGGGGAGTCCAGCGTCCGGGCGCAGGCGCCCTCGCCCGGCCCGTCGCCCGGGGCCCGCCCGATCAGCGCCAGCGCGCCCGCGTAGTAGCCGCGGCCCCGCCCGTCGGAGTCCACCGGCTCGTGCCGCTCGATGACCCGGCAGGCGTTCTGCACCGGCGACCCGGTGACCGTCGCCGCGAACATCGTCTCCTTGAGCACCTCGCGCACATCGAGGGTGGACCGGCCGCGCAGCTCGTATTCGGTGTGCGCGAGATGCGCCATCTCCTTGAGCCGGGGGCCGACGACCACCCCGCCCCGGTCGCCCACCGTGCACATCATCTTCAGCTCCTCGTCCACCACCATGGACAGCTCCTCGACCTCCTTGCGGTCGCCGAGGAACGTCAGCAGGCTCTCGGCCGTCGGGCCGCCCTGCGGGTAGCGGTAGGTGCCGCTGATGGGGTTCATCACGACCGTGCCCCCGGACATCCGCACATGCACCTCGGGGCTGGCGCCGACCAGTGTGTGCACCCCCGGGCGGTGCACCACATACGTCCAGTACGCGCCGCGCTCACCGGCCAGCAGCCGCCGGAACAGGGCCAGCGCGTCGGCCGCCGAGAAGTCCGCGATCTCGCCCTGGAAGGTCCGGCGGATGACGAAGTTCGCGCCCTCACCCGTGCCGATCTCGTCCCGCACCACCCGCCCGACGATCTCGGCGTAGGCGTCGTCGTCCACGTCGAACGCCCCGCCGGTCACCCGCACGTCCCGCGCGGGCAGCGCCGCCAGCATCTCGTCGAGGGGCACCTCGGCGCTCTCGCGGGGCCGCAGCACGGCCAGCGGGGTGCCGTCGTCGTGGACGTGGAAGCCGCGCTCGCGGATCTGCCGGAACGGGATCAGCGCGAGCGCGTCGGTCACCGGCGCTTCCGGCACCCCCTCGCCCAGCGGGATGTCGGCCAGCCGCCCGACCTCGGTGACCTCGCCCATCAGCACCTCGACGGTGCTGCCGTCCCGCCCCGGACAGCGGCGGCGCAACAGGGCGAACGGCGGGCAGGCGGGGTCGAGCAGCCGGCGGACGAGGGCGGCGGCGGTGCGGGCGTCAGGCTCGCGGTGCATGGCGGGAGTTCCTTCCAGGAGTGGAGGAACGGCCGCCGGAAAAGGCTGAAGGCCGCCCCTCGGGCGGCCTTCGCGGAGTGTGTGGTGTGCGCGCGAAATCAGTGGGCCGCCGGATGAGCGGTCCACCACCAGTTCATGTTCATGGCCGGGTGCGCGTACACGCCGGTCACCCTACCGGACGCCCCGCGGCCCCTGCCGGGCGTGAGCCGGCGCGTCTCACACTCCGGGCGGGGTACGGGACGCTCGGCGGGACCCCGTAATGTTGGCTTTGTGACCGTGAACGCTGAAACCCACGCCGGTGGCCACACCTGGCGAGACCTGCCCGCGGCGCAGCAGCCTGACTGGCCGGACCAAGAGGCTCTGCGCGATGTGATCGCGGAGCTCGAGTCCTATCCGCCGCTCGTCTTCGCGGGCGAGTGCGACCAGCTGCGCGAGCGCCTGGCGGCAGTCGCCCGTGGTGAGGCGTTCCTGCTGCAGGGTGGCGACTGCGCGGAGGCCTTCGACGCCGTCTCCGCCGAGCACATCCGCAACAAGCTCAAGACGCTCCTCCAGATGGGCGCCGTCCTGACCTACGCCGGGTCCGTCCCGGTGGTCAAGGTCGGCCGGATCGCCGGCCAGTACAGCAAGCCGCGCTCCAAGCCCACCGAGACCCGCGACGGGGTGACGCTGCCGACCTACCGCGGCGACTCCGTCAACGGCTTCGAGTTCACCGAGGCGGCCCGGATCCCGGACCCCGAGCGGCTCAAGCGGATGTACCACGCCTCCGCGGCGACCCTGAACCTCGTGCGCGCCTTCACCACCGGCGGCTACGCCGACCTGCGTCAGGTGCACGCCTGGAACCAGGACTTCGTGAAGTCCTCGCCCTCCGGACAGCGCTACGAGGCGCTGGCCCGCGAGATCGACCGCGCGATGAACTTCATGAACGCCTGCGGGGTGGACCCGGAGGAGTTCCGCACCGTCGAGTTCTACGCCTCCCACGAGGCGCTGGTCCTCGACTACGAGTCGGCGCTGACCAGGGTCGACTCCCGCACCGGCCGGCTCTACGACGTCTCGGGGCACATGCTCTGGATCGGCGAGCGCACCCGTCAGCTCGACGGTGCGCACATCGAGTTCGCCGCGCAGGTGCGCAACCCCATCGGCGTCAAGCTCGGCCCGACGACGACGCCCGAGGACGCGCTGACGCTGATCGAGCGGCTCGACCCGGAGCGTGAGCCGGGCCGGCTGACCTTCATCACCCGCATGGGAGCGGACAAGGTCCGCGACAAGCTCCCCGAGCTGGTCGAGAAGGTCACCGCCTCCGGCGCCCAGGTCGCCTGGATCTGCGACCCGATGCACGGCAACACCTTCGAGGCGGCCTCCGGTCACAAGACCCGGCGCTTCGACGACGTGCTGGACGAGGTCAAGGGCTTCTTCGAGGTCCACAAGAGCCTCGGCACGCACCCGGGCGGCATCCACGTCGAGCTGACCGGTGACGACGTCACCGAGTGCGTGGGCGGCGGCGACGAGATCTTCGTCGACGACCTTCACCAGCGCTACGAGACCGCCTGCGACCCGCGGCTCAACCGCAGCCAGTCGCTCGACCTGGCGTTCCTGGTGGCGGAGATGTACCGCGACCAGTGAGCCGGTGGGCCGCTGACCTGCACTGACGGTCAGGGACAACAGAATGGTGGGGCGCGGATCCTGTGATCCGCGCCCCATCGCGTTGTGCAGCCCCTGCCGTGCCAGGTAAGGTAAGGGTAACCTCACTCAAGATCAGCCGGATCGATGAGGTTCCCTTCCGGAGGTGACCCCCGCGTGTACGTCTGCTCTTGCTTCGGCATCACCGAGCAGCAGGTCCGCGACCACGCGGACACCGGCGCCTGCACGCCCCGTCAGATCGCCTCCGCCTGTAAGGCCGGCACCGACTGCGGCAACTGCGTACGCCGCATCCAGGCCCTGCTGGGCCGGGGCGACTGCCCCCGCCGGGAACTCATCGACAGCGGTGCGCCCGAGCCGCTGGGCGCGGTGGCGGGCGCAGTGGGGCCCGCGGCGCTCTCGGAGGCCGCCTAGCCCTCGTGGGCCGCGGCACGCCCGGGGTGAGGGGGATCGTCCCCTGCCGTCCGGGCGGTGGTCGCAGCGCCTCGGCCCGCTCGCTCAGCTCGGCTGCTCGATGAGCTGGGCGAGGTAGAGCGCTTCCCCGAGTTTCTCGACCAGTTCCAGCTGGGTGTCGAGATAGTCGATGTGATGCTCCTCGTCCGCGAGGATGGACTCGAAGATATTCGCCGAGGTGATGTCGCCCTTGGTGCGCATGAGCTCGATTCCGCGCTTGAGCCGGTCGATCGCCTCGACCTCGACCTGCCGGTCGGCCTGGAACATCTCGGTGACGGTCTGACCGACCCGCACATGGAAGAGCCGCTGATAATTCGGCAGACCTTCGAGGAAGAGAATCCGGTCCGTCAGGATCTCCGCGTGCTTCATCTCGTCGAAGGACTCGGAGCGGGTGTACGCCGCGAGCTTGGTCCAGCCGAAGTTCTCCTGCATCTTGGCGTGCAGGAAGTACTGATTGATCGCGGTCAGCTCGGCGGTCAGCTGCTCGTTGAGGAATTCGATGACCTCGGGGTCGCCCTGCATGGCTGCGGGCTCCTTCCACGCGAGAACTGGGCAGGTGCCGCGCATCCTCGCACCGCCCGGAGCGGGGCGTCCAGTAAGTGCATGCTTAGTGCGAGTTGTCCCGATCTCTCCCATCCCTGGTCATCGGCACCCCCGCCGGTCTGACACCATGGAGGGCATGGGTCAGCCGGAAAGCCGCGAAGGGGAGCATCCCCAGCTGCCTCCGGGGCAGCGGCTGCAGCGGGGCTGGCCGGTGACGCATTACGGGCCGGTCCCGAAGTTCCGCCCTGAACGCTGGGAGTTCCGGGCGTTCGGGGCCACCGCCGACGGTGCGAAGCACTGCTGGTCACACGAGGAATTCACGGCGCTGCCCTACACCACGGTCGTCGCCGATATGCACTGCGTGACGAAATTCAGCATGCTGGGAGCCGAATGGGGCGGGGTGCACACCAAGACCATTCTTGATCTTGCACCGCCCGCGTCCGATGTCACCCATGTGATGGTGTGGGCCGAGTACGGCTTCAGCTCGAATCTGCGGATCGAGGATTTCGCCGGGGAGAACTGCCTCTTCGCCACCCATCACTCGGGAGAACTCCTCACCGCGGAGCACGGCTTCCCGGCCCGCCTGATCGTGCCGCATCTTTACGCCTGGAAAGGCCCCAAGTGGGTTCGCGGTATCGAATACATGCGGGCCGACCGCCGCGGCTTCTGGGAGGAGCGCGGCTACCACAACCTGGGTGACCCCTGGCGGGAGCAGCGCCACTCGTACCAGGAAGAGCCCGGGGACGGCCCCGAGCTCTGATCCCGTCCGCAGCCGGGCGCCGGGTCAGTGCCCGCGCAGCTCCTTGAGGCGGGCCACGTCCGCCGCGTGCCCCTCCTTGCCGCCGGGCGTCTCGACGACCAGCGGGACGCCGGCCGTCGCGGGATGGCCGAACAGCTCCCCGAACGGCTCCGCGCCGATGTGACCCGCGCCGATGTTCTCGTGCCTGTCCTTGTGGGCGCCGGCCACGTCCTTGGAGTCATTGGCGTGGATCAGCTTCAGCCGGCCCTCGCCGGTGACCTCCACCAGCTCGTCCAGCAGGGCCTTCGTCCCGCCCGGCGCCGCCATGTCGTGCCCGGCCGCGAACGCGTGGCAGGTGTCGAGGCACACCCCCAGCCTGGGGTGCCGGTCCAGCGCCTCGAAGTACGGGCCGAGGTCCTCGGCCATGGCGCACAGCGACGCGCCCTGCCCGGCCGTCGGCTCCAGCAGCAGCCAGGGGTCGTCCGGCCGCGTCAGCTCGTCGAGCAACGGCCGCATCCGCTCCCTGACCTGCGCCATCGCCACCTCCCGCGGCCGACCGCCGGTCGCCGAGCCGGTGTGCACGACCACCCCGAGCGCCCCGATCTCCCGGGCGCGGCGCAGCGAGTGGCGCAGCGAGGTCACGGACCGCTCGACCGTGGCCTCGGTGTGCGACCCGAAGTTGATCAGATACGGGGCATGGACATAGACGGGAATCCGCTCCTCGGCACAGGCCGCCCGGAACGCCTCGTCCTGCTGCGGGTCGCCGGGCGTCGTCGCCCAGCCGCGCGGATTGGCCACGAAGACCTGGACGACCTCGTCGCCCATCTCCCGGGCGTACGGCAGGCCGGTCTTCGCCAGGCCGCCGGCCACCGGAACATGGCCGCCGACCGGATTGCGTGCACGGGCGCGCCGCGCGGCGCCCTGGGGGGAAGTACTCACCCCCTCAGGGTGCCAGGTGTCCGGCGGCCGCCCGTCCGCCGGACGGCCGCGGAGCCGCCCTTCCTACAGCCCGCCCTTGAGTTCGATGGTGATCGAGCCGCCCTTCGGTGCCTTCTTCCCGGCCTCGACGGACTGGGAGTCGACCGTGTCCTGCGGGAAGAAGAACGGCTTCTTCACCTCGACCTGGAAGCCCAGATCGGTCAGCTGCTTCTTGGCGTCGTCGACGTTCTTGCCGGTCACGTCCGGGACGGGGATCATCTCCGGGCCCTTGGACAGCGTCAGGGTGATGGTGTCGCCCTTGCCGCCCCGGCTGCCCTCGGCCGGGTTCTGGCGGGCGACGGTGCCCTTGTCCTGCGTGGAGAAGACCGGCTGGTCGGCGAAGCGCACCTGGAAGCCGGCCGCGCGCAGCGTGGCCGCGGCGTCCGCGCGCTCGCTGCCGAGAACCCCCGGCACGTCGGCCGCGGCGCCCCGGCTGACGGTCAGCCCCACCGCGGTGTCGGGCCGCCGCTTGCTGCCCGAGGCCGGGTCCGTGCGGATCACCGAGCCCTTGGCGACCTCCTCGTCGAACGCGCGGTTCACGGTGCCCGGAATCAGCCCCCGGTCGCGCAGCTTCCGCTTGGCGTCGGCGACCGGGGTGCCGGAAAGGTCGGGGACGGTGACGATGTCCGGGCCCCGGGAAATGGTGAGGGTGACCGTGCCGGTGCCGCGGATCCGCTTGCCGTTCGCCGGATCGGTCTTCATGACGTGGCCGCGGTCCACGTTCGCACTGAAGCCGCGCACCACCTTCACGCCCAGGCCGTCGTCCCGCAGCGTCTTCTCGGCCTTGGCCTGCGGCATGTCCAGCACCGCGGGCACGGTGGTGAACTGGCCGGAGTTGATGTACCAGACGCCCGTGCCCAGCCCCAGGACCAGCAGCACGGCCGCGACGACGGTCAGCAGCCGCCGGCGCCGCGGCAGCCCGCGGCCCCCCGGCGTACCGGGCTCGTCCGCCACCGGCCGCAGCCGGGTGGTCCGCTCCTCCGGCGGCACCTCCAGCCGGCTGGTGCGGTGCAGCTCCGCCTCGCCGGCCCCCGGCACCACGCCGTCCGGCCGGGGTATCACGTCCGTCCGCTCCGAGCCGTCGCCGCCCGCGGGCACCTCCTTGGCCTGCGGCGGCACGATGTCCAGCTGGGCCTCGGTCAGCTGCGCGCGGGCCTCCTGCCCCCGGGACAGCAGCGCCACCGCGTCCTGCGGGCGGTGCTGCGGATCACGGGCACAGGCCATCGCGACCAGCGCGTCCAGCTGCGGTGCCAGCCCGGGCACCAGCCCGGACGGCGGCAGGATGTCCTCGTGCAGATGCTGGTAGAGGATCTGCGCCACGGAGCCGCCGGTGTGCGGCTTGGCGCCGGTCAGCATCTCGTAGAGCACCACACCGCAGGCGTAGACATCGACCCGGGCGTCCGCGGTGCCGTGCTCCATCTGCTCGGGCGCGAGATAGGAGACGGTCCCCAGGACGGAGCCCGTCGAGGCGGTGGTGTGCGTGTCGACCGCGCGCACCAGCCCGAAGTCGGCGACCTTGACCCGGCCGTCGTCGCCGATCAGGACGTTCTCCGGCTTCATGTCGCGGTGCACCAGCCCGGCGCGGTGCGCGGCCCCCAGCGCCGCCAGGATCGGCTCCAGGATGTCCAGAGCGGCCCGCGGCTGCAGGGCGCCCCGCTCGCGCAGCACGTCACGCAGCGTGCAGCCGGCGACGTACTCCATCGCCAGGTAGACGTACGTGCCGTCCGTGCCCTGGTCGAAGACGCCCACCACATTGGGGTGCGACAGCCGCGCCACCGACTTCGCCTCGCGGATGAAGCGGTCGACGAACGCCCCGTCCGTGGCCAGACTCGGGTGCATCACCTTCAGCGCGAGGACGCGGTCCAGCCGGGTGTCCATGGCCTGGTAGACCGTGGCCATGCCGCCGGCGGCGATGCGCGCCTGGATGCGGTAGCGGCCGTCGAGCAGCTGGCCCACGAGCGGGTCCTGAAGGGTCGTATCCACGGCAGACGAGTCTACGAGCAACATCCGCGAGCTCGAACTCGGCGCCCGCCCCGGCCCGGACTGCAGCCGAACGGTGACAGGCGAAACGCCGGTGGGAGAGCCGGACTCCCGGGGGCGGGCCCCTCAGAACGCCGGACGCTCCGGATCCAGCTCCGCCCGGCCCTCCGTGGGCGAGGACGCCAGCGCGAAGTGGCGGCGCGGGATCCGGCCCGCGCGGTGCGCCAGCCGCCCCGCCTCGACCGCGTGCCGCATCGCGTGCGCCATCAGCTCCGGCTCCTGCGCACGGGTCACCGCGGACGCCAGCATCACCGCCGCACAGCCCAGCTCCATGGCCAGCGCGGCGTCCGAGGCGGTGCCCGCGCCGGCGTCCAGGATCACCGGGACCCCGGCCCGCTCGGTGATCAGCTGGAAGTTGTGCGGATTGCGGATGCCCAGCCCGGAGCCGATCGGCGAGCCCAGCGGCATGATCGCGGCGCAGCCCGCCTCCTCCAGCCGGCGGGCCAGCACCGGATCGTCGTTCGTGTACGGCAGCACCGTGAAACCGTCGTCCACCAGGGTCTCGGCGGCATCGAGCAGCTCCACCGGGTCGGGCAGCAGGGTGCGCTCGTCCGCGACGACCTCCAGCTTGACCCAGTCGGTGCCGAGCGCCTCCCGGGCGAGCCGGGCGGTGAGCACCGCCTCGCCCGCGGTGAAGCAGCCCGCGGTGTTCGGCAGCACCCGGATGTGGTGCCGCTCCAGCACGGACAGCACCGAGCCGTGCACGGTCGGATCCAGCCGCCGCATGGCGACCGTGGTCAGCTCCGTCCCCGACGCGAGCAGCGCCCGCTCCATGACGTCGAGGCTGGGCGCGCCGCCGGTGCCCATGATCAGCCGGGAGCCGAAGGTGACGCCGCCGAGGGTGAACGGGTCGGGGGCCGCGGCGGAGGCGGTGTCCGGCGCGGCGGGAGCCGTGTCCCCGGGGGAGGTGAGGTCGGTCATGTCTGCGGATCAGCCTCCCTGGACCGCGGTGAGCACCTCGACGCGGTCGCCGTCGCCGAGCGCGGTGGTGGGCCACTGGGTGCGCGGCACCACGAGGTCGTTGACCGCCGCGGCCACCCCGGCGGACGCCGCGGTCAGCGTCGCGACCAGCCGGTCGAGGGTGAGTCCGCCGGCGATCTCGCGGGCCTCGCCGTTGACGGACACGGACACGGTGGGGGCGCTCATACGGGCTGCTCCTGGAGGGCACGGGTACGCGTGGGCCCCGGGACGCCGGGGGAGAAGCGCGCGGGGGAGAAGGGGCGGGCGACATCCGGCAGGCTCCCGGTGGCCAGCGACTCGGCCATCGCGTCACCGGTGACCGGCGTCAGCAGCACCCCGTTGCGGAAGTGACCGCAGGCCAGCTGCAGTCCGGGCAGCTCGGTCGGCCCGAGCAGCGGGGCGTTGTCGGGGGAGCCGGGGCGCAGCCCGGCGCAGGTCTCGACGAGCGGCAGCTCGGTGATGCCCGGGACCAGCTCGTGGGCGTCGCGCAGCAGCTCGTAGACGCCGCCCGCGGTCACGGTGGTGTCCCAGCCCAGCTCCTCGCTGGTGGCGCCCACCACCAGCTCGCCGCTCGCCCGCGGCACCAGATAGAGCGGCCCGCCGCGCACGACGGCGCGTACGGTGCGCGACAGGAACGGGGGGCTGCCGGCCGGCAGGTCCGGCATCCGCAGCCGCAGCACCTGGCCCTTGACGGGCCGCACCGGCGGCAGCACCCCGGCGGGGACGCCGGCCAGCCGGCCGCTCTCGCTGCCCGCGGCCAGCACGACCTGACCGGCCGCCAGCCGTGTCCCGTCGGCGAGTTCGGCGCCGGTGGCCCGTCCGCCCTCGACCGTCAGCCGGGCGGCGCGGCCGCGGTGGAAGACCACGCCGGCCCGCTCGCAGGCGACCAGCAGGGCGCTCGCCAGCCGGCGCGGATCGACCTGGTGGTCGCCGTCCACCCGCAGCCCGCCGCGCACCCCGGGAGCCAGCATCGGCTCCAGCCGGCGGCACTCGCGCCCGGTCAGCCACTGCGAGTCCAGCCCCGAGCGGGTCTGCAGGGCGTGCAGCTCGCGCAGGTGGGCGCGGTCGTCGGCGTCCAGCGCGACGGCCAGGGTGCCGCACCGCCGGTAGCCGATCTGCATCCCGGCGGCCTCCTCCAGCTCCCGGACGAACCCGGGGTAGCGCCGTGCCGAGTCCAGATTGAGTCCCAGCAGGGTCTGCTCGCCGTAGTGGAGTTCGGTGACCGCGGCCAGCATGCCGGCCGCGACCCGGGCCGCGCCGCCCCCGGGCGCGGGATCGGCCACCGCGACGCCCATCCCGCGGGCGGCCGCCCGCCAGGCGGTGACCAGGCCGATGATGCCGCCGCCGAGCACGAGGACATCGGGGCGCACGGCGGACGGCCGCGACGGCGCGCCAGAGGGTGTGGCAGTTGATGGCATGGGCTTCCAGCCCCTCCCTTCGCCGGCATGACCCGGATCAGGTACGGACGGTCGGAGGCCGGCCAGCCTCCCTCTCAGCCCGGTGCGTCCGGGCTCCCGCGAGTGCGTGTATCCGTCACCCTAGTACGGGGCCGCGACGCGCCGTAAGGCGCCGCCCCCGGTGCGCCGATCGGCCCGCATACCCCACCGGGCGGCTGTGACGCTGTGTCAGAGATCTCCTTGCGCGCTGCTGCGGACGGCCGCACCCGCCGTCCTAGAGTGATCGGGTGAGTGAGCAGAGCAAGTCCTCCCAGGCCCCTGACCGCACGCCGCGCGTCGTGATCGTCGGCGCGGGAATCGCGGGCGTGCAGACCGCGGTCGCCCTGCGCGAACAGGGCTGGCGCAGCGCCATCACGCTCCTCGGCGACGAGCCCCACCAGCCCTACGACCGCCCGCCGCTGTCCAAGGCGGTGCTGCTGGGCAAGGCCGAGGGCTCCGCCTTCGACGTCGACTTCGCCGCGCTCGGCATCGACCTCCACCTCGACCGCCCGGTCACCGCCCTGACGCCGCAGGCCCGCCAGGTCGAGACGGCCGACGGCCCGGTCCCCTACGACTACGCGGTCCTCGCGACCGGCGCCGCCCCCATCATGCTGCCCGGCAGCGAGGGGCTGCCCGGCGTCCATCTGCTGCGCACCCTCGACGACGCCGAGCGGCTGCGCCCGGTGCTCGCCGCCCAGCACGAGATCGTGGTCGTCGGGGCCGGCTGGATCGGCGCCGAGTTCGCGACCGCCGCCCGCGAGGCCGGCTGCGCGGTCACCGTCGTCGAGGCCGCCGACCGCCCGCTGGCCGGTGCGCTGCCGCCCGAGGTCGCCCGCCACATGACCGGCTGGTACGCGGATGCCGGCGCCGAGCTGCGCACCGGCGCCCGGGTCGCGTCGGTCACCCCGGGCGCGGTCACCCTTCAGGACGGCACGACACTGCCCGCCGATGCCGTCGTCGTCGGGATCGGCGCCCGGCCCGCGACCGGCTGGCTGGCCGGCTCGGGCGTCGAGGTGTCGCCGCAGGACGGCTCCGTGGTGGCCGACAGCCGGCTGCGCACCTCCGTGCCCGATGTCTACGCGGTCGGCGACTGTGCCTCCTTCCCGTCGGCCCGCTACGGCAGCCGGCTGCTGATCCACCACTGGGACAACGCCCTCCAGGGCCCCCGCACGGTCGCCGAGAACATCGTCCGCGGCGGCACGGAAGGGCTGGTCTACGACCCCGTCCCGTACTTCTGGTCGGAGCAGTTCGGCCGCTTCGTGCAGTACGCGGGCCACCACGTCGACGCCGATGAACTGGTCTGGCGCGGTGACCCGGCCGGGGCCGCCTGGTCGGTGATCTGGCTGCGGGAGGGCCGGCTCGTCGCCCTGCTGGCTGTGGGGCGCCCGCGCGATCTGGCCCAGGGGCGCAAGCTCATCGAGCGGGGGGTCACCCTGGACCGGGAGCGGGCCGCGAACGCGTCCGTACCGCTGAAGGCCGCGGCGCTGTAGCGGGGCCGCCGGACGGTCGCCGACGGGCAGCCGGCCGTCACCCTCCGGTGTGCAGCAGACCCCTGACGGCGATGCCCGGCTTCCGGCTGTCAGTGCGAGGTGGCACGCTTGTCCTGTGACCGAGATTGACGCAAACATCGATGGACTCGTCCCCGCCTGGCTCACCCTCCCCGACATCGCCGAACAGTTCGGCGTCGAGGTGACGCGCGTCCGGCAGCTGGTCAAGGAGGGCCAGCTGATCGCGGTGCGCCGCGGCGAGAACAGGGCGCTGCACGTGCCCGCCGATTTCATCAAGGACGACAAAGTGGTCAAGGGCCTCGTCGGCACCCTCACCCTGCTGAGGGACGACGGCTTCACCGACGAGGAGATGCTGGAGTGGCTGTTCACCCCGGATGAGACCCTGCCCGGCACGCCGGCCCAGGCGCTGCGCGAGAATCGCGGCACGGAGGTGAAGCGCCGGGCCCAGGCGCTCGCCGTCTGACGCACCCGCCGCGGCGCGCTCCCGTCCCGCAACCGCACCAGCATCCGTAACCACATCCGCGGGGTGTACGGACCGGAAGGACCGGCCCGTACACCCCCGACCCGGGGGGAAGCCGCCCGATGACCACCGCACGACAGGCCCTCGCCGACGCCCGGCTCTACCTGTGCACGGACGCCCGCACCCGGCAGGGCGACCTCCCGCAGTTCCTGGACGCGGTGCTCGCCTCCGGCGTGGACATCGTCCAGCTGCGGGACAAGGGCATGGAGGCCGGCGAGGAGCTCCGGCATCTGGAGGTCTTCGCGGACGCCTGCCGGCGGCACGGCAAGCTGCTCGCGGTCAACGACCGGGCGGACATCGCCCATGCGGCCGGCAGCGCGGTGCTCCATCTCGGCCAGGGCGATCTGCCGGTCCCGGCCGCCCGCGCCCTGCTGGGCCCCGAGGTCCTCATCGGCCGCTCCACCCACGCCGAGGCCGAGGTGGACGCGGCCCTCGACGAGCCCGGCGTGGACTACTTCTGCACGGGCCCCTGCTGGCCCACCCCCACCAAGCCGGGCCGCCACGCACCCGGCCTCGACCTGGTCCGTTACGCCGCGGCCCGCGCCCCCGAGCGCCCCTGGTTCGCGATCGGCGGGATCGACGCCGGAAACCTGGACGAGGTGCTGACGGCGGGCGCCCGCCGGATCGTGGTGGTCCGCGCGCTCACGGAGGCGGACGACCCGGGGGCGGCGGCCGCGGACCTCGCCAAGCGCATCCGGACCCGGGACGCCTAGCCGTCCTGTCGGCCGGGCCACTTGCGGGGCCGGGGCACCGGCCCCGCCCCTGCGGCCGGAGTGACCTCGATCACCCCGGGCGTCGGTGCCCGCGGACCGGCCGCCTCCTCCGCGGCGCGGAGCGTGGTGCCGCCGGCGGAAGGTTTTCCGACATCCCGGCGACCGGAAAATGTCCAACCAGTGGACACGAACCGTACCAACCAGGCATAACGCCGATCACGGTTGGTGTGTGCCCGGCCGGTGGTTAACCTGCCGGTATGGCCCTAGGTACAGCTTCCACCAGGACTGATCGCGCACGGACGGTGCGCGACCTGCTTGCCTCCGGTAAGCAGTCATACTCGTTCGAGTTCGCCGCCCCCAAGACGGAGAAGGGCGAGCGGACCCTGTGGAACGCCATTCGCCGCATCGAGGCCGTCTCGCCGACCTTCGTCTCGGTGACGTACGGCGCCGGCGGCACCTCCCGTGACGGCACGGTGCGCGCCACCGAGCGCATCGCCACCGACACCACCCTGACCCCGGTCGCCCATCTGACCGCGGTCAACCACTCCACCGCGGACCTGCGCAACATCATCGGCCAGTACGCCGGCGCCGGGATCCGCAACATGCTCGCGCTGCGCGGAGACCCGCCCGGTGACCCGATGGGCGAGTGGGTCAGGCACCCCGACGGCGTCACCTACGCCGCCGATCTGGTCCGCCTCATCAAGGAGTCCGGCGACTTCTGCGTCGGCGTCGCCGCCTTCCCCGAGATGCATCCGCGCTCGGCGGACTGGGACTCGGATGTGGCGCACTTCGTCGACAAGTGCCGGGCCGGGGCGGACTTCGCCATCACCCAGATGTTCTTCTATCCCGAGGACTATTTCCGGCTGCGGGACCGGGTGACGGCCGCGGGTTGCTCCACGCCGATCATTCCGGAGATCATGCCGGTGACGAACGTGCGCCAGATCGAGCGGTTCGCTCAGCTCAGCAACGCGGCATTCCCGCCCGAACTTGCCGAGCGCATCCTCGCCGTCAAGGACGACCCGGCGGCGGTACGCTCCATTGGGATCGAGTACGCAACGGACCTGTGCGCACGCTTGATGGCCGAGGATGTTCCCGGGTTGCACTTCATTACCCTGAACCACTCCACGGCGACCCTGGAAATCTACGAGAATCTGGGGCTGCACCAGCAGTCCTGATCACGGTGGCCGGCGGCGGCGGAAGAGGGGCGTATATGGGCTGGACGGTCCTCTACATCGCGTTCGGCCTGGTCGCCCTGTGGCTGCTGGGTGAGGTCCTGCTCCAGAACAAGGCGCGGCTGCGCTGGCGGTTGCTCGCCTTCGCCGGTTTCCTCGCGGTGGTCGTCGGTGTCGTCATCCCGTCGGTGATCGTGATCGGGGTGGGCCTCGTCGCCTTCGCCGTCGGGCAGACCAATGTGACGCTCTCCTTCCGCCGCGGCTTCACCACCGGCTGGGCCCTGCGCGGTAAGGACGGCAAGCCCGGCATGCCCGGGAAGCAGGGCAAGCCCGCGGAGGGCCGGCGCCGCCGGGCCCGCACGTCCGGCCGGGCGGCCCCCGCCGAACCGACCCTGGAGGTCTCCGGCCTGGAGGCGGTGCAGCCCACCGACACCGACGGACGGGGCCTCAACGCCGCGGCCGTCAACGGGCTGGAGGACACCTTCGAGAGCACCGGCGGCTTCCAGAGCCAGGACGTCTACGCCGGGCAGGACGTCTACGCCGGGCAGGGCTCCTACACCGGGCAGGGCTCCTACGCCTACGACGACGCCGACGTCTTCCGCGGCCAGGAGCCGTACCAGGGCGGGCAGCCGGACCAAAGCGCCTATGAGACCCAGCCGTTCGCCGTCCAGGACGTCTACGCGCAGGCCGACGCCACCGCCGTCTACGCCCCGCAGCCGATGCCCGACGAGACCGGCCAGTACGGCATCTACAGCCCCGACGCCCGCGCCCCGCAACCCGAATACCCCGAATACCCCGCCTACGACGCGTACGGCGCCGCGGCCGGGAACGGTCCGGGCGACGCCAACGGCTATGCGTACGACGCCGGTTACGGGCAGAACGGCGCCGGCCAGAACGGGGCCGGGCAGGAATCCTGGGCCGATCCCTACGCGGCGTACAGCGACCCCCTGGGCCAGCAGGCGCCCTACTCCGACCCGTACATCGGCACCCAGCAGTACTCCGGGGCCTACGACCCCTACGGGCAGCCGGACCCCTACGCCCAGTCGCCCTACGCCGCGCAGCAAGCCGCGCAGCAATACGACGCGCAGGGACAGCCGCTGGGCCAGTATCCGGGCCAGTATCCGGGCCAGGGCTACGGCGAGACACCGCCCGGCGGTGTCTGGGTCCCCCAGCAGCGCGACAGCGAACTCCCGCCCGAGCAGCCGTATCCGCCCTACCAGCAGGGCTACGACGGGCAGCAGTACCGGTACTGAGCGGGCGGGGCGGTACACCGCGCGGGGGCGCCGACGGCGGCTCCCGGCAGCGGCCGGCTCCGGTGACCGGGAGCGGCACCGGGCCCTGATCCCACCCGGACCGCCCACCGCAGGGCCGTCAGGTGGAGCCGTGCCAGTCGTCGCCGTTCACGATCAGGCCCGCGACGATCGCGCCGGACATCCCGGCATGCGCGACCCCGCCGCCCGGGTGCGACCAGCCACCGACCGCGTAGAGCCCCGGTATCCGGGTGCGGTTGCCGGGCCGCAGAAAGCGGCCTTCCCGGCCGGCCAGCGCCGGTCCCGGCACCAGCATGTCGTCCGTGGGCGGCAGCACCTCCCGCCACAGCACCCGCTCCCGCAGCCCCGGCACCGCGGCCTCGGCGATCGCGGTCATCCGCTCCGCCTCGGCCGCCACGGCCGTCCCGTCGAGCCAGTCGACCGGGCCGTGCGGAGCGACCGTCGCGGTCAGCGTCACCGCCTCATGGGCGTCGTCCGGCCGCACGGTGGGGTCGTCCGGGCGCAGTACCGTCACCGTCGGCCGGTCACAGGGGGTCCGCAGCCCGGGGCCGTCGCCGAACACGCCCGCCAACTCGGCCGCCCGGTCGGCGGCATGGACCACGGTGCGGTGCACGGCGTCCGCGGGGCGTGCCCCGCGCACCGCCAGACAGACGGTCAGCCGCCCGGTGGCGCGCTCACGCGAGAGGGGGCGCACCTCGTCGGCGCCCCACGGCTCGCGGCCCCCGCAGAGCCCCGCGAGCCGCCCCGGGTCGATGCCCGCGACCACGAACTCCGCCTCGGCCACCCGGCCGTCGGCCAGTTCGACGCCCGCCACCCGGCCGTCCTTCTCCACGATCCCGGTCACCTCGGTGCCGAAGCCGAACTCCACCTTGCGCGCCAGACAGCGCGCGTACACCGCGTCGGCCAGCGCGCGCAGGCCGCCGCGCGGATACCAGCTGCCGAAGGTCTGCTCCATGTAAGGCAGCACGGCGGCGCTCGCCGGGGCGCTGCGCGGGTCGAAGCCGTAGGCCAGCGCATGGCTCTCCAGCAGCGCGACCAGTCGTGGGTCGGCCAGCTCACGGCGGGCCACCTCGGCGAGGGTCGCGGTCGTGGGGCCCTTGCCCCGGCCGAACAGCCCGCGCCGGCGCACCGCCGGATACGGATCGCGCCCCAGCACCCGCCAGTCCTGCCACAGCGGCTCCTCCAGGAGCGGACGGCGGGTGGCGTCCCAGGCCTCGCGGGCGCGGCCCACCAGGGCGCTCCAGCGCTCCCCGGTGCCCGCGCCCAGTGCCTCGTCCAGGGCCGCCAGCACGCCGGCCCGCGAGGCGTTCGGCAGGGACACGGCCGTGCCGTCGGCGAAGACATGGCGGCTCGCGGGGTCGACCTGGGACAGCTCGACGCAGCTCTCCAGTGGCTCCTTGCCGGTCTTGAGGAACAGATCCCGGTAGACGGCCGGCAGATGCAGCAGACCGGGCCCCGTGTCGAACGCGAAGCCGTCGCGCTCCAGACGCCGCACCGCACCGCCGTGCGTCGCGTCGCGCTCGAACACCGCCACCCGGTGGCCCGCGACGGCCAGCCGGGCAGCGGCCGCCATCGCGCCCATCCCGGCGCCGATCACCGCAATCCGTGCCATGCCTGCGACTTTATCCGGAGCCACTGACAACGCCTGCACGGCCGGCGGCCGGACCGGGCAGCGGCCCCGGCGCCACCGGCCGGCGCGGACCGTCAGAGCGCCGGCGGCACCGCACCGCCCGCCGTGGCGAGCCGCTTCTCCTCGCGCCGCTGCCGTCGGCGCCGGAGGTAGCGGCGGATGCGCGACCACAGGAAGACCACCACCGCGATCCCCGCGGCCAGCAGCGCCCCCGCGATGGCCGCGGCCGCCACCGGATGGAACACCGCGAAGGCCACCAGCCCGGCGACGCCCAGATCCTCGGCCAGGCTCAGCACGATGTTGCTGGCCGGCTCCGGCGAGGTGTTGACCGCGATCCGGGTGCCCGCCTTGACCAGATGGCTCACCAGCGCCGTCGAGCCGCCGACCGCGCCCGCCGCCAGCTGGGGCAGCGAACCGTCGTGCCCGGCCAGCAGCGCCGCCACCACGCCACCGGCGACCGGCCGGATCACCGTGTGCACGGCGTCCCAGACCGAGTCCACGTACGGGACCTTGTCGGCGACCGCCTCACACAGGAACAGGACGCCCGCCACGAGCAGCACATCGGGGCGCTGCAGCGCCGCGGGCACCTCCTCGCTGACGCCGGTCGCGCCGAGCAGGCCGAAGACGAGGACGACGGCATAGGCGTTGATCCCGCTCGCCCAGCCACTGGTGAACACCAAGGGAAGTACGGACACGTCGAAGAGCGTAGGCCCCGGCTGGGGGTGGGTGCTCAGGATTGAGTATCCGTACTCAGACACCGAGATGAGTAGGTACGCGGATGGGCCGCCGGCCGTCCGGACGGAAGAGTAGGGGCCACGGAAGGGAAGCGGCGCCGCACCGCCGACACGGGGCGGCGGAGCGGCGCGGCTCCCGGACGTGACGGGGGATACGGGGGATACGGGGGACGCACGGGGGAGCATGGGGGAAGCGCTGTCCTGGTCGGGTCGGGGGGGAACGATCTGCGCCAGGACAGCGCACTCTTTTGCGCGGACCCACGGGGGAGAACGGGTGCGCGCCGCGCCTGACCAGGGCGGCGCGCATCCGCTTTCGCACGGGAAGCACGTCCCGCAATCACGGGATCCGGCCCGGCCACGAGTCCCGCCCGCCGAGCCCCGCTAGGCGGCCTGGCCCCCCACCCGCCCCTGGAGCAGCCGGGACAGCGCCGCGTGCACGTCGTCGATCGACCGGTCCGGCTGGTAGGACTGCCAGTCCAGGGCCGCCACCAACACCATCCCGAAGAGTGCCGAGGCGGTCAGCGGGATATCGATCTCCTCGCTCAGCTCCCCCCGGGCCACCGCCTCGCGCAGCACGTTCTCCACCACCGTGATGGCCCGGTCGCGCACCACCATCAGCGTCGACTGCCACGCCCGGTTGGTGCGCCACAGCTCGGCCACGTACAGCTGGGTGAGCGCCGGGTAACGGGAGATGAAGTCCAGGCCGGCCCGGATCATCGCGTCCAGCGCGTCGATCCGGCTGCCGTCCCGGCCGGTGACCTCGTCGGCGGCCACCTGCAAGGAGGTCGCCAGCAGCTCGATGCCGTGCCGCAGCAACTCCTCGAAGAGAACGTTCTTGCTCGCGAAGTTGTAATACACCGTGCCCTTCGCGACGCCCGCCCGTTCGGCGATCTCGTCCACCGTGGTGGAGGAGAAACCCTGTTCGGCGATGAGCGTGACCGCGGCCTCGAAGAGCTTGCGCCGGGTGGCGTCGCGGCGGGAGTGGGAGCTGTCCATGGGGGCGATTGTGCCGCTCCCCGGGGAGCGATGCGCGACGCGACGGGTGCCGCCGCGGGCGTTCGGCTCCGGGAGAGCCGCCGGCACGGCGCTCGCGGACGCCGGCGGACGCTCACAGGCTCAGCTCCGGATGAAGGTCCCTCATCCGGACCACCTGGCGGCCCGGGCCGTCAGGGACGTCAGCACCAGCGCCCCGGCGGTGAACGCCGGCAGCACCGCACCGCCCTGCCACACGGGCGCGAGCTCCCCGCCCGTGATGAGCCGGCGCAGCCCCTCCACGAGGTAACTCATCGGCAGATACGGGTGGAGGGCGGCGAAGAAGCCCGGACTGGTCTGCACCGGATAGGTGCCGCCCGCCGAGGTCAGCTGGAGCATCAGCAGCGCCGGCACCAGGATCCGGCCGGCCGCGCCGAACTGCGCGTTCAGCCACTGCACGAGCGCCGAGAAACAGTCCGTGCCCAGGACCAGGAAGCCGATCGTGCCGGCCGCCCGCGCCATCTGCAGGCCGAGCGCGAAGTGCAGTACGGACATCAGGGCCGCCGTCTGCAGCGCCCCCACACCGACCACCGGCAGCCACCCGGACACCGCCACCCGCCAGGGGGACGCGCCCCTCGCCAGCGCCCTCCGGTTGAGCGGCTGGATCAGCATGTACGCCACCATCGCGCCGACCCACAGGGACAGCGGGATGAATTACGGGGCGAACCCGGTGCCGTGGTTCGGCGCCTTGTGGGCGGCGTCGGAGGCCAGCTGCACCGGGTCGGACATGACCCGGGTGCGCGCCTGGCGGTCCTTCGTGCCGTAGTCGGTGATCCGCCGCGCCCCGTCGTGCAGCCCGCCGGCCAGCTTCTGCGAGCCGTCGGAGAGCTTGAACATGCCGCCGTGCAGGGTGTGGGCGCCGTCGTCGAGTCTGCCCACACCGGAGTCGAGGTCGCCCATACCGGCCGCGGCCCGGCCCGTGCCGTCGTGCAACTGCCGCGTCCCGTCGTGGAGCGTGTGTGCGCCGGACGCCAACCGGGCGTTGCCGGCGGCCAGGCTACGCGCCCCCGCGGACACCTGGTGTGCCCCGTCGTTCAGATCGTTGATCTTCTTGACCGCGGCGTCCAGGTCGGCACCCAGGGTCGGCCCGTGCCGTGCCAGCTCGCTCGCCAGGGAGTGCAACGTGCCCAGGTCCCGGTCGAGTTGGTCGAGATTCTTCTGGTCGTGGACGTACCCGCTGACCTCCTCGGCCTTGTCCGCCGCGGTCGCCGCCTGCGCCGTGAGCGTCTTCAGCTGCGCGCAGGAGGCGTCGAGCCGCAGCCCGCTCTCACAGCGCAGCCGGTAGTAGTCGGCCAGCTGATCGGACATCCCCCGGGAGAGCTTGGCCCGTCGGACGCCGCTCGGGGCAGCTCGCCGAGGTGGTCCCGGACCGCCTGCGATCCGTCGGCCACCAGCCGCGCCGCCTCGCCGATCTCCCTCCCGTGCGCCCGGAGGAACGGCCCCCACCCTGCCGACGACCCCGTTGACGGTGTCGGCCAGCTGCTGGGTGCCCCGCGCGACCTGCCCGGAACCGTCGGCCACCTGCTGTGAGCCGTGGGCGGCGCGGTCGGCACCCCGGGCGAGGTCGGAGCTGCCCTGCGCGAGCCGGCCGGCGCCGGTGTCGAGCGCGCCCAGCCCCGTGACCAGCTTGCCGCTGCCGCTCTTCGCGTTGCCCAGGCCGTCGGCCAGTTCGCCCGCGCCGTGCCGGGCCTGCCCGATACCGTCGCGCGGCAGCTTCCCCCGCCCGAACCGCTTCAGCTCAAGAGCGGCGAGCCTCGGCGAGCGCATCTGCCGTTCCTTCCTCGTCGTGGCGGCGGCCGTGGTGGGAGCTCTCGCCGTGCTCGGCGGGAGCGCCGCAGGGCGCGGGCTCGTGGGGCTAGCCGGGCCGGTCGGGCTCGTGGGGCTCGTTGCTCTCAGGGGTGGCGGGGGGAGGCGGGGGAGGCGGGAGTCTTGGTGGCTCCGGTGTTTCGGGGGCCTCGGTGGTGTCGGCGTCCTCCGTGCTGCCCGTGCCGTCAGTGCTGCCCGTGCCGTCCGTGCCGTCCGAGCCGTCCGTGCCGTGCCTGGCGTCCGTGCCGTCCTCGGCGTCGGTGGATTCGCCGGGTGTGGTCTCCGGGGCGTCCCGCTCGGGGCGGTTTCCCGTACGCACCAGCACCACGCCCTCGTCGTCCTCCGGCGGTTCGCTGCACACCGCGAGCACCGTCGTGCCCGCCGCCGCGAGGCCGCGCAGCATGGCCCAGGCCCCGGAGCGCTCCTCGTCGGACAGCTTCAGGTCGGTGTCGTCGACGGCCAGCAGCCGCGGCCCGCCGATCAGGGCGAGCGCCACGGACAGCCGCAGCGCCTCCAGCCGCTCCAGGTCACGCACGGACGTACGGATCCCCTTGGGCAGCGACTCCGGATCGAGGCCCGCCGCCGCGAGCGCGGCGTCCACCAGGGCGCGGGCCTCGGCCCTGCGCTCCCGCCGCGGCCGCAGCAGACCCCGCAGCGAGCTGCCGAACCGGCCCTGCAACAGGGCACGTTCCCGCAGGTGCTCGCCGACCGTGAGGGCGGGATCGAGTTCGGTGACTCCGGGCACATGGGCGAGCGCGGTGACGGACCGGACCGCGGCCATCCTCTTCGGCAGCGGCAGCCCGCCGACCTCGGCACCGCCCTCCGCGGGCTTCATCCGTCCGGTGAGCGCCAGCAGCAGACACGTACGGCCCGAGCCCGACGGGCCCTGCACGGCGATCAGCGAGCCGGGGCCGGCCGTGAGGTCGATGTTCCGGAACGCCCATCCGCGGGGGCCCTTGAGCCCGAATCCCGTGGCCGTGACCGCCGCTCCGAGCGGGGTGCGGTCCACGATCCCTCCTTGAACTGACTGGTCAGTTCAAAAAGTATCCGCACCCCGCCGCCGGTTCCGCAAGGGGCGCGGGGCACGGCTTCTCGGCAATCGCTCGGGATTCTCTCCCCTTTTCACCGAAAAGCGCAGGTCAGAGTCGATTGTCAGTGGCGTACGTCACGATGGTTTCACGTGGTCCCGAATCGGCATCCGGTCCTGAACCGGCATGCGACGACAGGAGGTTCGTCATGGCAGCCAGTCCCCGCAGGGGCAGCTCCGCTGCGTACGGTCCCCCGAACGATGTCCACCCCGTCCTGCGGCGGGCGGCCGCGCCACCCGCCGCCCTCGCTCTGCTCGCCCAGGCCCAGCAGGGTCTGGAGGAAGCGCAGACCCTGGAAACCCCCAACGAGCGGTTCGCCACGGCCCATCTGGCCGCGTTGCGCACGGCCGCCGCCGTCCTCGCCGTCCGTGGCCGGCCCGAGGCCACCGTGCGCCGCCGGCAGCGCATCCGCAGCGCCTGGGAGGTCCTCCCCGAGGTCGCTCCCGAACTCACCGAGTGGAGCGCGCTCTTCGCCGCCGGGGCGGAGCGCCGCGCGAAGGCGGAGGCCGGCATAGCCGGCGCGGCCGGCCGCCGCGACGCCGATGATCTTCTGCGGGACGTCGCGCTGTTCCTGCGCCTGGTGGAGCGGATGCTGCTCCTCCAGCCGTCGCTGCCACCCCAGCGCGCGGGGTAGAGGGCGACAGCGCCAAGGGGAGGCGGGGGGTGGGGCGGGGGAGGGGAGGGCCCGGGGGGGGGAGGGAGGGAATGGGAGCCCCCGCCCCCACGCCGTACACACGACGTACGGCTCCGCAGGCGGCGCAGGCCGCCGGACGGAATAGGGTGGTGGACGCCTAGACGTTCATGCCCCCGCCGAGGAGCCACCCGCCGTGTCTGACCCGCTGCGCCCCCGCGCATCCCTTCGTACCGCCGTGGTCTGGGAGGTCCTCAAGGACGCCCTGGAGCGCCGGGTCAAGACCGCCGGGCGCGATGTCCTGGACGTCCTCGACACCGGCGGCGGCACCGGCAACTTCGCCGTGCCGGTCGCCCGCCTCGGCCACCGCGTCACGGTCGTCGACCCCAGCCCCAACGCCCTCTTCGCCCTGGAACGCCGGGTCGCCGAGGCCGGCGTCGCCGACCGGGTACGCGCGGTCCAGGGCGACGCCCACGGCCTCTTCGATGTCGTCGAGCGCGGCGGCTACGACATCGTGCTCTGCCACGGCGTGCTGGAGTACGTCGACGACCCGGCCGAGGGCCTCCGCAACGCCGTCGACGCGCTGCGTCCGGCCGGCACCCTCAGCCTGCTCGCGGCCGGCCTGGGCGGCGCCGTCCTCGCCCGCGCCCTCGCGGGCCACTTCCACGAGGCCCGCCACGCCCTGACCGATCCGACCGGACGCTGGGGCGAGGGTGACCCGGTCCCACGCCGCTTCACCGCCGACCAGCTCACCGACCTGGTGTCCGCCACCGGTCTGCAGGTCGGCGCGGTCCACGGCGTGCGGGTCTTCGCCGATCTGGTCCCCGGCGTGCTGGTCGACACCGAGCCGGGTGCCATGGAGGCCCTGCTGAAGCTCGAGGCGGCCGCCGCGGAGCAGCCCGCGTTCCACTCGGTGGCCACCCAGCTGCACGTCCTGGCCGAGCGCGACTGACCCGCGCGGCACAACCGACTACCGCGTGCAGTCGGCCACAGACCACCCGATCAGCCCCTTCGCCCCGTATGATCGGGGTAAGACGTTCCGGCATGACGGACAGGCGGTCGGGGAATGCAGGCAGCATCATCCCCGGTCGCCTCGGCGGCCCGGACAGTGAACTGGCGCTGAGGGGCGGGTTTCACGGGGGCGATTCCCTGCCTATCCTGAAAGGGTCGCAACCGGTCGCCCCCCGCGACCGACGAGTAGGAGGACTCCGTGCCGCTCTCGGAGCACGAGCAGCGCATGCTCGAGCAAATGGAGCGAGCGCTGTACGCCGAAGATCCCAAGTTCGCGACAGCGCTTGAGGGAAGCGGGCTGCGCACGTACACCCGGCGACGGGTCTACCAAGCGGTCGCGGGCTTCCTGGTGGGTATCGCCCTGCTCATGGCCGGCATGGTCGCGCAGCAGATCTGGATCAGTGTCGTGGGCTTCCTCGTCATGCTCGGCTGCGCGGTGCTGGCGGTCACCGGCTGGCGCAAGGCCCCCCGGCAGGGCCAGCAGCAAGCCCGCGTGGGTTCCGCGGGCGCCGCAGGTGCACCGGCACGCCGGCCCAGGCAGCGGCGCTCGATGATGAACCGCATCGAGGACCGCTGGCAGCGCCGCAGGGACGAGCAACAGGGCCACTGAGCCGACGGATCGCCAGATCACCACAGCGACGGACCTCCCGGGGACTCTTCGGAGTCCCCGGCTTCGGCTGTGGCTCACCTCAGCCTTTCCTTCACGCACCCGAAGCGGCCCCTCCGGCCGCTTCCTGCATTTCCGGGCTCCGGCCCTCCGCCCCTCCGGCCCGCCGGCGTCGAGGACCGGCTCGCTGACGGTGCGGCGCGGTACGCCTTCGCGCAGCGTCCCGTCCCCACGTCAAGCCTTGGCTGCCCGCTGCCCGCTGCCCGCTGCCCGCTGCCCGCTGCCCGCTGCCCGCTGCCCGCTGCCCGCTGCCCCGGGAGCGTGCTGAGCGGCGCGTGGCCGGTGAGCGCACCCTCCTCCCGCAGGTAGCCCTCCGCCGGCCGATGAGCCGACGGCCCGCTCTGCGCTGATGCTTGGGCGTGCGCCGGTTGCTCGTGCGACGCCTCGACGGCTCGATGCCTCGGTGGTTCGCCGGCCCAGTGGTGCGAAGGTCCCGAGCCCCAGGGGACCGGGCCCGGCGCGCTGGGCGCACAGCGTCCTCCGCCGTCGCCGGCACGCCGCGCCGGGCCCGCCCGACCGGACCGCGCAGACCCCGGCGCCCGCATGCATCACCGCGCCCTTCGCGCCTGGAGACCCGCGCGCCCCGTCCCCGGACGCTATGCCCGCTGACGGCCCTGACGGCCGCCCGACCGGAGAGCCGTCACGGCCCGCCGTGCCAGGGCCACCGGGCGGCTGGTGCGGCACCGGAGCAGGAAGGCCGTCCAGCGGGCGGACCAGGCGTGGGTCAGGCGGGCCGCCGAGCGCGGGGCGAGCCGGGCGCGCACCCGGACAGCACGGGGTGCGCCGGCCTGCAACCCGGACCGGACCCGCTGTACATCCGCGGCGAGCCCGGACACCGGCTGCGGATGCGGGGCGTACAGGACCTGTTCGACCGCGGTCGCGACTCGCTGGGCGGCCGCGGCGGGCTCCGGTTGCAGTGCTCCGATGCTGATGATCCGGGCCGCCGCCTTGCGCGGGGTCAGCGAGGCGTCCGGCAGGATGCCCAAGTCCCAGGCGGTGTCCAGCAACTCCCGCCAGGCGGCGAGGGTCCCCGCCATGCGGTCCTCGTCAGAGGCCGTGGCCGCCAAGCGTCTGGAGCGGATACGCAGCCGCCACAGCAGGGGGACCGCGGGCAGCAGCAGGGCCAGCAGGGCGGCCGACAGGATGCCGGCGATGGCCCAGGGGGACGTGCCGCCGTCCGTCGGGCCGGCGCCGGACTGCGCGGGAAGGGTGAGGCAGGCCGATCCGCTGCCGGTCTGCTGAGTGTCCGGACCGCAGGAGGGGGCCGCGGTCGGACCGTCGTCCGAGGGGGCGGCCGACCGGGAGGGCTCGGGGGCCGGATCGCCGGGGTCGGCCGGGGCGGAGGTGTCGGGGTAGGCGTAGTCCGGGATGCTGCCGCGGCTCGGGGTCGGCTCGAAGCGGGTCCAGCCGACGCCCTGGAAGTACAGCTCGGGCCAGGCGTGGGCGTCCTTGAGACCGACCGAGGTCGTGCCGTCGGGCTGCTTGGTGCCGGGGGTGAAGCCCACCGCGACCCGGGCCGGAATGCCCAGCGTCCGGGCCATCGCCGCCATCGAGAACGAGAAGTGGACGCAGAAGCCCTCCTTCTGCCGCAGGAACCGGGCGATGGCCTCGGAACCGCTGCCGGCCCGGACTTCCGTGTTGTAGGTGAAGCCGCCGTTGAGCGCGAACCAGTCCTGGAGCTTGACGGCCTTGGCGTAGGCGGTCGGTGCGCCGTGGGCCACCCGGCGGGCGGTGCTGCGCACGACCGGGGGAAGCGAGCCGGGGACCTTGGTGTACTCGCGCAGCAGCTTGGCGGGCGGCGCCGGGGCGGCGGCCAGCTGCCGGGACGTGGGCCGCACCTGCAGGCTTTCGACCTGGTACTGCAGGCCGTGGGTGTTCTGGCCGCGGTCCCCGACGAGCGTGCGGCCCTGGGGCTCGAAGCGCCAGCGCCCGGAGATGTCCACCTTGGACGCCGGGTAGGGGAGCGGCAGCCAGTTCTGGGCATACCACTCGGCGGTCGAAATGGAGGTGTTGACGTGGTCGAGGGCGACCGAGGAGCTGAGACCGGGCGGCCGCGGCAGCCGCTCGGGGACGTCCGTGACCGTCCGCTCGGAGGGCTTCCAGGTCGTGCCGTCGAACTGGTCCAGGGCGACGATCCGCAGATACATGTCGCGGGAGTCGGCGGCGGTCGTGCGGTAGTTGAGGACTTCCTTGTCCTCGGGCTGGTTGAGGCTGTCCTGCAGCGACACCAGCGGGTTGACCGCGGAGATCGTGCCGCCGCCGCTGCCCGGCCCCACGCCGTGGGCGCCGCCGCCGAACAGCCCGCCGCCCAGGGAGGGGAGCAGGGCGGGCACCGCCACCGCGATGCCGAGCACCAGCGCGCCGATCCTGCGGCCCGTCCGCACGGGGGCGAGCGAGGACCCGCCGGTGCCGGCGAAGCCCCGTGTGCGGTCCGGGCCGCCCGGACCGCCGAACACCCGGCCCCACTGGGAGAGCCGGTCGCGGCCCTCGGCCAGCAGGAGCAGCAGATAGCCCGCGGCCGCTATCAGGAACCGCAGCCAGCCCGCGCCCCCCTGGGACAGCCCCGCCGCCACCGAATAGAGCGCGAGCAGCGGCAGCCCGGCGGGCGCGGCGCTGCGGTAGGTGACCGCCAGCGCGTCCACCAGCAGGCCGATCAGCAGCACTCCGGCGATCAGCAGCAGCCGGATGCCGGGGGTGACGGGGGCGGGGATGGCGTAACGGCCGACGTCGCGAACGCCGTCGTGCAGCAGCCGGCCGAATTCCGTGACGGCGTCCGGGCCCGGCAGCACGCCGAGGATCGCCTCGCCCGGCGCGAAGAACACCGTCAGCAGCAGCACGGCGACCAGGGCCTGTGCGCCGATGACCAGCGGCCCGGCGAGGGGGGCCCGGCGGGCGGCCGCACCCACACCGGTCACGACGGCCAGCAGGGCGGCCGCCTGGATCATCCAGGTGACCGGGTCCACCAGCGGCAGCAGCGCGCCGGCGGCACACAGGGTGGCCACCGCCGCGCACAGCGCCAGCCGTGCCCGGCCGCTCATGCGCGTGCCCCCGTTCGCCCCGGGCGGGCCGGGAACGCGCCGCACCCACCGCCGCAGGGCGGCTCCGGCCGCCTCTCCCGCACCCCTCCAGGGCTCGGGAACCCGTTCATGACCAGCCCCCCGCCGGAGTCTGCACCGCGTCCGCTTCCGCATCCGCCGGGCGCCGCGGCCCGGACCCCGCACGCCACAGGTCGGCGAGGGTGTCCCCGGGGGTCACCGGCAGCGCCTTCCAGCCCGCCTCCCGCAGCAGCCGCAGCCGGTCGGCCACCGGGACCTGACCGGCGGAGAATGCGATGCCGCCGGGGCCGCGGGTCCAGGCGTCGCCGTCCAGGACGAACGCGAGGGCCGCTCCGCAGCGCTGCCGCATCCGCCCGGCCACCGCCGCCTGCCGCTCGTCCAGGTCGCCGAAGAAGGCGACCAGCAGTCCTTCGCTGCCGCCGCGCAGCACGTCGTACGCCCCCGACAACCCCTCTTCCTCGGACTGCTCCACGACGGCGAGGGTGTCCAGCACCAGGCCCGCGGCATCGGCCGATTCCGTGCCGCCGCCGAAGCCGTCGGGGCCCGGGACCGAGGTGCCGGTGTCGGTCAGCAGCCGCACCGAGAAACCGCGCTCCAGCAGATGCGCCGCGCTCGACGCGGCGCCCGTCACCGCCCATTCGAAGGCCGAGTCGGGACCCGAGCCCGGGTGGGCCGTCGCGCGGGTGTCGAGCAGGATCGTGCAGCGGGTCTTCTGCGGCTGCTCCTCCCTGCGGACCATCAACTCGCCGTAGCGCGCGGTGGAGCGCCAGTGGACCCGGCGCAGATCGTCGCCGTGCCGGTAGCCGCGCGGAATGACGTCGTCCTCGCCGGCCAGTGCCGGCGACCGCTGGCGTCCCTCGCCGTAGCCGGCGGCCTCGCCCGCCAGGCGCACCGGCGGCAGCGGCTCGATGCGCGGCACCACCGTGAGGGTGTCGCAGGTGCTGAACGAGCGGGTCAGCTCGCACATCCCGAACGGGTCGGACAGGCGCAGTTGCAGCGGTCCCAGCGGATAGCGGCCGCGCAGGTCGGAGCGGACGCGGTAGGAGACCTCACGGCGGCCGCCGGCCTCGACCCGGTCCAGGACGAACCGGGGCCGGGGCCCGAGGACGTACGGCACGCGGTCCTGGAGCATCAGCACCCCCGTCGGCAGCCGGGAGACGTTCTCCATCCGCAGCCGGACCCGGGACTCGGCGGCCACGGGCACCCGGGCCGGGGAGAGCGTGCGGCTGCCCGCGACCCGGTAGCGGGTGCGGTGCAGGACCAGGACGCACACCAGCGGCAGCGCGGCGAGCAGCAGACCGACCCGCAGCAGATCCGGCTGGCCGAGGAGGAAGGAGCACACCGCGGCGGCCATCCCGGCGGCCAGGAACGATCTGCCGCGTGTCGTCAGTCCCCTGAGCGCCGCCCGCAGTCCGTCCCGCTCCGGCGTCCCCCCGCTCCCCCCCTGGGACATCACAACCCCCGGACGCCGGGCGGCCGCTGACCGGGTGTGCGCCATGGCTGCGCGGACGGGTCGGGGACCGGGACGCGCTGCACGATCTCCCGGACGATCTGTTCGGCGCTGCGGCGGTTCAACTGGGCCTGGGCCGTGGGCAGCAGCCGGTGGGTGAGCACCGGCACCACGAGCGACTGGACGTCGTCCGGGAGGGCGTACTCCCGGCCCAGGAGCGCGGCGGAGGCCTTGGCGGCGCGCAGCAGATGCAGGGTGGCGCGCGGTGAGGCGCCGAGCCGCAGTTCGGGGTGGCTGCGGGTGGCCGCGACCAGATCCACGGTGTATCTGCGGACCGCTTCGGCGACATGGACCTCGCGCACGGCTTCGGTGAGCTTCACGATCTCGTGGGCGTGCGCGACCGGCTGGAGGTCGTCCAGGGGCGAGGCGCCGCCGTGCACATCCAGCATCTGCAGCTCGGCCGCCGGGCTGGGGTAGCCGATCGACACCCGCGCCATGAAGCGGTCCCGCTGGGCCTCGGGGAGGGGGTAGGTGCCCTCCATCTCGACCGGGTTCTGGGTGGCGATCACCATGAACGGGCTGGGCAGCTCGTAGGTCTGCCCGTCCATCGTGACCTGGTGCTCCTCCATGGACTCCAGGAGCGCCGACTGTGTCTTGGGCGAGGCGCGGTTGATCTCGTCGCCGATCACGATCTGGGAGAAGATCGCGCCGGGCTTGAACTCGAAGTCCCGCTGTTGCTGGTCGAAGATGCTGACGCCGGTGATGTCGGAGGGCAGCAGGTCCGGTGTGAACTGGATGCGCCGCACCGAGCAGTCGACGGAGCGGGCCAGCGCCTTGGCGAGCATGGTCTTGCCGACGCCGGGCACGTCCTCGATGAGCAGATGTCCCTCGGCCAGGAGCACGGTCAGTGCGAGCCGTACGACCTCCGGCTTGCCCTCGATCACGCTCTCCACCGACCGGCGGACCCGGTCCGCGGTGGTGGTCAGATCGCTGAGGCTCGCTCGTTCGTCATACGTCGTCACTCGGCCCTCCTCGGTCCCGTGCCACGGGCAGGGGCCCCCTCTGCGGACCCGGCCCACCCCGAAAGCGCGCATCGCACCCGGCCACCCGGCCGGACGACGTCACGTACGCATTCTTGCCGCCCGCGCGGCCTCGCGTCATGACCTGTGGATAACTCACAAGGTTATGTTCCGGCTTTCCGGGCCTTCGGGGCGAAACCGGCCTTCCGCTCCGGCCCCGGCCACCCCGACCCCCGGCCACCCCCTGGTCCCAGGCCCACCCCGGCCTCCGGCCACCCCCGGCCCCCGTGCCCCGGTCGCCCCCGGCCCGGCCGGCCGGGGGCGGTCCCGCACATCAGTCCTGCGGATCGATCTCCCGCAGCAGACCGGTCGTCACATCGAAGACGAAGCCGCGGACGTCGTCGGTGTGCGGCAGGAAGGGCGAGGTGCGCACCCGCTGCATCGACTGCCGCACGTCCTCGTCGAGGTCCTTGAACGCCTCGACCGCCCAGGTGGGACGCTGCCCGACCTCGGCCGCCAGATCGTGGCGGAAGTCCTCGGTCAGGCTGAGCAGACCGCAGTTGGTGTGGTGGATGAGGACGACCGAGCGGGTGCCGAGTGCCCGCTGGCTGATCGTCAGGGACCGGATGATGTCGTCGGTGACCACCCCGCCGGCATTGCGGATGGTGTGGCAGTCGCCGAGCTTCAGGCCAAGAGCGGCGTGCAGATCGATCCTGGCGTCCATACAGGAGACGACAGCGACCTTGCGCACCGGCCGGGCGTCCATCCCGGGGTCCGTGAACGACGCGGCATAGCGCTGGTTGGCCTCGACGAGACTGTCGGTGACGGTGCCGTCGGCACCGCCGGCGGCGTTGTCGGAGGACGGGGGCAGCGGCTGCGATGCAGGTATGGGCATGGAAACACGGTAATCGGCGCCGGCTCTTCCGGCTGCACAGGAGGCCGGGCATAGGGGGCGACATCACTCCTTGTGAGGTAACCCACAGGTCCGTCCGTCCCCCCGCCGTCCGGGTGAGCGGCCCGCGGGAAGCCGGCGGGATGGCCGCGGCAAAGCCGTCGCAGGACGCGCGGAACCGGTTGATTGACCGGGACAGCAGGTGGACTAAAGTGGCGCGAAGTGGGAGGCGTGACGCTCTCCTTGGATACCGGATTCCTCGCGTGCGCGCGTCGTACGTACGGCTCGGCCTCCTCCCGCTCCCATGGTCTTCCGACGTCACTTCCCCGTCGCCGGAGGGCCACTTCCCCTTCAGAGCGGGCGGGGACCAAGCGGTACGTGCGGCATCCCCCAGCCAGCGGCCGGGGACCCACCTGCCGCCCAGCCCATCGGAAGGCACATGAGCGAGCGTAGCGAGCGAACCAGGAAGAAGTGCGCGCTCTGCGCGGGCAGGCGGGCCGAGCGCGGCGGGGCCGCCGGATGAACGGCAGCACCCGTCACGTACCCGTCATGCTCCAGCGGTGCCTGGACATGCTCGCCCCCGCGCTCGCCGAGCCCGGCGCGGTCGTCGTCGACTGCACGCTCGGCCTCGGCGGCCACAGCGAGGCGCTGCTCGCCACCTTCCCCGCGGCCCGGCTCATCGCCCTCGACCGCGACCCCTCCGCCCTGAAGCTCGCGGGCGAACGGCTCGCCCCGTACGGGGAGCGCGCCACCCTGGTGCACGCCGTCTACGACGAGCTCCCCGAGGTCCTCGACCGGCTCGGGACCCCGCGCGTCCAGGGTGTGCTCTTCGATCTCGGGGTCTCCTCCATGCAGCTCGACGAGGCCGACCGCGGCTTCGCGTACGCGCAGGACGCCCCGCTCGACATGCGGATGGACCAGACGACCGGCATCAGCGCCGCGGAGGTCCTCAACACCTACGCGCCCGGTGAGCTGGTCCGGATCCTGCGCTCCTACGGTGAGGAGAAGCAGGCCAAGCGGATCGTCGAGGCCGTCGTGCGCGAGCGGGCCAAGGAGCCGTTCACCAACAGCGCGCGGCTGGTCGAGCTGATCCGCGACGCGCTGCCGCAGGCCGCCAAGCGCACCGGCGGCAACCCCGCCAAGCGCACGTTCCAGGCGCTGCGCATCGAGGTCAACGGGGAGCTGCAGAGCGTGGAGCGTGCCGTTCCGGCCGCCGTGAAGGCGCTCGCGGTCGGCGGCCGGATCGCCGTGCTCGCCTACCACTCGCTGGAGGACCGGCTGGTCAAGCAGGTCTTCGCGGCCGGCGCGGCCAATACGGCGCCGCCCGGACTGCCGGTCGTCCCCGAGCGCTATCAGCCCCGGCTCAAGCTGCTGACCCGCGGCGCCGAGCTCCCCACGGAGGAGGAGGTCGCCGAGAACCGCCGCGCGGCCCCCGCCCGGCTGCGCGGCGCGGAGCGCATCCGCGAGAACGTCGAGGACACCGCATGAAAGGCCAGGGGAGACCGCGCGGCAGGCAGTACCGCCTCGCCGCGCTGCTCCCCTCCGGGGCCGGTGGCCGGGGCACGGCGGCGCGCACGCCCTTCGTGTTCCTGATCGTCGTCCTGCTCGGCTCCGGCCTGATCACCCTGCTGCTGCTCAACTCCGCGCTCAACCAGGGCTCGTTCGAGCTCAGCAAGCTGGAGAAGAAGACCGACGAGCTGACGGACGAGCAGCAGGCCCTCCAGCAGGACGTGGACGCCTACTCCGCCCCGGACGCGCTGGAGCGGCGCGCCCGGAGGCTGGGGATGGTGCCGGGCGGCTCCCCGGCGTTCCTGCTCCCCGACGGCACGGTCCACGGCCGGCCGGGCAAGGCCACGTCGACGGGGGCGCCGCTGAGCAGCTCCGCCGAGCCCTCGCTGCTGTCCGCCCCCGGCCGCACCGGACCCTCCGCACAGCCCCTCCCGGCCGCCGCCGGTGTGGCGGGACCGGAGGACGCACCGGCCGTTCCGGCGCCCCCGGACGGCGCCCTGCGCGCCCCGTCCGGCGCGGGTGCCCCCTCTCCGACGACCGCCGGCAGGTGACCGCGGCATGACCGAGCCCAGGGATCCCCGCCGGGTGCCGCGCCCCGCCCAGCGCGGCGGCCAGGGAGCCGGCCGCGCCGGCCGGCTCCCTGGCCGGCGCCCCGGGCCCCGGCCGGCCCCGAAGCCCGGCGCACAGCGATCCGTGGCCCGGCGGCCCGCCGCCCGCCCCGGGCAGCCGGCGCTCCGCCTCGGCAGCCCCCGCCCCCGCCTGCGGCTGGTCGCCCTGGGGCTGACGCTGATCATGCTGGTCTTCGTCGTCCGGCTCTTCCAGGTGCAGGCCGTCGATGCCTCGGCGTACGCCGCCCGGGCCAACGAGAACCGCTACGTACCGGTCAAACTGGCCGCCGAGCGCGGTGCGATCACCGACCGCAACGGCGTGGACCTGGCCACCACCGTCGACGCGTACGACATCACCGCCGACCCCAGCCTGCTGGCGCCCGGCAAGACCAAGACCGGCGACGCGCCGCAGCGGGCCGCCGCGCTGCTGGCGCCGATCCTCGGCCAGGACAAGGCCACCCTCGCCCGGAAGCTCGACCAGCCCAAGGCCCGCTATGTGCTGCTCGCCCGGCAGCAGAGCCCGCAGGTCTGGAAGAAGATCAAGGACCTGCGCACCCGTCTCGACGCCAGGGCGGCCGCCGCCCCCAAGCGCGCCCCCCGCCCCGACGTCCTGGTCGGGATCTTCGCCGACAAACACAGCAAGCGCCTCTACCCCAACAAGGACCTCGCCTCGGGCGTCCTCGGCTTCGTGGGCAGCGACGGCAAGGGCGGCGGCGGTCTGGAGGCGCGCCTGAACCGGCAGCTGGCGGGCAAGGACGGCAAGCTCGTCTACGCCCAGTCCGGCGGCCGCCGGGTGCCCACCGCCGACACCCAGGAGCATCCCGCGGTCCCCGGCAGCGACGTCGAGCTGACCCTCGACCGTGACATCCAGTGGGCGGCCCAGCAGGCCATCACCGAGCAGGTCGGCAAGTCCCGGGCCGACCGCGGCTACGTCGTCGTCCAGGACAGCCGCACCGGCGAGATCCTGGCCCTCGCCAACGCGCCCGGCTTCGACCCCAACGACGTCGCGAAGGCCGAGCCGGAGGCGCTGGGCAACGCCGCCCTGTCCGACGCCTTCGAGCCGGGCTCCACCAGCAAGCTGATGTCGCTGGCGGCCGTCCTGGAGCAGGGCGTCGCCACCCCGGCCACCCGGGTCACCGTGCCCAACCGGCTGCACCGCGGCGACCGGCTGTTCGCCGACGACGTCGACCACGCCACCTGGCACCTGACGCTCAACGGCGTGCTCGCCAAGTCCAGCAACATCGGCACGATCCTCGCGGCCGGCCAGCTCGGCAAGACCCAGCCCCAGGCCAACCAGGTCCTCTACTCCTACCTGCGGAAGTTCGGTATCGGGAAGCCGACCGGGCTCGGCTTCCCCGGCGAGACCGACGGCATCCTGGCCAAGCCGCAGGACTGGAACACCTCGCAGCAGTTCACCATCCCCTTCGGCCAGGGGCTGTCGCTCAACGCCGTACAGGCCGCCTCCGTCTACTCCACGATCGCCAACGGCGGCGAGCGGATCGCCCCCTCCCTGGTCCGCGGCACCACCGGCCCCGACGGAAAGTTCACCGCGGCGCCCAGGCCGGCCAAGAACCGGGTGGTCAGCCGGAAGACCGCGACCACGCTCGCGACCATGCTCGAATCGGTGGTCGACGACGACGAGGGCACCGGCGCGAAGGCGAAGATCGACGGCTACCGGGTCGGCGGCAAGACCGGCACCTCCAACCGGGTGGACCCCAAAACCGGCCGCTACCACGGCTACACCGCCTCCTTCGCCGGCTTCGCCCCCGCTGACAAGCCCCGCATCACGGTCTACTGCGCGGTCCAGAACCCCACTGCGGGCAGCTATTTCGGCGGTCAGGTCTGCGGCCCGATCTACCAGCGGGTCATGGCGTTCGCGCTGAAGACCCTCCAGGTACCGCCGACCGGAGCCGAGCCCCCGCGGCTGCCGGTCACCTTCACGCCAGGCCAATGAAATCGAGGCAATTCCGCCGTGACGACCATCACCCCCGACGGCACCCCCGATGGCACCCCCATCCCGGGAAACTGCGCCCCCCCACCGCCCTCACTTCGCCCCGGGCCCGCTGTGCCCGGTACGCTCACCGCCGTGTCACACGCTGATCAGTCCCCGAAAGCCCAGCACGCCGAGAAGGCCGGTCCCGGCACCTATCCGGGAGCCCCCCGCCCTGAACGGGTCCGCCCCACCCCCCTGGCGGACCTCGCCGAGCAGCTGGGATGCCCGGCCCCCGACGCCGGCCATGCCGATGCCGTGGTCACCGGCATCACCCACGACTCCCGGGCGGTACGCCCCGGTGACGTCTACGCCGCGCTGCCCGGTGCCCGTCTGCACGGCGCCGACTTCGTCGCCCAGGCCGCCGACCTCGGCGCCGCCGCGATCCTGACGGACCCGACGGGCGCCGACCGCGCCGCCGCGACCGGCCTGCCGGTCCTCGCCGTCGAGAACCCGCGCGCGCGGATGGGCGCCCTGGCCGTCTCGATCTACGGGGCGCCGGGCGAGGACCTCCTCCAGATCGGCATCACCGGCACCTCCGGCAAGACCACCACCGCCTACCTCATCGAGGGCGGGCTGCGGGCCGCCGCTGCCGGGCGCCCCGACGGCGGGCCGACCGGCCTGATCGGCACCGTCGAGACCCGCATCGGCGACGAGCGCATCAAGTCGGAGCGCACCACCCCCGAGGCCACCGACCTGCAGGCGCTGTTCGCCGTGATGCGCGAGCGCGGGGTCCGCGCGGTCGCCATGGAGGTCTCCAGCCACGCCCTGGTCCTCGGCCGGGTCGACGGCTGCGTCTTCGACGTCGCGATCTTCAACAACCTCAGCCCGGAGCACATGGAGTTCCACTCCGGGATGGAGGACTACTTCCAGGCCAAGGCCCAGCTCTTCACCAAGGCCCGCAGCCGCGCCGGCGTGGTCAACCTCGACGACGAGTACGGCAAGCGCCTGGCCGAGGGCGAGTCCGAGGTCCCGGTCACCACCTTCTCCGCGGAGGGCCACCCGGACGCCGACTGGCGCGCCGCGGACGTCGAGGTCGGCACCCTCGGCTCGACCTTCACGGTGCACGGCCCGGACGGCGTGACCGTGCGCGCCGCCTCCCCGATCGCCGGCCCCTTCAACGTCGCCAACGCGCTCGCCGCGATCGTCTCGCTGGTCGTCGCCGGCATCGACGCGCAGATCGCGGCCGACGGCGTGGCCGCGGTCCCCGGCGTCCCCGGCCGTCTGGAGCGCATCGACGCCGGCCAGCCGTATCTGGCGGTCGTCGACTACGCCCACAAGACGGACGCCGTCGAATCGGTTCTGCGCGCCCTGCGCAAGGTCACCGACGGCAAGCTGCACGCCGTGCTCGGCTGCGGCGGCGACCGTGACCCGCACAAGCGCGGCCCGATGGGCGCCGCGGTGGCCCGGCTCGCCGACACGGCGATCCTGACCTCCGACAACCCCCGTAACGAGGACCCGCTCTCGATCCTCGCCACCATGCTCGCAGGCGCCGCCGAGGTGCCGATCCACGAACGCGGCACGGTGCTGGTCGAGGAGGAGCGGGCCGCCGCCATCGCCGCCGCCGTCGCCCGCGCCGAGCCCGGCGACACCGTGATCGTCGCGGGCAAGGGCCATGAGCAGGGCCAGGACATCGCCGGAGTGGTCCGCCCCTTCGACGACCGCCAGGTGCTGCGCGCCGCCATCGAGGGCTCTCAGACGTCGCAGCAGTCGCAGCAGTCACCGCAGCCGAACCACCAGGGATGACACACCTCCATGCGCGCACAATCCGCTTATCGTCACCGCCCGCCCCTCGACGGGGGTGACCTGTGATCTCCCTGTCGCTCGCCGAGATCGCGAGCATTGTCGGCGGGCAGCAGTACGACATACCGGACGACGGCCGCGAGGTCGCCGGACCGGTTGTGGCCGACTCCCGCGCGGTGCGGCCCGGCGCCCTGTTCGTGGCCTTCGCCGGGGATCGCGCCGACGGCCATGACTTCGCCCGGGGAGCCGTCGAGGCCGGCGCGGTGGCCGTCCTGGCCGCCCGCCCCGTCGGCGTCCCCGCGATCGTCGTCGACGACGTCACCGCCGCCCTCGGCGCGCTGGCCCGCGCCGTCGTCGAGCGGCTCGGCACCACCGTCGTCGGACTGACCGGCTCGGCCGGCAAGACCAGCACCAAGGACCTGATCGCCCAACTGCTGGAGCGGCACGGCCCCACGGTCTGGCCCGAGGGCAACCTCAACAACGAGATCGGGCTGCCGCTGACCGCGCTGCGCGCCGATGAGACGACCCGTCACCTCGTCCTGGAGATGGGCGCCCGCGGTGTCGGCCACATCCGCTACCTCGCCGGGCTGACCCCGCCGAGGGTCGGGGTGGTGCTCAACGTCGGCTCCGCGCACATCGGCGAGTTCGGCGGCCGCGAGCAGATCGCCCTGGCGAAGGGCGAACTCGTCGAGGCGCTGCCGTCCGCGGACGAGGGCGGGATCGCGGTGCTCAACGCCGACGATCCGTACGTGCGTGCCATGGCGGTGCGCACAACGGCCCGCACTGTCCTGTTCGGTGAGGCCGCGGACGCCGCCGTACGCGCCGAGAATGTCCGTCTCACGGAACTCGGACAGCCTGCCTTCACGCTTCACACACCCTCCGGGTGCAGCGATGTGACCATGCGGCTGTACGGTGAGCACCACGTGTCGAACGCGCTCGCCGCGGCCGCCGTAGCCCATGAGTTGGGCATGCCCGTCGACGAGATCGCCTCCGCGCTCTCCGAAGCCGGCACGCTCTCCCGCTGGCGTATGGAGGTCACCGAGCGCGCGGACGGCGTGACGGTCGTCAACGACGCCTACAACGCGAACCCCGAGTCCGTGCGAGCGGCGCTGCGAGCGCTGGTCGCCATGGGCGCAGCCGCCAAGGCGAAGGGCGGGCGTACGTGGGCGGTGCTCGGTGAGATGGCCGAGCTCGGCGAGGAGTCACTCGCCGAACACGACGCGGTCGGACGCCTGGTCGTCCGGCTCAACGTCAGCAAGCTCGTGGCGGTCGGCGGCGCGGAAGCGGCGTGGCTCGACATGGGCGCCAAGAACGAGGGTTCGTGGGGTGAGGAGTCGGTGCACGTGTCCGACGCGCGGGCGGCGGTCGACCTGTTGCGCAGCGAGCTGCGGCCGGGAGATGTCGTGCTGGTGAAGGCGTCCAGGTCGGTGGGGCTGGAGCGGGTCGCCGCAGCATTGCTGGACGATGCAGGGCCGCGGGGCGCTGCGGGCGCTGAGGGCGGAGCCGCGTCCCGATGAACTCGATGAAGCAGATCCTCTTCTCCGGAACGATCGGGCTCTTCCTGACCCTGATCGGCACCCCGGTGCTGATCAAGCTGCTGGCCAAAAAGGGATACGGGCAGTTCATCCGCGATGACGGCCCGCGCGATCACCACAGCAAGCGCGGTACGCCCACCATGGGTGGTATCGCCTTCATCCTGGCCACGATCATCGCCTATGTGCTGACCAAGGTCATCACGAGCAGCGACCCCACCTTCTCCGGTGTGCTGGTGCTGTTCCTGATGGCAGGCATGGGCCTGGTCGGCTTCCTCGACGACTACATCAAGATCGTCAAGCAGCGTTCGCTGGGCCTGCGGGCCAAGGCCAAGATGGCCGGCCAGTTGATCGTCGGCATCGCCTTCGCGGTGCTCTCGCTGCAATTCGCCGACCTGCGCGGACAGACCCCGGCCTCGGACCGGCTGTCCTTCACCCAGGACTTCGGCTGGCAGATCGGCCCGGTGATCTTCGTGATCTGGGCGCTGTTCATGATCCTGGCGATGTCCAACGGCGTGAACCTCACCGACGGCCTCGACGGCCTCGCCACCGGCGCCTCGGTGATGGTCTTCGGTGCGTACACCTTCATCGGCATCTGGCAGCACCAGGAGTCCTGCGCCAACCAGATCACCGCGGGACCGGGCTGTTACGAGGTCCGCGATCCACTCGACCTCGCGGTCGTCGCCTCGGCCCTGATGGGTGCCTGCTTCGGCTTCCTGTGGTGGAACACCTCACCCGCCAAGATCTTCATGGGGGACACCGGCTCGCTGGCCCTGGGCGGCGCGCTGGCCGGTCTGGCGATCTGCTCCCGTACCGAGCTGCTGCTGGCCATCCTCGGCGGTCTCTTCGTCCTGATCACCATGTCCGTGGTCATCCAGGTCGGCTCGTTCCGGCTGACCGGCAAGCGGGTCTTCCGGATGGCGCCACTCCAGCACCACTTCGAGCTCAAGGGGTGGTCGGAAGTCCTTGTAGTGGTCAGATTCTGGATTATCCAGGGCATGTGCGTCATCGTCGGACTTGGCATCTTCTACGGCGGTTGGCAGGCAGCGAAGTGACCACGCACGACCCGGCCGGCAGCCCCGCGGGGTTCGCCGGTCAGCACATCACCGTGGCCGGTCTGGGCGTGAGCGGCATCAGTGCCGCCCGCGCGCTGGCCGGCCTCGGCGCCCGCGTCACCGTCGTGGACGGCGGCGACGGGGACAAGCAGCGGGCGGCCGCGCGGGAGCTGGAGTCGGAGAACACCACCGTCCGCCTCGGCGACGGCGAGACCCTCCCCGAGGGCACCGACCTGGTCGTGACCTCGCCCGGCTGGAAGCCGGACAGCCCGCTGTTCACGGCGGCCGCCGCGGCCGGGGTGGACGTGGTCGGCGATGTGGAGATCGCCTGGCGGCTGCGCGGGACCGTCACGGGAGCGCCGCCCGCCGCCTGGCTCGCGGTCACCGGCACCAACGGCAAGACCACCACCGTGCGGATGCTGGCCTCGATCCTGGAAGCCGAGGGTCTGCACACCACGGCCGTCGGCAACATCGGCACCCCGATCATCGATGTCGTCCTCGGCCAGGGGAAGGACGGCGCGCGCCCCTACGACGTGCTCGCCGTCGAGCTCTCCAGCTACCAGCTGCACTGGGCGCCGTCCCTGCGCGCGCACTCCGCCGTGGTCCTCAACCTCGCCCCCGACCACCTCGACTGGCACGGCTCCATGGCGGCGTACGCCGCCGACAAGGGCCGGATCTACGAGGGCAACACCGTCGCCTGCGTCTACAACGTGGCCGACCGGGCGACCGAGGACCTGGTGCGCGAGGCCGACGTCGAGGAGGGCTGCCGCGCCATCGGCTTCACCCTCGGCGCCCCGGCCCCCTCCCAACTCGGCGTCGTCGAGGGCCTCCTCGTCGACCGCGCCTTCGTGGCGGACCGGCAGCAGCAGGCCCAGGAACTCGCCGAGGTCGCCGACATCGCCCCCGGCTCCGGGACGCCCGCCCCGCACAACATCGCCAACGCCCTCGCGGCGGCGGCGCTGGCCCGTGCCTACGGCGTCCGGCCGGCCGCCGTACGCGACGGACTGCGCGCCTTCCACCCGGAGGCTCACCGCATCCAGCACCTCGCGGACCTGGACGGCGTCACCTACATCGACGACTCCAAGGCCACCAACACCCACGCCGCCGAGGCGTCGTTGGCCGCGTACCCGCACATCGTGTGGATCGCCGGCGGCCTGGCCAAGGGCGCGACCTTCGACGAGCTGGTGCAGAAGTCCGCGGCCCGGCTGCGCGGGGTGGTGCTGATCGGCGCCGATCGGGCGCTGATTCGCGAAGCCCTGGCGCGACACGCCCCCGATGTCCCGGTGGTCGACCTCGACCGGACAGACACTGGGGCGATGTCCGAGGCGGTCCGGGAAGCGACCCGTCTGGCCGAGCCGGGCGACACCGTCCTGCTGGCCCCGGCCTGTGCCTCGATGGACATGTTCGTCAATTACAACAAGCGGGGCGAGGCCTTCGCCGACGCGGTCGGCGAGCTGACCGCACGGGATCACTAGACCGTTACTCCCCGCCGCCGCCGGGACCGGTCGGTGCGCGCACCTGTGGAGGGGACGAGGATGACGGCCCGATCGCCGAAGGCGGCCTCACCGCGTGTGCCGCGCCGGCCCGCCACGGTGCGGGGGCCGCGCGGTCCCCGCACCCCGGGCGGCCCCCGGGGCCTCCTGGTCAGGGTGCAGCGGGCCTGGGACCGCCCGCTGACCGCGTACTACCTGATCCTCGGCGGCAGCCTGCTGATCACCGTTCTGGGCCTGGTGATGGTCTACTCGGCGTCCCAGATCAAGGCGCTGCAGTCCGGCCTGGCCCCGTCGTTCTTCTTCCGCAAGCAGCTGCTCGCGGCCGTGCTCGGCGGCGGGCTGCTGCTGGCCGCCGCCCGGATGTCGGTACGGCTGCACCGCGCGCTGGCCTATCCGCTGCTGGCCGGCTCGATGTTCCTGATGTGCCTGGTCCAGATCCCCGGCATAGGGGTCGCGGTCAACGGCAACCAGAACTGGATCAACCTCGGCGGCCCTTTCCAGATGCAACCGAGCGAGTTCGGCAAGCTCGCGCTGGTGCTGTGGGGCGCCGACCTGCTGGCCCGCAAACAGGACAAGAAACTGCTGGCGCAGTGGAAGCATCTGCTGGTGCCGCTGATCCCGGTGGCCTTTCTGCTGCTCGGGCTGATCATGCTCGGCGGCGACATGGGCACCGCGATCATTCTCACGGCGATCCTGTTCGGGCTGCTGTGGCTGGCCGGTGCGCCGACCCGGCTGTTCGCGGGGGTGCTGGGCGCCGCCACACTGATCGGGGCGCTGCTGATCAAGACCAGCGCCAACCGGATGTCCCGGCTGGCCTGCATCGGCGCGACCGATCCGGGCCCCGGTGACCAGTGCTGGCAGGCCGTGCACGGCATCTATGCGCTGGCGTCCGGCGGATTCTTCGGTTCCGGGCTCGGCGCGAGTATGGAAAAATGGGGTGAACTCCCTGAACCGCACACCGACTTCATCTTCGCCATCACCGGGGAGGAACTGGGTCTGGCGGGGACGCTGTCGGTGCTCGCCCTCTTCGCGGCTCTAGGCTATGCGGGTATCCGCGTGGCCGGACGCACGGAGGACCCCTTCGTACGGTATGCCGCGGGAGGTGTGACCACCTGGATCACGGCTCAGGCCGTGATCAACATCGGTGCGGTGCTCGGCCTGTTGCCGATCGCCGGTGTCCCGCTCCCGCTGTTCTCCTACGGAGGCTCCGCCCTGCTGCCGACGATGTTCGCCATCGGGCTGCTGATCGCCTTCGCGCGTGATGAGCCCGCTGCACGAGCGGCCTTGAAGGCCCGGTCGAAGCGGAAGCCGGTCTTCGGCAGAAGAGCGGCTGGGGTGAGATGGAAGACGATGAGACGGCGCGTCAAGAAGCGACCGTCCGGAGAGCGGTGAATTTCGGTGCATGTCGTACTCGCCGGTGGGGGGACCGCCGGCCACATCGAGCCCGCGCTCGCCCTCGCGGACGCACTGCGGAGGCAGGACCCCACCGTGGGGATCACGGCACTCGGTACGGAGAAGGGCCTGGAGACCCGGCTCGTCCCGGAGCGCGGCTATGAGCTGGGGCTGATCCCCGCCGTACCGCTGCCGCGCAAGCCCACGCCCGAACTGATCACCGTCCCCGGGCGGCTGCGCGGCACGATCAAGGCCGCCGAGCAGATTCTGGAGCGCACCAAGGCCGACTGCGTCGTCGGCTTCGGCGGCTATGTGGCGCTGCCCGGCTATCTGGCCGCCAAGCGGCTCGGGGTGCCGATCATCGTCCACGAGGCCAACGCCCGGCCCGGTCTGGCCAACAAGATCGGCTCGCGCTACGCCAAGTTCGTCGCCGTCAGCACCCCGGACAGCAAGCTGCGCGCGGCCCGCTACGTCGGCATCCCGCTGCGCCGCACCATCGCCACGCTGGACCGCGCCGCGGTCCGCCCCGAGGCGCGGGCCGCCTTCGGCCTCGACCCCAACCTCCCGACCCTGCTGGTGTCCGGCGGTTCCCAGGGTGCCCGCCGGCTCAACGAGGTCATCCAGGCCGCGGTGCCGGCCCTGCAGCGTGCCGGAATCCAGGTCCTGCACGCGGTCGGCCCGAAGAACGAACTGCCGCGCGTGGACAACATGCCCGGGATGCCCCCCTATGTCCCGGTACCGTACGTGGACCGGATGGATCTCGCGTACGCCGCGGCCGACATGATGCTCTGCCGCGCGGGCGCGATGACCGTCGCCGAGTTGTCCGCAGTCGGGCTCCCGGCCGCCTTCGTCCCGCTGCCCATCGGCAACGGCGAGCAGCGGCTCAACGCCCAGCCGCTGGTCAACGCCGGCGGGGGGCTGCTGGTCGACGACGCCCAGCTGACCTCGGACTGGGTGCAGAGCAGCGTGCTCCCGGTCCTGGCCGATCCGCACCGGTTGTACGAGATGTCGCGCGCGGCCTCCGAGTTCGGCCGCCGGGACGCCGACGAGCTGTTGGTCGGCATGGTGTACGAGGCGATCGCGCAGCGCAACAAGTAGCGCACGAGAGAAGGCAGGGGAGCGTGGCCGGACCGACAACCGCCCGGCGCGGCGAGCAGAAGTCATCGTCCGGCCCGCCCTCCGCCGCGGCGCCCCCGCGGCGAAGATTCCGGTGGGTGCGCCTTCCCGTCCGCGCGCCGGGCCGCCGCAGTCTGATCATCACCCTGGTCGGTGCGGCGCTGCTCGGCGCGTTCGGCGTCTGGGTGCTCTACGCCTCGAACTGGCTGCGGGTGGAACGCGTCAAGGCCACCGGCACCGAGGTGCTGACGCCGGGCGAGGTCATCGCCGCGGCGCATGCCCCGATGAACGCCCCGCTGGCCTCCGTGGACACCGAGGCGCTGGCCCGCCGGCTGCGCGCCCGGCTGCCGCGGATCAAGACCGCCGACGTCGAGCGCTCCTGGCCGAACACAATCGGTCTGAAAGTGACCGAAAGGAAGCCGGAACTGCTGATGCGGTCGGGCGGAAAGTTTGCCGAAGTGGACGCCGAGGGGGTTCGGTTCGCCACCGTGACGGCGGCCCCCCAGGGTGTCCCGCTTCTGGAAATGACCGCATCCGACTCTCCGAGTCTGCATCAGTTCGGAATCGACCGGCTGCGACGCGCCGCCGTCGAGGTCGCCGGGGATCTGCCCATGGCGCTGCGCAAGGACCTGCGGAAGGTCCGGGTACGGTCCTACGACGCCGTCACCCTCGAACTGTCGGACGGCCGCACCGTCGCCTGGGGTAGCAGCGAACAGGGCGCCGAAAAGGCAAAGGTGCTGGCCGCGCTGGTGAAAGCGGCGCGTGACGCGCGCCACTTCGATGTGTCGGTGCCCAGCGCCCCTGCCGTATCCGGGAGTTGACGTGCGTAGCTGCAGGCCAGCACCCTGGATGGCTACGACTATGGGTGATCACATAGGGTGAAAAGAAAAACGGGAGGTTCGGCGTGTTCGTTGAACGTGCGCGCCTTGTCGACTTAGTGTCTCGTTCCAAAGGGACTATGGAACCAAGGAACACAGGCACAGGTAACCCTAAACTTCAACGTTAGGGTTCGGGTCGGCAATACGAACCGTCCCATCGGCATCAGTCGGCGTCCACACGCACGTGCGGCGACGACACGTAACTCGAGGCGAGAGGCCTTCGACGTGGCAGCACCGCAGAACTACCTCGCAGTCATCAAGGTCGTCGGCATCGGCGGCGGTGGCGTGAACGCCATCAACCGGATGATCGAGGTCGGGCTCAAGGGCGTCGAGTTCATCGCGATCAACACCGATGCGCAGGCGCTGCTGATGAGCGACGCCGACGTCAAGCTCGACGTCGGCCGCGAAATGACGCGCGGACTCGGCGCCGGCGCCAACCCGGATGTGGGTCGCAAGGCATCCGAGGACCACCGCGAGGAGATCGAGGAGGTCCTCAAGGGGGCCGACATGGTCTTCGTGACCGCGGGAGAGGGCGGCGGCACCGGCACCGGCGGCGCACCCGTCGTCGCCAACATCGCGCGCTCGCTGGGCGCCCTGACGATCGGTGTGGTCACCCGGCCGTTCACCTTCGAGGGCCGCCGTCGCGCCAACCAGGCCGAGGACGGCATCGCCCAGCTGCGCGAAGAGGTCGACACCCTCATCGTGATCCCCAATGACCGGCTGCTGTCCATCTCGGACCGTCAGGTGAGCGTGCTCGACGCGTTCAAGTCCGCGGACCAGGTGCTGCTGTCGGGTGTACAGGGCATCACCGATCTGATCACCACCCCGGGCCTGATCAACCTCGACTTCGCCGACGTCAAGTCCGTGATGTCGGAGGCCGGGTCCGCCCTCATGGGCATCGGCTCGGCGCGCGGCGACGACCGTGCGGTGGCCGCCGCGGAGATGGCGATCTCCTCGCCGCTGCTGGAGGCGTCCATCGACGGCGCCCGCGGTGTGCTGCTGTCCATCTCGGGCGGCTCCGACCTCGGTCTCTTCGAGATCAACGAGGCCGCCCAGCTGGTCAGCGAGGCCGCACACCCGGAAGCCAACATCATCTTCGGCGCGGTCATCGACGACGCGCTGGGCGACGAGGTCCGGGTCACGGTCATCGCCGCGGGCTTCGACGGCGGCCAGCCGCCGGCCCGCCGCGACGCGTCCACCGCGTCCGGCGCGAAGCGCGAGGAGTCGGCCCCGGCCCCGAGCCGCCCGGCCACTCCGCCCGAGCCGCGTTCGTCGTCGTTCGGCGGACTGGGTTCGGTGCCCGTGCGTGACGAGGAGCCGGCCCCGGCCGAGTCCTCCTCCTCGCTGGGCGAGATCCCCTCGCCCCCGGCGAGCACCCCGCAGGTTCCCCCGGCCCGTCCGTACTCGGACTCCGCGGCCGAGGAACTGGACGTCCCCGACTTCCTGAAGTGACGTAAAGCAGCGAAGTGATAGGACAACAGCACCACGAGAGCGGCGCGCATTTCGCCTTCACCGACAGGTGGGGCGGGGTGAGCGCCGCTCCGTACGAGCAGCTCAACCTGGGCGGCGCGGTCGGCGACGACCCGCGGGCCGTACGCACCAACCGTGCGCGGGCCGCCGCGGAACTCGGCCTCGACCCGGCCGCGGTGGTCTGGATGAACCAGGTCCACGGCCGGGACGTCGCCGTGGTCGACGGGCCGTGGCAGGACCAGGACATCCCGGCGGTGGACGCGGTGGTGACGAATCGGCGGGGGCTCGCGCTCGCCGTGCTGACGGCCGACTGCACCCCGGTCCTGCTCGCCGACCCGGTCGCCGGGGTGGCGGGGGCCGCGCACGCCGGCCGGCCCGGGCTGGTCGCCGGGGTCGTCCCGGCGGTCGTCGGGGCGATGGTCCGGCAGGGCGCGGAGCCCGCACGGATCCTCGCGCACACCGGGCCGGCGATCTGCGGGCGGTGTTACGAGGTGCCCGAGGCGATGCGCGAGGATGTCGCCGCCGTGGTGCCCGAGGCCCGGGCGACCACCGACTGGGGCACTCCCGCGGTGGACGTCACCGCAGGTGTGCGGGCTCAACTCGCCGCGGTCGGCGTGCCATTGCGTGAGGATTCCCACATCTGCACCCGCGAATCCGCGGACCATTTTTCTTACCGGCGCGACCGTACGACGGGGCGGCTCGCGAGCTACGTATGGCTCGGGGCACCCCCGGCCCGGGGCGGGGAGGGGCCGAGCCGTGACGGACGACCGTAGAACGCAGCTGGCGCAGAACCTGGCTCAGGTGGAGGAACGTATCTCCGCCGCCTGCGCCACGGCCGGCCGGCCGCGTGAGGAGGTGACCCTGATCGTGGTCACCAAGACCTACCCCGCGAGCGATGTACGGCTGCTCGCGGAACTGGGGGTGCGGCAGGTCGCGGAGAACCGCGACCAGGAGGCCGCTCCCAAGGCTGCCGAATGCGGTGATTTGTCCCTTACTTGGCACTTCGTTGGTCAATTGCAGACGAACAAGGTGCGGTCCGTGGCCGGATATGCCGGAGTTGTTCAGTCGGTCGACCGGGCCAGGCTCGTCACCACGCTCTCCAGGGAGGCGGTGCGCGCCGAGCGCGAGCTGGGCTGTCTGATCCAGGTGGCGCTCGACGCGGAGTCGGGGGAGCGGGGGGAACGGGGCGGAGTGGCGCCGGACGGGGTCGAGGCACTTGCCGAGACGATCGCCGGGGCCCAAGGGCTGCGTCTGGACGGTGTGATGACCGTCGCACCGCTGGCCGGGCCCTACGCCGGGCGCGAACTCGCCGCTTTCCAGCGCCTCATGGAAATCTCATCCGACCTGCGCGCGCTGCATCCTGCTGCCAACATGGTGTCAGCAGGCATGAGCGCGGACCTCGAAGATGCCGTGGCAGCCGGGGCGACACATGTGCGCGTCGGCACTGCGGTACTCGGAGTCCGACCACGGCTCCGGTAACGTCGCCAAGCAAGTCGGACCACAGCACAAAATATGGTCATTCCCGCACAAGCGGGTAGGCCGCGTGGATCCAAGGCCCCTGCTGACGGAGCCGATCCACCACAGAGCGGAGGACGCAGAGAATGGCCGGCGCGATGCGCAAGATGGCGGTCTACCTCGGCCTCGTGGAGGACGATGGGTACGACGGCCGGGGGTTCGACCCCGACGACGAGTTCGAGCCCGAGCTTGACCCGGAACCCGATCGGGGGCGGCGTCAACAGCACCAGGCTCAGCCCGAAATCCCCCCGGAAAGGGAGGAACCCGTCCGTGCTGTGACACCTCCGGCGCAACGCGAACCGGCCCCGCTCACCGTGGAAAGCGGACGACCCGCGCGAATCGCCCCCGTGTCATCCATCACACCCGAACGTCCAAATCTGGAGAAGAACGCACCGGTGATCATGCCCAAGGTTGTGTCCGAGCGGGAGCCCTACCGCATCACCACACTCCACCCCCGGACCTACAACGAAGCCCGTACCATCGGGGAACACTTCCGCGAGGGCACTCCGGTGATCATGAATCTGACGGAGATGGATGACACCGATGCGAAGCGACTTGTCGACTTTGCGGCCGGTTTGGTGTTTGGTCTTCACGGCAGTATCGAGCGGGTGACGCAGAAGGTGTTCCTGTTGTCTCCTGCTAACGTCGATGTCACGGCGGAGGACAAGGCCCGTATCGCAGAGGGCGGGTTCTTCAACCAGAGCTGAGACGCAACACCGGGCACACCAGGGCCGTAAGGTCCGCACAGGAGCAAGGGGAGAGGGACGCGCGAGATGAGTGTCGCTGGTCAGGTGATCTATATCGCGCTGTACTGCTTCTTGATCGTGCTGATCTTCCGGCTGGTGATGGACTATGTGTTCCAATTCGCCCGTTCATGGCAACCCGGCAAGGCGATGGTGGTCATTCTTGAGGCCGCCTACACTGTCACTGATCCGCCACTCAAGCTTCTGCGGCGGGTAATTCCGCCGCTGCGTCTCGGGGGCGTGGCGCTCGACCTGTCCTTCTTCGTATTGATGATCATCGTGTACATCCTGATCACCGTCGTGAGGTCGGTGTTGTTGGTGTGAACGATACGGTCTTGCCGATTGCCGACGACTACGTTGAGGTGAAGTAGAGATGCCGTTGACCCCCGAGGACGTGCGGAACAAGCAGTTCACGACCGTCCGCCTCCGAGAAGGCTATGACGAGGACGAGGTCGATGCCTTCCTCGATGAGGTCGAAGCCGAACTGACCCGGCTCCTGCGGGAGAACGAGGACCTTCGCGCCAAGCTTGCGGCCGCCACCCGCGCCGCCGCGCAGAACCAGCAGCAGCAGGGTCTGCGCAAGGGACCGGACCAGCAGCAGCAGGAGCAGCAGCAGAGGCCCGGGGCCCCTGTGCCCGCCGCCATATCCGGTCCGCAGCCGGTGCCGCCGCAGCAGCAGCAGGGGATGGGTGGACCTCCCCAACTGCCCGGTGGAGCACCCCAGCTGCCTCCTGGTCCCGGTGGCCACGGCCCGCAGGGCCCGCACGGCCCCGGTCCGATGGGTCCCGGCGGTCCCATGGGCGGCCCGATGGGCGGTCCCGGCGGACCCCAGCTGCCCGGCCCCGGCCAGCAGGGCGGCCCGGGCGGTGACAGCGCGGCGCGCGTGCTGTCGCTGGCACAGCAGACCGCCGACCAGGCGATCGCGGAGGCCCGTTCCGAGGCCAACAAGATCGTCGGCGAGGCGCGCAGCCGTGCCGAGGGCCTGGAGCGGGACGCCCGCGCCAAGGCCGATGCGCTGGAGCGGGACGCGCAGGAGAAGCACCGCGTGGCGATGGGCTCGCTGGAGTCGGCCCGCGCGACGCTGGAGCGCAAGGTCGAGGACCTGCGTGGCTTCGAGCGCGAGTACCGCACGCGGCTGAAGTCGTACCTGGAGAGCCAGCTGCGTCAGCTGGAGAACCAGTCCGATGACTCGCTGGCCCCGCCGCGGACCCCGGCGACCGCTTCGCTGCCGCCGTCGCCCTCGATGGCGTCGGCCGGTGCGGGTGCCATGGGCGGCAACCACACCATGGGCGGCGGTCAGCCCATGGGTGGCGGCAACCACTCCATGGCCGGTCAGCCCAGCGGCGGTCCGTCCTACGGCGGTCAGCAGCAGATGTCGCCGGCGATGACCCAGCCGATGGCTCCGGTGCGTCCGCAGAGCCCCCAGCCGATGCAGCAGACGCCGTCGCCGATGCGCGGCTTCCTCATCGACGAGGACGACAACTGACGTCCGCGTAGCGCGCACAGTCGGCAATCAGGGCCGGGCCCCGAAGGAAGAACATTCCTTCGGGGCCCGGCCCTTTTGTGTGGACTTGTGCCGTGCGACCGGGTGCGTGCGGGGACGGCGAAGCCCCCCGGCGCGGACGCACCGGGGGGCTTCGTTCGGGCGGTGCCCGGGGTTACGCCTTGCGGAGGCGGAAGGTGAGGGCCAGGGACTCGTCGGTGAACTCGGGGCCGTAGGAGCCGTTCACGTCCTCGGTGGACTCCTGCTCGTTCACGAAGTCCGTGGCGAGCACCTCGTCGGAGATCAGGCCGGTGTGGTCGGCCAGCGCCGTGCGGACCTCCTCGTCGGTGGACTGCCAGCGCAGCGCGATCCGGTCGGCGACGTCCAGACCGCTGTTCTTGCGGGCCTCCTGGATCAGCCGGATCGCGTCACGGGCCAGGCCCGCCCGGCGCAGCTCGGGAGTGATCTCCAGATCGAGGGCGACCGTCGCCCCCGCCTCGGAGGCCACCGACCAGCCCTCCCGCGGGGTCTCGGTGATGATCACCTCGTCGGGGGCGAGGGTGACGGTCTCCCCGTCGACCTCGACGCTCGCGGTGCCCTCGCGCAGGGCGAGCGAGAGGGCCGCGGCGTCGGCGGCGGCGACGGCCTTGGCCACCGCCTGAACGCCCTTGCCGAACCGCTTGCCCAGGGCGCGGAAGTTGGCCTTGGCGGTGGTGTCGACCAGGGAGCCGCCGCCCTCCCGGCCGGAGGAGGAGTCGGACAGCGCGGCCAGCGAGCTGACGTTGAGCTCCTCGGCGATCTGGGCCCGCAGGTCTTCGGGCAGGCCGGCGAAGCCGTGGGCCGCGACCAGGGCGCGGGACAGCGGCTGGCGGGTCTTGACGCCGGACTCGGCGCGGGTGGCGCGGCCCAGCTCGACCAGCCGGCGGACCAGCAGCATCTGGGCGGACAGCGCCGGGTCGATGGCGGCCTTGTCGGCGACCGGCCAGCTGGACAGGTGGACGGAGTTCGGGGCGTCCGGGGTCACCGGGACGACCAGGTCCTGCCAGACCCGCTCGGTGAGGAACGGGGTGAGGGGCGCCATGAGCCGGGTGACGGTCTCGATGACGTCATGGAGGGTGCGCAGCGCGGCCGCGTCGCCCTGCCAGAAGCGGCGGCGGGAGCGGCGGACGTACCAGTTGGAGAGGTCGTCGACGAAGGAGGACAGCAGCTTGCCGGCCCGCTGGGTGTCGAAGGACTCCAGGGAATCGGTGACCTGCTCGACCAGGCTGTTGAGCTCACCGAGCAGCCAGCGGTCCAGCAGCGGACGGTCGGCGGGGGCCGGGTCGGCGGGGGACGGTGCCCAGTTCGAGGTACGGGCGTACAGCGCCTGGAAGGCGACGGTGTTCCAGTACGTCAGCAGCGTCTTGCGGACGACTTCCTGGATCGTGGCGTGGCCCACCCGGCGGGCGGCCCACGGCGAGCCGCCGGCGGCCATGAACCAGCGGACCGCGTCGGCGCCGTGCTGGTCCATGAGCGGGATCGGCTGGAGGGTGTTGCCCAGGTGCTTGGACATCTTCCGGCCGTCCTCGGCGAGGATGTGACCGAGGCAGACCACGTTCTCGTAGGAGGACTTGTCGAAGACGAGGGTGCCGACGGCCATCAGGGTGTAGAACCAGCCGCGGGTCTGGTCGATGGCCTCGGAGATGAACTGCGCCGGGTAGCGCTTCTCGAACAGCTCCTTGTTGCGGTACGGGTAGCCCCACTGCGCGAACGGCATCGAGCCCGAGTCGTACCAGGCGTCGATGACCTCCGGGACGCGGGTCGCGGTGCCCCGGCAGGTCGGGCAGGCGAAGGTGACCGCGTCGATGAACGGGCGGTGCGGGTCCAGGTCCGACTGGTCGGTGCCGGTCAGCTCGGTCAGCTCGGCGAGCGAGCCGACGCAGGTGAGGTGGTTCTCCTCGCAGCGCCAGATGGGCAGCGGGGTGCCCCAGTAGCGGTTGCGGGACAGCGCCCAGTCGATGTTGTTGTTCAGCCAGTCGCCGAAGCGGCCGTGCTTGACCGACTCCGGGAACCAGTTGGTGCTCTCGTTCTCCCGCAGCAGGGCGTCCTTGACCGCGGTGGTGCGGATGTACCAGGACGGCTGGGCGTAGTAGAGCAGCGCGGTGTGGCAGCGCCAGCAGTGCGGGTAGCTGTGCTCGTAGGCGAGGTGGCGGAAGAGCAGGCCGCGGGCGCCGAGGTCGGCGACCAGCGCCTCGTCGGCCTTCTTGAAGAACTGGCCGCCGATCAGGTCCAGCTGCTCCTCGAAGGTGCCGTCCGGGCGGACCGGGTTGATCACCGGCAGGCCGTACGCCCGGCAGGTCTTGAGGTCGTCCTCACCGAAGGCCGGGGCCTGGTGGACGAGGCCGGTGCCGTCGTCGGTGGTGACGTACTCGGCGTTGACGACGATGTTGGCGCCCTCCAGCTCGACGAGGTCGAAGGGGCGCTCATAGGACCAGCGCTCCATCTCGCGGCCGGTGAACGACTCACCCGTGGCGCGCCAGCCCTCGCCGAGCGCCTTCTCCAGCAGCGGCTCGGCGACCACCAGCTGCTCGCTGCCGTCCGTGGCGACGACATAGGTGACGTCGGGGTGGGCGGCGACGGCGGTGTTGGAGATCAGGGTCCAGGGGGTGGTCGTCCAGATGAGGAGCTTGGCCCGGCCGGCCAGCGGGCCGGAGGTCAGCGGGAGGCGGACGAAGACCGAGGGGTCGACGACCGTCTCGTAGCCCTGCGCCAGCTCGTGGTCCGACAGGCCGGTGCCGCAGCGCGGGCACCAGGGGGCGACCCGGTGGTCCTGGACCAGCAGGCCCTTGCTGAAGATCTCCTTCAGCGACCACCACACCGACTCGATGTAGTCGGGGTCCATGGTGCGGTAGGGGGCGTCCAGGTCGGTCCAGTAGCCCATCCGGGTCGTGAGCTCGGCGAAGGCGTCGGTGTGCCGGGTCACCGACTCGCGGCACTTGGCGTTGAACTCGGCGATGCCGTACGCCTCGATGTCCTTCTTGCCGTTGAAGCCCAGCTCCTTCTCCACGGCCAGCTCGACCGGGAGGCCGTGGCAGTCCCAGCCGGCCTTGCGGTCGACGTGGTAGCCCTGCATCGTGCGGAACCGGGGGAAGACGTCCTTGAAGACGCGCGCCTCGATGTGGTGGGCGCCGGGCATGCCGTTGGCGGTCGGGGGGCCCTCGTAGAAGACCCACTCGGGCCGTCCCTCCGACTGCTGGAGGGTACGGGCGAAGACCTTCTGCTCCTGCCAGAACTCGAGCACCGCGTGCTCGAGGGCGGGGAGGTCTACCTGGGCGGGTACCTGGCGGTACTGGGGCTGCGGACTCATCGGGGCTTCCTCCGGGCGGACACCTGCTGCGTTCTCCGTCCGGAGGGACGAGAGCCTGCGCTCCCGCGGTACCACCCTCCTTGGCGGTGCCGTCGCACCGCCCCCTCATTGGGGTCGCGCTGCCGGTTCTACTCGCTCCGCGGGTGCTCTGCGGGCTTTCTTCCGGCGGCTCCGGGGTGATCTTCACGCCGCGCACGCCCCCGGGCTTCCACCGTCCCCGGGTCGCTGCTGGCTGCGTACGGCGCTACTCGTCCCGTCAATGCCTCTCGCTGGGCCCAGTGTACGGGGCCGCGCCGACCGGGGCCGACCGGATTTCCGGCGGGGTGCGGGCGGGCCGGGCGCGGGCGCGCCACGGGGCGGGGGCCGGCGTCGCGCGTGACCCGAATGGCGAGCGGCCGGGTGCCGGCCCGCGCGGCGGATTACCGGGCGGGCGGCGGGGCACAACCGAGACAGACCGGACGTCCGGGCCGGGTGGCGGGGTCGTGTGGGCGGTGCGTCCCGTTGCCGCGTGGCGTGCGGCGTTTTATCGTTCCCGTCACGATTCGCGAACAAAGTCACATATGTGAAGGGGTCGCGGCCATGGTGGCGAAAAAGACCGCCGCGGAGAAGAGCACGACGCCTGCCGACGAGGCCGTCGCGAAGCAGCCTGCACCGAAGAAGACCGCTCCGAAGAAGGCCGCGGCCAGGAAGACGGCGGACGGCGCGGCCCGCCCGTCGAAGACCACGGCCGAGAAGGCGGCGCCGGCGAAGAAGGCCGCCAAGAAGGCGACGCCGGTGAAGACGGCCGCCAAGAAGGCCGCCGCGAAGAAAGCCGCCGCGAAGAAGACAGCGGCCAAGAAGACAGCGGCCAAGACGACCGCGAAGAAGACCGCGAAGACCGCGAAGAAGGCTCCGGCCGGAACGGCCGCGGTGCCCGCTAAGAAGACGGGAGCCAAAACGGTGGTGGCGAAGAAGACTGCGGCCGCAACGGCCGGGGCGCACGGCAAGAGCTCCGCGGGGCCGGCGGTCAAGGTGGCCGCGGCGCCGGGCGAGCTCGCCGTGCGCCCCGGTGAGGACCCTTGGACGCCCGCGGAGGTGGCCGAGGCCCGGACCGAGCTGATGGACGAGGCGGCGCGGCTGCGGCTGGAGATCGTCACGGCGGAGAACGCCATCGCCGGGCTGATGCGCGACTCCGGTGACGGTGCGGGCGACGACGAGGCCGACACCGGCACCAAGAACATCACCCGCGAACACGAGCTGGCGCTCGCCTCCAACGCCCGCGAGATGCTCCACCAGACCGAGCGGGCCCTGGGCCGGCTGGACGCGGGCACCTACGGGCTGTGCGAGAACTGCGGCAACCCCATCGGCAAGGCACGGATGCAGGCCTTCCCGCGGGCGACGCTGTGCGTGGAGTGCAAGCAGAAGCAGGAGCGCCGCTGAGGCGGCGGAGGTCGTCGCGGGGCGGCACCCGGACCGCCCGCGCGAGGGGGGACGTGCCGTACTCTCGTGGTTCAGCCGGGCGGGGCCCGGCCGTGGACACGACGGGCTGAGGGACTCACACGTGGCAGAGGCGGAACGCATCACCGGCACGCCGGAACCCGAACCGGGGGGCGGGGCGGACCCCACGACGGGCGCCGGAGAGGACGGGGCGGCGCAGTCCGGACCGGGCGCCGGCCGCGGCAGGCGGCGGATCCTCGCCCTGCTGCTGGTCGCGCTGCTGGTCTACGTGCTCGACCTGAGCAGCAAGCTCCTCGTCGTCGCGAAGCTGGAGCACCACGCGCCCATCGAGGTCATCGGGACGCTGCTGCAGTTCACGGTGATCCGTAACCGCGGTGCCGCCTTCGGGATGGGCGAGGCACTGACGATCTTCCTCACCTTCATCGCGGCGGCCGTGATCGTGGTGATCGCCCGGATCGCCCGCAAGCTCTACAGCCTGCCCTGGGCGATCGCGCTCGGGCTGCTGCTCGGTGGTGCCTTCGGCAACCTCACCGACCGGATCTTCCGCACGCCGGGCGTCTTCGAGGGCGCGGTCGTCGACTTCATCGCCCCTGCGCACTTCGCGGTCTTCAACCTCGCCGACTCCGCGATCGTCTGCGGCGGCATCCTGATCGTGATCCTGTCCTTCCGGGGCCTGGACCCCGACGGGACCGTCCACAAGGACTGACCGGAGCGGCGCCGGAGGGGCGCAGGGCCGCCGGGCCGGGCGGCCCGTGACCGCCGGGCAGGACACCATGGCGTAACTGCCATACTCGTGGGGTGAGCACCGTTCCCGAGATCCGCACCCTGCCCGTACCGGACGGCCTGGAGGGCGAGCGCGTCGACGCCGCGCTGGCCCGCATGTTCGGCTTTTCCCGTACGAAGGCGGCCGAGCTTGCCGCCGCCGGAAAGGTCCGGGTCGACGGATCCGAGGTGATGAAGTCGGAGCGGGTGCACGGCGGCGCCTGGCTGGAAGTCGAGATGCCGCAGGCCGCGCCGCCCGTCGAGATCGTCGCCGAGCCCGTCGAGGGCATGGAGATCGTGCATGACGACGACGACATCGTCGTGATCGTCAAGCCGGTCGGGGTGGCCGCGCACCCGAGCCCCGGCTGGAGCGGCACGACCGTCATCGGCGGTCTGGCCGCGGCCGGCTACCGCATCTCCACCTCCGGTGCCGCCGAGCGCCAGGGCATCGTGCACCGTCTCGACGTCGGCACCTCGGGCCTGATGGTGGTCGCCAAGTCCGAGCGCGCCTACACCCTGCTCAAGCAGCAGTTCCGCGAGCGCACGGTCGACAAGCGCTACCACGCCCTGGTCCAGGGCCACCCGGACCCGATGAGCGGCACCATCGACGCCCCCATCGGCCGGCATCCGCAGCACGACTACAAGTGGGCGGTCACCGCCGAGGGCAAGCCGTCGGTCACCCACTACGACCTGATCGAGGCGTTCCGCGCGGCCAGCCTGCTCGACATCAAGCTGGAGACCGGCCGCACCCACCAGATCCGGGTGCACATGGCCGCCCACCGCCATCCCTGCGCCGGTGACCTGACCTACGGCGCGGACCCCACCCTCGCCAAGCGTCTGGGCCTCACCCGGCAGTGGCTGCACGCCATGCGGCTGGGCTTCGCACACCCCTCCGACGGCCGCTGGGTGGAGTTCGAGAGCGCCTACCCGGACGATCTGCAGCGGGCCCTGGACACCGTGCGGGACGAGAGCAGCTGACGCCGCGGGGCCGAGCGGCGGCGAACTGACATACAACGGACACCGGCGCGGCGGGTCCTGGTCAGCGCCATGGCAGTCTTGGGGCGGAAAGTGATCGAATCCGACCACCCCGGAGCGTAGCCACCGTGGACCAGCTGGCTCTGATGTTCGTCCTTTTGCTCGGAGCCGTGGTCATGGTTCCGGTCGGCGACCGGCTGGGGCTCCCGTCACCGGTACTGATGACCCTGGCCGGTGCTGTGCTGGCGCTGCTGCCGTTCGTGCCCAACGTCGAGGTGCCGCCCGAATTCATCCTGCCGGTGGTGCTGCCGCCGCTGCTCTACGCGGCGGTGCAGCGCACCTCCTGGCGGCAGTTCACCGCCAACCTCCGGCCGATCTTCCTGCTCGCCGTGGCGCTGGTCTTCGCCACCACCGCGGCGGTCGCCGCCGTCGCCCAGGCGGTGGTGCCGGGTATGCCGGTGGCCGCCGCGGTGGTGCTCGGTGCGCTGGTCGCGCCGCCCGACCCGGTCGCTGCGACCGCGGTCGCCGGCAAGCTCGGGCTGCCCCGCCGGATGGTGTCCATCCTGGAGGGCGAGGGGCTGTTCAACGACGTCACCGCGATCGTGCTCTACCACGTGGCGCTCGCCGCGGCGGTCAGCGGCACCTTCTCGGTGCCCGCCGCGCTCGGCTCACTGGTGCTGTCCGCGGTGGTCGCCATAGCGGTCGGCCTGGCGCTCGGCTGGGTCACCAACAAGCTGATGGGGCTGCTCGGCGATCCGACGCTGCAGATCGGGCTGACCCTGCTGGTGCCGTTCGTCTCCTACGTCCTGGCCGAGGAGTTCAAGGGATCGGGCGTGCTGGCGGTGCTGACCTGTGCGCTCTTCCTCGCCGAGCACGCGGTCGACGCCGACGACGTGATGGGCCGGCTGGCGGGCTACACCTTCTGGGAGGTCGTCGACACCCTCGTCACCGGCGTCGCTTTCGGGCTCATCGGCCTGGAGCTGCACAACATCTTCAGCGCCGCCTCGCACCGCTGGGGCCAGCTGCTCGGCGCCGGCGCCGCCGTCGTCGGGGTGGTCGTCGGCGTCCGCCTGCTGTGGCTGCTGCCCGCCGCCTGGCTGGCCAAGCGGATGCACAAGCGCCGCGACTACGACGAGGACATCCCGATGAGCTGGCGGGAGACGCTCATCATGTGGTGGTCGGGGATGCGCGGGGTGGCCTCGGTGGCGCTGGCGCTGGCCATTCCGTACACGATCGACGGCGGCGGCGACTTCCCGGTCCGCGACGACATCCTCTTCATCGCCTTCGCGGTGGTGCTCTCCACCCTGATCATCCAGGGCCTGACCCTGCCCTGGCTGGTGCGCCGGCTGCGGGTGCGGGCCGACACCGACGCGGTCGACGCGCTGGAGCGGGAGCTGGCACTGCGGGTGATCAAGGCGTCCAAGCGCCGGCTGAAGGAGATCCTGGAGGTCGAGGAGCTGCCCGACGAGATCAGCGACCAGCTGGCCCGCCGGGCGCACGACATCGGCGCCCGGATCGCGCCGGACATCGTCGACGACGAGCGGCGCGAGCTCTTCGAGAAGCGCATCGCCCGGATGAAGAAGGTGCAGCGCATCCAGGGCGAGATGCTCTCCGCCGCCCGGCACGAGGTGCTGGCGGCCCGCAGCGAACCGGGCGCGGACCCGGAGATCGTCGACCGGGTGCTGCGGCATCTGGACGTGCGCAGCCTGCGGGGCACGCCCTGACGGCGTGACGCTCAGCCGTGCGTCGGGTCCGCGCCCTCCGGCAGACCCCGGCGGGCCGGGGGCAGGTCCACCTGCGCCGGGGCGGTGGACAGCCGCGGCAGCGCGTAGGCGTGCTCGGCCTGCAGCCACTCCAGCAGCCGTTCGCGGACCACACAGCGCACCGTCCACAGGGTGTCCGCGTCGCGGGCGGTGGCCAGGGCGCGGACCACGATCGTCGACGGTGTGGTGTCGGTCACCACCAGGCTCCAGGACCGGCCGTCCCACTCCGGGCACTCCTGGAGGATCTCCAGCAGCCGCTGCCGCATCTTCTCCACCGGCGCACTGTGGTCGAGGTGGAGGAGGACCGTGCCGGTCATCTGCGCACCGCCGCGCGACCAGTTCTCGAACGGCTTGCCGGTGAAGTACGACACCGGCATGGTGATCCGGCGCTCGTCCCAGGTCCGGACGGTCAGAAACGTCAGGGTGATCTCCTCGACGGTGCCCCACTCGCCGTCCACGACGACGGTGTCCCCGATCCGCACCATGTCGCCGAAGGCGATCTGCAGCCCGGCGAAGAGGTTGCCGAGGGTGGACTGGGCGGCGATACCGGCGACGATGCCCACCAGCCCGGCGGACGCCAGCATGGAGGTGCCCACCGCCCGCATCGCCGGGAACGTCAGCAGCATCGAGGCGGCCGCGACGACGATCACCACGGCCGTGACCACCCGCTGGATCAGCGTCACCTGGGTCCGCACCCGGCGCACCCGCGCCGCGTCCCGGGCGCCGGCCGCATAGCGCGAGTACGACGACTCGACGATCGCCACCGCGGCCCGGACGACCAGCCAGGCGGTGGCCGCTATCAGCACCAGGGTCAGCGTCCGGCCGATGCCCACGGCGTGGTCGTCGATGAGCTTGACCGCGGTCGCGTCGTACGAGCCGCGCAACAGCGCCGTGCACAGCGCCACTTGCAGGGGTATCCGGCAGCGCCGCAGCAGTCCCCAGAGCGGGGTCTCGGGGTGCGCGGCGTCGATCCGGCGCAGGGCCCGGTCGGTGAGCCAGACCAGGATGAGCGTGAGCAGGACCGAGCCGCCGATGACGACGACCGGACGCAGTACGTCCTCCAGTGACACGGGACTCCTCCTCGGTGGGGTGCGGGGCACTGTGGTGTGCTGGTACCCGGTGCCCACGACGGTAACTGGCACGATGGGGGGAGATCGGTCCAACCCAGGGAAGTGATGTCAGTGCCGGCCTCCGCCGAGTCCCCGACCAGCGGGCTTTCGACGATTGTGCTGTTTCATTCGGTGTGCGGGCGGAGACCCGCGGTGCACGCCGCGGCCGACCGGCTGCGGGCCGCGGGACACGAGGTGATCGTTCCCGACCTGTTCGACGGCCGGACCGCGGAGTCGGTCCCGGACGGCATTCTCATCAAGGACGAGATCGGCAAGGAGGAGCTGCTCAAGCGGGCCATCACGGCCGTGGCGCCGTACTCCGACCGCGGGCTGGTCTACGCCGGCTTCTCCTTCGGCGGCTCGGTCGCCCAGAACCTCGCGCTGGGCGACGACAAGACCCGCGGTCTGCTGCTGCTCCACGGCACCTCGGACATCGCCGAGGACACCGTCGCCGACGATCTGCCGGTGCAGCTGCACGTCGCCGACCCCGACCCGTACGAGCCGCACGACTGGCTGAACGCCTGGTACCTCCAGATGCGCCGGGCCGGCGCGGACGTAGAGGTCTACCGCTACGCCGGCGCCGGCCATCTCTTCACCGACCCCGGCCTGCCCGACCACGACGCGGAGGCGGCGGAGCGCATGTGGAAGGTGGCGGAGGGCTTCCTCGCCGGGCTGTGAGCCGGGCGGCGGGGCCGGTGGGCGGGGGGCCGGTGGGCCGGTGGGGGTGCCGCTCAACCCACCGGCTGGTCCGCCCGCTCCATCCGCTGGGTGCCGGACCGGGTGCGGTACGAGCGCAGCAGGGTGCTGGTGGCCTCCGGGTCCGTCTTGTCGGAGATCCCGAAGTAGTCCATCTGCGTCCGCTCGGCGGTGACGTCCAGGACCCCGTAGCCGTGCGAGTCCATGTCCAGCCACTTCACATGGCGGTTGGCCGCCCGGATGGCCGCGACGCCGGCCAGCGAGAGCGTGTGCGGCGCGACGTGCAGGAAGTCGTCCACGTTGTCGGAGGTGACCGAGGTGACCACGAACTCCGTGGCCACCGGCGCGGTCGCGGGGTAGGTCGCCGCCTGGAGCGGGACGTCGTTGGCCCAGGCCATGTGGATGTCGCCGGTCAGGAACACGGTGTTGTCGATCCCGCGGTCGCTGAGGTGGCTGAGCAGCTCGTGCCGGTCGTCGGTGTAGCCGTCCCACTGGTCGGTGTTGATCGCCAGGCCCTCCTTGGGCATCCCGAGGATCTCGGCGAGCGGGCCGAGCAGCTTCGCGGGTATCGCCCCGAACGCGACCTGCGAGATCATCACCGAGGTGCCGACCAGCCGCCAGGCGGTGTCCGAGCGCGCCAGCCCCTGCTTGAGCCAGTCCAGTTGGGCCCGCCCGGTGATCGTCCGGCTGGGGTCGTCGACCGCGCCGCTGCCCGGTTTGGCCTGCTGGTCGCGGAACGAGCGCAGATCCAGCAGATGCAGATCGGCCAGGGTGCCGAAGCGCAGCCTGCGGTAGGTGGTGCCGGCGATCGAGGGGCGCACCGGCATCCACTCGAAGTACGCCTGCTTCGCCGCGGCCATCCGCGTGGACCAGTCGCCCTCGGTGCCCGGGGTGTGGTTGACCGCGCCGCCCTTCCAGGCGTTGTCGGCGAACTCGTGGTCGTCCCAGATGGCGATGACCGGGTGCGTGGCGTGCAGGGCCAGCGCGTCCGGGTCGGTCTTGTGGACGCCGTGCCGGATGCGGTAGTCGGCGAGGGTGAGCAGTTCGTGGGCGGGGGAGTGCGGGCGGACGACGTACTTGAACTCCGGGTACTCACCGGACTTGTACTCGTAGAGGTAGTCGCCGAGGTGCAGCACCGCGTCCAGGTCGCTGCGGGCGGCCAGATGACGGTAGGGGGAGAAGTAGCCGGACTCCCAGTTGGCGCAGGAGACCACGCCGAAGCGGACGTTGCCCGCCGAGGTGCCCTCGGCGGGGGCGGTGCGGGTGCGGCCGACGGGGGAGTGCTGCCCGCCGGCGGTGAAGCGGTAGTAGTAGTGGGTGGTCGGGCGCAGGCCGCGGACGTCTGCCTTGACGGTGTGGTCGGCGGCGGCCGAGGTGGTGAGGTTCCCCCGTGCGACGACGGACGCGAAGTCCTTGTCGCTCGCCACCTCCCAGCTCACCTCGGTGGCCGGCCCCCGGCCGGAGCCCGGGGTGGCCGCCGCGGTCGGCGTCAGGCGGGTCCACAGCAGGATGCCGTCGGGCAGCGGGTCCCCCGAGGCGACGCCGTGCTGGAAGAACCGGCCCTGGTCCGGGGCCTCTTGGGCGTGGGCCGCGGCGGCGCCGGCGAACGGCAGAAGGGCGGCGGTGGCGGCTACGGCCGTAACGGCTGTGCGGCGCGAGATCTGGTCGTGATCAGTCACGGGCGCTCACCTTACTGGCCGGTAAGACCCGCCGGGAGGGCGATTCCCGGGATTCCCGGGAATTCGCCCGCCCGTTGTCCGAAAGGCACTCAGCGGCCGCCCGTGGGGTCCTTTTCGCCCTCGCGGATCCCCTTCGCTCCGCCTCCTCCCGTGCTGTCGCCCTTGCCCGCACCGCCGCCCGCGGAGCCCTTCGCCGGGCCGAACTCGCGGTCGATCATCTTGTTGAAGTTGGCCTGGGCGAGCTGGTTGTACTGCGCCTGCGTCATCTGGCGCTGGGGGATCTGATCCATCACCAGCTTCTTGTCGCCGTGCAGGAAGGTCGGGGTGCCCTTGACGCCCTTGCGGCCGAACAGCGCGCCCATCTCCATCGCCCAGCGGTCGTAGGTGCCCTTGGTGACCGCCGTCTCGAACGCCTTGTTGTGCCGCAGCTCGGGGACGTCGGAGGCGACCTTGAGCAGCTCGGAGTCCTTGGCGTAGAGGTCCTCGCGCTCGTCGGGGTGGTATTTGACGGAGTACAGCGCCGACTTGTACTTCAAGAAGGCCTCCGGGCTGACGTTCAGCGCCGCGCCGAGCGCGCTCAGGGCGTTCTTCGAGCCCTGGCCGCTGCCCTGGGCGTCGTCGATGAAGGTGTACATCGTGAAGCGGGCCCGGAAGCGGCCGTCCTCGATGTCCTTGAGCAGGGCCTTGCCGCTGCTCTGCTCGAAGGCCGCGCACGCCGGGCAGCGGACGTCCTCGAAGACCTCCAGGGTCTGCCGGGCCTTCTTGTCGCCTATCAGGATCTCGGTGCCGTTCTTGCCCTGGGTGTGGGCGGGCGTGACGAGCTTGGCCTCCTTGGCGGCCTCCCAGCCCGTCGGCTCGTTGGCCTTCAGCACGGCATAGCCGATGCCGCCGGCCACCGCCAGCACGCCGACCACCACGGCCGCCGCGGTGAGTTGACGGCGCAGCCGTTCCTTCTTCTTCTGGCGCTCGCGCTCGGCCCGGATGCGGTCACGGGCCGCGGCCTTGCCGGCCTGGCTGTTGCGGTTGCTCATGGGGGGTCCCCTCAAGGGTGTGCAGGCTCGTACGGTCTCGTCAGGCGGTGGCCGGGGAGGGCGGGCCGCGGCGCCGTACGCAGTGCAGGAGGAGGGGGAGCGGGCGGGCCGGCGGCAGCGGATGCGGCGGGCGGATCCGCCGCCGGGGCGGGGCGAAGGCCGCGGTGACCACCGCGGCCGCGGTCAGCAGCGGGCGGACGGCGCCCGCGGCGGCGGCGCGCAGCAGGGCGTCCAGGGCGGCATCGCCGCGGTGCAGCCAGGCGGCGGCGAGCAGGCCGGCCGTGACATGGACGGCGAGCAGCAGCCAGGGGGCGGCCGCCGGCAGTGCCGCGTGCCCAGGGGCGGCGGCCCGCACCAGCGGGGTGCCCCATTCGCCGCCCCGGCACAGCAGATCGACGCCCACCGAGTGCAGCGGGCCGGCGACCGGGCCGCCGGCCCGGCCGTAACATGTGTGCTGCCCGGCGGTGAAGACGGTGTCGGCGGCCAGTTCCAGCGGCACCAGCAGCGCGGCGAGGGCGCCGTAGCCGCGCTCGCGGCCGGCCGACAGATAGGCCGCGACGAACACGGCGGCGGCGACGGCGAGGACCGGCACGGGCGGTAACGGGGCGCGGGAGAGCAGCACATGGGAAGCCGCGGACAGGGTCACGCACAGCGCCGTGAACAACGCCGCCCGCACCGCCCTGAGCTGATTCCCCGGCACGGCCGCCGGCCGGGGCCCGGGGCGCACTCCCGTCGCCTGCATGGCGGGAGTCTGCCATGTGCACGGCCAAGGACCGGGTCAAGATTTGGCATCGGCCGGCGTGCGCGGGGCACGCCGGCCGGGGGCGTGGGGCGGCCCGGTCCGGGAGCGGGCCGCCGGACGCGTCAGTGCTTGAGGGCCTTGTTCACCATGGAGGTGAAGGCGGCGGCGCTGGACGGGGCCACCTTGCCCTGCGGGCTGTCCGTGCCCAGCACCGTGTCGTTGAGCTTGATGGTCGGGGTGCTGGTGACGTCCTTGAACGAGTTGAAGGCGTTGGACATCTCCAGCGCCCAGCGGTTGTACGTGCCGGACGTGACGTTCTTGCGGAAGGCGGCATTGCCCTTGAGCGCCGGAATGGTGTCGGCGACCTTGAGCAGGTAGCTGTCGTCGGCGAACTTGTCCGGACCGGTCTCGTCGGGGTGGTACTCCTTCGAGTACAGCGCGAACTTGTACTTCAAGAAGGCGTCCGGGCTGACGTCGAGGGCCGCGCCCAGCGCGCTCAGCGCGTTCTTGGAGCCGGTGCCCTTGAGGTTGGCGTCGAGGAACGTGCCCAGGTGGTAGGACGCCTTGTACTTGCCGTCCTTGATGTCCTTTTCGACGGTTTCCCCGGCATTCTGCTCGAAGTTGGCGCAGCCGGGGCAGCGCGGGTCCTCGAAGAGGTTCAGGGTGTTCTTGGCGTCCTTCTTGCCGATGACGACGGTGGTGCCGTTGGCGCCGGAGGTGTTGGCCGGCTTGACCAGCTTGGCCTGCTGCGCCTTCCCCCACTCGTCGCCGCTCGCGGCGCTGCCGGAGTCACCGCCCATGCTGGCGAAGGCCACGCCGATGCCGCCGGCTATCGCGAGGACGCCGACGATCGCGCCGCCGACGATCAGCTGCCGGCGGACCTTGTCCTTCTTCGCCTGCCGCTCACGCTCGGCGCGCAGCCGCTCGCGCGCCGCCTGCTTGTTGGCCTGGTTGTTGCGGTTGCTCATGACTGTTCCTGCTCCGTGGGAATCCGTGGGACGGGGTGTGCGTGCGGTCGGCGGCGTACCCGTGGATCACGGGGACGCCGGCTGCGCGGGCGCGGGGCTCACGCAGCGAGCGCGCAGGGCGGCCCACGGCGCACCACACAGTGCACGAGCAGGGGGGCGGCGCGGGCCGGGCGTCCGGCCGGGACCGGGGCGGGCGCCGGGCGGCGCGGAGCGGCGGTGGCGCCGATGACCGCGACGGCGATCAGCAGCGGGCGGAAGGCGAAGCCGGCCACCGCGCCCAGCAGCTGGTGCAGCGCGGCCTCGCCGCGGCGCAGCCAGCCCGCCGCCAGCAGTCCGATGAGCAGATGCGCCGCGAGCAGGACGCCCCAGGTCGCCAAGGGCGAGGGGCTCTCCCCGGGCGGCGCCGCCAGCGGGGTGCCGACCGGGCTGCCGCCGCACAGCGGATCCACGCCCAGCGAGCGCAGCGGGCCGCTGACCGGGCCGCCGGCCTCCCCGTAACAGGCGTGCTGACCGAGGCTGAAGACCAGGTCGGCGGCGAGCTCCAGGGGGACCAGCAGGGCCGCGATCCGCCAGTAGCCGCGCTCCGGGCCGGCCAGCGCGTAGGCGATCACGAACACGGCGGCACAGAGCGCGCCGACGGTGGCCGGCGGCAGCGGCATACGGGACAGCAGCACATGGGACGCCGCGGACAGCGTCACGCACAGCGCCGTGAAGAGCGCCGCGCGCAGTGCCCGCAGAGGTGCCGCCGAGGTGTCCATTGCAGCCGAGTGTGCCATGGGGCGGGATAAGCGGCGGCTAAGGGGGCCCGGAGCCGTACGCACCCGGAAACGGAGTGCGTACGGCACCTGCCGGCCCCGGCCCGCGGCCCCTGCCGCGCCGCTCCCCGGGCCTGCCCCGCGAGGCTAGAGGCCGGGGATCCGGCCGTTGCGGAAGAGGTCCACGAAGATCTGGTGGTCGGCGCGGGCGCGGGCGCCGTAGGAGTGCGCGAAGTCCACCAGCAGCGCCGCGAAGCCCTCCACATCGGCCGCGATGGCCGCGTCGATCGCCCGCTCCGTCGAGAACGGCACCAGCGAGTGGCCGCTCTCGTCGTCCGCGGCGCCGTGCATGGTCGCGGTGGCCCGCCCCAGGTCGGCCACCACCGCCGCGATCTCCTCCGGGTCGTCGATGTCCGACCAGTCCAGGTCGACCGCGTACGGCGAGATCTCGGCGACCAGCTGGCCGGCGCCGTCCAGCTCGGTCCAGCCCAGCCAAGGGTCGGCGTGGTCCTGCAGGGCGCGCTGCGAGATCACCGTGCGGTGGCCCTCGTGCTGGAAGTAGCCGCGGATCGCGGGGTCGGTGACGTGCCGGGAGACCGCCGGGGTCTGCGCCTGCTTCATGTAGATCACGACATCGTTCTCCAGGGCGTCGCTGTTGCCCTCCAGAAGGATGTTGTACGACGGCAGACCGGCCGAGCCGATGCCGATGCCGCGCCGGCCCACCACGTCCTTGACGCGGTAGGAGTCCGGGCGGTCCAGGCTCGACTCGGGCAGTGTCTCCAGATAGCCGTCGAAGGCGGCGAGCACCTTGTAGCGGGTGGCCGCGTCCAGCTCGACGCTGCCGCTGCCCGGCGCGAAGCGGCGCTCGAAGTCGCGGATCTCCGTCATCGAGTCCAGCAGTGCGAAGCGGGTCAGCGAGCGGGCGTCGCGCAGCGCGTCCAGCAGCGGGCCCTCGGCGGTGTCCAGCGTGAACGGCGGCAGCTCCTCCCGGTCGGCGCTCGGCCCCCCGGAGGCCAGCGCGTGGATGCGCTCCCGGTAGGCCGCGGCGTAGGTGCGCACCAGGTCGGTGATCTGCTTGTCGCTGAGCGCCTTGGCGTAGCCGATCAGCGCGACCGAGGCGGCGAACCGCTTGAGGTCCCAGGTGAACGGGCCGACGTACGCCTCGTCGAAGTCGTTGACGTTGAAGATCAGGCGGCCGGTGGAGTCCATGTAGGTGCCGAAGTTCTCGGCGTGCAGATCACCGTGGATCCACACCCGGCCGGTCCGCTCGTCCAGATACGGGCCGCTGTCCTTGCCGTCGCCCTCCGCGGCCCCGGCCTCCAGGTCCCGGTAGAACAGACACGCCGTCCCCCGGTAGAAGGCGAAAGCGGAGGCGGCCATCTTCCGGAATTTCACGCGGAAGGCCGCGGGGTCCGCGGCGAGCAGCTCCCCGAAGGCGGTGTCGAAAACGGCGAGGATCTCCTCGCCGCGCTGCTCGGCTTCCTGCGCCGGGGCGTGCTGGGACGGCATCGCTGAGTGCCTCCTGAGGTGCGGAAAATGGTTCGGAGCGCCGTGACGGATCGGGTCGCGGTCTGTCACTGACAACGGGTGAGGCTACTCGCGCGTGCCCGCCGGTTGTCAGTCAGGAGTCGTAGACTTCGACACCGTCCACCCGGCCCCCGGCTCGCACCGGGAGCGCCCCGCCGACCGCTCTGTGGAGGTCCCCCGCTGTGGCTGCCGCGTCCAAGGCCCCGTTCACCCATCTGCACGTCCATACCCAGTACTCCCTGCTGGACGGAGCGGCGCGGCTGTCGGACATGTTCAAGGCGGCCAACGAGATGGGCATGACGCACATCGCGATGTCCGACCACGGCAATCTGCACGGCGCCTACGACTTCTTCCACTCCGCGCAGAAGGCCGGCGTGACGCCGATCATCGGCATCGAGGCGTATGTCGCCCCCGAGTCGCGGCGCAACAAGCGCAAGATCCAGTGGGGCCAGCCGCACCAGAAGCGCGATGACGTCTCCGGCTCCGGTGGTTACACCCACAAGACCATCTGGGCGGCGAACAAGACCGGTCTGCACAATCTGTTCCGGCTCTCCTCGGACGCCTATGCCGAGGGCTGGCTGACGAAGTGGCCGCGGATGGACAAGGAGACCATCTCCCAGTGGTCCGAGGGCCTGATCGCCTCGACCGGCTGCCCCTCCGGTGAGCTGCAGACCCGGCTGCGCCTGGGCCAGTACGACGAGGCGCGCAAGGCCGCGGGCGAGTATCAGGACATCTTCGGCAAGGACCGGTATTTCCTGGAGCTGATGGACCACGGCATCGAGATCGAGCGCCGGGTCCGCGACGACCTGCTGAAGATCGGCAAGGAGCTCGGCATCCCGCCGCTGGTCACCAACGACTCGCACTACACCTATGCGCACGAGTCCGCCGCGCACGACGCGCTGCTGTGCATCCAGACCGGCAAGAACCTCTCCGACCCGGACCGCTTCCGCTTCGACGGCACCGGCTACTACCTCAAGTCCACGGAGGAGATGTACGCCATCGACTCCTCGGACGCCTGGCAGGAGGGCTGCGCCAACACCCGCCTGGTCGCCGACCAGATCGACCCCGCCGGGATGTTCGAAAAGCGTGACCTGATGCCGAAGTTCGACATCCCGGAGGGCTTCACCGAGGTCACCTGGTTCCAGGAGGAGGTCCGGGCCGGCATGCAGCGCCGCTACCCGGGCGGGGTCCCCGAGGACCGGCAGAAGCAGGCCGAGTACGAGATGGACATCATTATCCAGATGGGGTTCCCGGGCTACTTCCTCGTCGTTGCCGACTTCATCATGTGGGCCAAGAACAACGGCATCGCGGTGGGCCCCGGCCGTGGCTCCGCGGCCGGCTCGATCGTGGCGTACGCGATGGGCATCACCGACCTCGACCCGATCACGCACGGACTGATCTTCGAGCGGTTCCTCAACCCCGAGCGCGTCTCCATGCCCGATGTCGACATCGACTTCGACGAGCGCAGGCGCGTCGAAGTCATCCGGTACGTCACGGAGAAGTACGGCGCCGACAAGGTGGCCATGATCGGCACCTACGGCAAGATCAAGGCCAAGAACGCCATCAAGGACTCCGCGCGCGTCCTGGGCTACCCCTACGCGATGGGCGACCGCCTCACCAAGGCCATGCCCGCCGACGTCCTCGGCAAGGGCATCGACCTCAGCGGCATCACCGACCCCAAGCACCCGCGCTACAGCGAGGCGGGCGAGATCCGGGGGATGTACGAGAGCGAACCGGACGTCAAGAAGGTCATCGACACCGCCAAGGGCGTCGAGGGCCTGGTCCGTCAGATGGGTGTGCACGCGGCCGGCGTGATCATGTCCAGCGAGCCCATCGTCGACCACGCACCGGTCTGGGTGCGGCACACCGACAACGTCACCATCACGCAGTGGGACTACCCGCAGTGCGAGTCGCTCGGCCTGCTGAAGATGGACTTCCTGGGCCTGCGCAACCTCACCATCATGGACGACGCCGTCAAGATGGTGAAGAAGAACAAGGGCGTCGACCTGGAGATGCTCTCGGTCCCGCTGGACGACCCCAAGACCTACGAGATGCTCTGCCGCGGTGACACCCTCGGCGTCTTCCAGTTCGACGGCGGCCCGATGCGCTCGCTGCTGCGGCTGATGAAGCCCGACAACTTCGAGGACATTTCCGCCGTCTCGGCGCTGTACCGCCCCGGCCCGATGGGCATGGACTCGCACACCAACTACGCGCTGCGCAAGAACGGCCTCCAGGAGATCACCCCGATCCACCCGGAGCTGGAGGAGCCGCTCAAGGAGGTCCTCGGCCTCACCCACGGCCTGATCGTCTATCAGGAGCAGGTGCAGAAGGCCGCCCAGATCATCGCCGGGTACTCCCTCGGCGAGGCCGACATCCTCCGCCGCGTCATGGGCAAGAAGAAGCCCGAGGAACTGGCGAAGAACTTCGTGCTCTTCCAGGAGGGCGCGAAGAAGAAGGGCTTCTCCGACCAGGCCATCCAGGCACTGTGGGACGTCCTGGTCCCGTTCGCCGGCTACGCCTTCAACAAGGCGCACTCCTCCGCGTACGGCCTGGTCACCTACTGGACCGCCTATCTCAAGGCCAACTACCCGGCCGAGTACATGTCCGCGCTGCTGACCTCCGTGCGCGACGACAAGGACAAGTCGGCGGTCTACCTCAACGAGTGCCGGCGGATGGGCATCAAGGTGCTGCCGCCGAACGTCAACGAGTCGGAGGCGAACTTCGCCGCCCAGGGTGACGACGTGATCCTCTTCGGCCTCACCGCGGTCCGCAACGTCGGCCAGAACGTCGTCGACTCGATCATTCGCTGCCGCAAGGCCAAGGGGAAGTACTCCTCCTTCCCCGACTACCTCGACAAGGTCGACGCGGTCGTCTGCAACAAGCGCACCACCGAGTCCCTGATCAAGGCCGGCGCCTTCGACGAGATGGGGCACACCCGCAAGGGTCTGACGGCGCACTACGAGCCGATGATCGACAACGTCGTCCAGGTCAAGCGCAAGGAAGCCGAGGGGCAGTTCGACCTCTTCGGCGGCATGGGCGACGACAGCGCCGAGGAGGGCCCCGGCTTCGGCCTGGACATCGAGTTCTCGGACGTCGAATGGGAGAAGACCTACCTCCTCGCCCAGGAACGCGAGATGCTCGGTCTCTACGTCTCCGACCACCCGCTCTTCGGCCTGGAACACGTACTGTCCGACAAGGCGGACGCCGCCATCTCCCAGCTGACCGGCGGCGACTACTCCGACGGCTCGATCGTCACCATCGGCGGCATCATCTCCGGCCTGCAGCGCAAGATGACCAAGCAGGGCAACGCCTGGGCGATCGCCACCGTCGAGGATCTGGCCGGCTCCATCGACTGCATGTTCTTCCCGGCCACCTACCAGCTGGTGTCGACCCAACTCGTCGAGGACACCGTGGTCTTCGTCAAGGGCCGGCTCGACAAGCGGGAGGACATCCCGCGGCTGGTCGCCATGGAGATGATGGTCCCCGACCTCTCCGAGGCCGGCACCAACGCCCCCGTGACGATCACCATTCCGACGGTCAAGGTCACCCCGCCGATGGTCGAGAAGCTCGGCGAGGTGCTCAGCAGCCACCGCGGCTCCACCGAGGTGCGGATCAAGCTGCTGGGGGCGCGCAAGACGACGCTGCTCCGGCTGGACCGGCACCGTGTCACGCCCGACCCCTCGCTGTTCGGCGATCTGAAGGTGCTGCTCGGCCCGTCCTGCCTGGCGGGCTGACCGCCGCCGGGCGGCGACCTACTGCCCGAGGGGCGCGCCCGTTGCGGGCGCGCCCCTCAACTCCCGTGCGGTGGATGTCAGTTGTGACCGAAGCGCCGCTGGTGCTTACGCGCAACATCTGCCGGGCTGCCCTGGGCCTGGGAGCGTGCCTGGGACTGTGCCTCCAGGCTCGAGCGCTGGGCTTCCTGCTGGCCGCGCTCGGCCGAGGATGCGGTCTTCTGCTGCCGGCTGCGGTCCTGCTTCTTGTCCTTGGCCATGATCTTGCCTCCTGGGGGGGAATCCGGGATCTGGGCCGGAACCAGACTTACACGCCGGACAGACGCCTGCATTTCGGGCAATTACCGTGCGTAAAACGGCCGATCACACGCTGTACTCGAGATCCCCGCCGAATCCGCCACGCCGATGATCGAGTTCGGGCTGATAACGCCCGTACGGTCGGGCAGACTCGAAGGAAAGCCGAAGAAAACTCGTGCCATGGGCCGAGCCGGGGGGCGACCGGACTTTCAGCACCTCAGGAAGAGGGTGGAACGTGGATCGCTGCGTCGTCCTGGTGGACGCCGGGTATTTGCTCGGTGCCGCCGCGAGTCTGCTCGCCGGAGAGCCCGCCCGGTCCCGGATCACCGTTGACCACGCTGCGCTCATCCAGGGCCTGCGCCAGCGCGCCGAGGCGGACACCGAACGCCCGCTGCTGCGGATCTACTGGTTCGACGGCGCCCCCGACCGCGTCCCGCAGCCCGAGCACCGCCGACTGCGGGTGATGCCCCGGGTCACCGTCCGGCTGGGCGCCCTGACCCGCAGTGACGGCCGCTGGGCGCAGAAGGGCGTGGACGCCGCCATGCACGCCGAGCTGACCGAACTCGCCCGTAACCGCGCCTGCTCCGACATCGTGCTGGTCACCGGCGACGGCGATCTGCTGCCCGGGCTGATGTCGGCGAAGGAGCACGGCGTCGCCGTCCATCTGTGGGCCGTCCAGGCCGCGGACGGCGACTACAACCAGTCCGAGGACCTGGTCGCCGAGGCCGATGAGCGGCGGGTGCTGGACCGCACCTGGATCACCCGCGCGGTGCGCGCCAAGGAACTCGGCGGCCCCTGCGCCCCGCCGCCCGTGCCGCGCCCGGAGATCGCCGCGATCCTCTCCGCCCCGCTGCCCGAGTCCGCGGCCGCGGCGGCCGCCGCGGCGGGCGCGGAAGCCGCCGAGCACACCCATGAGCACAACGGCGCCAACGGGATCGTCCGCCCGCCGGCCGGCAGCGAGCGGGCCGCGGCCGCCGGCGGCGAGCCCGGCGCCGGTTCCAAGGTCGTGCCCACCCCCAAGGACCTGGCCGGGCTCGGCCGGGCGCACGCCGCGGGCCAGGGTCCCGCCGGCCCGGGCGCCGCCCCGCCCGGTGCCGCGGCCGGCGCCACCCTGCGCTGGTCGTCCGACAAGGGCTGGGTCGAGCGCGGCGGCCCGGTCGGCGAACCGGAGGCGACCGCGGGCCTGCCCACCCTCGCCCAGCTGACCAGCGCCGAGCAGCGCTGGGCCGACCGCGAGGAGGACATCACCGCCGTCAGCGGCGATCCCTTCGAGGTGGGCCAGGTCTTCGCCCGCCGCTGGACCGACCGGCTCTCCGACACCGCACATCTGGCCCAGCTGTCGACGGAGTACCCGCGCATCCCGCACCGCATCGACGGCGAACTGCTGCGCTACGCCGCCCGTTTCGGGCTGCTCGCGCACAAGGACGACCAGATCGACGAGCACGACCGCTATGCCATCCGGGCCGGATTCTGGCGTGAGGTCGATCTGCGCACGGCCGCCGGGCACGCCCCGGCCGCCGACTGACGCCCCGGCCCGGCTCGCCGCCGGTGCCCCGCGGGCCGGGGACGCTCGGGGGACGCGTACCCTCATAGCTCGTGAGGACGGGCGCAAAACAGGTGGAGCGCGGAGTGCCGGTGTGCGCCGTGCGGGACCTGGTCAAGACGTATCCCGCGACGCGCGGACGCCGCGGGGGGCCACAGGCGCCCGCCGTACGCGCCAACGACGGCATCACCCTCGAGGTGCGCCGCGGCGAGATCTTCGGGCTGCTCGGCCCCAACGGCGCCGGCAAGTCCACCCTGGTACGCCAGCTGACCGGCCTGCTGAGCCCGGACTCCGGCGGCATCGCCGTCCTGGGCCACGACCTGGTGCGCCACCCGGACCGGGCCGCCCGGCTGCTGGGCTACCTGGGTCAGGAGTCCACGGCGCTGGACGAGATGACGGTCGCGCTGGCGGTGGAGACCACCGGCCGGCTGCGCGGTCTCGGTGCCCGCGAGGCGCGCGCCGAGCGGGACGCGGTGATCGCCGAGCTGGGCCTCGTGGACCTCGCGGGGCGGGCCCTCAAGCAGCTGTCCGGCGGGCAGCGGCGGCTGGCCTGCTTCGCCACCGCGCTGATCGGCGAGCGGCCGCTGCTGGTGCTGGACGAGCCGACCACCGGGATGGACCCGGTCGCCCGGCGTGCCGTGTGGGCCGCGGTCGACCGGAGGCGGGCCGAGCGCGGGGTCACGGTGGTGCTGGTGACCCATAACGTCCTGGAGGCCGAGAGCGTCCTCGACCGGGTCGCGGTGATCGACCGGGGCCGGGTGATCGCCTGCGACACGCCCGGGGGGCTGAGGGAGATGGTGAGCGAGGAGGTCCGGCTGGAGCTGGTGTGGCGCGAGGGGCCGCCGCTGGACGTGCCCGAGGTCGCCGCCCTCGCCGCCGCCGCGCACGCCTCCGGCCGCCGCTGGACCCTGCGGCTGCCCGCCGACCGGGCCCGCGCCGCCGTCGCCGCCGTCACCTCGGGGCCCGCCTTCGCCGCCCTCGACGACTTCACCCTCGCCACGCCGAGCCTGGAGGATGTGTACCTGGCCCTCGGCGGCCGCGGGGAGGGTCTGGTCAAGGCATGAACGGCGCGGGGCGCGGCGCACGTACCGATGACTGCGGACGGCGCGCGGACGGGACAGGCGGCGCGCGGACAGAACAGACGGAACGAAAGGCTCGGTGACGGTGTGAGTGTGGTTCCCGCGCAGGCGGTGGCCGGTGTGGCTGCCGGCGCCGGGGTGTGGACCGGGGACGGTGCCGCCCCGCTGGCGCCCCGCACCCGCTTCGGGCCCGCGCTCGGCGCCGTCTACCGCGCCCAGCTCTCCCGGGCCCGGGTGGCACGGATCCCGCTGCTGTTCGTCGCCACCTTCCAGTCCGTCGGGATCATGATCCTGCTGCGCGGCGTGGTCGACAGCGGTGACCCGGCGCGCTCGGTGGTGGCCGGGTCCAGCGTGCTGGTCGTCGCCTTCGTCGCGCTCAACCTCCTCGCCCAGTACTTCGGCCAGCTGCGGGCCGGCGGCGGGCTCGACCACTATGCGACGCTCCCGGTGCCGCCGGCCGCCGTGGTGCTCGGTGCCGCCGGCGCCTACGCCTCCTTCACCGTGCCGGGGACGGTCGTCACCGCGGTCACCGGCTGTGTGCTCTTCCAGCTGCCGATGGCCCATCTGTGGGTGCTGGCGGCGGTGATCCCGCTCGCCGGGGCGGCCCTGGCCGGCCTCGGCGCGGCCCTCGGCCTGCTCGCCCCGCGCCCCGAACTCGCCACGCTCTGCGGTCAGTTGGGGATGTCGGCGGCGCTGCTGCTGGGGGTGCTGCCGGCCGCGCGGATGCCCGAGGTGATCGGCTGGGCCCGCGATCTGCTGCCGTCGACCTACGGGGTGGAGGCGCTGTCCCGCAGCTTCGACCCGCATCCCGACTGGTTCGTGGTCGGCGCCGACCTGGGCGTCTGCGCGGCCGTCGGGGTGCTCTCGCTGGCCGTCGCCACCTGGGCCTACCGGCGGGCGGCCACCCGATGACCGCCTCCGGCCCCTCGAACGGGCGTCCTGCCGCCGGTCCCACGGGCCCCACCTGGCACGATGACGGGGTGACCGCACCGCTGACGCCCCGCGACAACCAACCGCCCGACGAGCCGCAGCATCCCCGGGCCGCGCCCGCCGAAGGCCACGGGTCCACCGCCGAGCCGCATGACCACAGCGGCCTCGGCGGCCCCGAGCTGGCGCGTGAGCTGCGCGAGGGCGCGCTGATCGCGCTCCTGGTCGCGGTGAGCGGGGTGCTGCTCGGGCTGCTGTGGAACTGGCTCGCCCCGCACATCCCGCTGATCGCGGACACCCGCAACGTCTACCTCAAGAACACCGAGGGCGAGGAGGCGATCGGCGCGGACGGCACCTTCGTCCTGCTGTCCCTCGGCTTCGGCGTGCTCAGCGCCGCCGTGGTCTTCCTGGTGCGCCGGCGCGGCGGGATCCCGCTGGTCGTGGCGCTGGTCGTGGGCGGGCTGCTGGGTGCGGTGCTGGGCTGGGTGACGGGGATGTGGCTGGGCCCCACCCCGGACGTGGCCGCGCACGCCAAGCAGGTCGGCCCCGGGGTGACCTTCTCCGGGCCGCTGCGGCTGCAGGCCAAGGGCGCGCTGCTGGCCTGGCCGATCGCCTCGATGCTCACCCAGCTGGCGCTGACCGGACTGTTCGGCCCGCGGGACCCGGAGCCCGAGCCGGACTGGAGCGGCCACCACGACCACCGGGAAGAGCCGCCCGCGCCGGAACCGCCCGCCGCCCCCTGAGGGCGGCCGGCCCCGGCCGCACCGCCGGGCCGGCCGTCACCACGGCCGGCCCCCCCCAGGCCCCGTAGGCCCCCTAGGCCCGCGCGATCGGCGCGACCCGCGCGCCCGTGAGCGCCACCAGGTCCTCCGGCGCCAGCTCGACCTCCAGGCCGCGCCGTCCCGCCGAGACACACACCGTCGGCCGGCCCTGGGCGGAGGCGTCCACGACCGTGGGCAGCCGCTTGCGCTGACCCAGCGGGGAGATCCCGCCCAGGACGTACCCCGTGGTGCGCTCGGCCGCCGCCGGATCGGCCATCGCGGCCCGCTTGCCGCCCACCGCGGCCGCCAGTGCTTTGAGATCCAGCGATCCCGACACCGGCACCACGGCGACCGTCAGCGCGCCGTCGACCTCCGCGAGCAGCGTCTTGAAGACCTGCTCGGGCGCGACCCCGAGGGCCTCGGCGGCCTCCTCGCCGTACGAGGCGGCGGCCGGGTCGTGCGCGTAGGCATGCACCGTGAAGGGGACGCCGGACGCGGTGAGCGCCACCGTCGCGGGCGTACCGCCCCCGGACTGTCCGTCCTTCTTCTGCTTCGTCTTCTTCGGCACCGCGCATACGCCTCACTCGCCCGGGCCCGGAGACCCGCGCGGGCACCGGGCCGCGGAACGTCAGTTGGGGTGGGTCGGCTGCCTGGTCAGATCCACGGCCGGCAGCGACGGGAGCTTACCGAGCAGCGCCGATTCCTGGCGCAGCAGCGTCAGCTCCTGCGTCAGCCGGGCCGCCGCGTCGGGCGCCTCCAGCAGCTGCTGCTTGGCGGGGACGTCCAGTACGGCCGCCGCGGCCACCAGGTACGACAGCACGGACGGATCGGCCGGCAGGTCCTGCCCGCTCGACAGGGTCCGCTCGTTCGCCCAGGCCAGCCGCTTCTGGTAGGTGCGAAAGGCCCGGACGACGCCGGAGGCCAGCGCGCCCGCGCTCTCCCCCTCGTCGTCCGCCAGCTCCTCCAGCTCGGCGGTCAGATACGGCCCCGAGGCGTCCACCGACAGCAGCCGGAAGCGGGTGGTGCCCGTGGCGAGCACCTCGTAGGCGGTGTCGTCGGCGGACGACTTCTCCCGGATGGTGGCCGCGTCCGCGACACAGCCCACGGTGTGGAACGCCTGCATCGGGTCGTCACCGAAGCCCGCCGCGGGTCCGTCCGCGGCCGGCAGGGTGGCGTCCGGCATGCCCTGCGCGGTGGGGGCGACCTCCCGGCCGTCCCGGATCGTGATCACCGCGAACCGGCGGTCGTCCTCGGGCATCGCGCTCAGATCGCGCATCATCGCCCGGTAGCGCGCCTCGAAGACGTTCAGCGGGAGCACGAGTCCCGGGAACAGCACCGAGTTCAGCGGGAAGAGGGGGAGGCGCACGGAGGTCACAGCCCGTAAGCCTAGAGCCTGTAGCGGTCAGGGCCACCACCCGTACCCCCGCTATTGCCGCCGCAGCAGCCGTGAGGCGCCCGCCGCGACCGTTGTGGCCAGCACCCAGCCCGCCAGGATCAGCACCGCGGCCACCCACTGCGCCCCGCCGTCCGGCTTCCAGGCGGCCCCCTGATTGAGGTCGATCACCGGGAGCAGCAGGTCGAGGGAGTAGAGGTAGGGGTTCCAGGGCGGTGCCTCGCCCGCCTTGAGGGGCGGCGGCGGGGACGTCGAGAAGTAGAGGGTGCCGATCGCCCACAGCACGGCCATCCACACCGCGGCCCGTCCCGGCCGGTAGCCGTAGGCCACCGTCCAGTCCTGCAGGAACCCCCAGGCCTTCGCCGCCAGCGGCAGCGTCTCGCGGCGGCGGCGCTGCTTGGCCAGCAGCACCTCCCGGGCGTCGGCGTCCTCACCGGTGCTGCGCAGTGAGGCGGCCAGCATCTCGTACGGCTCGGGCGCGTACTCCGGGGTCGCCGCGGCCACCCACTGCAGCCGCAGCGCCAGCGGGAAGTGGCCGCGCGGGATCAGCGTCTCGTAGGCGAAGCCGGCCATCCACAGCCCGCCCAGCCCCGGCCAGCTCGCCGATTTGTCGATGAGATTGACCACCCGGGCGCCGGAGAGGATCACCCGGCCGCGCTGCGGGCGCTCACCGAGGAACCGCAGCTCGGGCGTCTGGATCCGGCGCAGGGACAGCTCCTGGTCGGCCTCCATGACGAACCGGGCGTTCTCGAAGTCGACCGCGTCGCCGAAGCGCCCGTCGTCCAGCCGCATCCCGCCCTCGCACTCGAAGCGCTGCACGCGGGTGCCGCGCGAGGGGGTCTGGCCGATGCCGTACGGGGGAGTGGCGCCGCTGGAGAACGGGGAGTTCGCCAGGCCCGCCGCGGTCAGATAGAGGGTGCGCTCGACGGTCAGCTGCGGGGCGTTCAGCGCCCGGCGGCCGAACGGGTTGCACAGCCGGCTGCCGCGCAGGCTCAGCGAGACGCCGATGGTGGCGCCGCGCAGCGACAGCTCGCCGTAGGACTCCATCATCTCGGCCTGCAGGTCCTGTGCGACGGTCAGCCCGTCCGCCATGACCGAGCGGCCCTGGCGGTCCTTGTGCACGATGGTCTGATTGAGCATCAGGTCCGTGCCGATCTGCGCGTCCGTGAGCCGGATGCCGGAGTGCACCACGCAGCGCGGCAGATGGAGATCGCCCTCGGTGTGCAGCCGGGCCGCCTCCAGCCGGGGTATCGCGCAGTTCACCATCCGCAGCGTGGTGAAGTGGCTCTCCGGCAGCACCACCTCGGCCTCGAAGCGGCAGTCCCGCAGCTCCACGAATGGCTTGATCGTGCCGCCCGCAACGTCGAGCGTGTCCGTGATGTACGCGCCGGTGAGCTGCAGTGCGGCCACCCGTCCCGGTTGCGGGAGCGGGCCGTCGAGCAGCAGCAGCGCCACGACCCGGGCGCGCACCCGGCGCTCGGGGCCCCACAGATGCTGTCCGTGCGGGTCGTCGCGGGCCGGGTCGCCGATGTGCAGATCGCAGGTGCTGCCGTTGCGGAAGGCCTGCCACATGCTCCATTCCGCGGATGTCAGTTGCAGGTCGGCGGGCGCGTCGCCGTCCCCGGGCTCGGTCACTGTGGATCCCCCTTTCGGTCCCGTGGTGTGTCGCAACCTGTTCGGACGCACTTCGTGCACCGGTCGTATGGCGTCCCACAGGCGTCCCCGTACGCCGTCAGCTGGCCCTTGCCCGCCCCGTGTCTGCTTGAACACGCGTGGTCAGGGCCAACTCCGGTCAACTTCGAACGGCCGCGTCACGGTGCGTCCGCGGCGCGCGCCGCTGTGTATCACTGAGTGATACGGCCGGTCGGCCCCGGGAGCGGGTCTGAGACACTGGGAGGGTGATCTCCCGAATCGACCTGCGCGGTGACGCCCTCCCCGAGGGCGGCGCCCTGCGCGATCTGCTGCCCCGTGCCGAGTTCGACGTGGAAGCCGCCCTGGAGAAGGTGCGGCCCCTCTGCGAGGACGTACGCCATCGCGGCACCGCGGCGCTGATCGACTGTGCGCGGCGGTTCGACGGCGTCGAGATCACGCGCGTACGGGTGCCCGCCGAGGCCCTGCGCGAGGCCCTCGACGGGCTGGACCCGGCCGTGCGGGCCGCGCTGGAGGAGTCCATCCGGCGCGCCCGGATCGTCCACCGCGCACAGCGCCGCACCGACGTCACCACCAAGGTCGTCCCCGGCGGCACGGTCACCGAACGCTGGGTGCCCGTCGAGCGGGTGGGCCTCTACGTCCCCGGCGGCCTCGCGGTCTACCCGTCGTCCGTCGTCATGAACGTCGTCCCGGCCCAGGAGGCCGGCGTCACCGGCATCGCCGTCACCTCCCCGCCGCAGAAGGAGTTCGGCGGCCTGCCGCACCCGACCATCCTCGCCGCCTGCGCCCTGCTCGGCGTCGACGAGGTCTATGCGGCCGGCGGCGCCCAGGCCATCGCGATGTTCGCCTACGGCACCGAGGAGTGCCGGCCGGTCAACCTCGTCACGGGCCCCGGCAACATCTACGTCGCCTCCGCCAAGCGCCTGCTCAAGGGCCGCGTCGGCATCGACGCCGAGGCCGGCCCCACCGAGATCGCGGTCCTCGCGGACTCGACCGCCGACCCCGAGCACGTCGCCGCCGACCTGATCAGCCAGGCCGAGCACGACACCCTGGCCGCGGCCGTGCTGGTCACCGACTCCACCGAGCTCGCCGACGCCGTCGACGCGGCCCTCAAGCGACAGGTCGGCGCCACCAAGCACATCGAGCGGATCACCGAGGCGCTGGGCGGCCGGCAGTCCGCGACCGTCCTGGTCGACGGCATCGACGAGGGCCTCACGGTCGTGGACGCCTACGGCGCCGAGCACCTGGAGATCCAGACCGCTGACGCCTCCGCCGTCGCCGCCCGGGTCCGCAACGCCGGCGCGGTCTTCGTCGGCCCCTGGGCCCCGGTCTCGCTCGGCGACTACTGCGCCGGGTCCAACCACGTCCTGCCCACCGGCGGCTGCGCCTGCCACTCCTCCGGTCTGTCCGTGCAGTCCTTCCTGCGCGGCATCCATGTCGTGGACTACTCCCGCGACGCGCTGGCCGAGGTCGCCCACCACGTGGTGACCCTCGCCGAGGCCGAGGACCTCCCGGCGCATGGCGCCGCGCTGAAGGCCAGGTTCGAATGGAAGGTCCCGCAGAGCAAGTGAGCACGCACGTGACCCGTCACCCCGCCGTGTCCCGGATGGACGAACTCCCCATCCGGGACGAGCTGCGCGGCAAGTCCCCCTACGGCGCGCCGCAGCTGGACGTCCCGGTGCGGCTGAACACCAACGAGAACCCCTACCCGCTGCCCGAACCGCTGGTCCGGCGGATCGCCGAGCGGGTGACCGAGGCCGCCCGGCAGCTCAACCGCTACCCCGACCGGGACGCGATCGAGCTGCGCACCGAGCTGGCCCGCTACCTCACCCGCACCGCCGGCCACGCGGTCACCATGGACCAGGTCTGGGCCGCCAACGGCTCCAACGAGGTCATCCAGCAGCTGCTGCAGACCTTCGGCGGTCCCGGCCGCACGGCCCTCGGCTTCGAGCCGTCGTACTCCATGCACGGGCTGATCTCCCGCGGCACGGGCACCGCCTGGATCTCCGGCCCGCGCCACGACGACTTCACCATCGACCTCGAGGCGGCACGGGCGGCCATCGCCGCGCAGCGGCCCGACGTGGTCTTCATCTGCTCGCCGAACAACCCCACCGGCACCGCCGTCGAGGCCGACACGGTGCTCGCGCTCTACGACGCCGCGCAGGCGGCGCGGGCCGACGGCGCCGGGGCCCTGGTGGTGGTCGACGAGGCCTACGGCGAGTTCAGCCACCGCCCCTCGCTGCTGCCGCTGATCGAGGGCCGGCCCAATCTGGTGGTCTCGCGGACCATGTCCAAGGCCTTCGGCGCCGCCGGACTGCGGCTGGGTTATCTGGCCGCCGACCCCGCCGTGGTCGACGCCGTCCAGCTGGTCCGGCTCCCGTACCACCTCTCGTCCGTCACCCAGGCCACCGCGCTCGCGGCGCTGGAGCACACCGACACCCTGCTGAAGTACGTCGAGCAGCTCAAGGCCGAGCGCGACCGCCTGGTCACCGAGCTGCGGGCGGCCGGCTGCCAGGTCGTCGACTCCGACGCCAACTTCGTGCAGTTCGGTCTCTTCGACGACGCCCACGCCACCTGGCAGGCGATCCTCGACCACGGCGTGCTGGTCCGTGACAACGGCGTACCGGGCTGGCTGCGGGTCACCGCGGGCACCCCGGCCGAGAACGACGCGTTCCTCGACGCGGTTCGTGCAGTACTGAAGGAGAGCAAGCGATGACCCGCGTAGGGCGCGTGGAGCGCACCACGAAGGAAACGTCCGTGCTCGTCGAGATCGATCTCGACGGCCGGGGCGACGTGGAGGTGTCGACCGGGGTCGGCTTCTACGACCACATGCTCGACCAGCTCGGCCGGCACGGTCTGTTCGACCTGAAGGTCAAGACCGACGGCGATCTGCACATCGACACCCACCACACCATCGAGGACACCGCCCTCGCGCTGGGTGCCGCCTTCAAGCAGGCCCTCGGCGACAAGTCCGGCATCTACCGCTTCGGCAACTGCACCGTCCCGCTGGACGAGTCGCTGGCCCAGGTGACCGTCGACCTCTCCGGCCGGCCGTATCTGGTGCACACCGAGCCGGAGAACATGGCGCCGATGATCGGCAGCTATGACACGACCATGACCCGGCACATCTTCGAGTCGTTCGTCGCCCAGGCCCAGATAGCGCTGCACATCCACGTCCCGTACGGCCGCAACGCCCACCACATTGTGGAGTGCCAGTTCAAGGCCCTGGCCCGGGCGCTGCGCTACGCCAGCGAGCGGGACCCGCGGGCGGCAGGCATCATTCCGTCCACCAAGGGAGCCCTGTAGATCGTGAGCGACGCACGCGCGGCCGCCGGGCCGCACCCGACCACGATGCCCGCACCTCTGCGCCGCGCGGGCGGAGAAGCGAACAGGATGATGCCGTGAGTGGTCTGTCCACCGTCTTCATCCTGCTCGGGCTGTTCCTCCTCGGCGGCGTCTACTCCTTCTGGAAGCAGCAGCTGCCCAAGAGCCTGATCGTGCTGCTGTCCATCGGCTCGGCGCTGTGCCTGGCCGCCGGTGTGCTCCGGCTGGAGGTGTGGAATTGACCGCCTCCGCACCCCGTAAGAAGGTCGTCGTCCTCGACTACGGCTTCGGCAACATCCGCTCCGCCGAGCGCGCTCTGGCACACGTCGGCGCCGACGTGGAGATCACCCGGGACTTCGACCGGGCGCTGAACGCCGAGGGGCTGCTGGTCCCCGGCGTCGGCGCGTTCGCCGCCTGCATGGCCGGGCTGAAGGAGGTCCGCGGCGACTGGCTGGTGGGCCGCCGGCTGTCCGGCGGGCGCCCCGTGATGGGCATCTGCGTCGGTATGCAGATCCTCTTCGGCCGCGGCATCGAGCACGGTGTCGAGACCGAGGGCCTGGACGAGTGGCCCGGCACGGTCGGCCCGCTCAAGGCCGAGGTCGTCCCGCACATGGGCTGGAACACCGTCGAGGCCGCCGGGGACTCGCAGCTCTTCGCCGGGCTGCCGGCCGACGCCCGCTACTACTTCGTGCACTCCTACGCGGTGCACGACTGGGAGCTGGAGGTCGGCAACCCCCACCTCGCCGCGCCGAAGGTCACCTGGGCCACCCACGGTGAGCGGTTCGTGGCCGCCGTCGAGAACGGCCCGCTGTGGGCCACCCAGTTCCACCCCGAGAAGTCCGGCGACGCCGGCGCCCAGCTCCTGACCAACTGGATCAACACCCTGTGAGTCCCCTGATGCCGAAGCTCGAACTCCTCCCCGCCGTCGACGTCCGCGACGGCCAGGCCGTCCGCCTCGTCCACGGCGAGTCCGGCTCCGAGACCTCCTACGGCGACCCGCTGGAGGCGGCCCTGGCCTGGCAGCGGGCCGGCGCCGAATGGCTGCACCTCGTCGACCTCGACGCGGCCTTCGGCACCGGCGACAACCGCGCGCAGATCGCCGAGGTCGCCCGGTCCATGGACATCAAGGTGGAGCTGTCCGGCGGTATCCGCGACGACGACACGCTCGCCGCCGCCCTCGCCACCGGCTGCCGCCGGGTCAACCTCGGCACCGCCGCGCTGGAGACCCCCGAGTGGGTCGCCAAGGTCATCGCCGAGCACGGTGACCAGATCGCGGTCGGCCTGGACGTGCGCGGCACGACGCTGCGCGGCCGCGGCTGGACCCGCGACGGCGGCGACCTCTACGAGACGCTGGCCCGCCTCGACGCCGAGGGCTGCGCCCGCTACGTCGTCACCGACATCCAGAAGGACGGCACCCTCCAGGGCCCCAACCTGGAGTTGCTGCGCAACGTCTGCGCCGCCACCGACCGCCCCGTCGTCGCCTCCGGCGGCGTCTCCTCCCTCGACGACCTGCGGGCCCTGGCCACGCTGGTGTCCGAAGGTGTGGAGGGCGCGATCGTCGGCAAGGCGCTCTATGCGAAGGCATTCACCCTCGAAGAGGCGCTGGCAGCAGTGTCGTAACGGCGAACGAAAGGCCGCGTGATGAGCATCGAGCGCGTACGGACCGACAACCCCTGGGAAGAGCGGATCGGCTTCGCACGCGCCGTGGCCGCCGGCGACCGGGTCCTGGTCGCCGGCACGATGCCACTGGTCGACGGCGTGCTCCAGGGCGAGGGCGACCCCTACGTCCAGACCCGGGCCGCCCTGACCGGCGCGCTGGCCGCCCTCAAGCCCTTCGGCCTGGGCGCCGACGCGGTGTTGCGCACCCGCCTGTACCTCACCCACCTGCGCGACGTGGACGCGGCCGGCCGCGCCCACCGGGAGCTGTTCGAGGCCACCCCGCCGGTCGCGACCTTGGTCGTGGTCTCCGGCTTCGTCGACTCCCGCGTCCTGGTCGAAGTAGAACTAGAAGCATTCCGAGAACTGACAGAGAGGCCCCCACAGACATGACCCTGGCGGTCCGAGTCATCCCTTGCCTGGACGTCGACAACGGCCGGGTCGTCAAGGGCGTCAACTTCCAGAACCTGCGGGACGCGGGCGACCCGGTCGAGATGGCGAAGATCTACGGCGAGGAGGGCGCCGACGAGCTGACCTTCCTCGACATCACCGCCTCCTCCGGCAACCGCGAGACCACCTATGACGTGGTGCGCCGCACCGCCGAGCAGGTCTTCATCCCGCTGACCGTCGGCGGCGGGGTGCGCACCCCCGACGACGTCGACAAGCTGCTGCGGGCCGGCGCCGACAAGGTCGGCGTCAACACCGCCGCCCTCGCCCGCCCCGACGTGATCCGGGAGATCGCCGAGCGCTTCGGCAGCCAGGTCCTGGTGCTGTCCGTCGACGCCCGCCGCACCGACGCCGGCACCCCCTCCGGGTTCGAGGTCACCACCCACGGCGGCCGCCGCGGCACCGGCGTCGACGCCGTCGAATGGGCTCACCGCGCCGCCGCCCTCGGGGCCGGCGAGATCCTGCTGAACTCCATGGACGCCGACGGCACCAAGGACGGCTACGACGTCGAGATGATCGAGGCGGTCCGCAAGCACGTCACCGTCCCGGTGATCGCCTCCGGCGGCGCCGGCCGGCTGGCGGACTTCGCCCCGGCCGTCGTGGCCGGCGCGGACGCGGTGCTCGCCGCCTCCGTCTTCCACTTCGGCGACCTGCGCATCGGCCAGGTCAAGGAGGCCCTGCGGGGCGCGGGGCACCCGGTGCGCTGACACGAAGATCATGAACGCGTAGGCTCCGCCCATGAGCCGTGTCAACGATGTGGGTGGGCAGACCGGGTTCGGGGCGCTGGAGATCGAGGCGGACGAGCCGCCGTTCCATGCCGACTGGGAGGCGCGGGTGTTCGCGCTGAACTCCGCGCTGGTACGCAACGGGGTCTACCGCCTCGACCAGTTCCGCGACGCCGTCGAGCGGATGGACCCGCAGCGGTATCTGGCGTCGTCGTACTACGAGCGGTGGCTGCTCGCGATCGAGACGCTGCTGGCCGAGCGGGGGCTGCCCGGTGCGGGCTGAGTTCCGGGCGGGGGAGCGGGTGCGGGTGCGCGCCGGTGACCCCGCGGGGCATACGCGGGCGCCGCGCTATGTGCGCGGGCAGGTGGGACGGATCGTCGAGTGCCAGGGCAGCTGGGAGCTCGCGGACGAGGTGGCGGCGGGCGTCGCCGAGCCGCGGGTGGAGCCCGTCTACACGGTGGCGTTCGCCGCGGGCGACCTGTGGGGCGAGGGCGGTCACGAGGTCACGGTCGACCTCTGGGAGTCGTACATCGAACGGGCAGGGGAGGACGGGGCATGAGCGGCGAACACACGAGTGTGCCGGTGGCGGCACGGGTGCGGCGGCTGGAGGAGCGGCTGATCGAGGCCGGGGTGGTCGCACAGGACCAGCTGGACGCGGCCCTCGCCGCGATGCTGAAGGGGGCCTCGCCGGTCAACGGGGCGCGGATCGCGGCGCGGGCCTGGAGTGACGAGGGGTTCCGGGAGCGGCTGCTGGCCGACGCGAACGCGGCGCTGCCCGAGGTGGGGCTGTCGATGGCGGGCGGCATCAAGGAGCAGCGGCTCAAGGTCGTCGAGAACACCGCCACCACCCACCACGTCCTGGTGTGCACGCTGTGCTCCTGCTATCCGGTCGGGCTGCTGGGGCCGTCGCCGTCCTGGTACAAGAGCGAGGCCTACCGTTCGCGGGTGGTCCGCGAACCGCGGGCCGTGCTGGCCGAGTTCGGGCTGGAGCTGCCGGACGACACCGAGATCACGGTGTGGGACTCCAGCGCGGAGAGCCGCTACATGGTTCTGCCGCGGCGGCCCGGCGGCACCGCGGGGTGGAGCGAGCCGGAGCTGGCCGCGCTCGTCACCCGCGAAGGGCTCATCGGGACCGCCGCGGTCTGACTCAGCGCCCGGTGCGCGCCGCCCGGAGGAACGCGCGGTTCATCGCGGTGATGCTGAACAGCTCGATGCCCTTGGGGCAGGCGGTGGCGCACTCGCCGGCCAGGGTGCAGCCGCCGAAGCCCTCCTCGTCCATCCGCGCCACCATGTCCAGCACCCGGGAGTCCCGTTCGGGAGCGCCCTGCGGCAGGGCACCGAGGTGGTTGACCTTGGCCGAGGTGAAGAGCATCGCCGCGCCGTTCGGGCAGGCGGCCACGCAGGCGCCGCAGCCGATGCACTCGGCGTGCGCGAAGGCGGCGTCGGCGGCCGGCTTGGGGACGGGTGTGGCGTGCGCCTCGGGGGCGGCGCCGGTCGGCGCGGTGATGTAGCCGCCGGCCTGGATGATCCGGTCGAAGGCGGAGCGGTCGACGACCAGGTCCCTGACGACGGGGAAGGCGGCGGCCCGCCACGGCTCGATGTCGATGGTGTCGCCGTCCGCGAAGGACCGCATGTGCAGCTGGCAGGTGGTGGTCCGCTCCGGGCCGTGCGCCTCGCCGTTGATGACCAGGCTGCACGCGCCGCAGATGCCCTCGCGGCAGTCGTGGTCGAAGGCGACCGGCTCGTCACCGCCGAGGAGGAGCTCCTCGTTGAGGGTGTCGAGCATCTCCAGGAACGACATGTCCGGCGCGATGCCGTCCACCTCGTAGGTGGTCATGGCGCCGGGGGCGCCGGCGTTCCGCTGGCGCCAGACGCGCAGGGTGAGCCTCATGCGTAGCTCCGCTGGGTGGGGTGGACGTACTCGAAGACCAGGTCTTCCTTGTGGAGGACGGGGGCCCGGCCGGTGGCGGTGAACTCCCAGGCGGCGGCGTAGGAGAACGCCGCGTCCCGGCGCTCGGCCTCGCCGTCGGGGGTCTGTGACTCGGTGCGGAAGTGGCCGCCGCAGGACTCGGCGCGGTGCAGCGCGTCGAGGCACATCAGCTCGGCGAGTTCCAGGTAGTCGACGATGCGGTGGGCCTTCTCCAGGGACTGGTTGAACTCCGCGCCGGTGCCCGGCACCTTGAGGCGGCGCCAGAACTCCTCGCGCAGCCGCGGAATCCGGTCGAGGGCCGTGCGCAGCCCCTCCTCGCTGCGGGCCATTCCGCAGTGCTCCCACAGCAGCGCGCCGAGCTCGCGGTGGAAGGAGTCGGGGGTGCGGTCGCCGTCGACGGCCAGCAGCCGGTCCAGGCGCGCCGTGGCCTCGTCGACGACCGCCGCGGCCGCCGCGGCCGCCGGATGGCCGGCGTCGAGCGGGCCGTCGAGCGGGGCGCGGGCCAGATAGTCGTTGATCGTCGAGGGGAGGACGAAGTAGCCGTCGGCCAGGCCCTGCATCAGCGCGGAGGCGCCGAGGCGGTTGGCGCCGTGGTCGGAGAAGTTGGCCTCCCCGATCGCGAACAGGCCGGGGACGGTGGTCTGGAGGTCGTAGTCGACCCACAGCCCGCCCATCGTGTAGTGCACGGCGGGGTAGATCCGCATCGGCACCTCGTACGGGTCCTCCGCGGTGATCCGCGCGTACATCTCGAAGAGATTGCCGTACTTCTCCTCGACCCGGGCCCGGCCCATGCGTGCGAGGGCGTCCGCGAAGTCCAGGTACACGCCCTGGCCGCCGGGGCCCACACCGCGGCCCTCGTCGCAGACGTTCTTGGCGGCGCGGGAGGCGATGTCGCGCGGGACGAGATTGCCGAAGGAGGGGTAGAGCCGCTCCAGGTAGTAGTCGCGCTCCTCCTCGGGGATCCGGCCGGGCGGGCGGGCATCGCCCGTGGCCTTCGGGACCCAGATGCGGCCGTCGTTGCGCAGCGACTCGCTCATCAGCGTCAGCTTCGACTGGTGGTCGCCGGTGCGCGGGATGCAGGTCGGGTGGATCTGGGTGAAGCAGGGGTTGGCGAAGTACGCGCCGCGGCGGTGCGCCCGCCAGACGGCGGTCGCGTTGGAGTGCATGGCGTTGGTCGACAGATGGAAGACATTGCCGTAGCCGCCGGACGCCAGCACCACGGCATCGGCGAAGTGGGTGCCGATCTCCCCGGTGACCAGGTCCCGGGTGACGATCCCGCGGGCCCGCCCGTCGGCGACGACGAGGTCCAGCATCTCGGTGCGCGGGTGCAGTTCCACGTTCCCCGCCGCGATCTGCCGGGACAGCGCCTGGTAGGCGCCCAGCAGCAGCTGCTGGCCGGTCTGGCCGCGGGCGTAGAACGTCCGGGAGACCTGGACGCCGCCGAAGGAGCGGGTGTCGAGCAGACCGCCGTACTCCCGGGCGAACGGCACGCCCTGCGCGACGCACTGGTCGATGATCTCGACGGAGAGCTGTGCCAGCCGGTGCACGTTCGACTCCCGGGCGCGGAAGTCGCCGCCCTTGACGGTGTCGTGGAACAGCCGGTGGACCGAGTCCCCGTCGTTGCGGTAGTTCTTCGCCGCGTTGATGCCGCCCTGCGCGGCGATCGAGTGGGCACGGCGCGGGGAGTCCTGGTGGCAGAACTGGACGACGCGGTAGCCCTGTTCGGCGAGGGTGGCGCCCGCCGAGCCGCCCGCGAGGCCGGTGCCGACCACGATGACGGTGTGCTTGCGGCGGTTGGCGGGGTTGACCAGCTTCGCCTCGAAGCGGCGGGTGTCCCAGCGTTCGGCGACCGGCCCGGCCGGCGCCTTGGTGTCGGCGACCGGCGCACCGGTCGGATAGTCCGCGAAAGAAGCCATGGTCAGCTCACCACTCCGGTCATGACGGCAACGGGTACGGAGGCGAAGCCCACGGTCAGCACCAGCGCGAGGAGGCCGGCGGTGGTCTTCAGGGCACGGTCGCGGCGGCGGCTGCCGACGCCGAGGGTCTGCGCGGCGCTGTGGAACCCGTGCCGGACGTGCAGCCCGAGCGCCAGCACCGCGACGAGGTAGACGGCGTTGCCGTACCAGGTGGAGAAGGTGTCCACGACGTTCTGGTACGGGTGGCCCGGCTGGAAGCCGCCGGGGTGCACGGTGCCGGTCGTCAGGTCGAGCAGATGCCAGACGAGGAACAGCCCCAGGATGACCCCGCCCCAGCGCATGGTGCGGGTGGCATAGCTCGTGCGCGCCTTCCGGTGCGCATAGGCGTCGGGGCGCGCCCTGACATCGCGGCGGCTGAGCTGGTAGGCGCTGACGGCGTGCGCCACGACGGCGGCCACCAGGACGACACGGACGAGCCACAGCGCCCACTCCTCGTGCAGGAAGGGAGCGCCGGCCGTCCGCAGCCAGTGCGCGTAGTGGTTGAACTCGTCCGCCCCGAAGAAGATCTTCAGGTTCCCGAGCATGTGGACGACCAGGTAGAGCAGCATGACCAGGCCGCTGACGGCCATCACGGCCTTCTTGCCGACGGTCGAGTGCCACAGCGGGTGGGGCGGGGACGGCCGTCGGTCCGTCCGTGTGTCCGTTGCCATGGTTCCCGACGGTAGGGACGCCGGGGTTCATCAGTCCAAGACATGGTGCGGCTCATCCCCATAGGGCCTGCCTATCGATGGCCTACAGTCCCCTCATGCAGCTGCAGCAGCTCCGCTACTTCACCGCCGTGGCCGACACCCGCCACTTCACCCGCGCCGCCGCGCGCGAACACGTCGCCCAGCCCTCCCTCTCCCAGCAGATCCGGTCCCTGGAACGGGAGTTGGGCGCCGAACTCTTCCACCGTGCCCGCGGCCACATCTCCCTCACCGATGCCGGCGAGACCCTGCTGCCGTTCGCCCGGCGCATCCTCGCCGACGCCGACACCGCCCGCCGCGAGGTCCAGGACGTCGCCCGGCTGCGCCGCGGGCGGCTGCGCCTCGGTGCCCCGCCCAGCCTCTGCGCCAGCCTCGTCCCCGACGTCCTGCGGGCCTTCCACGCCGCCTACCCGGGCGTGGAGCTGCTGGTGACCGAGGACGGCTCCCAGGACCTCGTCCGGGCACTGGCCGACGGCGCCCTGGACCTGGCCCTGATCATCACCCCGCTCCCCCTCCAGGCCCCCGCCCTGGCCACCTCCGACCTGCTGCGCGAGGAACTCGTGGTGGTCTCCGCCCCCGACCGCCCCGCCCCCGCCGGCCGGCGCACCCGCATCCGGGTGGAGGATCTCCGCGACCGGCCGCTGGCCATGTTCCGCCGCGGCTACGACCTGCGGGAATTCACCACCGCGGCCTGCCGGGCGGCCGGCTTCGAACCGTCCTTCACCGTCGAGGGCGGCGAGATGGACGCCGTCCTCGGCTTCGTCCGGGCCGGACTGGGCATCGCCGTGGTCCCCAGCATGGTCGCCGAACGCTCCGGCCTGCGGGTCACCCCGTTCGCCACCCCGGGGATGCACCGCGTGGTCTCCGTCGCCCACCGCGGCGACGTCTCCCCGCCGCGCGCCGCCCGGGAACTGGAGCGCATCCTGCGCGCGCACCTGGCGGCGGACCCGCCCCGGCCCGGCCGCGGCCCGGCAGCCGGGTGACCGCGCCGCCCCGCCACGCGGCCACCGGGCGCGGCCCCGTGGCAGGGCACCGGAGCCGGTCGTAGGCTGACCGCATGTCGACCCATGCGAAGCGTGAACGGCTCCTTCTCGCCGACCTGTTGGAGAGCGCCGGCCCCGAGGCGCCGACGCTGTGCGAGAACTGGAGCGCGCGGGAACTGGCCGCGCATGTGGTGGTACGCGAACGGCGCGCCGACGCGGCCGGCGGGATCCTCGTCAAGCCGCTGGCCGGACGGCTGCGGCGGGTGCAGGCGGAGTTCGCCGGCAGGCCGTACGAGGAGCTGATCCGACTGATCAGGACGGGGCCGCCGCGGATGTCGCCGTTCGCGCTGAAGCAGCTCGACGAGGCGTCCAACACCGTCGAGTTCTACGTCCACACCGAGGACGTACGGCGGGCGCAGCCGGACTGGGCCGCGCGGGAGCTGGACCCCGTCTTCGCGGACGCCCTGTGGTCCCGGCTCGAGCGGATGGCCCGGGTGCTGGGCCGCAGGTCGCCGGTGGGCCTGGTGCTGCGGCGGCCGGACGGGCGCACCGCGGTCGCCCATCGCGGCACCCCGGTGGTCACGGTCGTCGGCGAGCCCGGCGAGCTGACGATGTTCGCCTTCGGCCGGCAGGAGGCGGCCGACGTCGCGCTGGACGGCGACAAGGAGGCGATCGACCGGCTGCTGGCGGCCGAACTCGGGGTCTGAGCCCCCCGCCCGCTCCGGCCGCTACGTCCGGAACACCACCACCAGGATCGCCACGGCCACCGCCACCGCCGCCGCACACACCGCCCCCAGCACCCGCGCGGCCACCCGCGCGGCACGGTCCGGATCCGGCGGCGGTGGCGGCACGGACGGCTCCCTGTGAGGATGCATGTCTGCAGGATGCCGCACGGCACAATGGGACCCATGACCAGCAGTCGCACCACCGCCCCCGGCCCGGCCCCCGCGGCGGGCTCCGCCCTCGACCCCGCCATCGCCGCCCGCCTCAAGCGCGGCGCCGACGGCCTGGTCCCCGCCATCGCCCAGCAGTACGACACCGGCGAGGTGCTGATGCTCGGCTGGATGGATGACGAGGCGCTGCACCGCACCCTGACCACCGGCCGCTGCACATACTGGTCCCGCAGCCGCCAGGAGTACTGGGTCAAGGGCGACACCTCCGGGCACGTCCAGCACGTCAAGTCGGTGGCACTGGACTGCGACGCCGACACCGTCCTGATCAAGGTCGATCAGGTCGGCGCCGCCTGCCACACCGGGGACCGCACCTGCTTCGACGCCGACGTTCTGGCCACCGAGACCCGCTCCGACCAGTAGGCTCCGCTGCCATGACCACGGGAACCACCGGCACCGCCACTCCGGACCTCGACACCTTCCGTACCCTCGCCAAGGACCGCCGGGTCATCCCCGTCACCCGGCGCCTCCTCGCGGACGGTGACACCCCGGTCGGCCTCTACCGCAAACTCGCCGCCGAGCGCCCCGGCACCTTCCTCCTGGAATCCGCCGAGAACGGCCGGACGTGGTCGCGGTACTCCTTCATCGGCGTCCGCAGCGCCGCGACCCTCACCACCCGCGACGGGCAGGCGCACTGGCTCGGCACCCCGCCGGTCGGCGTCCCCACCGACGGCGACCCGCTCCAGGCGCTGCGCGCCACCGTCGAGGCGCTGCACACCCCCCGCGACCTCGTCGAGGGCGCCGGACTGCCGCCGTTCACCGGCGGCATGGTCGGCTACCTCGGCTACGACATCGTGCGCCGCCTGGAGAAGATCGGTGAGCAGACCACCGACGACCTGCGGCTGCCCGAGCTGACCATGCTGCTCACCTCCGACCTCGCCGTCCTGGACCACTGGAGCGGCACGGTCCTGCTGATCGCCAACGCCATCAACCACAACGACCTCGACACCGGCGTCGACGAGGCCTACGCGGACGCGGTCGCCCGGCTGGACACCATGGCCTACGACCTCGCCCGGCCCGCGCCCGCGAGCGCCGCCGCGATGCCGCCGTCCGAGGTCCCGCCGTTCACCATGGAGTGGGGCGGCGCCTCCTACCAGGAGGCCGTCGACGACATCAAGGAGCGCATCCGGGCCGGCGAGGCCTTCCAGGTCGTGCCCTCCCAGCGCTTCGAAACCCCGTGCACCGCGAGCGCCCTGGACGTCTACCGGGTGCTGCGGGCCACCAACCCCAGCCCGTACATGTACCTCTTCCGCTTCGAGGGCGGCGAGGGCGCCGAGCAGGGGCCCTTCGACGTGGTGGGCTCCAGCCCGGAGGCGCTGGTCACGGTCGAGGGCGGCCGGGCCACGGTCCACCCCATCGCCGGCACCCGCCCGCGCGGCGCCACGGTGCACCGGGACCAGGCCCTGGCCGATGAGCTGATGGCCGACCCCAAGGAGCGCGCCGAGCATCTGATGCTGGTCGACCTGGGCCGCAACGACCTGGGCCGGGTCTGCGAGCCGGGCAGCGTCGAGGTCGTCGACTTCATGTCCATCGAGCGCTACAGCCATGTGATGCACATCGTCTCCACGGTCACCGGGCAGGTGGCCGAGGGCCGCACCGCCTTCGACGTGCTCACCGCCTGCTTCCCCGCCGGCACCCTCTCCGGGGCGCCCAAGCCGCGCGCCCTGCAGATCATCGAGGAGCTGGAGCCGACCCGGCGCGGGCTGTACGGCGGCTGCGTGGGCTATCTCGACTTCGCCGGCGACTCCGACACCGCCATCGCGATCCGCACGGCCCTGCTCCGCGACGGCACCGCCTACGTCCAGGCGGGCGCCGGGGTGGTCGCCGACTCCGACCCGGTGGCCGAGGACACCGAGTGCCGCAACAAGGCCGCCGCCGTGCTGCGCGCCGTCAACACCGCCAACCACCTGGGAAAGTGACCGGCCGCACGCCCCGTACCCACCCCGCGCACCGGGCCCGCCCGGCCGGTGCGCGATAGTGGTACGCGTGACTGCCGCACCCCAGACCCCCACCGACGCCGCGCCCGCGGACGCACCGGCCCCCGCGCCGGCCGCAGCCGCCCGCGGCGCCCGGCGCAGCCTCGCCTTCGCCCTGCTGGCCGGCGCGGCCGGCGCGGGCCTGGCGCTGCTGGCCTCCGGCCGCATCTGGGCCCGGGGCTCCGCGGAGCTGGCCCAGGGCGCGCTGCCGCGCAGCGTGACCGGCGCCGATGTGACCGGCGTGCCCGGCGCGCTGGCCGTCGTCGGCCTGGCCGCGCTGGTCGCCGTCTTCGCCGTGCGCCGGGTCGGCCGGATCGCGGTCGCCGCCCTGCTCACGCTCAGCGGCGCGGGCATCGCCACCGCCGCCGTGCTGGGCACCTCCGACACCTCCGCGCTCCGCGAGAAGGCCGCCACTGCGGTCGGTCTGACCGGCGCCGGTGTGCATCACGTCACGCACACCGGCTGGCCGTGGGTGGCCGCGGCCGGCGGCGCGCTGCTGCTGCTCGCCGGGCTGCTGGCGCTGGTTCACGGCCGCCACTGGCCTGCGATGTCGGGCCGCTACGAGCGCACGCCCGGCGGCGCCCGCGGCCCGCGCCGGGCTCCGGCCCCGCCGGATCTGGACCGTCCGGAGGAGATCTGGAAGTCCCTGGACCGCGGTGAGGACCCCACCCGGTAAAGGTGCCCCGCCGGGCATCGGTGACAATGGCCGATGAGGATCACCGCGCCCCGACCCCGGCGCGACAGAGCAACGAGGAGCATTCATGTCGAGCAGTGGCCACGGACACACCCCCGCCGCCTGGACGGGCGTCATCATCTCGTTCATCGGCTTCTGCGTCTCCGGAGCCTTCATCGTGCTGGGGAACGTGCCCGGCTTCTGGGCCGGCATCGTGCTGATCGGTCTCGGTGCCGTGGCCGGCGGTCTGATGCGTGCGGCCGGCATGGGCCAGGAGCCCCGCCGCTCCGCCGAGCCCGCCGCCGCGGCGCAGGCCCAGCCGCAGGAGGGCTGAGCTCCCGCCCCCGTGGCGCCCGCCCGGCGCCACCCCCGCAGCTCCCTTCGAAGGCGCCGCTTCCCGGCCCGTACGCACCCCAGGTGCCGTACCCGCCGTCCGTACCCGCTCCGTACGGCGGCCGAGAAGCTGCGCCTTCGCGCGCAGCGCCGCACAATCGCCACGTGAGCGATCCCGCGGCGCGGCTCGCGCCCCCGGCCCCCCGGCAGCGCGCGCTGCCCCGCCGTCTCGCGGCACCCCTGGGCACCCTGGCCGCCGCCCTCGCGGCCTTCGCCTACGTCGGGGCCGTCGATCCCCACGAGCCCGGGCACTACCCCGTGTGTCCGCTGCTGCATCTGACCGGCCTGTACTGCCCGGCCTGCGGCGGACTGCGCAGCGCCCATGACGTCGCCCACGGCGACCTCAGCGCGGCCCTGGGCGCCAACGCCCTCGCGGTGGCCGGATACGCCGCCGCCGCGGTCTTCTGGGCGCTGTGGCTCGGCCGCGCGGCGCGGGGCCGTCCGACGGCGGGACCCCGGCCGCGGGCCGTCCACTGGGCGGCGCTGGCCGGGCTGCTGCTGGTCTTCACGCTCGTCCGCAACCTCCCCTTCGGCAGCGCGCTGGCCCCGTGAACCGCCGTCGGCGCACTCCGCCTCTTTGGTGAATGTCCAGGTCGTGGGACCGCGGTCGGCCGGATGCAGGACCTGTAGGCCATGGCGGATACCATCAAAGGACCGGATGGGGCGGCTCGTCCCACAGGTCACTGTCCACCTCCCCCGTTCAAGAAGGAGGCCGCTCGCGTGAGTGTGCTCGACGAGATCATCGACGGGGTCCGTGCCGACCTCGCGGAGCGGCAGGCCCGCGTCACTCTCGACGAGCTCAAGGAGCGGGCCCGCAAGGCACGCCCCGCGAAGGACGGCGTCGCGGCCCTCAAGGGCGAGAGCGTGACGGTGATCTGCGAGGTCAAGCGCTCCAGCCCCTCCAAGGGCGCGCTCGCCGCGATCGCCGACCCGGCCGGCCTGGCCGCCGACTACGAGGCGGGCGGCGCGGCGGTCATCTCCGTCCTCACCGAGCAGCGCAGGTTCGGCGGTTCGCTGGCCGACCTGGAGGCGGTCCGCGCCAAGGTCGACATCCCCGTCCTGCGCAAGGACTTCATCGTCACCGCCTACCAGCTGTGGGAGGCCCGCGCCTACGGCGCCGACCTCGCGCTCCTGATCGTCTCCGCGCTGGAGCAGGAGGCCCTGGTCTCGCTGATCGAGCGGGCCGAGTCGATCGGGCTGACGCCGCTGGTCGAGGTGCACGACGAGGAAGAGGTCGCCCGCGCGGTGGACGCCGGCGCCAAGATCATCGGCGTCAATGCCCGCAATCTGAAGACTCTGGAGGTCGACCGCGGTAACTTTGCCCGGGTCGCCCCCGAGATCCCCGACCACATCGTCAAGATCGCCGAGTCCGGTGTCCGCGGACCGCACGACCTGATCGCCTACGCCAACGACGGCGCGGACGCGGTGCTGGTCGGCGAGTCGCTGGTCACCGGCAAGGACCCCAGGACCGCGGTGGCCGACCTGGTCGCCGCCGGCTCCCACCCGGCGATCCGGCACGGCCGGTCCTGACCGCCCGCCTCCAGGACAGGACACCCTCTCCGACATGACCGCCGCCCCCCGCCGCCCCGTGGCCAAGTGCTCCGCCCTGCCCTCGTGGCACCGCGGCTGCCGCGCGCCCGCGCGCCGGGTCCACGGGCGCCGGGTGCGGTACCACATCGGCTCCGAGCCGGGACAGATCAACGGCAGGCGATGGCGAAGGGGGCCCGCGCGCTGACGCGCCGGCCCCGTGCCGGCGCCGCGATGCCCCCGAAGGCATCCGCGTCCGCACCGCCCGCGGTACCGGCCCGGCCGGCTCCGCGGCGGCGGCGACCCCGTTCAGCGCGCCGCCCTTCCGTCATGCCCACCGCCCGATGAACCGGACTTCCGGGGTGCGTACCCCGGACGAGGAGTGCGTCAGATGTCCTCCGAATTCTTCCTTCCCGACCCCGAGGGGCACCTCCCCAGCGCCGAGGGCTACTTCGGCGCCTTCGGCGGCACCTTCATCCCCGAGGCGCTGGTCGCCGCGGTCGACGAGGTCGCCGCCGAGTACGAGAAGGCCAAGGCGGACCCCGCCTTCGCGGCCGAACTCGACGATCTGCTGGTCAACTACACCGGGCGGCCCAGCGCACTCACCGAGGTGCCACGGTTCGCCCGCGAGGCCGGCGGGGCCCGGGTCTTCCTCAAGCGCGAGGACCTCAACCACACCGGCTCCCACAAGATCAACAACGTGCTGGGCCAGGCACTGCTCACCCGGCGGATGGGCAAGACCCGGGTCATCGCCGAGACCGGCGCCGGCCAGCACGGCGTCGCCACCGCCACCGCCTGTGCCCTCTTCGGCCTCGACTGCACCATCTACATGGGCGAGCTCGACACCGAGCGCCAGGCGCTCAACGTCGCCCGGATGCGGATGCTCGGCGCCGAGGTCATCGCCGTGAAGTCGGGCAGCCGCACCCTCAAGGACGCCATCAACGAGGCCTTCCGCGACTGGGTCGCCAACGTCGACCGCACCCACTACCTCTTCGGCACCGTCGCCGGCCCGCACCCCTTCCCCGCGATGGTGCGCGACTTCCACCGCGTCATCGGCGTCGAGGCCCGCCGCCAGATCCTCCAGCGCGCGGGCCGGCTGCCGGACGCGGCCGTGGCCTGTGTCGGCGGCGGCTCCAACGCCATCGGCCTCTTCCACGCCTTCCTCCCGGACGCCGGCGTCCGGCTCGTCGGGTGCGAGCCCGCCGGCCACGGCATCGAGACCGGCGAGCACGCGGCCACGCTGACCGCCGGCGAGCCGGGCATCCTGCACGGCTCGCGCAGCTACGTCCTCCAGGACGAGGAGGGCCAGATCACCGAGCCGTACTCCATCTCGGCCGGTCTGGACTACCCCGGCATCGGGCCCGAGCACGCCTACCTCAAGGACAGCGGCCGCGCCGAGTACCGCGCCGTCACCGACGACGACGCGATGCGGGCGCTGCGCCTGCTCTCCGAGACCGAGGGCATCATCCCGGCCATCGAGAGCGCCCACGCCCTCGCCGGGGCGCTGGAGCTCGGCAGGGAGCTCGGTACGGACGGACTGATCGTGGTCAATCTGTCCGGGCGGGGCGACAAGGACATGGACACCGCGGCCCGCTACTTCGGCCTGTACGACACCGACGCCGCCGTCGAGGCGGACACCGACGCCGCCGGCGCGGAGATCGAAGGGGACGCCAAGTGAGCGGAAACATCCAGCTGTTGAGCGACACCCTCGCCGCCGCACAGGCCGAGGGCCGGTCCGCGCTCATCGCCTACCTGCCCGCCGGGTTCCCGACCGTCGACGGCGGCATCGAGGCGGCCAAGGCCGTCTTCGCCGGCGGCGCGGACATCGTGGAGATCGGGCTCCCGCACAGCGACCCGGTCCTCGACGGCCCGGTCATCCAGACCGCCGACGACATCGCCCTGCGCGGCGGCGTGAAGATCGCGGACGTGCTGCGGACCGTGCGCGAGGCGCACGCGGCCACCGGCAAGCCCGTGCTCGTCATGACGTACTGGAACCCGGTCGACCGCTACGGCGTCGAGCGTTTCACCGCCGAGCTGGCCGAGGCGGGAGGGGCCGGCTGCATCCTGCCCGACCTGCCGGTCCAGGAGTCCGCGACCTGGCGGGAGCACGCGGCCAAGCACGGTCTGGCGACCGTCTTCGTCGTGGCCCCCAGCAGCAAGGACGCCCGGCTCGCCGAGATCACGGCGGCGGGTTCCGGTTTCGTCTACGCCGCCTCGCTGATGGGTGTCACCGGCACCCGCGAGTCGGTGGGCGCCGAGGCGCAGGACCTCGTCCGGCGCACCAAGGCGACGACCGGCCTGCCGGTCTGCGTCGGCCTCGGGGTCTCCAATGCCGAACAGGCCGCCGAGGTGGCCCGGTTCGCGGACGGCGTGATCGTCGGTTCGGCGTTCGTCAAGCGGCTGCTGGCCTCCGACGGCGACCTGGCGGCCGGCCTCGCCGGGGTCCGGGCCCTCGCGGGCGAGCTGGCCGAGGGCGTACGCACACGCTCCTAGGGGCGGGGCGCGCCGGGCAAACGTCCACGTCGCACCGGCGCGCTGTCCCTCGATAGGGCGAACATCGGTGCGGAGGGGTGCAGGGTCACCCCTCCGCTTCGTTGTCCAGGGGCGTGAGCCAGAAGAACCATGAGGGTATGAGAACCGCCCGCGAGCGACTGCAGGAACAACGGGACAAGGAGAAGGCGCGCGCCCGGCACCGGCGGCAGGCGATCGTCGCCGGATCGGTGGTGGTGGTGCTGGCGATCGCCGGCGGCATCGCGGTCTGGGCGTCGTCGTCGTCCGGCGACGGCGGCGGCAAGAGCGACCAAGCGCTCGCCGTCCCGAAGCAGGCGAGCGACGGCAAACGGCCCGCCGTCCCGGTGGGCGCGGCCAACGCCCCGTCCACCCTCACGGTGTGGGAGGACTTCCGCTGCCCCGCCTGCCAGCAGTTCGAGACCGGCTTCCGCCCGGTCGTCCACGAACTCGTCGACTCCGGCCAGCTCAAGAACGAGTACCACCTCGTCACGATCATCGACGGCAACTCCGGCGGCAAGGGATCCCTCAACGCCGCCAACGCCGCCCTGTGCGCGCAGGACGCGGGCAGATTCCGCGAGTACCACGACGTCCTCTACGCGAACCAGCCGCCCGAACCGCAGGACAAGTTCGCCGACAAGCAGTACCTCCTCCAGCTGGCCGGCAAGGTCAAGGGGCTGGTGACCCCCGCCTTCACCACGTGCGTCAACGACGGCAGGTACGACCGCTTCGCGCAGAAGTCCAACGACGCCTTCGCCGGCTCCGGATACCGCGGCACCCCCACCGTCCTGCTCAACGGCAAGGACCTCTCGCAGGAGAAGGGCGGCCGGTTCACCCCGGCGGACCTGAAGAAGATGGTGCAGGACGCTAACAAGGGCAAGCAGCCCGGGAAGAGCCTCCCGCCGCACCCGAGCACCTCGCCCCACCCGGGGAAGCAGGCGGGCCACCACGGCACCGCACCGCACCACCGGCACACCGGCGTCCCGGACGCCCCGGACGCCCCAGGGGTTCCGGGCGCTCCGGGCGTCACGTCCCAGGAACGGCAGACCCACGACCGCCCCGCCGCACCCCGGGAACCGCGGAGCGCGGGGGGCCTCGCGCCGTCGTCCTAGCCCGCCGGTCCCGCACCGCCGGTCCGGCGGCCCGGACACTCAGCGTCATGGTCCGGGAGCGGGGTCGTTACGCAGCCGTAGCCGGGTGGGTTGTCGTCGACCCCGCCCGGCGCGGTAGCGTCGTCCCTGCCATGGACCTCGCATTCATTCCCAGCCCGTCGACCGGAGTCGTCTATCTCGGCCCGGTCCCGCTGCGCGGCTACGCATTCTGCATCATCATCGGCGTCTTCGTCGGTGTCTGGCTCGGCAACAAGCGCTGGGTGCAGCGCGGCGGCCGCTCCGGAACCGTCGCGGACATCGCCGTGTGGGCCGTGCCCTTCGGGCTGGTCGGCGGCCGCCTCTACCACGTCATCACGACGTACGAGCCGTACTTCGGCCCGAACGGCCACCCGCTCGACGCCTTCAAGGTGTGGCAGGGCGGCCTGGGGATCTGGGGTGCGGTCGCGCTCGGTGCGGTGGGCGCCTGGATCGGCTGCCGCCGGCGCGGCATCCCGCTCCCCGCGTACGCCGACGCGCTGGCGCCTGGCCTGGCCCTGGGGCAGGCGATCGGCCGCTGGGGCAACTGGTTCAACCAGGAGCTGTACGGCAAGCCGACCGATGTCCCGTGGGCGCTGAAGATCAGCTCCGACCCGGCCATCGGACGCATCGGCGGCACCTATCACCCGACGTTCCTCTACGAGTGCCTGTGGTGCATCGGCGTCGCCGCGCTGGTCATCTGGGCCGACAAGCGCTTCCGGCTCGGCCACGGGCGGGCGTTCGCGCTGTATGTCGCCGCCTACTGCGCGGGCCGCGCCTGGATCGAGTACATGCGCGTCGACGAGGCGCACCACATCCTGGGCCTGCGGCTGAACGTCTGGACCGCACTGATCGTCTTCGTCCTGGCCGTCGCCTACCTGGTGATCTCGGCCAAGAAGGCACCCGGCCGTGAGGCGGTCGTCGAGCCGGGAGCGGAGGACGCCGAGGAGGCCGACTCCGAGGGCGACCGGGACGCTGCCGGTGACGGCGGCGGCAAGGTCTCCGTCGAGAAGGCGTCCCCGAAGACCGCGTCCGACGACGGCGAGGCCGCGGCGGACACCGGGCCCGCGACGGACGCGGCCGGCGACGACAAGGCCGAGGCCCCGGCGGAGGAGTCCGCCGAGGACACCGCCAGGCCCGCCGGCAGCGGCAGCACCAAGAAGTCCTGAGGCGAAGCACCACACGCCGGCAGCGCCGGGTGGCCCCGATACGTTCGGGTCCACCCGGCGCTGTGGGTGGTGCTGTCGGCGGCGCGGCCACGGGGCGTGCGGCCGGGCCCAGCACCCGCCGGGGCCGGTCTCACAGTGCGCCCGCCGCACGCAGTCCGTCGATCTCGGCGCCGGTCAGACCCAGGGAGTCCAGCACCTCGTCGGTGTCCGCGCCGTGCGGGCGGCCGGCCCAGCGGATGGCGCCCGGCGTCTCGGAGAGCCGGAAGAGGACGTTCTGCATCCGGACGGTGCCCAGTTCGTCGTCCGGGACCTCGGTGATCGAGCCCAGCGCCTGGTACTGCGGATCCGTCATCACCTCGCGGATGTCATAGATCGGCGCGACGGCCGCCTCGGCCTTCTCGAAGGCGGCCATCACCTCGGCCCGGTCGTGCCGGGCGATCCAGTCGGCGACCGGCGCGTCCAGCTCATCGGCGTGCGCGGCCCGTCCCGCGCCGGTAGCGAACCAGGGCTCCGCGATCACCTCGGGGCGCCCCACCAGCCGCATCACCCGCTCGGCGACCGACTCCGCCGACGTGGAGACCGCCACCCACGAGCCGTCGGCGGTGCGGTAGATGTTGCGCGGCGCGACGTTGGCCGAGCGGTTGCCGGTCCGCGGCTGGACATGGCCGAGCTGGTCGTACCAGAGCGGCTGCGGGCCGAGGACGGTCAGCATGGGTTCGATGAGGGCCATGTCGATGACCTGGCCGCGGCCGGAGGCCGTCCGGGCGTGCAGCGCGGCCATCACGGCGTAGGAGGTGCCGAGGGCGGCGACGGCGTCCGCGAGCCCGAACGGCGGCAGGGTCGGCGGGCCGTCCGGCTCCCCGGTCATCGCCGCGAAGCCGCTCATCGCCTCCGCGAGCGTGCCGAACCCGGGGCGCCGGGCGTACGGGCCGAACTGGCCGAAGCCGGTGACCCGGGCCAGCACCAGCCGCGGGTTGACGGCGGACAGCTCCTCCCAGCCCAGGCCCCAGCGTTCCAGGGTGCCGGGCCGGAAGTTCTCGATCACGGCGTCCGCCCGGGCGGCGAGCCGCAGCAGCACGTCCCGGCCGCCCGGGTGGGACAGGTCCAGCGTCATGGTCTTCTTGTTGCGGCCCAGCAGCTTCCACCACAGTCCGATGCCGTCCTTGGCGGGGCCGTGGCCGCGCGCGGGATCGGGGCGGTGCGGATGCTCGATCTTGATCACCTCGGCGCCGAAGTCCCCCAGCAGGGTGGCGGCGAGCGGACCGGCGAACAGCGTGGCGAGATCGAGCACCCGCAGCCCGGCGAGCGGCCCGGCGGCGGGCGGCGGCGGGGAGGTGCGCCCGCCCGCGGCGGGCCCGGGCGCCGCGGACAGGGACGGGTCGGTCATGGTGCGGATGCCTCCGGTCGGTCGGTGGTGGGGGCGGCGGGTGCTCCGGTGGGTGCCCGCGGGGCCGGACGCGCCGGCCCGGCTCCGTGCCGGCGGGGGCCGTGGCGGTCACCGCCCGCCCGCCTCGGCCATCGCCGGGATGGCCGAGATCGCGGTGAAGGCCTGCTCATGGGTGCGGGCGCGGGACCGGTCGCGGGTGAAGATCTCCCGGGCGACGGTGGCCAGCGTGGTCCCGGGCGCCTGCAGATCGAGCCGGCTGGCGCGGGCGACCTCCTCGCTCCACTCCGCCGGCACCGCCGACGCGCCGCGCAGGGCGCCGACCAGCGCCCCGCTCATCGTGGCGATCGAGTCGCAGTCCCGCCCGTAGTTGACCGCGCCGAGCACCGTACTGCGGAAGTCGCCGCCGCCGATCAGCAGCATGCCCAGCGCGACGGGGAGTTCCTCGACGGCGTGCAGCCGGGAGGGGCGGCGGGCGCCGAGCGAGGGGTTGCGGTAGTCCGGGCCCACCGTGTCGAAGGGGGCGACGGCCGCCCGCAGCGGTTCCAGCGCCGACTCGTGATCGGTCAGCGACGACGCGGCCTCACAGACCGCCTCGATCGCGGCGCGGGTGCCGTCCTTGGCCAGCCGCAGCGCCTGGACGACGACGGAGGACGGGGTGGCGTCCGGGATGAAGGCCGCGGCCACGGCCGCGGCGAACACCCCCGCCGCCTCCCGCCCGTACGAGGCCTGATGGGCCCCGGCGATGTCCAGCGCCTCCGCGTACGCCCGGTCCGGATTGCCGGCGTTGACGACGCCGACCGGTGTCATGTACATCGCCGCACCGCAGTTGACGATGTTCCCGACGCCCGCCTCCCGCGGGTCCGCGTGCCCGTAGTGCAGCCGCGCCACGATCCACTTCTCGGTGAGGAAGATCCGTTGCAGCGGCAGCGCCTCGGCCTCCAGCTCCGGGATCCAGCGCGGGGTGCCGATCAGATCCGGCACCAGGTGGTCGGCGATGTCATAGGCGTCGAGGTGATCGCGCACCGTCTCGTAGACCCGCACCAGGGCGTGCGTCATCAGGGTGTCGTCGGTGACGTGCCCGTCGCCCTTGTGGTACGGCGCGATCGGCCGGGCGGTGCGCCAGTCGTCGTGGAAGGGGCCGACGATGCCGGTGACCCGGCCGCCGTGCCGCCGCACGATCTCCTCCGGCGACCAGCCCTGCACGGGCCCGCCGAGCGCGTCCCCGACCGCCGCCCCGACCAGGGCGCCGATCGCCCGGTCCTCCAGGGACGGCGGGACGGGGGCGGCCGCCGGCGCTCTCACCGGCGCCGGCTTCACCTCCGGCATGACCGCCCGGACCGCGGCGGCACCGAGGCCGGGGGCGTCCGGCGCGGCCGGGGTCTGCTCGCTTGCGTAGGTCATGTGCGGGTGGGTCCTTCCACGGTGGGGGAGGGGGCGGGGGCTCCGCGGCGGCCCCGGTCGCGTGCACCGCAGCGCGCCGTCCGGCGGCGCACGCGACCGGGACCGCCGCGCTTCATCCGTGCCACGCGGCGGCCCGGCTCTCCTCTCCCGGGCGTCACGGTCACCCGGTCGACCGCCCCGGACGGCGTCGCGGCCGCGGGTCCATGGCGGCGCCGCAGGGGGTGTGACCCGGATCTCATCGCCGATCTCGGGGAAAAACCGCAGGTCAGAGCGGTAAGTTCGGCCTTCCTTGCTAGCGGCGGAGGGTAAGAGGCGCATAACTTCGAGGTGTTGGAGGGGGAAGTGCCGCCATCGGCCCACACCTCGCTGTAGGGAGTAGGTACCGATATGTCCGTCATGGAGATCATGGATGCCGCGGCGCCGACGCATGTGGCGCACCGTGACAACCACACGCACCGCGATGTGAACGGCGGCTGGCTGCGCCCCGCCGTCTTCGGCGCGATGGACGGACTGGTCTCGAACCTCGCCCTGATGACGGGTGTCGCCGGCGGCGCGCTGTCGCAGCAGACGATCATCATCACCGGCCTGGCGGGACTGGCGGCCGGCGCCTTCTCGATGGCCGCGGGGGAGTACACCTCGGTCGCCTCGCAGCGCGAGCTGGTCCAGGCCGAGCTGGCAATCGAGCGGGCCGAGCTGCGCAAGCACCCGAAGGACGAGCTGGACGAGCTGGCGGCCCTCTATGTGTCGCGGGGCGTCGAGCCGGCGCTGGCTCGGCAGGTCGCCGAACAGCTCTCCTCGGACCCCGAGCAGGCCCTGGAGATCCATGCCCGTGAGGAATTGGGCATCGACCCCTCCGACCTTCCTTCGCCCACTGTCGCTGCCGTTTCCTCCTTCGGATCCTTTGCGCTGGGCGCGCTGCTGCCTGTTCTTCCCTATCTGCTGGGGGCTTCCGAGATCTGGCCGGCGGTGCTGCTCGCACTGGTCGGGCTGTTCGGCTGCGGGGCGGTCGTGGCCCGTGTGACGGCGCGCTCCTGGTGGTTCAGCGGACTGCGCCAGCTGGCCCTCGGTGGCGCCGCGGCCGGTGTGACGTACGCCCTGGGAGTGCTGTTCGGAACCGTCGTAGGGTGACGTGTCATGCGAGTGACTGCATAATTACCGCGTTACCCAACGGTTTCGAATTGATGACGACCGGGCATAAGGCCCAGGCGTCGCGGGCAATGTCGCTCGCCGAACGCCGCCCTGTGGGACGGCTCCAGATTCCGTCCGCGTCCTGACCCACCGCACCCGCGGTGTCCGCATGTTGGAAGCCTCCTTTCGCTTTTCGAGAAGCGGCTCATCCTGTAACCTGCACGAAATTTCGCGGAGGGCCAACGTCGTCCCTCGGCAATTCCTATGCCACGACGACGTTGGGAGAGCTTGATGCGCTTCGCGTCCACGCACTCCGCGACCACCAGCAGCGCCAGCGCCGCCGCCTGGTCGCCCATGGACGGCCGCCCCGCCCAGCAGGGCATGTACGACCCGCGCAACGAGCACGACGCCTGCGGCGTCGGCTTTGTGGCCACCCTCACCGGAGAGGCCAGCCACGCACTGGTCGAGCAGGCGCTCACCGTCCTGACGAATCTGGAGCACCGCGGTGCCACCGGCTCGGAGCCCGACTCGGGCGACGGCGCGGGCATCCTGCTCCAGGTGCCGGACGCGTTCCTCCGCGAAGAGGTCACCTTCGAGCTCCCCGAGGCCGGCGCCTACGCCGTCGGCCTCGCCTTCCTGCCCTCCGATGCCCAGGAAGCGGCCGCTGCCGTCTCACGCATCGAGACGATCGCCGGCGAGGAGGGCCTGGACGTCATCGGCTGGCGGGTGGTCCCGGTCGCCCCGCAGCTGCTGGGCAACGGCGCCCGCGCCACCATGCCCGCCTTCTCCCAGCTCTTCGTGGGCGACAAGAAGAGCACCGGGCTGGCGCTGGACCGCAAGGCGTTCGCGCTGCGCAAGCGCGCCGAGCGGGAGGCCGGGGTCTACTTCCCCTCGCTGTCCGCCCGGACGATCGTCTACAAGGGCATGCTGACCACCGGCCAGCTGGAGCCCTTCTTCCCGGACCTGTCCGACCGCCGCTTCGCCACCGCGATCGCGCTGGTCCACTCGCGCTTCTCCACCAACACCTTCCCGAGCTGGCCGCTGGCCCACCCGTACCGCTTCGTCGCGCACAACGGCGAGATCAACACGGTCAAGGGCAACCGCAACTGGATGCGGGCCCGGGAATCGCAGCTGGCCTCGAAGCTCTTCGGCAGTGAGGACCTCGCGCGGATCTTCCCGGTCTGCACCGCCGACGCCTCCGACTCCGCCTCCTTCGACGAGGTCCTGGAGCTGCTCCACCTCGGCGGCCGCTCGCTGCCGCACTCGGTGCTGATGATGGTCCCCGAGGCGTGGGAGAACTCCCCCTCCATGGACCCGGCCCGGCGTGCCTTCTACCAGTTCCACTCCACGATGATGGAGCCCTGGGACGGCCCGGCCTGTGTCACCTTCACCGACGGCACCCAGGTCGGCGCGGTCCTGGACCGCAACGGTCTGCGCCCCGGCCGCTACTGGGTCACCGACGACGGCCTGGTCGTGCTCTCCTCCGAGGTCGGCGTCCTGGACATCGACCCCGCGAAGGTCGTCCGCAAGGGCCGCCTGCAGCCCGGCCGGATGTTCCTCGTGGACACCGCCGAGGGCCGCATCATCGAGGACGACGAGATCAAGGCGCAGCTCGCCTCCGAGCAGCCCTACCAGGAGTGGCTGGAATCCGGCCTGATCGAGCTCGCGGACCTGCCCGAGCGCGAGCACATCGTGCACACCCACGCCTCGGTCACCCGCCGCCAGCAGACCTTCGGCTACACCGAGGAAGAGCTGCGCGTCATCCTCGCCCCGATGGCCAAGGCCGGCGCCGAACCCATCGGCTCGATGGGCACCGACTCGCCGATCGCCGCGCTCTCCGAGCGCCCCCGGCTGCTCTTCGACTACTTCACCCAGCTCTTCGCGCAGGTCACCAACCCGCCGCTGGACGCCATCCGCGAGGAGCTGGTCACCTCGCTGATCTCCTCCCTCGGCCCCCAGGGCAATCTCCTGGAGCCGAGCGCGGCCTCCTGCCGCAGCGTGACCCTGCCCTTCCCGGTGATCGACAACGACGAGCTGGCCAAGCTCGTCCACATCAACGCCGACGGCGACATGCCCGGCATGAAGGCCGTGACCCTCTCCGGCCTCTACCGGGTCTCCGGCGGCGGCGAGTCGCTGGCCGCCCGGATCGAGCAGATCTGCGCCGAGGCGGACGCCGCCATCGACGACGGCGCCCGGCTGATCGTGCTCTCCGACCGCCACTCGGACGCCGAGCACGCGCCGATCCCGTCGCTGCTGCTGACCGCCGCGGTCCACCACCACCTCATCGGCACCAAGGAGCGCACCCAGGTCGGTCTGCTCGTCGAGGCCGGCGATGTGCGCGAGGTGCACCACGTCGCACTGCTCATCGGCTTCGGTGCCGCGGCCGTCAACCCCTACCTGGCCATGGAGTCCGTCGAGGACCTCGTCCGCGCGGGCACCTTCCTGCCGGGTATCGAGGCCGAGGCCGCCATCAAGAACCTCATCAAGGCGCTCGGCAAGGGCGTCCTGAAGGTCATGTCCAAGATGGGCATCTCCACCGTCGCCTCCTACCGGGGCGCGCAGGTCTTCGAGGCCGTCGGCCTGGACGAGGAATTCGTCGCGCGGTACTTCCACGGCACCGCGACCAAGATCGGCGGCGCCGGTCTGGACGTCATCGCCAAGGAGGTCGCGGCCCGGCACGCCAAGGCCTACCCGGCCTCCGGCATCGCCGCCACGCACCGCGCGCTGGAGATCGGCGGCGAGTACCAGTGGCGCCGCGAGGGCGAGCCGCACCTCTTCGACCCGGACACCGTCTTCCGGCTCCAGCACTCCACCCGCACCCGGCGCTACGACATCTTCAAGAAGTACACCGAGCGGGTCAACGAGCAGTCCGAGCGGCTGATGACGCTGCGCGGCCTGTTCTCCTTCGCCACCGACCGCCCCTCGATCCCGATCGAGGAGGTCGAGCCGGCGTCGGAGATCGTCAAGCGCTTCTCCACCGGCGCCATGTCGTACGGCTCCATCTCCCAGGAGGCGCACGAGACGCTGGCCATCGCCATGAACCAGCTGGGCGGCAAGTCCAACACCGGTGAGGGCGGCGAGGACCCCGAGCGGCTCTACGACCCGGCGCGCCGCTCGGCCATCAAGCAGGTCGCCTCCGGCCGCTTCGGTGTGACCTCCGAGTACCTGGTCAACTCCGACGACATCCAGATCAAGATGGCCCAGGGCGCCAAGCCCGGCGAGGGCGGCCAGCTGCCCGGCCACAAGGTCTACCCGTGGGTCGCCAAGACCCGGCACTCCACCCCGGGCGTCGGCCTGATCTCCCCGCCGCCGCACCACGACATCTACTCCATCGAGGACCTGGCTCAGCTGATCCACGACCTCAAGAACGCCAACCCGCAGGCCCGCATCCACGTGAAGCTGGTCTCCGAGGTCGGCGTCGGCACGGTCGCCGCGGGTGTCTCCAAGGCGCACGCGGACGTGGTCCTGATCTCCGGCCACGACGGCGGTACGGGTGCCTCCCCGCTGACCTCCCTCAAGCACGCGGGCGGTCCCTGGGAGCTGGGCCTGGCCGAGACCCAGCAGACGCTGCTGCTCAACGGCCTGCGCGACCGGATCGTGGTGCAGACCGACGGTCAGCTCAAGACCGGCCGCGATGTCGTCATCGCCGCCCTGCTGGGCGCCGAGGAGTTCGGCTTCGCGACCGCACCGCTGGTCGTCTCCGGCTGCATCATGATGCGGGTGTGCCACCTGGACACCTGCCCGGTCGGCATCGCCACCCAGAACCCGGCGCTGCGCGAGCGGTTCAGCGGCAAGGCCGAGTACATCGTCAACTTCTTCCAGTTCATCGCGGAAGAGGTCCGTGAGATCCTCGCCGAGCTGGGCTTCCGCAGCCTGGACGAAGCCATCGGCCACGCCGATCTGCTGAACACCTCCCGCGCGGTGGACCACTGGAAGGCGCAGGGCCTGGACCTGGCCCCGCTGCTGCACGTCCCCGAGCTGGCCGAGGGCGCCGTGCGCCACCAGGTCATCGAGCAGGACCACGGTCTGGAGAAGGCGCTCGACAACGAGCTGATCAAGCTCGCCGCCGACGCCCTGGCCGCGGACAGCGCCGAGGCCGCGGAGCCGGTCCGGGCGCAGGTCGCGATCCGCAACATCAACCGGACCGTCGGCACCATGCTCGGCCACGAGGTCACCAAGAAGTTCGGTGGCGCGGGCCTGCCCGACGACACCATCGACATCACCTTCACCGGCTCGGCCGGCCAGTCCTTCGGCGCGTTCCTGCCCCGCGGCGTCACGCTGCGCCTGGAGGGTGACGCCAACGACTACGTCGGCAAGGGCCTGTCCGGCGGCCGGGTCGTGGTCCGCCCGGACCGCGGCGCCGACCACCTCGCCGAGTTCTCCACCATCGCCGGCAACACCCTCGCCTACGGCGCCACCGGCGGCGAGCTGTTCCTGCGCGGCCGGGTCGGCGAGCGCTTCTGCGTCCGCAACTCCGGTGCCACGGTGGTCTCCGAGGGCGTCGGTGACCACGGCTGCGAGTACATGACCGGCGGCAACGCGGTCGTGCTGGGCGAGACGGGCCGCAACTTCGCGGCCGGTATGTCCGGCGGCTTCGCCTACGTCATCGACCTCGACAAGGCCAACGTCAACAAGGAACTCGTCGACGCGGTCCACGCGCTGGACGACGCCGACAAGCAGTGGCTGCACGACGTCGTGCGCCGCCACCAGGAGGAGACCGGCTCCACCGTCGCCGACAAGCTCCTCGCCGACTGGGATGCCGCGGCCGCGCGCTTCAGCAAGGTCATCCCGCCCACCTACCAGGCAGTGCTCGTCGCCAAGGACGCCGCTGAGCAGGCCGGACTCTCCGAGTCCGAGACCCACGAGAAGATGATGGAGGCGGCGACCAATGGCTGACCCCAAGGGCTTCCTGAACCACGAGCGCGAGATCGCCAAGACCCGCCCCGTCGAGGAGCGCGTCAAGGACTGGAACGAGGTCTACCAGCCCGGCTCCCTGCTGCCGATCATCAGCAAGCAGGCGTCGCGCTGCATGGACTGCGGTATCCCGTTCTGTCACAACGGCTGCCCGCTCGGAAACCTCATCCCCGAGTGGAACGACTACGCCTACCGCGAGGACTGGACCGAGGCCAGCGAGCGGCTGCACGCGACCAACAACTTCCCGGAGTTCACCGGCCGCCTGTGCCCCGCGCCCTGTGAGTCCGCCTGTGTGCTGGGCATCAACCAGCCGCCGGTGACCATCAAGAACGTCGAGGTCTCCATCATCGACAAGGCGTGGGACAAGGGTGACGTCACCCCGCAGCCGCCCGAGCGCCTCTCCGGCAAGACCGTCGCCGTCATCGGCTCCGGTCCGGCCGGTCTGGCCGCCGCCCAGCAGCTGACCCGGGCCGGTCACACCGTCGCCGTCTACGAGCGCGCGGACCGTATCGGTGGTCTCCTGCGGTACGGCATCCCCGAGTTCAAGATGGAAAAGCGCCACATCAACCGCCGTATCGAGCAGATGCGCGCGGAGGGCACCAAGTTCCGTACCGAGGTGGAGATCGGTCGCGACCTCGACGCGAAGAAGCTGCGCAAGCGCTACGACGCCGTCGTCATCGCCGCCGGTGCCACCACCTCCCGCGACCTTCCGGTGCCCGGCCGTGAACTGGGCGGCATCCACTTCGCGATGGAGTACCTGCCGCTGGCCAACAAGGTGCAGGAGGGTGACCTGACGGTCGCCCCGATCAGCGCCGAGGGCAAGCACGTGGTCGTCATCGGCGGCGGCGACACCGGCGCGGACTGCGTCGGCACCGCCCACCGCCAGGGCGCCGCCTCCGTCACCCAGCTGGAGATCATGGGCAAGCCGGGCGACGAGCGGAACCCGAACCAGCCGTGGCCGACCTTCCCGATGCTCTACAAGGTCACCTCCGCGCACGAGGAGGGCGGCGAGCGGATCTACTCCGTCTCCACCACCCACTTCGAGGGCGACGAGGACGGCAACGTCCAGTGGCTGCACCTGACCGAGGTGGAGTTCAAGGACGGCCGGCCGGAGCCGAAGCCGGGCACCGAGCGGAAGATCCCGGCCCAGCTGGTCACCCTCGCCATGGGCTTCACCGGCACCGACCGGGAGAACGGCCTGGTCGAGCAGTTCGGCCTGGAGCTCGACGAGCGTGGCAACGTCGCCCGCGACGCGGACTTCGCCACCAACGTCCCCGGCGTGTACGTCGCCGGTGACGCCGGCCGCGGCCAGTCGCTGATCGTGTGGGCCATCGCCGAGGGCCGCTCCGCCGCCCGCGGGGTGGACCACTTCCTGACCGGAGTCAGCGCCCTGCCGGCTCCCATCAAGCCGACGGATCGCGCACTGACCGTGTGACGACCGTCCCCTGATGTCCCGTACAACGGCGTACGGCGGCATGGGGGCCCGGGGGTTTCCCCCGGGCCCCCATCCGCGGCGCCTGCCCCCTCCCCCGACCGGAGGCAGGCGCCGCGTGCTGTGTGCCGCCGCTTCCCGGCGGCCCTGCCGCCCGGTGGCGCCTACGGGCGGCCGCCGCGCCCGGCGGGGAAGCGCAGCCCCCACTGCCGTGCCCGCTCCCGCGCGGGCGCCGGCACGGGCCGCGGCGGGGGAGTGGCCGACGGCCGGAAGTCATGCACCGGCGGATCCCAGACCCCCGGAGGGGTCCCGCCCTCGCCGAGCGGCAGCACGGCCCGCGGATCGACATGCACCCGCAGCACCTGTGCCTCGATCTGTGTCCAGGCCCCGTCGGTCACCGTCCGCTCGCCGACCCGGCGGGCCTCCAACTGCACCGGGCAGTGGGCGAGCCGGGGCGGCCGCACCAGCTCGGACGGTTCGGTCCAGGGCGCATCCGTGGCGCATGGCATGCTGCTCGTCCCCTCCTCGGTCCCCGTCCCGTCCGGCGGCAGATTGAAGACCACGTCCGGGCGCACTGCGAGATTCTGCGCCGTGCGGCCGCGGGACGGCAGCCAGACGCTGACGACCGGCCCGAGCTCCCACCGGATCCGCAGCTCGACCAGCACAAAGGTCTGGTCGTCGTTCTCCGTGGACAGCAGCGCCGGGGTGACCGAACTGCTCTTCTCCAGCGCGACGTTCATGGCCCTGAGGATAGAAGCCGGATGGTTCGGTACTCACCGAAATGTGATGAGAGGTTACTCTGTGTAGATGAAACGATGGGACGCCGATCAGGAAAGTGTCGCGGAAACCCCCGATCTGGCCGCCCTCGCGGCGCTGCTCGCGGACCGCACCCGTGCCGCCATCTGCATGGCCCTGCTCGACGGCGGCGCCTGGACCGCCGGTGAACTCGCCGAATACGCCGCGGTGGCCCCCTCCACCACCACCGAACACCTCAACCTCCTGGTCTCCGGCGGCCTGCTCGCCGAGGAGCGCCGGGGCCGGCGGCGCTATGTGCGGCTGGCCGGTCCGGAGACCGCGGAAACCCTGGAGAACCTCGCCGGCCTGGCCCCCTACCGCCAGGTGCCGGTCCGCTCGCTGGCCGAGGCCAACCACCGCCGGGCGCTGCACCACGCCCGTACCTGCTACGACCACATCGCCGGTGCGCTCGGCGTCGCCATCGCCGCCGCCATGACCGAACGCGGCCTGCTGGCGCGGGACTACGGCCTGGTGCTCACCGTCTCCGGCGCCAACTGGCTGACCGCGCTGGGCATTTCCGATGCCGGGCCCTCGGTCGCCCGCCGGGCCCATGTCCGCACCTGCCTCGACTGGACGGTGCGCCGCCAGCATCTCTCCGGCGCGGTCGGTGCCGCCCTCTACCGGCACGCCCTGGAGCACGACTGGATCGTCAAGGCCGTCACCACCCGCATCCTCACCGTCACCGTGGCCGGCCGCCGAGCCTTCCGCGACCGGCTCGGCCTGCCCGACGAGGCGCTCTATCCCTCCCTGGCGATCGGCCCGCCCCGGGCCTGACCCGCGGGCCGGGCGTCGCGAGCCGGGCGGGACGTTGCGGACACGCCTCAGGCGTTGCCGTCCTCCATGAGGCGGGCCGGGAAGCCGCCGGTGGCGACCGGGCCCCAGCGCAGCGGTGTCACCCGGATCAGCGACTTGCCCTGCTTGCGCATCGCCTCCCGGTACTCGTCCCAGTTGGGGTGCTCCCCGGCGATGTTGCGGTAGTACTCGACGAGTGGCTCGATCGCGTCCGGGGTGTCGAGGACCTCGGCCTCGCCATCGATCTGCACCCAGGGACCGTTCCACTCGTCGGACAGCACCAGCACGCTGACCGAGGAGACCCGGCGGACGTTGCGGACCTTGGCGCGTTCCGGATACGTGGACATCACCAGCCGGCCGGAGTCGTCCACCCCGCAGGTCAGCGGCGAGCCCTGCGGGGTGCCGTCGCTGCGGCGGGTGAGCAGGATCGCGCGGTGCCGGGGGCGGACGAACTCCAGCAGCTCGGGGAGCTCGACGCGGCGATTGGTGGCGGGAGAAGGGCTCATGCGAACGAGCTTAGGCCGGTCCGGCCATGGTCCGCCGGACCGGCCGGCGGCGTGACGCCGGGCGGTGTGCGCCGCTCAGCCCTTGAGCAGCTGCTTGCCGGTGGCCGCGTCCACGACCTTGCGGCCGTCCAGTGCGCTCTTGAGCCGCACCGTCACCTTGTCGGTCGCCAGCTGCTCGGTGCACATCCCCTTGTTGCTCTTCCGCTTGCCCCAGCCGGTGACCACCACCATGCCCTTCGACTCGTGACTGCGCGCACCGAAGTGGACATCGCAGGCGCTGTGCCCGACCGTCACCGTGATCTGCCGTACGCCCTTGTCCTTGGGGCGGTCCGCGCCGACCAGCGGCAGCATCGCCTGCTGCCGCTCGGTGACCGGGGACACCTTCGGCCAGTCCCGCACGATCTGATCCGCGCGCCGCTCGAAGGCGTCCTGCTTCTTCGGGGCGGGCGCGGTGCCCACGGTCTGCTTCTGCTGCCCGCAGCCGGACAGTGCGACGGTGCCGGCGGTGGCCAGCGCGAGCACGGCGGTGAGGGTACGGGTGCGGGAGAGGTGGGATCCTCGCATGACAATGCCTCCTTGGTCGGCGGTGTGACGTGCCGGAGGCAAGACAGGTTCCGGCCCCGTCCGGCGTGCGGTACGCCCTGCGCACAATCCGCCCCTGGCGCAACCGCCGTGAGGGTGGACCGCCTGCCGTTAGCGTCCGGGTCATGGACACCCTCACCCGGATCACCCGCACCGTCTGGCACCTCCCCTTCCCCGTCGGGCACGTGTATCTCGTCGCCCTCCCCGACGAGGGATACGCCGCGGTCGACACCGGCGTCCCCGGCTCCGCCCCCGCCATCCTGGACGCCCTCGCCCGTCTTGGCGGACGCCCCCACCAGCTGCGGCAGATCGTGCTCACCCACCACCACCTCGACCACATGGGCTCCGCCGCGGACCTGGCCGCCGCCACCGGCGCCCGTGTCCTGGCCGGCGCTCTGGACGCCCCGTACATCCGCGGCACCGCCCCCGCCCCCGAGCCGGAGTTCACCCCCGCCGAACGGCAGCTGTACGAAGGGGTGACGGCCGGCCTCACGTCAGCCGGCACCCCGCCGCTGCGCCCCGCCGAGGTCGAGGGGGAACTGCACGACGGGGACACCCTGGACGGCTGGCCGGAAACGGTGCGGGTGCTGCACGTCCCCGGCCACACCCCCGGCGGGATCGCGCTGCACCTGCCGGAGAGCGGGGTGCTCTTCCCCGGCGATCTCATCGGCACCGACCCCGAGGGCCGCCGTGCCGTCCTCGGCCCGGGCAACGTCGCCCGCGAGGAGGCCATCGCGTCCTTCCGGCGGCTCGTCGCGCTCGGCGCCGACACGGTGTGCGTCCCGCACGGGGTGCCGCTGCGCACCGGCGCCCGGGAGATGCTGGCCGCGGCCACCCCCGCGACGGACTGGCTGTAGGCGCGTCCGGGCGGGGCGTCCCGGGGCGTGCCGGGGGGCGGCGCCCCCGCGGTGTGCGGCCGCGCGGATACCCTCGGGCGGCCGGGTCCGGCAACGGACCGGCGGGAGCCGGCGGCGCGGGATGTGAGGAGCACGGGTATGCAGCTGTACACCCATGAATGGGGTGCCGGTGAACGGATCGCGGTGCTGGTCCACGGGCTGATGTCCGATCACCGCACCTGGCACCGCCTCGGCCCGGCGCTCGCCGGGCGCGGCTACCGCGTCCTCGCCGTCGATCTGCGCGGCCACGGCCGCAGCCCGCGCGGCGACTACGGACCCGAACTGTTCGCCGACGACCTGGTGGAGACCCTGCCCGCCGCCCCCGAGGTCGCCCTCGGGCACTCGCTGGGCGGGCTGGCGCTGTCCCTGGCGGTGGAGCGGCTGCGGCCGCGGCGGGCGGTGTACAGCGATCCGGCGTGGTCGCTCGCCGGGCTCGGACAGTCCGTCGACCCGGCCCTGTTCGTCACGTTCAAGCGGGCCGACCGCGCGAAGGTGCGGATGTTCAACCCGCGCTGGAGCGAGGCCGACATCGACATCGAGCTGGCCACGATCGCGGACTGGGACACCGGGACCGCCCTCGCGCTGTCCGCCGGGCACCGTGCGGACCGCACGCCGCAGAAGCCGGCCGTCCCCTCGCTGGTGCAGTTCGCGGGGGAGGGGTTCTTCTTCTCCGAACCGGCGGCGGCCGAGCTGTCCGACCGCGGCTTCGAGGTCCGTACGGTGCCCGGCGTGGGCCACACCCTGCACCGCGACGACTTCGACGCCTTCATGGCGGGCCTGGAGGGATGGGTCTAGCCACGCGCCGGAAGGGACCGGCCGGGCGGCCGTCGTGCCGTCAGGTGTCGCAGTCCAGCAGCGTCTTGCACAGGCCGCAGCGCGCCTGGAGCCGGCCGCGGACCGGGACCCGGATCCGCTGGTGGCAGGCGGGGCAGGGGAACGACACCCGCAGCGGCGAAGGGCCCTCGAAGGCGTAGCCGTCCCCGTCACCGGCCGCGGCGGGCCGGGCCGCCCGCCGTGGATCCTGTGCCGCCCGGCGGTCCTTGGCGTAGCGCAGCCGGGCGGCCCAGCCGGCGCCGGCCAGCGGGGGCCGGCGCAGGTCCCGGGCGGCCCGTTCCGCGCCCGCGGTGTACGCCTCGTACGCCTGCGGGCTGGTGAACCACGGCGCCGGGTCCTCGCCGAAGAACCGGGCCCGCTTGGCGAGGACGTAGCCGAACTCCTCCGGCGTCAGATAGCCGAGCTTCTGCGAGAACGGGCCGTGCTCGCGATAGGCGTCCAGCAGCAGCCAGCCCGCGCCGAGGTAGGTCGTGGCGGTGTCGGTGAGGATCTCGTTGTCGCGGGTGCCGGGGAAGGACAGGTCCAGCCGGTGCAGACAGATGTGCATCACCTCGTGGGCCAGCGCGGCGCCGATGTCCTTGCGGTGCGTGGTGAAGCGGTCGTTCAGCTCGATGAAGTACTCCGGCCCCGCGGTGAGTTCGACATTCGCGGCGTGTTCCATCTCGCGGAAGGTGATGACCATCCGGGCGTCCGGCAGATGCAGCTGCCGGACCAGGGCGCGGGCGACCCGCTGCGCCCCCAGATGCAGGTCCTCGGTCTCGTCGAAGGCCACGTCGACCGGCAGCACGCTGGTGTCGAAGGTGCTGACCGTGTCGTACGACAGGCGGGTGAACAGCGCGTGGACGGCCGCACGCACCGTGTCGAGATGGGGGAAACCGTGCTCGATCTCACTGCTGCCGGAGGTCACCCGGCCACTGTACGGGGCGCCGGGAACGCCCGGTATGGGCCGTACGGGGCTTGTGGGGCACGGGAGTTGGCCGGATGCACACTCTTGTCACTCTGACCTGACGGTCCACATAATCACAGGGCGCTCTTTCGGACTCATCCCCCACTGGGTCCGGACGCCTTACGGCGTGCTGTCTTCCGCCATGTGCACGGTGCGGCGGGTCACGTCCGGCTCCGGTGTTGGCATGGGCTCGTCATTTACGCGCAACCCCCCACGGAAGGAAGCCCGTTGCGCACTTACCGGAAGCTTCTCGCGAGATCCACCGCCGTCGGCGCGGTCGCCCTGGCCGCCGTCAGCCTCCAGCCGGGCGCGGCCCTCGCCGCCCCCGCCCCCGACCCCACCGCCTCCGTCCACACCCACGTCGTCGGCGGCACCAAGGCCGGCCAGGGGGAATTCCCCTTCATGGTCCGGCTGTCGATGGGCTGCGGCGGCGCCCTGTACGCCAAGGACATCGTGCTCACCGCGGCGCACTGCGTCGACGGCAGCGGACCCAACACCTCCATCACCGCCACCGCGGGGGTCGCCGACCTGGAGGACTCCCACGCCGTCAAGGTGAACTCCACCCAGGTCCTGCAGGCCCCCGGCTACAACGGCAAGGGCAAGGACTGGGCGCTCATCAAGCTCGCCAAGCCGATGGACCAGCCCACCCTCAAGATCGCCGAGGACGACAAGCTCAACAACGGCGACTTCACCATCGCCGGCTGGGGCGCCGACAAGGAGGGCGGCGACCAGCAGCGCTACCTCCTCAAGGCGACCGTGCCGTTCGTCGACGACGCCACCTGCCAGAAGGCCTACGGCGACCAGCTGACGCCCGGCGACGAGATCTGCGCCGGCAAGCTGGACACCGGCGGCGTCGACACCTGCCAGGGCGACTCCGGCGGCCCGATGTTCCGCAAGGACGACGCCGGCCAGTGGCTCCAGGTCGGCATCGTCTCCTGGGGCGAGGGCTGCGCACGGCCCGGCAAGCCCGGTGTCTACAGCGAGGTGAGCACCTTCGCCGCGAACATCAAGAAGGCCGCGGGCGAACTCGGCGGCTGACCACCGGCACGCACCGAAGGGCCCGGGAGCCGTCCCCGGGCCCTTTCGCCGCGGCGGGCGCCCGCGCCCCCGGTCCGGGCCCTTGGTCCTGCCGCCCCATGGACCTTGGTCCGTCCGGCCCGGGACCAAAATCGTGCTTTCGGCCGGGCCTTGTGCCGGCACGGATGACCGTACGGCCTATGGGCGGGCCCGCCGCGGCTCCTTAGCGTGAAGGCCATGACCACCCAGCCCCGACCCCGTCCCCGGCCGCCGGCGCGCGGCCGTGACCGCGACCACCGCACGACGGCCCTCGCCGCGCTGTTCCTCGCGGCCGCCGCCGCGGCCGTCGTCTACGTCCTGCTCGGCGTGCAGGACAGTCCCGTCGAGCCGGCCGGGGCTCCCCCGCAGGCGGTCCGGGGCTGACCGTGCCCAACGGGTCTCCCGGTCCCGGCGGCGCCGTGCGCCCCGCCGGCCGGACGGAAGGACACCGCCCCCCGGCCCCCGCGGCGCCGGGGAGGAACGGCATGCCGATCAGCGTGGTCATCGCGGACGACCAGGAGATGGTCCGGATGGGTTTCCGGATGATTCTGGAGAGCCAGCACGACATCGAGGTCCTCGACGACGTCATCGACGGCCGGGCCGCCCTCGACGCCGTGGCCCGGCTGCGCCCCGATGTGCTGCTGCTCGACATCCGGATGCCCGCCGTCGACGGGCTGGAGGTCACCCGCCGGCTCTCCCGGCTGGCCGCCGCCCACCCCGAGCACGGACCGCGCCCCCGGATCGTCATCGTCACCACCTTCGACCTGGACGAATACGTCCATGCCGCGCTGCGCGACGGCGCCAGCGGCTTCCTGCTGAAGGACGCCAGCCCCGCCATGCTCGTCGAAGCCGTCCGCGCCGCCGCCCTCGGCGACTCCCTGGTCTCGCCCGCGATCACCGTCCGGCTGCTGCGCCGGCTGGCCCCCGCCGCCGGCCGCGGCCGCCCGGCCCGCACCCCCCGCGACCCGCTCACCGAGCGCGAACAGGACGTCGTCCGGGCGCTGGCCGGGGGCCTGACCAACGCCGAGATCGCCGGCGAACTGTTCGTCTCGCTCTCCACGGTCAAGACGCATCTGGCCAACGTGCAGAACAAGCTGGACGCCCGCAACCGGGTCGAGATCGCCGCCTGGGCCTGGCAGACCGGTCTGGTCACGGGCAGGTCGTGAGCGAACGCACCGGCAGTCGGCTCGTCCCGGGCAGGAGCCCGGCGACGGGCTGGCGCCTGCCCCGCCCACGGCCCGGCGTCGCCGCCAAGGCCGGGCTGGCCGGGCTGCTGCTGTTCCTCGTCGGCTTCGAGACGGTGGAGCTGGCCGGCCAGCCGCTGCGCCCGTACGCGACGGTGGTGGCCACCGCCGTCGTGGTCTGCCTGTGCGCGGTGCCCCTCAGCCGGATCCCGCTGACCGTCCGGGCCTGGACCGCGGCCACGGTCTCCCTGGCCGGCTCGGCGGTGCTGATCGCCGGACAGCACGCCCTGCAGGTGTGGGGCCTGGGCGAGGGCATCGCGCTGCTCGTCCTGCTCACCGCCGTCCTGCACCGCTCGCCCGCCCGCACCGCCGCCGTCCTCGGTCCGCTGCTGGGCCTGGCCTGCATGCTCACCCCGCTGCGGGACATCCGGATGGGCATCTTCACCGTCGTGCACGCCGTGCTCACCGTGGTCGTCGCCGCCTACTCGCTGATCCTGCGCCGCCAGGACACCCAGCGGCTGCGCGACCTCGCCGCGGTCCGGGCCGCCGAGCGGCTGGAACTGGCGCGGGAGCTGCACGACCTGGTCGCCCACCACGTCACCGGCATCGTCGTCCAGGCCCGCGCCGCCCGCTACACCGCCCTGGAAGGACAGCAGGCCGACGCCACCTTCGAACGGATCGAGGCCTCCGGCAGCGAGGCGCTGGGCGCGATGCGCCGGCTGGTGCGGGTGCTGCGCGAGAACGGGGCCGAGCCCCATCCGGTCGCCGGGCTCGCCGAGGTGCGGGCGCTGACCGACGCGTTCGCCCGCACCGGCCCGCCGGTCGTCCTCGCCGTCGACAGGGGGGTGGCCGACGCGCTGCCGGCCGATGTGGCGGCCGCGGTCTACCGCATCGTGCGCGAGGCGCTGACCAACATCCGCAAGCACGCCGCGGACGCCACGGCGGTACGCATCGGTCTGCGGCCCGTGCCCCTCGGGGCGGAACTGCGCGTCGCCAACGACGGCGGCGCCCCCGCCCGCCTGTGTGAACAGGCCCGCGGCGGCGGCTTCGGCCTGGCCGGACTCACCGAACGGGCCGAGGCGATGGGCGGCCGCCTGGCCGCGGGCCCCTCGGCCGAGGGCGGCTGGGAGCTCACCGCCTTCCTGCCCCTCGACGGCGGCGCACCCGCCTGACGCCGCCCCCGGCGCCCCACCGGCCCCACATCTGTCCAACACCTGCCCCTCCTTTGTCCATGGGCGCACGCCCCGCCCCCGCAGCACGCTGTCCGCCGACAGGCAGCACCGCCGGCGCAACAGGAGGACCGCGCGCGTGAACGGACAGACAGGTGCCCCCCGTGGGCCCCGCCGCAGAACAGTCGTCGCCGCCACCGCGCTCGCCCCGGTCGCCGGGGCCCTCTCGTCCGGCGCGCACCCCGCCGCGGCCGCCGCCCGGGGCGCCGGGGAGAGGGTGCTGCGCTCCGGCGCGCTGGAGGTCCGTATCGACACCGCCTTCCCGCGCATCGTCTCCTACACCGACCGCGCCACCGGCGCCGTCCTGCACGGCCAGGACACCCCCCTCACCGAGGTCCTCCTCGACGGCACCGCCCACACGCCCCGCGTCACCCACCGCGCCCGCGCCGACCGCGCCACCTACACCCTCGGCTTCGACGGCGGCACCGTGCTCACCGTCGAGATCGCCGTCCGGGAGCGGCAGGTCACCTGGCGCGTCACCGGCATCACCGACACCCCCGCACTGCGCATCGGCACCCTGGAGATCCCCGGCCTCGCGCTGCTCGGCGTCCGCAGCGACCAGCCCGGCGCGACCCTGCTCGCCGCCCGTATCGCCCTCGACAAGAACTCCAGCGGCGACACCCTGATCCAGGTCACCGCCGACACCCCCGCCGAGGCTGCCCCCACCGGATGCGCCTACGCCGTCGTCGCCACCGACGAGCTGGGCGCCGCCGTCGAGACCAACACCGTCCTCGACAAGCCGGCCGGCGCCACCGCCTGGGAGAACGGCCGGCTGTGGCGGCAGACCCTCCGGGGCGACGGCTTCGTCAAGGCACAGCTGGTCCCCGGCCAGTGGACGCACCGGGCGGCCGGGCAGCCGTCCGGTGCCACCGAACCGCTGCCGTACGCGACCGTCATCGTCACCGGCGACCGCAACGGCGACGGCCGCGTCGACTGGCAGGACGCCGCCATCGCGCTGCGCGACATCATGGTCATGCCGCTGGGCGCCGACGCACAGCACCTGCGGGTCGTCCCGCACATCCCCTTCAACTTCGCCAGCCAGGCCACCAACCCGTTCCTCGCCACCCTCGACAACGTCAAGCGGATCGCCCTGGCCACCGACGGGCTGCGGCAGTTCACCCTCCTCAAGGGCTACCAGTCCGAGGGCCACGACTCCGCCCACCCCGACTACGGCGGCAACTACAACGAACGGGCCGGCGGCCTGGCCGGCCTCAACGCCCTGCTGCGCGCCGGAAAGAAGTGGCACAGCGACTTCGCGGTGCACGTCAACGCCACCGAGTCCTACCCCGTCGCCCACGCCTTCTCCGAGCAGCTCGTCGACAGGAACGACAAGCAGTGGGACTGGCTCGACCAGTCCTACCGCATCGACGCCCGCCGCGATCTGGTCTCCGGCGACATCGCCGCCCGCTTCGCGCAGCTGCGCAAGGAGACCGACCCCGCCCTCACCACCCTGTACCTCGACGTCTTCCGCGAGTCCGGATGGAACTCCGACCGCCTCCAGCGGCATCTGCGCGACCAGGGCTGGCAGATCACCACCGAATGGGGCCACGGCCTGGAGCGCTCCGCACTGTGGTCGCACTGGGCCAACGAGACCGACTACGGCCCCGACACCTCCCGCGGCATCAACTCCCGGCTGATCCGCTTCCTGCGCAACCACCACAAGGACGTCTTCGCGAACAAGTGGCCCACGCTGCTGGGCAGCGGCCGGATGGGCAACTTCGAGGGCTGGACCGGCAAGATCGACTGGAACGCGTTCCACACGATCATCTGGACCGACGCACTGCCCGCCAAATACCTCCAGGCGTACCCGATCAAGACCTGGGGCCCGCACGAGATCACCTTCGAGGGCCCCACCAGGACCTCCGTCAGCGACGCCGCCCCCGCGACGGGGGACTCCGCGCCGCGGAGCGGCACCCGCACGATCGTCACCGACGGCCGGCTGGTCTACGACGACGGCACCTACCTGCTGCCCTGGGAACCCCGCAACGCCACCGACCCGGCCAAGCTCTACCACTACCACCCCCGCGGCGGCACCACCCGCTGGACGCTGCCCCGCGGCTGGTCCGGCGCCCGCTGTGTATACGTCTACCGGCTCACCGACCAGGGCCGCACCCAGGAGACCCGGGTCCCGGTCCGCGACGGCACGATCACCCTCACCGCCCGGCCCGGCGTGGCATACGTCGTCCACCGCCACCGGGCCCCGGCGCAGGGCGACCCCCGCTGGGGCGAGGGCACCCCGCTCACCGACCCCGGCTTCCACGCGGGAAACCTGACCGCCTGGCGGACCACCGGCCCCGCCTCGGTCCGGCGCAGCGCGCTCGGCGACTACGAACTGGTCATCGGCGCGGGCGCCGCCGCCACCGTCGCCCAGCACCTCCGCCGCCTCGCCCCCGGCAGCTACGCCGCCTCCGTACAGATCGAGGTCGGCGCCACGGCGGGGGAGCGGCGCCGGGCCGGCCTGGAGGTCCGCACCGCCGACGGCGTCACCGCCGCCAACTGGACGGACACCTCCACCGCCGGCAACTACGTGGCGGCGGACCGCAAAGCCGGCACCCGCTTCCAGCGACTGTTCACCCACTTCACCGTCCCCGACGGCGGCGGCCCGGTCACCCTCGCGCTCACCGCGGCGGCCGGCCGGGCCCGGGTCCGGTTCGACAACGTACGCGTCGTCCCCGCCGCACGGACCACCCGGAAGACCACCCTGGTCCACGAGGACTTCGCGCACGTCCCCCAGGGCTGGGGCGTCTTCGTCAAGGGTGACGCGGGCGGCAGCACCGACCCCCGCACCCATCTCGCCCAGCGGCACGCCCGCTTCACCCAGCGGGGCTGGAACGGCAAGGCGATCGACGACGTCCTCGAGGGCGGCCAGTCGCTCAAGTCACGCGGCGAGAACACCGGGCTGGTGTACCGCACCGTCCCGCACACCGTCCGCTTCACCCCCGGCCGCCGCTACCGGGTCACCTTCCGCTTCGAGAACGAGAAGGCCGGCCAGTACGCCTGGGTCACCGCCGTCGACGAGCCCGCGCCCCGCGAACTGACCCGCAGCCCGCTCCCCGTGGCGACTGAACCCGTCACCCACACCTACGAGTTCACCGCGCCCGACCGCGGCGAGGCATGGGCGGGACTGCGCAAGGTGGGCGACGACGGGACGGCGGAGTTCGTCCTGGACATGTTCGAGGTGCGCGAGGTGTAGGGGGATGGCGGGCCGTGGGGGGCGGGGCCGGCCCGCCCCCTCACGGCTCCCTCAGCTCCCCGCCGCGCAGGCAGACAGACCGGGCGCCCCCGGCCCTTCCCCCACGAGGGCCGGGGCGCCCTCCCACTCCCACAGCAGCAACTCGTTGCCGCCCTCGCGCAGCACCGGGCCGGGCACATACAGGGTCCGCTGCGGGCCGACCGACCGATACCGCCCCAGGCAGAACCCGTTGAGCCAGGCGAACCCGTGACGCCAGCCCGGCAGCGCGAGCTCCGCGTCCCCGGCCCGCCCGGCCACCGTCACCGTGCCCCGGTACAGCCCCGCGGCCCCACCGGCCTCCGCCACCCCACGGAACGGCACCTTCGCCACCGCCCCCGCCTCCTCCAGCGCGTCCAGCCGCAGCCCCCGCGACCGCACCCCGTGCAGATACTGCCGCTCGTGCAGCAGCCCGCCCACGATCCCCTTCGACTCGGCAAGCCGCGGCCCGTAGTTGACCCGCCCCAGCGACCCCACCCACAACTCCACCGATGCCGCCCCCGCCACCTCGCCGAGCAGCACCTCCCCGCCGTCCACCACGGCCCGGCGCTCCCCGTCGACGCACACCACCGCCCGGTCCCGCAGTCCCGTCACCCGCAGCGGATACCGGCCCCGCGACCCGGGCACCGTCACCTGATAGCGCACCACCCCCCGGTCCACGCCCAGCTCCTCGAACGTCGCCGGATGGCCCGCCTCGACCTCCGCACCGCCCAGCGCCGCCATCACCCCCTCCGCCGGCGCCCATCGGTCCACCACCGCGCGCGCCGGAGCCGACAGCACCGGCTCCGGTTCCGGCACTGGCGGCAGCGGCCCGTCCGCCCACTCGGCGAGCACCTCCCGGAACCGCCAGAACTTCTCCGTCGGCCGCCCCCGCTCGTCGACCGGTGCCCCGTAGTCGTACGAGGTGACCGTCGCCCGCAGCTCCCCGTCGTGCAGTGCACCCGACCGGTTGGCCCCCGCCCACCCGCCGAAGCTCGTCCCGCCGTGCGCCATATAGACATTGACCGATGCCCCGCACTCCAGGATCTCGCGCAGCGCCGCCGCCGCGTCCCGCGCGGAGCGCGGCGCCGGCGCCCGCCCCCAGTGCGCGAACCACCCGCACCAGAACTCCATGCACATCAGCGGCCCCGCCGGCCGGTGGCGCCGCAGCGCCGCGAACGCCTCCCGCGCGCCGGAACCGAAGTTGACGGTGGCCAGCGCCCCCGGCACCGACCCCGCGCCCAGCATGTGGTCCTCGGGCCCGTCCGACGTGCACAGCGGCACCCGCACCCCCCGCGCACGCAGCCGCTCCACCAGCCACTCCAGATACGCGCCGTCGCTGCCGTACGAGCCGTACTCGTTCTCCACCTGAACCATCAGCACCGGCCCGCCACCCGGGCCGCCGGGCCCCGATGCCGCTGTGCACTGACGCGCCACGACCTGCGGCAGCAATCGCTCCCACCAGCGGTCCACGGCCCGCAGATACCCCGCGTCCCGCGTCCGCACCCGCCGGCCCAGCGGCCCGGTCAGCCACTCCGGCAGCCCGCCGTTCTCCCACTCCGCGCAGATGTACGGCCCCGGGCGGACGATCGCCCACAGCCCCGCCGCCCGCACCGCGTCCAAAAACCGCCCCAGCACCTCCGGGTCCCTGAACTCCCCGGGCCGCGGCTCGTGCAGATTCCACGGCACATAGGTCTCCACACAGTTCAGGCCCATCGCCCGGAGCATCGCCAGCCGGTGGCCCCACTGCGCCTCGTGCACCCGGAAGTAGTGCAGCGCCCCGGACAGCAGCCGCACCGGCCGCCCGTCCAGCAGGAAGTCCCGCTCGCCCACCTCGAACCGCGTCACGTCACCCCGCCCTTGCGTCGTCTCCCGTGCGCCGCCGGCCCGGCGTGCCCGGTCTCCGGTCACCCTCGCCCTCTGGCGGTGTGACGGTCCATGGACAAAGATCGGATCTGTTTGGACGGTTGGACGGTTCGACGCAGCGGTACGGACAGGCCGTCGGCGACGGGAGGCCGGACGTGTACCACACCTGGATGCGGTACTTCACACCGAACCCGGTCCATCACCGGCTCGGCCTGGTGTGCCTGGGCGTCGGCCTTCAGCACGGCACCCTGCCCCCGGTCGGCCCGCGCACCCTCGACCACCACGTCGCCATCGTCATCAGCGCCGGCCGCGGCTGGTGCACCACCCCCGACGGCCGCCGCCACCCGGTCACCGCCCCCGCCCTCCTGTGGATCACACCGGGCGTGGAGCACCACTACGGGGCCGACCCCGAGACCGGCTGGGACGAAAGCTTCGTCGACTTCACCGGCCCCGCCGCCGAGACCTACACCGAACTCGGCTACATCGAACGGGACCGCCCCCTCGTCCCGCTCGCGGACACCGGCCCGGCGCGCGCGGCCGTGGGACGCATCGCCCGGGCCGCACGGCGCGGCAACCCCCTCCTGGAGGTGGAGACCTCCGCCGCCGTCCACGAACTCCTCGTCGTCCTGCGCCGGGCCCGGGCCGATACGGACGCCCGGGGCGAACCCGTCCTGACGGCGCTGGCCCGCGACGCGTTCCTGCCGCTCTCCGTCGCCGAGCACGCCGCCCGGCACGGCATGACCCCCGCGGAACTCCGCACGGCCGTCCGCCGCGGTGCCGGCTGCAGCCCCAAGGACTACCTGCTGGGGATCCGCCTGGGCCGCGCCAAGGAACTCCTCGCGGGAACCGAACTGCCGGTGGCCGCCGTGGCCCGCCGGGTCGGCTACGACGACCCGGCCTACTTCAGCCGCCTGTTCACCCGCCGCGTCGGCACCGCCCCGGTCCGCTTCCGCGACCACCAGGTCCACAGCGTGCCGGGCGGCTGGTCCACACAGATCCCCGACCCGGACGACCCACCGCTGGTCAGCGGCTGACCGGGGCCGCCGCCCGGGCCGGCCCGCCAAACCGCGTGCAGCCCGCACCGACCGTACGGCAGCATGACCCCATGCCCGCACTGCAGCGCGACGAGGCGCAGACCCGAGCCCGACTCATCGACGTCCACCACTACGACATCGCACTCGACCTCACCCGAGGCGCGGACCGGTTCGGGTCCCGTACGGTCATCCGGTTCACCGCACGCACCGCCGGCGACACCTTCGTCGAGGTCAAGCCCGACGAACTGCACTCCGCCACCCTTGACGGCCGTCCCCTGGACCCCGCCGCCCTGGACGACAACCGCCTCCCGCTCACCGGCCTGGCCCCCGGCGCCCACGAACTGCGCCTGGACACCACCATGCGCTACTCCCGCACCGGCGAGGGCATGCACCGCTTCACCGACCCCGCCGACGGCGAGAGCTACGTCTACACCCAGCTGTTCCTCGACGACATCCAACGTGTCTTCGGCGCCTTCGACCAGCCCGACCTCAAGGCCGTCTTCGCCCTCACCGTCACCGCCCCCACCGACTGGACCGTCCTCGGCAACGGCATCGCCACCCAGGGCGGCCCCGGCCACTGGACCCTCGCTCCCACCCCCCGCATCAGCACCTACCTCGTCGCCGTCGCCGCCGGCCCCTGGCACTCCCTGCGCACCGAACACGCCGGGCTGCCCTTCGGCCTCCACTGCCGCCGCTCGCTCGCCCCCCACCTCGACGCCGACGCCGAGGAACTCTTCGGCCTCACCCGCCGCTGCTTCGACCGCTACCACGAGATCTTCGAGGAGCCCTACCCCTTCGACTCCTACGACCAGGCGTTCGTCCCCGAATTCAACGCCGGCGCCATGGAGAACCCCGGACTGGTCACCTTCCGCGACGAGTTCGTCTACCGCTCGGCGGTCACCGACACCGAACGCCAGACCCGCGGCATGGTCATCTCCCACGAAATGGCCCACATGTGGTTCGGCGACCTGGTCACCCTCCAGTGGTGGGACGACATCTGGCTCAACGAGTCCTTCGCCGAATACATGGGCTACCAGGTCCTGTCCGAGGCCACCCGCTTCACCGACACCTGGACCGACTTCGCCGTCGCCCGCAAGGGCTGGGGCTACGACGCCGACCAGCGGCCCTCCACCCACCCCGTCGCCCCCGCCCCCGATGATGTCCCCGACACCGCCTCCGCCCTCCTCAACTTCGACGGCATCTCCTACGCCAAGGGCGCCTCCGCCCTGCGCCAGCTCGTCGCCTGGATGGGGGAGAAAGACTTTCTCGCCGGCATCAACGACCACTTCGCCCGGCACCGCTTCGGCAACGCCACCCTCGCCGACTTCATCGACTCCCTCGGCCGCGCCACCGACCGCGACGTCCACGCCTGGGCCCAGCACTGGCTGCGCACCACCGGAGTCGACACCCTCACCCCCGAGCCCGGCACCACCGACGGCTCCTGGCACGTCGACGTCCACCACAGCGGCAGCCGCCCGCACCGCATCGCGGTCGGCGCCTACGACCAGGACCTCACCGACCCCGGCCGCCGCGTCCTGCGCGACCGCTTCGCGCTCGACATCCCCGCCGAGGAGGGCCGCACCCGCCGCGCCTTCCCCAAGCCCACCCCCGACCTGCTCGTCCTCAACGACGGCGACCTCACCTACGCCAAGGTCCGCTTCGACCCCGCCTCCTGGCAGACCGTCGCCCGCTCCCTGTCCGGCCTGCCCGACCCGCTCACCCGCGCCGTCGTCTGGAACGCCGCCCGCGACATGGTCCGCGACGGCGCCCTTGCCCCCACCGCCTACCTCGACGCCGCCCGCACCCACCTCCCGCACGAAACCGACCTCGCGATCATCCAGGGCGTCCTCGCCTTCGCCCGCACCCAGATCGCCGACCACTACCTCCCCTCCGCCGACCGCCACACCGCCCTGACCACCCTCACCGCCCTCAGCCGCGACATCCTCCGCCGCACCGAAGGCCCCGCACACGGCGCCGAGGCAGGCCTCAGGCTCACCGCCGTACGGGCCTTCATCGACAGCGCCACCACCCCCGAAGGGCTCCAGGACTGGCTCGACGACGGCAGCGTCCCCGGCGGCCCCCACCTCGACCCCGAACTGCGCTGGCGCATCCTCGGCCGGCTCGCCACCCTCGGCGCCGCCCCCACCGACGAACTCCGCACGGCCATCGACGCCGAACTCACCCGCGACCCCGGCGCCACCGGCCGCGAAGGCGCCGCCCGCTGCCGCGCCGCCCTCCCCGACCCCGCCGCCAAACAGGCCGCCTGGGACGCCCTGTTCACCACCGACGAGACCGGCGAGAAACCAGCCCTGTCCAACTACCTCTTCATCGCCACCGCGGGCGGCTTCTGGGCACCCGAACAGCACGAGCTGCTGCGCCCCTACGTGGCCCGCTACTTCGACGAGGTCCCCGCCCTCGCCGCCGCGCGCGGCCCCGCCCTCGCCGCCGCCGCCGGCCGCCATGCCTTCCCCGCCACCTTCGTCGAGGAGGAGACCCTGCGCCGGGGAGAGGCCTGCCTCGCCGACGGAGACCCGCCCTCCGCCCTGCGCCGCAAGCTCGTCGACCAGCTCGACGACCTGCGGCGGGCGCTGAGGATACGCGCGACGGCCGACGGCGGCCGGTAACCGCCGCCCGGCACCCACGGGTGCCGCCGGACCGGCAGCCGGCGGCACCCGCACCTCCGCGGTAAACATCCGTACCACTTACGGGTGGTATGACCGCAAGCAGTGGATACGTGCTGTACAGGGAAAGTAATTTAGGGCCGCCTTCAAGGGCTCGTCCGCATGGGACCGCCCCAACTCTCCTGACAGAAGAGCACATTGATGTCTGTGCCCCCTGCCGGCACCGCCCTCGCAGGCGGCACCAACGGCCCCCGCGCACTGCGCCCCCTCCTCGACACCGTCCTCGACGCCCTCACCACCGGCGCCGAGGACCGTGCCGGCCCCCTCCCGCCCGGCGGCCCCGACGCCGTCACCCGCGCCGTACGCGACGCCTGCCACCCCCTCCTCCCCGCGCACGGCACCGGCCCGCACGCCGCCCTGCGCACCCTCGTCCACACCCTGGCCGCCGGCGCCGCCGACCCCGCCGACCCGCACTGCGCCGCCCACCTGCACTGCCCGCCCCTCGCCCTCGCCGCCGCCGCGGACCTCGCCGCCGCCGCCCTCAACCCCTCCATGGACTCCTGGGACCAGGCCCCCGCCGCCTCCGCCCTGGAAGCCCTCACCGGCCACGCACTCGCCGCACTCGTCTACCCCCGGGCCACCGCCCCCGACGCCCTGGTCACCACCGGCGGCACCGAATCCAACCAACTCGCCCTGCTCCTCGCCCGCGAGGCCGCCGCGGCCGACCACCCCACCGCCGGCCCCCTCCAGATCATCTGCGGCGCCAACGCCCACCACAGCATCCACCGCTCCGCCTGGCTCCTCGGCCTCCCCGAACCCCTCACCCTCCCCACCCCCGACGGCACCCTCACCCCCGACACCGTCCACACCTGCCTGGCCAACCTCGCCGGACGCACCGGCCCCCTCCTCCTCACCGCCACCGCAGGCACCACCGACACCGGCGCCATCGACCCCCTCCCCGCCCTCGCCGACCTCGCCGAACGCCACGGCACCCGCTTCCACATCGACGCCGCCTACGGCGGAGCCCTGCTCTTCAGCGACACCCACGCCGCCGCCCTCGACGGCCTCGACCGCGCCCACACCGTCGCCCTCGACCTGCACAAACTCGGCTGGCAACCGGTCGCCGCCGGCCTCCTCGCCGTCCCCGGCCCCCACACCCTGACCCCCCTCACCCACCAGGCCGACTACCTCAACGCCGACGACGACACCGAAGCCGGCCTCCCCGACCTCCTCAGCCGCTCCCTGCGCACCACCCGCCGCCCCGACATCCTCAAAATCGCCGTCACCCTCAAAGCCCTCGGCCGCCACGGCCTCGGCGACCTCATCGACCGCACCCTCGCCGCCGCCGCCACCCTCGCCGACCTCATCGAGGCCCACCCCCGCTACGAACTCCACTCCCGTCCCACCCTCAGCACCGTCCTCTTCCGCCCCACCGGCATCACCGACACCGCCCTCGCCACCATCCGGCGCACCCTGCTCATCGACGGCCGCGCCGTCCTCGGCCGCGCCACCACCCCCACCGGGCTCTGGCTCAAAGCCACCCTCCTCAACCCCCACACCCAACCCGGAGACCTCACCACCCTGCTCACCCTCGTGGAAGGCCAGACCCTCCGATGACGCACACCCCGCCCCGTCAAGCGCCCCACACCACCGACACCACGGGCACCACCGCCCCCGACGAACCCCTGGACCTCATCGGCATCGGCATCGGCCCCTTCAACCTCTCCCTCGCCGCCCTCGCCCACCCCCTCACCCACCTCCGCACCGCCTTCTACGACCAGCGCCCCGCCTTCCAATGGCACCCCGGCCTCCTCATCGACGGCACCACCCTCCAAGTCCCCTTCCTCGCCGACCTCGTCACCCTCGCCGACCCCGCCAGCCCCTGGAGCTTCCTCAACTACCTCAAAACCCGCGAACGCCTCTTCCCCTTCTACTTCGCCGAACGCTTCCACCTCCACCGCGCCGAATACGACGCCTACTGCCGCTGGGTCAGCGAAAACCTCCCCGCCCTCCACTTCGGCCACCAGATCGACGCCGTCCGCTGGAACCCCGAACGCGACGCCTTCGAAGTCGACTTCACCCAACTCGACCCCGACGGCGAAGCCCAGGCCCTCGGCCGCACCTACGCCCGCAACCTCGTCCTCGGCATCGGCACCGCCCCCCACGTCCCCGTCCCCCTGCGCCCCCTCGCCGAAGCCTCCGCCGTCCCCGTCATCCACTCCGCCGAGTACCTCGAACACCGCGACCGCCTGCTCGCCGCCGACCGCCTCACCGTCATCGGCGCCGGCCAGTCCGGCGCGGAAATCTTCCTCGACCAGCTCCGCGCCCGCCCCGCCGGCCGCGAAGGCCTCCACTGGCTCGCCCGCACCCCCGCCTTCGCCCCCATGGAATACAGCAAAATCGGCCTCGAACACTTCACCCCCGACTACACCCGCTACTTCCACGCCCTCCCCGAACGCGTCCGCGACGCCCTCGTCCCCAGCCAGTGGCAGCTCCACAAAGCCATCGACCACGACACCCTCGCCGCCATCCACGACGAGCTCTACCGCCGCACCCTCGACGGCGGCTGGCCCGACGCCACCCTCACCCCCGGCGTCTGCGTACGCACCGCAGGACGCGTCGGCACCACCAGAGTCGAACTCCACCTCGACCACACCCAGCAAGGCACCCGCTCCCGCCTCACCACCGACGCCGTCGTCCTCGCCACCGGCTACCGCGAACGCCGCATCGACACCCTCCTCGCCGCCCTCGACCCCTACGTACGCCGCGACTCCTCCGAACGCCCCCGCATCGACGCCGACCACCGCCTGCTCCTCGACCCCTCCGTCACCGGCGCCGTCTACGTCCAGAACGCCGAAACCCACACCCACGGCGTCGGCACCCCCGACCTCGGCCTCGCCGCCTGGCGCAGCGCCACCATCCTCAACTCCCTCACCGACAGCACCCCCTACCCCCTCCCCACCCGCACCGCCTTCACCACCTTCGGCCTTCCACAGGCCCCCACCGGACGCACCGGCACCGTCCCCCGCCAGGGCTCCACCCTCGTCCCCCGCGGCTGACTCAGCGGCGGCGATGCCCCGGCACCGCCGCCGCCCCGGACCCCGACCACACCGACGCCGGCCCCACCGCCTCCGCCGCCCCACAGCACCCCGGCCACGACCCCACCGCCCGCCCGCATGTGCCACCCTTCACCCCCACACCCGCCCCACCACCGCGGAGGCACCCATGACCGACCCCACCGGCACCACCCCCCTCCCCGCCCTTCCCTACGGCACCCCCGACACCCCCCGCCTCGCCGTACGCGGCGAAGCCCGCCTCGAAGTCGACCCCGAAATCGCCCGCATCGCCGTCACCGTCAGCGCCCGCGGCACCGACCGCAGCGCCGCCCTCACCGACCTCACCCGCCGCAACGAACAAGCCCTCACCCTCATCAAGACCTACGGCGACGCCATCGAAAACCTCGAAACCGGCACCTTCAGCCTCACCCCACAACTCACCGAAAAAGGCCGCCACGAACGCATCCGCGCCTACCACGGACGCGTCACCCACACCGCCACCCTCAACGACTTCACCACCCTCGGCGAACTCACCACCCGCCTCGCCGACCTCGACCTCACCCGCGTCGACGGCCCCTGGTGGGCACTGCGCCCCGACTCGCCCGCCCACCGCGCCGCCCGCACCCAGGCCGTCCACGAAGCCGTCCAGCGCGCCCGCGAATACGCCGAAGCCGTCGGCGCCCGCCTCGACGCCCTCCTCGAAATCGCCGACCTCGGCGCCGACAACGCCGCCCCCACCGCCGGCCCCGCCCTGCGCTCCGCCCCCGGCTACGGCGCCCCCGCCCAGGAAGCCGCCCCCGCCCTCGACCTCGAACCCCAGCGCCAGACCGTCCACGCCAGCGTCAACGCCCGCTTGACGATGACCCGCCCCGCACTGTGAGACCACCCCGCGCGAGGGCGGTATTCCGCTCATAGGAGCGGGGTCGCGCGCATTCCAAGACTTGTCAACAGCCCTTCATCAAGCCCTCGTTGAGCCGACACTTTCCTACCGTTCCCTACCGCCCGGTAAGTCATAGAGTCGACACATGCGCCGAGCAAAAATCGTCTGCACACTGGGCCCCGCCACCGACTCCTACGAGCAGATCAAAGCCCTCGTGGACGCCGGAATGGACATCGCCCGCTGCAACCTCAGCCACGGCACCCACGCCGACCACGAAACACGCGTCGACCGGGTCCGCAAAGCAGCCGAGGAATCCTGCCGCAGCGTCGGCATCCTCGCCGACCTTCAAGGCCCGAAAATCCGACTCGGCCGATTCCGCGAAGGCCCCGTACTTCTCGAACGCGGCGACGAGTTCACGATCACCGTCGAACCCGCCGTGGAAGGCGACCGCCAGATCTGCGGCACCACCTACGACGGCCTCGCCAACGACGTCACCACCGGCGAACGCATCCTCGTCGACGACGGCAAAGTCACCCTCGAGGTCACCGGCGTCGACGGACCCCGCGTCCGCACCAAGGTCATCGAAGGCGGCATGGTCTCCGACCACAAGGGCCTCAACCTCCCCGGCGTCGCCGTCTCCGTCCCCGCCCTCTCCGAAAAGGACCAGGACGACCTCCGCTGGGCCCTGCGCTACGGCGCCGACATCATCGCCCTCTCCTTCGTCCGCAGCGGCCGCGACATCGAAGACGTCCACCGCATCATGCGCGAGGAGAACCGCACCCTCCCGGTCATCGCCAAGATCGAAAAACCCCAGGCCGTCGACCACATCGACGACATCGTCGCCGCCTTCGACGGCATCATGGTCGCCCGCGGCGACCTCGGCGTCGAAATGCCCCTCGAAACCGTCCCGATCGTCCAGAAGCGCGCCATCAAACTCGCCAAGCGCAACGCCAAACCCGTCATCGTCGCCACCCAGATGCTCGACTCGATGATCGACAACTCCCGCCCCACCCGCGCCGAGGCCTCCGACGTCGCCAACGCCGTCATCGACGGCACCGACGCCGTCATGCTCTCCGGCGAAACCAGCGTCGGCAGCTACCCCACCGAAACCGTCCGGACCATGAGCCGCATCGTCGAAGCCGCCGAGGAGGACGTCCTCGCCAAGGGCCTCCCGCCGCTCACCGAAACCAACAAGCCCCGCACCCAAGGCGGCGCCGTCGCCCGCGCCGCAGCCGAAATGGGCGACTTCCTCGGCGCCAAGTTCCTCGTCGCCTTCACCCAGTCCGGCGACACCGTCCGCCGCCTCTCCCGCTACCGCTCACCCATCCCCCTGCTGGCCTTCACCCCCGACCCGGCCACCCGCGCCCAACTCAACGTCAGCTGGGGCGTGGAGACCTTCCTCGGCCCGACCGTCAACTCCACCGACGAGATGGTCGCCCAGGTCGACGAGCACCTCCTCGCCCTCGGCCGCTGCCAGAAGGGCGACGTCGTCATCATCACCGCCGGCTCCCCGCCCGGCGTCCCCGGCTCCACCAACCTCGTCCGCGTCCACCACATCGGCGAGGACGACTCCCCGAAGTAAGCCCCACCGCACCACCCCCGAACCCGCTGGCCCGAGGTGCCTGACTGCCGTCCCTGTCAGTGCTTCGGCCCGATGTGTTGATCCATGAGGGCGACGGAGGCCTTGCGGGCGACGGAGATGTTGAACGGGTCGCTGCCGCGGGCGAGGGTCGTCCACTCGACCCCGACCTTCGTGAGGGTGTCCGAGCAGAGCCTGCGGATGTCGTCGGACTTGTTGCTGAAGAAGTACCGCGGGTATTTGTAGCGCTTGCGCTCGCCGCCTACGAGCCGGGTGGTCCAATTGGTGATCCGGCAACCGTCGGAGTGGATCAGCCCGCGGATGAACTCCCACGGGTGTGCGTCCACGATCTGCGGTTGCCAGGGTTCGAGGATGATCGGTCGCTCGCGCTTCTTGCCCTCGCCGTGCTGGGGGAACATGCACCATAAGTGCTTCGAGTGGACCTTCACGTTGTGGCAGCCGGCCCTTCTGACGCGGCACACGGAGTTGTCCGGGAAGACTGCGCGCATTGCGGTTTCGCAGGCGTCCATCAGGCCGGGCCAGTCGTCGCCGCACGTGATCATGAGACTCGGTACGCGGTGCGTCGAGTGCCGGATGACGTGTCCGTCGCCGAGATAGAGGGCCAAGAGGTAGGAGTAGGCCGCCGCGTCGAGGTCGCGTCCGTCGCAGCGTGGGCATGTGGGGTGGTGGGCGCCCGGGCACTCTCCGCGCTTGGCGCGGTCCAGGTGTCGCCAATAGCCGACGGTGCCGAGGGGAACACCCAGCGCGCGGGCGACATCCGCGTTCCTGGCTCCCGCGCGGAGCTGGGCAATTGCCTTGTGTCGCACGCCTGCGCCATGAAGGATCATGGCATTACTGTGCGTATCCGTCGGCGGCGTGGAGTGAAAACGGAGCGAATTCACGAGAACGTGAGACTCCACTCAGATGAGAAAGTGCCGGGTATGGGATTCGAACCCACATGCCCTTTCGGACAGAGGCTTTTGAGGCCTCCGCGTCAACCAGTTGCGCCAACCCGGCCAGGTTGCTCGGCAGAAGTGTACCGGGTGAACAGACAGCAGTGCAGCTAGGTAGGCTGCAATGGCACCACCTGCCTGAACGAGGAGTCCCGTGAGCGCCGCCGAGCCCGAGCAGCCCACCGCCGATGACGATCAGTCGCACGTCCCGCCGCTGACCACGCGCGTCGTGATCGCCGAGGACGAGGCCCTCATCCGTCTCGATCTCAAAGAGATGCTGGAGGAGGAGGGCTACACCGTCGTGGGCGAGGCCGGCGACGGTCAGACGGCCGTCGAGCTGGCCCGGGAGCACCGCCCCGATCTGGTGATCCTGGATGTGAAGATGCCGGTGCTGGACGGTATCTCGGCGGCCGAGGTGATCGCCGAGGAGAGCATCGCGCCGGTGCTGATGCTGACCGCGTTCTCGCAACGTGAGCTGGTGGAGCGGGCGCGGGACGCGGGGGCGATGGCGTATCTGGTGAAGCCGTTCTCGAAGACGGATGTGGTTCCGGCGATCGAGATGGCGGTGAGCCGGTTCACCGAGCTGAAGACGCTGGAGCAGGAGGTCGAGGACCTCACCCAGCGGCTGGAGACGCGGAAGCTGGTGGACCGGGCCAAGAGCGTGCTGCAGACGCAGTACGGGCTGACGGAGCCGGCGGCGTTCCGGTGGATCCAGAAGACGTCGATGGACCGCCGGCTGTCGATGCAGCAGGTGGCGGAGGCGGTCATCGAGGACGCCGAGGAGAAGAAGCAGCAGAAGAAGGATCAGTAGCTGCGCGGAGTGTGGGAGCGGCCCCGTACCGGTTGACCGGTGCGGGGCCGCTTGCGTGGTGGGGGTGTGGGGTCAGTCCTCGCCGAGGTAGGCCTTGCGGACGGATTCGTCGTGGAGGAGGGAGCGGCCGCTGCCGGAGAGGACGATGCGGCCGATTTCCATGACGTGTCCTTGGTCAGCGAGGGAGAGCGCGGCCTGGGCGTTCTGTTCGACGAGGAGGATGGTGGTGCCTTGTGAGCGGAGTTCGCGGATGGTTTCCATGATCTTCTGCATCATGATCGGGGAGAGGCCCATGGAGGGTTCGTCGAGCATGAGGAGTTTGGGGCGCGACATCAGGGCGCGGCCCATGGCGAGCATTTGCTGTTCGCCGCCGGAGAGGGTGCCGGAGGCTTGTTTGCTGCGTTCGCCGAGGATGGGGAAGAGTTCGTAGACGCGTTGGATGTCGGCGTCGATGCCGGCGGTGTCCTTGCGGAGGAAGGCGCCGAGCTTGAGGTTTTCGGCGATGGTGAGGCGGGGGAAGAGGCGGCGGCCTTCGGGGGAGTGGGCGAGGCCGCGTTCGACGATTTTGTGGGCGGGGACGCCGTTGAGGGGTTCGCCGTCGAAGGTGATTTTTCCGGCGAGGGGCTTGAGGAGGCCGGAGAGGGTGCGCAGGGTGGTGGTTTTGCCGGCGCCGTTGGTGCCGATGAGGGTGACGGCTTCGCCTGCTTCGACGGAGAAGGAGATGCCTTTGACGGCTTCGATCTTGCCGTAGGCGACGCGGAGGTCCTCGACTTCGAGCAGTGCGGTCATGGGGTGTCTCCGGTGGGTCCCTGGGCCGGCCGGTCTGCCGGGGCCGTGGCGTCGGGGGCGGGGTCGGCTGCGGGGGTGCCGTCCGGGCCTGTGGCGTCTGCGGCGTCCGGGGCGTCCGTGGTGTCGGCGGTGGGTGGGGTGTCCCCGGTGGGTGCGGGGGTGTCCGTGTCGTCGGGTGGGGTGTCGTCGTCGAGGGGGGTGCCCAGGTAGGCGGCGATGACGCGGTCGTCGGCCTGGACGATTTCCGCGGTGCCTTCGACGAGTTTCTGGCCCTGGACGAGGACGGCGACGCGGTCGCAGAGGTTGAAGATGAAGCGCATGTCGTGCTCGATGACGAGGACGGCGGTGCCCTGGGCGCGGATGGCGAGGACGAGGTCCTGGGTGGCGCGGGTTTCCTGGGGGTTCATGCCGGCGGTGGGTTCGTCCAGGAGCAGGAGTCCTGGTTCGCTGGCGAGGGCGCGGGCGATTTCGAGCTTGCGTTGTTCGCCGTAGGGGAGGTTGCGGGCGAGGTGGTCGCGTTTGTGTGCGAGGCCGGTGAACTCCAGGAGTTCCATGGCGCGTTCCTCGCTGGTGCGTTCCGCTTTTTTGAAGCCGGGGCCGCGGAGCAGGGCTGACCAGAGGCCTTCTTTGGTGCGGGTGTGGCGTCCGACGAGGACGTTTTCGAGGACGGTCATGTTGGCGAAGAGGCGGATGTTCTGGAAGGTGCGGGCGACGCCGGCCTGGGTGACGAGGTGGGGTTTGCGGGAGAGTCGGGTGCCGCGGTAGCTGACGGTGCCTTCGGTGGGCACGTAGAGGCCGGTGAGGCAGTTGAAGAAGGTGGTTTTGCCGGCGCCGTTGGGTCCTATGAGGCCGACGATTTCGCCGCTGCCGACGGTGAGGTCGACGCCGCGTACGGCGGTGAGTCCGCCGAAGCGCATGGTGACGCCGTCGGCGCGCAGGATGGTGTCGCCCTCGGTGGTGGTGGCGGTGGCGTTGGGTGATGTGGTCATGGTCCTCACGCCTTTGCCTTGGTGACGCCGAGGGTGGCGTCGGTGTCGGGGAGGCGCTGGTCGGGCACGTCGAGCTGGCCGGTTTCGTGGAATTCCAGCTGTTTGCGGCGGTCGGGGATGAGTCCTTCGGGCCGGAAGCGCATGAGGAGGACGAGGGCGATGCCGAACAGCAGGAGTTGGTAGTCCTGGAGGAAGTCGAGTTTGGCGGGGATGAGGAAGAGGAGGGCGGCGCCGACGAGGGGTCCGCTGAGGGTGCCCATGCCGCCGAGGATGACGGCGGCGAGCAGGAAGGCGGAGTTGGGGGGCTGGGGGCCGGCGAACTGGAACTGTTCGGGGGTGGCGGTGGTGACGACGTGGGCGTGGACGGTGCCGGCGAGTCCGGCCAGGGCGGCGCCGAGGGCGAAGGCGAGCAGGCGGAGGCGGAAGCTGTTGATGCCCATGGCGACGGCGGCGGTCTCGTCCTCGCGGATGGCGATCCAGGCGCGGCCGATGCGGGAGGCGGCGGCGCGTCGGAAGACGAGGACGACGAAGGCGGTCACGAGGATCATCAACAGGTAGTAGTTGCCGTAGGTGGCGATGGGGATGCCGAGGATGGTGTGGGGTTCGCCGAAGTTGAAGCCGAAGATTTCGAGGTTGGGGATGTTGGGGATGCCCATGGCGCCGTTGGTGATGTCGGGGCCGGTGGTGCCGTTGAGGTTGAGCATGGCGATGCGGAAGATCTCACCGAAGCCGAGGGTGACGATGGCGAGGTAGTCGCCGCGCAGGCGGAGGGTGGGGGCGCCGATGAGGACGCCGAAGACGAGGGAGGCGGCGGCTCCGGTGAGGAGGGCGGCCCAGAAGGGGAAGTGGACGCCCAGGGCGGATTCGGCGGAGCCGGAGACGAGGGCGGCGGCGTAGGCGCCGACGCCGAGGAAGGCGACGTAGCCGAGGTCGAGGAGGCCGGCGAGGCCGACGACGACGTTGAGGCCCAGGGCGACGGTGGCGAAGATCAGGATGTTGGCCCCGATGATCGTGTACTGGTCGGTGTCCTGGGTGAAGGGGAAGCAGGCGGCGGAGAGGAAGGCCGCGCCGAGGGCGACGCCGCGGTGGGCGCGGGTCAGTGCGGTCAGGCGCGCGATGAGTCCGGCCCGGTTGAGGGCGGGGACGGCGAGCACCATGAAGAGCAGGTAGCCGACGAAGGGGGCGCCGTCGTCGGTGTCGATGCCGTAGGTGAAGGCGAGCAGGCCGGCGGCGAAGGCGGCGGCGATGATCAGGATCTCGGCCCAGGAGGGGAGTTCGCGGGTGCGGCGCCGGACGGGGGTGGCGGCGAGGACCGAGGTGAAGCGCTGCCAGGGGCCGGCGGGTGGGGTGTCGCCGGGGGTGTCCGGGGGGAGGGCGAGGGCGGCGAGGAGGGTGATCAGGGAGGCGATGCCGGCGAGGAGGCCGCCGGGTTCGAGGTTGATCAGGCCGCCGAGTTGGATGGCGATGGCGATCAGGGTGAACCACGTCGCGGCGAAGGTGGCCAGGGCGGCGAGGAGGGTGGGGGCGTTGCGTCCTGCGGGGGTGAGCCAGCGCAGTCCGCGGATGCCGAGTGCGGAGGTGGCGAGGAGGAGGGTGAGGAGGCCGCCGAAGAGGGTGATGAGCTGGAGGCCGGCGGGGGAGAGGCTGTAGGTGAGGTCGCCGGGGAAGTCGCTGCTCCAGGTCCAGGCGAGGCCGGTGGAGAGGGCGGTGACGAGGGCGCCTGCGGCGGTGGTGAGGCGGGCGGTGCGTTCGGGGAGGGGGAGCAGGCCGCGCGCGGGGGTTGTGGTGGTGTCTGTGGTCATCGCTATCACGCCCGATCCGCGACACGTTCGCCCAGGAGGCCCTGTGGTCTGAGCAGGAGTACGAGGATGAGGAGGACGAACGCCCAGACGTCCTTCCAGGCTCCGCCGCCGAATTGCTCCATGCCCGGTATTTCTTCGATGTAGGCGGTGGCGAGGGCTTCGGCGATGCCGAGGACGACGCCGCCGAGCATGGCGCCGTAGATGTTGCCGATGCCGCCGAGGACGGCGGCGGTGAAGGCCTTGAGGCCCATGATGAAGCCCATGCGGAACTGGACCTCGCCGGTGCGCAGTCCGTAGGCGACGGCGGCGACGCCGGCGAAGGCGGCGCCGATGGCGAAGGCGAGGACGATGATGCGGTCGGTGTTGATGCCCATGAGTTTGGCGGTGTCGGGGTCCTGCGCGGTGGCCTGCATGGCGCGGCCGCTGCGGGTCTTGGCGACGAAGAAGCCGAGGGCGATCATGCAGGCGGGTGCGGCGATGAGGACGAAGATGTCGCCGCGCTGGACGGTGGCACCGAGGATGTCGAAGGAGTGGCCCTTGAACTGGGGGAAGACCCGGGCCTGTTTGCCGTCGGGGTACCACTTCCAGATGGCCTGCTGGAGCGCGATGGACAGGCCGATGGCGGTGATGAGGGGGGCGAGGCGGGGGGCGCCGCGCAGCGGGCGGTAGGCGAAACGTTCCGCTGCGATGCCGACGAGGACGGATACGGCGATGCCGCCGAGGAGCATGATCGGCAGTGCGAGGGCGAGCGAGGTGCCGGCGGGGAGCGCGAGGAAGACGCTGAGCGCCCCGAAGCCGCCGACCATGAAGATCTCGCCGTGGGCGAAGTTGATGAGCTGGACAATTCCGTAGACCATCGTGTAGCCGATCGCGATGAGACCGTACATCGCGCCGAGGATGAGTCCGTTGGCCAGCTGTTGCGGCAGTTCACTCACCGCAGGGCCTCCGTTGCATGGGAGTTACGGGGTTCCGGGCTGCCCCGGTGTGCCGCGGGCCGCGCCAGGGGGCGTGGTGCGTCCTGGCGCGGCCCGGGGTGTCGGTGGTGCGATGCGGTGCGGTGCGGTCGGTCAGCTCTTGTCGAACTTCTTGAATTCGGCGCTGAACCGGGCGGCCCAGGCTCCCTTGTCGACCTGATAAGCGGTGATCATGGTGTTGGTGGTGTCGCCGTATTTGTCGAAGGCGATGCGTCCGGTGACGCCGTCGAAGGTGACCTTGTTCATGGCGTCGACGACCTTCTTGCGGGCGTCGTCGGGGAGCTTGCCGCCGTTGGCGTCGACGACGCTCTTGACGGCCTGGATGACGGCCCAGGTGGAGTCGTAGGTGGAGCCGCCGTAGGCCTCGTAGGCCTCCTTGAAGCCGGCTGCCTTGTAGTCGGCGATGAACTTCTTGGCGGAGGGGAGATCTTCGACGGGCTTACCGACGGAGGAGGCGTAGTCGCCCTGCGCCTTCTTGTTGAGCTTGATGTAGTCGCCGCTGTACATGCCGTCGCCGCCCATGAGGGGGACGGTGACGCCGCCGTCCTTGAGCTGCTGGCTGAGCGGGCCGGAGGCGGGGTACTCGCCGCCGTAGAAGACCAGGTCGGGCTTGGCGGACTTGACCTTGGAGACGACGGCCTTGAAGTCACGGTCGTCGGGGCTGACGTGCTCGGTGCCGGCGATCTTGCCGCCGAGCTTGGTGAACTGGTCCTTGAAGGAGGAGGCCAGGCCGACGCCGTAGGTCTTCTGGTCGTCGATGACATAGACCTTCTTGGCCTTCATCTTCTCCCAGGCGTACTGGCCGTCGAAGGCGCCCTGCACCTCGTCGGTGGTGGCGGTGCGGAAGTAGGTCGGGAACTGGCGGACCCGCTTGTTCTTGCGCCAGTCCGGGCCCTGGGTGAGGTCGGGCGTGGTGTTCGCCGGGGATATCAGCGTGAGGTTGTTCTGCTTGGAGACCTGCTGCATGGACTGGGCGACGCCGGAGTTGAGCGGGCCGACGATGCCGAGGACGTCCTTGTCGCCGGCGAGCTTGGTGGTGTTCTGCTGGCCGACGTTGGGCAGGGCCTTGTCGTCGAGGGCTTCGAGTTTGAAGGTGACGCCCTTGACCTCGCCGGCCTTGTTGGCGTTGTCGATGGCGAGCTGGGCGGAGTTGCGGATGCCCAGGCCCAGTGCGGAGAGCTCGCCGGTGGTGGGGGCGTCGAGGCCGATGACGACGGTGGTTTTTCCGTCGCCGCTCTTGTTCTCGCCGCGCGAGCCGCACGCGGAAAGGGTGAGGGCACCGGCGGTGACTGCGGTGGTGAGGATGAGCAAGGAACGGTGACGCACGATCAGTCCTTTCCCTGGCGGCCACAGCTGTCGCATGGCCGGTTCGCGCGCCGGGCTGTACGGGGTGAGACCGGGTTCCGTGCTCGCAGCGCGCCCGGCGGCGCGGTGACTGGCCGTGACTCTAGAGCGGTGTTCGCCACACCGGCAGAGGCGCTGTGCAGGATGTGACGCTCTTGTTATGACCTTCGATGAGCGTTTTGCCGTTATGGTCCTTACACCGGAGGGCGAACACGGTGTGGGGGGTGAACGTGCACCTCCACGGGGGAATGAGGCGCGTGGTGACGGTTCGGCGTCCGGTATCCGGACGTGGCGGGCGCGGGGGCGCCGGGGCCCTTGAAGGGCGCGGGAGTTGCGCACGGCACCGCCCCGCGCGCCTGTTACTCAGCGTTACGGAAAGGGGTGCGGCCCCGCTCCAGGGGTCTGGATGCGGGGCCGCGGCGGCGGGCGGCGGTGCGCCGGCCGGGGTGGCTCAGCTGCGGTAGGCGTCGCTGTCGGTCTCGCGCAGCAGGCAGGTCAGACGGGCGGTGCAGACCCGCTTGTCCTGCTCGTCGGTGATGACGATGTCGTAGGTGGCGGTGGAGCGGCCGCGGTGTACGGGGGTGGCGACACCGGTGACCAGCCCGGAGCGGGCGCCGCGGTGGTGGGTGCAGTTCAGGTCGACGCCCACCGCGATCTTGGTGGGGCCGCCGTGCAGCATGGCGCCGACGGAGCCGAGGGTTTCGGCCAGGACGGCGGAGGCGCCGCCGTGCAGCAGTCCGTAGGGCTGGGTGTTGCCCTCGACGGGCATGGTGCCGACGATGCGCTCCGGGGCGGCTTCGACGACCTGCACGCTCATCCGCTCGCCGAGGTGCCCGGCGGAGAACAGCGCCGGCAGGTCGAGGCCGAGGCCGGCCCACTGGTCGAGGATCTCCTGCGGAAACTTGGTCGTGCTCTGCTCACCCATGCCTACGGCTCCGTTCGCTCGCCCGTGATCGTCGTCGATCCGTGCCTGTTCCTATCAGGCCACTGAGCAAGCGCTCAGCGCGGGGTGGGGGTTCCCGCCGGCCCCTCCGTCGTGGTCAGTCCTGGCGGGCGGGCTCCAGGCGGATCACCACGGACTTGGCGGCCGGGGTGTTGCTGGTGTCGGCGGTGTGGTCGAGGGGGATCAGGACGTTGGTCTCGGGGTAGTAGGCGGCCGCGCACCCGCGGGCCGTGGGGTAGTGCACGACGCGGAAGCCGTCCGCCCGCCGCTCGCTGCCGTCGGTCCATTCGCTGATCAGGTCGGCGTACGCGCCGTCGGCCAGGCCCCGTTCGCGGGCGTCGTCGGGGTGGACGAGCACGACGCGCCGGCCGTTCTTGATGCCGCGGTAGCGGTCGTTGAGGCCGTAGATGGTGGTGTTGTACTGGTCGTGGGAGCGCAGCGTCTGCAACAGCAGCCGCCCTTCGGGGGCGGTGGGGTATTCCACGGGCGCGGCGGTGAAGTTGGCCTTGCCGGTGGCGGTGGGGAAGCTGCGGCTGTCCCGGGGGGCGTGCGGAAGGGCGAAGCCTCCGGGGCGGGCGACCCTGGCGTTGAAGTCCTCGAAGCCGGGGACGACCCGGGCGATCCGGTCGCGGATCGTGGCGTAGTCGTGCTCGAACTCCTCCCAGGGGGTGGCGCTGTCCTCGCCCAGGACGCGGCGGGCCAGCCGGGCCACGATCGCGGGCTCGGACAGCAGCTGGGAACCGGCGGGCTCCAGCCGGCCGCGGGAGGCGTGCACCATGCCCATGGAGTCCTCGACGGTCACGAACTGCGCGCCGCCGCGCTGCACATCGCGGTCCGTGCGGCCCAGGGTCGGCAGGATCAGGGCGCGGGCGCCGGTGATCACGTGCGAGCGGTTGAGCTTGGTGGAGACATGGACGGTCAGCCGGGCGCGGCGCATGGCGGCCTCGGTGACGTCGGTGTCGGGGGTGGCGGAGACGAAGTTGCCGCCCATCGCGAAGAAGACCTTGGCCTGCCCGTCGCGCAGCGCACGGATGGCGCGGACCACGTCGAGGCCGTGCTCGCGGGGCGGTGCGAAGTCGAACTCCTTCTCCAGGGCGTCGAGGAAGGCGGGCGCGGGCCGTTCGAAGATGCCCATGGTGCGGTCACCCTGGACGTTGCTGTGTCCGCGGACGGGGCAGACGCCGGCCCCGGGGCGGCCGATGTTGCCGCGCAGCAGTAGGAAGTTGACGACTTCCCGGATGGTGGGGACGGAGTGCTTGTGCTGGGTCAGGCCCATCGCCCAGCACACGATGGTGCGCCGGGAGGCGAGGACCATCTCCCGTGCGCGCTCGATCTCCTCGCGGGTCAGGCCGGTGGCGGTGAGCGTCTCGTCCCAGTTGTCGTCGGCGCGTGCGGCGCGCGCGAACTCCTCGAAGCCGTGGGTGTGGTCACGGATGAAGTCCTCGTCGAGGGCGCCGTCGGTGTCGAGGACGAGGCGGTTGAGGGCCCGGAAGAGGGCCTGGTCGCCGCCGAGGCGTACCTGGAGGAAGAGGTCGGTGAGCGCGGTGCCGCCGCCGGCCAGGCCGCGTGGGGTCTGCGGGTTCTTGAAGCGTTCCAGGCCGGCCTCGGGCAGCGGATTGATCGAGATGATCTGTGTGCCGCCGGCCTTGGCCTTCTCCAGGGCGGTGAGCATCCGGGGGTGGTTGGTGCCCGGGTTCTGGCCGGCGACGATGATCAGGTCGGCCTGGTAGAGGTCCTCCAGCAGGACGCTGCCCTTGCCGATGCCGAGGGTCTCGGTGAGCGCGGAGCCCGAGGACTCGTGGCACATGTTGGAGCAGTCGGGCAGGTTGTTGGTGCCGAATTCGCGGGCGAAGAGCTGGTAGAGGAAGGCGGCCTCGTTGCTGGTGCGGCCGGAGGTGTAGAAGACGGCCTCGTCGGGGGAGTCGAGGGCGGTCAGCTCCTCGCCGATCAGGTCGAAGGCCCGCTCCCAGGAGACGGGGGTGTAGTGGTCGGCGCCCTCGGCCAGGTACATGGGGTGGGTGAGGCGGCCCTGCTGGCCGAGCCAGTAGCCGCTGCGGTCGGCGAGGCCGGCGACGGAGTGGGTCGCGAAGAACTCCGGGGTGACGCGGCGCAGGGTGGCTTCCTCGGCGACGGCCTTGGCGCCGTTCTCGCAGAATTCGGCGGTGTGCGGCTTGTCGGGCTCGGGCCAGGCGCAGCCCGGGCAGTCGAAACCGTTGGGCTGGTTGACGCGCAGCAGGGTCTGGACGCTACGGCGCACGCCCATCTGCTGCTGGGCGATGCGCAGGGAGTGGGTGAGGGCCGGCAGCCCGACGGCGGAGTGCTGGGGTGCGCTGACCTCGGGCGCGTCCTGGACGGGGTCCGACGCGGGCGGCTTGCCTGCCATGACGCTCTCCCTTGAGCCGTGAGCTGCGGTGGTCCCCGGGGGCGGCGGACCGTTGTCCTGCACATGTGTCGTACGCGAGGGATCCTGTCACGGACGCGCGGCGCGGTGCAGGGGGCGGCGGCGGGGGCCGGCGGCGTACGCGGAGATCGGGGCGGTGCGCGGCGGGCCGGGGCGGGGCCGCCGGGTCCGGAGCGGGGCGCGGCGAGGAGGCCGGGAGCCGTCGCGGCGGGGATTGTCAGTGGGGCGTGGCAGGATCGGGGGCGTGGCAGCAAAGGCAGCGAAGAAGAGCGAAGCGACCGGCACCCGGGCGGCGGCGGGCGGCCGTCCCCACCTGCTCCTGATGGACGGGCATTCCATGGCATACCGGGCGTTCTTCGCCCTGCCCGTGGAGAATTTCACGACCGTCTCGGGACAACCGACCAATGCGATCTACGGCTTCGCGTCGATGCTCGCGAACACCCTGCGCGACGAGGCGCCCACGCATTTCGCCGTGGCCTTCGACGTCTCGCGCAAGACCTGGCGCTCCGAGGAGTTCGCCGACTACAAGGCGAACCGCTCCAAGACCCCCGACGAGTTCAAGGGCCAGGTCGAGCTGATCGGCGAGATGCTCGACGCGATGCGGGTCAAGCGCTTCGCCGTCGAGGGCTTCGAGGCCGACGACGTCATCGCCACCCTCACCGAGCAGGCCACGGCCCAGGGCTTCGAGGTCTCGATCGTCACGGGCGACCGCGACTCCTTCCAGCTGGTCTCCGACGACGTCACGGTGCTCTACCCCACCAAGGGCGTCTCGGAGCTGACCCGCTTCACCCCGGAGAAGGTCTTCGAGAAGTACGGCCTGACCCCCGCCCAGTACCCGGACTTCGCCGCGCTGCGCGGCGACCCGTCGGACAACCTCCCCGGCATCCCCGGCGTCGGAGAGAAGACCGCCACGAAGTGGATCAACCAGTTCGGTTCGTTCGCGGAGCTGGTGGAGCGTGCCGAGGAGGTCAAGGGCAAGGCGGGCGCCAACCTCCGCGAGCACCTGGACGCGGTCAGGCTCAACCGCCGGCTCACGGAGATGGTGCGCGATGTCGAGCTGCCGTGCGGCCCGGCGGAGCTGACCCGCGAGGCGTACGACCGGGAGGCGCTCGCGGTCCTCTTCAACGGGCTGGAGATCCGCAACCAGGGCCTGCGCGACCGGCTGCACGCCGTCGACCCGGGCGCCGCCGAAGCCGCCGAGGAGGCCGCCCCCGCGGCCGGCATCGAGGTGGACGGCACGGTTCTCGGCGCCGGCGAACTCGCTCCGTGGCTGGCCGAACACGGCACGGGACCGCTCGGCGTGGCCACGGTCGACGTCTGGAACCTCGGCAGCGGCAGCGTCGCCGAGATCGCGCTCGCCGCCGGCGACGGGCCGGCCGCCTGGTTCGACCCCGCCCAGCTCGACGAGGCCGACGAGCGCGCCTTCGCCGCCTGGAGCGCGGACGCCGCCCGCCCCAAGGTGATGCACAACGCCAAGGGCCTGATGCGGGTCTTCGGCGAGCACGGCTGGCGCATCGACGGCGTCACCATGGACACCGCGCTGGCCGCCTACCTGGTCAAGCCGGGCCGCCGCTCCTTCGCCCTGGACGCCCTGGCCATCGAGTACCTGGGCCGCGATCTCGCCCCCGCCGCGGCCGGTGACGGCCAGCTGGCGTTCGGCGCGGACGAGCAGGCCGAGGCGGACGCCCTGATGGGGCAGGCCCGCACGGTCCTCGACCTGGGAGCGGCGTTCGAGACGAAGCTGGCCGAGGTCGGCGCGGCCGAGCTGCTGCGCGAGGTGGAGCTGCCGACCAGCGTGCTGCTGGCCCGGATGGAGCGCGCCGGCATCGCCGCGGACCGGGGCTGGCTGGAGCGCATGGAGCAGCAGTTCGCGGGCGCGGTGCAGCAGGCCGTCAAGGAAGCGCATGCCGCCGCCGGCCACGAGTTCAACCTCGGCTCGCCCAAGCAGCTGCAGGAGGTCCTCTTCGGCGAACTGGGCCTGCCCAGGACCAAGAAGACCAAGACGGGCTACACCACCGACGCCGACGCCCTGGCCTGGCTGGCCGCCCAGACCGAGAACGAGCTCCCGGTGATCATGCTCAGGCACCGTGAGCAGGCCAAGCTGCGCACCACCGTCGAGGGCCTGATCAAGACCATCGGCGCCGACGGCCGGATCCACACCACCTTCAACCAGACCGTGGCCGCCACCGGCCGGCTGTCCTCCACGGACCCCAACCTCCAGAACATCCCGGTGCGCACGGACGAGGGCCGGGCGATCCGCCGCGGGTTCGTCGTCGGGGAGGGCTTCGAGTCGCTGCTGACCGCCGACTACAGCCAGATCGAACTGCGGGTGATGGCCCATCTCTCCGAGGACGAGGGCCTGATCGAGGCGTTCACCTCCGGCGAGGACCTGCACACCACGGTCGCCTCCCACGTCTTCTCCGTCGCCACCCACGAGGTCGACGCGGAGATGCGCCGCAAGATCAAGGCGATGTCCTACGGCCTGGCGTACGGCCTGTCGGCCTTCGGGCTCTCCCAGCAGCTGGGCATCCAGCCCGATGAGGCCCGCAAGCTGATGGACAACTACTTCGAGCGCTTCGGCGGGGTGCGCGACTACCTCCGCCGCGCCGTGGAGGAGGCCCGCGCCACCGGCTACACCGAGACGATGCTCGGCCGCCGCCGCTACCTCCCCGACCTCAACAGCGACAACCGCCAGCGCCGCGAGATGGCCGAGCGGATGGCCCTGAACGCCCCGATCCAGGGCACCGCCGCCGACATCGTCAAGATCGCGATGCTGCGGGTCGACGCGGCACTGCGGGCCGCGAAGCTGGAGTCCCGGATGCTGCTCCAGGTCCACGACGAAATCGTGGTCGAGGTCGCCCCGGGCGAGCGCAAGAAGGTCGAGGAACTGCTCCGCCGCGAGATGGCCGACGCGGTCGAACTCCGCGCCCCGCTGGACGTCTCCGTCGGCTCTGGCAAGGACTGGGAGTCCGCGGCGCACTGAGCGGACGACGGACCGGGGAGGGCGCGGGGCACGTCCCAGGCCCTCCCCGGCGCACATCGGCCGGCTCCGCTGCGTTCTGACGCGGCCGGGCCGGCCGATGTGCGCCGTACCCCCGGCCGGCTGCGCCTCCCGCTCCCTCCTCCACGCCACCCCCGACCGGTCTCGCCGCAACCGCCCCACCCCTCCTGATGACTCGTCAGCACGGCCGCCGCGCGCCTCGGGAGTAAACGGCCCGCCCCCTCCCCGACCGGTTCCGATCACTATGTGTCCGAAGTGGGTGGTAGATGCCAGGCCCGAGTTGTCGTAGTGTCGCCTGAGTTGGAGCGCCGGGGAGCGCGATACCGCGTCAGGAGCGCGGTAGGGCAACGCGGAGGGGACCACGTATGTCAGCCACATTCCGACGGCGGCTCCACAGGGGAGCGGCCTCGACGGCCGTGGCGGCCCTGGTGCTCGCCGCCCTGACGGCCTCTCAGGCGCCGGGCGCCGCCGAAGCGGCCGCCGCCAGAAAGCAGCCGCCCCCGCCCCCGGCCGACACCCCCATCGACGGCGGCACGGCGTACTACACCGACCTGCCGCCCCTCAACAGCCCGGTACCGCCGCGCGGTTCGCACCACACCGGCCCGCACTCCGGCAGCCCCGCGGGCCCCGCCGAGGCCGGTCTCCCCGCCACCGTCCTGGCCGCGTACAAGAAGGCAGAGTCGGCCATCGAGGGCTCCGACCCGGCCTGCCGGCTGCCCTGGCAGCTGCTCGCCGGGATCGGCAAGGTCGAATCCGGCCAGGCGCGCGGCGGAGCGGTCGACGCCGAGGGGACCACCCTCCAGCCGATACTCGGCCCGCAGCTCAACGGCCACGGCTTCGCGCGGATCACCGACACCGACGGCGGCCGCTACGACGGCGATGTCACCCATGACCGTGCCGTGGGCCCGATGCAGTTCATCCCCTCCACCTGGTCACAGGGCGGCCCCGACCGCACCGGCTGGGGCGCCGACGGCAACGGCGACGGCAAGAAGGACCCCAACAACGTCTTCGACGCGGCGCTCGCCGCCGGCCGCTATCTCTGCGCCGGCGGCCGCGACCTGTCGGACCAGGACGATCTGGACCACGCGATCCTCGGCTACAACAACTCCGACGAGTATCTGCGCACCGTGCTGTCCTGGTACACGTTCTACCGCCACGGCACCCACGCGATCCCCGACGGCCGGGGCGTCCTTCCGGAACGCCGGCGGGAGCCCCGTACGGCCGGCGACGACCGCGACGCCCGGACCGGCACCGTGCCCGGGAGCCGCAGCTCCGGCGGCGCGCCGGACAAGGACCGGCGGCACGGCGGATCCGGCACCGGAGGGCCCGGCAAGCCCGGCAAGGGACAGCAGCACCACCCCGACAAGCCGGGCGGCACCGACCCCACACCGGGCGGCGGCACCGGCACCCCGACCCATGAGCCCGACCCCACCCCCAAGCCGCCCGCCGAACCCCGGCTCACCGCCCTCACCCGCGTCGGCGACAAGGACCTGACCGCCACCGCCGGCGGCGAGTTCACCGCCGCGCCGACGGTCCGCGCCGAGGACGCGGCGGGCAAGCCGGTCGCCGGCGCCCCCGTCCGCTTCACCCTCCCCGCCTCCGCCGGCGCCCGCTTCCCCGGCGACCGCACCGCCGTCACCGTCACCACCGGCAAGGACGGGCTGGCCGCCGCCCCGGCCCTGCGCGCGGGCGACAAGGCCGGTGCCTTCACCGTCCGCGCCACGGCCGTGGGCCGCCCCGCACCCGCCGTCGACTTCGGCGCCACCGTCAAGGCCAAGCCCGCCCCGAAGGCCGACACGCTCGCCCGCACCTCGGACAAGCCGCTGACGGCCACCGCCGGCCAGCCCTTCGCCGAGGACGCGGTCGAGATCAAGGCGACCTACCGCGGCAAGCTCGCGGCGGGGGTGCCGGTCACCGCGACCATGGTCACCGACGACCCGGACCACCCCGTGGAGAACGACAAGGGCCCCTACTTCAAGGACCCCCGGGCCACCGGCGACGACCGGGACGACCCGGTCCGCACGCTCACCGGTCTCACCACCAACGCCCAGGGCCTGCTGAAGCTCCCGAAGATCTACACGGACAGTCACGCGGGCACGTTCCTGCTGCGGCTGACCACCGCCGACGGCGCCGTGCTCACCGTCAAGCTGAAGGTCGCCGCCCCGGCCGGTTCCTGACCCCGCGCCACCCGGCCCGGGCGCCACTACCGGAGCTCACCGCCCCAACCGGCCGTACACCGCGCCCGGTTGGCGCCGGACCGGTGACCGCGCCCGCCCCACCGCCGTCCTGCCCGCCGTCCAGGGCAGGACGGCGGTGCCACGTGTTCTCATCTCGGCCGCCCGTTGCTACGGTGCCCCCGCCTGACGCCGTATCAGTTTCCTGGGAGGCCGGTCATGCGCGCCCTGACAGCAGCCGCGATCGGACTGGCCGCGGCGCTCGCCCTCGTCCTCGCCCTCACGGCGGCCGGTGACCCCGGCGGCACGACCTCCCCCAAGCCGCTGCTGACCACCGTGCCCGCGCACCCCTGAGGGAGGGACACCGCCATGCGCCGCACCGACTCCACCCGCGCCACACCCCCGGCCGACGCCACCACCGACGCCCCCGGCCGGCGCCGGGCGGCCCGCGGCATGCGCCGCACGGCCAGCCTGGTCCTGCTCGCCCTCGCCGTCTTCTTCACCGCACTGTCCCCGCTGATGCGCTGGTACGCCTTCCCCCGGCTCGCCAAGATCCCGCCCGGCCAGTACCAGGACATGGTCCTGGAGGCGAAGCCCGCCACCCTCCTCAACTACGGGACGATGAAAGCCGAACAGGTCCCCGAGGTCACCATCGTGCAGACCCTCAAGGGCAACGTCGCCGCATCCGACCGGATCGAGGAGTCCGCCGGCCGCGATGTCGTCGTCTGGGACACCCTGTCCTACGTCGCCGGCCCCGACGGAAAAATGGTCTCCGAGATCCCCGAGCGCTACCTCTTCGACGCCCACACCCAGGAACCCGTGCACGCCACCGGCGAATCGGTCGACGGCGACCCCGTCCGCCGCGAGGGCATCGAATACAAGTGGCCGTTCCTCACCGAGAAACGCGACTACGCCTACTTCGACGCCCAGACCCGCACCTCCGCCCCCATTCACTACAAGGGCACCCGCACCTTCCGCGGCCTGGAGGTCTACTACTTCGAGCAGACCATCCCCTGGACCAAGGTCGCCATCCCCAAGAAGATGCCCGTCAAGGGCGTCACCCCGCAGGCCGTCGCGAAGATGGGCACCACCCGCTGGTACACCACCAAGCGGATGTTCTGGGTCGAGCCGGTCACCGGAGCGCCGGTCAACGGCCAGGAGATCCACAAGGAGCAGCTGCGCGGCGGCGACCTGCTGCCCGGCGGCCGCACCGTCACCGCCTTCGCCGGCCATGTGAAGATGCGCGCCGACTACGTCGACGCCACCGTCTCCCTGGTGAGGTCACAGCGCACCCTCGTCCTGCTGCTCACCCGCTACCTCCCCTGGGGGTTCCTGGCGCTCGGCGCCACGCTGCTCGCCCTGAGCCTGCACCTCGAAGCCCGCAGCCGCCGGCCCCGCACCACCCCCGGGCTCAGCCCCGCTTGAGCCGTGCCGTCGTGTGCCGCGTCGGCTCGGCCGTCGAGGGGTCCTCCGGCCACGGATGCTTGGGGTAGCGGCCACGCAACTCCGCACGCACGGACCGGTACCCGTCCCGCCAGAACGACGCGAGATCGGCGGTGACCGCGGCCGGATGCCCGGCGGGGGAGAGCAGATGCACCAGTACCGGCACCCGCCCGCCGGCCACCCGCGGCGAGGTCTGCCGGCCGAACAACTCCTGCAGTTTCACGGCCAGTACGGGCTGCTCACCCCCGTAATCCACCCGCACCCGCGACCCGCTCGGGACCTCGATGCGCTCCGGCGCCAGTTCGTCGAAGCGCGCCGCGTCCCCGGTCGCCCACGGCAGCAGCCGGGACAGCGCCTGCCCCGCGTCGATCCGCTCCAGATCCGCCCGCCGCCGCGCCCGCCCCAGCTCGGTCCCCAGCCACTCCTCCACCCGCTCCAGCAGCGCCGCATCCGACACCTCGGGCCACGGCGCGCCCAACTCCCGGTGCAAGAACGCCATCCGCTGCCGCAGGGACACCGCGGCGGCCGGCCAGCGCAGCAGACCCAGCCCCTCCCGCCGCAGACCCGACACCACCGCGTCCCGGAGCAGCTCGGCGCCGGGCGAGGCCAGCGGCCGCGACGCGAGCTCGATCGCCCCCAGCCGGGTCACCCTCCTGGCCACCACGTCGCCGCCCGACCACCCCACCTCCTCGCCCGAGGAGTACAGCGCCCCCGCCGCCGCACACGCCGTCTCCTCATCGAGCACCGCCGCCAGCCGCACCCGCGCCGACACCGCCGCCACCGGCCGGTCCGCCACCGCGACCGCCAGCCACTCGGCATCCCGCAGCCCCGACCCGTCGCCGGCCCGCGACCCCGGCCCCGCCCCCGCCAGCTCGGCCCCCGTCCCCGACGCCATGAGAAAACTTCCGGCCCCGCGCGCCCGGGCCACCCGCTCCGGGAACGCCAGCGCCGCGACGAGCCCGGCCACCGCATCGTCGCCCCGGCCCCCGTCGCCGCCCACCGCCGACCCGTCCGCCCCGGCCCGCGGCTCACCCGCCGCCGACGCCAGCCGCCGGGCCTCCTGCCGCCACCGCGCCGCATACGCGTCGCCGCCCCGGCGCGCGGTACGCCACGCGGCCGCCAGATCGTCCCCGTACGCCCGCGGCGGCTCCTCACTCAGCAGGGCGACCACCTCCGCGGCACGCCGCACACCCACCTCGGGCGCACCGTCCAGCAGGGCACGCGCCAGCCGCGGATGCAGCCCCAGCCGCGCCATCCGCACCCCCCGGCCGGTCGCCCGGCCCTCCGCGTCCACCGCACCGATCGCCGCCAGCACCTCCCGGGCCGCGGCCAGCGCACCGGCCGGCGGCGCGTCGAGCAGCGCGAGACCACCGGCCCCCGGATCGCCCCAGCACGCCGCCTGCAGCGCGAAGGCCGTGAGATCGGCGACCCTGATCTCCGGATCGGGGAACGCCGGCAGCCGCCCGTCCTCGCCCTCCGCCCAGCAGCGGTAGACCACACCGGGCGCCTCGCGCCCCGCCCGGCCGGCCCGCTGACGGGACGCCGCCCGGGAGGCCCGCACGGTCGCCAGCGCACTGAGCCCCCGCGCGTGATCCGTCCGCGGCACCCGCGCCAGCCCGCTGTCCACCACCACCCGCACACCCGGCACCGTCAGACTGGACTCCGCCACCGACGTCGCCAGCACCACCCGCCGCACGCCGTCCCCGCCCGCCAGCACGGCATCCTGCACCTCGGCCGGCGCCCGCCCGTGCACCTGCAACACCTCCGCGTCCACCCCGGCCAGCTGCCCGGCGACCCGCCCGATCTCCCCGACCCCGGGCAGGAAACACAGCACATCGCCCACCTGCTCACGCAGCGCCTGCCGCACCACCGCGGCCACATGCGTGAGGAGCGCCGGATCGACCCGCATCCCGTGCGCCGGCCGCACCGGCCGCTGCGGCGGCGCCCACACCACCTCCACGGCATGCGACACGCCCGCCGCCTCGACCACCGGCGCCGCCTGCCCGCCCGCGCCCAGCAACCGCGCCCACCCCTCGGCGTCCGTGGTCGCCGACGCCGCCACCAGCCCCAGCTCCGGCCGCAGCGTCTCCCGCACGTCCAGCAGGAAGGCCGCGGAGGTGTCGGCGTCCAGATGCCGCTCATGACACTCGTCCAGGACCACCACATCGACCCCGGCCAGCTCCGGATCGCGCTGCAGCCGCTGCAGCAGCACCCCGGTGGTCACCACCTCGACGACCGTCCGGGGCCCGGCCCGCCGCTCACCGCGCACCGTGAACCCCACCCGCTCACCGGCCTTCTCACCCAGCAGCCAGGCCATCCGGCGCGCCGCCGCCCGGGCCGCGATCCGGCGCGGCTCGGCGACCAGCACCCGCCGCGCCGGACCCGAGCCCGTCAGACCCGCGAGATCCAGCGGCACCAGCGTCGTCTTGCCGGTGCCCGGCGGCGCGCACAGCACCGCGGCACCGGGCCCGTCGAGAGCGGCGCGCAGCGCGGGCAACGCGGTACGGACGGGCAGCTGGGCGAGGGCGTCACGACGGATCACGCCCCCAGTCTGCCGCCCCGGCCCCCGCCACCGGCGGCCGCGCCCACCGCCCTACCGGCCCCCGGCAGCCGCCGTGCACACGAAGATCGCCGTCCCCGGGATCAGATGCCCCCGCAGCGGAGACCAGCCACCCCACTCCTGGGTGTTCCATTCCGGCCATTCCGGTTCGACGAGATCCTCCAGCCGGAACCCGGCCGCCACCACGTCCCGCACCCGGTCGCCCAGCGTCCGGTGGTGCTCCACATACACCGCCCGCCCGTGCTCGTCCTGCTCCACGTACGGCGTGCGGTCGAAGTAGGACGCCCCCACCGAGAGCCCCTCCGGCCCCGGCTCGTCCGGGAAGGCCCAGCGGATGGGGTGCGAGACGGAGAAGACGAACCGGCCGCCCGGCCGCAGCACCCGGCGCACCTCACGCAGCACCCGTACCGGATCCGCCACGAACGGCAGCGCCCCGTATGCGGAACACGCGAGATCGAAACTGCCGTCGCGGAACGGCAGCGCCCCAGCGTCCGCCTCCACCAGTTCGGTGGCGTCCTCCGCCGCCCCGCCGGCGATCCGCAGCGCATGCTGCAACTGCCGGTGGGAGAGGTCCAGCGCCACGGGCAGCGCGCCCTGCGCCGCCAGCCATCGGGAGCACTGCGCCGCGCCGGCCCCGATCTCCAGGACCCGCCGCCCCTTCAGCTCAGCCGCCGGCCCGAGCAGTGCGGCCTCCGCCTCGTCCAGCCCCTCGGGTCCCCAGATGAACCGGTCGTCCCCCAGGAACGTTCCGTGCTCGCTCTGGTACTCGTCCGCGTTGCTGTCCCACCAGCCCCGGCTGGCCCGGCTGCTCTCGGTGTCCGAGGCGTCACGGCGGGTCGCCTCCGGCTCGTGCTCTTGGTTCATGGCGCCCGTCGTCGTAGTGTTCGCTCTGCTTGTCGCTGCAGGGACTGTGAGGCCGTTCGACCTCGCGGAACATCGCGTGTGCCGGTTATGGGGCGTTCTGCCCCGGGTGTGCGCGTTCGCGCATTGACCGGGTCCGGCTGCCCCCGTATGCTACAAGTTGCGCTGCGGGCTTGCGCGCCTCAGACGGAGCAGGCCGCGCTCGCATCTGTATGTATGTCCCCTCGGTTTTGAGGCGTTTCGGGTCGCTCCCGGATGCTCCGGCATCTGCGGGCTTCCGGCGGATTCGTCTTTGACACTGTCCGGCTTATGCAGAGGCGATAGAGGCTCTCGGCGTAGCAGTACCTACGACTTCAATGTCCGCACCGGAGCCTTTACCCACATGACGAGCAGCACCGAGACCACCGCCACCACCCCGCAGGTTGCGGTCAACGACATCGGTAACGAGGAAGCCTTCCTCGCCGCGATCGACGAGACGATCAAGTACTTCAACGACGGCGACATCGTCGACGGCGTCATCGTGAAGGTCGACCGGGACGAGGTCCTGCTCGACATCGGTTACAAGACCGAAGGCGTGATCCCGAGCCGCGAGCTCTCGATCAAGCACGATGTCGACCCCAACGAGGTCGTTGCCGTCGGTGACGAGATCGAGGCCCTGGTCCTCCAGAAGGAGGACAAGGAAGGCCGCCTGATCCTCTCGAAGAAGCGCGCCCAGTACGAGCGCGCCTGGGGCACCATCGAGAAGATCAAGGAAGAGGACGGGATCGTCACCGGTACCGTCATCGAGGTCGTCAAGGGTGGTCTCATCCTCGACATCGGCCTCCGTGGCTTCCTCCCGGCCTCCCTGGTCGAGATGCGCCGCGTCCGCGACCTCCAGCCCTACGTGGGCAAGGAGCTCGAGGCCAAGATCATCGAGCTGGACAAGAACCGCAACAACGTGGTCCTGTCCCGCCGTGCCTGGCTGGAGCAGACCCAGAGCGAGGTCCGCCAGACCTTCCTCACCACCCTCCAGAAGGGTCAGGTGCGCTCCGGCGTCGTCTCCTCCATCGTCAACTTCGGTGCCTTCGTGGACCTGGGCGGCGTCGACGGTCTCGTGCACGTCTCCGAGCTGTCCTGGAAGCACATCGACCACCCCTCCGAGGTCGTCGAGGTCGGCCAGGAGGTCACGGTCGAGGTCCTGGACGTCGACATGGACCGCGAGCGCGTGTCCCTGTCGCTCAAGGCGACCCAGGAAGACCCGTGGCAGCAGTTCGCCCGTACCCACCAGATCGGTCAGGTCGTCCCGGGTAAGGTCACCAAGCTCGTTCCCTTCGGTGCGTTCGTGCGCGTCGACGAGGGCATCGAGGGCCTGGTCCACATCTCCGAGCTGGCCGAGCGCCACGTCGAGATCCCGGAGCAGGTTGTCCAGGTCAACGACGAGATCTTCGTCAAGGTCATCGACATCGACCTCGAGCGCCGCCGCATCAGCCTCTCGCTGAAGCAGGCCAACGAGTCCTTCGGTGCCGACCCGTCGGCGGTCGAGTTCGACCCGACCCTGTACGGCATGGCCGCGTCCTACGACGACCAGGGCAACTACATCTACCCCGAGGGCTTCGACCCCGAGACCAACGACTGGCTCGAGGGCTACGAGACCCAGCGCGAGGCGTGGGAGAACCAGTACGCCGAGGCGCAGACGCGCTTCGAGCAGCACCAGGCTCAGGTCATCAAGTCCCGCGAGGCCGACGAGCAGGCTGCGGCCGAGGGTGCTGCGGCGCCGGCGGCGCAGGGTGGCGGCCAGGCCAGCGGCGGCAACGCCGGTGGCGGCGGCGGCTCCTACTCCTCGGAGTCGGCGGACAACTCCGGCGCCCTGGCGTCGGACGAGGCCCTCGCCGCGCTCCGCGAGAAGCTGGCCGGCGGCCAGAGCTGAGCTCTCGCCCCTAGGCACTAGCCGATAGACGAAGGCCCGTTCCCCCTCACGGGGGAGCGGGCCTTCGCCGTGTGTGTGTCGTGCCCGCGGGGTGGGGGCGCAGGGGTTCCGTGGGGGAGGTAGAGGAGGGGCTCTCGTGCCTCAAGATGCGGAAGCGAGGGGAGTGATGATGAACTCGCCCTCCGGGAAGGGGAGTTCACCGGCCGAAAAGCGGAGTGCGGAAGGTGAGATGAGGGGGACGGGGTAGGCGTGAGGTGCGGGGGCTGGCGCGTGGCGTCGGGTGGGGAGTCCGGTGCACATGTCGGAGGAGCCGGGGCGCGGGGCCGGGTGGCCCGAGGTGCGGGCCGGCCGGAACGGGCGCGGGAGCCCGGCCGTCTGTGAGGGCGCAGGACCTCGCACGCGGGTCGTCGGGAATGCTCACGCCTGTTCATGCGTTGCCGCCCATGAGAACGAGGAGGAGCGGTCACTGTGTTGGATCCCCAGGGTTTGTACGAATGGGAGCCCAGCGGGCTCGCGGAGGTGGAGGCCATCGCCTCCAGGGACTCCGCCGGACTGGTGCTGCTGTACCACTTCGACGGGTACATCGACGCCGGCGAGACCGGCGACCAGATCGTCGAACGGCTGCTGGACGGCCTGCCGCACCAGGTCGTCGCCCGCTTCGACCACGACCGCCTCGTCGACTACCGGGCCCGCCGCCCGCTGCTCACCTTCGAGCGCAGCCGCTGGACCGCCTACGAGACCCCGCGCATCGAACTGCGGCTCGTACGGGACACCACCGATGCCCCCTTCCTCCTGCTCTCCGGACCCGAACCGGACGTGGAGTGGGAGCGCTTCGCGGGCGCGGTGCAGGACATCGTGGAGCGCCTGGGCGTACGCCTCTCGGTCAACTTCCACGGCATCCCCATGGGCGTCCCGCACACCCGCCCCGTGGGCATCACCCCGCACGGCAACCGCACCGACCTGATGCCGGGTCACAGCGCCTTCTTCGACGAGGCGCAGGTCCCCGGCAGCGCCGAGGCTCTGATCGAATTCCGGCTCGCCGAAGCCGGCCACGACGTGCTGGGCGTGGCGGCCCACGTACCGCACTACATCGCCCGGTCCGCCTACCCGGACGCCGCGCTGACCGCGCTGGAGGCCGTGACCGCCGCGACGGGGCTGGTCCTGCCCGGCGCCGCACACTCACTCCGCACGGAGGCCCTGCGCACGCAGGAGGAGATCGAGCGGCAGATCTCGGAGGGCGACGAGGAACTGGTGGCCCTGGTCAGCGGGCTGGAGCATCAGTACGACGCGGTGGCCGGCGCGGAAAGCCGGGGGAGCCTGGTGGCCGAGCCGGCGGAACTCCCCTCGGCCGATGAGATCGGCAGGGACTTCGAGCGCTTCCTTGCGGAGCGGGAGGGCGACGGCGGCGCGGCCGGGGCCTGAAGCGGGCGGAGCCTGAGCCGGCCGGCACCTGCGTCGGCCGGCGCGTGGACTGGCCGGCGCATGAGCCGTCGGCGCCTCCAGCGCTGCCGTCCGCTGGGCGCACCGTATAGCGTGGGCCCATGGTGAAGGTGGGGCTGACCGGCGGAATCGGCGCGGGCAAGAGTGAGGTCTCGCGACTGCTGGCGTCATACGGCGCGGTGATCGTCGACGCCGACAAGATCGCACGCGAGGTCGTCGAGCCGGGCACACCCGGACTGGCGGCCGTGGTCGCGGAGTTCGGGGACGGTGTACTCACACCGGACGGCACGCTCGACCGGCCGAAGCTGGGCGGGATCGTCTTCGCCGACCCGCAGAAGCTGAAGGCGCTCAATGCGATCGTGCACCCCCTGGTGGGGGCACGGTCAGCCGAACTCGAAGCAGCGGCGGGCCCGGACGCGGTGGTCGTGCACGACGTCCCGCTGCTGACGGAGAACGGCCTGGCGCCGCTGTACGACCTGGTGGTCGTGGTCGACGCCGCACCGCAGACCCAGCTGGACCGCTTGGTGCGGCTGCGGGGGATGGCGGAGGACGAGGCCACGTCCCGGATGGCGGCCCAGGCGACCCGCGAACAGCGGCTGGCGGTCGCGAATCTGGTGATCGACAACAACGGACCGCTGGATGCGCTGGAACCGCAGGTCCGCGCGGTGTGGGAGCGGCTGCGGAGCGCCTGAGGCCGGACGGTACCCTCGCCGCCATGACTGCTCCTTCCGATCTCGACCCCCAGACGCCCGGCACCGGGGCCGCCTCCGCGCCCCTCTCCGCCGCCGGCTCCGCCCCCGCCTCGTTCGTGGTCAACGTCCCCGGCCTCGCGGACGACGCACTGGAAGTGGAACCGCTGGACCCCGCCCAGATCGTCTCCGGCGAGCCCGTGGTGACGGGCAAGGTGTTGTGGGAGTCGCCCGACGGGCGGCAGATCCGGGGCATCTGGCAGATCACCCCGGGAGTGGTCACCGACACCGAGGCCAACGAACTGTTCGTGGTCGTCAGCGGGCGCGCCACCATCGAGGTCGACGGCGGCCCCGTGCTCGAAGTGGGACCCGGCGACGCCTGCGTCCTGCGCGAGGGCGACCGTACGCAGTGGACCGTGCACGAGACGTTGCGCAAGGCGTACCACATCAGCTTGTAGGTGGACGTGGTCCGGGGTGTCCGGCAGGGGGGTGGGGGCCGGGGTGCTGGTCGGGCGGGGTGGCTTCTGCCTGGGGTGCTTTCCCCGGGGGCGGGGGCGCCCTCCCCACCCCCGCCCCCACCCCCGCCCTCCCCACCCCCTCGCCTCCTCCCTTGGGCCCGTCCCGCGCCCCATCCCTCCTCAGCCGGCCTCTCCGTCCGGATCGTTTCGGCCTCACGCGTTGCCGGCTGGCCGGTTGAGGCTGCGCAGGCCGGGGAATGCCGCGGCCGGGGGGATTGTTGTGCCCCAGGTAGCGCCGTACGGTCCGTAGCTGACGCGCGTCCCGACGGCGACGGAGAGGAGCGGGCCGTGCCCGAAAGCAGCCCCGAGACGCATGTGATCGACTTCCGCGCTGCGGAGCAGCTGTTGGCGGCCCGTGACCCGCGCGGCGCGATCCAGCTGCTGGACTCGGTCATCACCGCGCACCCCGAGAACACCGCGGCCCGGCTGTTGCGCGCCCGCGCCTTCTTCCTCGCGGCCCAATTGCGGCCCGCGGAACTCGAGTTCCAGACCGTGCTGGAACGCGAACCGGACAATGCCTTCGCGCACTTCGCCCTCGGCCGCACTCTGGAGCGCGCCGATCGTTCCAAGGAGGCGCTGCGCCACTTCCGGCTGGCGGCCGCCCTGGAGCCGCGTCCGGAGTTCATCGAGGCGGCCCGTTTCGCGCCCGAGACGGGCAACAGCGCACCCGCTCAGGACCACGGCGACCCGGACCACGATCCGGAGTAGCCACACCGAGACGGTGGGGGCGAATGCACCGCCCCCTGCCGTAGGTTGTGCCCGCCCAGTGGCAGCACAGGCAGATGTTGGTGTTCTGGTGTCCAGGGTGTTCCGGGGAGCCACCTCGCTGGGAGGACCGGCGGCCCGGACCCGTACCCAAGTCCCCCGAGCCTCGGTCGTTACCGGGTCACAGGATCGCGGATTCCGTTCGGGCGCCTTGAGAGCCCAGCAGGAGGAAGCCGGACTGAAGCCCGACCGGATACCTCGTTCCTGCCTCCGATCGTGCCTGTCTGACCTGCCGGCCTGGACCGCCCCGTTCTGCCGCTGCGGACCGCTGGCTGCCGCCCCGCGCGACCTCTACCGTCCGGTGTTCCGTCTGCGACCGGCGGTGTTCCGTATGCCGAACGCGTCGTTCCGGCCGCGGTCGGGCGCGTACGGCGGTATGTCCTTGCCCGGCTGGTAGTGGGGTCCCTGGCGGATGTGGCGGATCACCATGATCAGGTCCGCGGTCGCCACCACGGCCAGCGCCGCACATGCTGCCGCCCATTCCGGCCGCCCGACGTCGATGAAGGCCACGGCTCCGGCGATCGCCCACAGCAAGCCCCACAGCGCCAGCGCACAGCGTATTTTCAGCGGGCTGCGTGCCTGAAGGGGCTCATTTCCCGTACGCATCAGCACCCATCTCCCTTCTCCAGGATCCTCCCGATCGACCGGTCAGTCACCACTTCCCGGCACCTCTTTTCGTCGGTTGCTCCCTGCCTTCCGAGGCCTGCTCCGCGGGTTCCCCGGCGGCTGGGCGCGGGTCGCCGGCGGGGTGGCCGTTGATCCAGGACAGTCCGCCGATGTCGAGCAGTGAGCGGGCGCGGGTCACCGCGACATAGGCAAGACGTGCCTCGTCGAGGTCGATCGGACCCGGGAGCGGGGCGCCGTCCTCGCCGAGCTCGTCGAGATCATCGGGGCCTGTGAAGTCGTCCGCGATGCGTACGCTCGCCCACTCCCGCCCCTTGGCCCGGTGGGCTGTGGAAACGGTGACCTCGGCGGACTCCTCGGGGGAGAGCTGCTGGAGGGCGCGCAGCAGGGCCGGTGTGCCGTGCTCGTCGACCAGCTCCACCAGCGGCAGCAGATCCCGTCCGGCCGGATCGAACTCCGCGTACTCGCGCAACTCGCCCCAGGTCTCGAAGAGCAGCAGCTCGGGGTGGGCGGTGCGGCGGCCGGCATCGAGGTCGTGTGCCGCACGGGCAAGAGCGCCGAGCGCCTCGCCGCCGCCTGCCAGTGCGAGCCGGTGGCCCGCTGCCAGCTGCCGTATCACCTCCACCATCGCCCCCGCATTCGTCCGGCACAGAATTGCCTCCGGCGCGCGTACCTGACGCACGTGTGTCTTCAGGTCGGGCGCACCTGTGAGCCGGAGCGGTGCGCCGACGATCGTGAGCCAGCGGTTGGCCTCGGCCGCGAGCGACGGCCCGAAGCGGAACGAGCGGGAGAGGCTGAGCTGTCTCCCGTCGAATCCCGTCATGACATCGCGCGCGCCACGCCAGCCGTAGATGGCTTGAGCGGAGTCCCCGACCATCACCAGCTGTGCGTGGTCGCGCTGGGCCGTGAAGACCTGCTCCACCACCGGGTTGGTGTCCTGTGCCTCGTCCAGGAGCAGGAAGTCCGCAGGGATGACGGGCTCGCTCAGTGCCCACATCTTGAGGTAGTGGTCGTGCTCGAAGCGGACGACGCCGTGGCCCGGTTGCTGAAGATCGGCCCAGGCTTTGCGCGCGTAGGGCAGGACGAGTTCGGCGAGGTGTGTGTGCAGCGGGGCGGGTTCGGCTCCGCGCAGGGCTGGGACATGGTGTGACGCCACCTCCGCGTCGGCCGACTGGCAGAAGCGGGTGACGGTGCGCAGCACCGTGTGCGAGAGGGCTTTGTGCGTGAGGGTGCGTTCCCCGAGGCGCACCCTCATTCCGTCGTCGATGCCCAGAGCAGCTCCGGTGCGCCAGCCCGCTTGCCGAGGGGAGTTCATGCGCGCCTGGAATCTTCTGCCCACGGCGGTGTAGGCGAGGGCATGAGCGGTCTCGCAGGGCACTTTGGAGGGGAAGGACCGGGCGGCATGGCGCGCGACCGCTCTGTTGAAGGCGATGTAGCGGCCCGATCGGCCCTGTCGCCGCGCGGTGCGGGCGAGCATGGCGAGGGTGGTGGTCTTTCCTGTCCCGGCACCGGCCTGGATCACCAGATGCGCCCCGGTCGAAAAGGCTTCTGTCGCGGCGGCTTGTTCGGGCGTGGGGGTGTTCATGGCAGCTCCTCACCGGCATGGACATCGGCAGTGACACCGATATCGGCTGGTCACTGAGAGTGATGACATCGCTCACCGTAGCGGATTTGAGGCGGAGGGCGAGGGGGATGGTGAGGCCTGTGGATAACTCCGGCCGGTGCGCGGTGCGCGGTGCGCGGTGCGCGGTGCGCGGTGCGGGGGCGGGGGCGGGACGCACCCCGCGCGTCCTGCCGTCGGGCCGCGTTGTCAGTGCCGTCTGCTTACCTCGTCATCACGGCACGGCCCGCGCGGGCCGCGGTGGGAGCGGGCGAGGAGTTCGCCTTCTCCCGCGGGGTCGGCGAGGAGGTGCCGTGACCGAAGGCCGGCTGGGCTTGGCGTATGTCCGGCACTTCGTCGCGAGGCGCGCGAGGGAGTGCCGGGACGCTGGGGGAGGGACGGAAGACACCGTGCGTACGACCGTAGACTCGCAGGTCGGGGACACAGCAGCAGGACGGGCGCGGCAGCCTCGGGGAGCGCCGCGGCCGGAACGGAACGGCCGAGCGGTGAGGGATGGCATGACGAGGCGGCGGCAGGCGGCGGCAGGGGAGACCCGGCCGCCGGACGGCTCGCCCGCGACCGGGTCCGGGGGCGTGGGGGAGGCCGGCGGGACCGGCGCCGGTGCGATCCGCTGCGCCGCGGTCTTCCTGCCCGCCCAGCCGCCGCGCGCGGGGAAGATCGCGCTCTGGCGGCCGGACGGCGGCCCGCTCCCGGATGTACTCACCACAGAACTCGATGCGTCGGGGACGGAGCGGGAGGGGGCCGCCGGGCCGGGGCAGCTGACCGTCGCCCGCCGTCACGGAAACGGCGCCCGCAGCCGCGCTGTCCCCGCCGTGCTGCTCCCGCTGACCGAGGCCGTCCCGCTGTTGATCCGTGCCCGGCACGATCCGGACGCCCATCCGGCCGCCGCCTGCTGGGGAGCGGCCACCCTCCACGCGCTGCACCTCGCCGCCCGCGGCAGACTGCTCCCGGGACTCACCGCCGACGACACCGACGCCTGGCGCGCCGGTCCGCTCGACCCCGACGACATCGCGCATCTGCGGGCCATCGCCGCCGCCATGCCCGCCGAGGCCTGTCCCGTGCCACTCCCCGGCAGCCGCCCGCTACAGCTGCACGATCCCGCGGATCTGATCCGGCGCTACGTGGACGCGGTCGTCGACACCCTGCCGCGCACCCCCGCCGCCGCATTGGTGGCCGGTGCCCCGTTCGCCGCGACGACACCGCAACACCTGCCCGGCGCACGGGACTGGGCCGCCGAAGCCGCGGCCGGCATCGACGCGGGGGTACGGCTCTCGCTGCGCCTCGACCTCTCCTCGCACCGGCTCTTCGACCGGAAGGAGGAGAGCGGGGCGGGCGACGCCGAAGAGCGCAGCGCGGCCGCCGCTGTAGTGCAGGTGCACAGCCTGACCCACCCCACCCTGGTCGCCGACGCCCGGGACCTGTGGGAGGGCGAGGGGCCCGAGCACTTCGGGGCGCGCTCCCGCGTCGACACCCTCCTCACGCTGCGCCGCGCCACCCGGGTGTGGGCGCCGCTCAGCCGCCTCCTGGAGCGGCCGGTGCCCGATGTACTGCCGCTCGGCGAGGACGAGTTGTACGAGCTGCTGGGCGCGGCCGCACCGCGTCTGGCCGCCGCCGGAGTGGCCGTCCACTGGCCCAGGGAGATGGTCCGCGGACTGACCGCGGCGGCGGTCCTGCGCCCGGCACCCGGCTCGGCCGCGGACGGTTTCGGCTTCTTCGACACCCGTGAACTGCTCCAGTTCCGCTGGCAGGTGGCGATGGACGGGGTCCCGCTGACCGAGGCGGAAATGGACGCCCTCGCCGAGGCGCACCGCCCCGTCGTCCGACTGCGCGACCGGTGGGTCCTGGTCGACCCCGGACTCGTCCGCAAGGCCCGTAAGCGCGAACTGGGCTATCTGGAACCGGCCGACGCCCTCGCCGCGACGCTCCACGGCACCACGGAGGTGGACGGCGAGGAGGTCGAGGTGGTGCCGCAGGGCGCACTCGCCGCACTGCGCGGCCGCCTCACCACCGAAGCGCGCGCCCTGCCCCAGCCGCCCGGGCTGCGTGCCACCCTGCGCGACTACCAACTACGGGGCATGGCCTGGCTCGACACCATGACCTCGCTCGGCCTGGGCGGGTGCCTCGCCGACGACATGGGCCTGGGCAAGACCATCACCGTCATCGCGCTGCATCTGCACCGCCGGCCCGGCGCACCGGTGCTCGTCGTCTGCCCGGCCTCCCTCCTCGGCAACTGGCAGCGCGAGATCGAGCGCTTCGCCCCCGGCACACCCGTACGCCGCTTCCACGGACCCGGCCGCAGCCTCGACGGCCTGGACGGCGGCTTCGTTCTGACGACCTACGGCACGATGCGCAGCAGCGCGCCCCACCTGGCCGGCCGGCCGTGGGCATGGGTCGTCGCCGACGAGGCGCAGCATGTGAAGAACCCGCGCTCCTCGACCGCCAAGGCGCTGCGCAGTATCAAGGCACCCGCCCGGATCGCCCTCACCGGCACGCCCGTGGAGAACAACCTCTCGGAGCTCTGGGCCCTCCTGGACTGGACGACCCCCGGGCTCCTCGGATCCCTCAAGACCTTCCGTGCGCTGCACGCCCGTGAGGTCGAGGGCGGTGAGGACCCGGCGGCGGCCGAGCGGCTGGCCCGACTGCTGCGCCCGTTCATTCTGCGCCGCAAGAAGTCCGACCCCGGCATCGCCCCCGAACTCCCGCCCAAGACGGAGACGGACCACCCGGTGGCACTGGGGCGCGAACAGGCCGCGCTCTACCAGGCCGTCGTCCGAGAGACGCTCTCCCGGATCGAGACCGCCGAGGGCATCGCCCGCCGCGGCCTGGTCATGAAGCTGCTGACCGCCCTCAAACAGATCTGCAACCACCCGGCGCAGTACCTCAAGGAGACCACCCCCGGCGTCGTGGCCCGCTCCGGGAAACTCGAACTCCTCGACGAACTCCTCGACACCATCCTCGCCGAGGGCGGCGCCACCCTGATCTTCACCCAGTACGTGGGCATGGCCCGGCTGCTGGAGGCGCATCTGACCCGGCGCGGCATCCCGGTACAGCTGCTGCACGGCGGCACCCCGGTAGCCGAACGGGAGAAGATGGTCGACCGCTTCCAGTCGGGGCACGTCCCCGTCTTCCTGCTGTCGCTGAAGGCGGCCGGCACCGGCCTGAACCTGACCCGCGCCGGCCATGTGATCCACTACGACCGCTGGTGGAACCCGGCCGTGGAGGAGCAGGCCACCGACCGCGCGTACCGCATCGGCCAGACCCAGCCCGTCCAGGTCCACCGGCTGATCGCCGAGGGCACCGTCGAGGACAACATCGCCCAACTCCTCGGCGCCAAGAGGGCGCTCGCCGACGCGGTGCTGACCGGCGGCGAGACCGCGCTGACCGAGCTGTCCGACGCCGACCTCGCCGACCTCGTCTCCCTCAGGAGGCCCGGATGACCCCACGCCCCGCCTCCGGGCGCGACGCCGCAGCGGACCGGCTGGCCCGCGCGGACCGCTCCCGTACCTTCCCGCCCCTGCCGGCCCGTACCGGCGCCCGGGGACTGTTCGCCGAATCCTGGTGGGGCAGCGCCTGGCTGGACGCACTGGAGACCACCGCCCTCGACAGCGCCCGGCTCGCCCGCGGCCGGACCTACGCCCGCGACGGCCATGTCGACACCATCAACGTCACCCCCGGCCGCATCGTCGCCACCGTCCGCGGCAGCAGACCCCGGCCCTACAGCGCCGAAATCCGCCTCCGGACCCTCACGGACCAGGAGTGGGACGGCCTCCTGGACGCCATCGCCGCGGACCCCGGCCGGCTCACCGCCCTGCTGGCCAAAACGCTTCCGCCCGCACTGGCCGACGGCGAGGTACACCTCCTTCCGGGGCCGGGCGACCTCGTCCCCCGGTGCTCGTGCCCCGACCACGGCCGCCCCTGCAAGCACGCCGCCGCGCTCTGCTTCCAGGTGGCCCGGCTCCTGGACGCCGACCCGTTCGTGCTGTTGCTGATGCGCGGCCGCGGCGAACGCGAACTCCTCGACGCCCTCTCGCGCCGCAACACCGCCCTCACCGCCCGCGAGACCCGCGAGGCCCGGGACCAGGCCCCCACCGACGGCCGGCCGGCCCCGTACCGCCGCGGGCCCGGGACCGGGACCGGGGCCGTGGGAGAGCCGTCCGCCCCCCGTGCCGAAGGGGGCTCCCCGACGGCCACCGGCGACGCCTCCGGGGAGCAACCGGCAGCGGCCGAGGTCCCGTTGCGCGGCGTCCCGGCCCGGTCAGCCCTCGCCGACCGCCCCCGGCCGCCTCTTCCGCCACCGCTGCCGGTGCCACCGCAGCCCGGCCGCCCTCCGGCCCTCCCGGACGGCGACGGACTCCCCTTCGACCCCGCCACCCTGGAATTCCTGGCAGCCGACGCCGCCGCCCGCGCGCACGCCTGCGTCTCCGCCGCCGGCACCCCGGGCCCCGGCGCGGGGCGAACGGCCCTCCACAGCCCGTTCCCGGCCCTGCCCGCCTGGGAGGACGCCATCCGCCTCACCGCCACCGCCCACCCCACCGCCGGCCTGACCGCCACCACCCGCGCCCTCTACCGCGACCTCGCCGCGGCGACCGGCCGGACGCCCACGGACGTGGCCCGCGCCGTCGCCGCCTGGCGACAGGGCGGCCCCGAAGGCCTCGTCCTCCTCGACACCCCCTGGAACCCCCCGGCCGGCGACTTCGACCGGGCCCGCAGCGCCCTCCTCGCCGCGGACCTCCCGCCCCTGCGTCCGCGCCACAACCACCTCACCGACCCGGACCGCGGCATCCAGCTCCGCTTCGGCCACGACCACCGCTGGTACCCCTACGAATCCGAACCCGGCACCGAGGACTGGTGGCCCGCCGGTCCCGCGGACCCCGACCCCGTGGGCGCCCTCACCGCCCTGGTCGCGCGATGACTAACCTCAACGGCGTGGAAGGTCTCGACGCACTCACCCAATCCCTCGCCCGGCGCACCCCCGAGGAGCTGGCCGCGCTCCTCACCCGCCACGCCGAGCCGCTCGCCCGCCGCCCCGCGCCCACCGAACTCCGCGGCCTGGCAAGCACCTTGTGGTCGTACGAAACCCTCCACCAACTGGTGGTGCACCTCGACCACCCCCGGCTGACGGTGCTCGCCACCGCCGCCCGCATCAGCCAGGAGCACGCCGGGCAGGCCGCCCCAGGGCCCGTCGCCCCCGCCCCGGGCGCCGACTACCAGTCCCTGATGGCACACCGGCTGTCCTTCGCGCATCTGGCCACCGAACCCGTCCCGGCCCAGGACGTGTTCGCCGCCCTCGGCGCCACCTCGCCCGGCCCCGCCCGCACCGCCGCCGAGAACGCCCTGCACGCCCTCTGCGACGACGGCCTCGCCGCACCGGCCGAGGACGGCACGATCGTCGTCCCGCCCCGGGCCCCCCAACTCCTCGCCGCCCACGACTTCGGACCGTTCCTCGCGGACGCCCCGCGGCCCGTCCCGGACACCCCTGCCGCCCCGCAAGAGCCCGCCGCAGCCGTTCCCCGGACCTCGCCGCACGACGAATCCCGGACCGCCGTGGCGACCCTGGACGCCACCGTGGAGCGCCTGCTGGCCTCTCTTGCGACGCAGCCCGCCGCCCTGCGCAAGTCGGGCGGGCTGACCGTACGGGAGATCAAACGGCTGGCCAAGGCGGCCGGCGCCGGCGAACCGCACACCCGCCTCCTCCTCGACCTCACCCTCGCCGCCGGACTCATCGCCCTCACCCGTACCCCGTCCGGCATCACCGCCCTGCCCACCGGCGCCTACGACGACTGGCTCACCCGCCCGCCCGGAGCCCGCCTCGCCCCCGTCCTGGCCGCCTGGTCCGATCTGTGGGACATCCCCACCCACACCCCGTTCGGCGAGACCCCCACCGCACTGGTCCGCGGGCACGACCGGCACGCGCCCGCCTTCCGGCACGCCCTCCTCGCCGCGCTGGCCACCGTCCCCCTCGACGCCGGAACACCCCTCCCCGCGCTGCCGCTCACCGAGCCCCCGCAGCACGAATCGGACCACCGCACCCCGTGGACGGACCTCCTCCGGGCGGCCGACTGGTACCGCCCCCTCGCCGTCACCCGCCGGCCCATGGCCGAGGAACGCGCCGCTCACACCCTCCACGAGGCCGTCCACCTGGGCCTGGTCGCCCACGGCACCCTCACCCCCCTCGGCCGTGCGCTGCTCACCGACCCGCGGCCCCTCGACGAGCCGCTCGCCGCACTGCTGCCCCAGCTCCTCGAACAGGCCCATTTCCAGGCCGATCTGACCGCCGTCGTACCCGGCCGCCCCTCCACCGCGCTCACCGGACTCCTCGCCTCCGCGGCCGACCGCGAATCCGAAGGCCACGCCGTGACCTGGCGCTTCACCCCGCACTCCGTACGCCGCGCGCTGGACTCCGGCCACACCGCCGCCACGCTCCTCGAAGACCTCACCCGCGCCTCGGTCACCGGCACCCTGCCGCAGCCGCTCGCGTACCTCGTCCAGGACGCCGCCCGCGCCCACGGCCGGATGCGGGTGCTGCCCGCCGCCTGCTGCATCCGCTCCGACGACGAAGCCCTCCTCAAGGAGCTCGCCGCGCACCGCGCACTGCGTCCGCTCGGCCTGCGCGAGATCGCCCCGACCGTCCTGGTCAGCGGCCGGCCGCCGGCCGCCACCCTGGACGCGCTGCGCGCCGCGGGCTACGCACCCGCCCTGGAATCCGACACCGGCACCACGACCGTCGAACGCCTCCCCGCCCACCGCGCCACGGCCGCCGCCCCCGTCCGCAACCCCCAGGCTCCGCTTGCCTTGGCCCACCGTCTCCTGGGGCTTCCCACGGAACCCCGGGAGCCGGAGGACCGGAAGCCGGAGGACCGGGAGCCGGAAGACCGGCGGACCGTAACGGCCGGCGACAGGTGACCCAGGGGGCAGTACGCGGCGCCGCGTACTGCCCAGCGACCGCCACGGCCACCGTCCCCGGCCTCAGTCGTCGGTCGGCTTCCGTCTGCTCGCCCCGCCGATACGCCGCAGCGCCGTCGGCGTGAAGCCGAGCCGGCGCGGGAGGCGTCCGGGGTCGGGCGCGGATCCGGAGGGGCGGGGCGCCGCCGAAAGAGCGGCGGACGGCAGCGTCGGGAGCGGGGATGTGGCGTCGGTCGCTGCCGGGGACCGGGAGCCGGCAGCCGGCGAGGGGCCTGGCGTCGCTGCCAACGACCCCGCCGCCGGGCTCGGTGCCGTCTGCCGGGCCGGGGAAGCGTCGGCCGACGGGCGGCGCCGTGCCGCGCCGCGGAGCAGGTCGAGCGCGGTGGAGGGCCGCAGGAACGGGGCGGCAGGAGCGGCGGCCGTGACGACATCGACGTACGTACGGCGGACGGCGGTCCGGCCGGTGGCGGGGAACGGGAGCGCCTCGCCGGTGGCCAGGGCCCACGGTTCCTGGACGAGGCGCCCGATGGCCCGCTGCGTCCTGACGGCGAGCGCCGGATCGTCCATCCCGTGGCGGCGCAGCACCCGGCGCAGCGCGGTGGCGCCGTGGGCCGCCAGAGCAAGGCCCTGACCGCAGTCGGCGGCGAGCGAGACCACGGCGCCACCGAGCGCGATGAAGCCCGTGGGCCACGACGCCAGCTGTTCATAGCGCCGCCGGCGGCCGGCCGTGTCGCGGGTCAGCCGCACCTCGCTCAACGGCTCGGCGTCCGCGATGAGGTCGCCGATGAGCGAGCTGCAGCGGTGGGCGAACGGCACGAAGCGGCCCGCGTGTTCGGACGGCCGGTCGTCGCCGGTACCGGTGAGCGTGACCAGCCAGCGGCCGCCCTCGACCGGGACCAGCGTCGCCGTCTTCCCGGGCAGCGCGCGCCGGGGTGCGAACGGACCGGGAACCGGCTGGACGAGCGGGGAACGGGCGGTGAGCACCGGGCAGTTCTCCGTGCCCTCCGGGGCGCGGAAGATACGGGTCGCCGAGACGATCCCGGCGTCCGAGACGTCCTCATGGACGGTGGGCAGGCCCAGCGCGGCCAGCCGGGACGGGGTGATGGAATGACGCCCCGTGGCATCGATGACGAGGTCGGCATCGAGGCGGTACGTTTCGCCACCGGTGGTGTCCCGGACCCGTACCCCGGTCACGTGTTCCGCGGTGCCCGTCAGCTCCGCCGCTTCGGTGCCGTCCAGGACGCTCACCCCGGGCAGGTCGGGCACCTGACGGCGGATGGCCCGGTCGAGCAGATCACGCGAACAGGCGAGCAGATGCTGCGCATGCGGTCGCCGGCCTAACCAGTTCACCGGGGAACGGCCGGTGATCCCGGCCGGTACCGGCATCCGGCGGGCCCCCTCGGCCAGCCAGTGGTCGATGCTGCCGGGCAGCAGCGCTTCGACCAGCTGGGCGCCGTCCCCCGTCAGCAGCTGCGCATGCCGGGCCCGCGGCAGGTCCGTGGGCAGGGCAGGGGTGCGCGGCAGCCGCTCGCGCTCGACGACGATGACATCGGCGTGACGCGACAGGGTGGCGGCGGCGAGCATGCCCGTGAAGCCGGCACCGAGCACCACGGCGAGGTAGGGGTGGGTGAACTGGAGCCCGCTGCTGCCGGCAGAGCTCGACGCGTTCATGGGCAGTCCCTTTCTCGGCGGCGGAGCACGGTTCCCCGGCCGGCGCGCGACACCTCCAGGAAGGGCGGTGCCGCATACGGACGGGAACGCCGGCGTGCGGCGGCGATGACGGCGTCGGTGGCGGCCGTGAAAGAAGCCGTCAGCGAGAACGGCAGGGACGCGGACACGGTCCGCAGAAGGCGCAGAGGCGCCAGCAGAAGTGGCAGTGCACGTTGTGGGTCCCGGCAGGCCGACGCGAACGCCGGCCTGCCGCCCCCCGATTTCCCCATCATGATTCCCCCTCAGGCCGTGCCGGCCTCGCCCCGCGCACGGCCACCCCCTCCACCACCTGCCCGTGTCACCGGGTGGGGCGGCCGAGCACAACTGCCTCGAAAAACGCGCTCGGCCCAGGGGGACGCAGCCGTCACATCTGGTCAACGGCGGACACTCTTCGGGATCGTAGGCTGCGGCGATCACATCCGACAGCCGGGTGTGCACGAGAGACGCGTGGCAGCCACCCGGGGAGTACCGGGGGGTAGACCCGATGCAAACCGGCGCAATGGGCGGAAAACGCTGCGGTGCTTTCTCGCGTCGCGAGAAAGCAGGGCGAAAAATTTCACCAGGAGAAGGGTGATGGTGCCGGAAGCCTCTCATGGTTGGCGCGAAATGATCGGATGACCGCGGGTGCCCGACCGGCCTGCCTACCCTGTGCGGGCACCGCAGTGGAGAACCCGAGGGAGAGTCGTGCGCGCGATTGTGATGCGAGAATTCGGCGGTCCGGACGTGCTGCGGCTCGAGGACGTTCCCGAACCCGCGCCCCGCGGCGGCCACTCGCTGGTCGAGGTCGCCCTGGCCGGTGTCAACTACGCGGATGTGCACGTACGGGAGGACTCCTACCTCGCGCCCGTCGAGCTGCCGTACGTACCCGGCAACGAGGTCGTGGGGACGGTGGACGGCACCCGGCGCGTCGTCGGGCTGTGCCGCGGCGGCGGCTACGCGGAGCGGGCGCTGCTGCACCGCCGGGTCACCTGGGACGTGCCCGACGCCATCAGCGACGCACAGGCCGTCGCCCTGGCGCTGCAGGGCAACAGCGCCTGGCATCTGCTCTTCACCTCGCTGCGCCTCACCCGGGGCGAGACCGTCGTCGTGCCGGCCGCGGCGGGCGGTGTCGGCTCGCTGGCCGTCCAGCTCGCCGCGCACGCCGGGGCCCGGGTCATCGGACTCGCCAGCTCCCCGGAAAAGCGCAAGCTGGCCGAGGAGTTGGGCGCCCACGCGGTGGTCGACTCGACCGCCGAGGACCTGACCGAGCGCATCCTGGACGCGGCCGGCGGCCCGGTCGCGGCGGCGCTGGAGATGACCGGCGGGGCCACCTTCGAGCGGACCCTCGCCGCCGTCGCGTCGCGCGGCCGGCTGGCCGTGTACGGGTTCGCCGGCGGCGAGCTGGCGAGCGTGCCCACCCGGGAGCTGATGGAGCGGAGCATCACCGTCTCGGGCTTTTGGCTGCCGCAGCTCTACGCGGACCGTACGGCACTGCCGACGTCCATGCGGGCCCTGTTCGACGCGGTCGCCGACGGCAGCCTCACGCCGCTCACCGGCGCCGTCCACGGGCTGGGTGAGGCGGCGCGGGCGCACCGCGAGCTGGCTGCCCGTACCCCGACCGGGAAACTGGCGCTCGAGGTCGCCCGATAATTCCGGTAGCCCGGGGCGCCCGACGGGCAGAACGGCTGCGGGAGCCGACGCCGGGGCCGGCCGTCGGCAACCACGGGCGACGGGGGGACCGGCTCGCGCCGTACAAGCCGTGCGCCTTCGGGCGCGGATCATTGTCAGGGGAGAGAGCACACCATGGGCCAACGCACCACAGCCTCGGGACCGTCGGCCTCGGCCTCGGCCACCGCACCCGACCCCGCTTCGGGCACCACCGCCCGGGCGCCGGGGACCGCGGGCCACGCCAAGAAGCCGCGCCAGGTAGCCAAGGGTGCGTCGTCCGCGGGCTCCCGGACGTCGGGATCCGGCCATGCCGAGCGGGTCTTCCTCGTGCAGACGGCGTTCGCCGAACTTGGCGGCTGCGCACACGGGCCCGGTGAGATCGCCGAGTTCACCGGCCTGGACGACTCCGTCGTCTACCGCATCCTGCAGTCCGGCATCTACCAGCGGATCTTCGAGCGGGTGGACCGCGGCCTCTACCGGCTGCGGACCTCGGCCGCCCAGCTCGCCTTCACCGCGCTCGATCACCGGCTCGACGGCGCCCAGACCGTGCTGCGCGAGCTGCGGAAGGTCACCGACGGGGGGCTGGCCTTCCTCTACATGGTGGCGCCCTTCTCCGGCGCGCAGCGTCAGTGCGTCGACATGGCCGTCGGCGACTCCGATCTCGCGGAGCTGGGAATGACGCCGCGCGATGTGCTGTCCGTGACGCGTTCCCTGCGCACCGGGGCCTCCGGGCGGACGATCCTCGCCTACCTGCCCGAGGTGCTGCAGCAGCGGGTGCTGGCCGAGCCCGTGCCCGACCAGGCGGGACCGGGCGTCTACCGGGACAACGACGCGCTGGTCGCCTCGCTCGCGGAGGTGCGCGATCTCGGCCATGCCCTGGGGTACGAGGAGTGCATGGCCGGATGGAACTCCTGCGCGGCGCCGATCATGTGGGACGGTTCCATCATGGGAGCGGTGCTGCTCCTCAAGCTCAAGTCCGTCATGCCGGTGGCCCCCGACAGCGTCATCGAGGCGACGAAGGAGGCGGCCGCCGTCCTCAGCCGCTACGGAGCCGCCCGGCCGTCCGCGAACCAGGCCTGAACCACGGCGCCGGGCCGCCGGCCCGCCCATGAACCCGTTCGCCTCGGCCCCGCGGCACCTGCCGCCCGAGGACGGACCGATGGCACCCAGGGAGGTCTGATGGAACCGGAGTTGGCGGCGCTCGCCACGGCGGGGGCGACGGCGCTGGTGCAGCAGATGGCGACGGACGGCTGGACGGCGGTCCGCCGCAGAATGGCGGTCTTCCTCGCCCGGCACCGGGGCACGGACGACGAGGAGGCCCTCGCCGGTGAGCTGGAGGCCTCGCGCGCCGATCTGGCGGCGGCCCGGCAGGAGGGCGACGAGAGCGGGGCGGCCGAGGTGGCCGCGGCCTGGCGGCTGCGACTGCGGCGGCTGCTGAGCGAGGACCCGGCCGCGGCGGCCGAACTGCGCGCGCTGCTCGACGAGGTGGCTCCCGAGAAGGAGCGCGGAACCGTGGGGGAGTTGCACAACACCGTCAGCGGCGGGGTACAGCTCAGTCCGGTGATCCAGGCGGGCGTCATCTCCCGCCTCGACTTCACCACCGGGCCGAACCCGCCGCCGCCCGGCTGACACGGGGCGCCCTCGCGCCGCGGGTCCGGGCAGAATGGCGGGGTGCGGCTCGAAGCGATCACCTGGGAACGGCTCACCGACGCGCTCGCCGAGCGCCTCGTGGCGATGCCGGCGAAGGACGGGAGCCCCTGGCTGCGGGTGGCCGTGGACGGGGCACCCGCGGCCTCGCCGGGCGATCTGGCCGGCCGGCTCGCCGAGGCGCTGCGGATGCGGGGGCGGGCGGTGCACAAGGCCGGCACCTTCGGCTTTCTGCGCCCGGCCTCGCTGCGGCTCGAATACGGCCGTGAGGATCCCGACGCCTTCCACGACGAGTGGTTCGACCGGCAGGCACTGTGGCGCGAGGTGTTCCAGCCGCTGGACCCGGGTGGCAGCGGGCGGGTGCTGCCCGATCTGTGGGATCCGGTCGCGGACCGGGCGACCCGCAGCGGATACGTCGAACTTCCGCACGGCGGTGTCCTGTTGCTGCACGGCCCGCTGCTGCTCGGTCACTGGTTTCCCTTCGATCTCTCGGTGCATCTGAAACTGTCACCCGCCGCGCTCGCCCGCCGCACCCCGGAGAGCGAGCGCTGGACGCTGCCCGCGTTCGCACGCTACGAGGCCGAGACCCGGCCCGAGGAGGCGGCGGACATCGTCGTACGTGCCGACGACCCCCGGCGCCCGGCCTGGAACGGGACGTCCTGAGCGCCCGGTCCGGCCCCTGGACGCCCGTCCGGCCCGGTCGCCCGGGACTCAAACGAGCTGCCGTATCTCCCCGCGGACGCGGTAGAAGCCGCCCGGGGCCGCCGCCAGATCATCGACGGCAAACCGCGCCCCGGCCCGGCGGATGTGGCGCGGGAACTGCACGTTCCAGGCGGGGTCATGACCGCCGGAGACGACATGGACCCGCAGCCGGCCGCCCTCCTGCACGCACTCCACCACGATCCCCGAGGCGTCGGCCGCGGCCACCGTCCGCACCGAGGCCGACGGGGTGTATGTCGGCAGCGCGGCGGCCGACTTCACCTCCCGGGCGAGAGGCACCGTGCCCGACCGGGCGGCGGTGACGGCGGCGTCGCTCGCGTCCACACACACCAGGGACCCGTCGGTGGTGACCAGGTACAGCTTCTCGTCCAGATACTGCATCGACAGGGCCGATCCGCCGCCGGTGCCCAGCTTCCACAGGCGGGTGCCGTCGGCGGCGAAGCAGTACACCGAAGAGGCCGAGTCACCCGCGAAGACATAGCGGCCGCCGGGAGCCGTCGCGCAGGAGTAGACCACCGTGTCGCACCGGTAGGTGGCTTCCGGCGTCCCATCGTCCTTGGCCAGCCGCTGGACCACGCGCCGGTCGGTGCCGGCGTACACCGCATGGTCCTCCTGCCAGCCGAACAGCACCGCACCGTTGGTCGGTGTGTGCCACAACTCGCGGCTGCCGTCGGCGCGGTAGGCCGTCACCCCGCGGTGGTGGCCGTGGTAGACGGCGCGTTCGTCCCGCCGCACCATCCAGGCGTGTGCGCCCGCGCTGCGCCGTGACCACTGGAACTCGTCCTCGTGGTCGATGACCGTCAGCCCGCCGTCGCGGTCGGCGACATGGAGGACGCCCTCGCGGATGTCCAGCCAGAAGATGTCGACATCGGGGGCGATGTCATAGGCGGCGAAGGGGACCTTCGACGAGAGGTCGTAGACCGTTCCGTCGTCACAGCCGGCGTAGATCCAGAAGTCGTCGGCCACCAGGCACTTGACGCCGTCGGGCAGCTGATAGTGCGCCAGTACCTCGCCGTCGTGACCCAGGGTGTAGACGTCGCCGTGCTGATTGCCGACCCAGCAGCGGTCCTCCGCGACATGGATGCCGAACGCCGACGCGCCGGTGCGAAAGCGCCACAGCACCGGTGCGACCGCGCGGGCCGTCGAGGGCGTGGAGGTGACCTGGCGCCGTGTCACCGGGCGGGCGGACCGCTGTCCCTGTACCGCCGGTGCGTAGCCCTTGCGGACCTTCTCGCCGATCTTCCGCGCGGCCGCGGCCCGCGCTTTCTCCCCCGTCGGGAACGTCGAGGTCTGCTGCTGGCCGCCGGCGCCGATCCGTCCGTAGCGCACCGAGACCACCGTGCCCCGCACCGTCACCTCGTAGAACTTGGGGGCACCGCCGCCCTCTTGCGACAGTTCCAGATATGTCCTGCCCTCGGACATGGTGCTCCCCTCCCCGGGCGGCCCCACGGCCGTCCCCCGCGGAAAAAACCGTACGGCCGACCACTGACAACGGATCATGGAACGCCGATCGCGGGCCGCTGATCAGCGCGTTCGCGACGGCGGTTAGCGTGAGCGCGTGACGACTTCATTCAACGCACCCGATGAGCCCGACGCGCTGCCCGGCAGTCAGGGGCCGGCCGCGACCGTGGAGGCGCAGCCGCGCTCCATCGGTACCGTGACCATGACCTATGCGCCCGACCCCGACGGCGACCCGGATCCCGGAGAGATCGTGTGGACCTGGGTGCCCTACGAGGAGAACGACGGCCGCGGCAAGGACCGTCCGGTGCTGGTCGTCGCCCGTGAGGCGGGCGGAACGCTGCTGGCCGTGCAGCTGTCCAGCAAGGGCCACCACAACGACCGGGAATGGGTGCCCCTGGGCGCCGGCCCGTGGGACCGCGCGGGGCGCGACTCCTGGGTGGCCGTGGACCGGGTGCTGCGGGTGCATCCGGCCGGGATGCGGCGCGAGGCCTGCGCACTGGACCGCGGCCGCTTCAACCTCGTCGTCAACCGGCTGCGCGAGCGCTACGGCTGGCGCTGACGGCCGCCCCCGGGGTCAGGCCTCCGCCAGGGCCAGGAGCTTGCTGACGGTGTTCCAGTTACGGGCGGTGGCCGTCACCCCGAGCCGGGCGCGGCTCACGGTCTCGGCGAGCTTGGAGCGCCCGGTGCCACCGGGGCACCACAGATACAGTTCGCGCCCGATCAGGCGGTACTGATCGGGCGCGAACGCCGCCGGGTCGAGCGCGTCCAGTCGCGAGGTGTCGGCCGGCACGTCCGACAGGAACGTCACATGGAGGGTCTTGGGCTCCGGCACGGCCTGCGGGAACGGATTCGCGGCGACGGCGGCGGCCAGCTCCTCGGCCGTCCGGACCACGACCGGCACCGTCAGCCCGAGCTCGGCGGCGATCCGGTCGTGCAGCATCCGGGCCGTCTCCTCCGGCGGCGTACCGGGGTCGGCGAAGACGATATTGCCGGTCTGCAGCAGGACCGAGACGTCCTTCAGGCCCAGGGACTCGGCCAGCTCCAGCTGTCCGGCCTTGGGGAAGGAGTTGTGTCCGCCGACGTTGATGCCGCGGAGCAGAGCGATCTGACGGGACATGACACTGCCATTCGTGGGAGCCGGACTCGGGGCGGACGGACGACGGACGGAATCAGAAGAGCGGAGCGGGCAGCACACCTTCCAGGGCCAGCAGCAGGCGCTTGGTCTCCAGACCCCCGCCGAAACCGCCGATCCCGCCGTCACTGGCCACCACACGGTGGCAGGGCACGATCACCGGCAGCGGGTTGGAGCCCATCGCGGCGCCCACCGCGCGGGCCGCGCCCGGCTCCCCGACCCGGTCGGCGAGATCCTGATAGCCGACGACGCCGCCATAGGGGACATCGCAGGCCAGGATCCGCAGGACACGGGCGGAGAACCCGGAGGACAGCGACCAGTCCAGCGGGACGGTGAAGGTCCGCAGCCCGCCGGCGAAATAGGCGGACAGCTCGGAGACGGCCGTCGCCAGATGCGGTATGCCGGTGAGCGGCGGCCCGCCGAAGAGCTGCTCCAGAGGGGTCAGCGCGCGGCGGGCCGTGCGCGCGTCGGCATGGAAGACGACCTGGACCAGGCCCGTGCCGGTCGCGGCGAGCAGCAGCGGACCGATGGGCGTCTCCAGCCGCGTCCAGGCCCAGTCGCGCCGGGTCGTCTCCGGTGCCGCGTCCGGCGCGGCCGCCGGCGGGGAATCCTGCTCTTCGTGCGTCACCTGTTCAGGGTAGGACGCACCACTGACAACGCGGCCGGGAACGGACCGGCACCGGCCGCCGGCCCCGCCCCGCGCCCGCCCGGACGTCAGTCGTCGTCCTCGCCTCCCACGGCGGCCCGCACCACGTCGGGCTTGTTGCTGATGATGCCGTCGACGCCCAGGCCGGCGACCTTGACCGCGGTCGCCGGGTCGTCGACGGTCCAGGTGTACAGGTCCAGCGGCCGGCGGTGCGGGCCCTTCAGACCGTGGACGGCGGCCACGTAGTCCCGGGTGACCGCGGTGTGGACGGGGTTGATCTGGTCGCAGTACTTCGCGAACTTCGGGAGGTCGGCGACGGACGGATTGCCGAGGAAGCCCGTCCTGACCTCCGGCTGCAGCCTGTGCACCGTCTTGATGGCATCCGCGTTGAAGCTCTGGATGACCAGCCGGTCCTTGAGGTGCGCGCTGTTCAGCCACCCCGCGCCGCGTAGCTCCCGCAGGGTCTCCCGTTCGATGCCCGGGTAGAGCTCCGGGGACTTCAGCTCCATCAGCAGGCTCTGGTCGTTGTGCTCGACCTCGTCCATGTAGTCCTCGAGGGTCGGCACCCGCTCCCCTTTGAACTTCGCTCCGAACCAGCTGCCCGCGTCCAGTTTCTCGATCTCGCGGAGCGTGAAGTCCGACACGTTCCACGGGGACCGGTCGGGAAAGACCTGCTCCACGTTGGTCGTCCGGGCGAGCGAGCTGTCATGGAGGATGACCAGCTCGCCGTCCTTGGTGCGCTGGACATCGTTCTCGACCCATTCGAACCCGAGCCGGGCGGCGGCGTCGATCGAGGCGAGCGTGTTCTCGGGGGCGTACGACGCGGCACCGCGGTGGGCGACCATCACCGGAGGGTGTCCGTGCGGCGCGGCCTGGGCGGCCGGGGAGAGGACGAGCGCGGACAGACCCAGGAGCGCACCGGCGGCGACGGTGGCGACGGGGCGGATACGCATACGGACTCCTCGTGACGTCATGGACGTGAACTGACGTGAAGTGACGTGTACCGGGGTCGGACGGACGGAGGCTCGCAGCCGGGCCGTAGCGGCAGGCGGTGGTGCGGTGGCCGGGTGCTGAACGGGACGTGGCCGGGGTTCCGTGCCGGAGCGTCGCGCAGTTGCAGGTCGCCTGGATCAGCTCTGCGACAGACGTACGCCCCGACGCCGTCCAACTTGCCGGAGCCACGGCATCCGCGCATCTTGACCGATGATGCGTCACCCGTCGTGCTTCTGAACGGTTTTGGTCGAACACCCCGCAGGCCGGCCCGGCGCGGTCGGCTCGCGGACCCGCCCCCGGGATCACGGAACCGGGCCGCGGTGCGACCGGTCCCGGACCGGGCGGTCTGCCGGGTGCCCGGCGTCGGCCCCGGCCCCGGCGGCGTGCTGCGGCCGGGGCCGCGCCACTCCGCGGCGAACGCAGAACGCGCCGCGCTGTCCGCCGCCCCGCGCCGGCCGGGCCCCGCCGGCCCTCGCGGGAGGCTTCCCTCATCCTGCAAAGACGCAGGTCAGGGCGCTACTCGCATCGGTTGTCAGTGCAGGGTCGTACGGTGGATCCCATGCGGCCCGTATCAAAGATCGAACGCACGGTGGCGCCTTTCGAGGTCGTCAGCCCCTACCAGCCCAGCGGCGACCAGCCGGCGGCCATCGCCGAACTGGAGAAGCGCGTCCGCGGGGGTGAAAAGGACGTCGTCCTGCTGGGCGCCACGGGTACCGGCAAGTCGGCGACCACCGCGTGGATGATCGAGAAGCTGCAGCGCCCGACGCTCGTCCTGGCGCCCAACAAGACCCTCGCGGCCCAGCTCGCCAACGAATTCCGCGAGCTGCTGCCGAACAACGCCGTCGAGTACTTCGTCTCCTACTACGACTACTACCAGCCCGAGGCGTACGTCCCGCAGTCCGATACGTACATCGAGAAGGACTCCTCCATCAACGAGGAGGTCGAACGGCTGCGCCACTCCGCCACGAATTCGCTGCTCACCCGGCGTGATGTCATCGTCGTCGCCTCGGTGTCCTGCATCTACGGCCTCGGTACGCCGCAGGAGTACGTCGACCGGATGGTGCCGCTGAAGGTCGGCGACGAATTCGACCGCGACCAGCTGCTGCGCCGCTTCGTCGACATCCAGTACACCCGCAACGACGTGTCCTTCACCCGCGGCACCTTCCGGGTGCGGGGCGACACCATCGAGATCTTCCCGGTCTACGAAGAGCTGGCCGTGCGGATCGAGATGTTCGGCGACGAGATCGAGGCGCTGTCCACCCTCCACCCGCTCACCGGCGAGGTGATCACCGACGACCAGGAGCTGTACATCTTCCCGGCCAGCCACTACATCGCGGGGCCGGAGAGGATGGAGCGGGCCATCGCCGGGATCGAGGCCGAGCTGGCGGACAGCCTCGCCACCATGGAGAAGCAGGGCAAGATGCTGGAGGCCCAGCGGCTGCGGATGCGCACCACGTACGACATCGAGATGATGCGTCAGATCGGCTCCTGCTCGGGCATCGAGAACTACTCCATGCACATGGACGGCCGCGAGCCCGGTTCCGCGCCCCACACCCTCATCGACTACTTCCCGGACGACTTCCTCCTGGTCATCGACGAGTCGCATGTCACGGTCCCGCAGATCGGCGCCATGTACGAGGGCGACGCCTCCCGCAAGCGCACCCTCGTCGAGCACGGCTTCCGGCTGCCGTCGGCCATGGACAACCGGCCGCTGAAGTGGGAAGAGTTCCTCGGGCGCATCGGGCAGACGGTGTATCTGTCCGCGACCCCGGGCCCGTACGAGCTGGCCCGCGGGGACGGCTTCGTGGAGCAGATCATCCGTCCGACCGGTCTGGTCGATCCGGAGGTGGTGGTCAAGCCCACCGACGGGCAGATCGACGACCTGGTGCACGAGATCCGTGCGCGCACCGAGAAGAACGAACGCGTCCTGGTCACCACCCTCACCAAGAAGATGGCCGAGGACCTCACCGACTACTTCCTCGAGCTCGGCATCCAGGTCCGCTATCTGCACAGCGACGTGGACACCCTGCGGCGTGTGGAGCTGCTGCGCGAGCTGCGAGCGGGTGAGTACGACGTCCTGGTGGGCATCAACCTGCTGCGGGAGGGCCTCGACCTCCCCGAGGTCTCCCTGGTGGCCATTCTGGACGCCGACAAGGAGGGCTTCCTGCGGTCCGGTTCGGCGCTCATCCAGACCATCGGACGCGCGGCGCGCAATGTCTCCGGCCAGGTGCACATGTACGCCGACAAGGTCACCCGGGCGATGGAGAAGGCCATCGACGAGACCAACCGCCGCCGGGAGAAGCAGCTGGCCTACAACAAGGCGAACGGCATCGACCCGCAGCCGCTCCGCAAGAAGATCGGCGACATCGTCGCCACGATCGCCCGGGAGGAGATCGACACCCGGGAGCTGCTGGGCACGGGGTACCGCCAGGGCGCGGAGGCCAAGGACACCAAGGGCAAGGCACCGGTCCCGGCGCTGGGGGCCAAGGCCGCGAAGGGCAAGGGCGGCAAGGAAGCGGCGGCACTGACGGACCGTCCCGCCGCCGAACTGGCCGAGCTCATCGAGGAGATGACGGAGCGGATGCGGGCCGCCGCGGCCGAGCTGCAGTTCGAGGTCGCCGCCAGGCTCCGCGACGAGGTCGGCGAACTGAAGAAGGAGCTGCGGCAAATGAGGGAGGCCGGGGTGAAGTAGCGGGGCGGCGTCAGCTGAGGGTGAGTGAGCCAAGGGGCGGCGCCCGGCCGGTCCGTCCGGACGGGGCCGTATCCGCCTGAGCGGGGCATCACCGCAAGTGAACGGGGTGTGCCCAGCGGTTCCCGGTGTGTTGCAGAAGCGCCACAAAAGGCGAGCCACAGCCGCTTTCGGCACGTCGGCGTGCATAGGGTCGAAGGGGCCGCCGGAAAGCTGGGCGGGGACAGTACAGAGAGGGGACGGCGCGTGTCGGTCAATTTGGCCAAGGGACAGGGCATCAGCCTGGAGAAGTCCGACGGAGGAAGCCTGACCGCGGTGCGGATGGGGCTGGGATGGCGTTCGGCGCCGCGCCGCGGGCTGTTCGGAAGGCGGACCAGTGAGATCGACCTCGATGCCTCGGCGGTGCTGTTCGCCGAGAAGAAGCCCATAGATGTCGTCTTCTTCCAGCACCTGACCAGCGATGACGGCGCGGTCCGGCACACCGGCGACAACCTGGTCGGTGGTGCGGGCAAGGGCGGTGACGACGAGGCGATCCTGGTGGACCTGGCGCGGGTGCCGGTGCACATCGACCAGATCGTGTTCACCGTCAACTCCTTCACCGGCCAGACCTTCGCCGAGGTGCAGGATGCCTTCTGCCGTCTGGTGGACGAGACCACCGGCGAGGAGCTGGCCCGCTACACCCTCACGGGCGGCGGCGACTACACCGCACAGGTCATGTCCAAGGTGCACCGGGTGGGCGACGGCTGGCAGATGACCGCCATCGGTGAGCCCTCCGTCGGCCGTACCTTCCAGGACCTCGTGCCGGCGATCCTGCCGCACCTGTAGCCACACACCGCGGCAGCGCGCACCGGGCCGCGCCGCCCCGGGCGCTCCGGTCCGCCGCCCGGAAGCCGGCCGGGAACGCGCCACGACAAGCAGGGGGAAGACTGATGACGGCCGAGCTGGTCCGGGGGCAGAACCATCCGCTGGACCGGACGCGGGTGGAGATCCGGGTGGCGGCGGGCGGTCCCGTCGTCGCCGGGGTCATGCTCGGCGACGCACACGGCAGGCTCTCCGGTAACGAGGCGGTCGCGCATCCGGGCGCGCCCCGGCGTACCGGGATCGAGGTTCCCCGCCAGGCGGCCGCCGAGCACCGCATCGCGGTGGATCTCGACGCGCTGCCCGGGGCCGTCCACCGGGTCAGCGTGCTGCTGGCGCTGCCCAGCGGGATCGGTGCGCTGACCGCCTTCGGCGCGGCCGCCGCGCCCTCCGTCGCGGTCACCGGCCTCGACGGCACCGCCCTCGCGCGCTACACCGTGACCGGCCTGGGCCCCGAGTCCGCCGTCGTCGCCCTGGAGCTCTACCGCAGGCAGGGCACCTGGAAGGTGCGTGCCGTGGGCCAGGGCTACGAAGGTGGCCTCCCGGCGATGCTGCACGACCAGGGGCTGCCGCAGGCGGCGGAACTGGCCGCGGAGATCGAGCAGGCGGTCGGCCTGGGGCAGGCCCGCGCGCTCCCCGCGCCCGCCCCCGTGGCGGCGGCCCGGTGCGAACAGTCCGGTACCGGCCCGGCCGCCGCGCCCGCCGGCGACCGGCCGTCCCCCGTGCACCGCACGGCATCTGACGACCCGGCAGCCTCGGCACACGGAACGGGAGCCGGAGCCGCCCACGGAGACGGCCCCCCGGCGCCGCCCACGGCCGATGCCGGCGCCGCAGCCGCAGCCGCATCCGGAGCCGCATCCGGAGCCGCAGCCTCGACCGGTACCGAGGCCGCCCCCGTCCCGCCCGCCGGCGCCCCCGTCGACTACCGGCACCCGCGGCGCCGCGCCACCCCCGCGCCACCCGACCCCGCCCCGTCCGTCGCAACCCCGTCCCCCGCAACCCCGCCGGCCGACGGCCCCGCCACACCCGACGGCCCCCCGCTGCCGGTGGCCGGGGATGCCGCCGGCTGGAGCATGGAGGAGCGGCTCTACAACCAGGTCTGGGGCATGTTCGAGGACCTGGCCCGTTCGGTCGCCGCCTACCGCAGCGCCGCCGACTTCGCCCGGTCCCGTCTGGAGCAGGAGCTCGACAAGGCCCTCGCCGACCCGCGCAACCGCCTCGGTACGGCCGCCGATGCCGCCCGTGCCACCGCCCGCGACCGGCACGCCACCCTCCTGACCCGGGCCCGTGCCGCCCTCGACCGCGATCTGGGCCAGCTCGTGGCCGAGTCGGAGGTCGTGGAGCCCGCACTGCCGCCGGCCTTCGCCCGCTGGGACAGCCCCGTATGGCAGGGCCACCACGCCTCCCAGGAGCGGCCGATGGCGGTGCGCCTGGGCGATCTCCACCTCCCGGAGGTCCTGGACCTGCGCATTCCCATGCTCGTACGCCTCCCCCTGGAGCGCGGGCTGTGGATCGACAGCGGACCCGATGTCCGGGCCCACCCTGGCCGCCCCGACCCCGAGCGGGAGGTCGGCCGGCGGGAGCTGGGCAGCGCGCTCACGGACGGGCCGCCCGACGAGGCCGAACTGCGCCGCCTGGCCATGGAGACCGCCGTCGCGCTCGCCGCCCGACTGCTCGCCGTCCACCCGCCCGGCGACTTCGCGGTCCAGGTCATCGACCCGGCCGGTACCGCGGCGCCCGCGCTCGCGCCCCTGGTGGAGAGCGGCGTGCTGCCCGCCCTCCCGGTGCCCGGCGCCCAGGGGGTGGCCTCGGTCCTGGAAGACCTGACACGGCGGGTCGAGCTGGTGCAGATGGCCGTCCGCCACCGCGCCGCCGATGCGCTGCCGCCGGACCTCGACCCCGCCGACCAGCTGCTGATCGTGCACGACTTCCCGCACGGCTTCGACGACCGCGCCCTCACCCTGCTCCGCTATCTGGCCGACGAGGGGCCGGCCGTCGGGGTGCATCTCCTGATGGTCGCCGACCGCGCCCAGGCCCGGGAGTACGGCCCGGTCCTGGACCCGCTGTGGCGCTCCCTGCTGCGGATCACCCCGGTCCCCGATGCCCACCTCGCCGACCCCTGGGTCGGCCATGCCTGGACGTACGAACCCCTGCTCGCCCCGAAGGGCAGTCAGGTGGTGCGGCAGACGCTGGAGCGGGTCGCAGGCGCCCGGCGGCCATCCTGACCTGCGACTTTACCTTTCTCTTTACTATTCATTGGGTTTCCTTTACGCTTCTTTGTGCGGAGGGGAGTATTCCTACGCGACGTACCCGTCATCACGGATTGCGAGTGTGACGAGATCCCGGGGCGTCGGTCCCGCCCCTCGAGGGGCGGCGGGGTGGAAGAGACCTCCGGCAGCGACGACGCTGTGAGTGCCGTACGAATCTGCCGGAGGAGCAGTGGACGTTTCCCCTACCCTGTGGGCGCTGACCATTCTTGGTCTGTGTGTCCTGATCGCCGCCGATTTCTTCATCGGCGGCCGCAAACCGCACGAGGTCTCCCTCAAGGAGGCCGGAATCTGGACCGGTGTCTGGATCGCGCTCGCCACGCTTTTCGGCCTCGGGCTGCTGCTGCTCGGCGGCACCGCACCGGCCGGTGAATTCTTCGCGGGATTCATCACCGAGAAGTCCCTGAGCGTCGACAACCTCTTCGTCTTCGTCCTGATCATGGCGAAGTTCGCGGTCCCGGCGATCTACCAGCAGCGGGTGCTGCTGGTGGGTGTGCTGATCGCGCTGGTGCTGCGGGCCGGCTTCATCAGTGCCGGCGCCGCGATCATCGCCAACTTCTCCTGGGTGTTCTACCTCTTCGGCGCGTTCCTCATCTGGACCGCGTGGAAGCTCATCAAGGAGGCGCGCGCCGAGGAGGAGGACGAGGAGTTCGAGGAGAACCGCTTCCTGAAGATGGTCGAGAAGCGCTTCCCGTCGACCGACACGTACCACGGGACCAAGCTGTTCATCGTCGAGAACGGCAAGCGGCTGATGACGCCGATGCTGATCGTCATGCTGGCGATCGGCACCACCGACGTCCTCTTCGCGCTGGACTCGATCCCGGCGATCTTCGGCCTGACCCAGGACCCGTACATCGTCTTCACCGCCAACGCCTTTGCCCTGATGGGTCTGCGGCAGCTGTACTTCCTGATCGGCGGACTGCTGAAGAAGCTGGTCCACCTCTCGTACGGCCTGTCGATCATCCTGGGGTTCATCGGGGTCAAGCTGGTGCTGCATGCGCTGCACGAGTCCGGGGTGCCCGTTCCGGAGATCAGCATTCCGGTCTCGCTGGGCGTCATCTGCGCCGTGCTGATCGTCACCACGATCACCAGCCTGCGCGCCTCGAAGAAGCAAGCGGGCGGCGAGACGGCGGTCAAGGAGAACAGCGGCGTCTGAGGCCGCCGCCCGGCGCGGTACGCCACGACGGCGCCCGGCCCGCTCCGAGGGGAGCGGGCCGGGCGCCGTCCGGTTGTCGCCTCTCGCCTACCAGCCGCGCTCGCGCCACTGCGCGAGTTGCGGCCGCTCCGCACCGAGCGTGGTGTCGTTGCCGTGGCCCGGATAGACCCAGGTCTCGTCGGGCAGCCGGTCGAACAGCTCGCGCTCCACATCGTCGATCAGGCGGACGAAGTTCTCGGCGCTGCCGAAGGTGTTGCCGACGCCGCCGGGGAACAGGCAGTCCCCGGTGAACAGATGGGGGGCGCCGTGCGGGTCGTCGTAGACCAGCGCGATACTGCCCGGGGTGTGCCCGACCAGATGACGCGCGGTCAGCTCGACCCGACCGACGGTGAGGGTGTCGCCGTCGTCGACCAGTACCTCCGTGGGGACGGGGATGCCCTCGGCGTCGTACCGCCCGGCATACGTCCGCGCACCCGTCGCATCGACCACCTCGCGCAGCGCGCCCCAGTGGTCACCGTGCCGGTGCGTGGTGACCACGGAGGAGATTCCGCTGTCACCGATCAGGGCGAGAAGAGTGCGCGGCTCGGCGGCTGCGTCGATCAGCAACTGCTCATCGGTCGCCCGGCACCGCAGCACATAGGCGTTGTTGTTCATCGGACCGACCGCGACCTTCGAGATCATCAGGTCGGTCAGCTCGTGCACGTCGGCCGGTCCGCCGACCTTCACTGCTCCGCTGTAGCCCATGGGACCACTCTAGAGCGGCGGTACGGCGGGCAGGCCGGAGCCATGGCTGTCGAGTTTGCCGCCGTCACCGCGTCCGGTGAGCCAGCCGACCAGCGCCGTCGCCGGGCCCGTCACGACCACCGGCGCGGCCCCGCCGCCCGGAGCGGGGTCCGACCGGCCGGTGCGCCACCGGCCGCCCTCGTCGGCCCGCAGCTCCAGCGCGGGCAGCTCCGGGTGGCCCGCGAACTTGACCGTGCACAGAAAGGCCAGCTCGCTGTCGACGAACGCGGGCGACAGCTGGTCCACGGTGTGGCCGATGCCGAGGTCGATGCGGTGCAGCTCGACCTCCGTCAGCCGGCGCAGCGGCAGCCGGTCGGCCCGCTCGACGACGCCGTTGCGCATCTCGACCTCGAACGACCGGCGCGCCGCGGGCAGCGCCTCCATCGCCGCGTCGAAGCGTGCCGCCGTCTCCTCGAGGTCCGCCAGATGCGCCGCCAACGGGCGGGCGGCGCCCCGCTCGATGTCGCTCTCGCGTGCCTGGGGGCTCGCGTACATCGGCGTCCGCACGTCCGTCCGCGCCCAGGTCAGGAGGTTGCCCAGGGCGTCCGCGTTGCGTGCCAGATGGGCCAGGACATGGCCGCGGGTCCAGCCGGCGAGCAGCGACGGCTCGGCGAGCGCCGCGTCGTCGAGCGTGCGCACGGAGGCCATGAGTCGGCCGGTGGCCTCGCGGACGGCTGCCACATCGCGGGGGAAGTCAGGCAGGTTGAGGGTCATGGTCCGACGCTAGCGCCGCCGGGGCGTGTGCGGGAGTCCGCCGGCGCCGATCGGGGCGTACGCGGGGGCGGGACAGCCGGGGCGGGCGGGGCGTGACGGCCGGCCGCCGAGCCGCCGGGCCGCCGGGCCGCCCGCGGCGGTCAGGCCGCCCCGTCGTCCGGCGTGCCGAACCAGCGCCGCAGCGCGGCCGTCAGCTCGTCGCCCGTGTCCGGTCCGCCGGGGGAGTCCGCCGCCCAGGCGGTGCAGCCGTCCGGCCGTACCAGGAGGCCGGCCAGACCGGGCCGCCCGGGGCAGTGCGCACGCAGCAGCCGTATCCGGGAGCCGTATCCCGTCGCGCGCCGGCGCACCCCGGCGTCCCCGGTGAGGTCGAGCAACAGCCCCTGACCGTCGTGCAGATGGTCCGCCAGCCGGGTGCCGTCGGAGAACTCCAGGTCGGGGGCGCTGCGGCCGGTCAGCGGATGGTCGCCGGGCAGGTCGTGGTGCTGCTGGACGCCGGAGATCTTCTTGGCGAAGAACGTGGTGGCGGTGACCGTTCCGGCCAGTTCGGCGATCACTCCGCGCAGCGCCCGGGCGTGCGACTCCGGCCGCATCAGCGCCACTTGGGCCCGGGTCCAGTCCAGTACCCACGCGCCCAGGGGGTGCCGCTCGGCCGTGTACGTGTCGAGCAGCCCCTCCGGTGCCCGGCCGCGCACCGTGGCGGCGAGCTTCCAGCCGAGGTTCAGCGCGTCGCCGATGCCGAGGTTCAGCCCCTGGCCGCCGAACGGCGCGTGCACATGCGCCGCGTCACCGGCCAGCAGCACCCGCCCCGAGCGGTAGTCGGGCACCTGACGCGCGTTGTCCGTGAACCGGGTCGCCGTGAGCACCTTGTGGATCCGCACGTCCGACACCCCGGACACCCTCCGCAGGGAGGCCTCCAACTCCTCGGCGGTGACGGGGGATTCGCGGTCCGCCGGCGGTCCGTCGAACTCCACGGTGAGGAGCCGGCCGGGCAGCGGGCCGTGGGCGTAGGTCCCGGTCTTTGTCCAGTGCCACCCGACTCCCAGCGCCTCGGCGCCGGTCAGCTCCACCAGGGCCTGCCGGCCGGTGATCTCGGGCGCCGTGCCGGGGAACGGGAAGCCGGCGAGCCGGCGGACCGTGCTGCGGCCGCCGTCGCAGCCCACCAGCCAGCCGGTGCGCAGCGACCCGTCCGAGGTGTGCACGTGCACGCCGTCCGCACCGGCGTCGAACCCGGTCAGGGTGGTGCCGCGGCGCAGGTCCACCCCGAGTTCGGCGGCACGGGCGTGGAGCAGCCGCTCCAGGTCCGCCTGCGCCACGAGACCGACCTCGCCGGCGGGTCCGGGGCCCTCGAAGTCCGGATCGGACGCGTCCAGCAGGTCGCCGCGCAGCATGATGCCCGCGAAATGCCCGGCGAACCTCGGCGGCTGCCGCACCGGGGCGGAACCGCCGGCGGCCCGGTGGGCGCGCGCGAACGTGTCGAACAACCCGAGGGCGGTGCGCTGTGCCTCGGCCAGTGCGGGCAGCATCCCGCGGCGGTAGAAGGCCTCGGCGGTGGGGGTGTTGATCGCCCCCGCCTTGATCGTGGTGTCCACCTCGGTCAGCCGTTCCAGGACGATGACCGGGACACCGGCCAGTGCGAGTTCGCAGGCGAGCATCAGCCCCACCGGGCCGCCCCCTGCCACTACTACGTCTGCGTCATGATGCATGGGCGTGAGTGTAGTGACTAAAAAATTATGGCGGCTAAAAATTAGCTAGAATTCCGGCCATGGCGGAAGAGGAGCGGCGCGGCGGCGCGCGGACGACGGACGGGGAGCGGGCCGGCGCCCTGCGGGGGGAGACCGGCTTCACCAAGGAGGACGGGCGGCTGACGCTGCGCGCACGCAAGAAGCTGCAGACCCGGCAGCGGATCTCCGGCGAGGCCACGCTGCTCTTCCTCGAGCGCGGCTTCGACCACGTCACGGTCGCCGAGGTGGCCCGGGCCGCCGAGGTCTCGACGATGACGGTCTTCAACTACTTCCCGCGCAAGGAGGACCTCTTCCTGGACCGGATCCCCGAAGCGCGGGAGCTGATCACCCGCGCCGTCCGGGAGCGCGGGGCGGACCAGTCGCCGCTCGCCGCGCTGCGCGCGCTGGTGCTCGGGCTCGTGGCGGAGCGGCATCCGCTGGCCGCGGTGGGGGAGGGGTTCGCGCACTTCTGGCGCACGGTGCTGGACTCCCCGGCGCTGCGGGCGCGGGGCCGCGAGGCGGTCGAGGAGATGGAGGGCGCCCTCGCCGGGGTGCTCGCGGAGGCCGCGGGCGGCGAGGCCGGCCGGCCCGGTCAGGACGCCCGGCTGGCCGCGGCGCTGATCGTCGCGGGGGTGCGGGCGGCCGGTGCCGACGCCGTGGCGCGACAGCTCGGGGGTGACCCCGCGGACGAGGTGGCCGTTGAACAGGCGGAGGCGCTGCGGCGTACGTTCGATGTGCTGGAGCGGGCGCTGCCCGCCTTCGCCTGACGGGAGCGTTTCCGCAGCGTACGGGCGTGCGGGCGGGGCGGGAAGATTGTGCGGCCGCCACACGTTCGGGTGAAGAGGGCTTGCGGCCTCTCAAAATCGAATGCGCGTGCTATAAGCTCGTGCGTGGCATCCCAACGACAGTGCCGCGGCGGGCCCCCTACTCTGGGGCGGGGGCTCTTCCGCTCCGTCGCCTCTGCTCACCCACCGCGCGGCGGACGCAGGGCCGCGGCCCCCGCCCCCTTCCAAGAAAGGTGCCGACCGGCGTGGCCGACCGTCTCATCGTCCGTGGCGCTCGCGAGCACAACCTCAAGAATGTCTCGCTCGACCTCCCCCGCGACTCCCTCATCGTCTTCACGGGGCTCTCCGGGTCGGGCAAGTCCTCGCTCGCCTTCGACACGATCTTCGCCGAGGGGCAGCGGCGTTATGTCGAGTCGCTCTCCTCCTACGCCCGGCAGTTCCTCGGGCAGATGGACAAGCCCGATGTGGACTTCATCGAGGGCCTGTCCCCCGCGGTGTCGATCGACCAGAAGTCGACCTCGCGCAACCCGCGCTCGACGGTCGGCACGATCACCGAGGTCTACGACTACCTCCGCCTGCTCTTCGCCCGTATCGGCAAGCCGCACTGTCCCGAGTGCGGGCGGCCGATCGCCCGGCAGTCGCCGCAGGCCATCGTCGACAAGGTGCTCGAACTCCCCGAGGGCAGCCGCTTCCAGGTGCTCTCCCCACTGGTGCGCGAGCGCAAGGGCGAGTTCGTCGATCTCTTCTCCGACCTCCAGTCCAAGGGCTACAGCCGGGCGCGGGTCGACGGGGAGACGATCCAGCTCTCCGAGCCGCCGACGCTGAAGAAGCAGGAGAAGCACACCATCGAGGTGGTCGTCGACCGCCTCACCGTCAAGGAGACCGCCAAGCGCCGGCTGACCGACTCCGTCGAGACCGCCCTCGGGCTCTCCGGCGGCATGGTCATCCTCGACTTCGTCGACCTGGACGCGGACGACCCGCAGCGCGAGCGGATGTATTCGGAGCATCTGTACTGCGCCTACGACGATCTCTCCTTCGAGGAGCTGGAGCCCCGCTCCTTCTCCTTCAACTCGCCCTTCGGCGCCTGCCCGGACTGCACCGGCATCGGCACGCGTATGGAGGTCGACCCCGAGCTGATCATCCCCGACGAGGACCGTTCCCTCGACGAGGGAGCGATCCACCCCTGGTCGCACGGCCACACCAAGGAGTACTTCGGCCGCCTGGTCGGCGCGCTGGCGGACGCCCTCGGGTTCCGTACGGACATCCCCTGGGCCGGGCTGCCGGCCCGCGCCAAGAAGGCGCTGCTGAACGGCCACAAGACCCAGATCGAGGTGCGCTACCGCAACCGGTACGGCCGCCAGCGGGCCTACACCACCCCCTTCGAGGGAGCCGTGCCGTTCGTCAAGCGGCGGCACTCCGAGGCGGAGAGCGACAGCAGCCGGGAGCGCTTCGAGGGCTATATGCGCGAAGTGCCCTGCCCGACCTGTGAGGGCACCCGGCTCAAGCCGATCGTCCTCGCCGTCACGGTCCAGCAGAAGTCGATCGCCGAGGTCGCGGCCATGTCCATCAGCGACTGCGCCGACTTCCTGCGGGAGATGGTGCTTGACGCACGCGAGAAGAAGATCGCCGAGCGGGTCCTCAAGGAGGTCAACGAGCGGCTGAAGTTCCTGGTCGACGTCGGCCTGGACTACCTCTCGCTCAACCGCGCGGCCGGCACCCTCTCCGGTGGCGAGGCCCAGCGCATCCGCCTCGCCACCCAGATCGGCTCCGGCCTGGTGGGTGTGCTCTACGTCCTCGACGAGCCGTCGATCGGTCTGCACCAGCGCGACAACCACCGGCTCATCGAGACCCTGGTGCGGCTGCGCGACATGGGCAACACCCTGATCGTCGTGGAGCACGACGAGGACACCATCAAGATCGCGGACTGGGTCGTGGACATCGGCCCCGGCGCGGGCGAGCACGGCGGCAGGGTCGTGCACAGCGGCCCGATGAAGCAGCTGCTGGCCACCGAGGAGTCGATCACCGGCCAGTATCTGTCCGGCAAGAAGTCCATCGCGACCCCGGACATCCGGCGGCCCGCCGACCCGGCGCGCCGGCTGACGGTGCACGGCGCGAAGGAGAACAACCTCCGCGACATCGACGTCTCCTTCCCGCTCGGGGTGTTCACCGCCGTCACCGGAGTCTCCGGCTCCGGCAAGTCGACGCTGGTCAACGACATCCTCTACACCCACCTCGCACGCGAGCTGAACGGCGCCAAGTCGGTGCCGGGCCGGCACACCCGGGTGGCCGGCGACGATCTCGTGGACAAGGTCGTCCATGTCGATCAGTCGCCGATCGGCCGCACCCCGCGCTCCAACCCGGCCACCTACACCGGCGTCTTCGACCATGTCCGCAGGCTCTTCGCGGAGACGATGGAGGCCAAGGTCCGCGGCTATCTGCCGGGACGCTTCTCCTTCAACGTCAAGGGCGGCCGCTGCGAGAACTGTTCCGGCGACGGCACCATCAAGATCGAGATGAACTTCCTGCCGGATGTGTATGTGCCGTGCGAGGTCTGTCACGGGGCGCGCTACAACCGGGAGACGCTGGAGGTCCACTACAAGGGCAAGTCCATCGCCGAGGTGCTGGACATGCCCATCGAGGAGGCGCTGAGCTTCTTCGAGGCGGTGCCGACCATCGCCCGGCACCTCAAGACGCTCCACGAGGTCGGCCTCGGGTACGTCCGGCTCGGGCAGTCCGCGCCGACGCTCTCCGGCGGTGAGGCACAGCGCGTCAAGCTCGCCAGCGAGCTCCAGAAGCGCTCCACGGGCAGCACGGTCTATGTCCTCGACGAGCCGACCACCGGTCTGCACTTCGACGACATCAGCAAGCTGATCAATGTGCTGTCCGGCCTGGTCGACAAGGGCAACACGGTGATCGTCATCGAGCACAACCTCGATGTGATCAAGACCGCGGACTGGGTCGTCGACATGGGCCCCGAGGGCGGCAACGGCGGCGGTCTGGTCGTCGCCGAGGGCACGCCGGAGGAGGTGGCGTCGATCCCCGCCAGCCACACCGGCAAGTTCCTGCGGGAGATCCTCGGCGGCCGGGTCAGCGATGCCGCCCCGGCGGCGGCGTCCGGCAAGAAGCCGGTGGCCAAGAAGGCCGCCGCGGCGAAGGCCCCCGCCAAGAAGGCTGCCGCGAAGAAGACCGCGGCCAAGAAGACCGCCGCCACGAAGACGACGGCGCGGGCACGCCGGACCTGACGCCGGCGAGAACGTTCCCGGAACGGGCCGTCACCGCGCTCCCCAGGGGCGGTGGCGGCCCGTCGCGGCAGACGGCGGCGGGCCCCCGATGAGCGCCCGCCACACCTCCTGCGCCGCCCTCTGCTCCGCAGCCACCTCTTACAGCGCCATCTCCGCGGCGAACGGCGGTTCCGCGCCCGCGCGGGAGCAGGTCACGGCGGCCGCGCGGGCGGCGAACCGCAGGATGTCGCGCCAGTCGTCGTCGCCGAGCGCGGAGACGGCGGCGTACGAGAGGGCGCCATGGGCGTCCAGGCGGTGCAACAAGGCGGCGTTGACCGTGTCACCGGCGCCGATGGTGTCGACGACCTCGACCCGTTCGCCGGGGACCGACACCGCGCCGCCGCCCCGCGTCAGCACCGTCAGACCGTCCCCGCCGCGGGTCAGGACGATCGCCGCGGGCCCCGCGTCCAGCCACTCCTTCGCCGCCGCGGTGACCGCCTCCCAGCCGCCGTCCGCTGCGTCCTCGGCTCCCGCCAGCCACAAGGCGTCCTCCTCCGACAGCTTCAGGAGGGCGAGATCCGGGAGCCAGGCGCGGAAACGGGACCGGTAGGCGGCCGGGTCGGAGATCAGACCGGCCCGGATGTTGGGGTCCAGCGCCGTGAAGACACCGCGCCGGGCCTCGCGGCGCAGCAGGGACTCATAGGCGCTCGCCCCCGGTTCCAGCACGAGCGAGCAGGTGCCCAGGGACAGTGCACGGACCGCGCCGGGCAGCGCCGGCGGCAGGGTGAAGAGCCGGTCGGCGGTGCCCTCGGAGTAGAAGCCGTAGCCCGCCGACCCGTCCGGGCTGATGTCGGCCACGGCGAGGGTGGTCGGCTCACTGCCGCGCTGCACCAGCGAGGTGTCCACACCGCTGCGGTGCAGCCCGTGCAGCAGCGCCGCACCGAAGGCGTCAGTGGAGACGCGGGAGCAGAACGCGGCGGGCGAGCCCAGCCGCCCCAGCGCGACCGCGGTGTTGTACGGGCCGCCGCCGCGCTGCGGCTGCAGCGCCGGAAGCCGGCCGTCCGGGGTGGCGGCGGCCCTCTCGCCCGGCCGGTCCGGGGAGGGCTGCTGCGGACTGGGGACGAGGTCGATCAGTGCCTCGCCGGCGACGACGATCACGGGGTGCGGTTCCTTTCCTGGGCGGCCGGGGGCGCGGCCGGGGCGGGTTCGGCGCAGCCGCACGAGGTGCGGTGCACAAAGGCGCAGGGGAGGCGGACGGTGCGCGGCGGCCGGTCCGGCCGCTCCAGGCGCGCCAGCAGCAGCCGGACCGCCGCCGCCCCGATCTCCCTGCTGGGCTGGGCGATCACGGTCAGCCGGGGCGTGAACAGGTCGGCCCACGAGAAGTCGTCGAAACAGGCGAGGGCGAGGTCGCGGGGCACCTCCAGGCCCCGTTCGCGCAGCGCCCGGAGCGCGCCGATGGTCATCGCATTGTTGGCCGTGACGAGCGCGGTGGGCGGCGTCGGCGCGGCGAGCAGCTGCCGGGTGGCGTCGTGGGCGCCCGCCGCCTCGGAGTTGCCGCCGGCGAGGAGTTCGGGGACGAACGGCAGCCCGCGGGCGCGCAGTCCCTCGCGGTAGCCCTGGATGCGCTCGGTGGTCGTGCTCAGCCCGGGGAGGCCGGCCACCAGACCGATCCGGGTGTGCCCCCTGTCGGCCAGGTGCTCCACCAGCTGACGCACCGGGCCGGTGTTGTCGGCGCACACCTGGTCGTGGTCGTCGCCCACCAGCCGGTCCAGGAAGACGGTGGGCACCTCGCGCCGGGCCAGATACGCCACCATCTCGGCGGGCTCCGCGGACGGCGCGACGATCATGCCGTCCACCCGCCGCTCGTGCAGCAGCTGGACGACCGTGCGCTCGTGGTGCGGGTCGTCGTGCGGGTCGGCGAGCAGCAGGCTGTAGCCGGCTTCCAGGGCACCGGCCTCGACGCCCTGGAGGATCTCGGTGAAGTACGGGTTGCTGATCGCCGAGACCGCCAGGCCGATCGAGCGGGTGCGGGCGGTGACCAGGGAGCGGGCCAGGGTGTTGTGGGTGTAGCCGAGCGCGTCGATGGCGCCGAGTACCGCGGTACGGGTACCGGGGCGCACCGGCCTCGTCCCGTTCAGCACGTGCGAGACCGTGGCGACGGACACCCCCGCGCGCCGCGCCACATCCGCCATCGTCGTCATCCGGTTCTCGCTCCCGTACGTCAGGCGCCCCGGGGCCGCTCCTGGCACGGTCCCGTCCCGCGAGGTGCCCACCCTACGAGCCCACGGCCCAAACGTAAACGCTTACGTAAGCGCTTACGTGCAGGGTGGCTCTGCTGCGGTTGCCCCCGGCGGCGTCCCCTGCGGCCTGCCCGGGGCGCCCTGCCGTGCAATGCCCGGCCCGGCCGGAAGCGGAGCGGTCTGTGCCGGTATCGTCGTCAGCCGCCAGCCACTGACGCCGTCCCCTCTGGAGCAGCCATGAGCCAGCCACCCGCCCGCCGCACCGTGCTGCGGGGGGCCGCGCTCGCCGGCGCCGCCGGCTTCGGGCTGGCCGCCTGCTCGCCGGGGGACTCGGGCGCGAACGCCGCAGCGGTGCCCGACCGGCCGGTGGAGCTCGGGTCGGCGGCCGAGGTGCCGGTCGGCGGCGCCAAGCTCTACCGCGAGGACCGCCTCGTGGTGTCACAGCCCGCCAAGGGCACCTACAAGTGCTTCAGCGCCAAGTGCACCCACGCCGGCTGCATCCTGTCGGAGGTCGACAAGAAGGAGGGCAGCTGCCCCTGCCACGGCAGCCGCTTCGACGTCACCACCGGCAAGGTCCTCCAGGGGCCGGCGGCCGACCCGCTGCCCGAGGTGCCGGTCAAGACCAAGGACGGCAAGCTGATCGCGGGCTGAGCGCCGGTCCGCCGTTCCGGCCGCGGGGACTCACCCCCAGTCCCAGGCGATGCCCAGTATTCCGGGGCGTACCCCCTGCTCCACGAGGTGCACGGCGTGGTGCCGTCCGCTGAGCGTCAGCTCCTGCTGACCGCTGCGCGGGGCGCCCGCCGAGGTCTGGGCGAAGCGGCGGCAGCGCACCGGCAGCGCCGCCGGGTCGAACCGGACCTGGAGCACGTACTGGCCGCCGGTGAAACTGAACCCGCGCAGATACTCGGCGCTCGGGCCGCCGCTGCCGTCCTCGAAGGCGTAGCCGAAGACATGGGTGTCACCGGCCCGCAGCCGGGTGTCGAAGAGCAGCTCGGCGACCACCACCCCGGCCTCCGCGCTGCCGCGCACCCGGCCCAGCCGGCAGTTCTCCGCGGCCCGCACCCGGACGCGGGAGGGGTCGCAGCCGGACTCGCCGCGGTGGAGGGCGACACAGCGGTCCACGCCGTCCCGGTGGGCGCGCACCACCTGGAGTGACTCCCGCTCCAGGAGCCCGCGCCCGGGCCCGATGCGGACCCGCTCGTGATGCCCCACGGTGTGCAGCCCGCCGTCCAGGGGGGCCTCCAGCTCCGCGTACAGCTGCCGCAGCGCCGCCGCGGGCGCCACCAGGGAGCGGTAGGTGCGCGCGGCCGGCCGCTCGGCCTCCGGGCGCACGCCGTCCTTCGGCACCAGCAGTCGGTGCAGCGAGCGCGCGGGCAGCTCCAGGACCTCCTCCAGGGCACGCACCGCCCGCAGCGACTCGGGACGCTGCGGGCGCCGGGCGCCCTGCTGCCAGTAACTGAGGCTGGTCACCCCGATGGTGATGCCGCGCTGTGCGAGCTTGTGCTGGACGCGGGTGAGGGCGAGGCCACGCTCGGTGAGCGCGGAGCGCAGCGCGAGATGGAACGGGCCGGTGCGCAGCAGCTGGGCCAGCTCGGCCGACCGGGGGGTGTCCTGTGCCATTGCCTCAATCCTCCGGCGCGCCGGTGAACGTTCACATCCGGATCGCCCGCCGCGCGCCGTACCGCCTGGTCACCGCAGCAAGCCGGGCATCGGCCGTTCACATCCGGGCCCGTCCGTCCACACCCCCATGTCACCCCGCATTGAAGCGTGTTGACCTGCCTGCGACAACACCCGATGCTCCTCAGCAGCATCCGGATGCGCTCCTCTCTCCCCTCACCCCCTCTTCGGGAGGAACGCCATGACCCGTGCACCCCACGCACGCCACTCCCGCCGCAGACGACTGTCGGCCGCGGCGCTCACCGCCGCCGCACTGACCACGCTCACGGCGACGGCCCCGGCCTCCGCCGCGCCCCTCGCGCCCCCGGCGCACACCCGTACCGCCGGCGGAACGGCCGCCGCCCCGAGCGCCGCCAACCGCCTCGGCATCGCCATGCAGGCCCAGGAGAACAGCAACTGGTGCTGGGCGGGCTCCGGCGACACCATCGCGGCCTGGTACGGCAGGAACTACAGCCAGAACCAGTTCTGCAACGCCGCCTTCCGCCGCCCCCAGGGCACCCCCTGCCCCAACGACCAGGCCACCCTGGCCAACGTGCAGGACGCCTTCGGCTGGATGGGCATCAACTCCGGTTCCTACGTGAGCAGTTGGCTCGGCTACGACACCGTGCGGAGCGAGATCGACGCCGGCCGTCCGATGGAGACCCGCATCCAGTGGTCCTCCGGCGGTGGCCACATGCATGTGATCTACGGATATGACACGGAACGCAACTGGGTCTACTGGGGTGATTCCTGGGCGACCAATAATCGCTATAACTGGGGCGATTTCGACTACTACGTGAACGGCAGCTCCTTCTCCTGGACACACTCCCTCTACCGGATAGGAGCCTGAGGCCATGACGAAGCGCACCGCCGTCCGCACCGCCTGCCGCGCCGTCGCCACCGGGACGGTCGCGACCGCCCTCATCGGCCTCGCCCCGCACACCGCACTGGCCGCACCCGCCCCCGCGCCCCAGGCCCCGGCCCGGGCGAGTCTCACCGCCGCCCGCGCGGCGGCTGGCGCGCCCGCCACCCTGGACACGCTCGCCCGGTTCTTCGCCGCCGAGCGGCAGCGCGGCGCCGGGACGGCTGCGGCCTCACCGGCTGCACCGGCCGCACCGGCCGCCGCACGCCTCGAGGGCGGCACCGTCCCCGTGTACGGCCTGTCACCGGACTTCGTCCGCGGCCGGTCCGCGGCCCCGGTCGCCCGGCTGGAGTTCCTCGCCACCAAGGCGGTGGCCGCAGACGGCCGCACCGCCTCGGTGTGGACCGCCTCGCGGGGCGGCGCCTGGAAGGTCGTCAACATCGCCGGCGGAGACGACGAGACCCGCTACGCCGCGGCGGGGGCCGCGCGGGCCCAGGGCGGCACGGTCTTCCGGGAGCCCCAGATCGACGCCTGGTACGTCCAGCACGGCGACCGGATCGAGCCGCTGGACGCCGACGCCCGCACGGCCGTCGGCCCGCACGGCACCACCGTCGCCGCCTACCGCACGCGGGTGGCGAAGGCCTACGGCGACAAGCTCCCGGGCTCCGCGTACGACAAGCGCGGTGAGGCCGGCGGCTACGGGCAGCATGCCGCCGGGCGGCGTCACCGCAAGGCGCCCCTCGAGGCCGCGACGCTGGCGGGCGACTCCTTCCCGGTGGCCGCGGCCTCCACCGTGGCGGCCGTCGCCGCGCTGCTCGCCCTGGGGCTGTCCGCCGCCGTGGCACTGCGCCGGCGCTACAGCCACTGAGCAGGCCGTCTCCCCGCTGCCGGACGGAGGGTGGTGGCGGGGGGACGGGTGCGCCCGTAGGGGCATTGACGGGCCGTCATGCCCCTGGCCCGCCCCTGGCCTGCCCCTGGCGGCAGGGAGCCGGGCGGGACGGCGCCGGTCCGCCGGGAGGTCCCGCCCCCGGGGCCGGTCCGCCGCGTCGCGGGCCCCCGCCCCGGGACGGGGTGCGGATCGGCGCACGCCGCGACCGGACCGTGCGCCGCCCGCTCGCCACCCGTCGCCCGCAAACCCCGCCCGCTCCACCCGCCGCCCACCACCTCCCGTGCCCGCCTCCGCTCCGCGGGCCCTCCGCGGGCCCTCCGGCGCCGGGGCGGCCCGCTGGGGCCCGGACGCGGCGGTGTGGCGCCGAGGGGCCGCCGGACCGGCGCCGGGCGGGGCCGCCGCGGAGTGGCCGGGGCACCGTGAATGTCGGTGGCGGTCAGTAGGGTGGTGTGCATGGCAGACCCCAGCAGCTATCGACCCAAGCCGGGACAGATCCCCGACTCGCCGGGGGTCTACAAGTTCCGCGACGAGCACGGCCGGGTCATCTACGTCGGCAAGGCCAAGAGCCTGCGCCAGCGCCTGGCCAGCTACTTCCAGGACCTGGCCGGCCTCCATCCGCGGACGCGCACGATGGTCACCACCGCCGCCTCCGTGGAATGGACCGTCGTGTCCACCGAGGTCGAGGCGCTCCAGCTCGAATACACCTGGATCAAGGAGTTCGACCCCCGCTTCAACGTCAAGTACCGCGACGACAAGAGCTATCCGTATCTGGCGGTGACCCTCAACGAGGAGTTCCCCCGCGTCCAGGTGATGCGCGGCGCCAAGAAGAAGGGCGTGCGCTACTTCGGCCCCTACGGCCACGCCTGGGCCATCCGCGAGACCGTCGACCTGATGCTGCGGGTCTTCCCGGTGCGCACCTGCTCCGCCGGCGTCTTCAAGCGCTCCGCCCAGATCGGCCGCCCCTGCCTGCTGGGCTACATCGGCAAGTGCTCGGCCCCCTGCGTCGGGCGGGTCTCCGCCGAGGAGCACCGCGAACTCGCCGAGGAATTCTGCGACTTCATGGCCGGCCGCACCGGCGCCTACCTCCGCCGCCTGGAGCGGGGGATGCAGGAGGCCGCCGAGGAGATGGAGTACGAGCGCGCCGCCCGGCTGCGGGACGACATAGGGGCGCTCAAGCGGGCCATGGAGAAGAGCGCCGTGGTCCTGGCCGACGCCACCGACGCCGACCTGATCGCCGTCTCCGAGGACGAACTCGAAGCCGCCGTCCAGATCTTCCACGTCCGCGGCGGCCGGGTCCGCGGCCAGCGCGGCTGGGTCACCGACAAGGTCGAGGCCGTCACCACCGGCGACCTCGTCGAGCACGCCCTCCAGCAGCTGTACGGCGAGGAGCGCGGCGACGCCGTCCCCAAGGAGGTCCTGGTCCCGGCGCTGCCCGAGCCCGTCGAGCCGGTCGCGCAGTGGCTCTCCGACCGCCGCGGCTCCCAGGTCTCGCTGCGGATCCCGCAGCGCGGCGACAAGAAGGACCTGATGGCCACGGTCGGCCGCAACGCCCAGCAGGCACTGGCGCTGCACAAGACCAAGCGCGCCTCCGATCTGACCACCCGCTCCCGCGCGCTGGAGGAGATCGCCGAGGCGCTCGACCTGGATTCCGTGCCGCTGCGCATCGAGTGCTTCGACATCTCCCACCTCCAGGGCGATGACGTCGTCGCCTCGATGGTGGTGTTCGAGGACGGCCTCGCCCGCAAGAGCGAATACCGCCGCTTCCAGATCAAGGGCCGCGTCGGCGACGAGCAGATCTGGCACGGCCAGGGCCAGGACGACGTCCGGTCCATGCACGAGGTCATCGCCCGCCGCTTCCGGCGCTATCTCCAGGAGAAGCAGCGCTCCGGCGAGTGGACGGAGGAGCCGGCCGGTGACGCCCCCGTGGAGGCCGAGGCCCCCGTCGAGGCCGACGGCCCCCTGGAGCCGGGCGGCGCCGGCCGTCCGGTCGACGAGGACGGCCGCCCCAAGCGGTTCGCCTACCCGCCCCAGCTCGTGGTCGTCGACGGCGGCGTCCCGCAGGTCGCGGCCGCCCGCCGGGCCCTGGACGAGCTCGGCATCGACGACGTCGCCGTCTGCGGCCTGGCCAAGCGCCTCGAAGAGGTCTGGCTGCCCGGGGACGACGACCCGGTCGTGCTGCCGCGCAGCAGCGAGGGCCTCTACCTCCTCCAGCGCGTCCGTGACGAGGCGCACCGCTTCGCCCTGCAGTACCAGCGCACCAAGCGGGGCAAGCGGCTGAAGGCCTCGCCCCTGGACGCCGTGTCCGGGCTGGGCGACACCCGCCGTCAGGCGCTGCTCAAGCACTTCGGCTCGCTGAAGAAGCTGCGGGCCGCGACGGTCGACGAGATCTGCGAGGTCCCGGGCGTCGGCCGCAAGACCGCCGAGACGGTCGCCGCGGCGCTGGCCGGGGCGGCACCGTCCGCCCCCGCGGTGAACACCGCCACAGGAGAGATCATTGAGGATGACGGGGCCCCACCGGCCGCGTTGTCGGCAGAACGGGGGCAGGAACGATGAGCACACCGCACGAAGCGCAGGAACCCGAGAGAGATGGTGCACAGGTGAACACGGGCACGACCGACCAGGGCGAGAGCGCCGCGATCCCCGAGTTGGTGATCATCTCCGGGATGTCCGGCGCCGGCCGCAGTACGGCCGCCAAGTGCCTGGAGGACCTCGGCTGGTTCGTCGTCGACAACATCCCGCCCGAGCTGATCGCGCCGATGGTCGAGCTGGGCGCCCGCTCGCAGGGCAACGTCGCCCGGATCGCGGTCGTCGTCGACGTCCGCGGCCGCCGGTTCTTCGCCAACCTCAAGGAATCGCTGGCCACCCTCGACGCGCAGAGCGTCAAGCGCCGCATCGTCTTCCTGGAGTCCTCCGACGAGGCCCTGGTGCGCCGCTTCGAGTCGGTGCGCCGCCCGCACCCCCTCCAGGGCGACGGCCGGATCGTCGACGGCATCGCCGCCGAGCGCGATCTGCTGCGTGAGCTGCGCGGCGACGCCGACCTGGTCATCGACACCTCCAGCCTCAACGTCCACGAACTCCGCGCCAAGATGGACGCCCAGTTCGCCGGCGAAGAGGTCCCCGAGCTGCGCGCCACGGTCATGTCCTTCGGCTTCAAGTACGGCCTGCCGGTCGACGCCGACATGGTCATCGACTGCCGCTTCATCCCCAACCCGCACTGGGTCCCCGAGCTGCGCCCCTTCACGGGCCTCAACGACGAGGTCTCCAGTTACGTCTTCAGCCAGCCCGGCTCCAAGGAGTTCCTCGACGGCTACGCCGAGCTGCTGCGGATCGTCGCGGAGGGCTACCGCCGCGAGGGCAAGCGCTATGTGACCATCGCCGTGGGCTGCACGGGCGGCAAGCACCGCAGCGTCGCGATGTCCGAGAAGCTCGGCCGCCGTCTGGTCTCCGAAGGGGTGGAAACCGTCATCGTCCACCGGGACATGGGGCGCGAGTGAGCGGGCGTACCACTCCACGGCTGCGCCGGGTCCGGCGCTTCGTGCCCAGCGGGCGGACGGCGAAGGGCGCCACCCCCAAGGTGGTCGCGCTCGGCGGCGGCATGGGCCTGTCCGCCTCGCTGACCGCGCTGCGCCGGATCACCGGTGATCTGACCGCCGTGGTCACGGTTGCCGACGACGGCGGCTCCAGCGGCCGGCTGCGCGAGGAGCTGGGCGTCCTGCCGCCCGGCGATCTGCGCAAGGCGCTGGCCGCCCTCTGCGGCGACGACGACTGGGGCCAGACCTGGTCCCGGGTGATCCAGCACCGCTTCCAGAGCGAAGGGGAGCTGCACGACCACGCGGTCGGCAATCTGCTGATCGTCGCGCTGTGGGAGCAGCTCGGCGATCACGTCCAAGCGCTCGACCTGGTCGGCAAGCTGCTCGGCGCGCACGGCAGGGTGCTGCCGATGTCGGCGGTCCCCCTGGAGCTGCAGGCTCAGGTCAAGGGGCACGACCCGGCCCGCCCGGACGAGATCACCACGGTCCGCGGGCAGGCCACCGTCGCGCTGACCTGCGGCGAGGTGCAGTCCGTCCATGTGGTCCCCGAGGAGCCGCCGGCCGTCCCCGAGGCGGTCGCCGCGGTGCGGGACGCCGACTGGGTGGTGCTCGGACCCGGGTCCTGGTTCTCCTCGGTGATCCCGCATCTGCTGGTGCCGGAGTTGCGCGAAGCGCTGGAGGAGACCAAGGCCCGAAAGGTCCTTTCGCTCAACCTTGCGCCCCAGCCGGGCGAAACCGATGGCTTCTCCCCGCAGCGTCATTTGGAGGTTTTGGCCCGACACGCCCCTAAACTCGCCTTCGACGTGGTGCTGGCCGACAAGGCCGCCGTGCCCGACGCCGAAGGCCTGACCGCTGCCGCAAAACAGCTGGTCGGCAGCGAGGTCGAGCTGGCGGCGGTCGCCGCACGAGGAGACGACGCCCGGTCGAGCGCCGGGGGAGCCCCCGACCGGCACGACCCGGAGCTGCTGGCAGCCGCGTACGACCGTATTTTTCGGATGCATGGAAGGATCGGCCCATGGCGATGACGGCAGCGGTGAAGGATGAAATCTCCCGGCTCCCCGTCACCCGGACCTGCTGCCGGAAGTCGGAGGTCTCGTCGATCCTGCGGTTCGCGGGCGGTCTGCACCTGGTCAGCGGACGCATCGTGATCGAGGCGGAGCTGGACACCGGCATTGCCGCCCGGCGCCTGCGCAAGGACATCCTGGAGATCTTCGGGCACAGCTCCGACCTGGTGGTGATGGCCCCCGGCGGGCTGCGGCGCGGCAGCCGCTACGTCGTACGGGTCGTGGCCGGCGGCGACCAGCTGGCACGGCAGACCGGCCTGGTGGACGGCCGCGGCCGCCCGATCCGCGGACTGCCCCCACAGGTGGTCTCCGGCGCGACCTGCGACGCCGAGGCGGCCTGGCGCGGGGCCTTCCTGGCCCACGGCTCGCTGACCGAGCCCGGCCGTTCCTCGTCGCTGGAGGTCACCTGCCCCGGGCCCGAGGCGGCGCTCGCGCTGGTCGGGGCCGCCCGCCGGCTCGGCATCGGCGCCAAGGCCCGCGAGGTCCGCGGCGTGGACCGCGTCGTCGTCCGTGACGGTGACGCCATCGGCGCCCTGCTGACGCGGCTCGGCGCCCATGAGTCGGTGCTCGCGTGGGAGGAGCGGCGGATGCGCCGCGAGGTGCGCGCCACCGCCAACCGGCTGGCCAACTTCGACGACGCCAACCTCCGCCGCTCGGCGCGCGCCGCGGTCGCCGCGGGCGCCCGGGTCCAGCGGGCCCTGGAGATCCTCGGCGAGGAGGTCCCCGAGCATCTCGCCGCGGCCGGCCGGCTGCGCATGGAGCACAAGCAGGCCTCCCTGGAGGAGCTGGGTGCGCTCGCCGATCCGCCGCTGACCAAGGACGCCGTCGCGGGCCGGATCCGCCGGCTGCTGGCGATGGCCGACAAGCGGGCCCAGGACCTCGGCATTCCCGGCACGGAATCCACCCTCACCGAGGAGCTCGCCGAGGGCATGGTGGGCTGACCGGCCCCCTGCCCGGCACGCCCCCGGCGTCTCTTCGCGCCCCTGGTGCCACTCCCGGATCGATGCTGGTCGGGGGAGGCGCAAACAGGCGCCGAAGGGCACGTCCGGGGGTGCTCGTTTGAGGTATCGGAGGCCCGTTTGTCAATGTCACGTACGTCTCTTATTGGGGGTAGGGTCGGAGTCGGTCGGGGACAGCCCATACAGCTCGCCGGTGACTCATCGGCGTACCTAACGAGGAGATCGGTTCGTGACGATCCGCGTAGGCATCAACGGATTCGGCCGCATTGGTCGCAACTACTTCCGCGCGCTCCTGGAGCAGGGTGCGGACATCGAGATCGTCGGTGTCAACGACCTGACCGACAACGCCACTCTGGTGCACCTGCTGAAGTACGACACCATTCTGGGTCGCCTCAAGCAGAACGTCAGCCACACCGACGACACCATCACCGTCGGCAACCAGACCTTCAAGACGATGGCCGAGCGTGACCCGGCGAACCTCCCCTGGGCGGAGCTCGGCGCCGACATCGTCATCGAGTCGACCGGCATCTTCACCAAGAAGGCCGACGCCGCCAAGCACCTCCAGGCCGGCGCCAAGAAGGTCCTGATCTCCGCGCCCGCCAAGGACGAGGACATCACGATCGTGATGGGCGTCAACCAGGACAAGTACGACGCGGCCCAGCACCACGTCATCTCCAACGCCTCCTGCACCACCAACTGTGTGGCGCCGATGGCGAAGGTGCTCGACGAGAACTTCGGCATCGTCAAGGGCCTGATGACCACGGTCCACGCGTACACCAACGACCAGCGGATCCTGGACTTCCCGCACAGCGACCTGCGCCGCGCCCGCGCCGCCGCGGAGAACATCATCCCGACCTCGACCGGTGCCGCCAAGGCCACCGCCCTGGTCCTCCCGCAGCTCAAGGGCAAGCTGGACGGCATCGCCATGCGCGTGCCCGTGCCCACCGGCTCGGTCACCGACCTGGTGCTGGAGCTGGACCGCGAGGTCACCAGGGACGAGATCAACACCGCCTTCCAGAAGGCCGCCGAGGGCCAGCTCAAGGGCATTCTCGAGTACACCGAGGACCCGATCGTCTCCTCGGACATCGTGAACTTCCCGGCCTCCTGCACCTTCGACTCGAAGCTGACGATGTCCCAGGGCAAGCAGGTCAAGGTCGTCGGCTGGTATGACAACGAGTGGGGCTACTCCAACCGCCTGGTGGACCTGACCACCTTCGTCGGCGGCCAGCTCTGATCTCTGGTTGACACCCGAGGCACCGAGATGTGAGGACGGGGCTCGTACGGCGCGAGGACGCGTCGTACGAGCCCCGTCCCGCGACCGACCTACGCACAACGGAGCCACTCCTCATGAAGACGATCGACGACCTCCAGGTCGCCGGGCAGCGGGTCTTTGTCCGCGCCGACCTGAACGTGCCGCTGGACGGCACCACCATCACCGACGACGGCCGCATCCGCGCCGTCGCCCCGACGATCGCCAAGCTCCTCGAGCGCGGCGCCAAGGTGATCGTCGCCTCCCACCTGGGCCGGCCCAAGGGCGCTCCGGAACCCGCCTTCTCGCTGGCCCCGGCGGCCACGCGGCTGGGTGAAATCCTCGGCCGGGACGTGGCGTTCGCGACGGACACCGTCGGCGAGTCCGCCGCGTCCGTGACCGCCGCTCTGGCGGACGGCCAGGTCGCCGTGCTGGAGAACCTGCGCTTCAACGCGGGCGAGACCAGCAAGGACGACGCCGAGCGCGGCGCCTTCGCCGACCAGCTCGCCGCCCTCGCCGACCTGTACGTGGGCGACGGCTTCGGCGCCGTGCACCGCAAGCACGCCTCCGTCTACGACCTGCCGAAGCGCCTTCCGCACGCCGCCGGCGACCTGATCGCCACCGAGGTCGGTGTCCTGAAGAAGCTCACCGAGGACGTCAAGCGCCCCTACGTCGTCGCGCTCGGCGGCGCCAAGGTCTCCGACAAGCTCGCCGTCATCGACCAGCTGATCGAGAAGGCCGACCGCATCCTGGTCGGCGGCGGGATGGCCTACACCTTCCTCAAGGCCAAGGGTCACGAGGTCGGCATCTCGCTGCTCCAGGAGGACCAGGTCCCGGCCTGCCTGGAGTACCTCGCGCGGGCCGAGAAGCGCGGGGTGGAGTTCGTCCTGCCCGTCGATGTCCTGGTGGCGGCCGAGTTCCCGGACCTGAAGACCAAGGCTCCGGCCCACCCCGACACCGTCGCCGCGGACGGCATCCCGGCCGACAAGGAGGGCCTGGACATCGGCCCCAAGACCCGCGAGCTCTACGCCGCGAAGCTCGCCGACGCGGGCACGGTCTTCTGGAACGGCCCGATGGGTGTCTTCGAGCACCCCGACTACGCGGGCGGCACCAAGGCCGTCGCGCAGGCTCTGCTGGACTCGGACGCCTTCTCCGTCGTCGGTGGCGGTGACAGTGCCGCCGCGGTCCGGCTGCTGGGCTTCGACGAGAATGCTTTCGGCCATATCTCGACCGGCGGCGGCGCCAGCCTCGAATACCTCGAAGGCAAGACGCTCCCCGGCCTCGCCGCTCTGGAGGACTGAACATCGTGACTGCTCTTAACGACGGCCGTACCCCGCTGATGGCGGGCAACTGGAAGATGAACCTCAACCACCTCGAGGCCATCGCACACGTCCAGAAGCTCGCCTTCGCCCTCGCCGACAAGGACTTCGACGCCGTAGAGGTCGCGGTCCTGCCGCCCTTCACCGACCTGCGGTCGGTGCAGACGCTGGTCGACGGCGACAAGCTCAAGATCAAGTACGGCGCCCAGGACATCTCCGCGCACGACTCCGGCGCCTACACCGGCGAGATCTCCGGCCCGATGCTGGCCAAGCTCAAGTGTGCGTACGTGGCCGTCGGCCACAGCGAGCGCCGCCAGTACCACGGCGAGAACGAAGAGATCTGCAACGCCAAGGTCAAGGCCGCCTTCAAGAACGGTCTCACCCCGATCCTGTGCGTCGGCGAGGGCCTGGACGTGCGCAAGGCCGGCAACCAGGTCGCGCACACCCTCGCCCAGGTCGACGGCGGCCTGGCGGACGTCCCGGCCGAGCAGGCCGAGACGATCGTGATCGCCTACGAGCCGGTGTGGGCCATCGGCACCGGCGAGGTCGCCACCCCCGAGGACGCGCAGGAGGTCTGCGGGGCCATCCGCGGCCGCCTCGCGGAGCTCTACAGCCAGGACCTGGCCGACAAGGTCCGCATCCAGTACGGCGGCTCGGTCAAGTCCGGCAACGTGGCCGCGATCATGGCGCAGCCCGACGTCGACGGCGCGCTGATCGGCGGCGCGGCGCTGGACACGGACGAATTCGTGAAGATCGTCCGCTTCCGCGACCAGTAGCGGCTATGACGAGGGGGAGCCCTCGTCGTACCCTGTCGGGGCCGGGACCGGTGCAGCAGCGCCGACCCGGCCCCGCATCATACGTTTCACGGATACTGATCCATACGTCCGTCCGTCAGTCCTAGAGAGTTGGTCCAGCCGTGGTCATCGGGTTCTCGATCGCCCTCATCGTCTTCAGCCTGCTGCTGATGATGCTGGTGCTCATGCACAAGGGGAAGGGCGGCGGCCTGTCCGACATGTTCGGTGGCGGTATGCAGTCCTCGGTCGGTGGCTCCTCGGTCGCCGAGCGTAACCTCGACCGCATCACCATCGTGATCGCTCTGCTGTGGTTCGCCTGCATCGTCGTGCTCGGCATCCTGATGAAGCTCGGCAACTGACAAGGCGTCGGAGGCGCGGCCTATCATGAGGGTGGCGTCCTCGGACGGGTAACTCCAGCCACTGGACGCGCGTTGGGCCTTACGTAGACTGGGGCGTTCCGCAGCGCAGCTGCTGCGAGAGGCTGTGCAGCACCATTACGCAGGGAGTTACGACCGTGGCAAGTGGCAACGCGATCCGAGGAAGTCGGGTCGGGGCGGGGCCGATGGGGGAGGCCGAGCGCGGCGAGTCCGCGCCGCGCACCCGCATCTCCTTCTGGTGCTCCAACGGGCACGAGACGCAGCCCAGCTTCGCCGGCGACGCGCAGGTTCCGGACACCTGGGACTGCCCGCGCTGTGGTTTCCCGGCAGGCAAGGACCGGGACAGCCCACCGGACCCGCCGCGCACCGAGCCGTACAAGACCCACCTCGCCTATGTCCGGGAGCGCCGCAGCGACGCCGACGGTGAGGCGATCCTCGCGGAGGCGCTCGCCAAGCTCCGCGGCGAGATCTGACGGACCAGCACACACACCGGCCGGCCCGGCCGGAGGGCATCGCACCCTCCGGCCGGGCCGGCCGCGTAGGTGCACCCTCGGAGGTGCGGGAGAGCGGGCCGCAGCGCGCTGCCCGGCGCGATCGCCGTGGCGCCGACACCCGTTCTTCAGGCTCCCGACGGCGCCTCGTCCGGCGGTGGACAGATACCCTCCCCCACTCTCGGCTTCGCTCGAGTGGGAGGTCCCCCCACCGCGCGCTGATCAATTAGGTTGGGAGCGGGCGGGGCCGCTACGAGATGAAGAAGGCAGATGTCCGAGATGAACGCAGAAGGCGCCAGCAGGCTCGACCAGTTGCCTGAGTGGACCGCACTGGGCAAGCACCGCGAGCAGCTGGGGAAGGTGCATCTGCGCGAGCTGTTCGAGCGGGATCCGGCGCGCGCCGAGCGCTACACCCTCCAGGTGGGCGATCTGCACCTGGACTACTCCAAGCACCTGGTCACCGACGAGACGCTGCGGCTGCTGGGTGAACTCGCCTCGGCGACCGGCGTGGCCGGGCTGCGGGACGCGATGTTCCGCGGCGAGAAGATCAACATCACCGAGCAGCGCTCCGTGCTGCACACCGCGCTGCGCGCGCCCGGCTCGGCGGTCGTCAAGAGCGACGGGGAGAACGTCGTCCCCGGTGTGCAGGCCGTTCTGACGAAGATGGGCACCTTCTCCGACCGGGTCCGCTCGGGCGACTGGAAGGGCCACACCGGCAAGCGCATCAAGACCGTCGTCAACATCGGTATCGGCGGCTCCGACCTGGGCCCGGCGATGGCGTACGAGGCGCTGCGTGCCTACACCCACCGGGACATGCAGTTCCGCTTCGTCTCCAATGTGGACGGTGCCGATCTGCACGAGGCGGTCCGCGATCTCGACCCGGCCGAGACGCTGTTCATCATCGCCTCGAAGACCTTCACCACCATCGAGACGATCACCAATGCCACGTCGGCCCGCGACTGGCTGCTGAGCGGGCTGGGCGCAGGGAACGAGGCCGTGGCCCAGCACTTCGTGGCGCTGTCGACCAACGCCGAGAAGGTGACGGAGTTCGGCATCAACCCGGACAACATGTTCGAGTTCTGGGACTGGGTCGGCGGCCGCTACTCCTTCGACTCCGCCATCGGCCTGTCGCTGATGGTCGCGATCGGCCATGAGCGCTTCCGCGAGATGCTGGCGGGCTTCCACCTCGTCGACGAGCACTTCTGCTCGGCCCCGCCGCACGAGAACGCCCCGCTGCTGATGGGCCTGCTGGGCATCTGGTACGGCAACTTCTGGGACGCCCAGTCCCATGCCGTGCTGCCCTACAGCCACTACCTCTCCAAGTTCACCGCCTATCTGCAGCAGCTGGACATGGAGTCCAACGGCAAGTCGGTGGACCGTGACGGACAGCGCGTCAACTGGCAGACCGGCCCCGTCGTCTGGGGCACGCCCGGCACGAACGGCCAGCACGCGTACTACCAACTGCTCCACCAGGGCACCAAGATGATCCCGGCCGACCTCCTCGGCTTCGCCGAGCCGGTCGCCGATCTGCAGCCCCGTCTCGTGCCGCAGCACGACCTGCTGATGGCCAACCTCTTCGCGCAGGGCCAGGCGCTGGCCTTCGGCAAGACGCCGGACGAGGTGCGCGCCGAGGGCGTGGCCGAGGAACTGGTCCCGCACAAGACCTTCCCGGGCAACCGCCCCACCACCACCATCCTGGCCAAGGAGCTCAGCCCGTCCGTGCTGGGCCAGTTGATCGCGCTCTACGAGCACAAGGTGTTCGTCCAGGGCGCGGTCTGGAACATCGACTCCTTCGACCAGTGGGGCGTGGAGCTGGGCAAGGTCCTGGCCAAGCGGGTCGAGCCCGCGCTGACCGAGGGTGCCGAGGTGCCGGGGCTGGACGCGTCGACGGCCGGTCTGGTCGCCACGTACCGCACCCTGCGCGGGCGTTGATCCCGCGGCGGCCCGACGGCGGGCCGCCCTGACGCCGAAGGCCCCGCACCCCCAAGGGGGTGCGGGGCCTTCGGCGTCTGCCGGGGCCGGACCGTTCAGGCCGACGCCGGCGGATAGAGCCCGCGCGGCAGCTGTGCCGCCGCCGCCTCGTCCAGCAGCCACAGGGTCCGGCTGCGGCCGCGGGCGCCGGCCGCCGGGGCCTGGACCTCGCCGGCTCCGGACAGGGCCATGGCCGCGGCGTTGGCCTTGTCCGCGCCCGCCGCCAGCAGCCAGACCTCCCGTGCCGCGCGGATCGCCGGCAGGGTCAGCGAGACGCGGGTCGGCGGCGGCTTCGGCGCACCGTGCACCCCGACCACCGTCCGCTCCTGCTCGTAGACGGCGGGCAGCTCCGGGAAGAGCGAGGCGACATGGGTGTCCGGGCCGACGCCGAGCAGCAGGACGTCGAAGGACGGCACCGGGCCGTGGTCCTCGGGCCCCGCGGCGGCGGCGAGTTGGACGGCGTAGGCCTCGGCGGCGGCATCGGCGTCATTGCCGTACGGGCCGTCCGAGGGGGGCATGGGGTGCACCCGGGCCGGGTTCAGCGGGACGCTGTCCAGCAGCACCTCCCGGGCCTGGGTGTGGTTGCGTTCCGGGTCGCCGTCCGGTGCGAAACGCTCGTCGCCCCACCACAGATCGAGCCGGGACCAGTCCACCGCGTCCCGTGCGGGCGCCTCGGCGACGGCTGCGAGCAGCCCGTTGCCGTTGCGCCCGCCGGTCAGCACCACGGAGGCGGAGCCCCGGGCGGCCTGGGCATCCACGATCTTGGTGATCAGCCGGGCCGCCGCCGCCTTGGCCATCAGCTCCTTGTCGCGGTGGACGACGACCTGCGGAGCACTCACTTGGCGGCTGCCTTCTTCGCGGGCGCCTTCTTCCCCGCGGGCTTGGCCGCGGCGCTGCCGGCCGCCGCCGGCTCCGCGTCCGCCGGCGAGGGGTCCTTGCCCGTGCCGAGCCGGTCCACGCCGTACTTGAGCGCGGCGGCGTAGATGTCGTCCGGATCGAGCCGGCGCAGCTCCTCGGCGAGCAGCTCGGAGGTGTCCCGCCGCTTGAGCGCCACCGCACGGTCGGGCTGGTGCGGCATGCAGAGCGTGGCCAGCGAGCCGTCCGGGCGGTCCAGCACTATCGAGCCGATGCCGGACTCCATGCGGACGGCGGTCAGGCCGGGGCCGGCCGACACCTTGCGGCTGACCGGGATCTTCAGCCGGTCGGCCAGCCACATGGCGAGCAGCTCGCAGCTGGGGTTGAACTCCTCGCCCTCGACCTCCGCCGAGGCGACCGTGCACGGGGCCTGGTCGAGCGCCGCCGCCAGCATCGAGCGCCACGGCGTGATCCGGGTCCAGGACAGGTCCGTGTCGCCCGGCGTGTAGGTCTCCGCGCGGGCGGACAGCTCCCGCACCGGCTGCTCGGCGGCGTAGGCGTCGGTGACCCGGCGCTGGGCCAGCGCGCCGAGCGGGTCCTTGGCGGGATCCAGCGGGGCGTTCACCGCCCACCAGACCACCACCGGGGCATCCGGCAGCAGCAGCGGCAGCACCACGGACTGGGCGTGGTCGATCACCTCGCCGTAGAGCCGGAGTATGACCGTCTCGCCGGTGCCGGCGTCCGTGCCGACCCGCACCTCGGCGTCCAGGCGGGCCTTGGCGCGGTCGCGCGGCGACCGGCTGACCCGCTTGATGACGACGAGGGTGCGGGAGGGGTGCTCGCGCGAGGCCTCGTTGGCGGCCTTGAGGGCGTCGTAGGCGTTCTCCTCGTCGGTGACGATGACGAGGGTGAGCACCATGCCGATGGCGGGGGTGCCGACGGCGCGGCGGCCCTCGACCAGCGCCTTGTTGATCTTGCTGGCTGTGGTTTCCGTCAGATCGATCTTCATGGCCGGCGCCAGCTCCGTCCGTCTCGTGCGAGCATTTCGTCCGCCTCGGTGGGGCCCCAGGTGCCCGCCGGATACTGCGCGGGCTTGCCGTGCTTGTCCCAGTACTCCTCGATCGGGTCGAGGATCCGCCAGGACTGTTCGACCTCCTCCAGCCGGGGGAAGAGGTTCGCGTCGCCCAGCAGCACGTCCAGGATCAGCCGCTCGTACGCCTCGGGGCTGGACTCCGTGAAGGACTCGCCGTACGCGAAGTCCATCGAGACGTCGCGCACCTCCATCGAGGTGCCGGGCACCTTCGAACCGAACCGCACGGTCACGCCCTCGTCCGGCTGCACCCGGATGACCAGGGCGTTCTGTCCCAGCTCCTCGGTGGCGGTGTGGTCGAAGGGGGAGTGCGGGGCGCGCTGGAAGACCACCGCGATCTCGGTGACCCGGCGGCCCAGACGCTTGCCGGTGCGCAGATAGAAGGGGACGCCCGCCCAGCGGCGGTTGTCGATCTGCAGCTTGACGGCGGCGTAGGTGTCGGTCTTCGACTTGGGGTCGATGCCCTCTTCCTCGAGGTAGCCGACGGCCTGTTCGCCGCCCTGCCAGCCCGCCGCGTACTGTCCCCGGACGGTCTCCTTGCCGAGATCCTTGGGGATCTTGACCGCGCCCAGCACCTTGGTCTTCTCCGCGACCAGCGCGTCCGCCCCGAAGGAGGACGGCTCCTCCATGGCGGTCAGTGCGAGCAGCTGGAGGAGGTGGTTCTGGATGACGTCCCGGGCGGCGCCGATGCCGTCGTAGTAGCCGGCCCGGCCGCCGATGCCGATGTCCTCGGCCATGGTGATCTGGACGTGGTCGACGTAGCTGCGGTTCCACAGCGGCTCGAACATCGTGTTGGCGAAGCGCAGCGCCAGGATGTTCTGGACCGTCTCCTTGCCCAGGTAGTGGTCGATCCGGAAGACCTCGTTCGTCGGGAAGACGTCGTGGACGATCCGGTTGAGCTCCTGGGCGCTCTTGAGGTTGTGGCCGAAGGGCTTCTCGATGACCGCGCGGCGCCAGGAGCCCTCCTTCTGGTCGGCCAGCCCGTGCTTCTTCAGCTGCTGGACGACCTTGGGGAAGAACTTCGGCGGCACCGAGAGGTAGAAGGCGAAGTTGCCGCCGGTGCCCTGGGCCTTGTCGAGCTCGCTTATCGTCTCCTTGAGCGTCTCGAAGGCGTCGTCGTCGTCGAAGGTGCCCTGGACGAAGCGGCAGCCCTGGACCAGCTGCTGCCAGACCTCCTCGCGGAACGGCGTACGGGAGTGCTGCTTGACCGCCTCGTACACCTCCTGCGCGAAGTCCTCGTGCTCCCACTCACGACGGGCGAACCCGACGAGGGAGAAACCGGGCGGAAGCAGGCCGCGGTTGGCCAGGTCGTAGACGGCGGGCATCAGCTTTTTACGGGACAAATCGCCCGTGACGCCGAAGATGACCAGGCCCGACGGCCCCGCGATACGCGGGAGCCGTCGGTCTGCGGGGTCACGAAGCGGGTTGGCTCCGCTTGAATCGGACAAAGGAGATCAGCCCTCCGAGGGAGCGAGGCGCTTGAGCTCCGCCTCCGTCGACTTGAGCAGGTCAATCCAGGAGGCCTCGAACTTCTCCACGCCCTCGTCCTCCAGGAGCTGCACGACATCGTCGTACGAGATCCCCAGCTTCGCGAGCGCATCGAGGTCGGCCTTGGCCGCGTCGTACCGGCCGCGGATGGTGTCACCGGTGATCTCGCCGTGGGCCGCGGTGGCCTCCAGGGTGGCCTCCGGCATGGTGTTGACCGTGCCCGGGGCGACCAGCTCGTCCACGTACAGCGTGTCCTTGTAGGCCGGGTCCTTGACGCCGGTCGAGGCCCACAGCGGACGCTGCTTGTTGGCGCCGGCCTTGTCGAGGGCGGCCCAGCGCGCGGAGGAGAAGACCTCCTCGTACGCCTGGTAGGCCAGTCGTGCGTTGGCCAGCGCGGCCTTGCCCTTGAGGGCCCTGGCCTCGTCCGAGTCCTGCTTCTCCAGGCGCTTGTCGATCTCGGTGTCCACCCGGGACACGAAGAACGACGCCACCGAACGGATCAGGGACAGGTCCAGGCCCGCGGCCTTGGCCTTCTCCAGGCCCGCGAGGTAGGCGTCCATGACCTCGCGGTAGCGCTCCAGCGAGAAGATCAGCGTGACATTGACGCTGATGCCCAGGCCGATGACCTCGGTGATCGCCGGGAGGCCGGCCTTGGTGGCCGGGATCTTGATCAGCGTGTTCGGGCGGTCCACCAGCCACGCCAGCTGCTTGGCCTCGGCGATGGTCGCGTCGGTCTTGTGCGCCAGGCGGGGGTCGACCTCGATCGAGACCCGGCCGTCCTGGCCGCCGGTGGCGTCGAAGACCGGCCGCAGGATGTCGGCGGCGTTGCGGACGTCCGCCGTCGTGATCATGCGGATGGCTTCCTCGACGGTGACCTTGCGGGCGGCGAGGTCGGTGACCTGCTGCTGGTAGCCGTCGCCCGCGGAGATCGCCTTCTGGAAGATCGACGGGTTCGTGGTGACACCGACGACGTGCTGCTGGTCGATCAGCTCGGCGAGGTTGCCGGACGTGATGCGCTTGCGCGACAGGTCGTCCAGCCAGATCGCGACGCCTTCATCGGAGAGGCGCTTGAGTGCGTCTGTCATGGGTTTTGCATCTCCTACGTGTCGTGTACGGGCGTCAGCGTGCGGTGGCGTCGACGCCGGTGCTTGCGGCGAGCGAGTCCCGGGCGGCGGCCGCGACCGCGTCCGGGGTGAACCCGAACTCGCGGAAGAGGACCTTGGCATCGGCCGAGGCACCGAAGTGCTCCAGGGAGACGATGCGGCCGGCGTCGCCGACGTAGCGGTGCCAGGTCAGGCCGATGCCGGCCTCGACGGCGACCCGGGCCTTCACGGCCGGGGGGAGCACGCTGTCGCGGTAGGCCCGGTCCTGCTGCTCGAACCACTCGACCGACGGCATCGACACCACACGGGTGGGAACGCCCTCGGCCTGCAACTGCTCGCGCGCGCCGACGGCGAGCTGTACCTCGGAGCCGGTGCCGATCAGCACGACCTGCGGTGCGGTGTCCCGGCCGTCGGGGCCTTCGGCCTCGAACAGCACGTAACCGCCCTTGGCGGCATCCTCGTTGGCCGGGTACGTCGGCACACCCTGGCGGGTCAGCGCGAGGCCGTGCGGGGCCCCCACGCCGTACTCCTTCGTCCAGCGCTTGAGGATCTCGCGCCAGGCGATGGCGGTCTCGTTGGCGTCGGCCGGGCGGACGACGTTCAGGCCCGGGATGGCGCGCAGCGAGGCCAGGTGCTCGATGGGCTGGTGGGTCGGGCCGTCCTCGCCCAGACCGATGGAGTCGTGCGTCCACACGTACGTCACCGGAAGGTGCATCAGGGCGGACAGCCGGACGGCGTTGCGCATGTAGTCGGAGAACACCAGGAAGGTGCCGCCGTAGACACGGGTGTTGCCGTGCAGCGTGATGCCGTTCATCTCCGCGGCCATGGCGTGCTCACGGATGCCGAAGTGGATCGTGCGGCCGTACGGGTCGGCGCCCGGCAGCGGGTTGCCCTCGGGCAGGAACGACGAGGTCTTGTCGATCGTGGTGTTGTTGGAGCCCGCGAGGTCCGCGGAGCCGCCCCACAGCTCGGGGATGACCGCACCGAGCGCGTGCAGCACCTTGCCCGACGCGGCGCGGGTGGCCACCGACTTGCCGGTCTCGAACGCCGGGAGGTGCTCCTCCCAGCCCTCGGGCAGCTCGCCCGCGGCGATCCGGTCGAACTCCGCGGCGCGCTCCGGGTTGGCGGTGCGCCAGGCGGCGAAGGACTTCTCCCACTCCTTCTTGGCGTCCCGGCCGCGGTCGAGGGCGCCCCGGGTGTGCCCCAGCACCTCGTCGCCGACGTCGAAGGACTTCTCGGGGTCGAAGCCCAGGACGCGCTTGGTGGCCGCGACCTCCTCGTCACCCAGCGCCGAGCCGTGCGCGGCCTCGGTGTTCTGGGCGTGGGGGGCCGGCCAGGCGATGATCGAGCGCATCGCGATGAACGACGGGCGCCCGGTCTCGGCCTTCGCGGCCTCCACGGCCCGGGCCAGACCGACCGGGTCCAGGTCGCCGCTGGGCAGCTGCGCGACGCGCTGGACGTGCCAGCCGTAGGCCTCGTAGCGCTTGAGGGTGTCCTCGGAGACCGCGGTCTCGGTGTCACCCTCGATGGAGATGTGGTTGTCGTCCCACAGCAGCACGAGGTTGCCGAGCTTCTGGTGGCCTGCCATGGAGGACGCCTCGGCGGAGATGCCCTCCTGGAGGCAGCCGTCACCGGCGATGCAGAAGATGGTGTGGTCGAACGGGGAGGTGCCCTCGGCCGCATCCGGGTCGAACAGGCCGCGCTCGTAGCGCGACGCCATCGCCATGCCGACCGCGTTGGCGACACCCTGGCCCAGCGGGCCGGTGGTGGTCTCCACGCCGGTGGTGTGGCCGTACTCCGGGTGGCCGGGGGTCTTCGAGCCCCAGGTGCGGAACGCCTTCAGGTCGTCCAGCTCCAGGCCGTAGCCGGCGAGGTAGAGCTGGATGTAGAGGGTCAGGCTGGAGTGGCCCGCGGAGAGGACGAACCGGTCGCGGCCGGTCCAGTTCGCGTCCGCCGGGTCGTGCCGCATCAGCTTCTGGAAGAGAAGATAGGCGGCCGGGGCCAGGCTCATGGCCGTACCCGGATGGCCGTTACCGACCTTCTGCACGGAATCCATGGCCAGGACACGAACGGTGTCCACCGCCCGCTGGTCCAGTTCGTTCCACTCGAGATCTGTGGTGGTCGGCTTGGTGCTCACCCTGAGTCAGGGCTCCTCTCCACATGTCGAATGCCGCGGACGGTATGTCCGCCAGGCGGTGTCGAGCCTACCCCCGCAAGTGCGTGCGTCTTTTCGACGCTCAGTCGGAGTTTCCGGCGCTCAGTCGGTCGGTGTGGGGCGCCCTGCCAGTCGCTCCCGGCAACCACGTCGGGACCTGGTGCATTCCCGGCCGGCAGCCGTAACACCAGACTGCCGGGCACCGGTCCGGTTCGCCTCCTGAACGCCGGGGGGACGGGCGGGGGAACCGGCGGGCCATGACGCCCGGGCGGCCCCGCGGCCCGGTGCCCAACACGAGCCCACCCCCGCGAAGATCGCCGTATGGCCAACGTCTAAAGTGGCGTGGTACGCGCAAGCCCTTCCCCGACGGGTCCACACCGCCGAAGGAGCTTGCAGGCCTTATCTCTTCTGCGGCAGAGGCCGCTGATGTTACTTCCAGGGGTGTGCGTGACGGCCGTCGAATCCCGTCCTGCGGGGGCGCTCGCTGAGGTCTCCGCGAGTCCCGGTGACCGGCCGTTCGGGGCCCGCCTCAAGGCGTTCGTGGCGCTGACCAAGCCACGGGTCATCGAGCTGCTGCTGATGACCACCGTGCCGGTGATGTTCCTGGCGGCCAAGGGTGTGCCCGATCTGTGGCTCGTCCTGGCGACCTGCATCGGCGGCTATCTCTCCGCCGGCGGCGCCGCGGCCTTCAACATGTACCTCGACCGCGACATCGACGCGCTGATGGACCGCACGTCGCAGCGGCCGCTGGTCACCGGCATGGTCTCGCCGCGCGAGTGCCTGGTCTTCGCGACCGCCCTCGCGGTCGGCTCCACCGCCTGGTTCTGGTACTTCGTCAACCCGCTGTCGGCGATGCTGTCGCTCGGGGCGCTGCTTTTCTACGTCGTCGTTTACACGATGATTCTCAAGCGGCGCACCACGCAGAACATCGTCTGGGGCGGTATCGCGGGCTGTATGCCGGTCTTCATCGGCTGGTCCGCGGTGACGAACTCGTTCTCCTGGGCCGCGGTGATCCTCTTCCTCGTCATCTTCTTCTGGACGCCGCCGCACTATTGGCCGCTGTCGATGAAGGTCAAGGACGACTACGAGCGGGTCGGGGTGCCGATGCTGCCGGCCGTCGCGGGCAACAAGGTGGTCGCGCGCCAGATCGTCGCCTACAGCTGGGTGATGGTCGGCGTCTCCCTGCTGCTGCAGCCGCTCGGCTACACCGGCTGGCTGTACACCGCGGTCGCCCTCGTCTGCGGCGCCTTCTGGCTCAAGGAGGCGCACGGTCTGCAGTCCCGCGCCAAGGCCGGGATCACGGGCGCCAAGCTCAAGGAGATGCGGCTGTTCCACTGGTCCATCACCTATGTGTCGCTGTTGTTCGTCGCCGTCGCCGTGGATCCCTTCCTTCGCTAGGGGGGTGTGGGGGATCACCCTCACAAAGGGCCGTACTCGCGGGTAGCATGCTGTTCATGGCAGACACCCAGCAGGCGGACGAGCAGGTGGAGACGGCGGGCGGCGCAGCCGCCGGGAAGCGGGCCGGCCGGCGCACGGCCAAGCTGGCCCGGGAGATCCGCGCCTTCGCCGCCACCCACGGCGGCAGCGCCGAAGGCCAGCTCGCGCACATCGGCCGCGGCCGCATCCGGATCGCCCTCGTCGGGGCCAACGGCGAGTGGGGCAACCTCGTCGCCGACGACGCGGCCATCGCCAAGGAGGCCGCCGAGCGGGCCGGCCTCACGCTTCAGGACGACTTCGAGGGCGACCTCGCCGCCCGGGTCCGCACCGGCCGCTACGAGTGGTCCCGGATGGCGGGCATCCAGGTGGGCGGCCCGGCCAACGCCTGACCGGGGCCCGGGCGCCGCGCGCCGGAGCGCACGCCGGACGCGGAGCCCGCTACCTCGCCACCCCTCCGTCCGTTAGGCCACCGGGCGCGGCGCTCGGGCCACGCCCGGCGGGCTCACGGCGAGGAGGGCGGATGGACGGATCTCCACCGCTCATCGATCAGTACAGCCACGGCGCGGTGCACGGCGAGCTCGGACTCGGCTCCTTCGAGACCCACCTCGCCGCCGCCGTCGGTGCCCAGGGCCCGGCACCGGCCGGCACCAGCTACTTCGACACCGTCACCGGCCTGGCGATACGCCGCTGGTGCCCCCCGCTGCTCGGCCTGGAACCCCAGTGCTCGCCGGCCCGCTACCTCGCCCGCAGACGCGAGGTCGGGGCCTACCGCGCCGGACGGATGCTGCTGCGCGGCTGCGGCATCGGCACGTTCCTGCTGGAGGCCGGCGCCCCCAGCGACCTGACCTCGGCCACCGAGCTCGCCACCGCCGCCGAGGCCCCCGCGCACGAGGTCGTCCGGCTCGAACCGCTCGCCGAGCAGGTCGCCGACACCTCCGGCAGCGTCGACTCCTTCCTCGGCTACACCGCCGAGGCCCTCTACGCCGCGGCCCAGCACGCCACCGCCTTCGCCTCCGGGGCCACCCACTGCGACGGCCACGCCCCCGAGGCCGGTGAGGTACGGCGCGTCGCGGACCGCTGGCTGCGCGGCCGCCGCCCCGGGGAGCGGCTCGGCGAGCCCGTCCTCCTGCGGCATCTGCTGTGGAGCGCGGTGGCGACCGGCCTGCCGGTGCAGCTGCACTGCCACGATCCCGCGCCCCTGGCGGCGTTTTTGCGGGCCACGGCCGGTATCGGCCCGGATCTCGTCCTGCTGCCGGCCGCACCGCACCACCGGCGGGCGGCGCAGCTCGCCGCGCTGCACACCCATGTGTACGCGGACGCCGGGCCCCGCCCCGAGGACACGCTCGGTCAGGCGCCGTTCGGCAAGCTGCTGTTCTCCTCCGGCGCCCGCGGGCTGCCCGAGCTGTACGTCACCGCCGCCCGGTTCTTCCTCCGCGCCATGGGCCGGCTCGTACGGGAGTGGACCGACGAGGGGCTGTGCGGCGCCGGGGACGGGCGGCGGATCACGGAGATGGTGGGGTCGGGGACCGCGCGCCGGGTCTACCGGCTGGACGCGGCGGCCATCTGAGGGCCGGACGCCTCGTGCGCGTCCGAGGAGGCGGGCGCGCCGGGCTCCTCCTCCGGGAGCGGACCACGGTCGCGCAGCGACATGGCCACCCGCAGCACACAGATCCACACCAGGGCCGAGCCCAGCATGTGCAGCCCGATGACGAACGCCGGCAGGCCCGTGAAGTACTGGACGTAGCCGATGACGCCCTGCGCGGCGAGGCAGACGAACAGCTCCAGGACCGCGCGGCGGGGGGCGGCCGGCGCCTTGACGGCGCGCAGTGTGAACCACAGGGCGACGGTCAGGCCGATGACGAGGTAGACGAAGTCGACGTGCAGCTGGGTGATCTCCTGCCAGTCCACCGCGATCCGGTGGACCTTGCGGGCATCGCCCGCGTGCGGCCCCGCGCCGGTGACGACCGTGCCGATGACGGTGAGCGCGGCGGACGCCGCCACCAGCAGCCACGCCAGCTGCCGCACCGGGCGGGCCACCAGGTCACGCGGCTCCTCGTCGCCCTCACTCGCCCGCTTCCAGGTCAGGACGGCGACGGTGAGCAGACCCGTGGACGCCAGGAAGTGCGCGCTGACGATGTACGGGTTGAGGCCGGTCAGGACCGTGATGCCGCCGACGACGGCATTGCTCATGACGATCCAGAACTGGGCCCAGCCCAGGCGGGTCAGCGGGCGGCGCCGGGGGTGGCGGGCGCGGGCGGCGATGATGAACAGCCCGACGACCGCGCACAGCACATAGGTCAGCATGCGGTTGCCGAACTCGATGAGGCCGTTGATACCCATGGCGGCGGTCGGCGTCAGGCTGTCCGGGGTGCACTTGGGCCAGGTCGAGCAGCCCAGTCCGGACTGGGAGAGCCGGACCGCGCCGCCCGTGACGACGATGATCACGGCCATCACGACGGCGGCCAGCGCGGCCCGCCGCACAAAGACCGCAGAGGGCTGCCAGCGGCGGGCGATCAGCTCAAGGGGATTCAGCGTGTTCGGCACGGGAGACATCGTAGGACGGGCCTTGTGCAAGTTTTCACGAGGGGGGTCCCGGCGCCGTCCTGGGCCACCGCGGTTCTGTGGGCCGAAGGCGGCAGCCCGCCCCCGGTCCCACGGCCCCCGGCTACTCCCAGCGGAAGAACTTCGCCGCCGCGCCCAGCCCGAGGACCGCCCATACGGCGAGGATCCCCAGGTCGGTCCACGGCATCCCGGCGCCGTGCTGGAGGACGTCCCGCAGGCCGTCCGACAGGGCGGAGACGGGCAGGAACTGCAGGACGGACTGCGCCGCCGCCGGGAACTTCGTGAGCGGCACGATCACCCCGCCGCCGACCAGCAGCAGCAGGAAGACCAGGTTGGCGGCGGCCAGTGTCGCCTCGGCCTTCAGCGTCCCCGCCATGAGGAGACCCAGGCCCGAGAAGGCGGCCGTACCGAGGACGAGCAGCAGCAGCACCGGCACCGGGCCGCCCTGCGGGGACCAGCCCAGCGCGAGGGCGATCACCGTCAGCAGCACGGTCTGCAGGATCTCGGTGACCAGCACCGCGCCGGTCTTGGCGGTCATCAGCGCCCAGCGGGGGAGCGGGGAGACGGCGAGCCGCTTGAGGACGCCGTAGCGGCGCTCGAAGCCGGTGGCGATGGCCTGGCCCGTGAACGCCGTGGACAGCACGGCCAGCGCGAGGACACCCGGCGCGAGGAAGTCCACCGGCTTGCCGGACCCGGTGTCGACGATGTCGACGGCGGAGAACAGCACCAGCAGCAGCGTGGGGATGACGACGGTCAGCAGCAGCTGCTCGCCGTTGCGCAGCAGCATCCGGGTCTCCAGCGCCGCCTGCGCCCGGATCATCCGGGACAGCGGCGCCGCGCCGGGCTTCGGGGTGAACGTGCCGGCGGCGGCACCGGTTTCGGTCGTGGTCATGCGCGCAGCTCCCTGCCGGTCAACTCCAAGAAGACGTCCTCCAGGGTGTGGCGTTCGACGGCTATCGCGTCGGGCATCACACCGTTCTGGGCGCACCAGGAGGCGACGGTGGCCAGTAGTTGGGGGTTGACCTTGCCGTGTACCCGGTAGACGCCGGAGACCGGCTCCGCGGCGGCGCTGTCCGCGGGCAGCGCCTTGAGGAGCGAGGCGATGTCGAGGCCCGGCCGGCCGGTGAAGCGCAGGCTGTTCTCGGCGCCGCCGCGGCACAGTTCGTCCGGGGTGCCCCGGGCGATCACCCGGCCGCCGTCGATGATCGACACATCGTCGGCGAGCTGCTCGGCCTCGTCCATGAAGTGGGTGGTCAGCACGGTGCTGACGCCGTCGGCGCGCAGCTCCCGTACGAGGTCCCAGGTGGCGTGCCGGGCCTGCGGGTCCAGCCCGGCCGTCGGCTCGTCGAGGAAGACCAGTTCGGGGCGGCCGACCACGGCCATCGCCAGCGCCAGGCGCTGCTGCTGGCCGCCGGAGAGCCGCCGGTAGGGCGTCCGGCCGCAGCTGCCCAGGCCGAGCCGCTCGATCAGCATGCCCACGTCGAGGGGGTCGGCGTGCAGGGTGGCGGTGTGCCGCAGCATCTCCTCGGCCCGGGCGCCCGCGTAGACGCCGCCGGACTGCAGCATCACCCCGATGCGCGGCCGCAGCGCCGCGGCGTCGGCGACCGGGTCCAGGCCCAGCACCCGGACGCGGCCGGCGTCCGGGCGGCGGTAGCCCTCGCAGGTCTCGACGGTGGTGGTCTTGCCGGCGCCGTTGGGGCCGAGCACGGCGGTCACCCCGCCGCGCTCGACGAGCAGATCGAGTCCGTCGACGGCGGTCTTGGGGCCGTAGCGCTTGACCAGGCCGACGACCTCGACGGCGGGCTCTCGGCCAGGGGGCCGGGGGTCGCCCCCCGGAGAGGTGCTGGGCATGCCGGGCAGTCTACGGAGAGTGGCAGGGCGCTCATCAATGGGGGCGTCGGTGCCAAAAGGCGCCGGGGTACGCAATCCGGCGGTGCGCGGCGGCACTATTTTCGCCGGCCTGTGCGCCCCTTTGCGCCCCTGTGGGCCGGCGTCCGTCAGGTCCGTCGCGTCGCAGGTCGCCGGGGCTTTCGAGGGGCTCAGCAGGTACTTGAATTAGGTGAACCTAAGTGATAGAGGCCACCCGTCCGTGATCCGGACGAGGCTTGTCTCGCTTTGGCGAATTACGCAACAATGGCGTTGTGAAATACGCGAGCGAGGGCAATCAAGGTCAGGAAGGGCCTGCGGTCGAGCGGACCGCCGGGCCGGCCGCCTCCGCGCCCGAGCAGGTCGGGGGCCGCGCCGCCGGCGCCGTGCCCCCCACGGCGCCGCACGACGAACAGCAGGGCACCCGCAACAAGGTCGCCCGCTCCATTCTCGATCACGGTCCGTCCACCGCGGCCGAGCTGGCCCTCCGGCTGGAGCTGACCCAGGCGGCCGTCCGCCGTCATCTGGACGCGCTGGCCGCTGACGGCGTCGTCGAGCCCCGCGAGAAGCGGGTCTACGGCACCCGCGGCCGCGGCCGTCCGGCCCGGGCCTTCGCCCTCACCGACTGCGGACGGGACGCCTTCGACCAGGCCTACGACCAGCTCGCCACCGAGGCGCTGCGCTGGATCGCGCAGAGCGCGGGCGGCGGCGTGGAGGGCGAGGCGGCCGTCGCGGCCTTCGCCCGCGCCCGGCTCGACGCCCAGGCCGAGGGCTACCGCACGGCGGTCGAGGCCGCCGAGCCGGAAGCCCGTACCGAGGCCCTGGCGAAGGCATTGACCGCGGACGGGTACGCTGCTACGGCGCGCAGCGCGCCCAATCCCCAGCTCGGTGAACAGCTCTGCCAGCACCACTGCCCGGTCGCCCATGTCGCCGAGCGGTATCCGCAGCTGTGCGAGGCGGAGACCGAGGTCTTCTCCCGATTGCTCGGGACCCATGTACAGCGGCTGGCCACCATCGCCCATGGCGACGGGGTGTGCACGACCTTCGTCCCGAAGGCCGGCGCCGGCAAGGCCGCTCACCGCACGCCACGTACCACCAAGACCACCACAGCATCTGCCAGCACGGCCGGGAGGAACCCCGCATGACGCTCCCCACGGAGACTGCTCACCCTGAGCTCGAGGGCCTGGGCAAGTACGAATACGGCTGGGCCGACTCCGACGTGGCCGGCGCTTCGGCGAAGCGCGGGCTCTCCGAGGCCGTCGTCCGCGACATCTCGGCGAAGAAGAGCGAGCCGGAGTGGATGCTCAAGCTCCGCCTCAAGGGCCTGAAGCTGTTCGACAAGAAGCCCATGCCGAACTGGGGCTCGGACCTGTCGGGCATCGACTTCGACAACATCAAGTACTTCGTCCGCTCCACCGAGAAGCAGGCCGCCTCCTGGGAGGACCTGCCCGAGGACATCAAGAACACCTACGACAAGCTCGGCATCCCCGAGGCGGAGAAGCAGCGCCTGGTCGCCGGTGTCGCCGCGCAGTACGAGTCCGAGGTCGTCTACCACCAGATCCGCGAGGACCTGGAGGAGCAGGGCGTCCTGTTCCTGGACACCGACACCGCCCTCAAGGAGCACCCGGAGCTCTTCCAGGAGTACTTCGGCACGGTCATCCCGGTCGGTGACAACAAGTTCGCGTCGCTGAACACCGCGGTGTGGTCCGGCGGCTCGTTCATCTACGTCCCCAAGGGTGTCCACGTCGACATCCCGCTGCAGGCCTACTTCCGGATCAACACGGAGAACATGGGCCAGTTCGAGCGGACGCTGATCATCGTCGACGAGGACGCCTACGTCCACTACGTCGAGGGCTGCACGGCGCCGATCTACAAGTCGGACTCGCTGCACTCCGCGGTCGTCGAGATCATCGTGAAGAAGGGCGGCCGCTGCCGCTACACGACCATCCAGAACTGGTCGAACAACGTCTACAACCTGGTCACCAAGCGCGCCGTCGCCTACGAGGGCGCGACCATGGAGTGGGTCGACGGCAACCTCGGCTCCAAGGTGACGATGAAGTACCCGGCGGTCTACCTCATGGGGGAGCACGCCAAGGGCGAGACCCTGTCCATCGCCTTCGCGGGCGAGGGGCAGCACCAGGACGCCGGCTCCAAGATGGTCCACATGGCGCCGAACACCTCCTCCAACATCGTCTCCAAGTCGGTGGCGCGAGGCGGCGGCCGCACCTCCTACCGCGGTCTGGTCGAGATCGGCGAGGGCGCCGCGGGCTCCAAGTCCAACGTGCTGTGTGACGCCCTGCTGGTGGACACCATCTCCCGCTCGGACACCTACCCCTACGTCGACGTCCGCGAGGACGACGTCTCCATGGGCCACGAGGCGACCGTCTCCAAGGTCAGCGAGGACCAGCTCTTCTACCTGATGGCGCGCGGCCTGACGGAGTTCGAGGCCATGGCGATGATCGTGCGCGGCTTCGTCGAGCCGATCGCCCGTGAGCTGCCGATGGAGTACGCCCTGGAGCTCAACCGGCTGATCGAGCTGCAGATGGAAGGCGCGGTCGGCTGACCGCCGGCCACCGGGCAGCAACGGATTCACGAGGCAGCGACCTCTTCAAGAAAGCGAGCTAGACGACAGCCATGGCTGAGGCTCAGAACTCCCCCACTCCCGGCTCCGCTCGGGCGGGGGGACCCCCACCGGCGGGATCCACGACCACGGGCGCCCTCGCGGTGGCCGCGGAGTCCACCGTCGCCACCCGGATGAGCGCCCCGCCGTCCTACGACGTGGCGGACTTCCCGGTGCCGCACGGCCGCGAGGAGGAGTGGCGCTTCACGCCCCTCGCGCGTCTGAAGGGTCTGCACGACGGCAGCGCCGTGGCCGGCGGTCCCGACCTGAAGATCGACATCACGGCTCCGGAGGGTGTCACCCACCAGCTGGTCGACCGCTCCGACCCGCGGGTCGGCAAGGCCGGCAAGCCCGTGGACCGGGTCGCCGCCCAGGCGTACAGCTCCTTCGAGAAGGCCTCGGTGATCTCGGTCCCCAAGGAGACCGTGCTGACCGAGCCCATCCGGATCACCGTGCACGGTGAGGGCGGCACGACCTACGGCCACCAGGTCGTCGAGCTCGGCGCGTTCGCCGAGGCGGTCGTCGTCATCGACCACACCGGCGACGCGGTGCTCGGCGCCAATGTCGACTACCTCCTCGGCGACGGCGCCAAGCTGACCGTCGTCTCCGTCCAGGACTGGGACGACGCCGCCGTCCACGTCGGCCAGCACAACGCCCTCGTCGGCCGGGACGCCACCTTCAAGTCCGTGGTGGTCACCTTCGGCGGCGACCTCGTCCGGCTGCACCCGCGCGTCACCTACGCGGGCCCCGGCGGCGAGGCCGAGTTCTACGGTCTGTACTTCACCGAGCAGGGCCAGCACCAGGAGCACCGCCTCTTCGTCGACCACGAGGCGCCCAACTGCCGCTCGCACGTGGTCTACAAGGGCGCGCTCCAGGGCCAGGACGCCCACGCGGTCTGGATCGGCGACGTCCTCATCCAGGCGTCGGCCACCGGCACGGACACCTACGAGCTCAACCGCAACCTCGTCCTCACCGACGGCGCGCGGGTCGACTCGGTCCCCAACCTGGAGATCGAGACCGGCGAGATCGTCGGCGCCGGACACGCCTCGGCCACCGGCCGTTTCGACGACGAGCAGCTGTTCTACCTGATGGCCCGCGGCATCCCGGCCGACGAGGCCCGCCGGCTGGTCGTCCGCGGCTTCTTCGCCGAACTGGTCCAGCAGATCGGTCTCCCGGACGTCGAAGAGCGTCTGATGACCAAGATCGAGGCCGAGCTGGAAGCGTCCGCGGCATGACCTACGTACGCGCGGCGGCGCTGAGCGAGCTGGAAGAGGACACCCCCAAGCGGGTGGAGCTCGACGGCACGCCCGTCTCCCTGGTCCGCACCGCGGGCGAGGTGTTCGCGATCAACGACATCTGCTCGCATGCCAACGTCTCCCTCTCCGAGGGGGAGGTCGAGGACTGCTCGATCGAGTGCTGGCTGCACGGTTCGAGCTTCGACCTGCGCACCGGCAAGCCGAACGGCCTTCCCGCGACGCGCCCCGTCCCCGTTTACCCCGTCAAGATCGAAGGGGACGACGTGCTCGTCTCCGTCACCCAGGAGTCCTGAGTTCCCCATGGCAACGCTTGAGATCCACGACCTGCACGTCTCCGTCGAGGCCGAGAACGGCCCGCGCGAGATCCTGAAGGGCGTCGACCTGACCGTGAAGCAGGGCGAGACGCACGCCATCATGGGCCCCAACGGCTCCGGCAAGTCGACCCTCGCCTACTCCCTCGCGGGTCACCCCAAGTACACGATCACCGGCGGCACCGTCGCCCTCGACGGCGAGAACGTCCTGGAGATGTCCGTCGACGAGCGCGCCCGTGCCGGCGTCTTCCTCGCCATGCAGTACCCGGTCGAGGTGCCCGGCGTCTCGGTCTCCAACTTCCTGCGCACCTCCGCGACCGCGATCCGCGGCGAGGCCCCCAAGCTGCGGCTGTGGGTCAAGGAGGTCAAGGAGGCCATGGAGCGGCTCCAGATGGACCCCGCCTTCGCGGAGCGCAACGTCAACGAGGGCTTCTCCGGCGGTGAGAAGAAGCGCCACGAGATCCTTCAGCTGGAGCTGCTGAGGCCCGCCATCGCGATCCTCGACGAGACGGACTCCGGCCTGGACGTCGACGCGCTGCGCACCGTCTCCGAGGGCGTCAACCGCGTCCGCGAGACCGGCGAGGTCGGCACCCTGCTGATCACCCACTACACGCGCATCCTGCGCTACATCAAGCCCGACCGCGTCCACGTCTTCGCCAACGGCCGGATCGCCGAGTCCGGCGGCGCCGAGCTCGCGGACAAGCTCGAGGCCGAGGGCTACGAGGAGTACACGAAGGGTGGCGCAACCGCGTGACACAGCTGCCGGGCCTCCTCGACACAGAGGCGATCCGTAAGGACTTCCCCCTTCTGGACCGCCAGGTCCACGACGGGAAGAAGATCGTGTACCTGGACAACGCGGCGACCTCGCAGAAGCCGCGTCAGGTCCTCGACTCCCTGAACGCCTACTACGAACGTCACAACGCCAACGTCCACCGCGGCGTGCATGTGCTCGCCGAGGAGGCCACGGCGCTGTACGAAGGTGCCCGCGACAAGGTGGCCGCTTTCATCAACGCGCCGAGCCGCAACGAGGTGATCTTCACCAAGAACGCCTCGGAGTCGCTCAACCTCGTGGCCAACATGCTCGGCTGGGCCGACGAGCCCTACCGCGTGGACCGCGAGACCGAGATCGTCATCACGGAGATGGAGCACCACTCCAACATCGTCCCGTGGCAGCTGCTCGCGCAGCGCACCGGCGCGAAGCTGAAGTGGTTCGGCATCACCGACGACGGCCGCCTCGACCTGTCCAACATCGACGAGATCATCACCGAGCGGACGAAGATCGTCTCCTTCACGCTGGTCTCCAACATCATGGGCACCATCAACCCGGTCGAGACGATCATCCGCCGGGCCCAGGAGGTCGGCGCGCTGGTCTGCATTGACGCCTCGCAGGCCGCCCCGCACATGGTGCTGGACGTCCAGGCGCTGCAGGCCGACTTCGTGGCCTTCACCGGCCACAAGATGTGCGGCCCGACCGGCATCGGCGTCCTGTGGGGCCGCCAGGAGCTGCTGGAGGACCTCCCGCCGTTCCTCGGTGGCGGCGAGATGATCGAGACCGTCTCGATGCATTCCTCGACGTATGCGCCCGCGCCGCACAAGTTCGAGGCCGGTACGCCCCCGATCGCCCAGGCCGTCGGCCTCGGCGCGGCCGTGGACTACCTCACCTCGATCGGCATGGACAACATCGCCGCGCATGAGCACGCGATCACCGAGTACGCCGTCAAGCGGCTGCTGGAGGTCCCCGACCTGCGCATCATCGGCCCGAGCACGGCCGAGGACCGCGGGGCGACGCTCTCCTTCACGCTCGGCGACATCCATCCGCACGACGTGGGCCAGGTGCTGGACGAGCAGGGCATCGCGGTGCGGGTGGGCCACCACTGCGCACGGCCGGTCTGCCTGCGCTACGGAATTCCTGCGACCACGCGAGCGTCGTTCTATCTGTACTCCACCCCCGCCGAGGTCGACACCCTGGTCGAGGGCCTGGAGCACGTCCGCAACTTCTTCGGTTAAACAGACACAGCCGGTTACCAAGCACAGCGGATGAGGACGAGGACTGACTGAGCCGTGAAGCTGGATTCCATGTACCAGGACGTCATCCTGGACCACTACAAGCACCCGCACGGGCGCGGTCTTCGGGACGGCGACGCCGAGGTGCACCATGTCAACCCCACGTGCGGCGACGAGATCACGCTGCGCGTGCGGCTCGACGGCGCGACGATCGTGGACGTGTCCTACGAGGGACAGGGCTGCTCCATCAGCCAGGCCAGCGCCTCGGTGCTCAACGAGCTCCTGGTGGGCAAGCAGCTCGGGGACGCGCAGAAGATCCAGGAGACGTTCCTGGAGCTGATGCAGTCCAAGGGCCAGGTGGAGCCGGATGACGCGATGGAGGAGATCCTGGAGGACGCGGTGGCGTTCGCCGGCGTCTCCAAATACCCGGCGCGCGTGAAGTGCGCCCTGCTCAGCTGGATGGCCTGGAAGGACGCCACGGCCAAGGCCCTCTCCGAGGAGGCGAAGACCGCATGACCGACACCCCGACCACCACCAAGCCGGCCTCGGAGGAAGAGGTCCGCGAGGCGTTGTACGACGTCGTGGACCCCGAGCTGGGCATCGATGTCGTCAACCTGGGGCTGATCTACGGCATCCACATCGACGACGCCAACATCGCCACCATCGACATGACGCTGACCTCCGCGGCCTGCCCGCTGACCGACGTCATCGAGGACCAGGCGAAGTCCGCCACGGACGGCATCGTCAACGAACTGAAGATCAACTGGGTCTGGATGCCCCCGTGGGGCCCGGACAAGATCACCGACGACGGCCGCGAGCAGCTCCGCGCGCTGGGCTTCAACGTCTGACGAGATCTCCCCGAGCAAAACGGCCGTGCCCGCCAGCCACCACTGGCGGGCACGGCCGTTTCGGCGTTCCGGGCCCGCCGCACGCATATGTACGCCCGTACGCAACGTTGTGTACGCTCGTACGCATGGCCTCTCTGATGCTTGCCGGCGCGATTCTGTCCGAGGTGCTCGCGACGACCGCGATGAAGTACAGCGACGGCTTCAGCAAGCTGTGGCCGTCGGTGTGCACGGGGGTGGGCTATCTCTTCGCCTTTGTGCTGCTGGCGCAGGCGCTCAAGTCGATGAGCGTCGGGACCGCGTACGCCATCTGGGCCGGGGCCGGCACGGCGCTGATCGCCGTGATCGGGATGGTGTTCCTGGGGGAGACCACGAGTGTGCTCAAGATTTTCGGGGTGCTGCTGGTCATCGCCGGGGTCGTGGTGCTGAATCTGGGCGGGGCGCACTGATGCCGCGGCGTTACGACCCCGGCCGGCGGCAGCGGATCATCGACGCGGCGATCGAGGTGGTCGGCGCGCGCGGGATCGCCGGGCTCAGTCATCGGGCGGTGGCCGCCGCGGCGGATGTACCGCTCGGCTCGACCACCTACCACTTCGCGACCCTGGACGAGCTGCTGAGCGCCGCGCTGCGGCAGGTCAACGGCGAGTGGCTGGCCGACTTCGCGCGCTGGGTGGACGGGCTCGATCCGGCGGTGCCGCTGGCCGAGGAGGTCGCGCGGCTGGTGGAAGACACCCTGACCGGCGACCGCTCGCGGGTGGAGCTGGAGTACGAGTTGTATCTGGCGGCGCTGCGGCACGCGGCGGTGCGGCCGATCGCCGCCGAGTGCCTGGAGGAGATGGTGCGGCTGCTGGGGCGGCGGATCGGTGACGAGCGGACCGCGCGCGCCGTGGTGGCCTTCACCGACGGGCTGCTGTTGCAGCATCTGCTGACCGGAGCGCCCTTCGAACCCGCCGTGGTGCGGGACGGGCTGGCCGGGGTGCTGAGCCGGCCGGCCGGCCGGTGGGCGGGCTGACCGGGCGGCGCGTGCGGCTGGTACTCGTGCGGCCCGCGGGGCCGGTGGGGCGGCCGCGGGTCCGGGCCCGGTCGCTGAGACCGGTTCGCCTCGGCGGGCGCCCTCCGGTTAGGTTTCGAGCATGACCGATGCTGCTGTTTCCGCTGCTTCTTCCCGTACGACCGGCGCCGTGGCCGCCGGGCTCGCCACCGTCACCCCCGACGGCACCGTTCTCGACACCTGGTTCCCGGCGCCCGAGCTGGTCGCCGCGTCCGCCGCGGACCTCGGCCCGGCCGGCACCGAGCACCTCGACGACGCGCGCGCCACCGAGCTGCTGGGCGCCACCGTGCTCAAGGCGATCGGCCCTGACCCGGTCCGCCAGGTCGAGGTCGTCGCCGTCCGTACGGTCATCGCCTCCCTCGACGACAAGCCGCTGGACGCGCACGACGCCTATCTGCGCCTCCACCTGCTCAGCCACCGGCTGGTCAAGCCGCACGGGCAGAACCTGGAGGGCATGTTCGGCCTGCTGTCCAACGCCGCCTGGACCTCGCTGGGCCCGGTGGCCGTCGACCAGGTGGAGACGGTGCGGCTCAACGCCCGCGCCGAGGGGCTGCACCTGATGGTCACCAGCATCGACAAGTTCCCGCGGATGACCGACTACGTCGCGCCCGCCGGGGTGCGGATCGCGGACGCCGACCGGGTGCGCCTGGGCGCCCACCTCGCGGCCGGCACCACCGTCATGCACGAGGGCTTCGTCAACTTCAACGCCGGGACGCTGGGCACCTCCATGGTCGAGGGCCGGATCAGCGCGGGCGTGGTCATCGGCGACGGCTCCGACATCGGCGGCGGCGCCTCCACCATGGGCACCCTGTCCGGCGGTGGCAAGCAGATCATCTCGGTCGGCGAGCGCTGCCTGCTCGGCGCCGAGTCGGGCATCGGGATCGCGCTGGGCGACGAGTGTGTCGTCGAGGCCGGTCTGTATGTGACCGCGGGCACCCGGGTCACCCTGCCCGACGGCCAGATCGTCAAGGCCCTGGAGCTCTCCGGCGCGGACCACATCCTCTTCCGCCGCAACTCCACCACCGGCGCCGTCGAGGCCCGCCCGAACAAGGCGACCTGGGGCGGCCTCAACGAGGTCCTGCACAGCCACAACTGAGCGCGGACGGCACCACCGACGGCCCGGCGGACCCCCGCTGGGCCGTCGGCGCTGCCGCCCTCGGTCCGCCGCGGCCCACCGCCGTCCACCGCCGTCCCGCTCCCGGACGGGCGCCGATAGGCTTTGCGCCATGCGTGATCTTGTAGCGGGGATGCGGTATCTGGGCAAGGGCCAGCGCTGGGTCGCCCAGCACGGCCGCTGGTGGGGATTCGGGCTGATTCCGGCGCTGATCGCCCTGGTGCTGTATGCGGGGGTGCTCACCGCACTCGCCCTCTGGTCCGGTGACATCGCGGCCTGGGCGACGCCGTTCGCCGACGGCTGGGGCGAGCCCTGGCAGGGGCTGCTGCGCGGGGTGTTCGTGGCGCTGCTCTTCGCCGGCGGGCTGACGCTGTCGGTGCTGACGTTCACCGCCGTCACCCTGCTGATCGGCGACCCCTTCTACGAGTCGCTGTCCCGGGCCGTCGAGGAGTCCGAGGGGCACTGTCCGCCGGACCCGGACCGGCCGCTGTGGCAGGAGATCTGGATCGCGCTGCGCGACAGCGTGCATGTGCTGCTGCGGGCCGCCGGCTTCGGGATCCTGCTGTTCGTCCTCGGCTTCGTGCCGTTCCTCGGGCAGACCGTGATCCCCGCCGTCGGCTTCTGTGTCTCCGGCTTCTTCCTCGCCGTCGAGCTGACCTCGGTGGCCATGCAGCGCCGCGAGATCCCGGTGCGCGAGCGGCTGCGGCTGCTGCGGGGACGCAAGGGGCTCGCCGTCGGCTTCGGCACCCCCGTCGTGCTGCTGTTCCTGATCCCCTTCGTCGCGGTGGTGCTGATGCCGGGCGCGGTGGCTGGGGCGACGCTGCTGGTACGGGAGCTGGTGCCGGACGGCACCGAGCCGGCCCCGGACCGGGAGCGGGAGCGGGAGGAGGGCGCGGCCGGCCCGGACCTGGCCGGGGCGCCCTATGGACCGCAGGGCGGTGCGTCCGGGCAGCCGGGTGCGCAGGGCGGCTTCGGGCCGGCGCCCGCTTCCTTCCCGCCTAACCAGGGACAGCCGCAGGCACCGCGGTATCCGTATCCGCCGTCCGGTCCAGGGTCGTCCGCAGGGCGTCCACCAGCCGGCTGGTGAGCGCGGCGTCCGCCGCCAGCAGCGGGCCGCGGACCGGCCCCGCGGGCAGACCGAGGTGGTTCAGCAGTGCCTTCGCGGTGACCGTGCCGGGCGTCTCGCCGCCGGTCACCGCCTCGATGAGGGGGACCAGGGCGAGCTGCCGGCGGGCCGCCCCGGCGGTGTCGCCGGCGTCGTAGGCGTCCAGGACGGCGCACACCGCCCGTGGCGCGGCATTGCCGGCGGTGCTGACGCAGCCGGCGCCGCCGAGGGCGCGCAGCGGCAGGATCTGCTCGTCGCAGCCCGCGTAGTAGGCCAGGCCCGTCGCGGCCAGGACCTTCGCCGACTTCAACAGGTCGTTGCCGCAGTCCTTGACCGCGGCGATCCGTGGGTGGGCGGCCAGCCGCAGCAGGGTGGCGGCGGTCAGCGCGGTGCCGGTGCGGCCCGGGATGTCGTAGAGCATCACCGGCAGCCCGGTGGCGTCCGCGACCGTCCGCAGATGCTGGGTGACGGCCTCCTGGGTGGGCCGTGAGTAGTAGGGCGTGACCACCAACAGGCCGTGTGCGCCCGCCCGTTCGGCGCTGCGGGCCAGCGCGACGGTGTGCCGGGTGTCGCTGGTGCCCACCCCGGTGGTGATCTTCGCGCGGTCCCCGACGGCCTCGACGACGGCCCGCAGCAGGGTCTCCTTCTCGGCGTCCGTCGTGGTCGGGGACTCCCCGGTGGTGCCGCTCAGCACCAGGGCGTCGCAGCCGCCGTCGTCGACGAGGTGGGTGGCGAGCCGCTGTGCGCCGTCGGTGTCGAGCTCCCCGTCGGCGGTGAACGGGGTGATCATGGCGGTCGCCGTGCGGCCGAAGGGCGGCGCGGCCGCCCGGGGGGTGAGGGGGTGGGTCACGGTGGTCATGCCAGGAGTCTGGGGGCGCCTCATATTTCACGTCCAGTGAGTTGTTCTGGGTGATTCGTTAAGCATTGCTGCGAGGTTCCGGGCGGCGGCCGGGAACGCGGAGCGGCCGCCGCACCTTCGGTGCGACGGCCGCTCGGGCATCACAGGCCCATCACGCGTCAGTCAGGCCATTCCGCGAACGCTTCAGGTCCTGGGTCCGCTCGGAAGCGGACTCCTCCGACGACTTCGGCTTCCGCTGGTCGGCGCGCCGCTCCGCGGCACGGTCCTTGTTGCCCGACTTTCGGTTCTGGGACTTCGGCATGATGACTCCCTATGTCTCGCCGAACTTTTCTTACGTGCCCAGTACCGCACCCCCGGCGGCAGTCGGCCCCCGGACGTGGGCCGGGCGAGTGACGGGAGTGTTACGCGGGGTGACGCGGCGCGGGGCTCAGGGGCGGATGCGCAGCACCTGCGGGTCGTGGTCGCTGGCCTGGTCGGCGTACTCGGCGTTGATGTGCACGATGTCGTAGTCGGCCCTGGTCAGCGGGCGGCTGGTGAGCATGTGGTCCAGCACCTGGGAGTTGCCGCTGTAGACGTAGCCGTAACGCTCGGCGGCCGGCAGCCGGTTGACCTGGTCGGTGAGCACACCGCCGGCGGTGAGGTCCTTCAGGGCCGGCGAGAACTGGTAGTCGTTGAGGTCACCGGCCACCACGACACCGGCCTTCGGGTCCTTGGCCAGCAGCTCCTTGACGAAGCCGTTGACCAGCTTGGCCTGGCCGGTGCGCTGGGTCTCCGAGCTCCGCGCCGGCGGCTGGAAACGGCTGTCCAGGCCCTGGTCGCCGCCCTTGGAGTTGAAGTGGTTGGCGATCACGAAGACGCGGCTGCCCGGGCGGCTCTTCAGTGAGAACTGGCCGACGAGGGGCTTGCGGCTGTCCTTCCACGCCTCGTCGGTCGGGGCGATCCGGCCGGGGGACGCGGACAGCGTGGTCTTGGCGTGGTCGCCGACCACCTTCACCGGGGTGGTGGCGTCGCCGCCCTTGATGTCGGTGAACGACACCCGGTCGGGGTTGAACAGGAACGCGGTGCGGATGTTGCCGCCGGGCTGGCCGCCGTCCTGGTCGTTGACCGGGTCGATCTGCCGCGACTCGTACGCCGGGCCGCCGGCCGCCTTGATGGCGTCGGTCAGCTTCTTGAGGGTCTCCCCGGCGGTGACCACCCCGTTGTCCTTGGGGCCGCTGTCGTCCTGGACCTCCTCCAGCGCCACGACGTCGGGGCCGGACAGGTTGGCAACCAGCGCCTTGGCCAGCCGGTCGAACTTGGTCTGCGGGGTGGCGGGGGAGAGGTTCTCGACGTTGTAGGTGGCCACCGCCAGCTCGTCGGACTTCTGCTTGCGGGTGGTCTCCGGCGCCGGGCCGTGGTCGGTGACCTTGCCCAGCTCGGTGGCCTGCAGGGTGTAGCCGCCGAAGTTGTCGTAGTCCAGCGGACCGGCGGTGGTGCCGGTCAGCGCCTGGCCGACATCGGCCACCGGGAACGGCTGCTGCGAGAACGGGATCAGCGACGCCACCTTGAGCCGGCCGCCGTTGGGGTCCGCGTACGAGCGGTAGAGCGTCCCGCCGCGGGTCGTGCGGTCGTGGCGGGGCTCGGCGGTCACCCACAGCTCGTGGTAGCTGTTGGTCGGGCCGACGACCGGGGCGCCCGAGACCGCGACCCGCATGCCCTCCAGCGACTCGTAGCGGTCCAGGGCGTACGAGGAGGGGCGCAGCTTCAGCGACTCGATGCTCTTGCCGCCGGCGGAGGGGGCGTAACGATTCGGCACCGAGGCCGCGTTGAGCTTGAAGGCGGCCGGCAGCGGGGCGTCGGAGGAGACCGTCTTCCAGGTCGCACCGGTGATCTCGGTGACGGACTGCAGACCGGCGTCCTTGCCGCCCGGGTAGTACTCGCTGACCGTGCCGGAGAACGTGATCGCGTCGCCGACGGCGACCTTCGGCGTCTCCTTGCCGGTGAAGACGAAGACCGCCTCGCTGGTGGCGGGGTCCTTGTCCGGGTGCGGGTCCTGCACCCAGAAGCCGCGGGCCGAGCCGAACGAGCGGATCGCGGTGACCGTGCCCGGCACCTCGCTGACCTGCTGCCCGGCCAGCGGGGATATTCGGGTGCTGCCTTGGATGTCGTGGATCCGGGTGCCGGCCGCGGAGGCGGACTGCGTGGTGGTCAGCAGTCCGCCGGCCAGGGCGGCACAGGCCACCGCACTGAGGGCGAGTGGCCTGCGGAGCGAACGACGGGACGGCATGCATGCCTCCGAGGGGTGATGGGGGGTGGTCGGCGCAGCGAGCCTACGGAGCGGTAACCGGCGCGCTACGCGCGTCAATCTCTTGTGTACGCACGGGAGTTGTCAAGCCTCTTCCGGTGACCGGCGGGGGGCGCGGGGGTGAACCGTCCGAGATCCGGAGAATTCCGTCTACGCTTGGGCGGCGCATGAGCCCGTAGTCCGTCCGAGGAGCTGAGCACCCGATGTCCGCAGACCGTCCCACCCTGCCGCCGGTGCGGCTGCACTCCGAAGCGGAGCTGGCCCGGGACGCACTGAGCGCCCCGCTGATGGCCCGGGCCGCACAGCTCGCCCGCTGGGCCGAGCGGGGCGTCCCGGTCGGGGTGGGCGGCGAGATCCTCCAGGAGCCGCTGGCCGCCGCCACCGAGCACCTCGGCCTGGCCGGCGACGAGGACGGCCCCGCGTACACCGCCGAGGCCTGGCAGCTGGCCGTGGACACCGGACTCGTGGAGATCGAGGAGGTCCCCGACGACGAGGACGGCACCGAGCTGCCCGACAACGCCGCGGCCGGCACCGCCACCCCCGGCGAGGAGCTGAGCCTGCTCACCTCCGGCAGCCCGCAGGATGTCCTCGACATCTGGCTCGGCGGCATGGAGACCGTGCTCGCCGACGCGGCCGCCCCCGACCTCGCCGACCTCGCCGACCAGCTCACCCAGGGCGGCGAGCTGGACCTGGACGCGATCGACTGGAACCCGGAGGAGGAGGCCGAGCTGCTGGACGGCATCCTCGGCAACCTCTACCTGCTCACGGCCCTGAACGAGCACCCCGACCAGGCGGTTCCGCTCCCCGCGCTGGCCGCCTCCATGATCGTCCCGGAGGACATGGACGAGCCCACCGACGACATCCTCGAAGAGGTCTCCGAGGCGATGATGCGCCTGGACGACCAGTTCCGGGTGCTGGAGCCGATCGGTCTGGTCGCCTACCAGCCCGTCGACGAGGCGCTCATCGAGGAGCTCGACGAGGACGGCGAGATGGTTCTGCCGGACGGCGCGCCGGCGACCCCCGCCGCCGAGTCGCTCACGGACGAGGACGTCTCCCGCTACGGCCTGGTCCGCCTCACCCCGCTCGGCGTCTACGCCGTCCGCGCCCGGATGCTGGACGCGGGGGTGCACGCCCCGGCCGTTGGCGACCTCACCGACAAGGGCGCCGACGTCCTCCTGGAGGCGCTGCCCGACTACCCCGAGCCGCTCGCCCAGGCCGAGTCCGAGCGGTGGCTCGCCGCCCGTACGCCTCGGGACGCCGCGCGGGACCTGCTCGCCGCGGCCCGGGGCGACGACGAGGGCGCCCCGCGCCGCCGGCTCGCCACCCAGCAGACCCTCTCCCTGGTCTCCCCGGACGCCGAGGAGGCGCTGCGCGAGGTGCTCGACGACCGGCAGCTCGGCGGCCTGGCCCGGGTCTGGCTCGCCGAGCGCGCGCTGCCCGGCATCCCCGAGCCGTCCCAGGAGATGATCTTCTGGCTGACGGTGGACACCATCGCGGCGCAGCTCGACAGCGCCGACGAGGAGGCCGCCGGCGAACTGCGCGAGCTGATCCAGGGCCTGACCGACCAGCACAGCGGCTTCTTCGAGACGGCCTGGCGGGTGGACCACCCGGCCACCGCCGACGTCCTGGAGGCCATGGGCCGGCTGCACCCGGACAAGAAGGCCGCCAAGGAGGCCCGTAAGGCCGCGTTCAAGGCGCGCTCGCGCCAGTCGGACTGAGCCGCGCCGGCGGCCGGGCGGTGCGTGACGCACCGCGGGGGCCGGTCCGGCGGATCAGGGCCCGCCCGGCCCGGTCCGCCGGACCGGCCCCAACTGCTTCCTGGATGTCGCGCGGCGTTCAACTGGAGTTCGACGCCGGGCGGAAACGTGTGCGGCGCAGGACCCAGGGGAGACGATTCCGGCCATCTTGGAGATGACAATGCCGCTCACTCGAAGAGACTTCGCCACGCGTTCCGCCCTCGCCGGCGCGGGGGTCGCGCTGGCCGGCAGCGCCGGGGTGCTGGCCACCGCGCCCGGCGCCCTCGCCGAGGAGCTGCCCGACGCCGGTGGCGACGGCACGCCGCAGGGACACGGCGCCGGCTACGGCCCGCTGGTCCCCGACCCCGACGGCATCCTCGCCCTGCCCGCCGGGTTCTCGTACCGGATCATCACCCGCACCGGCGTCACCACGCTCGACAGCGGGGAGTCCACCCCCTCCAACCACGACGGCACCGGCACCTTCGCGGGCCACCGCGGCACCACCCTGCTCGTCAACAACCACGAGCTCAAGGGCCCGCGCGGCGACTGGCCGCACCCGGTGCCGCCGGCCGAGGGGCTGGTCTACGACCCGGCGGCGGCCGGCGGCTGCACCGTCGTCGAGGTCGCCAAGGACGGCAGCCCGGTCGGCGAGCGGGTCGGCATCGCCGGTACCTCCACCAACTGCGCGGGCGGCACCACTCCTTGGGGCACCTGGCTCACCTGCGAGGAGACCGAGGACAAGGCCGGCGAGCACGGCATGACCAAGGACCACGGCTATGTCTTCGAGGTCGACCCCCACGATCTCGCGGCCGGCCGGCACCCCGAGCCGGTCAAGGCCCTGGGCCGGTACGCCCACGAGGCCGTCGTCGTCGACCCCAAGCGCGGCCACCTCTTCCTGACCGAGGACGCCGCCGGCCCCAACGGCCTCTTCTACCGCTGGACCCCGCCGCACGGCTTCCGGCACGGCCACGGCCGGCTGCGCACGCTCGCCGATGACGCGGGCGTGCTGGCGGCCTTCAAGTGCTTCGACTCCGGCGGCCGGTTCGTCGACGACCTCTCGCGCGCCACCAAGGCGGGCACCGTCTACGGCGTCGACTGGGTCGAGGTGCCCGACCGCGACGCCCGGACCGTGTCGGTCCGCAAGCAGTTCAAGGACGGTGAGGTCACCCGCGCCCGCAAGCTGGAGGGCCTGTGGTGGGCGGACGGCGGCGCCTATGTCGTGTCGTCCTACGCCCGTGCCGAGAGCCCGGTCCCGCACGACGGGCAGGTGTGGTTCTACGACCCGCGACGCCGGACCCTGACCCTGAAGGTCCTGCTGGGCGTCAACCCGGACCCGGCGGAGGACGGTGCGCTGGACGGCCCCGACAACATCACCGTCTCGCCCTACGGCGGCCTGATCATCGCCGAGGACGGCGAGGGCGTACAGCACCTCTTCGGCGCCACCGACGACGGCCGGACCTACCCCGTCGCCCGCAACGAGCTCAACATCGGCACCGCGGACAAGCCGGAGTTCAGCGAGTTCACCGGCCCGGTGTTCTCCCCGGACGGGCGGACGCTGTTCGCCAACATCCAGGAGCCCGGCATCATGCTGGCCATCACCGGCCCGTGGAAGCGGCACCGCCGGCAGCGGTAACCGCCCCGCGGGCGACCGGACGGCGAGGCCCCTGCCGCAACGGGCGGCGCGCCTCAGCCGGCCGTCGCGGTGAGGACGTAGTAGTCCAGCAGACCGGTCTCATAGGCCGTCAGATAGCGGCGCGGCCACTCGTCGCGGAGCTCCGGCCGCTGGGCCATGTAGCGGTCGTAGTGCTCCCAGACCCCCTCGCCGATCGACCGGACGCCGACCTGGCGCAGGCCCGCCGCCGAGAGCGTCGCGGCGACCTCGTCGACCACGTGCGGTACGTCCAGGCCGTCGGCGTACGGGGGCAGCAGCCCGGGCAGCGCGCGGGCGGCGGCCGGGGTGCGGGCGAAGAACGTCGTCAGCGCCAGCCGGCCCCCCGCGCGCAGCACCCGCGCCGACTCCCGGGCGAAACCGGGCAGATCGCGGAAGTGCTGCGCCGCCTCGACGGAGAAGAGGCAGTCGACGCTGCCGTCGGGGAGCGGGAGGTGCTGCGCCGCGCCCCGGCGGAACTCCAGCCGGCCGGTGGTGTCCGGGGAGGCGGCGAGCAGCTCCGCGTTCGCCTCCCTGGCCCGGGCGATCTGGTCGGGGTGTGCGTCCAGCCCGATGACCGTTCCCAGGCCGAACTCGCGCAGCGCCAGCGCACAGCCCAGCCCGCGCCCGCAGCCGACCTCCAGCGCGGTGCGGCCCCGCGCCGGTGCGAAGGTGCCGAGCACCAGGCGGTAGAGGTCCTGCTCGCTGCGGACGCGGTCGGCCTCGGTCAGCGGCCGGTCCGCGGGGCCGGTCAGGCCCGCCCAGTAGCCGAAATTGATGAAGCCGCCGGCGAAGGCGGGAACGGTGCTGAGGTCGAGCTCGCCGTACACCTCCATGACCCGGTCGGGCAGGTCCGGGGGGCCGGCGGGCGGCGGCTGCTGCGTCATCGAACGCTCCTCGTGCGTGCCGGGCGGGGCCTGCCGCGACGGGCGGCGCCGTGAGCGGCCGTGCGGGGACGGGGCGGGGGAGGGCGGGATCCCGGGGCGGGGCGGTCGGCGGACGGGATGCGGTGGCGCCCGGCGGTACGGATACGGACGGCACGATTCTCGGCCCGGAGCGCTCCCGCACCGGGGAAGGCGCGCCGCCGGTACGGGCGCTGACGGTCCGTCATGGCGGGCTGCCGGCGCGGACGGTCCCGCCCCGGGCTGCGGGGCGGGACCTGGCCGGGCGGGCCGTCCGGAGCGGGCGGACGGCCCCGCTTCACAGCGCCTGGGCGGCCGGCTTGGTCATGCCGCGGACCGTGCGGGCGTCGACGAACTCGCCCAGCGCGGTCATCTCCCACTCGCCGGAGAACTGGCGGATGAGCTTCGCCATGATCACGCCCGTGCGCGGCTCGGCGTGGGTGAGGTCGAAGCGGACCAGTTCCTCCCCGCTCTGGGCGTCCAGCAGGCGGCAGTACGCCTTGGCGACATCGGAGAACTTCTGGCCGGAGAAGGAGTTCACGACGAAGACCAGGCCCGTCACCTCCGGAGGCAGCCCGCCGAGGTGGACGGTGATCGCCTCGTCGTCGCCGGCGCCCTCGCCCGTGAGGTTGTCGCCGGAGTGCTGGATCGCGCCGCCCAGGATCATCAGCTTGCCGAAGAAGCAGTTGTCGACCTTTTTGCGGTCCGGGCCGTAGGCGATGACGGAGGCGTCCAGGTCGATGCTCTTGGCGCGGAAGGCGGGCTCCCAACCGAGGCCCATCCGGACCGAGCTGAGCACCGGACGGCCGCCCTTGACCAGCGACACCGTCTGGTTCTTCTGCAGACTGACCCGGCCCTTGTCGAGGTTGATCTTGCCGGTGCCGGTGCCGGTGCCGGTGCCGGGGGCCGGGGTGGACGGCGCGGGAGCCGGGGCCGCCGGCGCGGCGGCGGGCGGCGGCGGGGCGACCGGGGCGGGGGCGCCGGTGGGCGGTCCCCACCCGGCGGCGGGGGTCGGGGGAGCGGGGGGTGCCTGCGGGGCGGCGGCGGGCGCGGCCGGTTCCTCGACGCTGACGCCGAAGTCGGTGGCGATCCCCGCGAGGCCGTTGGCGTAGCCCTGGCCGACCGCGCGGACCTTCCACACGCCGCCCCGGCGGTAGATCTCGACGAGCACCAGCGCGGTCTCGGTGCCCAGCCGCGGCGGGGTGAAGGAGGCCAGGACGCTGCCGTCGTCGGCGTTGCGGACCGTGCCCGTGGGCTCCGTGCCGGCGAAGGTCGCGCCGGGGGTGTCCAGGCTCGCGGTCACGACGATCTTCTCGATGCCCTCGGGCACCGCGGCGGTGTCGACCGTGATGGTGTCGCCGCCGGCGGCCGCCGCGGAGTGCGTCACACCCGGTGCGGAGGGCTGGTTGTAGAACACGAAGTCGTCGTCGGAGCGGACCTTGCCGCCGGCGGCCAGCAGCAGGCCCGACACATCCAGCCGCACGGGGGCGGTGACGTCCACCGCCACCCGCGCGGCGCTGAGCGGGAGGTTCGAGCCAGGAGTCATAGCGGTCATGCCGGGCTCAACGATCGGCTCGCCTTTGCGGTTCCATTACCTGCGGCCGGTTGGCCGTCCGCGTTCACCGGCGGGCGCGGGAGTTGCCGAACAGCAGCCGGTAGGCGATCAGCAGGACCAGCGCACCGGCGACCGAGGCGATCCACATGGAGGGTTCGCCGAAGTCCTTGGGTATCGGGCGGTGCAGGAACTTCGTGGAGAGCCAGCCGCCGAGGAAGGAGCCCACGATGCCGATCAGGGTCGTCCCGACGATCCCGCCCGGGTCCCGGCCCGGCAGCAGGACCTTGGCGATGATGCCTGCGATCAGCCCGAGTACGAGCCAACTGACGATGCCCATGATGCGTTCCTCGTTCCTGCGCGGAGGGTTGGTACACAGATCAGGACGCCGGCCGGGCGGCAGGGGTTCCGCGGCGTGGCACGGGCCACGTGCGCAGGTCACGGCGGTGGACCCGGCCGGCGTCGCGCGCGAGGTCAACCGCCGTCGCGGCCCGTCCTCATCCCGGCCGGACGAACCCGCACTCGTACGCGGCGATCACCGCCTGCGTCCGGTCCCGCACCCCGAGCTTGGCCAGCACCCCCGCCACATGGGTCTTGACCGTGGCCGGGCCCACCCCCAGCCGCTCGGCGATCTCGGCGTTCGTCAGCCCCGTGGTCATCAGCCGCAGCACCGCACCCTCCCGCCCGGACAGCCGGGCCCGCAGCGTCCGCACCGCCTCGTCCGCCGCCTGCTCCCCGGCGTGCCGGGCGGCGAGCCGGCGCACCGCCGCCGGGAACAGCAGCGAGTCGCTGCGCGCCACCAGCCGTACGGCCTGGACCAGTTCCTCGGCGCCGGAACGCTTGAGGAGAAAGCCGCTGGCACCGGCCCGCAGGGCACCGTAGACGCTGGCGTCGTTCTCGAAGGTCGTCACCACGATGATGCGCGGCGGTGCGGACATCGAGGCGAGCACCTGCTCGGTCGCCCGGATCCCGTCGATCTCCGGCATCCGGACGTCCATCAGCACGAGATCCGGGCGCAGTTCCCGGATCAGCGGCACCGCCTCGGCGCCGGTCGCCGCCTCGCCGACGACCTCCATGCCGTCCTCGGCGCCCAGGATCGCGCGCAGAGCGCCGCGCACCAGCCGTTCGTCGTCGGCGAGGACGATGCGCAGCGGGCGGGCTGCCTCCGCGTCACCGGCCGGCCGTCCGTCGTTCCGTACGGTGGCCATTCCCTCGTCCCCCTTTTCCGGCGGTGCGCCTCTTTGTGCCTTTGTGCCCCTCTGCACCCCTTTAACCCCCTCTGCTCCCCTCTGCGCCTCTCTGCTCTCCTCTACTGTTCTTTACTCGCCTTTACTCCTCATGTCTCCGCTCCCGCCCCCGTGCCCGCCAGTGGCAGCCGGGCCGCCAGGCGCCAGACGCCGTCCTCGGCGGCGGCGCTCGCCCCGCCACCGAGCAGCCGGGCGCGCTCGGTGATGCCCCGCAGCCCGCGGCCGCCGCCCGCGCGGGCCTTCGGGGCGGCGCGGGCGGCCGGCGGCCCGGCCACCGCCCCGGGCAGCGGATTCTCCATCCGTATCCTCACCTGCGCGTCCGCCACCCGTACGGACAGCCGGACCGGCACCGGCCCGGCATGCCGCAGGGCGTTGCTGAGTCCTTCCTGCACGATCCGATAGGCCTCCCGCGAGACCACCGGCGGCAGCCCCGTACATCCCCTCTCGACCGTCGCCTCGACCGGTACGCCGCCCGCCCGGGTCCGGTCGAGCAGCGCCTCCAGGCCGTCCAGGGTGGGCGCGGGCGCGGCCGGGTCACTGCCGTCCTCCGCGCGCAACAGGCCCAGTACGGCGTCCAGTTCGGCGACCGCCGTGCGGGAGGTCTCCTCGATGGCGGCCAGCGCCCGGCGGGCGAACTCCGGGTCCGCGTCCAGGACCCGGCGGGCCGCGCCCGCCTGGAGGGTGACCGCGCTCAGCGCGTGCCCGACCGCGTCGTGCAGTTCGCGGGCCAGCCGGTTGCGGGACGCCAGATCGGCGGCCCGGCGCTCGGCGGCGGCCAGCCGGTCGGCGGGCGTGGGCCCCAGCAGCACCGGGGCGCAGCGCGCCAGCAGGGTCCCGGCTCCCCAGGCGGCGCCGGCCACCAGCGCCAGCAGCGCCAGTCCCGTGAGCGGCCCCAGCACCCCGTGAAAGGCGTCCGGCCAGCGCGGTTCGGTGTGCTGCAAGGAGGGGGAGAACGGCAGGACCAGCAGCAGGACGGCGGCCGGCGGCGCGGCCAGCGACACCCCGCTGACGATCACTCCGGCCAGCAGATGCGTCACGAACCACAGCGCGGTGCGCCGCCGGGCCGCCCATGAGAGAGCCGGCCCCTCGGCCAACAGCTCCGCGGGCACCCCGCACAGCGACCGGACGGCGTGCACCTCCAGCGGCCGCGCCAGCGGGAAGAGCAGCGCGGCCAGGGCGGCCAGCGGCAGTGCACAGCCGAGGTCGAGGAACTGCCGGCCGGCGGAGCCCAGCGGGCCCTTGTCCTCGTCGAACGGCGGGAGGAAGACGGAGACCAGCAGGAAGAACGGCATCAACAGCGCGCCGCCCAGCACCAGATGGACCCAGCGCCGCCCGGTCATCCGCACCGCGGAAGGGCCCCGCAGGCGGCGAAGGGCATCCCGGCCGGTCGAAAGGCTCATGGCCGCCAGCCTTCCGGCAGCCGGACCGGTACGCGTCGGCCCCGGCGACGATCCGCCTCCGCCGCACGGGGGAGGGCCGCCCGGCGGGGACGGCTCACCGCTGCCGGGCGGCCGGCGTCAGTCGGTCGCGGGCGCCGCACAGGGCGTCTTTGATCAGCTGCTCATGGGCCGGGGTCAGCCGGGCCACCGGCACCGAGCAGCTGAGCGCGTCCCGGGCGGGTGCCCGGTAGGGGAGCGCGACACCGAAGCAGCGCAGGCCCAGGGTGTTCTCCTCGCGGTCGACCGCGTATCCCCGCGCGCGCACCGTGTGCAGCTCCGCGAGCAGCTGCTCGCGGTCGGTGAGCGTGTGCTCGGTCAGCCGGGGGAGGACCGGCGGCAGCAACGACCGCAGCTGGTCGTCAGTGTGCGTGGCGAGCAGCGCCTTGCCCAGCGCGGTGGAGTGCGCGGGCAGCCGCCGGCCGACGCGCGTGAAGGGGCGCAGGTGGTGCGGCGAGGGGCGGGTGGCGAGAGTGACGACGTGGGTGCCGTCGAGGCGGGCGAGGTGGAGGGTCTCGGCGGTGTCCTCGGCGAGCCGGTCCAGCGCCGGCCGCGCCGCGGCCACCACCTCGTCGCCGTCGACGCAGGACGTGCCGACCAGCAGCGCACGGACGCCGATGCCGTAGCGGGTGCCGGTCGCATCGGTCTCGATCCAGCCCAGGTCGACGAGGGTGCGCAGCAGCATGAAGAGGCTGGACTTCGGATAGCCGACGGCTTCCTGGACGGACGTCAGACTGTGCAGTCCGGGGCGTCCCGCGAAGTATTCGAGCAACTTCACCGTCCGCACCGCGGATTTGACCTGCGATCCACCGGTATCGGCAGCTGACATCGCCCTTGACCCCCCTGTTCCGGCCGCCATAGAGTCCCAGTTGTTCATGATCTGGGACGCTGTTCAGCATAGCGAACGCGGTCCGGTGTGCTGCGCGAAAGCGGAACGTCTTGAACGACTCGGCACGGCATCGCCCGGGAGGAATGCACGGTGGCAGCAGCAGCTCCAGTCTGGAGTGTCGATCCCCGTACCGGGAAGCAGCGGGAACAGGTGGCGGTGGAGGCCACGGCCGACGAGGTGGACACCGTCGTCCGCGCGGCGCACACCGCCCGCGGCGCGCTCGCCGACCGCGCCGTACGCACCGCCCTGCTGCGCCGTGCCGCGGAGCTGCTCGACGACGCGGGCGAGGCGGTCATCGAGGCCGCCGACGCCGAGACCGCGCTCGGCCCCGGCCGGCTCACCGGCGAACTCGCCCGCACCACCTACCAGTTGCGGGCCTTCGCGGACCTCGTGCAGGAGGGCGCGTTCCTCGACGTACGGATCGACCACGCCGACCCCGCGCTCGCCCCGCCCCGGCCCGATCTGCGCCGCTACAAGATCCCGCTGGGCCCGGTCGCGGTCTACTCCGCCAGCAACTTCCCGCTCGCCTTCTCGGTACCGGGCGGCGACACCGCCAGCGCCCTGGCGGCCGGCTGCCCGGTCGTCGTCAAGGCCCACCCGGACCATCCGGCCACCTCTGAGCTGTGCGCCGCGCTGCTGCGCCGGGCCGCCGCCGAGGCCGGCCTGCCCGAGGGCGTGCTGCACCTGGTGCACGGCTTCCAGGCCGGTATCGACCTGGTGCGCCACCCGCTGATCACCGCGGCCGGCTTCACCGGCTCGGTCCGCGGCGGCCGCGCCCTGTACGACGCGGCCGCCGCCCGTCCGCACCCCATCCCCTTCCACGGCGAGCTCGGCAGCCTCAACCCCGTGGTGATCACCGAGGCCGCGGCCGGGGAACGCGCCGAGGAGATCGGCGCCGGGCTGGCCGGCTCGATGACGCTCGGCGTCGGCCAGTTCTGCGTCAAGCCCGGCCTGGTCCTGGCGCCCGCGGGGCAGGCGGGCGAGCGGCTGGTGACCGCGCTGACCGCCGCGGTCAGCAACAGTGAGGCCGGGGTGCTGCTCGACCACCGGATGCGCCAGGCGTTCCTCGACGGGATCGGCAGCCGCGCCGGGCTCGCGGGCGTCGAGGCCCCGGTGACCCCGGGCGCCGGCGGTGAGCACACCGTCAGCGCCGGCTTCCTCACCGTCCCCGCCGCCCGCCTCACCACCGAGGGGCCCCACGACCTCCTCCTGGAGGAGTGCTTCGGCCCGGTCACCGTCGTCGCCCGCTACACCGACGAGGCCGAGATCGCCGCCGTCCTCGCCCGGCTCCCCGGCAACCTCTCCGCCACGCTCCACCTCGGCGACGCGGAGAGCGCCGGCACCGACGGGACGGGGCGCGGCGCCCGGCTGCTGGCCGCGGTCACCCCGCTCGCCGGCCGGGTGGTCGTCAACGGCTGGCCCACCGGGGTCGCGGTCGCCCCCGCCCAGCACCACGGCGGCCCCTACCCGGCCACCACCTCCACCGCCACCTCCGTCGGCGGCACCGCCGTGGAACGCTGGCTGCGACCGGTCGCCTACCAGGACACCCCGCCCGCCCTGCTGCCGCCCGAGCTGCGCGAGGACAACCCGCTCGGCCTCCCGCGCCGGATCAACGGCCGCGCGGAGGGCGTCTAGCCGGCCGCCGCCGGCTCCTTGCGGGCGACGAGCTGCAGGCGCTCGGCCGTCCGCCCGTCCAGGGTGCCCACCGACCCCCGCCGCTCCGCCAGCAGCGAGAAGCCCGCCGCCTGCACCCTCTCCCGCAGCAGCTCCGGCGGATGGTGGCGGAACACCCCGCCGTCGGGCGTCTCGAACACCCCGTACGTCCCGTACCGCTCCGCGTACCGCGCATAGCGTTCCTGGTTGAGCGCGTCGTCCTGCAACGGCACATCGCTCAGATACAGCACCCCGCCGGGCCGCACCAGCCGCCCCAGCTCCCCGGCGATCGCACTCTGGTCCGCGTCCCCGGGCACACAGGTGAGCACCGCGAACAGCAGCGCCGCATCGAACGCCCCGTCCTCGAACGGCAGCGGAAACCCGCCCCACCGCAGCAGATCCAGCTCCGGATGCTCCCGCCGCCCCCGGGCGATCAGCGCCGCCGACACATCCACCCCGCGCACCGAGCGGTAACCCCGCCCGGCCAGCTCGGCGGTCAGCCGCCCGTAGCCGCAGCCGTAGTCCAGCACCCGCGCGTCACGCGGCACATGCTCCTCCAGCAGCGCCGGATCGAGGGGATGCGTGAAGGTCTTGGCCGACCCGGTCGTCTCCCAGAAGCCGAGGAATCCCTGTGGCGAGGTCATGCCCGGACGCTACCCCCGGAATAGGCGCGTGCCGCACATGGTTGCCCCCACGCACATCCGTCACGAGGAAAGTCAGCCGTCCCATGCGCGTGGAAATCTGGTCCGACATCGCCTGCCCCTGGTGCTACATCGGCAAGGCCCGCTTCGAGGCCGGGCTCGCCGGGTTCGCGCACCGTGCCGTGGTCGAGGTGGTGCACCGCTCCTTCGAGCTGGACCCGAAGGCGCCGGCCACCGGTGATCTCCCGGTGCTGGACATGCTCGCCGAGAAGTACGGCGTGACCCGCGAGCAGGCCGCGGAGAGGGAGGCCCGGGTCGCCGGGGCCGCGGCCGCGGAGGGGCTGGACTACCGCTCCGACCGGATCCACGGCAACACCTTCGACCTGCACCGGCTGCTGCACCTGGGCAGGGCGCACGGCGTCGAGGACGCGCTGCTCGACGCCTTCTACCGCGCCAACTTCGCCGAGGCCCGGGCGCTCGGGGACCCGGCGGTGCGCAGTGAGCTCGCGGTCGGTGCGGGGCTGCCCGCCGACGAGGTCGCGCGGGTGCTGGCCGACCCCGGGGCGTATGCGCAGGAGGTGCGCGCCGAGGAGCGCGAAGCGGCCGAGCTGGGCGCCACCGGCGTGCCGTTCTTCGTCATCGACCGCCGCTACGGCATCTCCGGCGGACAGCCCGCCGAGGTCTTCCGGCAGGCCCTGGAGCGGGCGTATGCGGAGGGTGGCGAGCCGGGCGGTGACGGACACGGCGGCGATGAGGGCGCCGGTGCGGTGTGCGGGGACGACGGCTGCGCCGTGCCGGGGGAGTGAGCGCGCAGCGGCCTGCCCGCAGGCCGCGCCGCCCCCGCGTGCCCCGGACCCCGCCCCCCCCAACGCCCCCGTGGCGGGATACGGGCCCGCGTCATGGACGGGGCGGGTGTCACCGAGCACAGTGGGGGCATGCAGCGACGTGTGCCACTCGGCGGGGCGGAATTCGCGCCCGAGACGACCTTCTTGAACTCGGCCTCCAGCGGGCTCCTCCCGGCACGCAGCGCCGCCGCCCTGCGCGCGGCCCTCGACGAATCGGCCTCCTACGGCACCATGGGCCGCGACTACTTCGCCGCCGCCACCGCCTCCCGGGCCACCTTCGCCCGGCTGATGGGCGTGCCCGCCGAGCGGGTCGCCGTCGGCAGCTCGGTCGCGGTGCAGTCGGGGTTCGTGGCCGCCTCGCTCCCGGCGGGCGCCGAAGTGCTGGTGCCCGAGGGCGACTTCAGCTCGCTGGTCAACCCCTTCGCCGCCCACCCGGGCATCACACTGCGCACCGTGCCGCTGGAGGCGCTCGCCGACGCCGTGCGCCCCGGTACCGCGCTGGTCGCGTTCAGCGCCGTGCAGTCCGTGGACGGCAGGATCGCCGACATGGCGGCGATCCGCGACGCCGCGCGGGCTCATGGGGCGCGCACCTACCTCGACGCGACCCAGGCCGCCGGCTGGCTGCCGCTGCGTGCCGCGGACTTCGACTTCGTCGTCGCCGGCGCCTTCAAGTGGCTGCTGTGCCCGCGCGGCACGACCTTCATGATCTTCGGCGGGGAGCTGGGGGCGGGCGCGCCGTGGCCGGCCGCGCCGCACGCCGGCTGGGTCGCCGGCGAGGACCCCGGCGCGTCCAACTACGGCCCGATCCGGCCGGCCGCCACCGCCCGGCGCTTCGACGAGCCGCATGCCCACTACTCCTACATCGGCGCCGAGCAGTCCCTCGCCCTCATCGACGAGCTGGGCGTGGACACCATCCACGCCCACAACACCGCACTCGCCGCCCACTACCGTGCCGGGCTGGCCGAGCGCGGCCTGGCGCCGGCGCCCGCGCCGGGCTCGGCGATCGTCTCCACGCCGGGCCTCACGGACGCGGAACACCGGCTGACCGAAGCGGGGGTGCGGATCGCGGTGCGTGGCGGACTGCTCCGCGCGTCCTTCCACCTCTACAACTCGACGGACGACGTGGAGCGGCTGCTGTCCCTGCTGGACCAGGGCCTGTCCGACGGGCGAGGGTGAGCGTGGCACCCGGCACAACACCCGCCATCGGCCCGGACGTTAGTGGGGCGTTAGCCGGACAGCGGTAGATCGTCAGCAGCGACCGACAGTCTTGTTCTGCCGAGCCCGCAGCACCGGACAGAACGGGAAGAACATGTCGCACACCACCCTCCGCCACGCCCGCAAGGCCGCAGCCGCCATGGTGATCACCGTCGCCGCGTTCGGGCTCACCGCCTGCCAGGGCGGCGGCAGCGACGCCTCAGCACCCGCCGGCTCCGCCCATGCCACCCACTCCTCCACTTCCGGGGCCAAGACCGCCCGGAACTCTGCCGGCGACGCGCCGACGGGCACTGCCGAAAAGCCCGGGACGAGCTGCACCAACCAGATCAATTACGCGGGCGACTCGCGGTCCAACGCCGAGATCAACAGCATCGGCGAGAAGACCGGCCACTGCCCGGCGCCGGAAAAGGGCGACAAGCCCTCGGGCACCCCCAAGAAGCCCGGGACGAGCTGCACCAACCAGATCAATTACGCGGGCGACTCGCGGTCCAATGCCGAGATCAACAGCATCGGCGAGAAGACCGGCCACTGCCCGCCGGTCCGGCATCAGTGAGTGGGGGCCCAGGGCCGGCGCATGCCGGCGGGGGCGGGGAATGCCGGCCGGGGGCCCGGACGCCGATACTGATGTAATGGGCAACGGACCTGTTCCGAGCAGTAGTTGAGAGGCCCTCAGTGACCACCGCATTCGACCCGATGGACCTCGCGGGCATCCCGCTCGCCAACCGCATCGTCATGGCGCCGATGACCCGCAACCGCGCCACCGCCGAGGGCGTCCCCACCCCGTCCATGGTCCGCTACTACACCCAGCGGGCCTCCGCCGGCCTCATCATCACCGAGGCCGCCCAGACCGCCGCCATCGGCCGCGGCTACCCGCTCACCCCCGGCCTGCACACCCCCGCACAGGTCGCCGGCTGGCGCGAGGTCACCGACTCCGTGCACGCCGCGGGCGGCCGGATCTTCGCCCAGCTGTGGCACGGCGGCCGCATCGGCCACCCGGTGCTGCTGGCCGACGGCCAACTGCCGGTGGCGCCCTCCGCGGTCGCCGCGGCCGGCCAGGGCTTCACCCACGAGGGCCTCAAGGACTTCGTCACCCCGCAAGCGCTGACCGGCGTGGAGATCGCCGAGACCATCGCCGGGTTCGCGGACGCCGCCCGCAACGCGATGGAGGCCGGGTTCGACGGGGTGGAGATCCACGGTGCCAACGGCTATCTGGTCCACCAGTTCCTGGCGCCCAACGCCAACCTGCGCACCGACGAGTGGGGCGGCTCCGACGCGGCCCGCGCACGGTTCGCCATCGACGTCGTCACGGCCGTCGCCGCCGCGGTCGGCGCGCACCGCACCGGCCTGCGCCTCTCGCCCGGCAACACCTTCAACGACATCCACGAGCCCGCGCCCGAGGCCACGTACACCACGCTGATCGACGCCATCGCCCCGCTGGGCCTGGCGTATCTGCACACCTGCGACGTCCCCGACACGGAGCTGCTGGGCCGGCTGCGTACCCGCTTCGGCGGGACGTTCCTGCTCAACCCGGCCACCGACGGCCGGCCCACCGGCCCCGAGGAGCTGCCGCTCGTCGAGCGGGGCGAGGCCGATCTCCTCGCCTTCGGCGCACTGTTCCTCGCCAACCCCGACCTGCCCCGCCGCCTGGCGCGCGGCGGCCCCTTCAACACCCCCGACCGGGAGAGCTTCTACGGCGGCGACGACTCCGGCTACCTCGACTACCCGGCGCTGGAGGGCTGAGGAGCGGCCGTCCCGCACCGCGCACACGGCGCGGCCGCCGCACAGACCCTGCTGTGCGGCGGCCGCGCCACCGGTTTCACCGTGACTACCTCACCGGCGTGAAGTCACGCGCCCCGATGTACTCCGGGCGCCGGACCGGCGCCGCGAACGGCTCCACCGCTTCGTTGTCCACGCTGTTGAAGACGAGGAAGACATTGCTGCGCGGGTACGGCGTGATGTTGTCACCCGAGCCGTGCATGGCGTTGCAGTCGAACCAGGTCGCCGAGCCGGCCTTGCCCTTGAAGAGGCGGATGCTGTGCTTGTCCGCCATCTTCGTCAGCACCTCGTCCGACGGGATGCCCGCGTCCTGCATCTGCAGGGACCGCTTGTAGTTGTCCTTCGGTGTCGCGCCCTCACAGCCCACGAAGTGCTGGTGCGAGCCGGGCATGATCATCAAGCTGCCGTTGGTGTCGTAGTTCTCCGTCAGCGCGATGGAGACCGACACGGTGCGCATGTTCGGCAGCCCGTCCTCGGCGTGCCAGGTCTCGAAGTCCGAGTGCCAGTAGAAGCCGGTGGCACCGAAGCCCGGCTTCACATTGATCCGCGACTGGTGGACGTAGACGTCCGAGCCGAGGATCTGCCGGGCACGACCGACCACACGCGGGTCGGAGACCAGCTTGGCGAACACCTCGCTGATCTTGTGCACCTCGAACACGGTCCGTACGTCCTGTGACTTCGGCTCGACGATGGAGCGCGGGTCGGCGCGCATCGTCGGGTCGAGGACGAGACGGTCCAGTTCGGCGCGGTACACCGCGACTTCTTCCGCCGTGAGCAGTTCCCCGATGGCGAAAAAGCCGTCGCGTTCGAAGTCGCTCAGCTCGGACGGCGCGAACGGGCCGGCCGTTCCGGGCTGCGACCACACCACCGGGTCCTTCCGCGGGGTGATGACCTCGGCGGTCCCACGGGTCGGGTACAGGTCGGCGGTGCGCTCGGGTGCGGTGGTCATGGTGTTGCCTTCCTCTCCTCTCGTACGGGCTCTGGCTTACGTCGTGTGGGCCTTCCTCATCTGCCGGACGGGGCAGGCGGGGTGTGACGCCTCAGACCGTCTCGGGCTCCGGATCGGGTTCGGTCAGCAGCGGGTAGACACCGTTCTCGTCGTGGTCCTCACGGCCGGTGACCGGCGGGTTGAAGACGCAGACGCAGCGGAAGTCCTTCTTGATCCGCATGGTGTGCTTCTCGTGTCCGTCGAGCAGGTACATCGTGCCCGGGGTGATGGTGTGCTGCTCGCCGGTCTCGTCGTTGGTGAGCTCGGCCTCACCCTCTACGCAGAGTACGGCCTCGATGTGGTTCGCGTACCACATCGACGTCTCCGTACCGGCGTACAGAGTGGTCTCGTGCAGGGAGAAGCCGACGCGCTCCTTGGCGAGCACGATGCGCTTGCTCTCCCACGTGCCGGACTTGGCCTTGACGTGGCGGTCGGTGCCTTCGATGTCCTGGAGGGATCGGACGATCACGGTGCGGGGTGCCTTTCTGTGAAACGGTAAGGATCTCTGCGGCCGTTGGGCCGATCAGGCGCAGTCGCGGACCGCGCGGGCGAGGATGCGCAGACCCTCGTCCAGCTCCTCGGGGGTGGTCGTCAGGGCCGGAAGCAGCTTGACGACCTCGCTCTCCGGGCCGGAGGTCTCGATGAGCAGACCCAGCTCGAAGGCGCGCTTGGCAATCTTGTCGGCCAGGGGCTTGTCGTTGCACTCCAGGCCCCACACCAGACCGCGGCCGCGGTACTCGGCGATGGCCTCCGGGTGCTCCTCGGCGATCGCCTTCAGGTGTGCTTCGACGATCTCACCGCGGGCGAGAGTCTGCTTCTCCATCTGGCCGTCGGCCCAGTAGGTGTCCAGCGTCGCGGCGGCGGTGACGAAGGCCGGGTTGTTGCCGCGGAAGGTGCCGTTGTGCTCGCCGGGCTCCCAGATGTCCAGCTCGGGCTTGAACAGGGTCAGCGCGAGCGGCAGGCCGTAGCCGCTGATGGACTTCGAGACGGTGACGATGTCCGGCACGATGCCCGCCTCCTCGAAGGAGAAGAAGGCACCCGTACGGCCGCAGCCCATCTGGATGTCGTCGACGATGAGCAGCATGTCCCAGCGCTCGCACAGCTCGGAGAGGGCGCGCAGCCACTCGGGGCGGGCGACGTTGATGCCGCCCTCGCCCTGGACCGTCTCGACGATCACGGCGGCGGGGGTGTTGAGGCCGGAGCCCTGGTCCTCCAGCAGCCGCTCGAACCACAGGAAGTCCGGGTAGGTGCCGTCGAGGTAGTTGTCGAACGGCATCGGGGTGCCGTGCACCAGCGGGATACCGGCACCGGCCCGCTTCATGGAGTTACCGGTGACGGCCAGCGCGCCCAGCGACATGCCGTGGAAGGCGTTGGTGAAGGACACGATCGACTCGCGGCCCTTGACCTTACGGGCCAGTTTCAGCGCGGCCTCGACGGAGTTGGCGCCCGTCGGGCCCGGGAACATGACCTTGTAGGGCAGGTCGCGCGGCCGCAGGATGATGTTCTGGAAGGACTCCAGGAACGCCCGCTTGGCCACGGTGGACATGTCCAGGCCGTGGGTGACCCCGTCCCGCTCGATGTAGTCGATCAGCGCGCGTTTGAGTACGGGGTTGTTGTGGCCGTAGTTCAGCGAGCCGGCACCGGCGAAGAAGTCGAGGTAGGTGTGGCCGTCCTCGTCGGTCATGCGGCTGCCCTGCGCACGGTCGAAGACGGTGGGCCAGCTACGGCAGTAGCTGCGGACCTCCGACTCCACGGTCTCGAAGACGCTCAGATCGGGCTGGGTGATGGTCACAGCATGCTCCTGGGAGATGAGTGGCGAAAGGATGGGAAGTCTGTGGTGGCTGGGCGGTGCCGGCGGGTGTCGTGGGGTGTGGTGCCGGATTCCGCACGGCCGCTGCGGCGCGGGGCTGAGCGGCCCTAGGGGTTCGTCAGCGCCCTGAGCGGGCCGGTGGCGGGAACGGGCCGATGAGGTGCAGCACCTCCGGCTCGTGGCCCTGCTCGGGGAACAGCCCTGCGTCGAAGAGCACCTCCCGCTCGATCGGCACTGAGTGCCGCTCGGCGAAGGACGCGAACAACCGGTTGGATGCGGCGTTGTCGGGGGTGATGGTGGTCTCGACGAAACGCACGCCCAGCTCGTCCGTGGCACGGGCGGTGAGCCCGTCCAGGAGTGCGGCCGCCAGCCCCTGGCCGCGGTGCGCATCGTCGACGGCTACCTGCCAGACGACGAGCGTCTCCGGGCGCTCGGGGCGGATGTATCCGGTGACGAAGGCGGCCGGCTCGCCCTCCGTGTCGCGGGCGACGACGGAGGTGGCGGCGAAGTCGCGACACCACAACAGGTAGCTGTAGGAGGAGTTGAGGTCCAGCGCCTTGGAGTCGCGGGCGATGCGCCAGATCGCGGCTCCGTCCTCCACTCGTGGGGTGTCGAGCTTGAAGCCCTCCGGAAATTCTCTGAAATCGCTTCGGGCACCTGCATGGTCTGCTTGTGCGGCGGTCATGGGAATTAAATTTACCCAGGGAAAAAGGAAATTGCATCGCGGGCAGGGGTTACGGAAGCGGCGAAGGTATGTTATCGCGCGGGGGCGCCCGGGTGCGCGATGTCGCCGCAAGATGTCACGATTTGACCAGGATGTTCGGGGCGAAACGGACACGTTGTGTAGTCGGTCACAGCTCCGTAACGTCCATGAGATGCGTCCGAATTACGGTACTTGCCGCGAGCAAAATCGTGGCGTTTGAGGTGCGGAAAAGCGGGCAGAAGAATACGGGAAGCTGTACGCAAAGGGAATTGGGAATTCGCCGCCGGAAGGTGCGGCGTAAGGCCCATCGAAACCTGAGCGTCGCTTCCGTGGCAAGACCCCGAAGACCCGGCGCGAGATCATGTCCCCGACCCCGTGGAGAACGGGCGGGGCGTTTTTTGGGAACCGGACACGGAACGTATGCAGGCCCTGCACGGAGAGCCCGGGCGCAAAAGCGCGGGGAAGTCGCCGGGTTCCGGGGGAAACGGCCGCCGGAAAGTCCCCGCCGGCCGGTTGTGGCAGGGCCCTCCGCGCACCGCGCGGCGACGCCTAAAGTGCCGGTATGACGTCCATGAGTGATGGTGCGGTGCTGCACCTCAAGGGGAGGGTTCTCGTCGGGCCAAAAGAGGTCCGCGACGAGCTGTGGGTCGTCGGTGGCCGGGTCACCTACGACCGGCCGGCCATGGCACGGGATGCCACCACCGTGACGGGCTGGGTACTGCCGGGCCTGGTCGACGCCCACTGCCATGTGGGCCTGGACGCGCACGGCCCGGTGGACGACCCCACCAGCGAGAAACAGGCGCTCACCGACCGTGACGCGGGAACCCTGCTGATCCGGGACGCCGGGTCACCCTCCGACACCCGTTGGATCGACGACCGTGAGGACCTGCCGCGGATCATCCGCGCCGGCCGCCACATCGCCCGTACCAAGCGCTACATCCGCAACTACGCCCACGAGATCGAGCCCGAGGACCTGGTCGCCTATGTCGCCCAGGAGGCCCGCCGCGGCGACGGCTGGGTCAAGCTCGTCGGCGACTGGATCGACCGCTCCACGGGCGACCTGGAGTCCTGCTGGCCCCGGGGCGCGGTCGAGGCGGCCATCGCCGAGGCCCACCGGCTCGGCGCCCGGGTGACCGCCCACTGCTTCGCGGAGGACTCCCTCGCCCCGCTCGTCGAGGCCGGCATCGACTGCATCGAGCACGCCACCGGGCTCACCGAGGACACCATCCCGCTGTTCGCCGAGCGCGGCGTCGCCATCGTCCCCACGCTCGTCAACATCGCCACCTTCCCGCAGCTCGCGGACGGCGGCGAGGGGAAGTTCCCGCGCTGGTCCGCCCACATGCGGCGCCTGCACGCGCGCCGCTACGACACCGTGCGGGCGGCCTACGACGCCGGGGTGCCCGTCTTCGCCGGCACGGACGCCGGCGGCGCGCTCGCCCACGGGCTGGTCGCCGAGGAGGTCGTCGAGCTGACCCGGGCGGGTCTGCCCGTCGTGGCGGCCCTCTCGGCCACCACCTGGGGCGCCAGGGACTGGCTGGGCCGCCCCGGCCTCACCGAGGGCGCCTCCGCGGACCTGGTGGTCTACGGCAGCGATCCGCGCGAGGACGTGCGGGTACTGGCCGCGCCCCGGCGGGTGGTGCTGCGCGGGGAGGTCGTGGGCTAGCGGGCGGGCCGCCCCGCCCACGGCCGCCCCTCGGCGGCGGCCGGGCGGGGCGGGGCCGTGTCGCATGACGGCCTGATCCCCGTCGTGTGAGCAACCGATGACGACCCCGCTGACCGGCGATTTCCGCTGGTTTCGTGGGGGCATGCACACCGACACCAGACCTCATCGCACCTCCCCCCGTCACCGGCGCCCGGCCGTCCTCGCGGCCCTCGCCCTGGTCACCGTGAGTGCCGGTGCCGCCCTGGCCGGCTGCGGCGGCTCCGGCGGCGGGACGGCGGCGGACTCCTCCGGGCAGCAGAAGGCCGGCAAGAAGGTGCTGTGGATCGGGGACTCCATCGCCGGCGCCGAGGCCCCGCCCCTGGAGGCGGCGCTCACGGCGAGCGGCCAGCGCTTCAAGGACGCGTCCTCCGACGGCGGCGGCACGGTCGTCGAGGGCGACAAAATGGCCGGCCCGATGGCCCAGAACACGTGGAAGGACCTGAAGAAGAACCTCGCTTCGTTCCGGCCGGACGTGATCGCCTACCAGATCACCAGCTACGACTGGGGCACGCCCGCGCAGCAGCGTGCCGCGTACGAGAAGCTCGCGAAGACCGCACGGGACGCCGGGGCCGAGCTGGACCTCGTCTCCGCGCCGCCGTTCAAGATCGACGACTTCTACCAGAAGTACGAGGGCGCGATCAAGAGCGCGCCGAAGGTGGCAAAGCAGGTCGCCGACGCGAGCGGCGGCAAGGTGCGCTTCGTCGACACCACGCCGCTGTGGGGCACCGAGCGCGCCGGTCCGAAGGCCAAGCGCTCCAAGGACGGCATCCACTCCTGCCAGCAGGGCTCGGCCGCCTTCGCCAAGTGGTTCACCGAGCGGCTCGGCAAGCAGGACGGCTTCACCCCGGCCGCGCCCGAGAAGTGGGCGCGGGGCTCCTGGACCGGGGACAAGCGCTACGCGCAGCTCAAGTGCGACTGACCCGGTAGCCCCCGCGCCGGTGTCCGGCGCGCCGCCTCCTTCCCCCTCCACACGTGGTGGACCCGCCGAGGTGCCCGCACCGGCCCCCGGTCCGCCGAGGACTCCGCCATGGCTCACTCCCCTCCCGCCCCCTCCGCTCCCGCCCCCGCCGCGCACCACCGCCCGCGCCCCGGGCGTACTCCCGGCCGGGCCCATGTCGCCCCGCTCGACGGGCTGCGCGGGCTCGCCGTCGCCGCCGTGCTGCTGTTCCACGCCGGGTATCTGGGCGGCGGCTTCCTCGGCGTCGACCTGTTCTTCGTCCTGTCGGGCTTCCTGATCACGGGGCTGCTGCTGGGGGAGGCGCAGCGGCGGGGCCGGATCGGCCTGCCCGCTTTCTGGGGGCGGCGGGCGCGGCGGCTGCTGCCGGCGCTGGCCGTCATGGGCACCGCGGCCCTGCTGCTGGCCTGGGCGGCCGGTCCGCCGTCCCTGCTCGGCTTCGCCCTCGACGACGCGCCGTGGGCCGCGGCACAGGCGGTGAACTGGCACTTCATCGCCGAACAGGTCGGATACTTCAACGCCTCCGACACCCGGCTGTTCTCGCACCTGTGGAGCATCGCCGTCGAGTGGCAGTTCTACCTCGTGTGGCCGCTGGTGGTCGCCGTCGCCGGGCGCGGCCGGGGCGGTCCGCGCCGGGTCGCCCTCCTGGCCGGCGCCGGCGCCCTCGGGTCGCTGGCGCTCATGATCCAGCTCGGCAACGCCGTGGACACCACGCGGGCGTACGAGGGCACCGACACTCGGGCCTTCGCCCTGCTGCTCGGCGCCGTGGTGGCCACCGCGCCCGTGCGGCGGCTGACCGCCCGCGTCCCGGGAGCGGTCGCCGACGGGGTGTGCGCGCTGCTGGTGTGCGGGCTCGTGGCGTCCTGGGCGCTGACCGGCGGCCAGAACGCACCCGGTCTCTTCCAAGGTGGGCTGTTCGCGCACTCGCTGGCCGCCGCCGTGCTCATCGCGCTGCTCGCCGCGGCGCCGGGCGGGCGTACCGGACGGGCGCTGGGCAGCGCCGTCCCCCGCCGGCTCGGGGAGCTGTCGTACAGCCTCTACCTGTGGCACTGGCCGGTGTATCTGCTGCTGCCCCAGGAGGTGTTCGGCATCGGCGGGTGGGCGCGTGCCGCCCTGGCGATCGGCCTGTCGCTCGTGGCGGCGGTGCTGTCGAAGCTGCTGGTGGAGGACCCGGTGCGGTTCCGGGCGCGGTGGGCCACCGGACGCCGGGGGCTGGTGGCGCTCACCGCCGCGGCCGTCGTGGCGCTGGGGGTGTGGACGGCGATACCGCGGCCGCAGCCGGGGGCCGGAACGGTGGATGTGCAGCAGCTGATGTCGCCGTAGGCGGTGGCGCGGGCCACCGGGGCCGGCACCGAGGAGAGACTGGGTGAATGCGGGAGAAGCGCACGAAGGGGGAGGTATGCGGGTAAGGCGCACCGCGCACCACGGGGCCGCACGCCACCGGACCTCGCGCCACGGGACCGGGTGGCCGGCGCCGGCCGCCGCGTTGCTCGCATCTCTGGCGCTCGCGGGCTGCGGGGTCACGGACGCCGGGCCGTCGGCGGCCGGTGCGCCGGCCACCGGGGCGCGGACGGCCGGCGGGGAGGTGGTGCGGGCCTACTTCGTCGCCCCGAACGGCACCTGGCCCGTCGCCCGGCCCGCACCGCCCGGCGCCGGACCGCAGACGGCGCTGAACGCCCTGCTGGCCGGGCCCACCCGGGCCGAGCGGGCACGCGGGCTGGTCACGGCGCTGCCGGGCGGGACACACCGGGTCCGGGCCGAGGCCGCACAAGGCGCGGTCGACCTGTATCTGCCCTGGCTGGTGCCGGAGCTGGACCGGGTCGCGGTGCACCAGTTGGTGTGCACGGCCGCCGCGGCACCGGGCATCCCGGGCGGGAAGCGGCCGGTGGACGTGGTCGTACGGGTCCATGAATCGGGGCTGGACCGGAAGGCCGCGGACGCCTGGGCGGTGACCTGTGACGAGTCCGGCGTGGCCGTCCCCGCAGGCAGCCGCTGACCGGCCCGGCCGCCGGTGCGTCCGGTCCCGGCGGCCACGGCACCACCCTGAATGAGTAGCTTTGTCACTGTCTGTCCCACTCGGGGCGGAGGTGCCGACCGCAGGAGAGGAGAGGGCACGGACATGACACGCGTCCTGCTGATCGAGGACGATCCGGCGGTGCGCCGCGGCGTCACCCTGGGTCTGCGCCGCCGCGGCCACGAGACCGAAGCGGTCGGCACGGGCGAGGACGGCCTGGAGGCGCTCGGGCCCTTCGCGCCGGAGATCGTGCTGCTCGACCTGATGCTGCCCGGCATGAGCGGCCTGGAGGTCTGCCGGCGCATCCGTGAGACCAGCCAGGTGCCCCTGGTGATCCTCTCCGCGCGCGGGGACGACATCGATGTCGTCGTGGGCCTGGAGGCCGGCGCCGACGACTACGTCGTCAAACCCGCCAGCGGTGAGCTGATCGAGGCCCGGATGCGTGCGGTACTGCGCCGCGTGGCCCCCGCACAGTCCGCCGCGGCGGCGCGCGAGCAGCGCCTGACCTACGGCGGCCTCGTCATCGACGGGGTCGGGCTGCAGGTGCGCAAGGACGGCCGGGAGCTGGTGCTGGCGCCCTCGGAGCTCAAGCTGCTGCTGTTCCTGTCCGCCTCGCCGGAGCAGACCTTCAGCCGCCAGCAGCTCCTCGAACAGGTCTGGGAACACAGCTACTACGGCGATGCCCGCCTGGTCGACGCGTGTGTGATGCGGCTGCGGTCCAAGATCGAGGACGACCCGCGCGGCCCGCGCTACGTCCAGACCGTGCGCGGCTTCGGCTACCGCTTCGGCCCGCTGTGAAGCGCCGCCTGGTCCCCCGTGGTCTGCGCACCCGGCTCGTCGTCGCCTTCCTCCTGGTGTCCGCGGTCAGCGCCCTGACCACCGCCGTGCTCACCTACCAGCAGGCGCGTACCGCGATCCTGGACCGCGCCCAGGACAGCGCCGTGCACGGCCTGCGCGACCAGGTCGGCTCCCTCGCCCCGGACCTGCCCGCCCGGCCCACCGCCTCGGACCTGCGCACCCTTACGCTCCAGCTCGACCGGGCCGGCGGCGCGCGCAACTGGCACACCGCCGCCGCCGTCCGCGGCGGCGCGCTGGTCGCCGCCACCACCCCCGCCCCCGCCGTCCCCGCCGCGCTGCGCCGCGCCGCGTCCTCGGCCGACGGTGCCGTCGTGCAGCGCTTCCACCGTGGCGGGGACCCTCAGCTCGCCATCGCACTGCCCGTCGCCTCCGCCGACCGTCCCTCGAAGCCCTCCGGACTCGTCGTCTACGCCTCCTTCTCGCTCGCGCCCGAGCAGCGCGACGTGACCTCGCTGGTCGCCGCGGCCCGCGCCGGCGTCCTGCCCGTCGTGCTCGTCTCCCTCGTGCCCGCGCTGCTCGCCGCCCGCCGGGTGCTGCGCCCGGTACGGCAGCTGCGCTCCGCCACCGAGAACATGGCCGCCGGCGCCCTCGACACCCGCATCGAGGTCACCGGCGAGGACGAACTCGCCGATCTGGGACGCACCTTCAACACCATGGCCGCGACCCTGCAGGCCGATGCCACCACCCTGCGGCGCATGGAGGCGGGCGCCCGGCGGTTCGCCGCCGACGTCTCGCACGAGATGCGCACCCCGCTCGCGGCGATGACCGCCGTGACCGGCGTGCTCGACGAGGACGCCGCCTCCGGCCGGCTGGACCCGGAGACCTCTGAGGCGCTGACGCTGGTCGCCGACGAGACCCGCCATCTCGCCCGCATGGTCGAGGACCTGATGGAGATCTCCCGGTTGGACGCCGGCGCCGCCGTGCTGCACCTCGACGAGATCGACGTCGGCGAACTCGTCGGCAAGACCCTGGCGCTGCGCCACTGGCAGGACCGGGTCGAGGTCGCCGTGCCGGACGGCCTGCGCGCCCGCCTCGACCCGCGCCGCATCGACGTCGTCCTGGCCAACCTCCTCGGCAACGCCCTGCGCCACGGCGGCTCTTCGGTGCCGGTGCGGCTGCGGGCCCGGGCGGGCGAGGATGCGCTCGTGCTGACCGTCGCCGACGGCGGAGCGGGCATCCCCGAGGAGCTGCTGCCGCATGTCTTCGACCGCTTCACCAAGGGCGACGCGGCCCGCACCCGCAGCGAGGGCAGCGGGCTGGGCCTGGCCATCGCCGCCGAGAACGCCCGGCTGCACGGCGGCACCCTCACCGCCGCCAACGTCCCCGACGGGGGCGCGGTGTTCACCCTGACGCTGCCGTGGAACCCGGCATGAGACGGCGCCCGGCGGCCCTGTTGCTGCTCGCGCCGGCCCTGGCGCTGCTCGGTGGCTGCGGCATCGGCGACACCGCTCCGGCGCCGGCCGGCTCCCCGGCCGCCGGACTGCCCGAGCCGGGGGCCCACCCCGCGGACGCCGTGCACGTGTACTTCTCCTCGCCCCTCGGCCTCGAACGCGTCTCCCGCCTCGACCGCGCCCCCAACTCCCCGCAACTCGCCCTGAAGCGCCTGTGGGAAGGCCCCGACGAGGCCGAGCGGGCCCGCGGCCTGATCACCTTCGTGCCGCGCGGCGCCCCCGCGCCGACGGTCACCGGGCAGCGGCGCGGCACGGTCGACGTCCTCGTGCCCGCCGGGTGGGGAGCCGGCCGCACCGCCCTGCGCCAGCTGGTGTGCACGGTCGCCGACGCGGCGGGCACGGCGGACGGCATCCCGACCGGCGACGTGGAGGTGCGGCTGCGCCGCGCGCCGGGCGGCGCCACGGAGACCCGGCGCTGCGTACTGAACCCGGGGAGCCCGGAGAGCACAGGGACCGGGGCCCCCGCCGGAACCGGATCCCCGGCGCCGTGACGGCTGGTGCGGGGCGGGCGCCCGTGCCACGCGAATCGAATAAAGGCACGGAAACCACCTAATAGGGTGAACTGACTGCGCGTGGCTCCCTGTTCACCGCCGGTGCGGACACGATGTGCGGGTCGAGGTCGCCGGCCCGCGCGATGTCCCCCATTGGCGCGGCCGGCGGCTCCATTTCTCCTGTGAGGGTTCCACACACGTGTCCACCAGCCCCGCCCGTTCCTTCGGCATGCCCCGACGCCTCGCCGCGACCTTCGTTGCCACCGCGCTCACGGCCGGCCCCGCCCTCCTGCTCGGCGCCGTGCCCGCCCATGCCACCGGAAGCCACGGCCCGGCCCGCGGCACCGCCGACGCGGTCGTGCTGCGCACCGGCCTGGACGTCGGGCTGCTGCACAAGACGGTCAATGTGCCGCTGAACGCGGTGCTGAACGAGGTGCACGCCCCGGCCTCCGCCTCCAAGACCGCGCTCACCGTCCACCTCGACGGCCTCGACCACGGCAAGCCGTTCAGCCTGCTGCGCGCCGATGTTGCCACCGCCCGGGGCACCGCCGACCGCCACGGTTCCGAGGGCTACGCCAACCTCGTGCGGGCCAAGGTGCGGGTGCCCGGTCTGTCCCCGCTGCGGCCCCTGATCGAGGCGCAGCAGGTCACCGCCAAGGCGGTGTGCGAGGCGGGGCAGCGGCCCCGTGCCGAGTCGAACGTGCTGGGACCCGTCCGCGTCCTCGGCAAGCAGGTCACGCTCACGGCGGGCGGCACGACGGACGTCAAGGTGCCGGGCGTGGGCGAGGTGCGGCTCGACCTGTCGCAGAAGCACGTCACGTCCAAGAGCGCCGCGGCCACCGCGCTGGAGCTGAAGGTCTCCCTCAACCCGCTGCAGCTGAACGTCGCCGAGGTGCACGGCCGGGTCACCCTGGTCCGGGCCGGCTGCACCGCACCCGGCGGCAAGACGCCCGGGGACGGCGGCACCGGCGGCACCGGTGGCGGGCAGACGGGCGGCCAGAGCGGTGGCCAGACGGGCGGGCAGTCCGGTGGCCAGACGGGCGGTCAGACCGGCGGGGGCAGCAAGCCGGCCGGCGGAGGCACCGAGGTGCATCAGGCCGGGGCCCGGACCGGCGACCAGAACCTCGCGGAGACCGGCGGCAGTTCGGCCACGCCGTATCTCGCCGGCGGCGCGGCCCTGCTGGTCGCGGCCGGGGCCGGCTCGATCGGCTATGCCCGCCGGCGCCGCGGCGCCGCGGCGCAAGGCGGCCGCGGCTGACGGACCCGTACACCACGCCGGTGCTGTGGGGGCACCTGTGTGAGGTACGGCCGGGGTGCGCCGTACGGGCCCGTACGGCGCACCTCACCCCTCGCCGGAATCCTGGTGGCCGCGTGGTCCGCCGGGGTTCCGGCGAGGCCGTGGTACCGGGGGCGCGACCGGCCCGTCTACGCCAGCACCTCGCCCAGCGCCGCCGCGAACCGGTCCGTCGTGGCCCGGTCCCGCACCGCCAGCCGCAGCCAGTCGGGGCCCAGGCCGGGGAAGGTGTCACCACGGCGGACCGCGAAGCCGCGGGCCCGCAGCGCGGCCCGTACCCCGTCCGCGCCCGGCAGCCGCAGCAGCACGAACGGACCGGCCGCCGGGGCGACCGTCCGCAGCTGCCCGAACGCGCCCAGCCGCGCCAGCAGATGGTCCCGGTCCGCGGCGATCCGCGCGGCCGCTTCGGCCGCCTCCGCGAGCGCCCCGGGCGTGGAACACGCCTCGGCCGCCGCCAGCGCGGGACTGGAGACCGGCCACAGCGGCTGGGCCCGCTCCAGGGCGGCGACGGTGTCCGGGTCGGCCAGCACATAGCCGATCCGCAGCCCGGCCAGCCCCCACGTCTTGGTCAGGCTGCGCAGCACCACCAGCCCCGGCAGATCCGTGCGGCCGGCCAGCGCCTCCCGTTCGCCGGGCACCGCGTCCATGAACGCCTCGTCCACCACCAGCGTCCGCCCGGGCCGAGCCAGTCGGGCCAGCACGTCCGCGGGGTGCAGGACCGAGGTGGGGTTGGTGGGGTTGCCGACGACGACCAGATCGGCGTCCTCGGGTACCGCGGCCGGGTCCAGCCGGAAGCCGTCCCGGGCGTCGAGCAGGACCCGTCCCACCGCGTGCCCGGCGTCGTGCAGCGCGGCCTCGGGCTCGGTGAACTGCGGATGCACCACGACCGGCCGGCGGGCCCGTACCGCCCGTGCGAGCAGGACGAACGCCTCCGCGGCCCCGGACGTCAGCAGCACCCGCTCCACGGGCAGCCCGTGCCGTGCGGCGACCGCCCGGCGCGCCGCCCGGCCGTCCGGGTACGCGGCGAGGGTGTCCAGCGACGCGGCGATCCGGGCCTTGAGCCAGGCCGGGGGAGTGCCGGTGCGGACATTGACCGCCAGATCCGTCAGCGTGCCGTCCGCGCCCCGCACTTCGGCGTCGCCGTGATGACGCAGGTCGGGCTCGGGCGGCGGGGCGGCCGGGCCGGGGGAGGGGAACCGGGTGGCTCCGGTACGCGTCGACACGGTCACCGCTCCCCGGTGCCCGGCGCCGGAGAAGCGGCCGGCCGCCCGCCGGTCTCCGGGGCGCCCGGCGCCGCCGTCCGGCACCCGCACGTCGCATCGCTCAGCAGCGGATCGCCCGCCACCGTCGCGTGGTAGCGCTCCATGATGACCTCGGTCAGTTCGGTGGGCGTGCCGAGCACCCCCGCCCCGAGCACCTCGGTGCCCGGGTGCGCCTCGGCCCAGCCCTCGGTCTGCATCCGCAGCCGCTCCAGCAGTGCGCCGGGGAAGAAGAAGTAGGGCAGGACCACGATCCGGCCGCCGCTACCGGTGCCCGCCGCGGCGGGCACCCGCGCGGGCGGCCTGCACCGGTCCAGTCCGGCCGGCACATCGGGGCCCGTCCGGGAGAGGAAGGCGGTCTCCACGGCCGCGAATCCGCGCCCCTCCCACAGCAGCCGTGCGGCCCGCACCACTTCGGCGTTGGCCTGCGCATCGGCGGTACCCCGCCCCACCAGCAGCACGGTCGTCCGCGCCCGGTCCTCGGGCCTGCGGGCCCCGCCGCCCAGCGCCTCGTCCAGCCGCCGCTCCAGCACATCGAGCAGCTTGGGGTGCGGCCCCAGCGGGGCGTCGCAGGCGTGCGCGAGGCCGGGGTGGCGCTCCGCAGCCCGCTCCAGCACCGCGGGCAGCGCCTCCGGTACCGGCCCGGTGGGGGCCAGCAGCAGGGGTATCACCGCGAGTCGGGTCACCCCGCGCGCCACGAGCCCGTCGACGGCCTCGTCCAGCGGCAGCGGCCCCTGCGCGGTGCCGAAGAACCCGCCGGCGACCGGGATGCCGGGCCGGCGCTCGCCGAGCACCCGCACCAGGGTGCGCAGGGCCTCGGTGCCGCTTTCGTCACGGGTGCCGTGACCGGCGATGAGCAGTGCGGGAGGAGTGGTCACTGGGTCTCCTTGGTGCCGGTGGTGCTGTCGGGCGCCGGGCCGCCGACGGCCGCCGTCCGCCGACTGCTGCCGGGGCGGGGCGGGTGGGACGAGGTCATGACGATATCCGCAGCCCGGGAGGGGGCTTCGGCCGCTCCCTCCCTCTCAGCGGTACGTCCGCCCTTGTCCGTTACCGCCGGCCCGGCGAGCGCGCAGGTCGCCCCGGCCGGCCGGCCCCGCGGCGCCGACTTCCGCTTGCCGACGAGGAGTTCGGCGCCCCGCCCCGCGGCCAGCAGCGCGGCGGCCTCGGCCACGCTCGGGGTCCCGACGGCGGCCGCCGCGGCCGCGGACGGCTCCGGCACCCGTACGGCCGCCAGGTCCGCCGCCGGGAACGACCGCAGCGGGATGCCCAGCCGGCGCGCGGCGGTGAGCAGACCGGGCTCGGTAGCCCTGGCCGTCACCGTCGCCAGCGCGACGATCCGGGCCCCGCCGTCCACCGCGGCGAGCGTGGCCCGGAGCAGCTCCAGCACCTCGCCGGCCGGGACGCCGGGGCGGGCTCCGACGCCGGCGACGAGCGGGACCGGCTCCTCCCCGGCCCCGCCGGCCGCCGGGCGGCTCATCCCCGGCCCACGGCGACCCGCGCCGCGCTCGCCACCAGCCGCCCGGCCAGCGCCGGTTCGGCGGCCCAGTGCACATGCAGATACGAGGCATGCACCCCGCCGGTCACGAAGCCCTCCACCCGCCGCTCCGGATGGGTCAGGCCCCACGCGGGGTCCGCGCCCGCGCCCGGCTCCAGCACCGTGCGGTGGAACTCGTGGCCCCGCACCCGGGTCCCGGCCACGGCCAGCGCGTTGTCCCGCAGCGCCACCGCCTCCCGGTAGCCCAGAGTGAGCCGCTCGGTCATCCGGGCCTCGGCGGGCAGCACCCCGCACATCGGTTTCCCGTCGATCGACCGGGACAGGTAGAGCAGCCCGGCGCATTCGGCGGAGACCGGCGCCCCCGAGGCGGCCAGTTCGGCCACCGCCGCACGCAGCGGCGCGTTCGCCGACAGATCCGGCGCGTAGACCTCGGGGAAGCCGCCGCCGATCACCAGCCCCCGGGTGCCGGGCGGCAGGTGCTCGTCGCGCAGCGGGTCGAAGGGCACCACCTCGGCGCCCGCGACGGCCAGCAGCTCGGCGTGCTCGGCGTACGAGAAGGTGAACGCGGGGCCGCCCGCCACCGCGATCAGCGGCCTGGTGGAGGGGGCGGCCGCGGCCGTCTCCGCCGCGGGTGCCAGCTCCGCCGCCGGATCCCACGGCGTGTCCGGCAGTTCCGGCACGCTGTGCGCCAGCGCCAGCAGCGCCGGCAGATCGCAGCCCTCGCGGATCCGCGCGGCGAGCTCGCCCACCGACTCCACCGCCTCGGCCCGCCGTTCGGCGACCGGCACCAGCCCCAGATGCCGCGAGGGCGTCCCGGCCCGCCCGTCGCGGCGCAGCGCGCCGAGCACCGGGACCCCCGAGGAGTCCATCGCCTCGCGCAGCAGCTGCTCGTGACGGTCCGAGCCGACCTTGTTGAGGATCACCCCGGCCAGCCGCACCTCCGGGTCCCACGACGCGAAGCCGTGCACCAGCGCGGCCACCGACCGGGACTGCGAGGAGGCGTCCACCACCAGCACCACCGGTGCCCGCAGCAGCTTCGCGACCTGCGCCGTCGACGACAGCTCGCCCCGGTCCGAGGCCCCGTCGAACAGCCCCATCACGCCCTCGACCAGGGCCAGATCCGCGCCCGCCGCACCGTGCAGGAACAGCGGCGCGATCCGGTCCGTGCCGCACAGGAAGGCGTCCAGATTGCGGCCGGGCCGGCCGGTGGCCAGGGAGTGGTAGCCAGGGTCGATGTAGTCGGGGCCCACCTTGTGCGGCGAGACCGTGAGCCCGGCCTCGGTGAACGCCGCCATCAGGCCCGTGGCCACGGTCGTCTTCCCCGCGCCCGACGACGGCGCGGCGATCACCAGCCGGGGGATCGCGCCGCCGCTCATGCCGTACTCGCCCGCTGCGCCGTGGTCACCATTCGATGCCCCGCTGGCCCTTCTGGCCCGCGTCCATCGGGTGCTTGACCTTGGTCATGTTCGTCACCAGATCGGCGAAGTCCAGCAGCGCCTCGGGGGCGCCGCGCCCGGTGATGACGACATGCTGCGTACCGGGGCGCTCGCGCAGCGCCGACACCACCTCGTCGGTGTCGATCCAGCCCCACTTCAGCGGATAGGCGAACTCGTCGAGCACCAGCAGCTTGTAGGTCTCCGCGGCGAGATCCCGCTTGACCTGCTCCCAGCCCTCGCGCGCCGCATCCTCACTGGAGAGTGCGTCCCGGACATTGCGCTGCACCCACGACCAGCCCTCGCCCATCTTGTGCCAGGCGACGGTGCCGCCCTCGCCGGACTCCCCGAGCACCTTCAGCGCCCGCTCCTCGCCGACCTTCCACTTCGCCGACTTCACGAACTGGAACACCCCGACCGGCCAGCCCTGGTTCCAGGCGCGCAGCGCCAGCCCGAAGGCGGCGGTGGACTTGCCCTTGCCCTGGCCGGTGTGGACGAACACCAGCGGGCGGTTGCGGCGCTGGCGGGTGGTGAGTCCGTCGTCGGGAACGACGGACGGCTGTCCCTGCGGCATTACGCTGCCTTCCTGTTGCCTTGCACGGTCCGTACGAGCGCGGAGACGCTGTCCGCGCGCAGTTCGTCGAGGGTGATGGCGGTGCCCTGCAGCTCACGGGCCAGCTCGCCGGCGAGCCCCAGCCGCACCGGACCCGCCTCGCAGTCCACGACCACCGAGGCGGTGCCCGCACCGGCCAGCAGCCGGGCCGCGCGGGCGGCCCGCGCCACCGGCTCGGGGCCGCCGGTCGCCCGTCCGTCGGTGACGAGCACCACCAGCGGCCGCCGCGAGGCATCCCGCATCCGCTCCACCCGCAGCACCTCATGGGCCCGCAGCAGCCCCTCCGACAGCGGCGTACGGCCGCCCGTCGGCAGCTGCTCCAGCCGCGCCGCACCCGCCTCGACCGAGGACGTCGGGGGCAGCGCCAGCTCGGCGCCGGTGCCCCGGAAGGTGATCATGCCGATCTTGTCGCGCCGCTGATAGGCGTCCAGCAGCAGCGAGAGCACCGCGCCCTTGACGGCGCTCATCCGCTTGCGGGCCGCCATCGACCCGGAGGCGTCGACGACGAACAGGACCAGATTGCCCTCCCGCCCCTCGCGCACCGCCTCGCGCAGATCGTCCCGGCGCACCACCAGCCCCGGCCCGCTGCGGCCGCGCACCCGCTGGTGCGGCGCCGCGGCCTGCACGGTCGCCGCCAGGTGCAGCTTGCCGAGGGCGCCGTGCGGGCGCCGGGCGCCGGTGGTCCGGCCGTGCGCGGTCCGCGCTCGCGACCGGCGGCCGTCCGCGCCCTCGCCCAGCCCCGGCACGTCCAGCCGCCGGGTGCGGAACGGCTCGGTGGCGCCGACCGCGGCCCTCTCGCCGCCCGCGCCCGGCGCGTGCTGCCCGGCCGGTTCCTGCGCCTGCCCTGCTTCCCGGTCCTCCCCGGGGGCCGCGGGCTGCTCCTGGGGGGCCTCCTGCTCCTGCTGGTGGGGGAGTTCGGGGCCCGCCGCCGAGCCGTCCGGGCCGCCGTCCTGCGGCGGGCGCCCGCCGCCCTCCGGACCGCCGCCCCCGGGGCCGTCGTCCGGACCGTCCGGCTCCGGATCGTCGTCGCCGTCCGTCTCCTGGTCCGCCCCGAACTCCTCCAGCGTGCGGTCCAGTTTGTCCTCGTCCAGGCCCGGCGCGTCGAACGGATTACGGCGCCGGCGGTGCGGCAGCGCCAGCAGCGCGGCCTGCCGGACGTCCTCCTCCAGGACCTCGGTCCGCCCCTCCCACGCGGCCAGCGCGGTGGCGGTGCGCGCCATCACGATGTCCGCGCGCATCCCGTCCACCTCGAACGCGGCACAGGTCGCGGCGATCTGCCGCAGCGCCGCGTCCCCCAGCGTCACGTCCGGCAGCAGCTCGCGCGCCACGGCGATCCGCCGGCGCAGCGCGTCCTCCTCGTCCGCCCAGCGCGCCGTGAAACCGGCCGGATCGGCGTCGTAGGCCAGCCGGCGCCGCACGACCTCCACCCGCAGAGCGGGCTCGCGGGAGGCGGCGACCTCGACCGTGAGGCCGAACCGGTCCAGCAACTGCGGCCGCAGCTCCCCCTCTTCAGGGTTCATCGTCCCGACGAGCAGGAAGCGCGCCGCATGCCGGACCGAGACGCCCTCGCGCTCCACGTACGAGGCACCCATGGCGGCCGCGTCCAGCAGCAGGTCCACCAGGTGGTCGTGGAGCAGATTGACCTCGTCGACGTAGAGGATGCCGCGGTGCGCGTCCGCCAGCAGACCCGGCTCGAAGGCCTTCACGCCCTCCGACAGGGCCCGCTCGATGTCCAGCGCGCCGACCAGCCGGTCCTCGGAGGCGCCGACGGGCAGTTCGACCATCCGCGTGGGGCGCTCCTCGGCGGCGCCCGTGCCGTGCGGACCGTCGGGGCAGCCGGGGTCGGGCGCGCCCGGGGCGCAGGCGAAACGGCAGCCGCCGACCACGTCCACGGCCGGCATCAGCGCCGACAGCGCGCGCACCGCGGTGCTCTTGGCGGTGCCCTTCTCGCCGCGGACCAGCACACCGCCGACCGCGGGGCTCACCGCGTTCAGCAGCAGCGCCAGCCGCAGGTCGTCCATGCCCACCACCGCGGTGAAGGGGTACTGCGGGGTCGTGTCGTGCGGGGTTGTCATGCTGTGTCGTCCTCCACGTCGCCGTCGGGCTCCGGATTCTTCGCTCGGGTACCCCTCATGGCGCCCCGGGAGGCACGAACGGCAGCCCGTCCGGTACCCCCTTCTCGATCAGCCGCAGCAGCGCGGCCGTGTCCGCGTGCTCCTCGATCAGATCGCCCAGCCGGTCCAGCTGCTCCTCGCGCAGGGCGGCGAAACAGGTGTCCGGGGCGGGCACGAACGCCCGGCCGGCGTCCGCGGCGACCCGCCGCAGCAGGGCCCGGCGGAAGCCGTCGCTCTCCAGGCAGCCGTGCCAGTGCGTGCCCCATACGGAGCCGTCCCGGCAGCCGTCCAGGGCGCGCCCCCGGTCATCGGAGACGAACGCCTCGTCCCCGCCGTTCACTTCGGCGACCCCGTGGTGGATCTCGTACCCCTCCACCGGCTCGCCCAGCGCCCTGCCGGACGGCCGCGCCAGGGTCTTCTCCGCCGCGAACCGCACCCGCACCGGCAGCAGCCCGAGGCCCTTGACGGTGCCCGCCTTCGACTCGACCTCGTCCTCGATGAGTTCGCCCAGCATCTGGAAGCCGCCGCAGATGCCCAGCACCGGCCGGTCCTCGGCGGCCCGCCTCGCGACCGCGTCCGCCAGTCCCCGCGCGCGCAGCCACTCCAGGGCCCGGACCGTGCCCCGGGTCCCCGGCAGCACCACCAGGTCCGCGTCGGCCAGTTCCTCGGCGCGGTCCACGAACCGCACCACCACGCCCGGCTCCGCGGCCAGCGCGTCCACGTCCGTGAAGTTCGACATCAGGGGGACGGCGCAGACCGCCACCCGCAGCACCTCAGCGCCGTGCGGCGGGGCCACCACGCTCTCGCGCACCGCGCCGCGCAGCGACACCCGCAGGCCGTCCTCCTCGTCGATGCCGAGGCCGTGCGCGAAGGGCAGCACCCCCAGCGTCTGCCGTCCGGTGAGGCCGCGCAGCATCGCAAGGCCCGGCTCCAGCAGCGTCACATCGCCCCGGAACTTGTTGACGAGATACCCGGCGACCAGCGCCTGGTCCTCCTTGGACAGCAGCGCCGTGGTGCCGAAGAAGGAGGCGAAGACCCCGCCGCGGTCGATGTCGCCGACCACCACCACCGGGATCCGGGCGGCCCGGGCCAGGCCCATGTTGACGATGTCGGTGCGCCGCAGATTGATCTCCGCGGGGCTGCCGGCGCCCTCGCAGATCACCGCGTCATGGGTACGCCGCAGCTCCGCCAGGCAGTCGGTGACCGTGCCGAGCAACTGCTCCCGGCGGCCCGCGTACGGCGTGTTCCCGGGGGACGACCCCTCGGTCCCCCCGAAATATCCCCGCGCGCTCAGTTCACCCACCGGCTTGCCCAGCAGCACCACCTGGCTGCTGCGGTCGCTGCCCGGCTTGAGCAGCACCGGGTTCATCAGCGCGGTCGGCTCCACCCGCGCCGCGGCGGCCTGCATCGCCTGGGCCCGCCCGATCTCCGCGCCCTCGCGCGTGACGAACGAATTCAGCGACATGTTCTGCGCCTTGAACGGCGCCACCCGCACGCCCTGGCGGGCCAGCCAGCGGCAGATCCCCGCCGTCACCACGCTCTTGCCGGCGTCGGACGTCGTACCGGCCACCAACAGGCCACCGCCGACCGCCCCGCCGGACGCCTTCTGCTGCCCGTACGTCACCGGATCCTCCTTCTGTGCCGGCTCCCGCGCCGCCCCTCCGGCGGAAAAACCGGAGGTCTCATCCCTGCCCCGCCGCACGCCGCCGCACCGCCGCCCGCACCACCGCGCCGGCCGCCGGCCGCGCCGCGAGCGTCGCCGCCAGCGCCAGCACACCGACCCGGCGCGAGAGCCGTACGGCCCGTTCGATGTCGGACACCGCCACCGGCCGCGCCCCGCCGTTGAGCACCGGACGGTGTTCCACCCGCCCGCCGTACGCCAGCGTGCCGCCCAGCCGTACGCCCAGCGCGCCCGCGAACGACGCCTCCACCGGGCCCGCGTTGGGGCTCGGGTGCGCGCCGCCGTCCGTGCGCCAGGCCCGCAGCGCACCGCGCCGGCCGGGGCCCGTGAGGACGGTGAGGGCGGCGGTCAGCCGCGAGCCGGGCCAGCCGGCGAGATCGTCGAGCCGGGCCGACGCCCAGCCGAACCGGCGGTATCGGGGCGACTTGTGCCCCACCATCGCGTCCAGGGTGTTCACCGCCCGGAACGCCACCAGGCCGGGCACTCCGCCCACCGCACCCCAGACCAGGGCACCGACCACTGCATCCGAGGTGTTCTCGGCGACCGACTCCACCACCGCACGGGCCATCTGCGGCCCGTCCAGGGCCTGCGGATCGCGCCCGCACAGATGCGGCAGCCGCTCCCGTGCCACGTCCAGGTCGCCCGCCGCCAGCGCACCGCCGACGGCCCGGGCCTCCCGGCCGAGCGAGGTGCCGCCCAGCACGGCCCAGACCGTCGCCGCGGTCAGCGCGATCCGGGCGCCGTCCCGCAACGGGGCCGGGGCGGCGGTGCGTAGCGCGCGCTGCACCAGCGCGGCGCCGGCGGCGGCACCGCCCGCGCACAGCACGGCATGGGCCGCCCCGTGGCCGCGGTGGTCGCGCCACAGCCGGCGTTCGATGGCGGCCGCGGCCCGGCCGAAAGCGGCCACCGGATGCCCGCGCCGGGGATCCGCCGCGATCAGGTCGGCGAGAAAGCCGAGAGCCGCGCCGCACGCATATCCCGCGTGTTCGCCGCGCATCGGGTCACACCGTCGCCAGGGCGTGTCCGCGAAGAAGCCCTGCGGCAGCGGGCGATGGAGCTCTCGACGGGCGGCCAGGCATGGTGATATGTCCTCACTCAGGGTCCGCGCCCTGGCTCGACGTGACGGCGACATGAGTCTCCTGGCTCCCCGGATCGGCGAGTCCTCCGGCCTTCCCGCCCCGACGCGTCCGCCGTTCGGCGTGCGCGCGAGGGGCCGTGGCCTTCGCTGGAGGAACCCTCCCCGGTGACAGTGGCGGGACCGCGCCGGATTCGCACCGGACTTCCTCAGCTGTCGCCGAATGGCTCGGGCAGTCCACCACGCTCCGCGAATGCCCGTCAACTCACCCTTGACCTGCGACGCTGCCCCGTGGCAGGGGCTGTGGCCCACGCCACAGCGTGGCGGAAGGATCACGGACGGTTGCCCGCGCACCTGATTCCACGTCACTATCGGGAGCGCGGCGGCGACGGGGCCGCCGGAAGGGGGCCGGGGGATGCCGCAGCGCGCTGACCGTCACGAGATCCGCATCAGGGTCACGGGCACCAACAATCCCGATCAGGACATCGAGGACCTCAAGACCTGGCTGGCGCGCGAGCCGTGGCTGGCCCGGCGGCAGTACGACTGGGCGATTCGGCCCCGGCCGGCGGACGCCCGCGACGGCGCGAACGGCGACCCGGCCGCCCCCGGCGACATGGCCGTGGGCGTCGACGATCTGGTCCTGGTCATCGTCGGGGCGGTCGCCGCCGAGATCACCAAGAGCCTGAGCATCGCCCTCAAGGAGTGGCTGCGCCGCCGCCGCGAGGAGCGTGACACCGGCGAACGGCCCGCCGTCGCGGTCGGCGTCGACGGCGGCCTGCGTGCCCTGGGGGACGAGGGTCCGGGTGCCCCGGCCCCCGGAGCCCCCGATCCCGGCAGCCCGGACGACGGGAGCGGCAGCATCGCCGGGGACTGAGCCGGATGTCCGAATACGACGCGCGGGGCAAGGTCAACCGGGCGCTGCTGATCTGTGTCGACGACTACCGCCATCTGCGCCCCCTGCCCGCGGTGAAGGACAACGCCCAGGAACTCGAACGCGTCCTGCTCGCCCCCGGCACCGACCTGTTCACCAGGGGCGAGGTCGTCCTGTGCCGCCCCCAGGAGCCGTGGGAGGTGGAGCAGGCGCTGGACACCGTCACCCAGGAGGCGCGCGGACTGCTGCTGGTGTACTTCTCCGGCCACGGCCGGGTGGGCCGGGACGGCGGCAACCTCCAACTGATGGTCGGCGCCTCGGAACCGCGCCACAAGACCGTCTCCTGGCAGGACATGGTGCTGTCCTACCTCGACAACGCCCGGGCCGACCGGATCGTGATCATCCTGGAGTGCTGCTACGCCGGCAACGCCGGGGAGGCCTTCCACAACTGCCGCAAGCCCATGTCGCTGCTGATGGCCGCGCAGCCCAACCGCCGTATCTTCAGCGGCGAGGAGCCCACCGGCGGCAGTGTGTTCACCCGTGCCGTGCGCCGGACCCTGGAGAGCGGACTGCCCGGCAGGCGGTGCGTCACCTTCGAGGACCTCGTCCGGGAACTGCGCGGACAACTCGCCGCCGAACGGACCCCGATGGGCGACGTCTGGGAGCCGCGCTCGGCCAAGCAGAACACCGTCGACGACGTCATCCTGTCCTTCGCCACCCCCGAGATCCGCCCCCCGACCCCGCTGCGGATCCGCCTGCGCCGCCGGCTGAAATTCTCCCTCCGGCACTGGCTCAGGGTCCTGCTGGTGCCGGCGATCATCCTCGTCCCGGCCACCGCCGGCCTCGTCGTACTGAACCTCCCGAACGGCGACGCGCCCTGCCCGCCCGCCCTCGAACTGCGGCTGCTGACCGCCCCCGAGGCCGAACCCGCCCTGCGCCAGGCCGCCTTCGACTACGAGATGTCCGACGCCAACACCCGGCCGCTCAGCGGCGAGGGCGACCTCCCCGACGGCTGCCGGCGCGCCCAGATCACCGTCTACTCCGCGGCCAAGGACCAGGTCGACCAGGGCTTCGCGGCCGCCGACCGCTGGCAGGGCGAGGCCCGCGGCACCGGCCGGGAACGGCCCGCCGACAAGGGCCTCGACCCCCTCAATCGCCCCGGCCCGCAGCCCGACATCTGGATACCGGAATCCACCGCCGACTACTACGAGGCCCGGCGCGGCATGCCGGCCACGGGATCCCCGGCGACCCTGCACTACGGCGGCCCGGTCGCCTACACCCCCCTGGTCGTCGGCGTCCCGGCGAGCCGGCGGCTGGTCGACGTCGAACCAGGCGGCGCCTCCTGGCAGGAGCTGCTCACCGCGACCGACCACGCCCACCAGGACCTCAAGCTCCTGCGGCCCAGCCCCGTGCTGTCCGGCACCGGTCTGCTGCACACCCTCGGCCTCTACCTCGCCCCCGGCGGCCCGGACGCCGCCCTGCTGGACACCCCCTCCCTCGCCCGCGCCGCCGAGGACCGGCTCTCCGCCCCGGGCAGCCAGTACGCCGGCAGCACCGAACTCCTGTGCTCGCTGCGCCCCGACGCCGATGCCTCCGGCGCCGTCGACCGGACCAGGTCCGCGCCCCTGGTGACGGAGAAGTCCCTCGCCGACTACAACCTCGGCCGGGCCATCGGCAGTTGCCCCGCCCTGGGCTCCGCGCTGCCCCTGCACGACCGCTACGTCGCCTACTACCCCGAGGGCGTCCCGGCCCTCGACCACCCCCTCGTCCGCGTCGACTGGCGCGGCACCACCGACGCCACCCCGCGGCAGGCCGCCGTGGCCCGCTTCGCCACCTGGCTGCGCGACCCGCACGGCGGCCGGCGCACACTGACCGCGCAGGGCTACCGCGGAGCCGACGACCACGCCCCGCAGCCCGGCTCACCGCTCGCCGACAGCCGCGCGCAGGTCACCCCCGACCGCCGGATCGTCCGTTACACGGCGGGCCCCGACGAGGTGGCCCGGGTGCTGGAGGGCTACGACAAGGCACAGAAGTCCAGCCAGGTGCTGATCCTCATGGACACCTCCACCTCCATGGCCGACGGCGGCAAGCTCCCGGTCGCCCTGAACGCGGCCGGCCGCGCCCTGGAGATGGTCGGCGCACGGCACACCTACGGCCTGTGGGCCTTCCCCGACCGTGCGCACCCCGACGACCGCTCGGCGGTGCGCGAGCTGGTCGCGCTCGGCAGCCCCGACCCGGCCCCGGGCAAGGCCGCGCTGGACCGGGTCGCGGGCGGTGAACTCGTCGATCACGGGGCCGCGATGGAGGAGGCGCTGACCCGCGCGGTCCGCACGATGAAGAAGTCCGGCGCCACCAACAAGGCCATCGTGCTCCTCCTCGACCAGGACGACGGCGCGGACGGGCGCGCGGCGGCCGTCGGACGCACCCTCGACACCCTCGTCGGGGAAGGGCCCGAGGTGCCCGTACTGGCCCTGGTGATGGGCAAGTCCGGCTGTGACAGTCCGGCCCTGCGGCACCTGGCCCGGGCCTCCCACGGCCAGTGCGTCCCCGGCGGCCCGCAGGCCGTGGACACCCTGGCCGGACGGATCGCCTCCATCGGCACCGCCACCAAGGGGGACCGATGACCGCCGGGCGCACGGCGGTCGGCGCCGCGCTGGCCGCCCTGGCCTTGCTCACCGCGGTCAGCGGCTGTACCCCGGGGGATCAGAAGGTGCCGGAGAAGGGGGCGATCGTCCTCGCCACCGGCAGCGACCTCAGCAGCTCCGGCGTCCGCCAGGACCTGATCCACGCCTGGGAGAAGCGCACCGGCCGCACGGTGCGGACCGTCGAACTCCCCGACACCGCCGACGGCCAGCGCAGCCAGCTGCTGGCGGCGGGCCAGTCCGGCAACGGCGGCTACGACGTGCTCAACCTCGATGTGGCCTGGACCGCGGAGTTCGCCGAGGCAGGCGTCATCCGGCCCTGGCCCGCGCACCTGGACGGCGACTTCCTCGCCAGCGTGGCCAAGACGGTGCAGTACGACGGCAAGGTGTGGGGCGTCCCGTTCAACACCGATGCCGGGCTGCTCTATTACCGCAAGGACCTCCTCGACGCCCACGGCCACCACCGGCCCCCCGCCAACTGGGGCGAGCTGAAGGCCTGGGCCCTCCAGGCCGCGGACGCCTACAACCGCGACACGGACCGCGACGCCCGGGCCGGGGGGAAGAAACGGCCCAGGATGTACGGCATGGTCGCCCAGCTGCGGCCCTACGAGGGCCTCACGGTCAACACCCTGGAGGCCGCCTGGGCCAACGGCGGCGACCCGTACGCCACCAGCTTCACCAAGGGCGAGCAGGTCGGCGCGCTCCAGCTCGGCGTCGCGGACCTCAAGGACCGGCTCGATGCGCTCATGCCGCACGAGGCCGTCACGATGGACGAGACCGACAGCCGCCGCTGGTTCGCCGAGGGCCGCGCGGTCTTCATGCGCAACTGGCCGGTCGAGTACGCCTCGGTCGCCGAGAAGCTCACGTCCGGCGTCCGGTTCGACGTGGCCCAGCTGCCGGCCCGCCCCGCCGACGGCCGACGGCTGTCGGTGCTCGGTGGCCAGAATCTGGCGATCTCCGCCGCCAGCAGCCGGCCGGCCGGCGCACGGTCCCTGATCGAGGCGCTGACCGGCCGGGGCAGTGAACGCTGCCTGCTGGAGCGGGGATTCGCGGCCACCCGCAACTCGGCCTACCGCGCGGGGGACAAGGCGCCCCACTGCCCGCTGCCGCCCGGCGACGCGGAGCGCGCCGAGCACGGCGCCACGGGGCAGCCGGAGCCGCGGCCCGACCCCCGGCTGCTGCACGAGGCGCTGATGGCGGCCGCCCCGCGCCCGCGCAGCGCCCACTACCAGACGTTCAGCAAGGTCGTACAGCTCGGCGTGGCCGCCTGTCTCAACGGCAGCGGCGGCACCGCCATCGCCGACCGGCTGGCCCGGCAGGCCGATGACGCGCTCGGCGGCCGGGGCACCCCACAGGAAAGGCGCCCGGCGGACGACGGCTGATGCCGTGCCCCGCCGGACGCCTCACCGCGTCCGAAACCGCCTCGCGCCGCCGCTTTCGGCTGCGTCAGGCGGCGACGATCAGATAGATGCCGTAGGTCACGGCCGCCGCGCACAGGGCGAAGGCGGTCACCGCACCGGCCCGCGCACCGGCACCCGGTGCGGCGACCGCGACCGCCGCACCCTCCTGGGCCGGCTTGCGGGACGCCCCGACGATGCCGACGGTGAACAGGCCCACGATCCCGACCGTCACCACGAGGGTGACGCCGAAGACCTGGCCGAGAGCTGCCCAATCGATGGTCATGAGGTTCCTTTGGTGATGACAGCTAGCGGGTGACCGTCGCGGCCTTGGGGCGCGGAGCGGGGGTGGAGGTGTCGGGGCCGCCCGGCTGGGCGGGCACCCCGGCGTCGGGGGCGGTCGCCTGGGCGGGCACCCCGGCGGTTTCCAGCGCGCCGTCGGCCGGCGCGGGCTGGCCTGCCGGGGGAGGGGAGACCGTGCGCAGCGCGGTGGTCACCACGCCGGCCGGCTCCGCCGCCGGGCCCTCGTTGACATTGGTGTGGTCGATGGGCTTCCGCCGGGAGGCGGCCCAGATCGTGCCGCAGATACCGAGCGCGAGCACGGCCACCGCCGCCACGCCCCAGTCGCCCTGGCCCGCGAGGAACGCGGCGCCCGCCGCGACCGCACCGGCGGCCGGCAGCGTCAGGCCCCATGCGGCGACCATCCGGCCGGCCGTGGACCAGCGCACCACGCCGCCCTTGCGGCCCAGGCCCGAGCCCATCACGGAGCCGGAGCAGACCTGGGTGGTGGAGAGCGCGAAGCCGAGGTGGGAGGAGGCCAGGATGGTGGCCGCGGCGCCGGTCTGGGCGGCGAAGCCCTGCGGCGGCTGGATGTCGGTGATGCCCTTGCCCATCGTGCGGATGATCCGCCAGCCGCCCAGGTACGTGCCGAGCGCGATGGCCATACCGGCCGAGGCGATGACCCACAGCGGCGGGTCGGCGTGCGGGGCGACGACCCCGCCGGTGATCAGCGCGAGCGTGATCACACCCATCGTCTTCTGCGCGTCGTTGGTGCCGTGGGCGAGGGAGACCAGGGCGGCGGAGGCGATCTGGCCCGCGCGGTAGCCCTTGGCGGTGTCCGCCTCGGCGCGGTTGCGGGTCAGCCGGTAGGTGAGCCGGGTCGCCGCCATCGCGGCCAGACCGGCCACGAACGGCGCGGCCACCGCCGGGATCAGGACCTTCATCACCACGGCCTCGCCATGCACGCCGTGGGTGCCGACGGACACCAGCGTCGCGCCGATCAGACCGCCGAAGAGAGCGTGGGAGGAGCTGGAGGGCAGACCCGCGAGCCAGGTCAGCATGTTCCAGACGATCGCGCCGACCAGGCCGGCGAAGATCACTTCTGGTCTGATGCCGGCGCCTTCGTCGATGATCCCGCCGGAGATGGTCTTGGCCACCTCCACGGACAGAAACGCACCGACGAGGTTGAGCACTGCCGACATCGCCACCGCGGTCTTGGGTCGCAAGGCCCCGGTGGAAATGGTGGTGGCCATCGCGTTGGCCGTGTCGTGGAAGCCGTTCGTAAAGTCGAACACCAAGGCCGTGACGATCACGATCCCGATGAGAAGCGTGATGTGTTCCATTCACCCAGGCAATCAGTTCGAAGGTCAGTGTCGTTGGGACGCTACGGAGAACGGGTGAACGGGAGGTGAACTGGGACGGGCGGGGTGATGACGCCACCGCACTGTTCACGCGAAGGCACCTCCCTCGTCACTTCCGCCTCACCCGTTGGTGATCTGCGGGTGCTGTGCCCGTGCGCCGTGGGGCGGGCGACGGCCGCCCCACGGCGGCCACGGTGCACCCGCGCCGGACGGCGTGCGGACCCGGCCACCCCATGGTCCCGGCACACCGGCGCACGGAGTCCGGATCCGGCCGCTCCACGACGGCGGCACGGGTATCCCTGGAGAGCGCACCCCGGTTCGGCGGGCCGCGGTGTACGACGCCCCGGCCCGCTCGTACGGTGGCGCGCATCCGCATCCATTTCCGTATGTGCCGCACTGCCGCCGGAGGACCCATGACGGACCGCCCCGACCACCTCGCCGCAGCCTGGAGCGACCTGGTCACCACCGCCCGCCGGACCGTCGCCGACGGCCTGGTCGTCGGCACCTCGGGCAATGTCTCCTGCCGCCTGAAGGACCTGGTCCTGGTCACCCCCAGCGGGGTGCCCTACGACCGGCTCGGTCCTGGTGACCTCACCGCGGTCGACCTGGAGGGGCGCCAGATCATCGGCACCCTCCGGCCGACCAGCGAACTCCCCATGCACCTGGCGGTCTACCACAGCAGCACGGCCGCCGCCGTCGTCCACACCCACGCCCCGCACGCCACCGCCGTCTCCACCCTCGTGCCCCAACTCCCGCCCGTCCACTACATGACCGCGGCCCTCGGCGGCCCCGTCCGCGTCGCCCCCTACGCCCTCTACGGCAGCGACGAGCTCGCCGCCCACATGCTCGACGCGCTCCGCGACCGCACCGGCTGTCTGCTGCAGAACCACGGCACCATGACCTACGGCGACAGCCTGGACGAGGCCCTGGACCGCACCGCCCAGCTGGAGTGGATGTGCCGCGTCTGGCTCACCGCGCAGTCCGTGCCGGGCCACACCCCGAGCCTGCTGTCGGCCGGGCAGCTCGACGCGGCCGCGGCCCGGCTGCGCGGCTACGGCCAGCAGGGCCGCGGCAAGGACTGACCGCCGCCCCGGCCGCCCCGGTCCCTCACCCGCACGACTCCGCCAGGTGGCCGCACCCGGCGGCGCTGCGCACACTGGTGAGGTGCGCCTGGGTACTGCGGCGGCCGCGGCCGCCATCACCGTGATAGGTGCCGGGGCGGCCGCCGTGGCGGTCGGCCGGTACGCCAGCGACACTGCCCTGAAACCGTCGCCAGATCAGCCGTTCCCGGGCGATTCCCGGCTCACCGTGCACTCCGCCACCGAGAGCCGCATCGCCCTCACCCGCAGCCTGGCGACCATGCGGCCCGGCACCTACGGGCTCACCGGCACCGGCTGCCATGCCGTGGTCGGCTCCGTGGTCCACGGCATTCCGCACCCCGCCGACGCGGTCGTCCGCCGCCTGGAGCGGGTCACCCACGGCACCCTGCGGCCGGGCAACCGGATGCGGCTCACCCCGCAGGTGCACGTGGGCAATCCCCGGGACGCCCTCGGCCTCGACCACGCCGACGTCGACGTCCCCGGCGAACTCGGCGCCCTCCCGGCGTGGTTCGTGCCCGGCGTCCGCGACACCTGGGTGATCACCGCCCACGGCCTCGGCACCACCCGCGAGCACCCCATGGTGGTCATGCCGTTCCTGCACCGCCACCGGCTGCCCGTCCTCGACCTGGCCTACCGAAACGACCCCGGCGCCCCGCGCACCGCCGACGGCATCCACCACCTCGGCGACACCGAATGGCGCGATCTGGACGCGGCGATCCGCTACGCCGTCCGTTACGGCGCCCAGGCCGTCGTCCTCTACGGCTGGTCCACCGGCGCGACCATGGCGCTGCGGGCCGCCACCCGCTCCGCGCTGCGCGACCGGATCAGCGGTCTCGTCCTGGACTCCCCGGTCCTGGACCGGGGCGCCACGGTCCGTGCGCTGGCCGCCGCCCGGCGGGTCCCGCGCGCCCTGCTGCCGCTGGTGGTACGCGCCGCCGAGGGCTCCACGGGGGTGCCCCTGGACCGGCCCGCCGACGCCGTCGACCCGGAGGAGCTGGACATTCCCACCCTGCTCTTCCACGGCCCCGACGACCGGATCGCCCCCTGGACGGCCTCCCGTTCCTTCGCCGCCCGCCGGGCCGACCTGATCACGCTTCAGCCGGTTCCGCATGCCCCGCACGCCGCGATGTGGAACGCCGACCCCTCGGGCTACGAAGAGGCCCTGCGACGCTTCCTCACCCCTCTCATGTAGCCCCGCCCCCGCTCCCCGGTGCAGCCCGGGCATACGGCGGGACAACTCCCCTCATCAGGGATGGGGCGGCGCAATGGCACGGTCCCGGAAGGCCGTGGGCGGGGTTCCGATTGGGCTTTCGGGCCGTCAGCGGCAACACTGCTCCTGTGACGTCCCGTACCCCGCGCGACTCCCGGCTCCGACTCGTCCCTCGTCAACCGGTTGCGGCCGCCCGCCGAGCGGTGACAACCAGGACCCAGCGCCCGGCGCCCCGCCCGCCCGAGGGCACTCCGCCGCCGGCGGAGCTGGCCCGGCAGGCCCGCGCCGTGCTGGCCGGCGCGGCCCGCCTCGCCCGGTGGGCCGACAGCGCCGGCAACACCGGCGGCAGCCTGCGTGCCGGACCCGACGGCGCACTGCCGGAAGCGGCCGTGGAACGTGCCGCCGAGGCGCTGCGCCTGACACCGCGGCAGGTCCGCGTCGACTGGGACCGGGCCCGGCTCGCCGGGCTCGTCGAGCTGCATGACGGCCTGGCCCGCCCCGGCTGGCGGCTGCGTGCCTGGGACCGCGACGACACCGCCGTGCTGCGCGGCTGGGTCGCCCTGTTCGACGCCTGGTCGCTGGCCCGTCCCGCCCCGGCCGCCGCCGGCCCCGCGATGGTCGCCGAAGTCGTCGAAGCACTGCCCCAGTTGCTGTCCCTGCTGCATCTGTCGGCCGGGCCGGTCCAGCTGCCGGTGCTGCTGGACATGCTGGACCAGCGCGTCGCCGAGCTGCGGACGGAGCGCTGCGAGGTCCCCTACGGCCAGGAGCCCGCCCCCGGCGGCACCGCCGACGCCGCGGCCGACGACGCCGCGGGGGCGTCGCTGGCCGAGCTGCTGGCCTGGGCACTGGACGCGCTGCGGATCGTCGGCGCGCTGGTGCCGTCCGGCGGGACGCCGGACGGCGTCCACGAGGCCGTCCACGAGGCGTCCGAGGCGCAGCTGACACCGCTCGGCAACTGGTCGGTGTGGGTCAAACTGGAGCAGATCTGCGTCGCCGCACAGAGCCCGGCCGGCCATATCGAACAGTCCGCGGAGGCGATGCTGCGCGGCTGCGCCCGGCTCACCCCCGGACCGGCCCGCACCGAATACCGCGCCTGGCTCGCCGCCCGCTCCGTCGGCGCGGCCGTCGAGGAGCTGCTGACCGTGGCCCGCGGTGAGGACGCCCTGCTGCGCGGCCTGGCCTTCGAGGCACTGCGGGCGGTGGGCGCACCGGCCGAGGCCGCCGTCCGCACCGCGGCCGACGAGCCGGCCCTGCGGCCGTACGCCCTGCTGTGGCTGGTCGAGCACGAGGGCGGCGACCCGGAGACCGCACCCGATGTGCTCACCCGCGAGGAGTCGACCTGGCTGTGGGTCGACACCGCGGCGGCGGTGGCCGACCACGGCGAGACCCAACTCCTGGTGCGCCACCTCGATTCGGCGGTCCAGGGCTCCGTACCGCGCCTCCTGGAGGAGGTCCGCGCCGTCGGCCACCCCCGTACCGTCCAGGTACTGGTGGCACTCGCCGCGGCCCACCCGGACCCGGCACTCGCCAAGGCGGTACGGCGCGCGGCCTTCCAAGTCCACACCGGTGGGGTTTGACTTCCCACGTTTTTGGCTTTCCCGCCGTGGGGGTTGTTCGCCGTTTGTCGCCCGCTGCGCGGTGCGCCCGTCGTTGTGCCTTTCCGCTGCGCGGGGCTGATTCCCGTGTTGTTGGCTGTCCCGCCGTGGTGGCTTGTCGCCGTTGCGCCTGCGGCGGGCGGGTGGGTGTCGGGTGCGGTGACGGGCCTCCGGGGCCTGGTGTGTGGACTGCTTCGCTTTACGTCCACACACCAGGCCCCTCCGGCCCGTCCCCTCCCGTAGGGGAGTACGTGAAGGTGAGTGGGGGCGGGCCATCGTCGGCCGTCTCGGTACGACCTGCCAGGCACGCCGGACCAGCCACATCCACCCCCACCGGCCTTTTCCCACCCCCTCCACGGGAGGGGGCGGGCCGGAGGGGCCGGTGTGTGGGACGTAAAGCGAAGCAGTCCCACACACCGGCCCCGGAGGCCCGTCACCGCACCCGACAGCCCCGCGCAGCGGACCCGCCCGCCGCAGGCGCAACGACGAGACGACACACGACGCCGCAGACGACAACGCGGGAACCAGCCCCGCGCAGCGGAGAGGCGCAACGACGGGAAAGCCAAAATCGGGCCCAGGCAAAGCGCAGCGGACAGGCAACGGCGGGCGCCCCGCGAAGCGGGCGAAACACGGCGAGAAACCACCACGGCGGGAAAGTCAAAAACGTGGGATGAAAAACCACTTGCACGGGGCCGTTAGACTGCCTCCCATGGCAGTTCTCCCTTGGGTTCATTAGACGGCGCAGCTCGCTCTCGGACCGTCCGTCCAATCCGCCGTCTTTCCGACCCTGGAGCTTTTCCCGTGATCACCGCCTCCGGCCTCGAGCTGCGCGCCGGCGCCCGCGTTCTCATCGAGTCCGCCTCCTTCCGCATCGCCAAGGGCGACCGCATCGGCCTGGTCGGCCGTAACGGCGCCGGCAAGACCACCCTCACCAAGGTGCTGGCGGGCGAGGGCATCCCCGCCGCCGGCTCGGTCACCCGCTCCGGCGACGTCGGCTACCTCCCGCAGGACCCGCGCACCGGCGACCTGGACGTGCTCGCCCGCGACCGCATCCTGTCCGCCCGTGATCTGGACTCCGTGCTCCGCAAGATGCGGGAGAACGAGGACCGGATGGCCAACGGCAAGGGCGCCACCCGCGACAAGGCGATGAAGAAGTACGAGCGCCTGGAGACGGAGTTCCTGACCAAGGGCGGGTACGCCGCCGAGGCGGAGGCCGCGACCATCGCCGCCAGCCTCGGACTGCCCGACCGCATCCTCGGCCAGCCGCTGCACACCCTCTCCGGTGGTCAGCGCCGCCGCGTCGAGCTGGCCCGGATCCTGTTCTCGGACTCCGACACCCTGCTGCTCGACGAGCCGACCAACCACCTCGACGCCGACTCGATCGTCTGGCTGCGCGACTACCTCAAGACCTACCGCGGCGGCTTCATCGTGATCTCCCACGATGTCGACCTGGTCGAAACCGTCGTCAACAAGGTCTTCTACCTCGACGCCAACCGCTCCGAGATCGACATCTACAACATGGGCTGGAAGCTCTACCAGCAGCAGCGCGAGGCCGACGAGAAGCGCCGCAAGCGTGAGCGCGCCAACGCCGAGAAGAAGGCCGCGCAGCTGAACTCGCAGGCCGACAAGATGCGGGCCAAGGCCACCAAGACGGTCGCCGCGCAGAACATGGCCAAGCGTGCCGACAAGCTGCTGGCGGGGCTGGACGCCAAGCGGGCCTCCGACAAGGTCGCCAAGCTGCGCTTCCCGGACCCGGCGCCGTGCGGCAAGACCCCGCTCACCGCCGAGGGCCTGTCGAAGTCCTACGGCTCCCTGGAGATCTTCACCGATGTCGACCTGGCCATCGACAAGGGTTCCCGGGTCGTCATCCTCGGTCTGAACGGTGCCGGCAAGACCACCCTGCTGCGGCTGCTGGCCGGCGTCGAGACCCCGGACACCGGCGAGGTCCGCCCCGGGCACGGCCTGAAGCTCGGCTACTACGCCCAGGAGCACGAGACCCTGGACCCGGACCGCACGGTCCTGGAGAACATGCGCTCGGCCGCCCCGGACATGGACCTGGTCGCCATCCGCAAGACGCTGGGTTCCTTCCTCTTCTCCGGGGACGACGTCGACAAGCCCGCCGGGGTGCTCTCCGGCGGGGAGAAGACCCGCCTCGCCCTGGCGACGCTGGTCGTCTCCTCCGCCAACGTGCTGCTCCTCGACGAGCCCACGAACAACCTGGACCCGGCCAGCCGCGAGGAGATCCTCGGCGCGCTGCACACCTTCACCGGCGCCGTGGTCCTGGTGTCGCACGACGAGGGCGCGGTGGACGCACTGGAGCCGGAGCGCATCATCCTGCTGCCCGACGGCGTCGAGGACCTGTGGGGCCAGGACTACGCGGACCTGGTCGCGCTGGCCTGACCGCGGCGGATTGATCATGCCGTATGGATCATTCGGCCGATGTGTGATCCATCATCTGAGTGAGAACGGCTCGTACACCGGCGAGCCTGCGGCGGAGGGCCGGGCCCCAGGGGCCCGGCCCTCACCTTTTCGGCCGCATACCACCTGACCTGCCACTTCTCGGGGAAATCCGGGCGCGGAGGGCCTTCCGGGCAGCCGGAATCAGCGGTTCCGGGCCGGTCGGCAGGGTGTCCGACGGCAAAGGATGTCGTAGAGACCTTGCGGAATGGGTGGCCAGGAAGCCGGGGAGGGGTGATCATGAGAGTCCAGAGCGCACTTCCCACGAGGAGGCACGGGTGGCCGAGACTCTGAAGAAGGGCAGCCGGGTAACCGGCGCCGCGCGCGAGAAGCTCGCGGCAGACCTGAAGAAGAAGTACGACTCCGGTGCGAGCATCCGGGCGCTGGCCGAGGAAACCGGCCGCTCCTATGGATTCGTGCACCGGATGCTCAGCGAATCCGGTGTGGTCCTGCGCGGTCGTGGCGGAGCCACGAGGGGCAAGAAGGCCGCTTCGGCCTGACGCCACGCCTTTGAGTACCACGGTCTCCCCCCGGTCGGCGAAGCCGCCGGCCGGGAGGTTACCGTTCAGTCACTTACGCACGCAGGTGCGGCTGGCTGACTCGGAGGCGCTGATGACTCTGCTCGACAAGGACGGTGTGCGACTCACCGTGGACGATGCCATCGCCACGGTGACCCTCGCCAACGCGGCCAAGCGCAATGCGCAGTCTCCGGCCATGTGGCGGGCGCTCGCCGAAGCGGGCTCGCTGCTGCCGGGAAGCGTACGGATCGTGGTGCTGCGCGGTGAGGGCAAGTCCTTCTCCGCGGGCCTGGACCGTCAGGCGTTCACGCCCGAAGGCTTCGACGGCGAGCCGTCGTTCATCGATCTCGCCCGCGGCACGGACAGTGCACTGGACGCCACCATCGCCGAGTACCAGGAAGCGTTCACCTGGTGGCGGCGCAATGACCTGGTGTCCATCGCCGCCGTGCAGGGGCACGCCATCGGTGCGGGCTTCCAGCTCGCGCTCGCCTGCGATCTGCGGGTGGTCGCGCCGGACGTCCAGTTCGCGATGCGTGAGACCAGCCTGGGACTCGTGCCGGACCTGACCGGCACCCATCCGCTGGTCGGGCTGGTGGGCTACGCCCGGGCGCTGGAGATCTGCGCCACCGGGCGCTTTGTGCATGCCGAGGAGGCCGAGCGGATCGGCCTCGCCCATCTCGTGGTGCCCGCGGCGGAACTCGACGGCGCGGTGGCCGACCTGGCCGCCGCACTCACCGCCGCACCGCGGGACGCCGTGATCGAGACCAAGGCCCTGCTGGCCGGTGCCGCGGGCCGTACGTACGACGAGCAGCGCACCGCCGAGCGGGCCGCACAGGCACGCCGGCTGCGCGATCTGGCGGGCGTGGGGGAGTAGCGCCCCGGCGCCGGATCGCGGTACGCGGCCGGCCGAGGGCGCCCGGCCGGCCGTTCTCAGCTCTGCTCCACCGCCGTGACCAGCACGGCGACCGTCGACACCGCGGGCGGGGCGCTCGCCACCGTCCGTCGCACGGCGGCCGCGACATCCAGCGCCCGGTGGCCGGGCGCGGTCGCCAGCTGGATCAGCGCATGCCCGTCGGTGAGGGCCACCGGGCGCGACGGGCCGAGCACGGGCGCCAGATGGGCCACGCCGTCGACACCCAGCACGATCGCGGCGATCCCGGCCACCCCGTCCTGGGTCGCACCGCCCCGTCCCTCCTTCACCGGCGCGGCGGGCGGACCCTCCGCCGGGGCGGGCGGTGTCTCCGGCGGCCCGGCCGCCTCCTCTGCGGAGGCCCCGTCCAGCAGCCCGCTGACCCGCAGATCCACCACGCCCACCACCAGCCCCAGCTCCCGGACCGACGCCTCCAGCAGCGCCGCCCGTACCTGGTCGGCGACCGTGGGCAGCGGCCGGTCGCCGGCCGCGGCGAAATCCGCCTCGATCCGCAGCGGGCCCGGCGGCAGTGCGCTCGGTGGCGCCGGCACCGCCGGCTCCGGCGCACGAGCGGGGTCGGCGACCGACAGCCGCAGCGCCCCCAGGCGGACCCCGGCCGGCGTCCCGGCGGCCCTGATCAGGACCCCGGCGGCGGCCTGCTCGGTGATCCACGAGCCGTCGGCGGGCCCGCCGAGCGGCAGCACCCGGCCGATGTCGAGCTGTGCCCGTACCACCTGCGCCCACTGGTTCGCGGCCACCGCGTCACCCTTCTCCCGGCAGGTCCCGGACCCTCTTCCGGACCACGCCCCACACTGCCGCAGACCGGCCCCCACAGCAGGGCGGTGTGCCACACGGCGCCGTAGGGAGCACTCCGCTGCCGCATCCCCGGAGCGTTCCGGACAAACCGGACCTACTGTGGGCAGCGGAGCGGGCGGACCGCTTCTCCCCGCGGAAAGGGACATACGGCGATGAGCGAGAGCCAGCAGGAAGTGGCACCCCGGACCCCGACCAAACGGGGCGGCGGCGACCCCGCCACCCGCGGGCGGACCACCATCGCCGACGGTGTCGTGGAGAAGATCGCCGGACTCGCGGCCCGGGACGTCGTCGGCGTGCACGCCATGGGCAGCGGCCTGGCCCGTACGCTCGGCGCCGTGCGCGACCGGGTGCCCGGCAGCGGCCGTTCCGCGACCGCCACCCGCGGGGTCAAGGCCGAGGTCGGCGAGGTGCAGACCGCGGTGGATCTGGAGATCGTGGTCGACTACGGCGTCGCCATCGCCGATGTCGCGCGGTCGGTGCGGGAGAACGTCATCGCAGCGGTGGAGCGGATGACGGGCCTGGAGGTCGTCGAGGTCAATATCGCGGTCAGCGATGTCAAGCTCCCCGACGAGGCGGATGACGAAGACGAATCCGAGCCGCGGCTCCAGTAGCCGGGCCCGTCCGAAGTGGCAGCGAAGGAGCGCACGATGAGCATGGCCGTGGCCGGCCTCTTGGCCGGCATGGCGCTGGGCTTCGCCGGATACTTCGGCGGCTTCGGCGCCTTCGTCCTGGTGGCGGCGCTGGGCGTCATCGGGTTCGTGGTCGGCCGATTCCTCGACGGGGATCTGGAGGCCGGCGACTTCTTCCGTCCGCGCAGCGGCGACCGCGACGACCGGCGGCGGTGAGGCCGGGTGACGACGGTGTCCCCGCCCGGCGCCGTGGCGGCGGGTGAGCGGGGCTCGACCAGACTCGCGGACCGGGTGGTGGCGAAGATCGCCGCCCAGGCGGCCCGGGAGGCACTGCGCCGTGAGTCCCCGCAGGCCCGGACCGACGCCCATGCGACGGTGACCGTGCACCGGCGCGAGGAGCGGCAGTATTTCGGCGAGGCACGGGTGCGCATCGCCATGGAGCTGGGCTACCCCTCCGACATCGGTGCGCAGAGCCGGGTGGTGCGCCGTCATGTCACCGAGCGGGTGCAGGCGCTGGCGAACATGACGGTGCCCGAGGTCGCGGTGGAGGTCGAGCGGCTGCACTCACCGCAGCTGGACCGTACCGACCGCGGGAGGGTGCGATGAGCGACGACGAGGCGCGGCCGGCGGACACCCGGCGGCTGCCCACGCTCGACAAGACGACGGACTCGACGGACACCACGGACTCGGCGGACAGCGCGGACGGCGCGGCGCGGTCCGGTCCGGACGAGGCCACCACGGACACCGGCGACGACGGCCGCACCGGGCGTTTCTGGTCGGCCCGCCGGGTGCCGGCCGCCGTGGTCGCGCTGCTGCTGCTGGCCGCCGCCGGTCTGTTGCTCTACGACGTGGTCGCGGTGCGCGCCCACCACTCCTCGATGGCCTGGCGGCGGCGCCTCGCCCATGAACTGGCCACCCGCCCGCTCGACAGCCCCTTGGTGCTGGGCGCGGCGGCGCTCGCCGTGGTCCTCGGCAGCTGGCTGTTCGTGCTGGCCGTCACCCCCGGGCTGCGTCAGGTGCTGCCGATGCGGCGGTCGGTGCCGGATGTCCGGGCCGGGCTGGACCGGGCCGCCGCCGCGCTGGTGCTGCGCGACCGGGCCATGGAGGTCGCCGGCGTCCAGTCCGTACGGATGAAGGTCGGCCGCCGCAAGGCCAAGGCGCGTGCCGTCTCGCACTTCCGCGAGCTGGAGGAGGTCCGCGCCGACCTCGACGTCTCCCTCGGTGAGGGGCTGCGGCAGCTGGGGCTGGCGCGCCGGCTGCGTCTGACGGTGCGCGTCCGGCGCCCGAAGAAGGGGTGAGTGCACGATGTACAGGGTGCGCAGAACGACCAACCGGGTGCTGCTCGGCCTGGCCGGTGCCGTGCTGTTCGGCACCGGCGCCGCGGTGCTGTTCGGCGGCCTGGGCCTGCCCGCGAAGTGGCATCTCCACCTGCCCGCCGGCTGGCCCTGGCACGGGCCCGGCGCGGTGCTGCTCCCCGCGGACGACCGCACCCGCTGGACGCACCAGGGCTGGTGGTGGCCGGTCGTCATCGCCGCCCTGGCCGTCTTCGTGCTGCTGATGCTGTGGTGGCTGCTGTCCCAGCTGCGGCGCCACCGGCTGCAGGAGATCCTCGTCGACAGCGGTGACGGCGAGGGCGCGGTCCTGCGCGGCCGGGCGCTGGCGGCGGCCCTCGCGGCCGAGACGGAGTCCCTGGACGGCGTCGACCGGGCCGGTGTGGTGCTGGCCGGCCGCCGGACCGCACCCCAGGTCAGGGGGCTGCTGGCGCTGACCCCGCACGCCGACCCGGGAACCGTTCTGCGGCGGCTGTCCCACGACGCGATGGCGCACGCCCGCCGGTCGGCCGGGCTCGACCAGCTGCCGGCGGAGGTCCGGCTGCGTGCGGTCAAGCACCGGCCCGAGCGGGTCAGTTAGGGCCTGTCCGGGGCTCCCGGGCGAAGGAGCCGGCCCCCCGGCAGCGCGTCAGAATCCGTGCCGGGCCCCGCCGTCCACCGGCACCATCACACCGGTGACGTACGAGGCGGCCGGCGACAGCAGGAACGCCGTGGTCCGGCCGAACTCCTCCGGGGTGCCGTAGCGGCCCAGCGGGATGGCCGCACAGTTGCGGGCGTGGCTGGCCTCCGGGTCGCCGGAGAGCGCGTCGAGCTGGGTCATCCGGTCGGTGGCGATCCGGCCGGGCAGCACCCCCAGGACGCGGATGCCGCGCGGTCCCAGCTCGTTGGCGAGCGACTTGGCGAAGCCGGCCAGTCCGGGGCGGAGCCCGTTGGAGATGGTCAGACCGCTGATCGGCTCGTACACCGACCCGGACAGCACCATGCCGATCACCCCGCCCTCGGGCAGCTCGGCGGCGGCCGCCCGGGCCAGCCGTACCGCGCCGAGGAAGACCGAGTCGAAGGCCGACTGCCACTGGGCGTCGGTGTTGTCGGCGGCGGTGCCGGGCGCCGGGCCGCCCACGCTGATGAGCACGCCGTCCAGCCGGCCGAAGTGCGCCCGGGCCGTCGCCATCAGGCGGTCGGCGGCATCGGTGTCGGCATTGTCGGCCGCCACCCCCAGGGCACGCTCGCCGAGCGAGGCGGCGGCCGCGGCCGCGCTCTCCTCGGTACGGCCGGTGATGACCACGTGGGCGCCGTCGGCGACCAGCGCACGGGCGGTGGCGAAGCCGAGACCGCGGGTCGCCCCGGTGAGGAGGTACGTCCGGTCAGTGAGTCCGAGATCCATGGCCCTAGTCTGCCGTTTCCCCGTCGAGGAGACCGAAGGCGGTCCCCACCAGGCCGATATGGCTGAATGCCTGCGGGAAGTTGCCCAGCTGACGTCCCGCGGCCGGGTCGTACTCCTCGGAGAGCAGCCCCACATCGTTGCGCAGGTCCAGCAGCCGCTCGAACATCTCCCGGGCCTCGTCGCGCCGGCCGCTCAGCTGGAGTGCGTCGGCGAGCCAGAACGAGCAGACCAGGAAGGTGCCCTCGCCGCCCGGCAGCCCGTCGACCGAGCCGCCCTCGGTGCTGTAGCGGCGGACCAGACCGTCGTGCGTCAGCTCCCGGCGCACCGTGTCGATGGTGTTCAGCACCCGCGGGTCGTCCCCGGGCAGAAAGCCGACCCGGGGGATCAGCAGGGTCGCGGCGTCCAGCTCCTTGGAGCCGTAGAACTGGGTGAAGGTGCCGCGCTCGGCGTCGTAACCGCGCTCGCACACCTCACGGCGGACGTCCTCGCGCATCGCCCGCCAGCGGTCGGCGTCGCCGCCGAACTTCGGATTCGTCTCGATCGCCCGCACCGCCCGGTCGGCCGCGACCCAGGCCATGACCTTGGAGTGCACGAAGTGCCGGCGCGGCCCGCGGATCTCCCACAGCCCCTCGTCGGGGTCGCGCCAGGTGGACTCCAGATACTCCGTCAGGGCGCGCTGGATGCTCCAGGCGTGCGGCTCCGACGGCAGTCCGGCCATCCGCCCGATGTGGAAGGAGTCGAGCACCTCGCCGTAGACATCGAGCTGACGCTGTTCGACGGCGGCGTTGCCGATACGTACCGGGGCGGAGTCGCAGTAGCCGGTCAGCCACGGCAGCTCGGCCTCCGGCAGCCGCCGCTCACCGGCCAGCCCGTACATGATCTGCAGATCGTCGGGGGCGCCGGCCACCGCCCGCAACAGCCAGTCCCGCCAGGCTCCGGCCTCCTCCAGGTAGCCGGCGGACAGCAGGGAGTTCAGGGTGAGGCTGGCGTCGCGCAGCCAGCAGTAGCGGTAGTCCCAGTTGCGCACCCCGCCCAGCTCCTCGGGCAGCGAGGTGGTGGGGGCCGCCACGATGCCGCCGGTCGGCGCGTAGGTGAGCGCCTTGAGGGTGATCAGCGAGCGCATCACGGCCTCGCGGTAGGGCCCGTTGTAGCGGCAGCGCCCCGACCAGGCGCGCCAGTCGTCCAGGGTGTCCTGGAGCGCCGTGTACGGCTCGATCTGGGTCGGCCGCGGCTCGTGCGAGGGGTGCCAGGTCAGCACGAACGCGGCGCGCTCGCCCTCGGCGACGGTGAGGTCCGAGCGGGTGCTGAAGTCCTTGCCGTACGTATTGCTCTGCGGCGGGGTGCGCAGCCATACGGAGTCCGGTCCCGCCACCGCGAACCGGCAGCCCTCCGTGGCCCGCACCCAGGGCACCACCCGCCCGTAGTCGAAGCGCAGCCGCAGTTCGCTGCGCATCTCGACGCTGCCGCGCAGGCCCTCCACGATCCGTACGACATCGGGCGCACGGTCGCGCTGCGGCATGAAGTCGATGACCCGGACGCTGCCGGTGGGGGTCTCCCACACCGTGTCGAGGATCAGCGAATCACCGCGGTAGGAGCGCTGTGCGCGCGCCTCCTCGGACCGGGGGGCCACCCGCCAGTGGCCGTTGTCCTTGCCGCCGAGGAGCGCCGCGAAGCAGGCCCCGGAGTCGAAGCGGGGCAGGCACAGCCAGTCGATGGAGCCGTCGCGGCCGACGAGGGCGGCGGTCTGCAGATCGCCGATGAGCGCGTAGTCCTCGATATGTGGATGCACGCCTCGGACCTTCCCGCCCGGCGCCCGCGCTACGCGGTGGGGCGGCTGTCCGGGCTACCCGCGGGCGGGGGCGGGTTCTTCGCCGGTGGGGGCGGTTTCAGGGGTCTCGGCGGTCTCGGCGGCTTCGGTGGGCTCGTCGGAGTCCTCGGTCCGGCCGTCCTCGCCGTTCCCGTCCTCGCCGGTCTCGCGGGGCTCCGCGGCCTCCCGGGCCTCCTTGGCCGCGGCCTCCGCGCGGTCCTGACGCTCCCGGCGGACGAGGATGGTCCAGCCGACCGGCACCGCCGCCGCGAACAGCCACCACTGGACCGCGTACGCCATGTGCGGGCCGATGGAGTCGTGGTCCGGCTCGGGGACCAGCTCCGGAGTGCCGCCGGCCGGCTGGGGCCCGGTCTGCTCGATGTAGCCGCCGAGCGTCGGCCGGCCGATCCGCTTCGCCTGCTCCTTGCTGTTGATCAGCATGATCTGGCGAGGGGGCAGGCCCTTGGTGTCCTTGATCCCGCTGTACGCGGTGGTCTCGTCGGCCATCATCCGGCCGGTCACGGTGACCTTGCCCTTGGGGGCGGCCGGGACGTCCGGGAACCTGGTGAGGTCATTGCCCGCCGAGATCCAGCCGCGGTTGACCAGCACGGCCCGGCCGTCGCCCAGCACCAGCGGGCTGAGCACGTAGTAGCCGATGCTCTGCTCGTCGGCGGCGGTGCGCTGGCGGACCACGACCTCGTGCGCGGTGTCGAAGGTGCCGGTGGCGGTGACCGTGCGCCACATGTCGTGCCGGGGGAGGGTCCGGCCGGGCGAGGTCAGCTCGGTGACCGGGACCGGGCGGGCCGCCAGGCTGCTCGCGATGAGCTGGTTCTGCGCCACCTTGTGCTGGTGGCGGTGGAGCTGCCAGAAGCCCAGCTTGATCATGACGGGGATCAGCAGAAGAGCCACGAGGGTGACGATCACCCACTGCCGGGACAACAGGAAGCGGTACACGGCTCCGACGGTACCTGGGGCGCCGTGGCCCCCGGGCGGCGGGTCCCGTCGGGCCTGGTGAGTCCTGCCGGGGCCGGCCGGGCGCTCGCCGGGTCTCGCCGGGGTCCTCGTGCTCCGGTCCGGTGGGCCGGCCGGATGCGACGGGCGGCCCCGCCGGCTCACGCCCGCCGGCACACCGGCTCAGACCCGGTCGACGATGCCCACCCTCCCGTCGGAGCGGGCGCAGTGGGCACCGCAGTACCACTTCTGGTCGGCCTCGACGCCCTGGCCGATGATCTGGCATCGGCAGTGCTCACAGATCGGCGCCATGCGGTGGATGGCGCAGGCGAAACAGTCGAAGACATGCACCGCGCCCTGCGCGTGCACCTCGAACGTCATGCCGTATTCGTTTCCGCAGACCTCACAACGTGCCATGCGCCACAGGGTGCGGGCGTCACCCGCGCGGGGCGAGGTGGCGGCGGGTGTGTTGACCGGGCTTCACCCGGACGCAGGCGCCGGTGCCACGTCCTGGAGCAGCTGCATGAAGGCCGCCTCGTCGATCACGACCGTGCCGAACGAGGCGGCCTTGGCGGTCTTGGAGGTCCGGGCATCGGGATCGTTGGTCACCAGCAGGCTGGTCAGCCGGGACACGCTCGTGGCGACATGCAGCCCGGCCTCGATCGCCCGGTCCTCCAGCAGCTCGCGGTCCACGGAGGTGTCGCCGGAGAAGGCGACCCGCATCCCCTGGACGAGCCGGCCGCCCGCCTCATAGCGCCCCGGGTTGGGGTAGGGGCACGCCGGGCGCTTACGGGACGGCCGCCAGGTCGTGGGGCGGTACGACGTGGCGGTGGGGTGCTGCCGGGGTGCGGGGGTGTCCGACCATTCCGTCAGCGGCTGGCAGGTCAGCAGCGGCAGCCGCAGATTCTCCCGCGCGGCCCGCCGCAGACTGGGACGGAACGCCTCGGCCAGCACCCGGGCGTCGTCCAGCGCATGGTGGGCGCGCTCCTGCACCACGCCGTAATGGGAGGCGAGCGACTCCAGCTTGTGGTTGGGCAGCGGCAGCCGCAGCTCCTTGGACAGGGCGATGGTGCACAGCCGCTGGCGCACCGGCGCGGTCGCCGCGGCGCGGGCGTACTCGCGGGCGATCATCGACCAGTCGAACATGGCGTTGTGGGCGACCAGCACCCGGTCCTCGAGCCGCTTGGAGAGCTCCGGGACGATGTCCGGGAAGAGCGGGGCGTCGGCGAGCACGGAGGTGGTCAGACCGTGGATCCAGACCGGCCCCGGATCCCGCTGCGGGTTGACGAGCGTGTACCAGTGGTCCTGGACCTCGCCCTGGGCGTCGAGTTGGTACACGGCGGCGGAGATGATCCGGTCGTCACGGGCCAGGCCCGTGGTCTCCACGTCGACCACCGCGTACCCCTGGGGATACGCGGACGGCCAGGGAGCCGGCGGCGTCTGCGGGCCCGGCTGCTGCCCGATCTTCGGCGCGATCGGGTCGGCTGCTGCCATGCGGTCTTCGAGCATGGTCACTGAGGATACGGGCCGACACTGACAGCCACCGAACCGCCGTCACCCGCACCGCCCCACCGCTCGCCCGACACCGCCGCAATTCCCGGACGGGGGAGCGAGTTGACGGGGAGCCGGGGAGGGGGCTGGGGAGGGGGCTGAGGGAGGGGGCTGAGGGAGGGGCGACCCGGACAGCCGGCCGGCTGCGCTTCGGCGGCTTGCGCTCCCGGGATTCTGACCGGCTGCCTCTCCGGGGTCCTGCGCGAGGGGAGGCCTGAGCTTGCTCTCCTCACCTGCCCCCGAACCTGCTCTCCTCGCCTGCTCCCGAACCTGGGCCTGCTCTCCTCACCTGCCCCCGAACCTGCTCTCCTCGCCTGCTCCCGAACCTGAGCCTGCTCTCCTCGCCTGCCCCCGAACCTGAGCCTGCTCTCCTCGCCTGCCCCCGAACCTGAGCCTGCTCTCCTCACCCGCCCACCCCCCGAAGGGGGGTGGGCGGCGGGGAAAAAACCACCGCATCAGAAGGGGTCCGGGGAAAACCCCACCGCACGTCAAGAGCTCGCGGAAATCCGCACCTACAGGGATACACGGAAGAAACCGCACAAACAGCCGGGCAACTGCACGGTCCGCCCGACAGCGGTTACGGCGAGCCGCCACACTGCCTGCCCAGTCACTGGCGAGCGGGCCAGGACGAGCGTCACCCGGGCCTGCATCCGCCAGACCTGGATCCGCCCGGGCCTGCATCCGCCCAGAGGTGAGTGTCACTCAGACGGCACCGTCACCCCGTCAAGCGTCCCCTCCGGGGCGGAGCAGCGATCGCACCAGAGCCTCCAGTGCGACGTGGAACAGCCGCTCCGTGTCGACCGGGCCGGCCAGCGCACGGGCCAGCGCCGGATCGTGTCCGGCGGCGGGGGAGTCCCACAGTTCGCCCTCGCTCGGGTGCTGCTGCGGCGACCGCTCCCGGTTGCGCTCGACCAGGACGAAGCCGACGACCTGGAACTGGACGGCCCGCACCGCCTCGGCGGCCGTCTCACCGCTCAGTCCGGCGGCGTGCATCTCATGGACCAGTGCCTGCTGCGCGGGCAGGAACATCCGCTCCGTCAGGCCGCGTTCGTGCACCATCGCGATGAGCTGCGGGCGCTCGCGCAGCGCCGTGTACAGCGCGCGGGCGACCGAGATGACGCGGGCGTGCGGTGTGCGTCCCGTGGGGTGGATCTCGCCCATCTCCCGGACGGTGTGCTCCACGAGCGCGTCCAGCAGCGACTCGCGGTTGCCGACGTGCCAGTAGATGGAGGTGACGGCGGTGCCGAGCTCCGTGGCGAGCCGGCGCATGGTCAGCGCCGCGGGGCCGTGCGCCCGCACCAGCCGGGCGGCGGCCGTCAGCACCTCCTCGCCGGTCAGCGCGCTGCGTGTCACGGCCCCACTCCTCACTCTTCCCGCACCCCTCGCCAGGCCGTCCCCGAGCCACCCCTGAGTCGGCCCTGAACTGTCCCCGATGAGCCCCTGAACTACCTCAACCCGCCCCGAGAGTTCCCGGGCCGCCCCCGGCACCCCGTCCGGCCGCCAGTCCCCTACACCCCCCCATGCCCCAACTCCCTCCCCTCCCCGGCTCTTTACCCTTCACGCGCCACGGTGTAACAGTGTTACAGGCGCCTGGCACGACCCCCGTAAGTTACGACGGCGAAGGGTGGTAGCACATGGCACGCATACGGTACGGAGCGCGCACCGAGGCGGAGATCACCGCGGCGCGCACCGCCGGCTCCCGGCTTCCCGACATCTGGTCCACCGGCGTGGTCGCCGTCTGGGAGAGCGACCCGGAGGCGGTCGCGGCCGTTCTGCCGCCACCGCTCGTCCCCACCGGACGACCGCTGGTCCGGGCCACCATCAGCCGGGTCGAGCTGCCCGGCTACCCCCTGGGCGCGGGCTCGGTCGCCGTCGCGGCCGCGCACCGCGGCACCGAGGGCTGGTATCCGCTCGTCATGCCGATGACCCACGAGCGGGCCCTGACCGGCGGCCGTGAGGTCTTCGGCGAACCCAAGAAGCTGGGCGAGGTCACCGTCGAGCGCGACGGCCCGGCGGTGCGCGCCGCGCTCGCCCGGCACGGCATCGCCTTCGTCGAGGTGCGCGGCGAGGTGAGCGGCCCGCTGCCGGTCCCGGAGCCGGTCCGGAAGACCGACTTCTACTTCAAGTTCCTGCCCGCCGTGGACGGTTCGGGGTTCGACGCCGACCCGGTGCTGGTGCACTGCCTGCGCCACGAGAAGGTCCGCACCCTGGAGAAGATCACCGGCGAGATCGTCCTCCGGGAGTCGCGGTACGACCCCGTCGCCGACCTCCCCGTCCGCACCCTCGTCGAGCTCACCCTCGGCGAGAAGACCAGCGACCAGCGGGGCCGGGTCGTCGAGCGGGTCAGCGCCCGGGACCTGCTGCCGTACGTCCACCAGCGCTACGACGATCCGCAGCAGCTCCTCGACGGCCCGCCCGAGGGGAGCGCCTGATGGAACTGCGGGCAGGGCAGGTCGCGGTCGTCACCGGCGCCGCGAGCGGGATCGGTCTGGCCATGGCGCGCCGCTTCGCCGCGGAGGGACTGAGCGTCGTCCTCGCGGACGTGGCGCGTGAGCCGCTGCGCGCCGCCGCCGACGAGCTGGCCGCGCAGGGCGCCCGGGTGCTGGCGCACACCGTGGACGTCGGAGTCCGTGACGAGGTCGAGGCGCTCGCCGACGCCGCGTACGACACCTTCGGCGCGGTCCATCTGCTGTGCAACAACGCGGGGGTGGGCTCCGGCGCCGAGGGACGGATGTGGGAGCACGACCCCCGCGACTGGGAATGGGCGTTCGCGGTGAACATCTGGGGCGTCTTCCACGGCGTGCAGTGCTTCGTGCCCCGGATGCTGGCGGGCGGGGAAGCCGGTCATGTCGTCAACACCTCCTCGACCGACGGCGGCATCGCGCCGATGCCCACCGCGTCCGTCTACGCCGTCACCAAGGCGGCCGTGGTGACCATGACCGAGTCGCTGTACGCCCATCTGACGGCCGAACGCGCCCCCATCGGCGCCTCGGTGCTCTTCCCCGGCCCGCACATGCTGCGCACCGGCCTGTGGGAGTCGCACCGCAACCGGCCCGAGCGCTACGCCAAGACCCGGCCGCGCCGCACCCCGTACCGCAGCCTGGCGCAGTGGGAGGCGGCGATGAAGGAAGCCGGACGCGAGATCGCCTTCACGCCCCTGGAGGACGTCGCGGAGCAGGTCGTGGACGGCGTCCGCGCCGGCCGCTTCTGGCTGCTGCCGCCCGCCGCGCACACCGACGCGCAGATCAGGGCGCGGTCCGCCTCGATGCTGGACCGCTCCGCCCCGGCGTATCTGGAGCACTTCATCCTCGACCCGGACGACTGAGGGAGGATCCGCCATGACGGACCCGCAGGGTTCCCAGGACCGGCAGTTCCCCGCGCAGGGCCGGCTCCCCGGGCAGCGCCGGGGCCCCGAGCAGGCCGGCGGCCCCGCGCACCGGCCCGGCGCACGGCAGGATCCGGACGAGCCGTACCTGATCATCTCCTCCGACTGCCACGCCGGACTCCCCACCGAGGAGTACCGCCCCTATCTCGACGCCCGCTTCCACCGCGCCTTCGACGAGTTCCTCGGGCAGCGCGACGCCCGCCGCGCGGAGGCCACCCGCCTGGGCATCCGCAACGACGCCTTCGCCGAGCGCTGGTTCCGCGACCACGAGGAGGGCCTGCGCGGCGGCTGGGACCCCGCGCAGCGGATCAAGGAGCTCGACGGCGACGGGGTGGCGGCGGAGGTCGTCTTCCCGGACGCGGACGCCGTCGACAGCGGGACGGCCGCCCCGTTCGGCGTGGGCCTGGGCCTCTCCGGCGACCAGGACCCGGAGCTGGGCATGGCGGGCGCCCGGGCGCACAACCGCTGGCTCGCCGACTTCGTCTCCGCACACCCCGAACGGCACTGCGGCGTCGCCCTGTTGCCGGTCACGGCCGAGACCGGCGCCGTCGTCGAGGAGATCCACCGCGCCCGGGAGTCCGGGCTCGGCGCGCTGATGATCCCCGCCATGTGGGGCGCCCATGCGCCCTACCACGACCGCCGGTACGACCCGGTGTGGGCGGCGGCCGCCGAGTGCGCGATGCCGGTGCTGACCCACTCCGGGTCCTCGCCCCGCCACGAGTACGGGGACCACCTGGGGATCTTCGTCTCCGAGGTGACCTGGTGGCCGGCCCGCCCGCTGTGGTTCCTGCTGTGGTCCGGCGTCTTCGAACGCCACCCGGGCCTGCGGTTCGGCATCGCCGAATCCGGCTGCTGGTGGCTCCCCAACCTCCTGTGGTTCATGGACCGCCTCTACCTGGGCGCCCACGGCGGCAAGAAGCTCACCCCGTTCGCCGCCCTCACGCGCCCGCCGCACGAATACCTCGACCGGCAGGTCTTCGTCTGCGCCACCAACACCAAGCGCCGCGAGCTCGCCCAGCGCTACGAGATCGGCGTCGACAACATCCTGTGGGGCAGCGACTTCCCGCACCCCGAGGGAACCTGGCCCGACACCCGCGGCTGGCTGACGAAGACCTTCCACGACATCCCGGTGGCCGAGACCCGGCGGATGCTCGGCCTGTCCGCCGCCGAGGCCTTCGGCTTCGACACCGCCGCCCTGGCCCCGCTGGCCCGCCGCATCGGCCCCACGCCGGCCGGACTCGGCCAGTCGGCCGACCAGCCGGCGGTCGAGGCCTCGTGGGCCCGCTCGCGCGAGGCGGGCCGCCACTGGCTGACGGACCACGACTTCCCGGTACTGGGGGCCGACCGATGACCGCGCGGCGCCACACCGTCATCTCCGCCGACTGCCACGCCGGCGCCGACCTCCTCGACTACCGGCCGTATCTGGCCTCCCGGCACCACGAGGACTTCGACGCCTGGGCGGCGGCCTACGTCAATCCGTACGAGGACCTGCTGGCCGACAGCGCCGACCGCAACTGGAACTCCGAGCGCCGGCTGGCCGAACTCGAGGCCGACGGCATCGTCGCCGAGGTCGTCTTCCCCAACACCATCCCGCCGTTCTTCCCCTCCGCGTCCCTGGTGGCCCCGCCGCCCACCGGTGAGGACCGCGCGCTGCGCTGGGCGGGCCTGCGCGCCCACAACCGCTGGCTCGCCGACTTCTGCGACCGGGCTCCCGGCCGGCGGGCGGGCGTCGCCCAGATCCTCCTCCACGATGTCGACGAGGCCGTACGGGAGGTCCGCCGCACCAAGGAGGCCGGTCTCACCGGCGGCATCCTGCTCCCCGGGACCCCGCCCGGATCCGGCCTGCCCGAACTCCACTCCGAGATCTACGACCCGCTCTGGGCGGTCTGCGCGGAACTGGAGGTCCCCGTCAACCACCACGGTGGCTCCGCCTCCCCGCCGCTCGGCGACGAACCCGCGGCCCGCGCCGTGTTCATGGTCGAGACGACCTGGTTCTCCCACCGCGCGCTGTGGCACCTGATCTTCGGCGGGGCCTTCCGCCGCCACCCCGGCCTCCGCCTCGTCCTCACCGAACAGGGCTCCGGCTGGATCCCCGGCGTCCTGGACATGCTGGACTACTACCACGGCCGGCTGGCCGCTTCCCGGGCCGCCACCGCCGAGGCCAAGTTCGGCGCCGGCCTGGCCGAGGCCATGGGCGGCACCCCGGCGGAGCTGTGGCGCGAGCACTGCTTCGTCGGCGCCAGCTTCATGCGCCCGCACGAGGTCCCGCTCCGTCACCGGATCGGCCTCGACAAGATCATGTGGGGCAGCGACTACCCCCATGACGAAGGCACCCACCCCTACACCCGCGAGGCCCTGCGCCTCGCCTACGCCGGTCTGCCGTACGACGAGGTCGCCGCCCTGCTCGGCGCCAACGCGGCCCGTGTCTACGGCTTCGACCTCGACTTTCTCGCCCCGCTCGCCGCCCGCGTCGGCCCGGCCGTCGCCGAGATCGCCGCGCCCCTGGACAAGGTCCCCGAGGACGCCACCAGCCCGGCGTTCGCACCGGGCGGGTCGGTACGGGTGTGGTGACGGCGCCCCGGGGTCAGGCCCACGCCCCGCCCTGAGCCCCCAGCACCCGCGCCGCCTGCGCCACCTCCCGCACCGCACCGTCCGGGCCGGCGGTCACCCGGTGGAGGGTGGCGCCGGGTTTCCGGGTGACCACCTCCACCGGGCGGCCGCCGGTGAACAGCGCGGCGGCACCGTCGTCGACCGCCCAGCCGCCGGGCAGCGCACCGCCGCCCACGGCCGCCAGATAGCCGGGACGGCGCCCGGGCTCGCTGTCGTAGTGCGGGCACAGGCTGCCCGGCAGCAGCCCCAGCCCGTCGGCGAGCGGCGCCGGCGGGCCGAAGGAGTCGGAGAGCGCGCTCTCGAACCAGCAGCACGCCCCGGCACTGATGCCGCACAGCAGCACCCCCGACTCCCCGGCCTCGCGCAGGACGGAGTCCAGGCCGTGCGCCCGCCAGACGGCGAGCATGGTGGCGGTGTTGCCGCCCCCGACGTAGACGATGTCCTGGGCCAGGACGAAGGCCCGCAGATCGCCCACGGTGCGACGGAACAGCTCCAGATGGCTCGGCTCGCAGTCCCGTGCGCCGAACGCCGTGTGGAACCTCTCGACATATCCGGGCGCATCGCCGCTCGCGGTGGGCAGAAAGCAGATCCGCGGCCGCGCCCGCCCCGAGGCGCCCAGGACGAAGTCGTCGAGGAGGGTGTCGGGGTCGTCGGAGAAGCCGCCGCCGAGCACGGCGAGGGTGGGGGTGGGGGTGCCGGTCATCGGACCTCGATTCGGGCCGTCGTGGAGGCGTGGGGGAGGACACCGTCGCACCACAGCTGACGATGCGTCTTACATACTTCTCGGTAACAACCTCTAGCGGCACCGCCGTCCACGCCTTTATGGTGCGGGGCATGCCGCACCTGCCCGATGTCCTGTTGTGGTCCATCCCGGCCTTCGTCCTGCTCGCCGTGATCGAGATGGTGAGCTACCGCCTGCATCCCGACGAGGAGGCGGCGGGCTATGAGGCCAAGGACGCCGCCACCAGCATCGGTATGGGCCTGGGCAGCCTGGTCTTCGACGCGCTGTGGAAGTTCCCCATCGTGGCGATCTACGCCGCGGTCTACGAGCTCACCCCGCTGCGGATACCCGTGCTGTGGTGGACGCTGCCGCTGATGCTGCTCGCCCAGGACTTCTTCTACTACTGGTCGCACCGCGGTCACCACGTCATCCGCATCCTGTGGGCCTGCCACGTGGTCCACCACTCCAGCAAGAAGTTCAACCTCACCACCGCCCTGCGGCAGCCCTGGACGACCTGGACCGTCTGGCCCTTCTACGTCCCGATGATCGCCCTCGGCGTGCATCCGGCCGCGATCGCCTTCACCTCCGGGGCCAACCTCGTCTACCAGTTCTGGGTGCACACCGAGCGGGTCGGCAAACTGCCCCGGCCCGTCGAGTTCGTGCTCAACACCCCCTCCCACCACCGCGTCCACCACGCCTCGCAGGGCGGCTACCTGGACCGCAACTACGGCGGGATCCTGATCATCTGGGACCGGATGTTCGGCTCGTTCGTCGCCGAGACCGAGCGGCCGGTGTACGGACTCACCAAGAACGTCGAGAGCTTCAACCCGCTGCGGGTGGCCACCCACGAGTACGCCGCCATCGCCCGCGACCTGCGCGCCGCGGACAGCTGGCGCGAGCGCGCCGGACGCGTCTTCTGCGGACCGGGCTGGCAGCCGGCCGAGCGGGCCGCCGCGGGCGCACCGGCCGCGGGCCCCTCCCCGCAGGCGCGCGCCTCCGTCGAGGAGTCCGCCGCGTGAGGGCACGTTGGCCGCGGGCCGCGGGGCCCCTGCTGTGGATCTTTCTCGCGCTGGCCCTGGTGCACCTCGGCGCGCTGCTCGGGGGCGTGACGGCCGTCGCACAGCTCACCAAGCCCGCGCTGATGCCGGTGCTCACCGGCTACGCGCTGGCCCGCGGCGGCCCGCCGCTGCTCGCCGGTGCCCTGCTGTTCGGCTGCGGCGGCGACACCTTCCTCCAGATCGGCGGGGACCTCGCCTTCCTGGTGGGCATGGGCTCCTTCGCCGCCGGGCACGTCTGCTACCTGCTGCTGTTCGTCCGGCACGGGACCCCGCCCGGCGGCGGCCGGCCCGGCCGCACACCCGCGCTCGCCGCCGGGTACGGCGCCGTGCTGGCCGTCACCGTCGTGCTGCTGTGGCCCGACCTCCCGGCCGCGCTGCGGATCCCGGTCGCCGGCTACAGCCTGCTGCTCACCGCGATGGCGTTCGGGGCGCTGCGGGCGGGGCCGTGGGCCGCGCTCGGCGGGCTGCTCTTCCTGCTCTCCGACACCCTCATCGCCAGTGGCATCGCTCACTGGCCGCAGCTGCCGCTGCCCCAGTTCTGGATCATGTTCACCTATGCCGCGGCCCAGTACGCCCTGGCCGAGGGGGTGTTGCGGAAGCTCATCGGCGCGGACCGGCAGCCCGCACCCCGGCCGGCCCCGGCGCTCCCAGGGGCAGGCGTTCCGTAGCACCGGCGTAGCGTACGGCGGGTACGTCCACCGAGCCCCGAGCAGAACGAGGAACGCCCCCGCATGCGCGCCACCACCATCCACGCCGCCCATGACATCCGCGTCGACGACGTCCCCGATGCCGCCGTCCGCAAGCCCCACGACGCCGTCGTCCAGGTGCTGCGGGCCTGTATCTGCGGCAGCGACCTGTGGGCGTACCGCGGTACGGCGGCGCGCGAGAAGGGCCAGCGGATCGGGCACGAATTCCTCGGGGTGATCGCCGAGACCGGCGCCGAGGTCACCGGCCTTACCGTGGGCGACCTGGTCGTGGCCCCCTTCATGTGGTCCGACGGCGACTGCGAATACTGCGCCGACGGGCTGACCACCTCGTGTGTGGACGGTGGCTTCTGGGGCGATCCGGGCTCCGACGGCGGCCAGGGCGAGGCCGTCCGGGTGCCGTACGCCGACGCCACCCTCGTCAAGCTGCCCGCCGAGGCCGCGGGCGACGACCGGCTGCTGACCGGCCTGCTGGCGCTCACCGACGTCCTGGGCACCGGCCACCACGCCGCCCTCGGCGCGGGCGTGCGGCCCGGCTCCACGGTCGCGGTGGTCGGCGACGGCGCGGTGGGACTGTGCGCGGTGCTGGCCGCCAGGCGACTGGGCGCCGAGCGGATCATCGCCCTCGGCCGGCACCGGGCCCGTACCGACCTCGCCCGCACCTTCGGCGCCACCGACGTGGTCGCCGAGCGCGGCGAGGCGGCCGTCGCCGCGGTCCGCGAACTCACCCGCGGCCAGGGCGCCCCCGCCGTCATCGAGGCGGTCGGCACCGAGCAGTCGATGCGCACCGCGGTCGGCATCACCCGCCCCGGCGGCGCCATCGGCTGGGTCGGCGTCCCGCACGGCAGCGGCAACGGCCTGGACATGCGCGCCCTCTTCAACCACAACATCGCCGTCCGCGGCGGTGTCGCCCCGGTCCGCAGCTACATACCCGAGCTCCTCCCCGACATCCTGGACGGCACCCTCGACCCCGCCCCGGTCTTCGACCTCACCGTCGACCTGGCGGGCGTCCCCGACGGCTACCGCGCCATGGACGACCGCACCGCCCTGAAGGTGCTGGTCAAGCCCTGAACGACGGGCCGGTGCGGCCCGGCGCGAGCGCCGCGGACCGGCCTGACCGGCGGACCCGCGCGTCCCGCGACGCGTCGGGCCGGGTGGCACCCGCGCCACCCGGCCCCTCCCGCAACGGCCGTGACCGGCCCGGGAGTTACTTCTTCACCGCGTCCAGGGCATCGACGATGCCGTAGCCGAAGTGGCTGTTGACGTGCTTGGTGCCGGTGCAGGTGGCGTCCCCCGTGGGGCAGCCGGGGTTGTCCGCCTGCTCCTTGAGGAGCCACTGGAGCTCCTGCGGGCTGGACTTCGGGTGGGCGCTCTTGAGCAGCGCCGCGACGCCGGCGACGTGCGGGGTCGCCATGGAGGTGCCGGCCAGGTAGGCCCAGTCGCCGCCCGGCATGGTGGAGAGGATGTTGCCGTTCTTGGCGGGCAGCTCCGGCACCTGCCGGGAGTCACCGCCCGGCGCGGCCACATTGATCTGGCCCAGGCCGTAGTTCGAGTAGTACGACTTGAGCTGGTGCACGCCCGTCGCCGCGACCGTCACCGTGCCCGGCAGCTGGGTGGGCACGTCCCAGCAGGTCTTGGGGTTGACGGTGCGCTCGACCGGGGTGGAGTCGTTCGGGCTGGAGGCGTCGGGCAGCTGGGGAGCCGCCAGGTCGAGGGCGGAGTTGCCCGCCGCGGCGATATTGAGCACGCCCTTGCGCTGGGCGTAGCTCGCCGCACGGCCGACCGCGTCGATGATGGCGGCCTGGTCCGCGTCGTCCTTGCAGTTGAACATCCACGGGTCGACGTAATAGCTGTTGTTCGTGACCGCGATGCCGTGGTCGGCGGCGAAGACGAACGCGCACACCACGCTCTCGGCGTAGAAGAGGCTGGTCTCCGGCTCGCTGACCTTCAGGGCGGCGATCTTCACGCCCGGGGCGACCCCCGCCACGCCGATGCCGTTACGGGCCGCGGCGATGGTGCCCGCGACATGGGTGCCGTGGTAGTCCTCGTCCGGGTTCCAGGGACGCCAGGCGCCCTTGGAGGTGTCGGCCACGCCGCCCACGCAGTTGGCGGACTGCTTCGCGGAGAAGTTGGGCTTCAGATCGGGGTGGGTGTCGTCCACCCCGGTGTCGATGATGCCGACGGTGACGTTCCTGCTGCCGGGGTTCACCTTCGCGGCCTTGTCGGCCTTGATGGCGGGCAGGTCCCACTGCAGCGGCTCGAGCGGCTCCTCGCCGTTCGCCTTCGCCGCGCTGCCGGCCGCCTTGAGCTGCGCCTTCGACAGGTCGATCCGCTGCGGCTTGCCGACGTCGGTGGTGCCCTGCGCCTTCAGCGGCGCGGTGCGGGTCGCGCCCGCCGACTGCACACCCGGCACCGCGCGCATCACGGCGGCGAACTGCGGGTTGGCCGAGTGGACGACGGTCACGCCTATCCGCTCATGGGCGATGACCACCTTCCCGCCGGCCTTGGTTATCGCCTTCGCGATCCGGCCGGCCATGGTGTGGCCGGGCGTGGCGTTCACGACGTACGACAGCAGCGGGCCGCTGTCCGAGGCGGCGGCGGCCGGGGTGGTGTCCGCGGACGCGGCGGTGGCTGCGGTCGGCAGGAAACCGAGGGACGCCGTCAGAGCCAGTCCGAGCGGAACGGCCAGCGCCCGCATGCGTCTGGAACGGGGATGAGCCATGGGTACTCCACATCATCCGTGAGACCGCCCGTGCACGGATTGCGCACGGGCGGATACATGAGACGTGAAGTTATCGGCGATCACCGGCCCACAGCAATGGAACGGGGAGAAAACCTGTCAGGAGCGGCGAATTGAGTGCGTGTCAGGCCGGTCCGCGGCGGTTTTGAGGGGGCGTCACGGCAGATCGGACGTCGCGCCGCAGGGCGGCGATGCTCAGCAGCGGCAGGGCGATCCGCGGGCCGTACCAGCGGCGCGCGGCGGCGGCCGGGCCGGAGTGCGGCTCCGGCGGGGCGACGGGGAGCGGCGCCGGCAGCCGGACACTGCCGTAGGGGCGCCGGCGGGGAGCGGGGGGCTGCGGGGCCTGCTGTGGCGGCGGGTTCACACCGGGCTCAACGAAGCGCCCCGTGCACGGTGGCGGCCGCCGCGGCCATTGCACGGATTCTTCTGCGAGGCAACCAACGACCCCCTGTCGCATCGTATGACGCACCTCTACCATGCGTGATCTACCTCACTTACCTGAGTTTTACCGTCGGCCCGGCTCCCTCGGTGGAGCGCCGCCGGACCGGCACCGGGAACCCGCCCCTTCGTGTCAGGAGATTCCGTGAGCGCCGCACCGACCCTCGACCCGGGGACACACGAGCCGCCCGACTACCTCCAAGTGCAGTCGAGCGCGGAATTCGGTGAACTCCGCCGCGCACACCGCTCGTTCGCCTTTCCGGTCACCGTCGCCTTCCTCGTCTGGTACCTCGGCTACGTACTGCTGTCGAGCTACGCCGGCGGCTTCATGGCCCGTAAGGTCCTCGGCCACCTCAACGTCGCCTTCGTCCTCGGTCTCGCCCAGTTCATGACGACCTTCCTCATCGCCTGGTGGTACTCCCGGCACGCCGCCGCCCGTCTCGACCCCAGGGCCGAGGCCATCAAGTCCCGCCTGGAGGGCGACGCATGAACCTCACCCCCGACCCGCTCGCGCTCCCGCTCGCGGCCGGCGGCGCGAGCGAGCACCGCACCCTGATCATCACCCTCTTCGCGGCCTTTGTCGCCGCCACCCTGGGACTCACGGTCCGGGCCGGCCGGCAGACGAAGGGCGCGGAGGACTTCTACGCCGGCGGCCGGCAGTTCAGCGGCTTCCAGAACGGCCTGGCCATCTCCGGCGACTACATGTCCGCCGCGTCCTTCCTCGGCATCGCCGGCGCCATCGCCCTCTTCGGCTACGACGGCTTCCTCTACTCCATCGGCTTCCTGGTCGCCTGGCTCGTCGCCCTGCTCCTGGTCGCCGAACCGCTGCGCAACTCCGGCCGGTTCACCATGGGGGACGTGCTCGCCTACCGGATGCGCCGGCGCCCGGTCCGTACCGCCGCCGGCATCTCCACCATCGTCGTCTCGATCTTCTACCTGCTCGCCCAGATGGCGGGCGCGGGCGCCCTGGTCACCCTGCTCCTGGGCATCACCAGCGAGGCGGGCAAGATCCTGGTCGTCGTGCTGGTCGGCGTCATGATGATCCTCTACGTCGCCATCGGCGGGATGAAGGGCACCACCTGGGTCCAGATGGTCAAGGCGGTGCTGCTGATCGCCGGCACCCTGCTGATCACGATCCTGGTGGCGCTGAAGTTCCACTTCAACATCTCCACGCTGCTCGGCGCCGCCGCCGAGAACAGCGGCAAGGGCTCCGCCTTCCTGGAGCCCGGCCTCAAATACGGGGCCACCGCCACCTCGAAGATCGACTTCATCTCGCTGGGCCTCGCCCTCGTCCTGGGCACCGCGGGCCTGCCGCACATCCTCATCCGCTTCTACACGGTCCCCACCGCCAAGGCTGCCCGGAAGTCCGTGAACTGGGCGATCGCCATCATCGGCGGCTTCTATCTGATGACCATCGCGCTCGGCTTCGGCGCCGCCGCCCTCCTCAAGCCCGCCACGATCATCGCGTCCAACAAGGCGGGCAACACCGCGGCGCCGCTGCTCGCCCAGCAGATCGGCGGCGGCCCCGGCTCCACCGGCGGCGCCGTCCTGCTGGCCGTGATCTCCGCCGTGGCCTTCGCCACCATCCTCGCGGTGGTCGCCGGACTCACCCTCGCCTCCTCCTCGTCCTTCGCCCACGACCTGTATGTCAACGTCCTGCGCAAGGGCCGGGCCACCGAGAAGGAGGAGATCGGCGCGGCCCGCTGGGCGACCGTCGGCATCGGCGGTGTCGCCATCGTCCTGGGGGTCTTCGCCCGCGGGCTGAACGTCGCGGGTCTGGTGGCGCTGGCCTTCGCGGTCGCCGCCTCCGCCAACCTTCCGACCCTCCTCTACAGCCTGTTCTGGAAGCGCTTCACCACCCGCGGCGCGCTCTGGTCCATCTACGGCGGCCTCGCCTCCTCCGTTCTGCTGGTGCTCTTCTCCCCGGTCGTCTCCGGCAAGGAGACCTCGATGTTCCCCGGTGCCCACTTCGGCTTCTTCCCGCTGGAGAACCCCGGCCTGATCTCCATCCCGCTGGGCTTCCTGCTCGGCTGGCTGGGATCCGTGCTCTCCACGGAGGAGCCGGACGCCGCGAAGTACGCCGAGCTGGAGGTCCGGTCGCTGACCGGGACCGGGGCGCACTGACGCGGACCGCTGGGCCGTCCCTACAGGGCACGGGCGGGGTGGCGTCGTAGAGAGCTACGAGGCCACCCCGCCCACCTCGTGCTTCTGCCGCCTGCTCGCTGTCACACCCATCGCGTAGGCTCGAAGACGTACAACCCGCAGAAGACACAGACGACACAGACGACGCAGCTGCCCGCGACAGGCGGACTTCCTGCGCCGACATCTCTCGGGGAGGGGGCCCTGTGCTCATCGATACCTACGGTCGTGTGGCCACCGACCTGCGCGTTTCGCTCACCGACCGCTGCAATCTGCGGTGCACGTACTGCATGCCGGAAGAGGGCCTGCAGTGGCTCGCCAAGCCCGATCTGCTCACCGACGACGAAATCGTCCGGCTGATCACCCTCGCCGTGCGGGACCTGGGCATCGACGAGGTCCGCTTCACCGGCGGGGAACCACTGCTCCGCCCCGGCCTGCCCGGCATCATCGAGCGCGTCGCCGCCCTCACCCCACGCCCCCAGATGTCGCTGACCACCAACGGCATAGGTCTGCAACGCACGGCGGCCGCGCTGCGCGACGCCGGGCTCGACCGCGTCAACGTCTCGCTGGACACCCTGCGGCCGGAGGTCTTCCAGGCCCTGACCCGCCGCAAGCGGCACGACGACGTACTACGCGGTCTGGAGGCGGCCCGCGCGGCCGGTCTGACCCCCATCAAGGTCAACGCCGTCCTGATGCCGGGCCTCAACGACGACGAGGCCCCCGACCTCCTGGCCTGGGCCGTCGCCCACGACTACGAGCTCCGCTTCATCGAGCAGATGCCCCTGGACGCCCAGCACGGCTGGAAGCGCGACGGCATGATCACGGCAGGTGACATCCTCACCTCGCTGCGCACCCGCTTCACGCTCACCCCCGAGGGCAGCGACGAACGCGGCTCCGCACCCGCCGAGCGCTGGCTGGTGGACGGCGGCCCGCACCGCGTCGGCGTGATCGCCTCCGTCACCCGCCCGTTCTGCCGGGCCTGCGACCGCACCCGGCTCACGGCCGACGGCCAGGTGCGCACCTGCCTGTTCGCCACCGAGGAGACGGACCTGCGGACGGCGCTGCGCTCCGGGGCCCCCGACGACGAGATCGCCCGTCTGTGGACGGCCGCGATGTGGGGCAAGAAGGCGGGCTCCGGCCTGGACGACCCGTCCTTCCTGCAGCCCGAGCGCCCGATGTCCGCGATCGGCGGCTGAGCCGGAGCGGCGTCAGCGGCCGGCGGCCGCCGCCTCCCACTCCGCCAGCGTGACCACGTCCTTGAGGAAGCCGCGCACCCCGAGGAACTGCGACAGATGCTCCCGGTGCTCCTCGCACGCCAGCCAGGTCTTGCGCCGGTCCGGAGTGTGCAGCTTCGGGTTGTTCCAGGCCAGCACCCACACGGCGGCGGTGCGGCAGCCCTTCGCGGAGCAGATGACGGCGCTGTCGTCCCGGGCGGCGGGATCCTGGGGATTCGGGGAGTTCACGGCCTCAACCCTACGTCCTGTGCACGGCCGTTCCTGGGCCACGGACATGACGACGCCGGGCAGCCACGGGGGGAGCCGCCCGGCGTCGGTCCGTCGCTCCGACGGGGGATGCGGAGCGCGTACGCAGTATGTCACGGGGTAGGGGGCCCGGTGCACCGGAACTCCATGATTGATCTGAGCTTTTCTTGAGCTTTGCAGACCGCGCGATGATCAGTCGGGACCGGGCCGCGCGCCGGATGCGCCCGTCGCCGGCCGCTTCGGAACGGACGGGGCGGGGGCGTCGGAGCCCTCCCGCGTCAGCATCGGCCTGGTGGGCGCCGCGATGAAGGTCTTCGGGAGTGAAGTGGCGTTCTCCCGGCCCGCGTTGGCGATCACCACCGCGATATAGGGCAGCGCCAGACCCAGCACCAGCGTCGCGATCGCCACGGGCCGCTCGACGTTCCACAGCACCACGGTCAGCACCACGGCCACCGTCCGCACCACCATCGAGATCACATACCGGCGCTGCCGCCCGCGGACGTCGTCGGACAGCCCCTGCCGGGCCCCCGTGATCCGGAAGGCCTGGCCGCTGCTCTGCTTCCGCATCACGTTCCACCACCTGCTCAGTCGTGCCGGATTCTCCCCGATATCCGGTCGGATTCCACGGTACGCCGCGGCCGCGCCGCCGACGAGACCGGGTCGTGCCCCACACCGCCCGGCCCCCCCCGTGTACCCGCCCGGCTCCGGGGTGCGCCCGGGACGCCGCGGAGCGACACTGAGGGGCGAGCATCTGCACCGTGCCGCAAGAGGAGGCGTCATGACGTGGTTGTGGGCCATCATCGTGGGCCTGGTGCTGGGCCTGATCGCCAAGGCCATCATCCCGGGCAAGCAACAGATCCCGCTCTGGCTGACCGTGATCTTCGGCATGCTGGGCAGCGTCCTGGGCAACTGGGCCGCCACCGGCCTCGGGGTCGCCGACACCCGGGGCATCGACTGGATCCGGCACCTGCTGCAACTGGCCGGCGCCGTCGTCATCGTCGCCCTCGGGGACCGGCTGTGGGTCTCCCTGCGCGGCCACAAGAGACACGCGACCTAAGGACGATCGGCGGCTGCGTCCGGCCGGTGGGGCCGGACGCCGGACCGATGGCACGACAGGGGCGGCCGGCGCGCACCCGCGCGCACCGGCCGCCCACCGCTTTACCGGCTCAGCGGCCGTCGAGCTGCGCCAGCTTCCGTCCGGCCTTCAGGTACGCCACCCCGGTGGTGTCCGTCAGCTTCTCGGCCAGCACCTCGCCCAGCGGGCGGACGGCATCGGCCTCGGCGAGCACCACGGTCCGCTGACCGTCCGCACCCTCCACGACCAGCCGCAGCGCGTTCTGCTTGGCCAGCCGCCGCGCCGCCGAGGCGCTCGGGGTGAACTCCAGCACGCTCGTCAGCACCGTCGCCACCGTCTCGGCGGCGTGCGCGGCGACCTCGACGACCGGCAGCGACTCCACATCGGAGAACGACTTCTTGGAGAACTGCGCGATGAACCCGGCGCGCGCCGCCATCGCCGCCTCCAGGCCGTACAGCGCGGCCACGACCTCGCCCGCGAGGACCTTCTTCAGGTCCATCGGGTGCAGCGAGCGGTCCGCGATCCGGCCCAGGGCGAGCCCGATCTCCTCGTCGGTCCACTCCGTCCAGGCCTTGAGGTACGGCTCCATCAGCCGGTCCGGCACCGACATGATCTTGCCGAAGACATCGTCGGCGGGCGCGCCCAGCCCGACGTAATTGCCCTTGGACTTGGACATCTTGGCGCCCGTGCCGTCCGTGCCCTCGATCAGCGGCATGGTCACCACCAGCTGCGGACGCTGCCCGCGCAGCTCCATCAGCTTGCGGCCCATCTGCAGATTCAGCAGCTGGTCGGAGCCGCCCAGCTCCACATCGCACTCCAGCGCCACCGAGTCCAGGCCCTGCGCGATGGGGTAGAGCAGCTCCGTCATGGTCAGACCGGACCCGGCGGCCAGCCGGTTGCGGAAGTCCTCGCGCTGCAGCAGCTGCGAGGCCGGCACCTGGGCGAGCAGCGAGAGCAGCTCCGGGAAGGTGTACGGCGCCAGCCACTCGCTGTTCTGCCGGAAGCTGACCTTCTCGAAGTCGAAGAAGGGGCGCACCTGTTCGCGGTAGGTGGCGAGGTTGTGCGCGATGTCCTCGTCGGTCAGCGGCGGGCGCTCGGCGGTACGGCCCGAGGGGTCGCCGATCTTGGCGGTGAAGTCACCGATGATCAGCGTGACGTCATGGCCCAGCCGCTGGAACCGGCTCAGCACGATCAGCGGGACGGCGTGCCCGAGGTGCACATCGGTTGCCGTCGGGTCGATGCCCAGCTTGATGTGCAGGCCGCCGCCGGCCGCCCGGCGCTCCTCGATCCGCTCGGCCAGCGCCGCCACGCCCGGCAGGACCTCGACCGTACGGGCCGCGATCAGCTCGGCCTGCTCCTTGGCGGGCAGGTCCGTCAGGTCGAGATAGCGCCGCGCGCCCGTCTCCTGGAGCAGCTCCTGGACCGTGGCGTCCGAGGAGAGGTCGGCGGAGAGCAGCGTGCTGGCGCGGGCGACGGATTCGCCGAGGCGTGTCATGGCGTTCCTGATCGATCGGTATTTCCCGTGAGGGAGGACAGGGTGTCCCGTAAGGGACCGGGCAGAAGTCTATGGCCAGCGCGGCGGGCCCCACACACGGGTTTGTGCGCGCGGGGCCCGGGGCCGGGCGCGCCCGGCCCCGTCACACCCCCCGGCTGACCGAACTCATGTGGAAGTCGGCGACGCGCAGGGCCGGCATCGCGGCCCGGGTGAAGTAGTCGCCCCACTCGCGCGGCAGGGTCCGCTCCGTACGGCCCGCCTCCACCGCCCGGGACAGCAGATCCACCGGCGACTCGTTGAACCGGAAGTTGTTGACCTCGCCGGTCACCTCGCCGTTCTCGACGAGGTAGACGCCGTCCCGGGTCAGCCCGGTCAGCAGCAGCGTCGCCGGGTCCACCTCGCGGATGTACCACAGACAGGTCAGCAGCAGCGTGGGACCGTCGTGCCCGGAGGCCGCCACCATCTCGTCCAGCGAGCGCGAACCGCCGCCCTCCAGGAGGAGGTTGTCGATACCCGGCGCCACCGGGAGGCCGGTCAGCCCGGCGCTGTGCCGGGTGGTCGGCAGCCGGTGCAGGACGCCCTCGCGGATCCACTCGGTGGGTGCGAGCGGCAGCCCGTTGTCGAACACCGAGGCGTCGTCCCCGGAGGAGTGCGCCAGAACGAATGGGGCGCACTCCAGACCGGCCGCCCGGGGGTCGCTGCGCAGCGTCAGCGGCAGCGCGCTGAGCCGCTCGCCCAGCCGGGTGCCCGCGCCGGGCCGGGCCCGGTCCGCGTCGCTCGCGTCGGCCGGCCGGGAGAAGACCGTACGGCCCTCCGCGGCGTCGCGGGCCCCGGACGACCACATCTGGTAGATCAGCAGGTCGGCGACGGCGGTCGGCGGCAGCAGCGTCTCGTACCGCCCGGCGGGCAGCTCGACCCGCCGCCGCGCCCAGCCCAGCCGCCGGCTCAGCTCGGCGTCCATCTCCCGCGGATCGACGTCGGTGAAGTCACGGGTCGCCCGCCCCGCCCAGGCCGAGCGGGGTTCGGCCGCGCCCCCGGCCGACTTGGCGTTCAGCTCCAGCGTCCCGGTGGGCTGGTCGTGCCGCAGCCGCAGCCCGGCCGAGGTGCCCAGATACGACGAGACGACGCCGTGGTGGGCGAAGCCGTACAGCTCCCGGCCGCCGGAGCGGGCCTGCCGGAAGGCCTCGCCCAGCGCCGGCGCGAACGCCGCGAACACCTCCGAGGAGGTCTCGGCGGGCGCCTCGGTGAAGTCCGCGGACGTCTTCTCGCCGCCCACCAGCGGCTGCGCGTCCTCGGCCGGTCCGGCCTCCCGGGCCGCCGCCTCGGCGGCCCGGACCAGCGGCTCCAGCTCGTCCGCCGTCACCGCGGAGCGCGTCACGACGCCGGAGGCGGTGCCCTGGCTACCGTCGACGGTCGCCACGACGGTGAGGGTGCGGCCGCGGGTGACGCCGTTGGTGGTGAGCGCATTGCCCGCCCAGCGCAGATTGGCGCTGGAGTGCTCGTCGGCGATGACCACACAGCCGTCGGCCCGGGAGAGCTCCAGGGCCCGCTCGACGATCTCGTGCGGTGTACGGGTGCGACGGCTCATCGACCGGCCTCCTGCGTCGTGTGCGGCATGGTCACGGGGGGCACGTCCCGAAAGAGCCGGGCTCCGTGCACGGCCCGCCCCCTCCGCCCGGCATCTGTGCAGGTCAGACGGCTCAGGCGGCTCTTCATGGGTTACCCTCACTCCCTGTCCGTACCGGTGCGCCCCGGACTCCGCGGGCTCCGGCGATGCTGCGGCGTCGACCCGGGAGCAGAGCTTATCGGCGGCCCGCGCACGGGTGGAGACGGCAGTGATGCCCGTCCTGTTCAGTGTTTGAAGGCGCTCACCTCACCGGGCTCGGTCGCCAGCGCCGCACGGTCGAAGCGCAGCAGGGCACGGTCCTGCGGCACCGCTTTGACGCCTCCCTCGGGAACGGTGACCGTGGGCCGGCCCACGACGCTGTCCGCCACGGTGACGTGCAACGGGGTGCCGGTGCCCAACGTGGTGACCTTCAACAGCAACCACACCCTCATCGGCTTCGCGATCACCAACGCCTCCGGAGTAGCCACCGGCACGGCCACCTTCACCACCCCAGGCACCGCCGCCGTCACCGCGACGGCCACCGCCGCCGGGGCCCCTGCCCCTGCACCAACATCACGTCCCGGCCGGTCACTGTCACCGGCGCAATCCCGGGGCAGTGATCACCTTCCACTCCGGCGAAGCCAATGGGCCTGTCCTGTGCACCGCTGTGGCCGACAGCAACGGCAACGCCACCTGCAAGGGCATCATCAACCCCGTGCAAAGCGGCCTCGGCTCCACCGCAACCATCCCGTCCCGGGAGGTTTCCTCACCTCCAGCAACATCCTCATGCTCTGCCGGTTCGGTGGGTGAGGCGGCGAGCGTCCGGACGGGACCGTATGGCGGGGGTGGTGTGCAGCTGCTCCGCTGCTTGTGGGCGGCAGGGTCGAAGGCCGGGGGCCGTCCGCAAGACACGGTCTAGTCGTGCGGCAGGTCCGTGAGCTCCCACGAATGGTGCGATGGGTGCTCCGCGTACAGCATGCACGCTGACTGCTTCACGGGGTCAACGGTGGGATCGACCATTTCGCACGGTCTGACACAGACGTACGTGAAGTGCACGCCCTCCCACCGGACCCAGACCTGGTAATCGGCGTCCATCTCCTCCAGGAAGTCGGCGTGCACCTCGCCGTGCCCCTTGGCCAACTCGCAGACAACCTGTGCGTGCGGGTGCTCAGGGTCGGGGAAGCCCGCGAGCGGAGCATCGTCGTTCCGGCGCGTGTACATCAGCCCGATCCAAGGCGCGCGGGCGGACAGGTTGCAGTGGTCCACGGTTACCTCTCCGTCAGAGGAGCAAGGTCCCGTCCGGCTGCCCTGTGAGTGGGGAGAAGCCGGACGGGCCGTATGCGTCCGGTCATCAGATGGGGAAGGACCACGACCCGTCCGGGGACAGGAGGGAGCCGCCCTCGGCGGTGAGTTCGGCCCGCAGCGTGTGCAGGGGGAAGCGGTTGTTCTGCTCCCATGTGCGGCGGACCCGTTCCAGGCCATCCCAGAGCCGGCGGGGACCGCCCTGGTGAACCAGGGGTGTGGCCCCGTCCTCAGCACGTGCCCATGATCCGTCCGCTGCGAGGAGCCACACCACGCGCCGCCCGTCGTCCGGGTAGGTGGCCGCGCGGGTCTCGACTCCGGGTGTCTCCAGCTCGTACAGCCACCGAAGCGGCCATTCCTGCCATAGGTCGGGAATCGCTCCGTCCGTGGGCCGAACGTCCTCCCCTTCCCGTACGCGCGCGGACACGAAGATGTCGTTCAGCTTCGCCGGGTAGTCGACAGCCTGCCGGGCCGCCATGAAGGTCGCCGGGTCGGGCTGCACGGTGCCCCGTGCGACGCCATCGCTTCCCATGTCCGCCGTGATCAGAAGTGCGGTGTGCGCGACGGTCGTCACGAGCCGTCCGCCGGGACGCAGAGCGCGGAGCCACGGCGCAGGGACGGGCCGCACGGAAACGGTTGCCATGATGCGGTCATATTCCGGCTCCGGGAGTTCTCCGGTGGCGTCGATGGCTTCCACGCGCGGAGTGCGCCCGAACTCGGCGAGTCGCGTGCGAGCAGCCTCGACCACGTACGGATCCACGTCCACGCTGGTCACGTTCTCGTCCCCGAAGCGGCGGGCGAACAGACCGGCGGAGTATCCCGACCCCGTGCCCACGTCCAACACCTTGTGCCCGGGCCTCACGTCGAGCCGGTGCGCCATGGACACGATGAGCCCCGGCAGAGTGGACGACGAGGTGGGATCGCCCTTGCCGCGCTCGCCTCGGGTGGCGTGGTCAGCGTGAGTGGGACCGACCCGGGTCACCAGCGTTTCGTCGGCGTATGCGGCGTGCAGCCGCTCGGGTGAGGCGTCGGGAAGGTCTACCAACTCCCATTCCTGCGTGGGGCTGTCGGGGATGCGCTGCCACCAGCGCGGGATCAGCCGATGACGGGGGGTATTGCTCACCGAGTCGTGCCACTCAGGCGCGCCGGCGGTCACCTTGTCCGCCAGCTCCTTGGCGGCTTCGGTCCATGTGAAGGCCTCGGTCATGCGGTTTCTCCTTGCAGAGCATCGGCCATGGCTTCAACGAGCGGAACACCGGCCTTGACGGCAAGCCAGTGCCATTGACCGTTGGGGTTCACCTCGAAGAACACCCAACGCCCGTCCGGCGTGACGGCGAAATCCAATGCGCCGAAGAATAAGCCGAGTTCGTCCATGAGCAGGCGGACCCCTTGCTCGACTTCCGGAGGCAGGTCCACCACCTCATATGTGTGCGAGCGGTAGTCGGTTCGCCAGTCGAGTTGCGCGGCTTCGCTGTCCGTATGGATGGCGACGGGGAACATGCGCCCACCGATCACGGTCAAGCGCACTTCGTAAGCCTTGGCCACGCGTTCCTGAAATAGGTGCGCGGTACCGCTTACGCCGTCATCCACCTGGTCTGCGGAAACAAGAGCCACGGGGAGGAACTGCCGTTTCCCGTTGGGGCCGAGTACGCCACCACCGAGTCCCTTGTATACGACGGTGTCATCCCCCATGAACGTACGGGCGTGTTCGGGGTCCGAAGTGATCACGGAACGGGGCACGTTCAGTCCACATCGGGCGGCGGCGGCAAGTTGCTTGGGTTTGTAGTTCGCTGCCGCGTCGTCGGCGGGGTGGTTGATCCATCGGACGGGCAGAGAGCCGAGTACGCCGAGTAGCCCTGAGCGTGCTTCCGAGACCGCGAGTGCGCGGGCGTGTCCGGGCCAGTCATCGGGGGTCCTGAACTCGTTGGGCCGACGCCACCACACGGACTTGATGGATTCCAGGCGGACTCTTCGGGAGCCGGTGAGAGGGCCCGTCCAACCGTCCCCGGTAAGGGAGACGGCCAGACGGGAAGCGGTGGGAAAGTCGGCAGTGTCGTACCTGACGACGCGCTCACCGCGTGTCACCAGATCCTCCACCACTGCGTCGGCCGTGAGGTCGTCCCGGCCGGTCAGGATGAGGATGGATCGCATGTCAGTAGAGGTCGGTTCCGCTGTCGGACCCCGGGGACGAACCGTCACCGTTGCTTGTCTCCGTTTGCGTCTCGGGCATCTCCGCCGTGATCGCGTGCCACGGGTTGCCCTCGGCGGAGACGTTCAGTTGAAGCGTGTCGCTGTACGTGATGACGGGCGCTTCGCAGTTCGTCGGAGCCGGTGACAACAGGTGTCGGACGCCGAACGGGACGGGCGTAGTAGTAGCGGTGGTCATACTGCATTCCTCCTGCGTCGTCAGGTCATTTGGTGCTCTTACAGAACCGGTTGGTTGCCGACCGTCACGCAGGCAACCGGCCGGGGTGGAACCCGCCTTTACCGCAGAGCGAATCAATGTGGCAAGGGCGGAGTCTTTGGCGTCGGAGAGGGCGGGAACCTAGAGGCGGAAGGTGGCTCCGATGACGAATCCACATGAGCTGCTGACCATGATGATGAGCAGCGGCCCCGTAAAGGCGGCGGCCACTTGGTATGCACGCTTCACGTCTGCGTCCTCCCATCGGAAACCGCCATTGCGGCTGCGTTAGGGAGAGGGAAGGTGAGGGGAGCTTCAACCGGTACGCCGTCGTGCTGGGTGTGCCTCCGCAGCAATACCCGGCAGTCAGTGGCCTTCGATTGGTCGCCGGCCCGTTTGGCTTCCGCCAATTCGGCTCGCAGCTTCTGGCATTTTGAAGCAGGTCACAGTGAGCGCCCCAGAGGTCCGTACCGTTGGCGCCGTTCGTAGTCCTGGTGCATCCGCGCGCGAAGGCGGTTCAACGACTCACTGTCGTTGTCGCCGGCTCGCTCGTGCTCCGGCTGTACACCGTCATCCGGGCTCTTCGCGAACGGGCACCTCGGGTGCCCGCAGTCACTCGGTGGCTCACCGCGTTCGGGAGAGTCGGGGTCACTCGTCCTCCCCTCGCCCGCCGCTCGCCGAGCGCGGGGCTGTGGGGGAGTGCGCTTCCGTACCAACGCTCGCTCCTCTCTGTAGTCATTCAACTACCAAGGCGACTCAGCGTGGCCTAGAGTCGGGAACCCTTCAAGTAATCAGAACCGAAGGAGGGGTTGGGGAAGTCATGGTCAACCGCAGGGAGTTGGAGCCTGAAAGTAGCCCGGAAGCGGCCTACGGGGCCCGTCTGCGCAGGTTGCGGGAGGAGCGCGGGTGGGGGCAGGAAGATCTAGCCGGGATCATGGAATATTCCAGCCAGCACATTTCGGCTGTTGAAACTGCTCGGAAACCGCCAACCCTGCGTTTCTCGCGTAGCGCAGACCGCGCCTTCGGCATCGAGGAGACAGCGGACACATTCGAGCGTCAGTACCGCGAGATCAAACACGGCAGCCTGTTGGAAGGCTTCCCGGAGTACGTGGGGTACGAGGGCCGGGCGGTAGAGATTCGCCTGTTCCAGATCGGACTGGTCCCCGGTCTGTTACAGACGTCGGAGTACGCGCGGACGGTGGCTGATGGCGATGTCCAGCGCGGGGCCATCACATCCGAACAAGCCGAGGAACGAGTCTCTTTCCTTGTGGCGAGGCAAGATGCACTTGTGCGCACCCGGCCGCCGATGGTGCTTGTGGTGATGGACGAAAGCTGTCTCCGGCATGAGGTAGGCGGAGCCGAGGTCATGAAGGATCAGTTGAGGCAACTGGTCGATGTCGCATCGCGCCCCAACTGGGTACTGCAAGTGGCACCCTTCGGCATAGGCGCAAGGCGGTCATTCAACCTGCCGGTCAACCTCTTGACTCTGGCTGACCGATCAGTGGTCGCCTACGCGGAGTCACAAGCACGCGGGCACTTGGAGCGCGAGGGCAGTTCCGTGGTGTCCATGCTGACCGCATACCATCAGTTGCAGGCCGAAGCGCTGTCGCAGGCGACGTCTGTGGCCATGATCGAGCAGTTGCGAAAGGGCATCCCGTGACGACCGAATCCCCGGATTCTCCCCGCTGGTTCAAGTCCTCCTACAGCAGCAACGGCGGCGATTGCATCGAGGTCGCCACGAACCTCGCCGCCTCGCGCGGCGACGTTCCCGTCCGTGACTCCAAGGCCACGAGTGGACCGGTTCTGAGCTTCCCGTCCGACTCGTTTTCTTCCTTCGTGGCAGGCGTCAAGGCTGGAGAGTTCGGCACCGTCTGACCACCCGCTGCCGCGCCTGCCCTGCCCCGACTGCCCGTTGACCCTACGCGGGCGGCCGGGGCATGCGCATGCGCTGCCGACATGGCGCATCCCCGTGCAGACTTCGTGCGGACTCGGTGCCTCGATTTACTCCCGCTCAGGAACGCCCTGACTCCTTCGCGGTGTTCAGGATGTTCACACCCCGGAACAGTGCCGAGGGGCAGCCGTGGGAGACCGCGGCGACCTGGCCGGGTTGGGCCTTTCCGCAGTTGAAGGCGCCGCCGAGCACGTACGTCTGCGGTCCGCCGACCCCCGTCATGGAGCCCCAGAAGTCGGTGGTGGTCGCCTGGTAGGCCACGTCGCGCAGCTGCCCGGCCAGCCGCCCGTTCCGGATCGCGTAGGCGCGCTGCTGGGTGAACTGGAAGTTGTACCGCTGCATGTCGATGGACCAGGAGCGGTCGCCGACGACGTAGATGCCGCGTTCCACGCCCGAGATCAGTGCGTCGGTGGACGGTCCGTCCGGTGCCGGCTGCAGGGAGACGTTCGCCATCCGCTGGACCGGTACATGGTCCGGGGAGTCCGCGTAGGCGCATCCGTTGGAGCGGGAGAAGCCGGTCAACTTGGCGATTCTGCGGTCGAGTTGATAGCCGACCAGGGTGCCGTCCTTGATCAGGTCCCAGGACTGGGCGGCCACCCCCTCGTCGTCGTAGCCGATCGTGGCGAGGCCGTGCTCGGCGGTCCGGTCGCCGGTCACGTTCATCAGCGCGGAGCCGTACGCCAGCGTGCCGAGCTGGTCGAAGGTGGCGAACGAGGTGCCCGCGTACGCCGCCTCGTAGCCCAGTGCGCGGTCCAGCTCGGTGGCGTGGCCGATCGACTCATGGATCGTCAGCCAGAGGTTGGAGGGATCCACCACCAGGTCGTAGGTGCCGGCCTCGACGCCGGGTGCGCGCATCTTCTCGGCGAGGTGCTCCGGGAGGCGGGCGAGTTCCGCGTCCCAGTCGTGGTGGCCGCCGGTCAGGTACTCCCAGCCGCGACCGGCCGGCGGGGCGAGGGTGCGCATCGAGTCGAAGTCGCCGCTCACCGGGTCCACGGCGACGGCCGTCAGCTCGGGGTGCAGCCGCACCCGCTGCTGGGTGGTGCTGGTGCCCGCGGTGTCCGCGTAGAACTTGTTCTCCTGGACGGTCAGCAGCGAGGCGTCGGCGTGGGCCACGCCCTTGTCGGCCAGCAGCCGCGCGCTCCAGTCGGCCAGCAGCCCGGTCTTCTCGCCGTCCGGCACGTCGAACGGGTTGATCTCGTACGAGGAGACCCAGGTGCGGTCCGGATGCGCGGGCTCCGGCGCCAGCTCCACCCTCTCGTCGGAGCCCGCGGCGCGGCTCACCTTCGCCGACAGCTTCGCCATCGCCACGGCCTGCGCGGCCACCCGCGCCGCCGCGTCCATCGTCAGATCCACCCCGGACGCGAAGCCCCAGGACCCGCCGTGCACCACCCGCACCGCGTACCCGAGGTCGGTGGTGTCGGAGGTCCCGGAGGTCCGGGCGTCCCGCAGCCGCCAGGCGGCGCTGCGGATCCGCTCCAGGCGGAAGTCCGCGTGGTCGGCGCCCAGTGCGCGGGCCCGGGCCAGCGCGGCGTCGGCCAGCGCGCGCAGCGGCAGCGCCAGGAACGAGTCGTCGAGGGCGTGGCGTGCAGGCAAGGGTTCCTCCCGTGGTCGGCGCCTGCATCATGCCCTGCGGCGCGCCCGCGGCCCAGTGCGCGGCGGGGCGGGGCACGGTGCGTCGGCCGGGCGGGGCGGCGCCGGGCCCGGGGCGACACGGCCCGCCGGGGCTCGCGGGGTGTGGCGCCCGGGGCGTGGTTCTGTGGGATCCCGACAGTCACCGGCGCACGTGCCTGTCCGTGCTCGATTCCACGGATGCGCCCCGTGACCGATAGTTTCGTATCGAACGCAGGACGGACAGGAAACGGAAAGGGTGATCTCTTGAGCCGCTCGGTTCTGGTCACCGGAGGTAACCGCGGCATCGGCCTCGCCATTGCCCGTGCCTTCGCCGAGGCAGGCGACCAGGTCGCCATCACCTACCGCTCGGGCGAGCCGCCCGCGGGGTTTTTGGCCGTGAAGTGCGACATCACGGACAGCGAGCAGGTCGAGCAGGCGTACAAGGAGATCGAGGAGAAGCAGGGTCCGGTCGAGGTGCTGGTGGCCAACGCCGGCGTCACCCGTGACCAGCTGCTGATGCGGATGTCCGAGGAGGACTTCACCTCGGTACTGGAGACCAACCTCACCGGCACGTTCCGGGTGGTCAAGCGCGCCAACCGCGCGATGCTGCGGGCCCGCAAGGGCCGGGTCGTGCTGATCTCGTCCGTCGTGGGCCTGATGGGTGCTCCGGGCCAGGCGAACTACGCCGCCTCCAAGGCCGGGCTGGTGGGCTTCGCCCGCTCGCTCGCCCGGGAGCTGGGCAGCCGCAACATCACCGTCAACGTCGTCGCCCCCGGCTTCGTCGACACCGACATGACCCGTGTGCTCACCGATGAGCAGCGGGAGGGCATCGTCAAGCAGGTACCGCTCGCGCGGTATGCGCAGCCCGAGGAGATCGCCGCCTCGGTTCGCTTCCTGGCCTCCGACGAGGCCGCTTACATCACCGGAGCCGTCATTCCTGTCGACGGCGGATTGGGCATGGGTCACTGATCAGCATGAGTGGAATCCTCGCAGGCAAGCGGATCCTGGTCACGGGAGTCCTGACCGAGTCGTCGATCGCGTTCCAGGCGGCCAAGGTCGCCCAGAACGAGGGCGCCGAGGTCATCCTCACCGGCTTCGGCCGGCTCTCGCTCGTCGAGCGGATCGCCAAGCGGCTGCCCAAGCCCGCGCCGGTCATCGAGCTGGACGTCACCAACCAGGAGCACCTGGACGGGCTGGCCGACAAGATCCGCGAGCACCAGGGCGAGGGCGCCCGTCTCGACGGCATCGTGCACTCCATCGCCTTCGGCCCGCAGGGCGCCTTCAACTTCCTGGAGGCGGAGTGGTCCGACGTGGGCACCGCGGTCCAGGTCTCGGCGTACTCGTACAAGTCGCTGACGATGGCCTGCCTGCCGCTGATGGAGCACGGCGGCGCGGTCGTCGGCCTCACCTTCGACGCGCAGATCGCCTGGCCGAAGTACGACTGGATGGGCGTGGCCAAGGCCGCGCTGGAGAGCACCAACCGCTACCTGGCGCGTGACCTCGGCCCCCGGAACATCCGCTGCAACCTGGTCTCGGCGGGCCCGATCAAGTCGATGGCCGCCAAGTCCATCCCCGGATTCGAGGAGCTGGCGGACGTGTGGAACCACCGCGCCCCGATCGGCTGGGACCTGGCCGACCCGGAGCCGGCCGGCCGCGGTGTCGTCGGCATGCTGTCCGACTTCTTCCCGCGGACGACCGGCGAGATCGTGCACGTCGACGGCGGTGTGCACATGATGGGCGCCTGACGCCCGCCCGTACGACTTCGTACCGCCCGTCCCGGTTCGCCGGGGCGGGCGGTATGTGGTTTCCGGGGCGGGGGAGGCGCGTACGGCCGGCCCGCGGTGCCACGGCGTCCGCGATGTCCGGGGCGGCGGGTCCGCGCCGGGGAGCGCCCGCCGGTGGTCAGCCCGCCGGCGGTCAGTCCGCTTCCGGGCCGCCGAGCCGGCAGCCGAAGGGGTGCGCACCGGCCTCGGCGGCGGCCCGGTCGCCGTCGCCCGCACGGATCGCCGCCACCAGCCGGTCGTGGTCCATGAGGCTCTCGGGCCGCAGCTCCTCGCCCACATCCGCCCGCAGGAAGTCGCGCAGGACGCCCCCGAGGTCGGCATAGATCTCGGCCAGCACCTCGTTGTGCGCGGCCGCCACGATCGCCATGTGCAAGGTCGCGTCCGCCTCCACGAAGGCCTCCGCCGCACCGGACTCCCAGGCCCGCTCGCGCCGCTCCAGCAGGGTGTCGAGCTGCCGCAGGTCATGGGCGGTGCGACGGCGGGCGGCGAGCCGGGCGGCGGACGCCTCCAGGGCGCTGCGCAGCTCGGCGATGTGGCGGGGCTCGGCGGCCGCGAACCGCCGGTTCATCACCCCGGCCAGTTCGCTGGTCGCCACCACGTACGTGCCCGAGCCCTGCCGGATGTCCAGCAGCCCGTTGTGGGCCAGCGCCCGGACGGCCTCGCGGACGGTGTTCCGGGCCACCCCGAGCTGCTCGACCAGCTCCGGCTCGGTCGGGATACGGGAGCCCACCGGCCACTCACCGGAGGTGATCTGGGCGCGCAGCTGCGTGATCACCTGGTCGGCCAGCGCGGACCGGTGGGGCGAGGACAGGGGCATGGGTGCGCTCCGGGGTGGGAGGGGAGTCGGACGGTCGCCGTGCGGCGCGGTGGACCCGGCTGGTCCCCGGCGCCGCGGCGGGCCAGCAGAGGGTATCGATTTCCACTGGACAGGCATTCATCCCATGATTCTATGATGGGCGAATGGCACACGACGACACCGAGACGCTCGGCCCCGACGCCGAGCCCGCCACGGCCCCTTCCGCCCGCCCGGCCGAGGGCCGGGACCACCCCGAGTCCGGCCCTGTCCGGGGCAGACCCCCCGGCTCGACATCCGGCGAACCTCCGGGCCCGACGGCGGGCGCACCGGCCGCCCGCTGGCTGCTGCGGATCGTGACGGCCGGACTCGTCCTCGCCGCGCTCACCCTCCGCCCGCCCATCACCAGCCTCGGCGCGCTCATGGAGGAGGTCCGCGACGGCCTCGGCATGAGCGGCACCGTCGCCGGGCTGCTGACCTCCGTGCCCGCCCTGTGCTTCGCCGTCTTCGGTATCGCCGCGCCCCGGCTGGCCAGGCGCTGGGGGCCCGGCACGGTCGTCTGCGCCGGGCTGGCCGGGATCACCCTGGGCGTCGCGGCGCGCCCGTTCGCCGGCGGCACCGGCGGCTTCGTCGCCGCCAGCGCGGTCGCCCTGGCCGGTATCGCGGTCAGCAATGTGCTGATCCCGGTCGTGATCAAGGCCTGGTTCCCCGACCGGGTCGGCTCGATGACCGGGCTCTACTCCATGGCGCTGGCCCTGGGCACCTCGCTCGCCGCGGCCCTCACCGTGCCCATGACCGGGGCGCTGGGCGGCAGTTGGCGGGTCGGACTGGCGGGGTGGGCGGTGCCGGCCGCCGTCGCCGTGCTGCCCTGGCTCGTGATCGCGCGCCAGCGCGGGGCCGCCGCCGGACCGTCCGCCGGCGCCGCGGTACGCACCGAGGAGGCCCCCCTGCGGATCGCGTCCTCGCCGACCGCCTGGTGGCTCGCCCTCTTCTTCGGCCTGCAGGCCACCGCCGCGTACATCACCATGGGCTGGATGCCGCAGATCTTCCGCGACGCGGGGGTCTCGGCGGGCACCGCGGGGGTGCTGCTCGCGGTGACCATGGCGGTGGGCGTCCCGCTCTCCTTCGTCCTGCCGCGGCTGGCGTCCCGGATGCGGCATCAGGGTCCGGTCGTGGTGCTGCTCGGCCTGTGCGGCCTGGCCGGGTACGCCGGGCTGTGGCTGGCACCGGCCGCCGGCGCCTGGGCCTGGGCGCTGCTGATGGGCATCTCCAACTGCGCCTTCCCGTTGGCCCTGACGATGATCGGGATGCGCGCGACCAGCGCCGCCGGGGTCGGCAAGCTGTCGGCCTTCGTGCAGTGCGTGGGCTACCTGCTCTCCCTCCCCGGACCGCTGCTGGTGGGCACGCTGTACCAGAACAGTGGTGGCTGGGGGCTGCCGATCGCCCTGATGGCAGGGCTGATGGTGCCGCAGATCGTGGTGGGGGTGCTGGCCGGCCGGGACCGCCGGATCGAGGACGAGGCCTGAGTGCGACACTGGGCCCATGCCAGTGCTCGAACCGAATCCGCAGAACAGCCACAAGAAGCTGCTCCTCGTCCTGGGTGCCATGCTCGGGGTGACCGTTCTCGTCGCGATCATCGCGAGTATCGCCGCCCCGTAGGGCCCACGGGGACGGGGTGGGGGCCGCCCCACCGTCCCCTAGGGGGTAGGCGTCAGGGGCGAGTGGGTGGTTTCCCGGATGGGAACGGCGGCTGCGGATCCGTAGCGTCGAAGAACACCGCACCCCGCGGTGGGCGCACCGTGATCAGCGGCCGCGCCGCCCTTCGCGCCGCCACGGAGGCGATCCGCATGCCCGCCGCCTTCCGCCGGTCACCCGCCGCCGGGACCCCGCGTCTGCGGCCGCGGCTGCCGTGGTGGGCGCTGGCGCTTCCGGTGGTCTGCTTCGTGGCCCTGCTGGCGCTCGTCGCCGGCTCCTCCAGGGCCAGCGCCGCCGACGTCCCGCAGGGCCTGGCCGCGCTGCTGGAGATCTTGGCCAGGATTGTCCGCAGTGTTGCCGGATGACCGCCCATGGGCCCTGCCAAGAGGCGGAATCAGCAGTTCAACACCCCGCGCCCCGCGCCGCCTTTCGTGCGAAGCTGGGACGCATGAGCGCCGATACACCACGCCGGATTGTCCTCCTCCGACACGCCAAGGCCGAATGGTCGGAGTCCAGCGACCATGAGCGTCCGCTCGCCGAGCGCGGCCGCAAGGATGCCCCGGTCGCCGGCCGCTGGCTGGCCGGAGCCGGGATCACCCCCGATCTGACCCTGTGCTCGACGTCCGCACGCACCCGTGAGACATGGAAGCTCGCCGTCCACGAGCTGCCACAGCGGCCCAAGACCGTCTATGAGGAGCGGATCTACGAGGCCTCCCTCGGGGAGCTCCTCGCGCTGCTCAACGAGACCTCCGACGACGTGTCCGACCTGATGCTGGTCGGACACAACCCGGGTGTGCACGCCCTCGCCGAGGCGCTCTCGGGCGAGGCCGAGGGCAATCTGCTGCCGCGGATGAACCGCAGCGGATTCCCGACCGCCTCGCTGGCCGTGCTCAGCTTCAACGGATCCTGGAAGTCGGTGGAGCACGGCGCCGCCCGGCTGATCGCGTACTGGACCCCGCACGACTGATCCCGGAGCCCCCTCCCGCGCCGTGCGCGCGGGGCGGGCCGGATGCGACGAGGCCCCGGCAGCTGTCCGCTGCCGGGGCCTCGTGTGCGGGGGACGGGCCCCGGCCGGCGGGGAGCCACCGGCCCGCGCCTGGCCCGGCCCCGCTCAGCCGACGTGCGTCTCCGCCGCCTCGACCTCTTCGCGGGTGATGCCCAGCAGATACAGCACGGTGTCCAGGAACGGCACGTTCACAGCGGTGTGCGCCGCCTCCCGCACCACCGGCTTGGCGTTGAAGGCGACACCGAGCCCGGCGGTGTTGAGCATGTCGAGATCGTTGGCACCGTCACCGATCGCCACGGTCTGGGACAGCGGCACCCCGGCCTGCTGGGCGAAGCTGCGCAGCAGCCTGGCCTTGCCGGCCCGGTCGACGATCTCACCGGTGACCCGGCCGGTGAGCTTGCCGTCGATGATCTCCAGGGTGTTGGCGGAGGCGAAGTCCAGCCCCAGCTCCTCCTGGAGAGCGTCGGTGACCTGCGTGAAACCGCCCGAGACGACGCCGACTTGGTAGCCCAGCCGCTTGAGGGTCCGCACCAGGGTGCGGGCGCCGGGGGTGAGCCGTACCTCCTTGCGGACCGCCTCGACCACGGACGCGTCCAGCCCGCCGAGCAGCTCGACCCGGGCGTGCAGGGACTGCTCGAAGTCCAGCTCACCGCGCATCGCGGCCGCGGTGACCTCGGCGACCTCGGCCTCACAGCCGGCGTGCGCCGCGAACAGCTCGATGACCTCGTCCTGGATCAGCGTCGAGTCGACGTCCATCACGACCAGCCGCTGGGCCCGGCGCTGCAGCCCCGCCGCGACCACCGCGACATCCACCCCGAGCTGCGCGGCCTCGGGAGCCAGCACGCTGCGCAGGGTCGCGGTCTGCGCGCCGGAGACCGCGAACTCGACGGCCGTCACCGGATACTTGGCCAGCCGGAAGATGCGGTCGATGTTGCCGCCGGTGGCCGTTATGGCGGCGGCGACCGCGGCCGTCGTCTCCGCGGTGAGCGGATGCCCCAGCACGGTGACGTGCGAACGTCCGGTGCCGCGCGGGCGGTTGTCGCCCCGGCCGGAGATGATCTCCGCCTGGAGGCTCATCGACTCGGCCCAGCTGTGCACGGTGGCCCGCAGGTCCCCCTCGGCGGAGCCGGTGGAGCCCTGGGCGGGGGAGGGGGCCGTGACCAGCGCGCACAACGTGATGCGTCCCCGGGTCACGACCTGTTCGATGTCCACGACATCGACGGAGTAGGCGGCGAGGGTGTCGAAGAGACCAGCGGTGATGCCGGGACGGTCCTTCCCGAAGATCTTTACGAGCAGGGTCGGGACGTCATCGCCCGGTACGGCGGTGGCAGGCGGGATCTGCGATGCGCTCATGGTGCCCTTACGGTAACCGTCGGGCGGCCGTTTCCGTACGCGTGTCCGGGGTTCGGAACGGCGCGGCCCCGGGCCGCCGTACCCACCCCCCGTCACCCCGGGCCGAGGGCGCCCCGTTGATCGTTATGCAGTCGTGTCCGGCCGGCCGGCCTGTGGGCCCGGGCGGGCGGACCAATGTCCGTGGCGGGCCGGTGCGTTCGGCCGGGCGGCACCCCGCGGCCGCGACGGACCGCCTGGCCGGAAGGTGTCCGTCCCCTCCATCATGCCGCCTGCGCCACGGACCCGCATGGCGCCCCGGCGCAGGCGGCCCGCGCCCGGACGGGGGCCGGTCCGCCCGGAACATCCGGAATCAGATGTTCTCTGTCCGTCCAGGGCTCTTCCCGTGCTCCGGGAGTGTTTGGCGGGCACGCCGGCGAGGCCCGTGCGGCCCTGTCGCGTCCCGGTTTCCGGTCGGTGGGCTCAGCCTGAAATAGTTCCTACGATGTTCGCCAACCCTGGATTCCCATACAGGGCGTCACTCGGGGGACTATGTAATGGGGCATGGAGTGCCTGAACTCGTACTCGAATTGAACGGAAGGACCTGGACGCTCGACCCGTCCCGGTCCTACAACGTGGGACGTGATCCGCAGGGCGACATGGTGCTCGACGACGCCAGGGTCTCCTGGCGGCACGCCACCGTCCGATGGGCCGGCCGCAGCTGGATCATCGAAGACCAGGGCAGCACCAACGGCACCTATGTCCAGGGCCGGCGGATCCACCAGATGGAGGTCGGCGCCGGCTCGACCGTGCATCTGGGCAACGCCACCGACGGCCCCCGGGTGACCCTGTCCGCCCCGCCGGCCGCCGACGCCTTCGGCGCGCAACCGGCCCGGGCACCGCAGCAGCAGGCCGCGCAGGGCTGGCAGGCCCCGCCCGCCCAGCAGCCGCCCGCCCAGCAGGGCCGGCAGGCCCCGCCGCAGGGCGACCGGCCGCCGTACGCCCCGCCCCAGCAGGCCCAGCAGGCCCAGCAGGCCCAGCAGGCCCCGCAGCCGCAGCAGGCCGTGCCCCCGCAGCAGGCCCGCGGGCCGCAGGCGGGCGGCGCCCCGGTCGGCGGCGACCGCAGCCCGACCACCTTCCACCGCCTCGACACGGGCCGGGTGATGCGCATCGGCCGTGCGCTGGAGAACGAGCTGGTCGTCTCCGACCTCCAGGTCTCCCGCCACCACGCCGAGTTCCGCGCCACCCCCGACGGCCGCTTCGAGATCCGCGACCTGGGCAGCCACAACGGCACCTATGTCAACGGCCAGCCGGTCACCAAGTCCGGCACCAAGGTGATCGGCCCGAACGACATCATCGGCGTCGGCCACTCCACCTTCCGGCTGGTCGGCGACCGCCTGGAGGAGTTCGTCGACACCGGCGAGGTCTCCTTCTCGGCCCGCCACCTCACGGTCACCGTCGACGGCGGCAAGCAGATCCTCAAGGACGTCTCCTTCGGCGTCCCGGAGAAGTCGCTGATCGCGGTCATCGGCCCCTCCGGCTCCGGCAAGTCGACGCTGCTCAAGGCGCTGACCGGCTACCGCCCCGCCAACGAGGGCGATGTCCTCTACGACAACCGGAACCTCTACAAGCAGTTCGCCGAACTGCGCCAGCGCATCGGTCTGGTCCCGCAGGACGACATCCTGCACAAGGAACTGACCGTCCAGAAGGCGCTCAAGTACGCGGCCAAGCTCCGCTTCCCCGGCGACACCGCGGAGGCCGAGCGCGAGGCCCGGATCGACGAGGTGCTGCACGAGCTCAAGCTCCACGTCCACAAGGACAAGAAGGTCACCTCGCTCTCCGGCGGCCAGCGCAAGCGGGTGTCGGTGGCCCTGGAGCTGCTGACCAAGCCATCGCTGATCTTCCTGGACGAGCCGACCTCGGGCCTGGACCCGGGCATGGACCGCGATGTCATGCAGCTGCTGCGCGGCCTGGCCGACGACGGCCGCACGGTCCTGGTCGTCACCCACTCGGTGGCCGAACTCGGTCTGTGCGACAAGCTGCTGGTGATGGCCCCGGGCGGTGGCGTGGCCTACTTCGGCCCGCCCGCGGAGGCGCTCAACTTCTTCCAGTACGACACCTGGGCGGATGTCTTCTCCGCGTTCGAGAACTACCGCGACTACGACTGGATGGGGCGCTGGCGCGGCTCCCCGCATTTCCAGTTGTACGCGGCGGACTTCGACGCCGTCGCCCCGCAGTCGGTCAATGTCCAGGCGCCGCCGGCCCGGATACAGAAGTCCCAGAGCTGGGGCTCCCAGCTCTGGACACTGATGCGCCGCTATGTCTCGGTGCTCGCCTCCGACCGGGGCTTCCTGGGACTGATGCTGATCCTGCCCGCGGTGCTCGGTGTGGTCTCGATGCTGATCCCCAGCGACTTCGGCCTCGGATACGGCCCGTTGGAGAAGCACCGCACCAACCGCGACGCGAGCACGATCATGCTGATCCTCGCGGTCGGCATGTGCTTCTCGGGCGCCGCCAACTCGGTCCGTGAGCTGATCAAGGAGCGGGTCATCTACGAGCGCGAACGGGCCACCGGCCTGTCGCGGTCGGCGTATCTGATGTCCAAGGTGATCGTCCTCGGCGTGGTCACGGCCTTCCAGGGCGTGATCATCGCGGCGATCGGCTTCTCCACCCGGAACATGCCCAGCGAGGGCCTCATCGTGGCGAAGGCCCCGGCGGTCGAGATGGCGCTGGCGATCATCGCGCTCGGCTTCACCTCGATGATGTTCGGCCTGATCATCTCCGCGCTGGTCAAGACCGCCGAGAAGACCATGCCGCTGCTGGTCATGTTCGCCATCGTCCAGGTCGTCTTCACCGGCGTGCTCTTCCAGCTCTTCGACACCGTGGGCGTCGCCCAGTTCGCCTGGCTGATGCCGTCGCGCTGGGCCGTCGCCGCGATGGGCGCGACCGCCGACATGAACACCCTGCTGCCGTGGGAGCCGGGCAACCCGGACCCGCTGTGGAAGCACCAGACCGGTGTCTATGTGATGGACATGATCATCCTGATCACCCTGGGTGTCGCGCTCGCCTTCGTCGTCGCGCGACTGCTGCGCCGCCACGAGCCGGAGGTCATGCGCAAGTAAGCGCGCCCCCTCACCGCCACGCCAGAGGGGCGGCACCCGACATCGGGTGCCGCCCCTCGGCGGTGTGTGCGCGGCGCGCTGGGGCCGTCCCCGCGGCTCAGTAGGCCGAGTTCACGTTGTCCATCGAGCCGTACGTGGCGGCCGCGTAGTTGCAGGCGGCGGTGATGTTGGCGACCGGGTCGTAGATGTTCCACGAGGTGCCGGGGACGTGGTACGTCCTGAAGGTCGGGTCGATGACCTGGAGCAGACCCTTGGACGGGATGCCGTTCTGGGCGTTGATGTCCCAGAGGTTGATCGCGTTCGGGTTGCCGGACGACTCACGCATCAGGTTGCGGTAGATGCCGTTGTACGAACCCGGGATGCCCTTCTTGGCCATGACGTCCAGCGACTCGCGGATCCAGCCGTCCAGGTTGTTCGGGTAGGTCTTCACGACCGGCTTGACCACGGGCTTGGCGGCCGGCTTCGGGGCGGCGGCGGGTATCGCGGTGCGCACGGCGGAACGGCTCGCGGCGGCCTTCACGGCACGCGCCTTCTCGGCCTTGGCCTTCGCGGCGGCGACCTTCACCTTGGCTGCCTTCGCTGCCGCGGCCTTCTGGGCGGCGACCTTCTTCGCGGCGGCCTCGGCCTTCCCCTTGGCGGCGGAGGTGTCGGCCTGCCGGGCGATCGTGGCCTGCTGGGTCCTGGCGGCGGTGTCGACGGCGCTGAAGGCGGCCGGCTTCACGTTCTCGACGGCGGCGGCCTGGGTCTTGCCGTGGTCGGCAGTGCCCGGCACGACGGAAAGGGCCAGCGCGGCCGCACCGGCAGCGGCAATACCGGCAACGGAGAGCTTATGGGTCCGGGTCAGGCGGGGGAGACCAGAATTGGCGTGCTTGGGCATGGCGGGGACGACCTCTTCCGATGGGGGGACATCGCCCGGGCCTGTGAGCGGCGGCAAACGCCGAGTTCTGGTTACGGCGCCGAGCGACGGGGCCATTCTTAGCGGCCGGAAATTCCCACGGCAAAGGTGTGACGTACGATCCGAGTTAGTGGAACCCAGTGCGGGAATATTGCGTCCCGGATAAGAGCTTCCCAGCTCACGATGTATTCCTGGGTCCACTAACCCGGCTCGTAAGTGACCTGCGTCCTATGTCCGGCGTCACAATGCGGCGAGGTTTATCTCGCCGGAAGTAATTGCAAACGCACAGTCGGTATGCGGAAATCACCAACCATGGCCTGACCGGGGCACGTTCGGGGCAAATCGGGCACTTCGCATTCTGCGGCGGCGAAACGGGGCCGGAATCCCGGGGTGTCGCCCGTTCTCCCGGCCCGTCCCCACCGGGGATACGCCGGGAACGGTGACGGCGACGCGCTGCTGACTCCCCGCCCAGGCGCCTGCGCGCGAAACCCCCGTGCCCGCGCGCGAGACCGCCGGCCCCCGCGGGACCCGTCGGCGCCGGGACGGGCACCCCGCCCCGGGACCGGCAGGCCCGGCCCTCAGTCCGGCAGCACGAGGTGCAGATCGCCGAATTCGTGCCACAGATAGCGCCGCTCCAGCGCCGCCGCGTACGCGCGCCGCAGCACCTGTGCGTCCGCCACCGCCTCCAGCATCAGCAGATGCGAGGCGGTGGGCTCGTGCAGCCCGGTGAGCAGGCCGTCCACCGCCCGGACCCCGCGCTGCGGCGTCACCACCAGGTCCGTCCAGCCGGCCGCGGCCCGCACCCGCCCGTCCGCGCCGGCCGCCGACTCCAGCGCCCGTACGGCCGTGGTCCCCACCGCCACGATCCGCCCGCCCCGCGCCGCACGGCGCCGCCCGGCGGCCGTCCGTCGCGCCCGTACGGCGTTCACCAGCCATGCGGTGGCCGGCGGCACCACGAACCGCTCCGGATACGGGGGCTCGAACGCCTCCGCGGACGCGACCCCCGTGTGCAGCGAGACCGGCGCGAACTGCACCCCCTTGCTGACCAGCCGCGTCACCGTCTCCGTGGTGAAGGGACGGGCCGCGCTCGGCATCTCCGCGCTGCCGCCGGGCCCGTCCAGCGCGAACACCGTCTGGTAGGCGGCCAGCGGCTGGTCCCGCCGGGTGTAGCCGTAGCGGATCGGCCGCCCGTGGCGCCGCATCAGCTCCGCCACGCCCGCGCCCGTCACCCGCGCCCACCACAGCCGGGCGCTCCCGGCGTCCAGCGGGGCCGCAAGCGTCAGCCGGGCCCCGCCCGGCAGCCGCACCTCCAGGCCGGCCGGGCCGCCCGCCCGTGGCCGGGTGCTGCCCCGTCCGTCCGGGCTCCGCAGCTCCACCGCCCAGCACCCGGCCACCGCGCGGCCCGCCGGATGCCACCGGTCCGCCCGGGTCGAGAAGTGCACCACCACCGGCTCGCCGCGCCCCCGGCCGTCCCCGATCCGGCCGTCCACCGCCGCCGGCAGCGTCCGTGAGGTGTTCACCACCAGGACGTCGCCCGCCGTCAGCAGCTCGGGCAGGGCACCGAAGTCGTGATGGCCGGGCTCGGCCGTCCCCCGGCTCACCAGCAGCCGTACGGCGTCCCGGTCCAGGCCGGGGCCCCGCTGCTCGGCCGGCACCGGGGCCGACAGTTCCTGCGGGATGTGCGGCGCCACGGTCACCGGGGGCCCGCCCCCTCGGGTACGGCCGCTGCCGCTGCCGCCGTGTACCGCCCGCTGGGGGCCGCGCGGTCCAGCAGCCGCAGCAGCGCCGGGACGACCGTCTCCGGCAGCGGCCGCCCGGAATCGTCGTCGTCCGGGACGGCGGCCGCGTACAGGTCGGTCCGCATGTCACCCGGGTCCACCCGCCACACCCGCAGCGCCGGCTCCTCGACCGCGAGCACCGCCGACTGCTGGTCCAGCGCCGCCTTCGCCGCCCCGTAGCCGCCCCAGGTGGGGTAGGCCTCGACGGCGGCGTCCGAGCTGATGGTGAGCACCGCGCCACCCGCCGCTACATAAGTGGGCGAATCGGACAATCTGGTGTTTTGGGAATTCTCGGAATTAGGGTACGGATCGTATGTATTCCCATTCCCTACAACCCCTATATAAGGAGCCTCACCTATATAAGGGGTGACTTCTTCATACGAGGGCAGATAGGAGGAACTGCGCAAGAGCGACAATGCTTCCTGGACGAGCCCCAGCGGCGCCACCACATTCACCTCCAGCGCCCTCCGCAGCCCCTCCAGCGACTGGTCCGCCAGCCGCACCAGCGGCTCGGCCCCCAGCGCACTGGCGTTGTTCACCAGCAGATCGAGCCCGCCCAGCTCCCGGGCCGCGGCCACCAGCGCCGCCCGGTGCCCGCCGTCCGTCACGTCCCCGGGCAGCGCCGCCACCCGCGCCCCCGCCCCGCGCAGCTCCCGCGCCGCCTCCTCCAGCGGCCCGGCCGACCTGGCGTCCACCACCAGATCCCAGCCGCGCCGGGCCAGCGCCCCGGCGAGCGCCCGGCCCAGCCCCTTCGATGCCCCCGTGATGATCGCCACCGGCATGATCACGTCCCCTTGTCCGGCCGGGTCCGCACCCGGCCCTCGCCCTCACGGTAGGAACGCCGCCGCCCCCGGGGCGTCGGCCGCCGGACCGGCCGTGGCCAGGGCGTTCGGCCTAGGCCCGGGGGCGTAGGAGGCGGCCGCCGCCGGACCGATACGGGCAGGTCGCCCCGCCGGTACCGTGATCCCATGACCAACGGACCGGGAGCGGGGATCCCCGCGGTGAGCACCGCGATCCTGGCGATGAGCCGGCATCTGGAGGTGCGCGACGTCCTCAAGACGATCGTGGCCTCGGCCCGCGAGTTGCTGGACGCCGAATACGCCGCCCTGGGGGTGCCCGACGATCACGGCGGCTTCGCCCAGTTCGTGGTGGACGGCGTGAGCGCCGAGCAGTGGAAGGCCATCGGTCCGCTGCCCCGCCAGCACGGCATCCTCGCCGCGATGCTGCACAACGCCACCCCCGAGCGGCTCGCCGACGTCCGCGAGGACCCCCGCTTCGGCGGCTGGCCGGCCGCGCACCCGGACATGTCCGACTTCCTCGGCCTGCCGGTCGCCGACGGCGACGAGATCCTCGGCGCCCTCTTCCTGGCCAACAAGCGCTGCTCCGAGCCCGCTCCTGCCCGCGAGGGCGGCTGCCGCTTCACCGAGGACGACGAGCGGCTGCTCGGCATACTCGCCCAGCACGCCGCCATCGCACTGACCAACGCCCGTCTCTACGAACGCAGCCGCGAGCTGACCATCGCCGGGGAGCGCGCCCGGCTCGCCCACGAGCTGCACGACGCGGTGGCCCAGAAGCTCTTCTCGCTCCGCCTCACCGCCCAGGCGGCCACCGCCCTGGTCGACCGCGACCCGGCCCGCGCCAAGGACGAGCTGCACCAGGTCGCCGCGCTGGCCGCGGAGGCCGCCGACGAACTGCGGGCCGCCGTCATCGAGCTGCGGCCCGCGGCCCTGGACGAGGACGGCCTGATCGCCACCCTGCGCTCCCAGGTCCAGGTCCTCGACCGCGCCCACTCCGCACACGTCACCTTCGCGGCCCACAGCGTCCGGGCCCTGCCCGCCGCCCAGGAGGAGGCCGTGCTCCGCGTCGCCCAGGAGGCGCTGCACAATGCCCTGCGGCACTCCGGAGCCGGGCGCGTCGAGGTGACCCTCACCCGGAGCGGCCCGGGCGCGCTGCTGCGGATCGCCGACGACGGCTGCGGCTTCGACCCGGCACTCGTCCGCCGGGCCGGCCGCCATCTCGGCCTGGTGTCGATGCATGACCGCGCCGGCGGTGTCGGCGGAATGCTCAGGGTGGAGTCGGAGCCCGGCAAGGGCACCGCTGTCGAGATGGAGGTGCCCGGTGGCTGACAGGGAACGGGACGGTGCGGGGACGCGTCCCCCGGAAAACGGCAGCGGGAGCGCCGGCGGCGGAGCACGGGCCGCGGGCCCGGCGATCCGGGTCCTGCTCGTGGACGATCACCAGGTCGTGCGCCGCGGGCTGCGGACCTTCCTGGAGGTCCAGGACGACATCGAGGTCGTGGGGGAGGCCTCCGACGGGGCCGAGGGCATCGCCGCCGCCGAGGAACTGCACCCGGACGTCGTCCTGATGGACGTCAAGATGCCCGGCATGGACGGCATCGAGGCGCTCCGCAAGCTGCGCGAACTGGCGAACCCCGCCCGGGTGCTGGTGGTGACCAGCTTCACCGAACAGCGCACCGTCGTCCCGGCGCTGCGCGCAGGCGCGGCCGGCTACGTCTACAAGGACATCGACCCGGACGCGCTGGCCGGCGCCATCCGCTCCGTCCACGCGGGCCATGTCCTGCTGCAGCCCGAGGTCGCCGGCGCACTGCTCGCCCAGGAGGAGGGCAACAACAACGGCAGCCAGGGGCGCGGGACCTCACTGACCGACCGGGAGCGCGAGGTGCTCGCCCTGATCGCGGACGGCCGCTCCAACCGCGAGATCGCCCGCGCCCTGGTGCTGTCCGAGAAGACCGTCAAGACCCATGTCTCCAACATCCTCATGAAGCTCGACGTCGCCGACCGCACCCAGGCCGCCCTGTGGGCCGTACGGCACGGCATCGGCGCCTGAACTCCGTACGGGGGCACCGCCGAGGCCCGTGCTCCCGTACAGGGACGACAAGCGGAATGTCGTCTTCAGATCCGAGATTCATACTGTCGTGTAGCTGTAGCCCGTTCGGCGCATCCCTTCCCGCGCCCGGCCGTTGTCCAGTGCAGTCGTGGCGGCTGGCCACGGCAACGGCAAGGAGGAGACAGAAGTGAAGAACATCAAGCGGGCAGCGGCCATCACCATGGCGGCGAGCGGTCTCGCCCTCGCGGGCGCCGGCGTGGCCTCGGCGCAGTCCGGACCGCAGGCCGTCGGCGGCGCGGTGCACTCCCCGGGCATCGTCTCCGGCAACACCGTCCAGGTTCCGGTGCACGTGCCCGTGAACGCCTGCGGTGTCACCGCCACCGTCATCGGTGCGCTCAACCCCACCTTCGGCGACCCCTGCGTCAACTACTGAGCGCAGGCACGTCCGCAGCATCCGCCTGACCCGCCCGACGCCATGCTCCGCGCGGGTCACGCCGGACCGGCCCCGTCCCCCCATGGACGCGCGGCCGGTCCCCTCCCTCAGACACTGTCCTTCCGGCACTGTGCCACCACGTGAGGAACACGCCCCATGAACACCGCCAAGAAGGCCGCCCTCGTTCTCGCCACCACCGGTCTCGCCCTCGGTGCGGCAGCCGGTTCCGCCTTCGCCACCAGCGGCCCGCAGGCCGCCGGTGCGGCGATGCAGTCCCCCGGCATCGGTTCGGGCAACCTCGTCCAGGTCCCCGTGCACGTCCCGGTGAACGTCGGCGGCGACACGGTCAACGTCATCGGTGTGCTCAACCCCGCCGTCGGCAACTTCACTACGAACAACTGAGGTTGTCCGACCCGGGCCGAACGGCTTCGCCTGCCCAGAGGCGTTCGGCCCCGGTCGGTTAGGGGGCGGACACCCCCTAGGGCCCCGCCGGACCACACAATGGTCCGGCGGGGCCCGTCCCGTTCACCCCCGGTGCCGCTCCCGCTCCTCGACCGCGGAGTTGTACGCCGCCACCTGCGCCCGCCGGGCCGTACGCTCCACCGGCCGCAGCGCCTCGGCGCGGGCCGCGATCTGCGAGGAGCTGACCGCGCCGCCGTGCTCCCCGCCGGCCTGCTGGGCGATGTCGATGAGCGCACCGACGCGCTGCGCCAGCTCCAGCACCCGCACCGCACGCGGCGGATACCCGGGCGCCAGCATTCGCCGGCCGGCCTCCGCCCGCGCCCGGTACGCCTCCAGCGCCGCCTGCGCCACCGGCCCGGCCCCGGCCACATCCAGCGTCGAGAGCAGCTCGGTCGCCTCCCGCAGCGCCTCCGCCAGCTCCCGCTCCGCCTCGCCCAGCGACGGCACATCGGCCGGCGGCGCCTCGCGCACCGGAAGACAGCGCCAGACCACCTCCACATGCACATCGGGTCCGGCGCCGCCCTCCGGCCCGGCCTCGTACGTCTCCGGAACCAGTCCGAGCCCCGCACCCGAGGCGAGCACCGCCTCCTCAGCCTCCAGCGCCCGCGCATTGAATTCCGGCGGGCCGCACAGCCCCAGCGGATGGCCGGGCACCGGCAGCGCCACCCGCAGGCCGACCGCCCCCAGCGCCCGCAGCCGCCCCAGCGCGAGGGTCAGCCCGACCGGCTTCTCCTCCCCGGGCAGGCCCTCCACGCGGTGCACCGCGTCGTCGTCCGCGATACGGTCCGCGGCTTCATCAGGTGAGACAAGTCCGGCCAAAAGGGCATTTCCCCATGCCGCCAGCCGTCCCGAACGAGGTTCATCGAGCATGCCCCCCAGCCTAGGGAACGGCACCGACAACGAGTGGCGTAGGTTTGCAGGGGGGCTGCGCCTACCGGTGCACACGACGACCGAGAAGCAATGGGAGAGATCGCGCTCATGAGCGATGTGCTGGAGCTGGTGGACGTATCCGTGGTCCGCGAAGGACGGGCTCTGGTGGACCAGGTCTCCTGGTCGGTGAAGGAGGGGGAGCGCTGGGTGATCCTCGGCCCCAACGGCGCCGGCAAGACCACCCTGCTGAATCTCGCCTCCAGCTACCTCTTCCCGAGCTCCGGCAGCGCGTCGATCCTCGGTGAGCAGCTCGGCAAGGTCGACGTCTTCGACCTGCGCCCGCGCATCGGCGTCGCCGGCATCGCGCTCGCCGACAAGCTGCCGCGCAGCCAGAGCGTGCTGCAGACCGTGCTCACCGCCGCGTACGGCATGACCGCGAGCTGGCAGGAGAACTACGACGAGATCGACGAGCAGCGCGCCCGCGCCTTCCTCGACCGTCTCGGCATGACCGCCTACCTCGACCGGAAGTTCGGCACCCTCTCCGAGGGCGAGCGCAAGCGCACCCTGATCGCCCGCGCGATGATGACCGACCCCGAGCTGCTGCTGCTGGACGAGCCGGCCGCCGGCCTCGACCTGGGCGGCCGCGAGGACCTGGTGCGCCGCCTGGGCCGCCTCGCCCGTGACCCGTACGCCCCCTCGATGATCATGGTGACCCACCACGTCGAGGAGATCGCCCCGGGCTTCACCCACGTCCTGATGATCCGTCAGGGCAAGGTCCTGGCGGCCGGCCCGCTCGAGCTGGAACTGACCTCCAGCAACCTCTCCCACTGCTTCGGCCTTCCGCTGATCGTCGAGCGCAACGGCAACGACCGCTGGACGGCGCAGGGTCTGCCCCTGACCTGAGCCGGCCCGCCGCCCGGCCGCCCCTGTGAAAGCACCTTCACCGGACGTCGTCCGGGGCCCATCGCGGCGCATAACTCCGGTCGCTGACCGATCGTCCCCTGTCCCGCGCCGCCGCACGGATCTACCATGAAGCCGTGGATCCATGGGTGTGGTGGCTGATCGCCGCCGTAGGGCTGGGCATTCCGCTCGTCGTGACCGCGATGCCCGAATTCGGGATGCTCGCGGTCGGTGCCGTCGCCGGTGCCGTCACCGCGGGCATCGGTGCCGGCATCGTGCCGCAATTCCTGGTGTTCGTCGCGGTATCGGTCGCGCTGATCGCCGTCGTACGTCCCCTCGCCAACCGTCATCGCGGCCAGAGTCCCGCCCTCGCCTCCGGAATCGACGCGCTGAAGGGCAAGAGCGCCACGGTCCTGGAGCGCGTCGACGGCGGGACGGGCGGCCGCATCAAACTCGCCGGCGAAGTCTGGTCGGCCCGCGCGCTCGACGGCAATCAGGTCTACGAGCCCGGCCAGCAGGTCGACGTCGTCGAGATCGAAGGCGCCACCGCCGTCGTCATCTGACCCCAACGCGCTGCGCGACGAGCCATGTCTCTGAAAGACTGATCAACGGCAAGCCGGTCGCCGGCCGGCACGGACCAGCAACGAAGGGCACGGGAGCCGCTGTGGAACCGATCATCATCGTCCTGATCATCCTGGTGGTGCTCGTGTTCATCGCACTCATCAAAACGATCCAGGTCATCCCACAGGCCAGCGCCGCCATCGTGGAACGCTTCGGGCGCTACACCCGCACGCTCAACGCCGGCCTGAACATCGTCGTCCCGTTCATCGACTCCATCCGCAACCGCATCGACCTCCGCGAGCAGGTCGTGCCGTTCCCGCCGCAGCCGGTGATCACCCAGGACAACCTCGTCGTCAACATCGACACGGTGATCTACTACCAGGTCACCGACGCCCGCGCCGCGACCTACGAGGTCGCCAGCTACATCCAGGCCATCGAGCAGCTCACCGTCACCACCCTGCGGAACATCATCGGCGGCATGGACCTGGAGCGGACCCTGACCTCCCGTGAGGAGATCAACGCGGCCCTGCGCGGCGTCCTCGACGAGGCCACCGGCAAGTGGGGCATCCGCGTCAACCGCGTCGAGCTGAAGGCCATCGAGCCGCCGACCTCCATCCAGGACTCGATGGAGAAGCAGATGCGCGCCGACCGTGACAAGCGCGCCGCCATCCTCCAGGCCGAAGGTGTCCGGCAGTCCCAGATCCTCACCGCCGAAGGTGAGAAGCAGTCCTCGATCCTGCGCGCCGAGGGTGAGGCCAAGGCCGCGGCCCTGCGCGCCGAGGGTGAGGCCCAGGCGATCCGGGTGGTCTTCGAGTCCATCCACGCGGGCGACCCGGACCAGAAGCTGCTCTCCTACCAGTACCTCCAGATGCTCCCGAAGATCGCCGAAGGCGACGCCAACAAGCTCTGGATCGTGCCCAGCGAGATCGGCGACGCCCTCAAGGGCCTCGGCGGCGCCCTCGGCAACTTCGCCCCGCCGACCGGCGGCGGCTCCATCCCCAAGCCCAGCTCGCCCCACCACGAGACGCCCCCGATCGACTGACCCCGCGCCCCCTGGTGCATGATCGGTCGGCAATCACACCGCTCATGCACGGGGGGACTCCGCGTGACCATCTGGGAAGCAGTCGCCGTCTTCGCCGCGGGACTCGGCGCCGGCACGATCAACACCATCGTCGGCTCGGGCACCCTGATCACCTTCCCGGTGCTGCTCGCCTTCGGCCTGCCCCCGGTCACCGCCAATGTCTCCAACACCCTCGGCCTGGTGCCCGGCTCGCTGAGCGGCGCCTTCGGCTACCGCCGGGAACTCGTCGGCCAGCGCCGCCGCGTGCTGCGCTTCGGCCTGACCGCACTGATCGGCGGACTGGGCGGCGCCATCCTGCTGCTCGCCCTGCCCTCGAAGGCCTTCGACACGATCGTCCCCGTGCTGATCGCCGTCGCGCTGGTGCTCGTCATCGCCCAGCCCCGGCTCGCCGCCGCACTCCGCGCCCGCCGCGAGCGCAACGGCACCACCGCCGCCCGCGACGGCGGCTGGGCCCTGCTGCTCGGGCTGCTGCTCGCCAGCGCCTACGGCGGCTACTTCGGCGCCGCCCAGGGCGTGCTCTACCTCTCCCTGATGGGCCTGCTGCTCAGCGAGGACCTGCAGCGCGTCAACGCCCTCAAGAACGTCCTCGCCGCGATCGTCAACGGCGTCGCGGCGGTCTTCTTCCTCTTCGTCGCCCACTTCGACTGGACCGCCGTCGCCCTGATCGCGGTCGGCTCCACCCTCGGCGGCCAGCTCGGCGCCAGGGTGGGCCGCCGGCTGCCGCCCATCGCCCTGCGTGCCGTCATCGTCATCGTCGGCCTGCTGGCCATCGCCCAACTCCTCCTGAAATAAGGCGAGTCGGGCGACGGCCCGCTACGGGACGGACCGGCCGGCCGCGGCCTACGCGGGCAGCGGCAGCCACTCCGGCAGCCCGTCCCGCACCGACACCCCCAGCGTCGACAGCAGCGCATCCGCCGGCGTCGGCTCGAACGGCCGCCGCAGCAGCTGCATCCCCGCCTGCTCGGGCGTACGGTCCGCCTTGCGGTGGTTGTCCTCCGCACACGAGGCGACGGTATTCAGCCAGGTGTCCCCTCCGCCGTGCGACCGCGGCACGACATGGTCCACGGTCGTCGCCCGGCGCCCGCAGTACGCACACCGGTGCTGGTCACGCACCAGCACACCCCTACGCGACCAGGGCGCCCGTCTTCGGAACGGCACCCGTACGTATCTGCTGAGCCTGATCACCTGCGGCACCGGGACGTCCACCGAAGCGGCACGGATGCGCAGCCCCGGATGCGCGTGCTCGACGACGGCCTTGTCCTGCATGACCAGCACCACCGCACGCCGCAGCGACACCGTCGACAGCGGCTCGAAGCTCGCATTCAGCACCAGCGTCTCGCGCATCCCGTCCACCTCCCGGACCCGCTCCGCCCCCGTGGCGAAGTTGCTCCACTGTGCAGCGGCAGGTATTCCCCGAACAACGCAATTTCCGTATGCCACAAGGGAAATGGAGAGCGATCGGCAGATGAAAAGGAGGTGCCGCGGCGACGCGCGCACCGCGGAATGAGTGCGCCCCGGGTCCCACCCCCGTGAACATACGGGACCCGGAGCGAACGGCAGCCGGCGAGGACGCCCGGCACGATGCGGGCTCAGGGTGGGGGCACCTCCCATGCCCGTGAGGCATGGGGGAGGCGGACGACACACCTGCGCCCCGCCGCTCCCGCCACTGCGGTACCGACTGCCCGCCGCCCGGTGAGGGGCGGCGGCACGGACACCACTGTGCGTGCGGAAGCGCCGGGGCGCAACGGAATTACGGCGCTCAGCCCGCCGCGGGCACCTCGTGCTCCGCGATCAGCTGGGCCCGCCCGATGGTGTGGAACCGCAGATTGAAGCCCACCACGGCCGGTGAGGCATCCGCGTCCGGACCGAGCTTCTCCTGGTCCACCGCGTACACCGTGAACACATAGCGGTGCGGACCGTCCCCGGGCGGCGGCGCCGCGCCCCCGAAGTCCCGCGTCCCGTAGTCGTTACGGACATGAACGGCGCCCTCGGGCAGCCCCTTCATCTCGCCGGACCCGGCACCGGCCGGCAGCTCCGTCACCGACGCCGGGATGTCGAACAGCGTCCAGTGCCAAAAGCCGCTGCCCGTCGGCGCGTCCGGGTCGTAGCAGGTGACGGCGTAGCTCTTCGTCCCCGCGGGCGCACCTTCCCACCGCAGCTGCGGCGAACGGTTCCCCTCGGCGAAGATCTGCTCGGCGCGCAGCGTCCCGCCCTCTTCCATCTCCTCGCTCAGCACCGTGAACGACGGCACCGGCGGATGGAAATCGTGCGGGAGCGGCCGCCGCTTCAGCTCGGACACCACAACACCTCCTGATCGCTTGCTGATACCTGTCCGGCCAGGTTAGAGCCAGTTCCGCTTGCCGCCGACCTCCGCCAGCCACTGGTTGAGGTATGCCGCCCAGTCGGTCCCCTCGAAGTCGTTCAGCCCCACCGTGAACGACCGGTAGGTGTCCGACCCCTCCGTGAACAGCCCCGGCTTCTTGTCCATCTCCAGGACGACGTCCATCTCCCGGTCGTCCGCCACGAACGACAGCTCGACCTGGTTCAGCCCGCGGTACTGCTGCGGCGCATGGAACTCGATCTCCTGGTAGAAGGGCAGCCGCTGTCGCGTCCCCCGGATGTGCCCCTTCTCCAGATCGGCCGCCTTGAAGCGGAACCCGAGCCGCCCGAACGCGTCCAGGATCGCCTGCTGCGCCGGCAGCGGGTGCACATTCACCGGGTCGAGGTCACTGGAGTCCACGGCGCGGGCGATCGCCAGCTCCGTCGTCACCCCGACGTTCATCCCGTGCAGATGCGTGCCCAGGAACGTGGTGACCGGGGTCTCCCACGGAATCTCCAGCCCGAACGGCACATTGTGCGCCGCACCCGGCTGCACCTCGAACGCACCGCCCAGCTGCACCTTGGTGAACTCGATGTTCCGCTTGTACTCCTCGTCGCCGCTCTCGACCTCGACGCGCGCCTGCAGCCCGACCGAGAGCCCCTCGACCTGCTGTGCCACGGACCCGCCCTGAATCCGCACCTCGCCCTGCACGACCCCGCCCGGGACGACGTTCTCCTCGAAGAGCACCGTCTCCACCGACGCGCCCCCGGCCCCCAGGCTCGCCAGCAGCTTCTTGAATCCCATGCTCGTCCTCCCCAGGCGGAACGCCTGTGTCCTGTGGCGCACCGTGTTCCCGGTGCGCTTCCTACGAACGCGGAACCGCGCGACCCGGTTCCACGGCCCACACCTTCCCAACAGCGACGCCTCCATGGCCAGCCGCCTTCCGCACGGCTGCACTACCCTCGGTCCGCATGGCCGACGTACCGGAACGAATGCCCCTCACCCGCGACTTCTTCGCCCGTCCCGTCGTGGAGGTGGCCCCCGACCTGCTGGGCCGCACCCTCCTCCGCAACACCCCCGACGGCCCGATCGAACTCCGGCTGACCGAGGCCGAGGCCTACGACGGCGAGAACGACCCCGGCTCCCACGCCTACCGCGGCCGCACCGCACGCAACGCCACCATGTTCGGCCCGCCCGGCCATGCGTACGTCTACTTCATCTACGGCATGTGGTTCAGCCTCAACGCCGTCTGCTGCCCCGAGGGCAAGGCGAGCGGAGTGCTGCTGCGGGCCGGCGAGATCGTCACGGGCGCGGAGTTGGCGGCCGGCCGCCGCCCCAAGGCCCGCAACGCCAGGGAATTGGCCAAGGGCCCCGCCCGCCTGGCCACCGCCCTCGACATCGACCGCAGTCTCGACGGCACCGACCTGTGCGCCGGCGGCGATGCCCCGCTCTCCCTGCTGCACGGCCGCCCGCCTGCCCCGGAACTGGTGCGTAACGGCCCGCGCACCGGCGTCGGCGGAGACGGAGCCGACCACCCCTGGCGTTACTGGATCGCCGACGATCCCACGGTCAGTCCCTACCGCCCGCACGTCCCCCGGCGCCGCACGACCACCGCTACTTGACTCCGTGTCGCCAACCGCCTAACGTAGCCCGAGCCGCTTGAGACGGGCAACGCTATTGTGCGTGGGCCGGAGGCGGCGCAACCAACTACTCCGCACGATTCCCTGACGGGTCTTCTTTCGCGTTGCCGAAATTCAGACCCCGCCGACTCGATTATGAGTCGCCAGGGAAAACCGTTAAAGTAGTAACCACGCCGAACGGCAGCAGCGAATAACTGCTCCAAGGCGGCCTCCGACGAAAATCGGAACCGGAATCGACAAGAAACCGGATCTGATAGAGTCGGAAACGCGAAGAAGCCGAAAGGCGGAAACCCACCGGCGAAAATCGGGCCCGCAAGGATCTGATAGAGTCGGAAACGCAAGACCGAAGGGAAGCGCCCGGAGAGCCTGGTGAAACAGGCGTAAAGGAAGCGTCCGTTCCTTGAGAACTCAACAGCGTGCCAAAAGTCAACGCCAGATATGTTGATACCCCGTCCACTTCGGTGGATGAGGTTCCTTTGAAAGTCCATCGGCGCCCATGTGGTGCGGATGGCACACACAGCGAGGACGCTGTGAACGACCGGACCTATTCCGTCTAGTCGTTCCGCTCTCGTGTGTGTTTCACCCGCAGTTTTTAATTAAACGCAGTCGGGAAAACATTCACGGAGAGTTTGATCCTGGCTCAGGACGAACGCTGGCGGCGTGCTTAACACATGCAAGTCGAACGATGAACCTCCTTCGGGAGGGGATTAGTGGCGAACGGGTGAGTAACACGTGGGCAATCTGCCCTTCACTCTGGGACAAGCCCTGGAAACGGGGTCTAATACCGGATATGACACACGACCGCATGGTCTGTGTGTGGAAAGCTCCGGCGGTGAAGGATGAGCCCGCGGCCTATCAGCTTGTTGGTGGGGTGATGGCCTACCAAGGCGACGACGGGTAGCCGGCCTGAGAGGGCGACCGGCCACACTGGGACTGAGACACGGCCCAGACTCCTACGGGAGGCAGCAGTGGGGAATATTGCACAATGGGCGAAAGCCTGATGCAGCGACGCCGCGTGAGGGATGACGGCCTTCGGGTTGTAAACCTCTTTCAGCAGGGAAGAAGCGAGAGTGACGGTACCTGCAGAAGAAGCGCCGGCTAACTACGTGCCAGCAGCCGCGGTAATACGTAGGGCGCAAGCGTTGTCCGGAATTATTGGGCGTAAAGAGCTCGTAGGCGGCTTGTCACGTCGGATGTGAAAGCCCGGGGCTTAACCCCGGGTCTGCATTCGATACGGGCAGGCTAGAGTTCGGTAGGGGAGATCGGAATTCCTGGTGTAGCGGTGAAATGCGCAGATATCAGGAGGAACACCGGTGGCGAAGGCGGATCTCTGGGCCGATACTGACGCTGAGGAGCGAAAGCGTGGGGAGCGAACAGGATTAGATACCCTGGTAGTCCACGCCGTAAACGTTGGGAACTAGGTGTGGGCGACATTCCACGTCGTCCGTGCCGCAGCTAACGCATTAAGTTCCCCGCCTGGGGAGTACGGCCGCAAGGCTAAAACTCAAAGGAATTGACGGGGGCCCGCACAAGCAGCGGAGCATGTGGCTTAATTCGACGCAACGCGAAGAACCTTACCAAGGCTTGACATACACCGGAAACGTCTGGAGACAGGCGCCCCCTTGTGGTCGGTGTACAGGTGGTGCATGGCTGTCGTCAGCTCGTGTCGTGAGATGTTGGGTTAAGTCCCGCAACGAGCGCAACCCTTGTTCTGTGTTGCCAGCATGCCCTTCGGGGTGATGGGGACTCACAGGAGACTGCCGGGGTCAACTCGGAGGAAGGTGGGGACGACGTCAAGTCATCATGCCCCTTATGTCTTGGGCTGCACACGTGCTACAATGGCCGGTACAATGAGCTGCGATACCGCGAGGTGGAGCGAATCTCAAAAAGCCGGTCTCAGTTCGGATTGGGGTCTGCAACTCGACCCCATGAAGTCGGAGTTGCTAGTAATCGCAGATCAGCATTGCTGCGGTGAATACGTTCCCGGGCCTTGTACACACCGCCCGTCACGTCACGAAAGTCGGTAACACCCGAAGCCGGTGGCCCAACCCCTTGTGGGAGGGAATCGTCGAAGGTGGGACTGGCGATTGGGACGAAGTCGTAACAAGGTAGCCGTACCGGAAGGTGCGGCTGGATCACCTCCTTTCTAAGGAGCACTTCTTACTCGGACTTGTCCGGGTCAGAGGCCAGTACATCAGCGAATGTCTGATGCTGGTTGCTCATGGGTGGAACGTTGACTATTCGGCACGGTCAGATGAGGACTGTTAGTACTGCTTCGGCGTGGAACACAGGATTCGACTGGTCGTGCCGGGCGCGCTGTTGGGTATCTGAGGGTACGGACTGTTGTCTGGACCTTCGCGATGCCGGCCCCGGTGAAGCATCCTGGTAAGGGTGTGTGACGGGTGGCTGGTCGTTGCTTGAGAACTGCACAGTGGACGCGAGCATCTGTGGCCAAGTTTTTAAGGGCGCACGGTGGATGCCTTGGCACCAGGAACCGATGAAGGACGTGGGAGGCCACGATAGGCCCCGGGGAGCTGTCAACCAAGCTTTGATCCGGGGGTGTCCGAATGGGGAAACCCGGCAGTCGTCATGGGCTGTCACCCGCTGCTGAACACATAGGCAGTGTGGAGGGAACGCGGGGAAGTGAAACATCTCAGTACCCGCAGGAAGAGAAAACAACCGTGATTCCGGGAGTAGTGGCGAGCGAAACCGGATGAGGCCAAACCAGTCACGTGTGATACCCGGCAGGGGTTGCGTGGTTGGGGTTGTGGGAGTTCTCTTTTGCAGTCTGCCGGCTGTGAGACGAGTCAGAAACCGTTGATGTAGGCGAAGGACATGCGAAAGGTCCGGCGTAGAGGGTAAGACCCCCGTAGCTGAAACATTAACGGCTCGTTTGAGAACCACCCAAGTAGCACGGGGCCCGAGAAATCCCGTGTGAATCTGGCGGGACCACCCGTTAAGCCTAAATATTCCCTGGTGACCGATAGCGGATAGTACCGTGAGGGAATGGTGAAAAGTACCGCGGGAGCGGAGTGAAATAGTACCTGAAACCGTGTGCCTACAAGCCGTGGGAGCGTCGCACAGAGACTTGTCTCTGTGTCGTGACTGCGTGCCTTTTGAAGAATGAGCCTGCGAGTTTGCGGTATGTTGCGAGGTTAACCCGTGTGGGGAAGCCGTAGCGAAAGCGAGTCCGAATAGGGCGTTGAGTAGCGTGCCCAAGACCCGAAGCGGAGTGATCTAGCCATGGGCAGGTTGAAGCGGAGGTAAGACTTCGTGGAGGACCGAACCCACCAGGGTTGAAAACCTGGGGGATGACCTGTGGTTAGGGGTGAAAGGCCAATCAAACTCCGTGATAGCTGGTTCTCCCCGAAATGCATTTAGGTGCAGCGTCGTGTGTTTCTTGCCGGAGGTAGAGCACTGGATAGGCGATGGGCCCTACCGGGTTACTGACCTTAGCCAAACTCCGAATGCCGGTAAGTGAGAGCGCGGCAGTGAGACTGTGGGGGATAAGCTCCATGGTCGAGAGGGAAACAGCCCAGAGCATCGACTAAGGCCCCTAAGCGTGTGCTAAGTGGGAAAGGATGTGGAGTCGCAGAGACAACCAGGAGGTTGGCTTAGAAGCAGCCACCCTTGAAAGAGTGCGTAATAGCTCACTGGTCAAGTGATTCCGCGCCGACAATGTAGCGGGGCTCAAGCACACCGCCGAAGTCGTGTCATTGCAGCAATACTCCCAACGGAGGCTGTGATGGGTAGGGGAGCGTCGTGTGCCGGGTGAAGCAGCCGTGGAAACGAGTTGTGGACGGTTCACGAGTGAGAATGCAGGCATGAGTAGCGATACACACGTGGGAAACGTGTGCGCCGATTGACTAAGGGTTCCTGGGTCAAGCTGATCTGCCCAGGGTAAGTCGGGACCTAAGGCGAGGCCGACAGGCGTAGTCGATGGACAACCGGTTGATATTCCGGTACCCGCTTTGAAACGCCCAGTATCGAATCCATTAATGCTAAGGCCGTGAAGCCGGCCTGGAGTCTTCGGACAAAGGGACGTGGTGGAGCCGCCGATCCAAGGTGGTAGTAGGTAAGCGATGGGGTGACGCAGGAAGGTAGTCCAGCCCGGGCGGTGGTTGTCCCGGGGTAAGGGTGTAGGGCGTTGTCTAGGCAAATCCGGACAGCATGTGCCTGAGACCTGATGCCGAGCCGATTGTGGTGAAGTGGATGATCCTATGCTGTCGAGAAAAGCCTCTAGCGAGTTTCATGGCGGCCCGTACCCTAAACCGACTCAGGTGGTCAGGTAGAGAATACCGAGGCGTTCGGGTGAACTATGGTTAAGGAACTCGGCAAAATGCCCCCGTAACTTCGGGAGAAGGGGGGCCATTGCTGGTGATCACTTTTGCAGTGTGAGCTGGTGGTGGCCGCAGAGACCAGCGAGAAGCGACTGTTTACTAAAAACACAGGTCCGTGCGAAGCCGTAAGGCGATGTATACGGACTGACGCCTGCCCGGTGCTGGAACGTTAAGGGGACCGGTTAGTCATGATTCGTCATGGCGAAGCTGAGAACTTAAGCGCCAGTAAACGGCGGTGGTAACTATAACCATCCTAAGGTAGCGAAATTCCTTGTCGGGTAAGTTCCGACCTGCACGAATGGCGTAACGACTTCTCGACTGTCTCAACCATAGGCCCGGTGAAATTGCATTACGAGTAAAGATGCTCGTTTCGCGCAGCAGGACGGAAAGACCCCGGGACCTTTACTATAGCTTGATATTGGTGTTCGGTTCGGCTTGTGTAGGATAGGTGGGAGACTTTGAAGCGGCCACGCCAGTGGTTGTGGAGTCATTGTTGAAATACCACTCTGGTCGTGCTGGATGTCTAACCTGGGTCCGTGATCCGGATCAGGGACAGTGTCTGGTGGGTAGTTTAACTGGGGCGGTTGCCTCCTAAAGAGTAACGGAGGCGCCCAAAGGTTCCCTCAGCCTGGTTGGTAATCAGGTGTTGAGTGTAAGTGCACAAGGGAGCTTGACTGTGAGACTGACGGGTCGAGCAGGTACGAAAGTAGGGACTAGTGATCCGGCGGTGGCTTGTGGAAGCGCCGTCGCTCAACGGATAAAAGGTACCCCGGGGATAACAGGCTGATCTTCCCCAAGAGTCCATATCGACGGGATGGTTTGGCACCTCGATGTCGGCTCGTCGCATCCTGGGGCTGGAGTCGGTCCCAAGGGTTGGGCTGTTCGCCCATTAAAGCGGTACGCGAGCTGGGTTTAGAACGTCGTGAGACAGTTCGGTCCCTATCCGCTGTGCGCGTAGGAGTCTTGAGAAGGGCTGTCCCTAGTACGAGAGGACCGGGACGGACGAACCTCTGGTGTGCCAGTTGTCCTGCCAAGGGCATGGCTGGTTGGCTACGTTCGGAAAGGATAACCGCTGAAAGCATCTAAGCGGGAAGCCTGCTTCGAGATGAGGGCTCCCACCCCCTTGAGGGGTTAAGGCTCCCAGTAGACGACTGGGTTGATAGGCCAGATATGGAAGCACCGTAAGGTGTGGAGTTGACTGGTACTAATAGGCCGAGGGCTTGTCCTCAGTTGCTCGCGTCCACTGTGTGGTTCCCGGGTTGCGAACAGTCGCAATCGCTGGTTGAACCAAGTTTCACTCTTAACTAAAAAGTGTGCTTGTTCGCTAGAACCCGATAGGGTTTCGGTGGTCATAGCGTTAGGGAAACGCCCGGTTACATTCCGAACCCGGAAGCTAAGCCTTTCCGCGCCGATGGTACTGCAGGGGGGACCCTGTGGGAGAGTAGGACGCCGCCGAACAATCTTTCAGGACCCTTGGTCCCAGCGTTCATGCTGGGACCAAGGGTCCTTTTTGTTTTTGCCGAAGCGCGCCGAAGTGGTCGGTGCGCGAGAATGAATGCAGTACCGAAGACAGGAGTCACGTCGATGTCCACCAACTCTTCCGACGATCGTTCGGAGCGCCGGCCGCAGCGGCGCGACGACGGCGACCGCGGTGGTTTCCGGCGTGATGACCGGGGCGCCCGTGGCGCCAACCGTGGTGGAGACCGCGGTGGTTTCCGGCGTGATGACCGTCCGTCCGGTGGTGACCGTGGTGGGTCCCGTGGCGGTGAGCGCCGGGATGATCGCGGTGGCGACCGTGGTGGGTTCCGCAGGGATGACCGTCCGTCGGGCGGCGACCGTGGTGGATTCCGGCGTGATGACCGTCCGTCCGGTGGTGACCGTGGTGGGTACCGCGGTGGTGACCGTCGGGATGATCGCGGTGGCGACCGTGGTGGCTTCCGCAGGGATGACCGTCCGTCGGGTGGCGATCGGGGCGGGTTCCGCAGGGACGACCGCGGTGGTGACCGTCGGGACGACCGTGGCGGCGACCGCGGCGGGTTCCGCAGGGATGACCGTCCGTCGGGCGGCGACCGCGGGGGATTCCGTGGCGGTGAGCGCCGGGATGATCGCGGTGGTGACCGTGGCGGGTTCCGCAGGGATGACCGTCCGTCGGGCGGCGACCGCGGGGGCGACCGTGGTGGGTTCCGGCGTGATGATCGTCCGTCGGGTGGCGATCGGGGCGGGTTCCGCAGGGACGACCGCGGTGGTGAGCGCCGGGACGACCGCGGTGGCGACCGTGGTGGGTTCCGGCGTGATGACCGTCCGTCCGGTGGTGACCGTGGTGGGTACCGCGGTGGTGAGCGCCGTGATGATCGCGGTGGCGACCGTGGTGGCTTCCGCAGGGATGACCGTCCGTCGGGCGGTGACCGTGGTGGTTTCCGCCGTGATGATCGTCCGTCGGGTGGCGATCGGGGCGGGTTCCGCAGGGACGACCGCGGTGGTGACCGTCGGGACGACCGTGGCGGCGACCGTGGTGGTTTCCGGCGTGATGACCGTCCGTCCGGCGGTGACCGTGGTGGATTCCGTGGCGGTGACCGTCGGGACGATCGCGGTGGTGACCGTGGTGGGTTCCGCAGGGATGACCGTCCGTCGGGTGGCGACCGCGGGGGCTTCCGCAGGGATGACCGTGGCGGTGACCGGCGGGACGACCGTGGTGGGTTCCGCGGTGGTGACCGGCGTGATGACCGCGGTGGCGACCGTGGTGGGTTCCGCAGGGATGACGAGCGTGGGGGGCGCCGGCCTTATGGGGGCGGCGGGCGTGGGCGTGATGACCGGCGGGACGACCGGCGGGATGACCGGCGGGACCGGGAGCGGGAGCCGATCAAGCGGCTGCCGATTCCGGAGGACGTCACCGGTGACGAGATCGACAAGGATGTGCGTCAGGAGCTGCTGAGCCTGCCGAAGACGCTCGCCGAGGACGTCGCCAAGAACCTGGTGATGGTGGCGAAGCTGCTGGACGAGGAGCCGGAGCGGGCGTACGGGTACTCCCGGGTGGCGCTGCGGCTGGCGTCCAGGGTGGCGGCGGTGCGGGAGGCCGCGGGCTTCGCGGCGTACGCGGTCGGCAAGTACAGCGAGGCGCTGGCGGAGTTCCGCGCGGCGCGGCGGATGACCGGCAGTGTGGAGCTGTGGCCCGTCATGGCCGACTGCGAGCGCGGGCTCGGGCGGCCGGAGAAGGCGATGGCGATGGCCGGTGAGCCCGAGGTGCAGAAGCTGGACCGGGCCGGACAGGTCGAGATGCGGCTGGTCGCGGCGGGTGCCCGGCGGGACATGGGGCAGGCCGACGCGGCGGTGGTGACGCTGCAGAGCCCCGAGCTCGCTTCGAGCGCCGTGCACCCGTGGACCGCGCGGCTGCGGTACGCCTACGCGGACGCGCTGCTGGAGGTCGGGCGTGAGGACGACGCGCGTGACTGGTTCGCCAGGGCGCTGGAGGCCGACCAGGGTGGCACGACGGATGCCTCGGACCGGCTCGCGGAGCTGGACGGGGTGGAGTTCACCGACGCGCTGGACGACTCCGAGGCGGACGCGGCCGAGGGCGACGAGGCCGGCGACGACGGCGCGCAGGGCGAAGCGGGTGCCGCGCAGGGCTGAGCCGGCCGCCGCTGCCGTGGGCTGAGCTGACGAGAATGACGAAGGGCGGGACCCGTGGGGGTCCCGCCCTTCGTCATGAGTGGGGTGGGTCAGGAGGCCGGTGCGTGGGGGGCGAGCGGGTTGCGGAGGGTGCCGATGAGCTGGAGGGCGCCCGCGGGGTCCTGGAGGTCGACCATCTCCTGGTTGTTGCGCAGCTGGAGGCGGTTGAGGCAGGAGAGGGCGAACTCCTCGGCGAACAAGTCGTACCGGGCGAACTTGTCGGCGAGGTGGGGCGCGGACGCCTGGTAGTCGAGGACGCACTCGGCGACCGTGCGCCAGAAGGTGCCCTCGTCGAGGAGGCCGCGGTCGTCGAGGGTGCCGCTCAGGAAGCGGAAGAAGCAGTCGAAGACATCGGTGAAGACCGAGAGGAGCTTTTTGTCCTCGGGGACGTCGGCGCGGATGCGTTCGACGGCCGGGGGCAGGACCGCGTCGGGGTCCATGACGGCGATTTCCTCGGCGATGTCCTTGAAGACGACCCGGGCCACGGCGCCGTCCTCGAGGACCAGGATGGCGTTCTCGCCGTGGGGCATGAAGACCAGGTCGTAGGCGTAGAAGGCGTGCAGGACCGGGGTCAGGTACGCGTCGAGGTAGCGGCGCAGCCAGGTGGCGGGGGCCAGGCCGGACTCCTCGATGAGGGCCGCGGCGAAGGACCCGCCCTCGTCGTCGGTGTGGAGGAGGGACGCCATCGTGGCGAGCCGCCGGCCCGGTTCGAGGGTGGCGACGGGGCTTTCGCGCCAGAGGGCGGCGAGCATTTTGCGGTACGGGGAGCCCTTGGCGGTGGCGGCCTCGTAGGCGCGGTGGTGGTAGCCGATGGCGGCGCGCTCGCGGATGATCGAGAACCGGGCGGCCCGGAAGGTGTCGTCGGCGGCGATCAGGCGGGCGAGCCAGTCGTTGATGGCCGGGGTGGCCTCCATGTAGGAGGCGGACAGGCCGCGCATGAAGCCCATGTTGAGCACCGAGAGCGCCGTTTTGACGTAGTGGCCGGTGGGGGTGGTGGTGTTGAAGAAGGTGCGCAGGGACTGCTGGGCGAGGTAGGTGTCGTCGCCGGGGCCCAGGCACACCAGATGCTGCTGGGCGACCTCGGCGGCGAAGGTGACGGAGAGCTTGTTCCACCACTGCCAGGGGTGGGTGGGGAAGAGGTAGTAGTCGTCGGGATCGAGACCGAGGCCGGTGAGGGTGGTGGTGAAGCGGTCGCGGGTGTGGCGGGGGAGTTCGCCGCGTATCAGGGTGTCGTAGTCGAGGCCGGCGCCGGCGGTGAAGGTGGCGCGGTCGCGGCGGGCGGCCAGCCAGATCAGCTGGAGGGGGCTGGCGGTCTCCGGGGCGTAGGCGTGGTACTCGTGGATGCCGAAGCCGAGGCGGCCGTTGTTGGCGACGAAGCAGGGATGGCCCTCGGTCATCCCGGTCTCAATGTCCTGGAAGCCGGAGCGGGCGAGTTCGGCGGCGGTGGGCTGCTTCGCGGCGAGTTGGTAGGCGGTGCCGGAGAGCGTGGAGCTGATCTCCTCCAGGTAGACGGGGAGGACTGTGGCGTCGAGGCCCAGGGAGTCGCGGAATTCGAGGAAGAACTCCAGGGAGTCCAGGGGGAGTTCGGCGTCGTCGCGGTGGCGGGTGATGCTGTCGGCGTCGATCTGCCAGTGGTCCAGTGCCTGTCTGCGGGCGGCGAAGCGGTATTCGGTGGTGTCGTCGTCGCTGCGCAGCGCGTACCGGCCGTCCGGCGGCAGGCGCCTGGGGGTGAGCAGCCGTTCATGGGTGAACTCGGCGAGGGCCTTGCGCAGCAGCAGGCGGTTGGCGCGGGCCCACCGCGCGGGGGTGAGGTGGGCGACGGCTTCCTGGGCGGTGGGCCGGCCGGCGGCGGTCATCGGTGGTCTCCTCGGGTGGCCAGGAACTGCTCGCGGGTGCAGGTGCTGAGGCAGGCGTCTTTGGCGGGCAGCGAGACGGTGCGCAGGACCTCGAAGCCGACGGCCTTGTTCAGGGCCTGGACGGCGGTGTTGCGGGTGTCGGGTTCGACGACGACGCGGCGGGTGGCCGGGTCGGCGAAGAGCATCTCCATGACGGTGGTGAGCACGGCGCGGGTGAAGCCGTGCAGGGGGGTGGCGCTGGGGGCGGTGAGGAAGTGCATGCCGACGTCGCCGGGCTCGGCGGTGTGGATGCCGACCAGCTCCCGGTGGGCCGGGTCGTAGCGCTCCATGAGGAAGGCCGGGGTGCCGTGGTGCAGGCCGAGGAAGGCGTCGTGGAAGGGATCGGCGGCGATCCGGGTGAATTCCTGCTCGACGGCGGCGAGGTCGCAGTCCTGCATCAGCCAGAAGACGGCTTTGGGGTGGGTGACCCAGCCGTGCAGCAGCTCGGCGTCGGCGGCCGGATCGACGGGGCGCAGGGCGAACTCCCCGAGCGCGGCGTCGGTGCGGGTGAAGAGGGCCGGCCGCTCGCCGGGCCCGGCCTCGGAGGCGCTCGGCGGGCGCTGTCCGGGTATGCGCGCGCTGTGCTCGTTCATGCGGAGATCTCCATGGGGTGGTGCATGCCGGCGGGGGCGGCGAACTCCTGAAAGGCGATGGCCTTTTCGACCGGGTAGTGCTCGCGGCCGAGCAGCTCGCGCACCAGGCACGAGTTGCGGTAGGCGGCCATGCCGAGGTCGGGGGTGACGAAGCCGTGGGTGTGCAGCTCGGCGTTCTGCACGTAGATGCCGTGGCCGGTGGTGTCGATGCTGTAGTTACGGGCCACGTCGTAGCGGCCGGCGTCGTCCCAGGCGATGCGGTCGTGGACCGGGGCGAGGAAGTCCGGGACGCGGTAGCGGTAGCCGGTGGCGAGGATCAGGCCCTGGGTGTCGAGGGTGAAGTCCGCGCCCTGTTCCTCCTGGCGCAGGCCGAGGGTGTAGGTGCCGGCGGCCTCGTCGTGGCGGGCGTGGTGCAGGGCGGTGTTGGTGAGCAGCCTGGTGGGGACGGGGCCGCTGAGGTTCTTCTGGTAGAGCAGATCGAAGATGTCGTTGATCAGGGCGGAGTCGATGCCCTTGTAGAGGTGCTTCTGGGTGGCGTTGAGGCGGTCGCGGGTGGCGGCGGGGAGCGCGTGGAAGTAGTCCACGTACTCGGGAGAGGTCATCTCCAGGGTGAGCTTGGTGTATTCGAGGGGGAAGAAGCGCGGGGAGCGGGTCGCCCAGGTCAGGTGGTAGCCGTGGCTGTCGATGTCCTGGAGGAGGTCGTGGTAGATCTCGGCGGCGCTCTGGCCGCTGCCGATCAGGGTGATGCTCTCCTTGGCCTGGAGGGCCGCCTTGGCGTCGAGGTAGTCGGAGTTGTGCAGCAGATCGCCGCCCAGGCCCTGGCAGGGTCGGGGAGGTGCGGCGGGGTGCCGGTGCCCAGGACGAGCTTGCGGGCGCGGTGGGCGGTGACCTCGCCGGTGGGGAGGTGCTCGGCGTGGACGACGTACAGCTGCGCGGCCGGGTCGTACTCGACGGTGGTGACCCGCCGGGAGAAGCGGACGGTGTCGAGTTTGCCGGCCGCCCAGCGGCAGTAGTCGTTGAACTCCGCGCGCAGCGGATAGAAGCTCTCGCGGATGTAGAAGGGGTAGAGCCGGCCCGATTCCTTGAGGTAGTTCAGGAACGAGAAGGGGGAGGTGGGGTCGGCGAGGGTGACCAGGTCAGCCAGGAACGGCACCTGGAGATGGGTGCTGTCGAGCATCATGCCGGGGTGCCAGTCGAAGGCCGGCTTCTCGTCCAGGAACAGGCCGTCGAGTGCGTCGATCGGCTCGGTCAGACAGGCCAGGCCCAGGTTGAACGGGCCGAGGCCGATGGCGATGAAGTCGTAAGGGGCGGACACGGGGGCTCCGATGGGGTGTCGGCGGTGTGGAGGATCAGCGCGCACTGAGGGTCGGCCGGGGACGTGCGGCGAGGAAGCTGCCGGCGTGCTCGGCGATCAGATCGAGGACGGTGGCGATGTCCTCCAGCGTGGTCTCCGGGTTGAGCAGGGTGAACTTCAGGTAGTGGCGGCCGTCGACGGTGGTGCCCGCGACGATCGCGTCGCCGGAGGCGAACAGGGCTTCCCGGGCGTGCAGATTGACCCGGTCGCCGAGGTCGGGGTCCTGGTCGGTGCTGGGGACGTAGCGGAAGACCAGGGTGCTCAGCCGGGGCTCGACGACGACCTCGAAGCGGGGGTCGTCGGCCAGCAGCTTCCAGGCGTCGGCGGCGCGGTCGATGACCTCGTCGAAGAGCGCGCCGATGGCGGGGGCGCCCATGACGCGCAGGGTGAGCCAGAGCTTGAGGGCGTCGAAGCGGCGGGTGGTCTGGAGCGATTTGTCGACCTGGTTGGGGATGCGCTGTTCCACCATCCGGCGCGGGTTGAGGTAGTCCGCGTGGTAGGTGACATGCCGCAGGGTGGCGCGGTCGCGGACCAGGACGGCGCTCGAACTGACCGGCTGGAAGAAGGACTTGTGGTAGTCGACGGTCACCGAGTCGGCGTGCTCGATGCCGCCCAGCAGCTCGCGGCGGCGGGAGACCAGCAGGCCGCAGCCGTAGGCGGCGTCGACGTGCATCCAGGCGCCGTACCCGGCGCACAGGCCGGCGATCTCGCGGAGCGGGTCGATCGAGCCGAAGTCGGTGGTGCCGGCCGTCGCGACGACGGCCATGGGTATCAGGCCCTCGCGGCGGCAGCGCGCCAGTTCCGCGGCGAGGTCGGTGGTGCGCATCCGCTTCTGCTCGTCGCAGGGGACGGCGATGACGGCGTCCGCGCCCAGGCCGAGGAGGGTGGCCGCTTTGTGGATGCTGAAGTGGCTGCAGGCGGAGGTGAGGATGCGCAGCCGCGGCAGGATGTCGCAGGGCCGGGCGTCGTCGGGCAGCTCGCCGCCGGTGAGCGCGCGGCGGCAGGCCTCGTCGCGGGCGAGCAGCATGGCCTGGAGGTTGGACTGGCTGCCGCCGCTGGTGAAGATGCCGTCGGCCCGCTCGCCGAGGCCGATCCGCTCGGCCGTCCAGTCGATCAGCCGGCGCTCGATGAGGGTGCCGCCGGCGCTCTGGTCCCAGGTGTCCAGGGAGGAGTTGACGGCGGAGAGCACGGCCTCGCCGACCAGGGCGGGGATCACCACGGGGCAGTTGAGGTGGGCGAGGTAGCGCGGGTGGTGGAAGTAGACGGCGTCGCGGAGGTAGACGTCCTCGAGTTCGTCGAGCGCGGCGGCCGCGTCGTACAGCGGTGCGTCCAGGTCGACGCCGGAGACGGTGGGGGTGAGGCCGTCGACGGTGACGCCGGTGAACGGGCGGGTGGTGCCGGCGATTTTGGCGCTGATCCGGGTGACGGTCTCGGTGACCGCGCGGTGGTAGTGGTGCGCCGTGCCGTTGTGGAGCAGATGTGTCCGGCTGTCGGCCGGATCCTCGGTGGGGTGTGCGAGGAGACTCATGACGAAGTCCTCCCTGGTGCGGAGTTGACCACGTTCTGCGCAGGGTGGGGTGTGCGCAGGGGCAGGGAGGCCCGCCCGCGACGTGGTTAGGTAAGCCTAACCTAACTCGATCGCGGGAGGGGTGTGCGGTGCCGCGGCGCGGCGGCGCGGGGGTTCAGTTGCCGGTGTCGTCCAGGGTGCGCAGGACCAGGCCGGTGGCGGGCTTGGGGCCGAAGGACGTGGACTTCCGTGGCATCGTCACGCCCCGCTCCGCGAGCTGACGGACCGTCTCCTCGGAGGTGGCGCGCATCAGGACCGCGGTGCCGCCGTGCCGGGCGGCCTGTTCGACCGCGGCCCCGGTGTGATGCAGATAGCCGATGTCCGACGGGTGGTCGGGGATGTGCCAGACCTCGTCCAGCAGAACGGAGTGCAGCACCGTGGCGTCCAGCTGCCGCCAGGCCTCGGGCCGGTCCCGGCGGATCGTACGGTCCAGCAGAGCGGGGTCGGGGCGGTCCAGCAGATGGAAGGAGTCCGGGCCGCCGGCGAGGACGAAGGCGGTGCCGGGCGTCTCCTCCAGCGCCTCCAGAGCGGCGGACAGCTCGCCCGGGAGCGTACGGGCACGGAAGGAACCGGCCAGGTCCGCCAGCGCCTTGGCCGGCGGCAGATGCGGCAGTACCCGGTGGATGGCACGGACCTGGAGCGGATAGCGGGCGGTGTCGACCAGCAGCACCAGGCCGGACGCCCAGGGGGAGGCGTCGCCGGCGCCGGGCTGCTGCTCGTACAGCCGCTGGTAGGTCGCCCAGCGGTGGTGGCCGTCGGCGATCAGGGCCTGCCGGCCGGTGAGATCGTCGTCGACGGCGGCGAGATCGGCGGGGTCGGTGAGCGCCCACAGGCGGTGCGCGAAGCCGTCCTCGGTGACGGTCGCGAGCAGCGGATCCTCCTGCACCACGCGCTCGATGACCGCGGCGGCGCCGGTCGCGGTGCCCTGGCCGCGGTAGGACAGCAGCAGCGGTTCGAAGTTGGCGGCCGCCGCGCGCATCAGCGCGGCCCGGTCCTCGACCACCTCCGGGATGACGCCCTCGTGCGGCAGCACCGGGCCGTCCAGCCGCAGCGCCCCGATCAGTCCGCGCTGCAGCACCGCACCGGCGCGCTGCTCGTAGACGTACAGTGCGGGCTCGGCGTCCTGCCTCAGCACGCCCTCCGCGCGCCAGCGGCGCAGGGTGTCGGCGGCCTGGCGGTGGCGGGTGGTGGGGTCCGGGGCGTGCGGGAGGATCAGCCGGACGATGTTGTACGGATCGGCGGTCTCCAGATGGCGCACGCCGTCCGGCCGGACCACCACGTCGTACGGCGGGGAGGTCACGGCGGTCAGGCTGCTGACGCGGTCCCGGTCGTAACGCAGTCCGCGGAACGGGAGGAGGCGGAGGCCGTCGGTACGGGTCATTGAAGAATGCTATGCCGCCCGGCCGATGAGGGAAGATCGGGGGACAGCCGGTGCATGGCTGGAAATACCGGTAGGTGCCAAGCGGAGGGCCGCGCACCGGTCCCGGGCGGCGAGTGCGCCCCCGGCGGGGCGGCGGATCCTTCGCGGACGCGTGGGAGCGAGGAGCGAGACGGCATGAACGAGCAGATTCGCAGGCAGCCCGACGGGTGCCGGCGCGCGCTGAGCGAGGCGTATGACACCGCGCTGCTGGATCTGGACGGGGTCGTCTACGCCGGCGGACAGGCCATCGCGCATGCGGTCCCGTCGCTGACCACCGCACGGGACGGGGGGATGCACCTCGCCTATGTGACCAATAACGCCGCCCGGACACCGCAGGCCGTGGCCGGCCAGCTGTCCGGTTTCGGGTTGCCGACCGGTGCCGAGGACGTGATCACCTCGGCGCAGGCGGTCGCCCGGCTGATCTCCGAGCAGGTGCCGCCGGGCGCGCGGGTGCTGGCGATCGGCGGCGAGGGGCTGCTGGTGGCGCTGCGCGAGCGCGGTCTGGAGCCCGTCACCTCCGCGGACGACGATCCGGCGGCGGTGGTGCAGGGCTTCGACCCCACGCTGGACTGGACGCGGCTGGCGGAGGCGGCGTACGCGGTGCAGCGCGGGGTGCCGTGGTTCGCGTCCAACACCGATCTCACCATCCCCAAGGAGCGCGGGATCGCCCCGGGCAACGGCGCGTTGATCGAGGCGGTGCGGATCGCGGCGGGAGGATCGCCGCAGGTGGCGGGCAAGCCGCAGCCGCCGATGCACCGGGAGACGGTACTGCGCACCGGCGCGCGGCGGCCGCTGGTGATCGGCGACCGGCTCGACACGGACATCGAGGGCGCCTGCAACGGCGGGGTCGACTCGCTGCTGGTGCTCACCGGCGTCACCACCCCCGCCGCGCTGCTGGCCGCCCCGCCGCCGCACCGTCCCGCGTATGTGGACGCGGATCTGCGCGGACTGCTCACCCCGCAGCCCGAGGTGACCGCGGACGGGGACGGCTTCCGGTGCGGCGGCTGGCGGGCCGAGGTGTCCGGGGACACCCTCGCGGTGACGGGCGAGGGGACCCCGCTGGACGGGCTGCGGGCCCTGTGTGCGGCGGCCTGGACCGCTGCGGGGAACGGCAGTTGCGGGGCGGACGCGGGCAAGGCGCTGGCCCGGATCGGGGTGTGAGGGCCGGGCCCCGGCGGTGCGCCCCGGCCGTTGTGGGCCCTCGACCGCGGCGTCGCGTGCGGGCGGCTCAGCCGTCCTGGCGCGTGGCCGCCGTGGCCGTCAGCTCCGCGATCAGGTCCTCCTCGGTGGCGCCGCGCCGCCAGTAGCCGGTGAACGTGACGGCCCGGCGGTCGAGGCCGCGCTCGCGGACCAGATGGCGGCGCACCGCCTTGACGGTCCCGGCCTCGCCGGCGACCCAGGCGTAGGGGGTGCCCTCGGGCAGGTCGGCGGCGCGCAGCGCGTCGAGCACCGGCGCACCCGGTGCGGCACCCGCCCCGTCGCGGACCAGCCAGGTGAGGTCGGTGTCGGCGAAGGACGGCAGCTGCTGCCGGTCGTCCTCGTGCGCGATCTCGATCCACACCTTGGCGCGGGTGCCGGGGGAGAGCCAGGACAGGATGCCGGCGATCGCGGGCAGCGCCGTGGTGTCGCCGGTGAGCAGGATCCAGTCGGTGCCGTCCGGCGGCCGGAAGTCGACCCCGCCGTTGTCCTCGACGGCCGGGGCGAGCACGGTCAGCCGGTCGCCGGGCCGGGCCCGGGCCGCCCATCGGGAGGCCGGTCCGCCCGCGGTGGTGGGGGCGCCTCCCTGCTCGAACGGAGTGGAGAGCTTGGGGGAGGCGCCCGGCTCCGCGCCGTGCAGGGCGAAGTCGACATCGAACTCCGCCGGGTCGTGGCGCTGTTCGCGGATCGTGTACGAACGCATCACCGGCCGCTCGGCCGGATCCTGCGCCCGCCAGGAGGTGTACCAGCCGTCGCCGGTGTCGTGGAGGACCGGGCGGTCCTGGTGGGGTTGCGGGAGGAAGAGCTTGAAGCGCTGGTCGCGACCGCCGGAGGCGAGCTGGGCCAGCCGTTCGCCGCCGAAGGTGACCCGCACCATGGACGGCCCCAGCCGCCGGGCGCGGACGACCTGGACCTCGAAGAAGCGGAACGGCGTGGTGGCGGGGGCGGCGGTCGTGGTCATGCGGGGAACCTCCCGGGACGGACTGCGGTGGTGCGACGGTGGGGGTGCGGGGCGGTGGGTGTGCGGTGCTGTCGCGGCGGAGTGCGCCGGCCGGGTGGGCGGCCGGGGTGGCCGCGACCCGGCCGCCAAGTCGCCGCAGCCGTACGTCAGTTGACCTTCCTGGCGCTCTCGATCGCCTTGGTGAGCGACTCGATGAGCGGGGCGGCGCCCGCGTAGGAGAAGCGCGGCTCGCTCGACCACGGGGTGATCTGGTGGGCCTTGACGGCCGGCAGCTTGGCCCAGGAGGGCTTGGCGGCCAGGTCCTTGGGCTGGAGGGTGGCGGTCCGGTTGTCCAGCAGCAGGACATCGGCTCGGTACTTGTCGGCGTTCTCCCAGCTCAGGCTCTCGAAGTAGCCTTGCTTGTCCAGGTGGTCGGGGACGACCAGGTCGACGCCGAGGGACTTGTAGTACATGAGGTCGGCGTTGATGCCCGGGTTGGAGGCGTAGAAGAGATCCGGGCTGCCGGAGCAGGCGAGCACCTTGACCGGGTGCGCCTTGGCGGCCTTGCGCAGCGACTCGGAGGCCCTCTCGAAGCGGGCCTTGGCGTCGGTGACCTTCTTGGCGCGGAGGTCGGCGCCGAGCGACTCCGCCAGCTCGGCACAGCGCTCGATGATCTTGATGAGCGGAGTGCGGGACGAGGTGAGGGCCACCGTCTTCGCGAGCGAGGTGATCTTGTCCTTGCTGTCGTCCGGTACGAACCACAGCGCGCCCGGCTCGTACATGTTGGTGACCAGCAGATCGGGGCGCAGGGACGCGTATTTCTCGACGTTGAACTGGTTGTAGGCGTTGCCCAGGATGGTGACCTTCTGGATGTCCAGGTCACCGGCCTGCGGGTCGGGCTTGCCGTTCTTCAGCCTGGTGGGGCCGAAGACGCCGACGATCTGGTCGTCGATCCCGAAGTCGTGCAGCGCGGCCGCGGTGCCGGTGAAGGCGACGATGCGCCGCGGTCTGCCCGCCAGGGACACCTTCTTCCCGCGGTCGTCGGTGAAGGTCCAGGAGCCTTTCCCGCCGGCGCCGTTGGTGCCTCCCGGCCCCTTGCCCCCGCCACAGGCGGCCAGCAGGGCACCGATACCGACGGCGCCGCCCGCGGCCAGGATGCCGCGACGGGACAAAGAGGTGCTTCGGGAGGAACTCATGGTGGCTGCGCTTCTCTCTGGGAGGGCCTGCACGGAGCGTGTGAGGGTAGGCTAACCTAACTAACGTGTTGGTTGACAGTCCCCCCGAAGCACCGGCCGCCCCGGCCCCGGTGCCACCACGGCGACGGCAGGCCCTGCGCTTTGCGGGGCTGGTCGCCTCCGTGGCCGTACTGGCCGTCGTCGCCGTCCTCGGCATCGCCGTCGGCGCGAAACAGATCCCCCTCGACCAGGTGTGGCACGGGGTGTTCCACTACTCCGGCTCCGACACCGATGTGGTCATCCGCGATGTCCGCTTCCCCCGCACCCTGCTCGGCCTGCTGGTCGGCGCCGCCCTCGGCCTGGCCGGCACGGTCATGCAGGCGCTGACCCGAAATCCCCTGGCGGACCCCGGAGTTCTCGGCATCAACGCCGGCGCCTCGGCCGCGGTCGTCACCGCCATCAGCTTCTTCGGTGTCACCTCGCTGGCCGGCTATGTGTGGTGGGCGTTCGCCGGCGCCGCGGCGGTCTCCGTCGCGGTGTACGTCCTCGGCGGCACCCGCAGCGCCACGCCGGTCCGGCTCGCCCTCGCCGGCACCGCGCTGACCGCCGTCCTCGTCGGCTACATCAACGCGGTCAACCTGCTGGACACCGCGGCGCTGGACAAGATGCGCTTTTGGACGGTGGGTTCGCTGGCCGCGGCCACCCTGCCGACGGTCACCCGGATCGCGCCGTTCCTGGCGGTGGGCGCCGTCCTCGCGCTGCTGCTCGCCCGGCCGCTGAACGCCCTCGCGCTCGGCGACGACCAGGCGCGGGCGCTGGGCACCCGGCTGACCCGCACCCGGGTGCTGGCGATGCTCACCGTCACCCTGCTGTGCGGCGGGGCGACCGCCGCCTGCGGCCCGATCGTCTATGTGGGCCTGATGGTTCCGCATGCCGTACGGGCGCTCACCGGACCCGATCTGCGCTGGATCCTGCCGTACTCCGCGGTGCTCTCACCGGTGCTGCTGGTCGGTGCGGATGTGCTCGGCCGGGTGGTGGCCCGGCCCGGCGAGCTACAGGTCGGCATCGTCACGGCTCTCGTCGGCGGGCCGGTCTTCATCTTTCTCGTACGGCGTCGGAGGATGGCCCAGCTGTGAGCGCGACCGTGAAATCCGGACAGACCACCGAGCAGACCACCGGGCAGAACACCGCGCAGAACACCGCGCAGAACACCGCGCAGAACACCGCGCAGAACACCGGGCAGAACACCGGGCACGACGCCGAACAGGCGCGGAAGAAGAAGGCCGGAACGGGAGCGGCCCGGCGGGCCTGGACGGTGCGCACCGCGGGCGGGCTCTCGCTGCGCCTGGCCCCGCGCGCCCTGTGGACCGGACTGCTGCTGCTGGCCCTCGCGCTGGCCGCCGGCGTCGCGCTGATCGGCTCCGGCGATTACCCGATGACCCCGGCCGAGGTGATCGCCACCCTGAGCGGCGGCGGCGACGCCGGCCAGCGGTTCATCGTGCAGGACCTGCGGCTGCCGCGGGTGCTGGTGGGGCTGCTGGTCGGCGCCGCGTTCGGGATGTCCGGGGCGGTCTTCCAGTCCGTCTCCCGCAATCCGCTGGGCAGTCCGGACGTCCTCGGCTTCGCCCAGGGCTCGTCCGTCGGCGCTCTGGTCGTCATCGTCTTCTTCCAGGGCGGCAGTTTCGCGGTCGCCGCCGGAGCGGTCGTCGGCGGCCTGGTCACCGGTCTCGCCATCTTCCTGCTCGCCTGGCAGCGCGGCATCCACGGCTACCGCTTCGTGCTGGTCGGCATCGGAGCCGGCGCGATGCTCTACGCGGTGGTGCTCTACCTCCTGACCAAGGCGAACATCGTCGAGGCGACCCGGGCCACCACCTGGATGACCGGGTCCCTCAACGGCCGTGACTGGGGCCAGGTCTGGCCGCTGGCCGCCGTCTGCGCCGTCCTCGTGCCGCTGCTGCTGGGCCACGGGCGCGGGCTGCGCATGCTGGAGATGGGCGATGACGCGGCCTGCGCGCTGGGCGTACGGGTCGGCCGGGTCCGCGTCGTCGTGCTGATCGCGGCGGTCGTGCTGGTCGCCGCGGCCACCGCCGCGGCCGGGCCGATCTCCTTCGTGGCGCTCAGCGCACCCCAGCTGGCCCGCCGGCTCACCAGGGCGCCCGGCCCCAACCTGCTGCCCTCCGCCCTGATGGGAGCCGTGCTGCTGGTCGCCGCCGACTGGTCCTCACAGCGGCTCTTCGGCGCGGACCAGCTGCCGGTGGGGGTGCTCACCGGCATCCTCGGCGGCGGCTACCTGCTGTGGCTGCTGGCCACGGAGCGCAGGGCGGGACGGATATGAGCGGCGCAGCGGCCGGACCCCGCCGCCGGACGGCCCGGACGACGGTGCGGTCCGTACCGGAGCACAGCAGTGACACGACAACCCCCAGGAGTGCAGACGTGAGCCGCCTCACGGCCGAGCAGGTCACCCTCGCCTACGACCAGCGGGTCATCGCCGAGAACCTCTCGGTCGCCATCCCCGACCGCTCCTTCACGGTCATCGTCGGCCCGAACGCCTGCGGCAAGTCCACGCTGCTGCGCGCACTGTCGCGGATGCTCAAGCCGGCCGCCGGCTCGGTGCTGCTGGACGGCTCGGCGATCTCCTCGCAGCCGGCCAAGAAGGTCGCCAGGACGCTCGGACTGCTCCCGCAGTCCTCCCTCGCCCCCGACGGGATCACCGTGGCCGACCTGGTCGCGCGCGGCCGCTACCCGCACCAGGGCCTGCTGCGGCAGTGGTCGGCGCAGGACGAGCGGATCGTCCGGGAGTCGATGGCGGCCACCGGTGTGGAGACTCTGGCCGAGCGCTGTGTCGACGAGCTGTCCGGCGGGCAGCGCCAACGGGTGTGGATCGCGATGGCGCTCGCCCAGCAGACACCGCTGTTCCTGCTGGACGAGCCGACGACCTATCTGGACATCCAGCATCAGATCGAGGTGCTGGACCTGTGCGCGGAACTCCACGAGGAGCAGGGACGCACCCTGGTCGCGGTACTGCACGACCTCAACCACGCGGCCCGGTACGCGACCCATCTCATCGCCATGAAGGACGGCGCCGTCGTCGCGGAGGGCGCGCCGGGCGACATCGTCACGGCGGAGCTGGTGGAGCGGGTCTTCGGGCTCGGCTGCCAGATCATCGAGGACCCGGAGACCGGCACCCCGCTGGTCGTCCCCGCCGCCCGCCGGTCCCGGCACCGCGGCGGCCGGGCCGTGGCGCAACCGGCACCGGGCGGGGCGGCGGCTACAGCAGCGTCCTGAGCCGCAGCAGGTCGCGCAGGCCGGCTTCCAGCTTGACGCGGCCGCTGCTCCACGCCCTGGCGAAGTTCAGCTTCCCGTCCACCAGGGCCACCAGATCGTCGCCGGTCATGGTCAGACGGATGTCGGCCTTGTGCGGGGGCGGGCCGGGGACGTGGGTCACGTCCTGGATGGTGCCGTCGGCCAGCCGCCCGACGAAAGTCACATCGAGGTCGGTGATGCGGCAGCTGAGGGAACGGTGGACCGCGGTGGCGCCGCGGACCCTGCCGTCGGCCGAGGACATGTTCTGGGCCAGCCGGTCGAGAGCGGCGCGGCACTGGTCGAGGGTTGCCATCGGAAGCGACGATACGCCAGGTCGGGGACGGCTCGTTCGTCCTCGATGCCCCTCGCCGGGGTAGCGTCGGGGGCATGGAACAGCCGATGTCCGGCCCGGAGCCGGAGCCGGAGGCACCCGCACCCGCCGGGACCGGGGAACCGGAGGAGTCCGTGGAGCCCGTGGAGCCCCGGGACCGCGAAGCGGGGGAAGAGACGCGGGCCGCCGGGGCGGGCCCGGCCGCCGAGCCTGACGGGCCCGCCGGACCGCAGCCCCTCGGGGTGGGCGTGACCCCCACCGGCCAGGCCGCGGTCGACGCCCGGCTGCGGCGGCTGGCCGATGCCGACCACCTCCCTGCCGAGGGACATCTGCAGGTGTACGAGGATGTGCACCGTGGGCTGCGCGACGTGCTGGCCGCCCTCGACCAGCACCCCGGGCCGCCCGCACCGCCCGCGGCTTCCTCGGCTTCCGCGGCCTTCGCGGCCTTCGCGGCCTTCTCGACTTTTCCGACGCACGACAACAGGAGCTGAACCACAGGTGGCAGGAGTGGCACGACGCCGACTCGACGCGGAGCTGGTGCGCCGCAAGCTGGCCCGTTCGCGCGAGCACGCCAGCCAGCTGATCGCCGCGGGCCGGGTGACCGTGGGCGGTGCGACCGCGACGAAACCGGCCACCCAGGTCGAGACCAGCGCGGCCGTGGTCGTCCGCGCGGACGAGAGCGATCCGGACTATGTCTCGCGCGGCGGGCACAAGCTCGCCGGAGCCCTCGCCGCGTTCGTTCCGCTCGGCCTGAAGATCGAGGGCCGCCGGGCGCTCGACGCCGGCGCCTCGACCGGTGGCTTCACCGATGTCCTGCTGAGGGCCGGCGCCGGTCATGTCGTCGCCGTCGACGTCGGGTACGGACAGCTCGCCTGGTCGCTGCAGAGCGATGAGCGGGTCACCGTGAAGGACCGCACCAACGTACGGGAACTGACCCTCGACCAGATCGACGCGCAGCCCGTCGACCTCGTCGTCGGCGACCTCTCGTTCATCCCGCTGGGACTCGTCCTGCCCGCGCTGGCCGCCTGCGCGGCGCCCGACGCGGACCTGGTGCTGATGGTCAAGCCGCAGTTCGAGGTCGGCAAGGAGCGGCTGGGCAGCGGCGGGGTGGTGCGCAGTGCGCAGCTGCGGGCCGAGGCGGTGTGTGCCGTCGCCGAGCGGGCGGCCGCACTCGGATTTGGCGTACTTGGCGTAACTGCGAGCCCGCTGCCGGGTCCTTCGGGGAATGTCGAGTACTTTCTGTGGCTGCGCGCCGGGGCGCCTGCACTCGACCCGGCGGACGTCGACCGTGCAGTGGCGGAGGGGCCTCGTTGACCACTACCCAGGCAGTTGAAGGCAGCGCAGCACACGAGAACAGCGGCGCCGGGCGGACGGTGTTCCTGCTCGCGCACACGGGCCGCCCGGCGGCCATCCGCAGCGCCGAACTCGTCGTCCAGGGCCTGTTGCGCTGCGGCATCGGGGTGCGGGTCCTGGCGGAGGAAGCGGCGGACCTGCCGCTGCCGCCGTCGGTCGAGCGCGTCGAATCCGAGCAGTGCGCGGCCGAGGGCTGCGAGCTGCTGGTGGTCCTGGGCGGGGACGGCACGCTGCTGCGCGGCGCCGACTTCGCCCGGACGTCCGGGGTCCCGATGCTCGGCGTCAACCTCGGCCGGGTGGGCTTCCTCGCGGAGGCCGAACGGGACGATCTCGACAAGGTCGTCGACCGGGTCGTCACCCGCGCCTACGAGGTCGAGGAACGGATGACGCTCGATGTGCTCGTCCGCAACAACGGCAATGTGGTGCACACCGACTGGGCCCTGAACGAGGCGTCGGTGGAGAAGGCCGCCCGGGAGCGGATGCTGGAGGTGGTGACCGAGGTCGATGGCCGGCCCGTCTCACGCTTCGGCGGCGACGGGGTGGTCTGTGCGACCCCGACCGGCTCCACCGCCTACGCCTTCTCGGCCGGCGGTCCGGTGGTCTGGCCCGAGGTCGAGGCCCTGCTGATGGTCCCGATCAGCGCCCACGCGCTGTTCGCCAAGCCGCTGGTGACCTCGCCGCGTTCGGTGCTCGCCGTCGAGGTCCAGCCGAAGACCCCGCACGGCGTCCTGTGGTGCGACGGCCGCCGCAGCGTCGAACTCCCCGCCGGCGCCCGCGTCGAGGTCCGCCGCGGCGCCGTCCCCGTACGCCTGGCCCGGCTGCACCACGCCTCCTTCACCGACCGCCTGGTCGCCAAGTTCGCGCTTCCGGTGGCGGGCTGGCGCGGCGCCCCGCAGTAGGGACTCACCCGCCGGACGGGCTCCGGCCTGTCCGGCGGGTCAGGGCTGCCCGGCGGTCTCCCTCGCTGCCCCGTGCGCGAGGAGGGCCCTGGCGCGGGTGAGGGCGGAGTCGCGCCGGGCGGAGAGCTCGGCGTCGGTGAAGACCGGGGTGCGGACGGCGGGCGGAATGCCGGGGCCGTCGAAGGTGCGGCCGTCGGCGGTCAGGAACTCCTCGTTGGGCAGGCCGAAGGTCCAGCCGTTCGGGAGGGTGCGGCCCAGGACGTCGGAGAACACGCCCTGGGTGTTCTCGCCGATGCGGAGTGGGGCGGGGGAGCGGCCCATCAGGGCCTGGGTGAAGGTCTCGCCCGCGCTGACGGTGAGGCGGCCGGTGAGCACGGCGACCGGCCCCGTGTGGACCGGGCCCCGGTGCGGGCCGATCCGGATCGGCTGCGGCGTGGTGAACCGGGCCGGGTCGCGGGGGTCGTTCCGTGCCCGCTTGCGGTACGCGAGATACGGGCGGCCGGTGAGCCGGGAGGCGATCCGCAGACCGAGCGGGTCCGCGCCGCCGCCGTTGAGCCGGACGTCGATGATCAGGCCGCGCAGGGCGGCCGGGCCCCGCGTACGGGCGGGGGTGAACACGGCGTCCAGGGCGCGGTCGAGCGCGGCGACGTCACCGGCGTAGTCGCCCTTCCTCGTGTACTGCGCGAACGAGGTGACACGGAAGTAGCCGATGCGGCCGGGCAGATCCGCGTAGCCGAGCCGGCCACCGGCCCACTGGCGGCGGGTGACGCCGGGGCCCAGGTTCGCGGCGATCGCCTGGTCGATGCGGGCCATGGAATCGCGCGTGGGCAGGACCGTGCCGGGACGCCTGCCCGCGAACCACTTGTCCTTGCTGACGACGACGCGGGTGTGGGCGTCGTGCAGCGGCTCGATCATCTTGCGGAACACCGCGAAGAGTTCGTCCCCGGTGGTCCTCGCCGTGATCTGCGGACGGAACCGGTCGCGGACCGCCGCCCAGTCGGTCCTCTTCGCACGGAAGAAGGGGTAGTTCTCGGCATAGGTCCGCCAGAAGATGTCGAAGACCGTCCGGGGGTCGTGCGGCGTGGGCCGGGTGCAGCGGGCGGGCAGAGCGCCGACGCGGTGCAGGGTGCGCCGGCCGGCGTCGTCCTCGATGGTCAGCCGGGCGCGGCCGGCGCCGGCCGGCGCCACGGTGACCGGGGCCGAGCCCGGGACCGTGAAGCGCAGGCTGCCGTGCGCGCCGGGAGGGCCGGTGCGGGTGCCCGTGACGGAGCCGGGCAGACAGCTGATGCCGGTGGTCTCGTACGTCCGCAGGCCGTGGCCGTCGAGGGTGACGAGGGTGCCGTAGCCGTCCATCCGCCAGACGCCTCGCAGGGAGCCGGCCGGGGTGCGGGCCGGCCGGACCGCCGCCGGGTCCGCCGAGGCCGCCCGGACCGGCGCTGCGGAGCGCTCCGAGCGGGCCGGGCCGGCGCAGGCCGTGGTGGCGGCCAGGGCGGTGGTGGCGGTCAGGGCGGTGAGCAGTAACGCCGCCGTGCCGCGGGGGCGGTGGGGGCGCCGGGAACGGGTGCCGGGGTCGTTCATGGGAAATCCCTCGTGTGGGGGTGTCTGAGTGGCGGGGCCGGGCCGGGTCAGGCGGTGCACGGCAGTGCTCGTGGCCAGGGCCGGTGGCGGCGCGAGCCGGGGGCCGCACACCGCCGTATGCACCGATCCGCCGGACATGAGCACCTCGTCCGGTGTGGACGGTGATCAGCGTGACGGCCGGGACCGGGCCCGCACCATGCGGCATCCACCCGTGGTGGGGTGGGGTTTTCCGCAGGGCCGGGGGCCGGAGTGAGGGGAGGCCGTCGCGGGGCGGCCCCGGGACCTCGTAAGGTCGTATCCGTGTTGGAGGAGATGCGGATCCGGTCCCTGGGTGTCATTGATGACGCCGTTGTCGAGCTGTCCCCTGGCTTCACGGCGGTGACCGGCGAGACGGGCGCCGGCAAGACCATGGTCGTCACCAGCCTCGGCCTGCTGCTCGGCGGGCGCGCCGACCCCGCCCTGGTGCGGATCGGCGCCAAGTCGGCCGTCGTGGAGGGCAGGATCAGCGTCGCCTCCCGCGCCCCGGCCGCGATACGTGCCGAGGAGGCCGGCGCGGAGCTGGACGACGGGGCGCTGCTGATCAGCCGCACCCTCTCCGCGGAGGGCCGCTCGCGCGCCCATGTCGGCGGCCGCTCGGTACCGGTCGGCCTGCTGGCGGAGCTCGCCGACGACCTGGTCGCCGTGCACGGCCAGACCGACCAGCAGGGCCTGCTGCGGCCGGCCCGGCAGCGCCAGGCCCTGGACCGCTACGCCGGGGACGCGGTCGCCGTCCCGCTCGCGAAGTACACCGCGGCGCACCGCCGGCTGCGTGCCGTCGCCACCGAGCTGGACGAGCTGACGACGCGGGCCCGGGAGCGTTCCCAGGAAGCCGATCTGCTGCGCTTCGGCCTCGACGAGATCGCGGCGGCCGAACCCCAGCCCGGTGAGGACACCGAACTCGCCGCCGAGGCCGAGCGGCTCGGCCACGCCGAGGCACTGGCCTCCGCCGCGACCGCCGCGCACGCCGCACTGGCCGGCAACCCCGAGGACCCCGAGGGCATCGACGCCACCACCCTGGTCGCCGGCGCCCACCGCGCCCTGGAGGCCGTCCGCAGCCACGACCAGGAGCTCGCCACGCTCGCCGAGCGGCTCGGCGAGATCGGCATCCTGATGGCGGACGTGGCCGGTGAACTGGCCAGTTACGCGGACGGCCTGGACGCCGACCCGCTGCGGCTGGCCGCCGTCGAGGAGCGCCGCGCCGCCCTCAACCACCTGACCCGCAAGTACGGCCAGGACATCACCGCGGTGCTCGCCTGGTCCCAGGAGAGCGCCGCCCGGTGCGCGGAACTGGACGGCGACGACGACCGGATCGGTGAGCTGACCGCCGAGCGGGACGCGCTGCGCACCGAACTGGGCGAGCTTGCCCAGACATTGACCGACGCCCGCACCGCCTCGGCCGCGCGCTTTGCCGACGCGGTCACCGCGGAACTCGCCGAACTCGCCATGCCGCACGCCCGGGTGACCGTCGAGATCCGCCAGACCGAGGTGACCGGGGACGACGCCGACGGCGTCGAGGTCGGCGGCCGCACCGTGGCCTACGGACCGGCCGGTGCCGACGAGGTCGAACTCCTGCTGGCACCGCACCCGGGCGCGCCGCCCCGGCCGATCGCCAAGGGGGCCTCCGGCGGTGAGCTCTCCCGGGTGATGCTCGCCGTCGAGGTGGTCTTCGCCGGTTCCGACCCCGTACCGACCTATCTGTTCGACGAGGTCGACGCGGGGGTCGGCGGCAAGGCGGCGGTCGAGGTCGGCAGGCGGCTGGCCCGGCTCGCGAAGTCGGCGCAGGTCGTGGTGGTCACGCACCTCCCGCAGGTCGCGGCGTTCGCGGACCGCCAGCTGCTGGTGGCCAAGACGAACGACGGCTCGGTCACCAGGAGCGGCGTCACCGTCCTGGAGGGCGAGGAACGGGTCCGCGAACTCTCCCGGATGCTGGCCGGCCAGGAGGACTCCGAGACGGCCCGCGCGCACGCCGAGGAACTGCTGGAGACGGCGCGTACGGGGAATCAGGCCTGATCCACCGATCAGCTGTGTGAACAACGCTCCGGTGCGGTGCACCCAGGCCCCTTCGTCCGGAGCGTCCGGGCGTCGCTCCGGGGGCCGTTGGCCGGCGCGCACGGGCGCGGACCCAGCCGTTGCTCCCCTCGGCCCCGGGATGTGATCAGTGTCTCTTCCCGGCCGGAGCCGTCGGCGGCCGGCGGGAACACTTGCCGCACCACCGGGAGGGGCACGCGCACCCCCGGACCGCAGCCCGGCGACGGCCGGTGACCGGCTCTGCCGGATGGCGTTGATCACGGCCCGCCCGCTGCGACATCGACCACCCGCTCCCCTCTCTGCGCCGCCGCTTGCGCCGGCGTGACAAAACCCCTGCGCACGGCCGGGGCGCTGATGGTCGGCGGCGCTTACCCCGACCGGGTCGTGAGTACACTCGCCCACCATGTGTGAGGCCAGACGGTATACAAAACGCCACAAAATATCCGATGACCGACCATGCGCCGATGCTTCCATCTGGCGCGCGAGGATTCTGCGGAATCTGCTCGCTATCGGGGTAAATGCCCCGCACCAGACATTTGTTGTCAGAAGAGGGGCTACAGCGACGCCTGCCTCCGGCGTCCCGGGGGCGATGTGAGGCGCCGCGCGAACCGTGCCCGGCACCGGCAGTCCCGCGACCCGCGCGGCCACTGGCTGCTGCTGTGCATGGTCCTCCCGGTGATGTTCGGCGCCCTGCTCTTCGAGGGCTGGACCACGCATGAGGTCGACGCCGCGAAGACGCGCAAGGACTGCACCAGCCCCGTGCCCGGGTCCGTCGACAAGGGCGGCCCGGTGCTGCGGTTCCACGACGGCAAGGTGGCCTCGTCCGCGGTGCCGGCCCGTACGGTGGCGCTCACCTACGACGGCGGACCCGACCCCGTATGGACACCCCGGCTGCTCGACCTGCTGCGCGCGCACCACGCCCACGCCACGTTCTTCCTCCGTGGCGCCCAGGCGGCCCAACACCCGGACCTGGTGCGGCGGATCCGGGCCGAGGGCCATGAGATCGGCTCGAACACCTACACCGGCGCCGCCATGGGCGAGTCCTCGCCGGTACGCGCCTCGCTGGAGCTGTCGCTGACCCAGAAGGCACTGGCGGGCAGCGCGGGCATCCACACCAAGCTGCTGCGGCTGCCGCAGACCACCGCGGTGGACACCCTGTGCGGCGCCGAATGGAAGGCCGCCGAGAAGGCCGGCGCGCAGGGGTACACCCTGGTCGCCGCCGACAGGTGGTACCGCAAGCCGTCGCAGGGCGTGATCCGGCAGTTCAGCCAGAACGATCTCGCGTACCTGGGTACCAAGGAGCTGCTCGACAACCCGAGGGTCGCGAAGTTCACCACCGTGTCGGAGGGCGTCCGGCAGCCCTCGCCCGACGAGCGGGTCTCCGCTGTGGAGCGCTGGACGGGTACCGCCCTGATCTGGGCCAAGGCCCTGGGGCACGCCTTCGTCAGCGGGATGGCCTGGGTGCTCGCCATCGCCGGCGGGCTGGGGCTGTTGCGGCTGGCGATGCTGGTGTTCCTCGCCCGTGCCCACGTCCGGCGGCTGACCCGATTCCGTCCCGGATCGCCCTGGCTGCGCGAGGTCACCGACCCGGTGACGATCCTCGTCCCCGCCTACAACGAAGAGGCGGGCATCGAGTCCACCGTCCGTTCGCTGCTCGCCTCGACCCACCGGCAGTTGCAGGTCATCGTGATCGACGACGGGTCGACGGACCGGACGGCGGACCTCGCCACCTGGATCGACGATCCCCGGGTGAGGGTGATCCGGCAGCCCAACGCCGGCAAGGCGGCCGCGCTCAACACCGGTCTGGCGCACGCCCGGTACGACATCGTGGTCATGGTCGACGCCGACACCGTCTTCGAGCGGGACGCCATCCAGCGCCTCATCCAGCCGCTTGCCCACCCGGCCGTCGGCGCGGTCAGCGGCAACACCAAGGTCGGCAACCGGCGCCGTCTGCTGGGCAGATGGCAGCATCTGGAGTACGTCTTCGGGTTCAACCTCGACCGCCGGATGTTCGAGGTGCTGGAGTGCATGCCGACCGTCCCCGGTGCCATCGGCGCCTTCCGCCGGGATGCGCTGCTGGGCATCGGCGGGGTCAGCGAGGACACGCTTGCCGAGGACACCGACCTGACGATGGCCCTGTGGCGGGCGGGCTGGCGGGTGGTCTACGAGGAGTCCGCCGTCGCCTGGACCGAGGTGCCCACCTCGCTGCGCCAGCTGTGGCGGCAGCGCTACCGCTGGTGCTACGGCACGATCCAGGCCATGTGGAAGCACCGTGGGGCCGTCGTCGAAATGGGCCCGGCCGGGCGCTTCGGCCGCCGCGGGCTGAGCTATCTCGCCCTGTTCCAGGTCGCCCTGCCGCTGTTCGCGCCGATCGTCGACATCTTCGCGCTGTACGGGCTGATGTTCCTCGGCCCCTGGCAGTCGGCCGGCGTCTGGTGCGGCTTCCTGGTCGTGCAACTGGTCTGCGCCGGATACGCGCTGAGGCTGGACGGCGAGAAGATGCGCGTGCTGTGGGCGATGCCGTTCCAGCTGCTGGTCTACCGGCAGTTGATGTATCTCGTCGTCATCCAGTCCGTGGTGGCCTTCCTGCTCGGCACCCGCCTGAAGTGGCACCGGATGCACCGCTCGGGGACCGCTGCGCAACAGATCGGGCAGCCGGTGGCGTACGAGAGCCTGTCGTCGCGGTGAGCGAGCCGGCTGGGGGTGGGCTCCGTCACACGGGGCCCACCCCGCCTCCGGGCGGGCGCCGTCGCGCGCCCCTCTGACCCCCGTGCACCCCGGCTTTCGCATGACGAACCCGCCCGTATCCATCGCCCGACCACACGAAAAATCCGCTTTCCTCCCGCCGAAAGCGCTTCCTTTGGTGCGGAATTACAGGCCATTTGGTGAAGGGCTCGTGGGCATGCAGACTGTCCGCCCATGAATGACTGGTTGAACGGGGACCCCGACATCAACCGTTACGGCGGCGAAGCGGAGCCGGCGCACGCCGTCACGGGGCAGACGGGGAAGCACGCCCCCTACCCGCCACAACCGGTACCCGCCAGACCGCTGCTCGGAGAGCCCGGCGACGATCCGTACGGCGCATATGGCGCGCAGGGCACGTATGGCGCGTACGGCGCGCAGGAGTCGTACGGCTCGGATGTCCCGTACGGCGCGCAGGGCAGGTATGACCGGGCCGTCCCCTACGACCCGGCCCTCTCCTCCGCACCGAGCGCCCCGGCCCGGGCCGACGCCCCTCCGGCCGGCCCGGCATTCCCGGGTGGCGGGGACGGCGCGCACGGCGGCCCCGGCCTGAACGGCGGCATCGGCTCCTACGGAGACCCCGGCGGGCCCATGCGCAGGCGCCCCACCCGGCGCCCCGCCACCCGCCCCACCCGCCGCCGCCGGATTCTGCGGCTCGCGGGCCTCCTGGTCATCGTGTCCCTGCTCACCTCCGTCGGCACCTACACCTGGGCCGACACCAAGCTGGAGCGCGACGTCGACCTCGGCAAGCTCGCCGGCCGGCCGGTACCGGGCAAGGGCGCCAACTATCTGATCGTGGGCTCCGACAGCCGCCAGGGCCTGTCCGGAAAGCAGCTGAAGGACCTGCACACCGGCGGCTCGGCGGACGCGGGCCGCCGCACCGACTCGATGATCCTGCTGCACACCGGCGCCCACGGCACCACGATGATGAGCCTGCCGCGTGACTCCTGGGTGACCATCCCGCCGTACATCCGTCCCGAAACCGGCAAGCACTACGCCGCGTCGAAGGACAAGCTCAACGCGGCGTTCTCGCGCGGCGGTCCCGAGCTGCTCGTCCGGACCATCGAGCACAACACGGGCCTGCGCATCGGGCATTACACGGAGATCGGGTTCGCGGGCTTCGTCGGCATCGTGGACGCGGTCGGCGGGGTGCCGATGTGCCTGAACAAGGCCGTCAAGGACCAGAAGTCCGGCGAAAACCTCACCAAGGGCTGCCATACGCTCGACGGCCACGCCGCGCTCGCATTCGTCCGCCAGCGCCACCAAGAGGCCCAGGGTGACCTCGGGCGCAGCGCGAACCAGCAGAAGTTCCTGGCCGCGCTCTCCCACAAGACGGTCACACCCGGCATCCTGCTCAACCCGTCCAAGGTCTACCCCACGATGAACGCGGGCCTCGACACGCTCATCGTCGACAAGCACATGAGCCTGTGGAACCTCACGTCGCTCTTCGAAGCGATGAAGAGCGTCTCGGCCGGCGACGGCGCCCGCCTCCATGTCCCCGTCTCCAGCCTCGGCTTCCAGACCCCCAAGGGCAGCGCCGTGCAGTGGGACGCGAAGCGGGCGGCGAAGCTCTTCGGGGAACTGCGCGACGACCGGCCGGTGACGGCCGGGGCAAAGGGCTAGACGCGCGTTGCGTGGGGGCAGCCGTCTCTGCCCGGCGCACGCGCCTCTCAGGGTGGCGGCAGGCGCACTCCGGAGAGGGGACGCACCCCACGAACCGTCCACACGCGCGGGCGGTTTGTCGCCCATGTGGGTGATCTGGTGGGCGCTGGAGTGAGACTTCCCACCGGAACGGCGGGGCGACGGTGCCGAACTGACGTCGCCGGACTGGCATCCTGGGCGCGGTGCGCGAACCCGGGCGGACTCGCCGCCGCCGGCCCGTCCTCCGGGCAGGCGGGAGGACGCGGCTCGCACGCCGTAGCACCCCACAGCAACCGGACCGGCCCGCCCCCACGGTCCGTTCCGTCCCGACCCAGGAGCCCCGATCACGTGATCAGCACCCCGACCTCGGCGCACGGGCTGTCGCCGCTGCGCACGGTCCAGGTGCTGGGGCACGGCAGCGCCGGCAGCGCCGCGCACGTCCGCTCGCTGGCCGAGGGGCTGGTCGCCCGCGGGGTGCGGGTGACGGTCTGCGCCACGCCGGAGGCCGAGGAGGCCTACGACTTCGCGGGCACCGGCGCCCGCTTCGTGCATGTCCCGCCGCGGATGGACCCGGCGAGTGTGGCCTCGTTGCGCAGCGCCTGCTGGGATGCCGACCTCGTCCACGCGCACGGCCTGCGGGCCGGGATGCGCGCCTCGATGGCGCTGCGCGGGTTGCGCGGCCCCCGGGGCGGCGGACGGGTCCCGCTGGTCATCACCTGGCACACCAAGGCACACACCGAGGGCGCGCGGGCCGGACTGGTGCATCTGATGGAGCGGCGGGTGGCGCGGGCCGCCGCCGTTGTCCTGGGGGCCTGTTCCGACCTGGTGGACCGGGCACGCGAGCGGGGTGCGCGCGATGCCCGGCTGGCACCGGTCGCCATTCCGGGCCCCCGGTCCGGTGGTGCCCCGGGCGAGCCCGAGGACCAGGACCGGACGCGCGACAAGGAGCGGGCCGAGCTGGGCGCGGTGGACCGTCCGCTGCTGCTCGCGGTCGGCCGGCTGGACCCGAGCCAGGGCCATGACCTGCTGCTGGACGCGGCACACGCCTGGTGCGCGCTCGATCCGCAGCCGCTGGTCGCCATCGCGGGGGAGGGCGAGCAGCGGGCCGCACTCCAGCGCCGGATCGACCACGAGCGGTTGCCCGTCCAGCTGCTCGGCCGCCGCGACGACGTGCCCGAACTCCTCGCCGCGGCGGACCTGGTGGTGCTGCCCAGCAGATGGGAGGCGCGCTCACTGATCGCCCAGGAGGCGCTGCGCGCCGGGGTGCCGCTGGTCGCCACCGACACCGGCGGCACCCGCGAACTGGTCGGTCGGGCCGCGGAACTGGTCCCCTACGGGGATGCCGCCGCCCTGGCCCGCAGCGTGCTCGCGCTGCTCGCCGACCCCGTACGGCGGACGGTGCTCGCCGAGGCGGGCCGGGCCCAGGCGGCCGGCTGGCCCAGCGAGAACGACACCGTCACCCAGGTCCTGAGCGTCTACGACGAGCTGGCCCAGCCGATTCAGCCGGTCTAGCCCGATCCAGCCGGTGTAGCCCGGTCCGGCTCCTTCGCTCCGAGCCGCCGGGCCGGCCGGTAGGGTCCCCGCATCGCACGCCAAGGCCGGCCGACGGCGCGTGCGGGCCCGTGAACCGGCGGGCCCGGCCCCGGGCCGTCCCCCCCCCGGACACGGGGATGACCATGTACCAACGACGCTCCGTGGGTGATCCGTGCGATCCACGGGGCGCACGCACGACAGGAGAACGCCGTGACAGCTGCGGTAGCGGGCTTCGCACTGTTCGCCCTACTGGTGACGATGGCACCCGGCCCGGACACCCTGCTGGTGCTGCGCAACTGTGTGCGCGGCGGCCGGCGCACGGGTGCCGCCACGGCCGTCGGTGCCGCCGTCGGCTCGCTCGCCTGGGCGGTGGCCGCCGCGGTCGGGCTGGCGGCGGCACTCCAGCGCTGGGACGCGGCGTTCACCGTCGTACGGCTGGCGGGCGCCGCCTACCTGGTGGTGCTCGGCGCGCAGGCGCTCTGGACGCACCGGCGGTCGGCCGCGGCACCCGCCGCGCCCGGCCCGGGCAGCCCGGATTTCGTTGCCGCCCCGGAGCCGGACGGCCGCGCCGAGGCACCCCTCGCGCCCGTACGCGCCTTCCGGCAGGGGCTGCTCAGCTGTCTGCTCAACCCCAAGGTCGGGATCTTCTTCGTCGCCGTGGTGCCGCAGTTCCTGCCCGAGGGGCACTCGGTGCTCGGTGCCACGCTGCTGCTGGGCGCCGTCGACGCGCTGATCGCCGCGGGCTGGCTGCTGCTGGTCGTGGTCTGCGCGGGCCGGCTGCTGAGCCAACTGCGGCGCCCCCGGGTGCACCGCACTCTGGAGCGCGCCACGGGCGGGGTGCTGATCGCGCTCGGCGCGGGGACGGCGGCCGAGACGGTCACCGGATGACGCGCCCCCGCTGACCGCCGCCCCGGTGGTATTGACCTAGTCCGTGTGGCGTCTGGCGCGCAGGGCCAGCCGCAGGCCCAGGACCGTCTGCGGATCGTCCAGGTCCGTGCCGAGCAGCTGGGCGATGCGGGCCAGCCGGTCGTACAGCGTCTGCCGGTTCACGTTCAGATCGCGGGCGGTTTCCGCCTTGCGGCCCGCGCTGGCCAGATAGGCCTCCAGCGTCGGCAGCAGCGGCTGGCGGGCGCCGCGGTCGTGCGCGAGCAGCGGCCCGATGGCGCGCTCCACGAAGTCGGTGAGGACGCCCTGCTCGCCGTGTTCGCGCATCCGCCACAGCAGCAGCTCGATGTCCAGCCGGCGCGCGTCGTACCAGGGCGCCTCCGGCAGTCCCTGGGCCGCGGCCGCCGCCTGTGCCGCGTGCCGCAGACCGGGGCCGGCGGCCGCCCAGTCGCCCGGTGTGCCGACGACGACCACCGGGCGGTGCGCGGCCGGCCGGTCCAGGCCGGCGCGGACCACGCCGGCGTGCAGGGCCTCGGCGATCCGGTCGGCGAGCGCCGCACGGTCCTGGCCGGTGCGCAGCGCGACGAGCACCGGGACCCGGCTCTCCACGGGACGTACGCCGAGCAGCACCGGCACCCCGGGGCCGGCCAGTTCCTCGCGCAGGGCCTGGGCGAGCAGCGCCCAGCTGCCGGGGGACGGCAGGCCCGTGGGCAGCCGCATCACCACCGGGAGGACCGGGTCGGTACCGGGGCGGAAACCCAGCAGGCGGGCCTGTGCGGGCGCCTCGGCCGCGGTGATGCGGCCCTCCGCCAGATCGGCGAGGAAGTCACCGCGGCCCCGGGCGGCGAGCACCTCCTCCTGGCGGGACTGGAGCATGACGACGGCGAGGAGGTCGGCGGCGCGTTCGGCGGCGATGCGGTGCACCGGCGCCAGCGGGGTGTTGACGGGCAGCAGGACGAGCCGGGCACGGACCGCGTCGGGGCCGTGGCCGCCACCGGGGACATCGATGCGGGCGCCGGTGTCGCGCAGCCCCTCCCAGGCCAGCAGCGGATCGGCGTCCGCCGGGCCGTCCTCCCCCTCCGGCCCCGCCGCGTACAGCGGGCTGCCGTCGGGGGCCTCCAGGCAGAGCGGGTTGCCGGTGAAGCCGGCCAGCAGTCGCAGCACCTCCGGGGCACCGCCGCCGCGCAGCAGCACGTCGGTGCAGCGCCGCAGGACCTCGTCGGCGCGCCGCAGCATCGCGTAGTGGCTGTTGACGATCTCGGTGTGGATCGCCTCGGTGACCGTGACGTACGCGACCTCGCGGTGCAGCTGGATCAGCGGCAGCCCGCAGTCCCGAGCGGCCTCGACCAGGGCGGTGGGCAGCGAGGCGAAGCGCGAGCCCAGCTCCACGACGAGGGCGGCGATCTCGCGGTCCGCGAGCTTGCGGATGAAGGCACGCTGCTCGGAGGGCCGGGCACCCAGCCCCAGGCCGGTGGTCAGCAGCAGCTCGCCGCCCTTGAGCAGCGAGGCGATGTGCGGGACCTCGCCCGCGTGCACCCAGCGCACCGGACGGTCCAGCCGGTCGCCGCCGGCCAGTACCTCCGGCAGGCCGCGGCGCAGCGCGGGCAGCTCGAGCGCCCTGCGCACCGTGATCTCGGTCTCCCTCTTCGCTTCCGGCCCCATGGCCAGGAACGGTACCCGCAGTCCGCTTTCCGGAGCGGGGAGGTCCGGTGTCACGGGGGCGTGTGCCCGGGTGGGGGCCCCGCCCCTCACGTCGACTCCCGCACCACCAGCCGTGCCTCGGTGATGATCGGCGCCGGCTCCGCCGCGTCCGGCCCCTCCGCCGTGCCCGCCTTCTCCCGGTCCAGCAGCCGCAGCAGCAACTGCGCCATCAGCCGCCCCATCTCCTCCACGTCCTGCCGCACCGTCGTCAGCGGCGGATCCGCCCAGGCCGCCGGCTCCAGATCGTCGAAGCCCACCACCGCCACGTCGTCCGGCACCCGCCGCCCGTGCGCCCGCAGCGTGCGCAGCGCCCCGTTCGCCATGAGGTCGGAGCAGGCGAAGACGGCGTCCAGATCCGGTGCGGCCCGCAGGAGCGCGGCCATCGCCCGCTCGCCGCCGTGCGCGGTGAACCCCCCGTCCGCGATCAGCCGCGGATCCGGCTCGGCCGTGCCCAGCGCGTCGCGGTAGCCGTCGAGACGGTCCACCGCCGAGGCCTGGTCGAGCGGCCCGGTGATCACCGCGATCCGGCGGCGGCCGCGGCCCAGGAGATGGCGTACGGCCTGACGGGCGCCGCCGCGGTTGTCGGTGTCGACGTACAGCGGCCGCGGTGTGCGGCCGGCGCCCGCCCAGTCCGGCCGGCCGCCGTAGACGGTGGGCAGGCCGGCGCGCTCGGCGAGGGCGGGCAGCGGATCGTCGCGGTGCAGGGAGAACATCAGCGCCCCGTCGACGTGCCCGGCCGACAGCCAGCGGCCGATGCGGTCGTGGTCGGCGGGGCCCTCGACGAACATCAGCAGGAGCTGGGTGTCGGCACCGGCCAGCGCCCGGCTGATGCCGCGTAGTTGGCGCCCGAAGAACGGGTCGCTGAAGACCCGGCTCTCCGGCTCGGCGATGATCACGGCGACCGCGCCGGTGCGGCGGGTGACCAGGGAGCGGGCCGCGCTGTTCGGTACGTAACCGAGCTCGGCCACCGCCCGGTGGACCCGTTCCTGGACGACGGGCCGCACGCCCGCGCCGCCGTTGATCACGCGGGACGCCGTGGCGCGGGAGACCCCGGCGACCGCCGCGACCGCCTCCAGCGTCGGCCGGGGGCCGTTCGGCTGAGACCTCATCCAACTCCTTTTATCACGCGGTGACTTGACGGGCGGCCGTCGGGTCGGCAGGGTTCACCGCGAAGGATGTGAGAGCGCTCTCACCCGGCGCTCGCACCCCGTGTCATGCCCCCGGCCACCCCGGGCCCGCACCGGCCGGGAACTTCCCGTGCGGAACTCCGCACCGCGCTCACGCTCCACGGAACTCCTCACCACCCCCCACCACATCGAGGAGAGAATGTCATGAGCACGCAGTTCCGCCCAGGAGTGGTCTCATGATCACCCGTCGCCGCCTGCTCGGCGGACTCACCGCCGGCGCAGCCGCCGGCCTCGGCCTCGGCCGAGCCGGCCACGCCCTCGGCGCCCCCGCCCCGGCCGGCGGCTCCGCCCCGTCCGCCGACGGAATCCCCCTGCACCTCGTCAACCACTCCGGAGCCTTCGCCAACTCCTCGGTCCGGGTCTATGTCGTCGGCAACGACGGCACCCAGCAGGTGCACGTCACCCCGGACGGTGCGCTGCGGCCCGTCGCCCTGGCCGACAACGGGCCGGACGGCTTCACCGACTACGCCATCCCGCTCGCCGCGAGCGGCACCACCACCCTCCGGCTCCCCCCGATGTCCGGCCGGATCTACACCGCACTGGGCGGCAAGCTGAAGCTCAAGGCGGTCCAGGACGGCGACGGTAGACCCGCGCTCGCCTACCCGGCGGGCTGGGTGGCCGGCGACCCCAACTACGGAGTGGTGCACGACTGCGCCGAGTTCACGTTCCACGCCGGCGGAATGTACTGCAACACCACCATGGTCGACATGTTCAGCGTGCCGCTCGCGCTCACACTCACCGGAGCCCGGCAGCAGACCACCGGCACGCTCAAGGACGGCGCCCGCGCCGCGGTCTTCGCCGCACTCCGGCAGGCCGAGGGCTTCGCACGCCTGGTGATCGATGACAAACGGGTCATCGCCCCCGGACACGGCCTCGACAGCGGACTGTTCGACCGGGACCGTCTCGCCCCGGCCATCGACGAGGCCTGGGCCGCCTACGGGAACAAGGACCTGACCGTCACCACCGGCGCGGGCACCTTCACCGGCCGGACCCGCGGCACCACCCTGACCTTCACCGGCCCCCGCACGGTCTCCTTCGGCAAGCCCTCCACCCGCGACGTCCTCTTCTGCGACGGCACCCTGGCCGCCCCCAACGACGGGGTGCTCGGCCCCGTCGCCGCCGTCCTGGGCGCCGCTCTCAATCGCTCCACCCTCGCCGGACACGCGAGCCAGCCCACCACCGACCCGGCCGCCTTCTACCAGCGGCCGCTGACCAACCACTACGCCAAGGCCATGCACGCCGCGACCCGCGACGGCAAGGCCTACGGCTTCGCCTTCGACGACGTCGGCGGCTTCGCCTCCTACATCGAGGACCCCGCCCCGACGGAGATCACCCTCACTCTGACCCCCTTCTGACAAGGAGAGGTGCCACCCGGAAACCGAGTGGCACCCAAGAACGCCGGGAGGCTGGCGCCCCGAAGGGGCGCTAGCCTCCGTACGCCCCGCTGGCCGTCAGCCGCAGCGCGGTGTCGATCAGCGGAACGTGGCTGAACGCCTGCGGGAAGTTGCCCACCTGCCGCTGGGCCTTGGGGTCCCACTCCTCCGCGAGCAGGCCCAGGTCGTTGCGGAGCGAGAGCAGCTTCTCGAAGAGCTTGCGGGCCTCGTCCACCCGGCCGATCATCGCGAGGTCGTCGGCGAGCCAGAACGAGCACGCCAGGAAGGCCCCTTCCTCGCCCTCCAGGCCGTCCACCCCGAGATCGTCCGCGCCGGACGTCGGGTAGCGCAGCACGAAGCCGTCCGGGGTGGACAGCTCCCGCTGAATCGCCTCGATGGTGCCGATGACGCGCTTGTCGTCCGGCGGCAGAAAGCCCATCTGCGGGATCAGCAGCAGCGAGGCGTCCAGCTCCTGCGAGCCGTAGGACTGGGTGAAGGTGTTGCGTTCCTTGTCGTAGCCGTTCTCGCAGACGTCCCGGTGGATGGTCTCGCGCAGGTCCCTCCAGCGCTCCAGCGGACCGTCGACGTCCCCGGACTCGATCAGCTTGACCGTGCGGTCGACCGCGACCCAGGTCATGACCTTGGAGTGCACGAAGTGCCGGCGCGGACCACGGACCTCCCAGATGCCCTCGTCCGGCTCGTCCCAGTGCTTCTCCACCCACTGGATCAGCTTGAGCTGGAGCAGCGAGGCGTAGTCGTTACGGGCCAGCCCCGTCATGTGCGCCAGGTGCAGCGCCTCGGTGACCTCGCCGTAGACATCGAGCTGGAGCTGCCCCGCGGCGCCGTTGCCGACCCGTACCGGACGGGAATTCTCGTACCCCGGAAGCCAGTTGAGCTCGTTCTCGCCCAACTCCCGCTCACCGGCGATGCCGTACATGATCTGGAGGTTCTCCGGGTCACCGGCCACCGCCCGCAGCAGCCACTCCCGCCAGGCCCGGGCCTCTTCGCGGTAGCCGGTGCGCAGCAGGGAGGACAGGGTGATCGCCGCGTCCCGCAGCCAGGTGAAGCGGTAGTCCCAGTTGCGCACCCCGCCCAGGCACTCCGGCAGCGAGGTCGTCGGCGCCGCCACGATCCCGCCGGTCGGCGCGTAGGTCAGCGCCTTGAGCGTGATCAGCGAACGCACCACCGCGTCGCGGTAGGGGCCGTGGTACGTGCAGTGCTCGACCCACTCGCGCCAGAACTCCTCGGTGGCCTCCAGCGACCCCTCCGGGTCCGCCACGGCCGGCGGCTTCTTGTGCGACGGCTCCCAGCTGATCGTGAACGCGATCCGCTCACCCGGCGAGACCGTGAAGTCGGAGAACGTCGTCAGATTCTTGCCGTAGGTCTCCGCCTCGGTGTCCAGCCACACCGAATCGGGGCCCGCGACCGCGACGGTACGGCTGTCCACCTTGTGCACCCACGGCACGACCCAGCCGTAGGAGAAGCGCATCCGCAGTTCCGAGCGCATCGGCACCCGGCCGCTGACGCCCTCCACGATGCGGATCAGCTGCGGCGCGCCATCGCGCGGCGGCATGAAGTCGATCACCCGGACCGTGCCGCGCGGGGTGTCCCACTCCGATTCCAGCACCAGCGAATCGCCCCGGTAGCGCCGGCGGTCGGCCGGCACCGGGCGGCCCCCGGGCCCGTTGACCGGCCCCATCCGCCAGAAACCGTGCTCCTCGGTACCCAGCAGCCCGGCAAAGACCGCCGGCGAGTCGAAGCGGGGCAGGCACAGCCAGTCCACCGTGCCGTCCCGGCACACTAGAGCGGCGGTTTGCATATCGCCGATAAGTGCGTAGTCCTCGATGCGCCCGGCCACGTGCGTCTCCCGTCGAACTGGAGTCACGCCCCCCATGGGACGTTGTGATTGTCCGTCCTGCCCATGAAACGTCGCCGAGCAGCGGGACCGGAAATCGGGCGGCGGGGGTGGTGCCTTCCCGGACGGCTCGTAGCGAGTGTCCGAGCAGGATACGACGCACGTGGGTGATCCGCGCGACCCTCGCGACGAGGAACATGGTCCGAACGGGTGGCCTCCGTCACGTGACCGCGGCATCGGTGCCGCCGCCGCACGGAATCCCCCTCCGGCCGGGCGCGACCACCCCTGGTCGCTGATAGCCTGGTACCCCGTGGACCGGTGGGCCGCCCAGAGACGTCACGGCAGTGGTGAAGGCACCCCCGAGCCGCAGCGAGGCACCCCTGAAACCCCAGGCCGGCGCCGCTTCGCACCTCTCCACCTCGCGACCACGGGAGCCCCCTCTTGGCCATGCCGCCCAAATCCACGACGACCAAGCACCTCTTCGTCACCGGGGGCGTCGCCTCCTCTCTCGGCAAGGGGCTCACCGCCTCCAGCCTGGGTGCCCTTCTCAAGGCGCGCGGCCTGCGGGTCACGATGCAGAAGCTCGACCCGTATCTGAACGTCGACCCGGGAACGATGAACCCGTTCCAGCACGGTGAGGTCTTCGTCACCAATGACGGTGCCGAGACCGACCTGGACATCGGCCACTACGAGCGGTTCCTCGACGTCGACCTCGACGGCTCCGCGAACGTCACCACCGGCCAGGTCTACAACACCGTGATCGCCAAGGAGCGGCGCGGCGAGTACCTCGGTGACACCGTGCAGGTCATCCCGCACATCACCAACGAGATCAAGCACCGCATCCGGCGGATGGCGACCGAGGACGTCGACGTCGTCATCACCGAGGTCGGCGGCACCGTCGGCGACATCGAGTCGCTGCCGTTCCTGGAGACCGTCCGCCAGGTCCGCCACGAGGTCGGCCGGGACAACGTCTTCGTCGTGCACATCTCGCTGCTCCCCTACATCGGCCCGTCCGGTGAGCTGAAGACCAAGCCGACCCAGCACTCGGTCGCGGCGCTGCGCAACATCGGTATCCAGCCCGACGCCATCGTGCTGCGCGCCGACCGCGAGGTCCCCACCGCCATCAAGCGCAAGATCTCGCTGATGTGCGACGTCGACGAGGCCGCGGTCGTCGCCGCGATCGACGCCCCGTCGATCTACGACATCCCCAAGGTCCTGCACACCGAGGGCCTGGACGCCTATGTCGTACGGAAGCTGGACCTGCCGTTCCGCGATGTGAACTGGACCCAGTGGGAGGACCTGCTGGACCGCGTCCACAACCCCGACCACGAGGTCAGGGTCGCGCTGGTCGGCAAGTACATCGACCTGCCGGACGCCTATCTCTCGGTCACCGAGGCGCTGCGGGCCGGCGGCTTCGCGAACAAGACCCGGGTGAAGCTGAAGTGGGTCACCTCCGACGACTGCAAGACCCCGGCCGGCGCCGCCCAGCAGCTCGCGGACTGTGACGCGGTCTGCATCCCCGGCGGCTTCGGCGACCGTGGCGTGGACGGCAAGGTCGGCGCGATCACCTACGCCCGGGAGAACAAGCTCCCGCTGCTCGGCCTGTGCCTGGGCCTGCAGTGCGTGGTCATCGAGGCGGCCCGCAACCTCGCCGGCATCGAGGGCGCGAACTCCACCGAGTTCGACCCGGCCGCGGCCGACCCGGTCATCTCCACGATGGCCGAGCAGATGGACATCGTCGCCGGTGAGGGCGATATGGGCGGCACGATGCGACTGGGCATGTACCCGGCCAAGCTCGCCGAGGGCTCGATCGTCCGTGAGGTCTACGACGACCAGCCCTACGTCGAGGAGCGCCACCGCCACCGCTACGAGGTCAACAACGCCTACCGCGGTGAGCTGGAGAAGAAGGCCGGGCTGCAGTTCTCCGGCACCTCTCCGGACAACAAGCTCGTCGAGTACGTCGAGTACCCGCGCGAGGTGCACCCCTACCTCGTCGCCACCCAGGCGCACCCCGAGCTGCGCTCCCGCCCGACCCGCCCGCACCCGCTCTTCGCCGGACTGGTGAAGGCCGCGGTCGCGCGCAAGACGGGCGCGGCGAAGTAGCCGCACCGCGACGGATACGGTTGCCGGGGTACGGCCTCGTTCTTCGAGGCCGTACCCCGGTTTCTGCGCTGTAGAGGCATATACAGGAGGACGCGCCATGGCGATCAAGGACACCCCCGAGGAGTGGACGGTCACCGCGACCACGACGCCGTTCACCGGGAACAAGACCAGCGTGCGCACCGACCAGGTCGTCATGCCGGACGGGTCCACCGTCTCGCGGGACTACCAGGTCCACCCCGGTTCCGTGGCCGTGGTCGCGCTCGACGACGAGGGCCGCGTGCTGGTCCTGCGCCAGTACCGCCACCCCGTACGCCAGAAGCTGTGGGAGATCCCCGCCGGGCTGCTCGACGTCCCCGGCGAGAACCCGCTGCACGCGGCGCAGCGCGAGCTGTACGAGGAGGCGCACGTCAAGGCCGGCGACTGGCGGGTGCTGACCGATGTCTACACCACGCCCGGCGGCTGCGACGAGGCCGTACGGATCTTCCTCGCCCGCGGGCTGTCCGAGGCGGAGGGGGAGCGCTTCGAGGTCTCCGAGGAGGAGGCCGACATGGAGCTGGCGCGGGTGCCGCAGGAGGAGCTGGTGCGCGGGGCGCTCGCCGGTGAACTGCACAACAACTGCCTCGTCGTGGGGGTGCTGGCGCTCACCGCGGCCCGGGGAGGCGCCGGCCTGGACGCGCTCCGCCCCGCCGACGCGCCGTGGCCGGCCCGTCCCTTCGAGGGCTGAGCCGCCGGGCCGCCCCCGCGCGCCGCAGGTCTGTCGGATGATCCGCCGATCCGATCGGGTGACGCAACCGCCCTGCTCCGCACCGGACGTGACGGGCCGTGAACTACCCTCGGCAGCGTGCCGTCCGCGCCCCAGCGGCGGACTCGTACGCGCAGGTGGACGGGAGCGTGACCGGTGACGGACCAGGCGGTGGGCGGGGGACCCTTCCTGCCGGAGACGGGGGAGGCGCCGGCCGCGCCGGCACCCGGCAGGCGCGCCCCGGGAGCCCGCCCGGAGGGCGCCGCCGCCCGCCCCGCCGCCCCCGCCGCCGGGGCCGCCGCCCCGCACTTCGCCGGGCGCCGCCGTGAACTCAAGGAGCTGCACGCCGACATCGCCCGGGCCGGCCTGGACACCCTCTCCGGCCGCAAGGGCACCCGCAGCCGGGTCCTGCTGATCGCCGGCCGCCCCGGTTCCGGGCGGACGGCCCTGGCCGAGCAGCTGCTGCGCGAGCTGGCCGGCGACCACCCCGACGGGGTGCTGCGGGCCACGCTGACCGGGCCGGGCGGCGAACCGGCCGACACCGGCCGTACCGCCCGTGAGCTGCTGGCCGCCCTGGGCGCCGAGGCCCCGCCGGGCGCCGCCGAGGACGAGCTGACCGCGCAGCTGCGCGGGGCGCTCGCCGGGCGCAGCGCCCTGCTCTTCCTGGACGACGCCCCCGGTGCCGAACAGGTCGAACCGCTGCTCCCGGACGCCCCGGACTGCCTGGTCGTGGTGGTCTCCCAGGGCCCGCTGACCGGCATTCCGGACGTCCGGCCGTGTGCCCTGGGCGGGCTGGACAGCGCGGCCGGCGTCGAGATCCTCAGCCGGTACGCCGGGCCGACCCGGATCACCGTCGACCCCCGGACCGCCGACAGCGTCGTGGAGGAGTGCGGCGGCCAGCCCGCCGCCCTGGTGCTGGCCGGTGCCTGGCTCGCCGCCCGCCCCATGTCCTCGGTCGCCGATCTGCGCCAGGCGCTGCACGACATCGCACTGCCCGAGGACCTGCCCACCGGCGTCCGCCCGCTGTGCCGCGCCTTCCGGCTCGCCCATGACGCGCTGCCGGCGCCCGCCGCCCGGATACTGCGGCTGCTCACCCTGGCGCCGGGCGGCCTGGTGGACGCCCACATCGCCTCCGCGCTGGCCGGCTGCTCGGTGGCCGCGGCCGCCACGACCCTGGACGACTTCGCCGCCCTCGGCCTGCTGCGCCCGCTCGCCGCACCGCAGGCCGAGGGCAGCGGATCCGCGGGCACCCGTACGCCCGATGCCGCCATGCACCCCCCGTACCGCCTGCCCGGCTGCCTCGATCCGCTGGTGCGCGCAACTCTGCCGGAACACGAGCGCCCGGCGGAGGTCCAGCTGGCCCGCGCCCGGATGCTGGAGCGGACCGTACGGCTGCTGCAGTCCTGCCGTGCCATGGGGGAGCCGGCCGACTCGCCCGCCCGGAAGAAGGTTGCCGGGCTGCCGCGCTCCCTGCGCTTCGCCTCGAAGGCGGCGGCCGCGCACTGGCTGCACAGCCGCCGCGGCGCGCTGCTCGACGCCGCCGCGATGGCCGTCGCGGACGGCGAACTCGACACCCTGGACCGGCGGTTGATGGCCGCGCTGACCCGCACGCTGCTCGCGCACCAGGGCCCCGAGGCCGCCGCGCCGGACCTCTACGCGCTGCACGGGCTCGTCCTGCGGGTCGCCGAACGGCGCGGGCTGGCCCGGGAGCGGGCCGCCGCGCTGCTCAACCTCGCCGACCTGGACGGCCGGGCGGGCCGTACCGCACAGGCGCTCACCCGCTACCGGCAGGCGCTGGAGGCGGCCCGCTCGGTGCCGGACCCGGTGGCCACCGGCCGCGCGCTGGAGTCCCTGGGCTGCACGTACACCGAGCTGGGCGACTGGCAGCGGGCCGCCGACTGGTACGGCCGGGCGCTGGAGCTGCGGCTGGCCCGCGGCGAGGGCGCCGACGCGGCGCGGCTGTACGGCCGGATCGGCGGCGCGCACTCCTGCGCGGGCCGTTGGGACGAGGCGCTCACGTCCTGGCGGGCGGCTGCCCGGACCTTCCGCCGGCTCGGTGAGGTGTCCGGTCAGGCGCGGGCGACGGGGGAGATGGCCCGGGTGCGGGAGTACGCGGGGCGGCCCGAGGAGGCGCTGCGGACCTGCCTGGAGGCCCTCGATCTCGCCCGAAAGGCGGACGACGGACGGCTGGAGGCGGCACTGCAGCTGCGGATCGCGGACACCCTCGAGCGGCTCGGCGATCCCGCGGCGGCACGCCTGCACCGCTCCGTGGGAGAACGACTCCTCGAAGATTACCCCGAGTGACCTACGAAATCGGTAGTGCTACTCCGAAAGATTAATGCTTTGCAAGGCTAGACAAGATGAGCTCCTTCAATAGACTGGCTGGGCCGCGTACGGCGCGGTCAGTTCCGTCATGCAGCGCATGAGGGGATAATTCCTCCCGCACCCTCTCTTTCAAGGACCGTGATCGACGTGAAGGTCGGCATCCCCCGCGAGGTCAAGAACAACGAGTTCCGCGTGGCCATCACGCCCGCCGGAGTCCACGAACTCGTCCGCCACGGCCACCAGGTCTTCATCGAGAAGGACGCCGGTCTCGGGTCGTCCATCACGAACGAGGAGTACGTCGCCGCCGGCGCCGGCATCCTCGACACCGCCGATGAGGTCTGGGGCACCGCTGACCTGCTGCTGAAGGTCAAGGAGCCGATCGCGGAGGAGTACCACCGCCTCCGCAAGGACCAGACGCTCTTCACCTACCTGCACCTGGCCGCGTCCCGGGAGTGCACGGACGCGCTGCTGGAGTCCGGCACCACCGCCATCGCCTACGAGACCGTCGAGACCGCCGGCCGCCAGCTGCCGCTGCTGGCCCCGATGTCCGAGGTCGCGGGCCGTATCGCCCCGCAGGTCGGTGCCTACCACCTGATGCGCCAGGCCGGCGGCCGCGGTGTGCTGCCCGGCGGTGTCCCCGGTGTCGCCGCGGGCAAGGCCGTCATCATCGGCGGTGGCGTCTCCGGCTGGAACGCGCTGCAGATCGCCGTGGGCCTCGGCTTCCACGTCACCCTGCTCGACAAGGACATCAACAAGCTCCGCGAGGCCGACAAGATCTTCGGCACCAAGGTGCAGACGATCGTCTCCAACGCCTACGAGCTGGAGAAGGCCGTCGTCGAGGCCGACCTCGTCGTCGGTGCCGTCCTGATCCCCGGTGCCAAGGCCCCCAAGCTGGTCACCAACGAGCTCGTCGCGAAGATGAAGCCCGGAAGTGTTCTTGTCGACATCGCGATCGACCAGGGCGGCTGCTTCGAGGACTCGCGTCCCACCACGCACGCCGAGCCGACCTTCCCGGTCCACAACTCGGTCTTCTACTGCGTCGCCAACATGCCCGGCGCGGTGCCGAACACCTCCACCTACGCGCTCACCAACGCCACGCTGCCCTACATCGTGGAGCTGGCGAACCGTGGCTGGGTCGAGGCGCTGCGCCGTGACCCGGCGCTGGCCAAGGGCCTGAACACGCACGACGGCAAGGTCGTCTACGGCCCGGTCGCCGAGGCGCACGACCTGGAGCACATCGAGCTGCGCACCCTCCTCGGCTGAGGCGTCAACGACACGCGTCAACGCCGCACATCCGGCCGGGTCCTGGTCACAGGGCCCGGCCGGTCGCATGTCCGACCAGCGGAATCATGCGTTCCGGAACGCCTGCTCTCAACTCGCCGCGAACGTAACCCTTTAACCGATTCGCGCACCCCCAAAACATCGGTGCGATACCGCCTGCGCCCTTGACATCGGGGGGTCCGGTTACCGACACATCGTGCCGGGTCCGGTGGATTGTGTTGCTGCGGACGCCCGACACGCCATAGAGTCGCCAACCGTCGGCATGGTGCCACGCTGACCTATCGATAAAGTTTCCTGGTCACATCCAAGGAGGTAAGACGACTTGTGAATGAGTCGACATTTTCTCCCGGAGGTGGTCAACCAGGAGTGGTTGCACGGGGCCAGGGTCCCTCGGGGCGCGAGGCTGTCGGCTCCGTCGCGGTCCACACCTCCGCAGCCCACCAGAGCATTTCCACGACAGCCCACCAGAGCATGGACGGCCATCACGTGAACGCCATGGCCGGCGACCGGGGCAGTGGAGAACCCGCCCGTCTCGCCGACTACGACCTGCCCCAGGGGCACTTCTACGATCCGGACGCGGAGTACGAGCCGGACCCCGAATACGCCGCGACGCTCGCGCCGGACGCCGCGCGACAGCGCCGCGAACGCGTCGGCCCGACCGGACGCCCGCTCCCTTACTTCCCCATCCCCGGACCGCTGTCGGACCACGGCCCGGCCAAAATCATCGCGATGTGCAACCAGAAGGGCGGGGTCGGCAAGACCACCTCGACCATCAACCTGGGTGCCGCGCTCGCCGAATACGGCCGACGGGTGCTGCTCGTCGACTTCGACCCGCAGGGTGCCCTGTCGGTCGGACTCGGCGTCAACCCGATGGAGCTCGACCTGACGGTCTACAACCTGCTCATGGAGCGGGGGATGTCGGCCGACGAGGTGCTCCTGAAGACCGCGGTCCCCAACATGGACCTGCTGCCCAGCAATATCGATTTGTCAGCGGCAGAGGTGCAGTTGGTCAGCGAGGTCGCGCGCGAGTCGACCCTGCAGCGCGCGCTGAAGCCGCTGCTGGCCGACTACGACTACATCGTCATCGACTGCCAGCCCTCCCTCGGCCTGCTCACGGTGAACGCCCTGACGGCGGCTCACAAGGTCATCGTGCCGCTGGAGTGCGAGTTCTTCGCGCTGCGTGGTGTCGCGCTGCTCACCGAGACGATCGAGAAGGTGCAGGAGCGGCTCAACCCCGAGCTGGAGCTGGACGGCATCCTGGCGACGATGTACGACTCCCGCACCGTCCACAGCCGTGAGGTCCTGGCGCGCGTCGTCGAGGCCTTCGACGATCACGTCTACCACACCGTCATCGGCCGTACGGTCCGCTTCCCCGAGACCACCGTCGCGGGCGAGCCGATCACCACCTACGCCTCCAACTCCGTCGGGGCCGCCGCCTATCGCCAGCTCGCCAGGGAGGTGCTCGCCCGGTGTCACGCCGAGTGAGTCTTCCGGGAGCCGACGAACTGTTCCGTACCACTGGGGGAGTGGGGCTGCAGCCCTCCAGCCCCCGCCGGCCGGCGAACGGCTCGGCGGCGCCCGGCGAGGCGCCCCGCGTGCCCGCACCGGCCGGCGAACCCGATCCGGCGGCGGACGGGCCGGAGGCGGCCACCGCGGTCCGCCCGCGCCGGCCCGGAACCGGCGCGGACACCCCCGCGGCCACGGCCGGTGACGGCGGACCTGCCACCCCGCCGCGGGTGCCCGCCGTGGGCGCGCCGGCCGAGCACAGCGGCCGCGAGACGGACGGCGACGCGGCCAGGAACCACCGGGGTCAGGCCGGGACGGACGCGGCGGCGGCCGCGCAGCAGGCCGGCGGCCAGGGCCGCCGGCGCGGTGGCGGCCGTGGCGCCAACCGCCGCCCCAGCGGCCGGGAACGGCACGACGAGAAGATCACCGTCTATGTCTCCGCTGAGGAGCTCATGGACCTCGAACATGCCCGGCTGGTGCTGCGCGGCGAGCACGGCCTCGCCGTCGACCGCGGCCGGATCGTCCGCGAGGCGGTCGCCGTCGTCCTCGCCGACCTGGAGTCGCGCGGCGACGCCAGCATCCTGGTGCGGCGGCTGCGCGGGCGTTAGGGCGGATACGGGATAACCTGCCCACTCGGCGGGGTGTCCCGCCCGTGACCAGCCCGTCGCCCCCGGCGCGGGACCTCCGCAGCATGGACCGCGATGCCGACGACCCACGACGACGCCCCCCGGCCCCGCGCCCGCAGATCACTCGGGCCCGGGCCGGCCGAGGCAGCGACGGAGCCGGTGGCACCCGAGACGCCGGCGCGGTCCGAGGACGCCGCCCGCATCCCGGCTCCGGCGGCCGTCGCGGCGGAAGAGATCCCGCAGGCCGGTTCCGCCGTGGCCGCGCCGGCGGACGGCGGCAGAGGCGGCGAGGGCACCTTCACCCTCCGGCTGGACAACTTCGAGGGCCCCTTCGACCTCCTGTTGCAGCTGATCTCCCGACACAAGCTGGATGTCACCGAGGTCGCCCTGTCGAAGGTCACCGACGACTTCATGGCGCACATCCGCGCCATGGGGCCGGACTGGGACCTGGACCAGACCACCGAGTTCCTGGTCGTCGCGGCGACCCTGCTGGACCTCAAGGCGGCCCGGCTGCTGCCCGTGGCCGAGGTGGAGGACGAGGCGGACCTGGCGCTGCTGGAGGCCCGTGACCTGCTCTTCGCCCGGCTGCTGCAGTACCGCGCCTACAAGCGGATCGCGGACATCTTCAGCGGCCGGCTGGCGGACGAGAGCCGGCGGTATCCCCGTACGGTCGGGCTGGAGCCGCACCTCGCCGAGCTGCTGCCCGAGGTCGTCATCAGCATCGGCGCGGAGGGCTTCGCCCAGCTGGCGGTGAAGGCGATGCAGCCCAAGGCCAGACCGCAGGTCTATGTCGACCACATCCACGCGCCGCTGGTGAGCGTGCGCGAGCAGGCCGAGGTGGTGATGGCGTGGCTGCGGGAGGCGGGCGAGGCCAGCTTCGGCAAGCTGGTCGCCGACGCACCGGACACCCTCACCGTCGTGGCGCGCTTCCTGGCCCTGCTGGAGCTCTACCGGGAGCGGGTGGTGGCCCTGGAGCAGGAGGAGGCCCTGGGCGAGCTGCTGGTCCGCTGGACGGGCACCGAGGGGGCCGCGCCGCGCGTCACGGACGAGTTCGACCGGGAGCCGGGGCAGCGGGCCGACGCGGAAGAGCCCGCGGAGCAGGCGGAGGAGGAACAGGCATGAGCGGTGTGACCGGTGGTGAGGCGTACGACGTCACGGAGGCGGGTGCGCACCCGCGGACCGGGACGGACGGTGAGCCCGGGGCGCCGGCCGGGGCGCCGGGCGTCGACGGGCTGGCGCTGAAGCCCGCGCTGGAGGCCGTCCTCATGGTCGTCGACGAGCCCGCGACCGAGGAGCACCTGGCCAGGGTGCTCCAGCGGCCCCGCCGTGCGGTGGCGCTGGCGCTGCGCGAGCTGTCCGACGACTACACCCGCCAGGGGCGCGGTTTCGACCTCCGGCTGGTCGCCGGCGGCTGGCGCTTCTCCTCCCGCGCCGAGTATGCGGACGCGGTGGAGAGCTTCGTTCTGGACGGGCAGCAGGCCCGTCTCACCCAGGCCGCATTGGAGACTCTGGCCGTGGTCGCGTACCGTCAGCCGGTCAGCCGTTCCCGAGTCTCGGCCGTACGCGGCGTGAACTGTGACGGTGTGATGCGCACGCTCCTCCAGCGCGGCCTGGTGGAGGAGGCGGGGACGGAACCTGAAACAGGTGCGATCCTGTACAGGACGACGAATTACTTTCTGGAGCGGATGGGCCTGCGCGGCCTGGACGAGCTCCCTGAGCTCGCACCCTTCCTCCCGGAGGCGGAAGCGGTCGAGGGCGACTCCCCGGAAGGTATCCCGTCGTTCGACGTAGACGACAGCGGCGACTCTCAGACGGATCATTGATGCGAAGCAGCGGCAGGAACAGCAGGGACAGCGGGCGGGGCGACCACCGCGGAGCCGAGGGAAGCCCCGCCCGGCCGAAGGCTGGAGGAAAGCGGGACGACAAGCAGCAGCGCGCGGGCCGCCCCCGTCCCGAGGAGCGCCGCTACGACGTGGGCGGCTCCGGCGGCTCCGGCGGCTCCGGTGGTTCCGGCGGCTCCTCGGGCCGCAAGGACGAGCGCACCGGCGGCGGCGCCAAGAGCGGCGGTCCCAAGAGCGGCGCTGCCAAGAGCAGCGGCAGCCGGGGCGCGGCGGCCCGTGGCGGCGCCAAGGGCGGCCCCCGTACCGGTGCGGCGTCCAAGGGTGCCCGCCCGGGCGGCAAGGGCGGCGCCCCGCGCGGCCGGGGCCAGGCGCCCGCACGCCCCCGTGAGTACGACGCCCAGGTGGAGGAGCGCAACCGCGCCCGCCACAGCAAGCCGCAGGTCAAGACCCCCAAGACCTTCGGCGAGCAGGAGGGCGAGCGGCTGCAGAAGGTGCTGGCCAGGGCCGGTATGGGCTCACGCCGGGCCTGCGAGGAGCTGATCGACCAGGCGCGGGTCGAGGTCAACGGCCAGATCGTCATGGAGCAGGGCGTCCGGGTCGACCCGGAGAAGGACGAGATCAAGGTCGACGGCCTGACGGTCGCCACCCAGTCCTACCTCTTCTTCGCGCTGAACAAGCCGGCCGGTGTCGTCTCCACGATGGAGGACCCCGACGGCCGCCAGTGCCTGGGCGACTACGTCACCAACCGCGAGACGCGGCTGTTCCACGTCGGCCGGCTGGACACCGAGACCGAGGGCATCATCCTGCTCACCAACCACGGCGAGCTGGCCCACCGTCTGACGCACCCGCGCTACGGCGTCAAGAAGACCTACCTGGCCGCGATCCAGGGCCCGCTGCCGCGTGACCTGGGCAAGCAGCTCAAGGAGGGCATCCAGCTGGAGGACGGCTACGCCCGCGCCGACCACTTCCGGGTCGTGGAGAACACCGGCAAGAACTACCTCGTCGAGGTGAGCCTGCACGAGGGCCGCAAGCACATCGTGCGCCGGATGCTGGCCGAGGCCGGCTTCCCGGTCGACAAGCTGGTGCGCACGGCCTTCGGCCCGATCGCGCTGGGCGACCAGAAGTCGGGCTGGCTGCGCCGGATGACCAACACCGAGGTCGGCATGCTGATGCGCGAGGTGGAGCTCTAGGCTCCCGGGCCCGCCGCAGGGCTGCGCGCAGGCGCCAATTCCCTTGCGGCGCGGCCCCGCCACCCCTTAACGTCACCATGACGTTAAGGGGTGGTTCTTTTCATGGTGTCCACGGGGGCTTCCGCTACCGGCTCGCTGATCGGGCTGGCGCTGGGCGATGCGCTCGGCTTTCCGACGGAGTTCAGCGGGGTGCCGGCGATCGTGGCCAGATACGGGCCGTGGCGGCGGATGGCGCTGCCCGACCCCGCCCTCGTCAGCGACGACACCCAGATGACGCTGGCGCTGGGGCACGGGCTGCGTACGGCCATGGCGCGCGGGCCGCTGACGCCGGCGGAACTCGTCGGGCCGGTGCGTGCCGCCTACGTCGACTGGTGGCGCTCGCCCGACAACAACCGCGCGCCCGGCGGCACCTGCCTGCGGGCCTGCGAGCTGCTCAGCGATCCCGGCCGGCCCTGGGCCGCGGCCTCCCGGACCGATTCCAAGGGCTGCGGCGCCAATATGCGGGTCGCGCCGATCGGGCTCGCGCCGGGGCTGAGCCCGCAGCAGCGCTCCGGCGCCGCGCAGCTGCAGTCCGCGCTGACCCACGGGCACCCGACCGCGCTGGCCGCGAGCGATCTGACCGCCCGCGCCGTACGCGCCCTCGCCGACGGCACACCGCCCGCCCAACTGCCCGGCCTGCTGCGGGCGTACGCCCAGGACCGGCGCACCGTCTACCAGGAGGACTGGCTCGGCGACCTGTGGCGGCGCGCCCACGGCACCTCCCCGCAGACCTTCCTCACGCCCGGCTGGGACGAGTGCCTCGGCGCCCTGGACCGGCTGGACGCCGCGCTCGGCGCACCCGACCGGGAGGCCGACCCCTGCCTGGCCACCGGCGCCGGCTGGATCGCCGAGGAGGCGCTGGCCACCGGCCTGCTGTGCTTCCTGCTCTTCCCCGACGAGCCGCTCACCGCGCTGCGCCGGGCCGCCTGCACCTCCGGCGACTCCGACTCGATCGCCTGCCTCACGGGCGTCTTCGCGGGCGCCCACCTGGGGGCCGGCGCCTGGCCCGAGGAGTGGTCCTCCCGTATCGAGAACCGCGACGAACTGCTGGCACTGGGGGAGGCCTGGGATGTGTGAGAACCCTTCCGGCACGGCACGGGAGGCCGTCCTCCGGGCGGCCGTCCTCCGGGCGGCCGGACTGCGCGCCGTCGACCTGGGCGCCGTGGTGGCGGAACAGCACGATCCACCGGTCTTCGCGACGGTCTCCGGCGCGCATCTGTACGGCTTTGCGTCCCGGGACTCCGACGTCGATCTGCGCGGCGCCCACCTGCTGCCCACGGCCGCCCTCGTCGGCCTGCACGAGCCGGCGCAGACCCGCACCCTGATGTGGGAGCGGGACGGCGTCGAAATGGATCTGGTCTCGCACGACCTGCGGAAATTCGCCCGCCTCCTGCTGCGCCGCAACGGCTACGTCCTGGAGCAGCTGCTCTCCCCGCTGGTCGTGCACACCACCCCCGTGCACGCCGAACTGACCGCGCCGGCCCCGGGCCTGCTCACCTCCCACCACGCCCACCACTACCGCGGCTTCGCCACGACCCAGTGGCGGCTCTTCGAGAAGACCGGCGAGCTGAAGCCGCTGCTGTACACGCTGCGGGTGCTGCTCACCGGCATCCACCTCATGGCCGGCGGCCGGGTGCAGCCCCATCTGCCCACCCTGACCGGCGAATTGTCCGCACCCGCCTACCTGCCGGAGCTGATCGCGGCCAAGGAGCAGGGCCCGGCTGGGCTGAGCGGGCAGGCGGCAGGCTGGGGGCGTCCGGAGGGGCCGAGGGCGGGCGGCCGGGCCAGGAGGGTCCGACCGGGGGCCGCGGCCCGCCTCAGCCCAGCGCGGAGGCCCGCCGGGCCCGGAAGAGGAAGTCCGCCACCCGGCCCGAGTCCGGCTCGGCCGGCAGGGGCGAGCCGGACACCGCCGCCTCGGCCTCCTCGGACAGCCGCGCCATCCGCCGCTCCACCGTGGCCCAGGCCACCTCACCGCGCCGGACCGCCAGCAGCGCCTCCCGGTCCTCGCCGACGTCCAGGGTGAGCACGCCCGTACGGAGCAGATCGCGCGAGGCGGCCAGCAGTCGCAGCAGATGCATGGCGTGCTTCCAGCGGGGCGCGCCGTGCTGCCGGACGTCGGCCCGCAGCTGCTTGAGCTGGCCGGTGGCGTAGCCCGCGAAGGTGCGGTGGGCCTGCCGGGACAGGAACGCCTCGCGCAGCGCGAGCAGCTCCCGCCCGACGGGGTCGACGCGTTCCACCAAGGGGGAGTGCAGACACTCCAGGACGGTCGGGTTCGCGCGCAGCCCCAGCTGGCAGAAGCGTTCCAGCTCCCAGGAGAACTCCTCCTCGCGCGGACCCTCCACATGGGTGGGCGGCTTCTCGAAGCCCCAGAAGAGCGGGGTGGGTGCGAGATAGACCCCGCGGGTGCGGCTGGTTACGCTGATCGGGACGCGCGCGGGTGCGTGCGGCGGCACAGGACGCAGGGGAGCAGTGACGTGGCGGTACGAGCGGTCCGCGGGGCCGTCCAGCTGGAGCGGGACGACGCGCAGCACATGCAGGAGCAGGTCAGCGAGCTGCTCACCGCCATCCTGGAGCGCAACGGCCTGCTGGCGGACGACCTCATCAGCGTGTGGTTCACCGCCACCCCCGATCTGCACAGCGACTTCCCGGCCGCCGCCGCACGCGCCCTGGGCATCATGGACGTCCCGCTGATCTGCGCCCAGGAGCTGGACATCACCGGCGCCATGGAGCGCGTGGTGCGGGTGCTCGCCCATGTCGAGACCGACCTGTCCAAGGCCGGGATCGCCCATGTCTACCTCGGCGCGGCCGGGGCGTTGCGGAAGGACATCGCGCAGTGAGGACCGCCCTCGTCATCGGAACGGGCCTGATCGGCACCTCGGCCGCGCTCGCGCTGCACGCACGGGGCGTGCAGGTCTTCCTGGAGGACCACGACCCGGCCCAGGCCCGCACCGCCGCCGCGCTCGGCGCGGGCACCGCCGAGGCCCCCGGGGCACCGGTCGATCTGGCGATCGTGGCCGTCCCGCCGGCCCATGTCGCCTCGGCCCTGGCGGAGGCGATGCGGCGCGGCGTGGCCCGTGCGTACATCGACGTCGCCAGCGTCAAGGGCGGCCCGCGCCGTGAGCTGGAGGCGTCGGGCTGCGAGCTGTCCGGCTACCTCGGCACCCACCCGATGGCCGGCAAGGAGCGCTCCGGCCCGCTGGCCGCCACCGCCGATCTCTTCGAGGGCCGCCCCTGGGTGCTCACCCCCACCCGCGACGGCAACACCGAGGTGCTCAATCTCGCGCTGGAGCTGGTCGCGCTGTGCCGGGCCGTCCCGGTCGTGATGGACGCGGACGCGCACGACCGCGCCGTCGCCCTGGTCTCGCACACCCCCCAGCTGCTCTCCAGCCTCGTCGCCGCCCGCCTCAAGGGCGCCGACGAGACCGCCGTGCGCCTCTGCGGCCAGGGCATCCGGGATGTGACGCGGATCGCGGCCTCCGACCCGGGGATGTGGATCGACATCCTGTCCGCCAACCCGGGCCCGGTCGCCGATGTGCTGTCCGAGGTCGCCGCCGATCTCGACGAGACCGTGCGGTCGCTGCGGGCCCTGGAGTCCGCCGACGAGGAGAAGCGCGGCGGCGGCGCCCTCGGCATCGAGGACGTGCTCCGCCGCGGCAACGCCGGCCGGGACCGGGTGCCCGGCAAGCACGGCGCCGCCCCGGCCACCTACGAGATCGTCGCCGTCCACATCGGCGACCAGCCCGGTGAGCTGGCCCGGATCTTCGCCGACGCCGGCCGGGTGGGGGTCAACATCGAGGACGTCCGCATCGAGCACGCCACCGGTCAGCAGGCGGGCTTCATCCAGCTCATGGTCGAGCCGCAGGCCGTGCCGGTGCTGACCGCGGAGCTGCGGGAGCGGGGCTGGTCCATCCGGCAGTGAGACCGTGGACGGGGCGGTGCGGGTGAGCCAGTAACCTTGTCCGAGGCCCTTATGGCCCTTGGACCCCCGCCCCGTGTACAAGAAAGGTGTTCGTCACCGTGGAAACCGCCGCTCGGACCGCACCGGCAGCAGTGATTGTCGCCATCGACGGCCCCGCAGGCACGGGCAAGTCCAGCACGTCCAAGGCCGTCGCCGCAGGGCTCGGCCTCGGCTACCTCGACACCGGCGCCCAGTACCGCGCGATCACCTGGTGGATGCTGAACAACGGCATCGACGTCAATGACGCGATCGCGGTGGCCGACGCCGCCGCCAAGCCCGTGATCGTCTCCGGTACCGACCCGGCCGCCCCGACCATCACGGTCGACGGCCTGGACGCCGCGGGCCCGATCCGCACCCAGGAGGTCACCGCCGCGGTCAGCGCCGTGAGCGCCGTTCCCGAGGTGCGGGCGCTGATCACCGACCTCCAGCGCTCCATCGCCGCCGAGGCGCCGCACGGCATCGTCGTCGAGGGCCGGGACATCGGCATCACCGTCCTGCCGGACGCCGACCTCAAGATCTTCCTGACCGCCTCCCCCGAGGCCCGGGCGGCCCGCCGCAGCGGCGAGCTCAAGGGCAAGGACCCGCAGGCGACCGACCTGGCCGCCACCCGCGAGGCGCTGATCAAGCGGGACGCCGCCGACTCCGGCCGGAAGACCTCGCCGCTGGCCAAGGCGGACGACGCGGTCGAGGTGGACACCACCGAGCTGACCCTGGAGCAGGTCATCGAGTGCGTGGTCACCCTCATCGAGGGCGCCGGCGCCGAGAAGGCGGGGCGGGTCACCCGGTGACCGACAGCGGCAGTGCGCCGAGCGCGGCAGGCGCCGCGGTCGGCCGGCGGATCGGCATCGGCCTGATGTACGGGCTGTGGCGGCCGCGGGTGCTGGGCGCCTGGCGGGTGCCCTCGGCCGGCCCGGTGATCCTCGCCGTCAACCACTCGCACGGCATCGACGGCCCGATGCTGATGGGCACCGCGCCGCGGCCGGTGCACTTCCTGATCAAGAAGGAAGCCTTCGCCGGCCCGCTGGACCCGTTTCTGCGGGGCATCGGGCAGGTGAAGGTGGACCGCAGCACCGCCGACCGCAAGGCGATCACCGACGCGCTCGGGGTGCTGAAGAACGGCGGGGTGCTGGGGATCTTCCCGGAAGGCACCCGGGGCGAGGGCGACTTCGCCTCCCTGCGGTCCGGCCTGGCGTACTTCGCGGTGCGCTCCGGCGCCCCGGTCGTGCCGGTGGCGGTGCTCGGCAGCACGGACCGCCACAGCCGGCTGACCCCGGCCGTACCGCCGCTGCGCGCCCGTGTCGATGTCGTCTTCGGTGACGCCTTCGAGGCACAGGAAGGCGCCGGTGACGGGCGGCAGGCGGGCACCGGCCGGCGCACCCGTAAGGCGCTCGACGAGGCGACCGTACGGATCCAGGAGCGGCTGACCGCCCACCTGGACCGGGCCCGGCGCCTGACCGGGCGCTGACCCCACACTTGAGTAGTGGGCCGCGGACGAGCGGCCCACCGACCACGATGATGAACGAGGAACGGACTTCATGAACGACCAGAACCCCACCGGCGACGAGCACGGTGCGCTTGGCGACGCCGAGTACGCGGAGTTCATGGAGCTCGCCGCGGAAGAGGGCTTCGACCTGGAGGAGGTCGGGGGCGACATCGCCGCGGCCGGCCACGGCCCGCTGCCCGTCCTCGCCGTCATCGGCCGCCCCAACGTCGGCAAGTCGACGCTGGTGAACCGCATCATCGGCCGCCGTGAGGCGGTCGTCGAGGACCGGCCGGGCGTCACCCGCGACCGCGTCACCTACGAGGCCGACTGGAACGGCCGCCGCTTCAAGGTCGTCGACACCGGCGGCTGGGAGCAGGACGTCCTCGGCATCGACGCCTCCGTGGCGATGCAGGCCGAGTTCGCCATCGAGGCCGCCGACGCGGTGGTCTTCGTCGTCGACGCCAAGGTCGGCGCGACCGACACCGACGAGGCCGTCGTCAAGCTGCTGCGCCGCGCCGGCAAGCCCGTGGTCCTGGTCGCCAACAAGGTGGACGGCCCGTCGGGCGAGGCCGACGCCGCCATGCTGTGGTCGCTCGGCCTCGGCGAGCCGCACCCGGTCTCCGCCCTCCACGGCCGGGGCACCGGCGACATGCTCGACGCCGCACTGGACGCCCTGCCCGAGGCGCCCGCGCAGACCTTCGGCGCCGCGCTGGGCGGCCCCCGGCGGATCGCGCTGATCGGCCGCCCGAACGTGGGCAAGTCGTCGCTGCTGAACAAGGTCGCCGGCGAGGAGCGGGTGGTCGTCAACGAGGTGGCCGGCACCACCCGTGACCCGGTCGACGAGATGATCGAACTCGGCGGCAAGACCTGGAAGTTCGTGGACACCGCCGGTATCCGCCGCCGGGTGCACCTCCAGGAAGGCGCCGACTACTACGCCTCGCTGCGCACCGCGGCGGCCGTGGAGAAGGCCGAGGTCGCCGTCGTCCTGATCGACGCGTCCGAGTCCATCAGCGTCCAGGACCAGCGCATCATCACCATGGCCGTCGAGGCCGGCCGCGCCCTGGTCATCGCCTACAACAAGTGGGACACCCTCGACGAGGAGCGCCGCTTCTACCTGGAGCGGGAGATCGAGCGGGACCTCGTGCAGATCCCGTGGGCGATGCGGGTGAACGTCTCCGCGCGCACCGGCCGCCACATGGAGAAGCTGGTCCCGGCGATCGAGACCGCGCTGGCCGGCTGGGAGACCCGGATCCCCACCGGGCGGCTGAACGCCTTCCTCGGCGAGATCGTCGCCTCGCACCCGCACCCGATCCGCGGCGGCAAGCAGCCCCGCATCCTCTTCGGCACGCAGGCGGGCACCAAGCCGCCGCGCTTCGTCCTCTTCGCCTCCGGCTTCCTGGAGGCCGGCTACCGCCGCTTCGTCGAGCGCCGGCTGCGCGAGGAGTTCAGCTTCGACGGGACGCCGATCCACATCTCCGTGCGGGTGCGCGAGAAGCGCAGCAAGAAGAAGTAGCGGCTCCCGGGGCCGCGCGGGCGGATCAGCGTCCGTGCGGCCGGGTGTCGCGCTGCGCCGGCGGCAGCGCCGGTGCGTGGCCCCGGCGGTGGTAGGGCTGCCGGTTCACGACCTCCCAGTGGCCGGCGGGCGCCGCCGCGCCCCAGTCCCCGGCCCCGCGCAGCACCTCCGGGAGCTCCGGCTCGTCCGTACGGTCCCCGGGCAGTGCCCGGAAGGAGCGGCGGTACTCGGCGTACAGCGCGTCATAGATCGGGGTGGCCGAGCCGTGCTCCGTGGTGTGCGCCGTCCCGTGTTCGTACGACGGGCGCATGCCGGGGATCGGGTGGGTGTACGGGGCGCGGGAGGAGGCGTCGTATGCGTGCACGTATGTGCCAACGACCCCGATGGCCGCGGGATGCGGCTTTCGCGCGGAAATGGCTGATCGCGAGGGCATGACCGTCCGGAAGGGCGGTCCTGTCCCCGCGATCGGGTACCGAGCGGCGGTCAGGTGCCGGCCAGCGGCATCTCCGCGGCGACCAGGGCGCCCTTCGCCGCGGCGTTCTCCAGCGCCTGCCGCATCAGGTCCTCGCGCGGCTGGTGGCCGATGGTGCCGGCCGGCGCGGCGTACATCAGCACCGACTGCGCCTTGTTGGCCGCGGCGCGCCAGCCGTCGGAGACGGCCAGCGGCTGGTGGGCCTGCCACCAGGCGGCCTGGTTGCCGGCGCCGCCCGGCTGGAGGACGGCGTGCAGCTTGCCCATGGCCAGCAGCGCGGACCAGCCCGGGTTCGGGCCGGGGAGCTGGTTCATGTCCGTCACCGGGTGGAAACCCTGCTCCAGGAGCAGCGGGAGGAAGTCGTCGTCCGGGCGGGCCGAGCCGGGGCGGGCGATCGGGCCGTCCGGCTCGACCACCAGGGCCGGGCGCAGATCGCCCTCGATCAGCACCAGGCCGCAGGTGATCCCGAGGGTCGCCTGGCGCGGGGTGGTGGGGACCGGGGTGGCCGGCGCGGGCTGCGCTCCCGGCACACGGGCGGCGGCGTCCTCTCCGGTGATGGAGCGCACGGCTCCCTGGAGCTGCTCCTCCGACACCGGGACGACCTGCGACGGGATGCAGGTGGCATGGGCGAACGCGAGCACCGCGGTCTCCTCGCCCACGAACAGGACGGTGCTGGTGCGCTCCTGGTCGCTGTCTCCGGGGGTCCGGCAGGAGGTGCAGTCATAGCTGCCGGGGGCGTCGCCACCGGCCAGCAGGCGGTCGGCTTCGTCGTCGCCGATCTCGGCGCGAACGTCGTCACTGACGTCGAGCATGCGCGGCACGGGTGGCTCCTCGATCTCTGTGCGTCTGCCGGGTGGTCTCCCGGCTCGTACCAGGACAACGGGTGACCTGCGGCAGGAGTCACGCGAGGACGGGAACAGAATCGAACCAATCGCCGCACAGTGGAAATCAACGGAAAGCCGCCCCGCAAGCGGTCACATAGCGCCAGCTCTTGCGCAGAACTTGGCGCAGTCGGGGCCGTTCCGTACGCCGGACCGGGTGGCAACGGGCCGGTGAGGGCGTGGCGCGCTGGTCAACGGCGGACGGCTGCCTACCGTCACCGGCTATGTCGGACAACTCTTCGTCGCCACGGCGCTTCGCGGGATCCGTCGGACTTCTCGCCTCGGCGGCCGCCGCCCTGGTCCTGTGTCTGCCCGGTGGTGCCGCCGCCGACGGGCCGGACGGCAACGGCACGGGCGGCGGCAAGGCCGGGCACGCGTGCGCCGGCGACCAGTGGCCATGGGGCTGCCTCGCGGAGTGCGAGAGCAGCGGTGACTGGCACATCAACACCGGCAACACCTTCTACGGCGGACTGCAGTTCTGGCAGCCCACCTGGGAGGCCTTCGGCGGCCTGGAGTTCGCCCCGCGGGCGGACCTCGCCACCCGGGATGAGCAGATCGAGATCGCCAAGAGGGTGCAGGCGGCCCAGGGCTGGGGCGCCTGGCCCGAGTGCGCCCGGCGCTACGGGCTGACGGGTGACGGGGAGCGGAGCCATGTCGTACGGCCCGGGGAGACGCTCGGCAAGATCGCCCGCAAGTACCGGGTGAAGGGTGGTTGGCAGGCGCTCCACCAGGCCAACCGGACGGCCCTCGGGGACAACCCGAACCGGCTGTCGGTCGGCACCAGGCTGCGGGTTCCCCAGGGCCTGATCCTGGGACGGCCGGACAGCGGGCGGTGACGCCCCCGGCCGTCCCGGGTGGCTCGTACCGCTCGTGCTTCCCGGGCCCTGCCGTACTCTCGTGCCCTCCCGTACCTCCCGTGCCTCCCGTACCTCCCACCGCTCCGGTGTGCCCGCTGGCCGGCGCCCCCGTGAGGTGAGCAACTCCCGCCCGGTCTCCGTAAGGACAGGCGGCGGCAGCTTCTGGAATTGGATATTCCAGTTCACCGGAGGTGGAGGGAATTCACGGCTATGCGGTTCCATCAAGCCGTTACCGATGTCCTAACTCTTTCGGAACAACTTGGCGTAACCCCCCAACCCGGAACCTCCTTTCGGGGTCCTTCCGTTCAGCAGGGGGATACGTCGCGCCCTACAGGAAAGGAGCGCGACGTCACCCACGGGGAGACCAGCACGGACCGGAAGACCAGGGGATACGGGGACGGATGCACATCTCATTCCTGATTCACAACGCGTACGGGATAGGGGGGACGATCCGCACCACGTTCAACCTGGCCCGCACGCTCGCCGACCAGCACGACGTCGAGATCGTCTCCGTCCTGCGCCACCGCGACGCGCCGGTCTTCGACCTCGGCCCGCGGGTCGCGCTGCGGCACCTCGTGGACATCAGGGAGAGCGGCCCCGGCTACGAGGGCGCGGATCCCGCGCACGCCCGCCCGGCCAGGGTCTTCCCCGCCGCCGAGGTCCGCTACCGCCAGTACAGCGAGCTCACCGACCGGCGGATCGCCCAGCATCTGGGCCGCACCGAGGCCGATGTCCTGGTCGGCACCCGGCCCGGACTCAATGTGCACATCGCCAAGCAGGCGCGCCGCGGCCCGGTCCGCATGGGCCAGGAGCACCTCACCCTGGACACCCATCACCCGGAGCTCAAGCTGGCGCTGCGCAGCGCCTATCCGCGCCTCGACGCGGTCACCACCGTCACCGAGGCCGACGCCCGCGCCTACCGCCGTACGCTGCGGCTGCCCGGTGTGCGCATCGAGGCGGTGCCCAACAGCGTGCCGGCGCCCGCCGTCGAGGCCGCCGACGGCAGCGGCAAGTGGGTCGTCGCCGCCGGCCGGCTCACCCGCGTCAAGCGCTACGACGTGCTCATCCGCGCCTTCGCCCAGGTCGTCGCCGCGCGCCCCGACTGGCGGCTGCGGATATACGGCGGCGGCGCGGAGAAGGCCGCGCTGCGCGCGCTGATCGAGGAACTCGGCCTGTACAACCACGTCTTCCTGATGGGCCCGGCCAACCCCCTGGAGGCCGAGTGGGCCAAGGGCTCGATCGCGGCCGTCTCCTCCAGCCTGGAGTCCTTCGGGATGACGATCGTCGAGGCCATGCGCTGCGGACTGCCGGTCGTCGCCACCAACTGCCCGCACGGCCCCGGCGAAATCATCGCCGACGGGGTGGACGGCAAGCTGGTGCCGGTCGGCGACCCGCAGGCGCTCGCCGGCTCCCTGCTCACGCTGATCAACGACGATGACGCCCGCATACGGATGGGCGGCGCCGCGCTGGCCTCCTCCGCCCGCTTCGACCCCGCCACGGTCGCCGGGCGCTACGAGGACCTTTTCGGGGAACTGCTCGCCCGCCGCCGGGGAAGCCGGCTGCAGTGCGGCCTGCATCGCGCCCGGGGAGCCCTGCTCAGCGGCGCGTACGCCACCAAGGATGCGGCCCGCGCCGCGCTGAGAGGGGTGCGGACGGTATGACGGCGCCGAGCCAGCTGACCGTGACCGGACACAACACGAAGGAGTCCTCCGCCATCGACCAGGAACCCGAGGCGCCGGACAGACCGGGGCCCGACGGCACCGAACCGCCGCCGGAGCGGGACGCAGGGACGGCGCCGGCGGAGCTGCGGGCCGACTGCATCGCGGACTCCGCGGGCGGTCTCACCTTCGATCTGAGCGTCCCTCAGGACCTGCACACCACCTGGAGCGCGGCGCTGGTGCTGCGGCTGCGCGGCGGCGACGGTGCGGACGACGCGGTACGGCTGCCGCTCGGGCCGAACGGCGCCGGCCGGCTGCGTGCCGTGCTGCCCAGTACCGTCGCGCTCGCCGAGGGCCGCTGGAACGCCTACGCCGACCTCGGCGACGGCGAGGACCCCCGGCGCCTGCTGCCGGGCATCAACGATCTGCGCTCGCTGGTGGACCGCCGGCCGCTGGCGGGCATCGGCCGGCTCGGCGTGCGCATCCCGTACGCGACCAAGTTCGGCAATCTCGCGCTGCGCAGCTGGCTGCGCGGCCCGCACGCCGAGGCCGGCGACATCCTCGTCACGCCCGACGGCATGACGGTCTCCGGCCGGCTCTACGGCGCCGCACCGGCGGCCGGCGCCCGGGCGGAGGCATGGCTGCGCCGCACCGCGGCGTCCGCGGAAGCCCCCGCGGTCACGGTCACCGTCCCGCTGACCGTCGAGGGCGCGGAATTCAGCTTCACGCTGCCCTACGCCGAGCCGGCCGGTCACTGGGAGGACGGCAGTGAGCCGTGGGACCTGTGGCTGCGCCCGGCGGAGGGCGCCCGGCCGGTGCGGATCGCCCGCCTCCTGGACGACGTCGCCGACAAGAAGCAGATCTTCACCTACCCCGCGATGCCGGTGCCGACCGCCGCGGGACACCTGAGGGCCGGTCCGTACTACACGCTCGACAACGACCTGGCCCTGCGGATCGCGGGACCGGCCGGGAGCTGACGGGAAGCGGCCCGCCCGGCCGGGGCGCAACGAGGACCGTACCTGTCCGCAAAGGCTGCGAGACTCCTGTCATGTTGGAGACCTCGGCACGGCTGCTCCGCCTGCTTTCCCTGCTGCAGTCCCACCGGGAGTGGTCCGGCGCCCAGCTCGCCGACCGGCTCGATGTCACCGCGCGCACGGTGCGCCGGGACATCGACCGGCTGCGCGAGCTGGGCTACCCCGTCCACTCCGCGTCCGGGACGGCGGGCGGCTACCGCCTCGGCGCCGGCGCCGAACTCCCGCCGCTGCTGCTGGACGACGACGAGGCGGTGGCGGTCGCGGTGGGACTGCGCACCGCCGCGGCCGGCGGGATCGAGGGCATCGAGGAGACCTCCGTTCGCGCGCTGGCGAAGCTGGAGCAGGTGCTGCCGCACCGGCTGCAGCGCCGGGTCGGCGCGCTGAACGCCTTCACCGTGCCGATGCTCGGCGGCGGCCCCCGGGTGGACCCGAACACCCTCACCGAGCTCGCGCACGCCTGCCGGGACTGCCGGCGGCTCCGCTTCGACTACACCACCCATGACGGCACGCGCTCCCGCCGCACCGTGGAACCGCACCGCCTGGTCTGCGCCCGGCGCCACTGGTACCTCGTCGCCTGGGACACCGACCGCGCGGACTGGCGTACCTACCGCGTCGACCGCATCACCCCCACCCCGCCGCACGGCCCGCGCTTCACCCCGCGCCCCCCGCCGGCCGAGGACCTGGCCGCGTACGTCTCCCACGGCATCTCCACCGGCGCCTATGCCCGGCAGGCGACCGTGCTGGTGCACGCCCCGCTGGAGCGGGCCGCGGAGCGCATCGGCCCGGCCGCCGGGACGCTCGAGGCGGTCGACGCGCAGCGCTGCCTGCTGCACACCGGAGCCCACAGCCTCGACGTGATGGTGGTGCACCTGGTCCTGATGGGCTTCGACTTCGAGATCCGTGAGCCGCCCGAACTGCTCGGTCACGTACGGGAGATCAGGGACCGGCTGTCCCGGGCACTGGCAGCGGCGCCGGCTGCTGACCCACCTCCGGGTGGTGCAGATCGAACGCCGGGGACTCGGAGCGGATCTTCGGCAGGGTCGTGAAGTTGTGCCGCGGCGGCGGTGAGGAGGTCGCCCACTCCAGGGACCGGCCGAAGCCCCAGGGGTCGTCCACCGTGACCTTGGCGCCGTAGCGCGTGGTCTTCCAGACGTTGTAGAGGAAGGGCAGGGTGGACAGCCCGAGCAGGAAGGAGCCGATGGTGGAGAGGGTGTTCAGGGCCGTGAAGCCGTCGGCCGCCAGATAGTCGGCGTAGCGCCGCGGCATGCCCTCCACCCCCAGCCAGTGCTGGACGAGGAAGGTGGTGTGGAAGCCGATGAACAGCGTCCAGAAGTGGATCTTCCCGAGGCGTTCGTCGAGCATCTTGCCGGTGAATTTCGGCCACCAGAAGTAGAAGCCCGCGTACGTCGCGAACACCACCGTCCCGAAGACGACGTAGTGGAAGTGGCCGACGACGAAGTAGGTGTCGGTGACGTGGAAGTCCATCGGCGGCGAGGCCAGGATGACGCCGGTCAGCCCGCCGAACAGAAAGCTCACCAGGAATCCGACCGACCACAGCATCGGCGTCTCGAAGGACACCGAGCCGTGCCACATGGTGCCGATCCAGTTGAAGAACTTCACCCCGGTCGGCGCCGCGATCAGGAACGACATGAGGGAGAAGAACGGCAGCAGCACCGCCCCGGTCGCGAACATGTGGTGCGCCCAGACCATCACCGACAGGGCCGTGATGGCCATCGTCGCGCCGACCAGCATGACGTACCCGAAGATCGGCTTGCGGGAGAAGACCGGGATGATCTCCGTGATGATGCCGAAGAACGGCAGCGCGATGATGTAGACCTCGGGATGCCCGAAGAACCAGAACAGGTGCTGCCACAACAGTGCGCCGCCCCACTGGGCCTCGAACACCACCGTCCCGAACTGCCGGTCCGCCTCCAGCACCAGCAGCGCGGCCGCCAGCACCGGGAACGCCATCAGCACCAGGATCGAGGTGAAGAGGACGTTCCAGGTGAACACCGGCATCCTGAACATCGTCATGCCGGGCGCCCGCAGCGTGATCACCGTGGTGATGAAGTTGACCGCGCCGAGGATGGTGCCGAAGCCGGCCAGCGCCAGCCCCATGATCCACAGATCGGGGCCGGTGCCGGGGGAGCGGGTCAGCGAGTTCAGCGGCGCGTAGGCCGTCCAGCCGAAGCTGGGGCCGCCGTCCGGGGTGAGGAAGCTGCCCAGCACGATCAGGCCGCCGAAGAGGAAGAACCAGTACGAGAGCATGTTCAGCCGCGGGAAGGCCACGTCCGGCGAGCCGATCTGCAGCGGCATGATCTCGTTGGCGAAGCCGGCGAAGGCGGGCGTGGCGAACAGCAGCAGCATGATCGTGCCGTGCATGGTCACCGCCTGGTTGAACTGCTCGGGGCCGACGATCTGCAGCCCCGGACGGGCCAGTTCGGCCCGCATCACCAGCGCCAGCACCCCGCCCACCAGGAAGAACCCGAACGACGTGATCAGGTAGAGGTGGCCGATCTTCTTGTGGTCGGTGGTCGTCAGCCAGTCGACCAGCACCGCCCCGCGGCTCCGCGCCCCGGGAGGCCGCAGGTCCGCCCGGCCGGTGTCCGTAACCATCCGCTGCACCTCGTTCGTCGAGGGTGTACTGGGGCCCGGGACATGATCCCCGCGGCCGCGGCGCAGTGCGAGAGGGCGCTCCGGGCCGTTCCGGTGGGATCCGGCGGGCCCGGTCCGGCGGGCCCGCCGGGGCGCCGGCGGGGGTGGGCCGGGAAGTGCACGCGCCCGGCAATCGGGGCGATGTGCGGGAAATGTGTGTGGAGTGTGTCTCGTTGGTCAATTTCCGGACGACCGATAAACGGCAATGAGCAACGGAAATCCGGTACTGCCGGGGGATTGTTTTCGGGCGCCGCGGCGCGCGGCCCGGAACGCGTGTGCCCGTTTTGTATTCGATCAAGGTGGAATTTCTGCTGCCGGAAAAGTCCACCCGGTTGCGCGGTCACACGGCGCGTACGGGTGACGGAAGTCCGGCGATCGCACCAACGCAGGCTGTGACACAAGTGTGACCAAGGACGGACCGGACGGTCACCGGGGTATGCACAGGCCGGGCTTCCACGGGCCGCCGCGGCCGCATACGGTGGCTGTCATGGCTGACCTACCGAATCTTCCGGACAACCCCGAGGACGACATCGAGGCATATGTCGGCCTCGCGCAGGAGAGCGCCGAGGAGCGGGCCAGAGCGCGTGGCTGGACCACCGTCCGCTCCCTGCCGCCGGGCGCGATCATCACCATGGAGTACCTGTCCGGCCGGCTCAACTTCGAGGTCAAGGACGGCACGGTGCACCGCAGCTGGCAGGGCTGAGCGCCGCGACGGACGACGAAGGCCCCGGCCGCTCCCTCGGGAGCGGCCGGGGCCTTCGCTGCGGGGTGGGGGTGTGCGTACCGGCCCCGCGGTCCGTGCGGCGGTCAGCCGCCGTCGTTGCGGCCGCGCCAGGAGGACGGGCTCAGCGGCGTGGTGCGGGGCATCCGGTCCGCGTGCGGCGGGCGCCGGGTGCCGGCCGGGGTGACCGGGGCGCGCTCCGAGCGGATCGTGTACGGCCGTGCCGGGTGGTGCGGCCAGCTGTCCGGGGAGTGGCCGGCCGAGCGGCCGCCCGTGCCGGCGGGGACCGCCTCGCGCACCAGCACCTCGCCGTCGGGCGCGATGCGCTGCCGGGAGACCCCGGGAGCCAGCGCGCCGGCCGGCAGCGGGCCGCGCAGCGAATTGGGGCGCAGCCGCAGCCACAGCCGCAGCAGGATGCCCATGAGCCGGTCCTCGAACCAGGTGATGCCGGGCTCCAGCCAGGGCATCGCCAGCAGCACCAACAGCCCCGCGGCCCAGCCGAGCAGGACATCGCTGACCCAGTGCGTGCCGAGGTAGACGGTGGTCATCCCGACGCCGAGCGCGCCGAGCGCGGCGATCACCGACAGCGTGCGGCGGCGCAGCGAGGTGGTGGCGAGGTAGGCCAGCACGCCCCAGGTGACCACGGCGTTCGCGGTGTGGCCCGAGGGGAATATGTCGCCGCCCAGGTACATCTCGTTGGCGCCGACCACGGTCGCGTAGTGCGGGCCGAGCCGGCCCATGCCGAGCTTGGCGGCGCCCACGGTGATGTTCAGCAGCAGCAGCGAGGCGCCGAGCACCAGCAGCGGGTGGAGGTTGCGCTGCCGCCAGCAGCGCCAGCCCAGCCAGGCCGCCACGGCCACCGCGGTCGGCCCGCGCTGCCCCAGTACAACGAAGTAGTCGAGGAAGGCATGGATCTCAGGCCACTGCTTGTACGGCCTGAAGAACATGACTTGCCAGTCGAACGTGACCAGCCATGAAGTGACCAGCACTCCGACCACGATCGCGAGGTACACCGCCAGCGTGCCCCAGAACAGCCACAGGCGGGTCCGGGTCATGCGGGGTGGTCGGGCGCGATCGGTCGGGCGCTCCTCCATCTGGTCGAGCTTGTCATCGGTACGCACTCAATCGACGTTACCGCGTGTGATGTAGGTGCTTGGTCAAACTGTGCGCTTTGTAATGACGATGTGATGTGGAATGTGTCTCAAACGAGGCTTCACCGAAGGGATTTGCAAGGGAATTCCTGGCGATTCTCAATCGCTTCCCGCCATCCGCGTGTCGGCACCCCGAGTGCCTTATCTGCTTTTCTCCGGAGGGAGTTTATCCGCCATTCGCCGCCAGGCCCCGTGGCGTTTCCCCGCAGTGGCGCTCACGGAGCGGTACCGGCCGGTCACGGCGGGCCCGAACCGTTCAGCCAGAACGCCCCGTAGACCGCGGAGCCCGCCGCCGCAGCGCCGATGACCAGCCACGACCACACCGGGCGCCGACGTGCCAGTGCCGCGGCCAGGGGCAGCAGCAGCGGATAGGCCGGCATCATCAGCCGTGGCTTGGACCCGAAGTAGCCCTTGGCCGTCAGCGCGAGCAGCAGCACCGTCCCGCCGTAGACCGCCAGCGGCAGCGGCTGGCCCTGGCGTACGCCGCGCACGTACAGCCAGCCCACCAGGCCGACGCCGAGGAGCAGTCCGAGTCCGGCCACGGCGGCGGGTCCCGACAGCAGGCCCCAGACGAACGAGCCGAACGCCAGCCCCCCGTCGAAGCCGTTGCCCCAGCCGCCCTGGACGTCGAGATATCCGGCGAACGAGCCCTGCCGCGCGCCCACCCACAGGAAGTAGCCGCACCAGCCGAGCGGTGACAGCAGCACCCCGGGCAGCAGGCCAGGATGCGCACGGAGCGCCGCGCGCAGCCGGACGCCACCGTTCCGCTCGCGCCACAGCGTCACCGCCGCGGTGAGCCACACCGCCGCGACCACCGCGGCACCCACCGGGCGGGTCAGCCCGGCCAGGGACGCGCACACCCCCGCCGCCACCCAGCGCCCGGTCAGCACGGCGTACACGCCCCAGGCCGCGAGCGCGGTGAACAGCGACTCCGAGTACGCCATCGACTGCACGATCCCGACCGGCAGCGCGGCCCACAGCGCGGCCAGGGCGATCCCGGCCCGCGGCCCGTACAGCCGCTCACCGGTCGCGTACAGGGCGCAGGCCGCGGCCGCCGAGGCGAGCCAGGCGACCGCCATCCCGGCGTCGGCGGGCGACAGCGGCAGCAGTGCCGACAACCCCCGCTCCAGCCACGGCAGCAGCGGGAAGAACGCCAGGTTGGAGTGGACGTCGCCGTTGGGCATCGTCACCGTGTAGCCGTAGCCCTGCTCGGCGACCCGGGTGTACCAGAGCGAGTCCCAGCGGGCGGTCAGCAAGGTGTGCCAGTCCTTGCCATCGGCCGCCGACCACACCGCGAGCACGAGCACGCCCAGCAGCCGGATCGCCGCGTACGCCGCCAGCGCGGGCGCGGCCCGGCGCAGCCAGGTCCCCGTGGCGGGGGCGGCGCACCGGGTCGGGCCGGGTACGGCGGCGGGCGCAAGATCGTTCATCCCGGCGATTATCCCGTGGCCGAAGAACGACGGTCGACGGCGGGTGGGGGAACGCGAGGCGCTGCGATGCGCGTCTCATCGTGAGGTGAACCACGCAGGGTAGCGGGGGACTCGCGTAGTCTGACGTCTCTACTCGCCCGTGCCGCCGGTTCCCCCGGGGCGCTTTCGCGCCCTGATCCGCGGCAGCGAGAGCATGACTGGAGGTGCTGCATGTCAGGGACGTCCGCGTCCGGCAGTGGACGGACGGCTGGAGTTCCCCGGCTTTCAGCTGGCAGTGTGAACCGCTGGACCGTGCTCATCGTGCTCTGCGTCAGCCTGCTCTTCGTCGCGCTGGACACCACCATCCTGTACGTCGCCGTGCCCTCGGTCACCGAGGACCTGCGGCCGGGACCGGTCGAACTGCTGTGGATCGTGGATGTCTATCCGCTGATCGCGGCCTCGCTGCTGATCCTCTTCGGCACCCTCGGCGACCGCGTCGGACGCCGGCGCGTCCTCCTGCTCGGCTACGGCCTCTTCGGGCTCGCCTCGGCCGCCGCCGCGCTCGCGCCCAACCCGCAGATCCTGATGGTGGCCCGTGCCCTGCTCGGCATCGGCGGCGCCATGATCATGCCGGCCACGCTGTCGATCCTGCGGCAGGTCTTCCCCGACCGGCGCGAGCGCGCGGTCGCCATCGGCGTGTGGAGCGCGGTGGCCGCGGTCGGTGCCGCGGTCGGTCCGGTCCTCGGCGGCTTCCTCGTCGAGAACTTCTGGTGGGGCTCGGTCTTCCTCATCAACATCCCGATGATGGCGGCCATGCTGCCGATAGGCCGATGGCTGCTGCCGGAGTCGCGCGGTGAGCGCAACGGTCCCTGGGACGTGATCGGCGCGATCGTCGCGGCGCTCGGTGTGCTGGGCGTGGTCCTCGGGGTGAAGCGGATCGGCAGCGGCGCCCCGGTGGTGGGCTGGACGACCCTGCTGCCCATCCTTCTCGGCATCGCGCTGCTGATCCTCTTCGTCCGCCGTCAGCACCGGCGCACCCACCCGCTGATCGACATGCGGCTGTTCGCCCGGCCCGCGTTCGGTACCTCCGTCGGCTGCATCGTGCTGGCCATGCTCGCGCTGGTGGGCCTGCAGCTGATCGCTGTGCAGTACCTCCAGCTCGTCCTCGGACTGAGCCCGCTGCAGACCGGACTGCGGATGCTGCCGCTGGTCTTCGCCGCGATGGCGGCCGGCCTGACCGGCTCCAAGATGCTGCAACTCCTCGGCCCGCGCGCCATGGTGTCCCTCGGCTTCGTGCTGACCGCCGTCGCGGTGCTCTGCCTGACGGCGATGAGCAGCCAGGACCGCCCCTGGCTGCTGTCCCTGGGCTTCGTGCTGCTCGGCTTCGGCTTCCAGTCCACGCTGTTCGGGGCGTACGAGTCGATGCTCAGCGAGGCGCCCGCCGAGCAGTCGGGCGGTGCCGCCGCGATCGGCGAGACCTCCTACCAGCTCGGTGCCGGCATCGGCGTCGCCCTCCTCGGCAGTGTCATGAACGCCGCCTACGCCCCCGGCCTGGACCGGGTCGACGGCGTTCCCGCGCGCGCCTCCGCCTCGGCCGCGCACTCCCTCGGCGAGGCCTACAAGGTCGCCGCCGGACTGGGGGACACGGCCCGGGCCGCGCTGCGCGAGGCCGCCCGGGAGTCCTTCGTCCGCGGGCTGCACATCACCCTGGTCGCCAGTGCCGTGCTGCTGCTGATCGGCGCGGGGATCGCGCTGCGGCTGCCGCGCCGGGCGGCGGAGTCCACGGAGCGGGCGGAGGCGGACGGCGAGGCGGCCCCGGGCGACCGGCCGGCCGGCTGCGGTACGCCCGCCACGGCGCGCTCCGGGCGCTGAGCGGCCGGTTCTTCGTCCCGCCGTGCGCCCGCGTGGCGCACGGCGGTGACCCTTGCCGGGCGGCACGGCGGGACGTACCGTCGGAAGGGCATAACTACCACTGCTAGTTTTCGCCGCCGGAGGCCCCGCCATGTCCGCAACGCCGTCCGCAGAGTCTTCAGCGTCCGCAGCGTCCTTGACGGTCCCGCCGTTCGACGCCGGCGACCCGCTGGGCATCGACGATCTGCTGACCGACGAGGACCGCGCCGTCCGCGCCACCGTCCGCCGGTGGACCGCCGAGCGGATCCTGCCCTCGATCGCCGACTGGTACGAGCGCGGCGAACTCCCCGGCATCCGCGAACTCGCCCGGGAACTGGGGTCGATCGGCGCCCTCGGGATGTCCCTGACCGGCTACGGCTGCGCCGGTGCCTCCGCGATCCAGTACGGCCTGGCCTGTCTGGAGCTGGAGGCCGCCGACTCCGGCATCCGCTCGCTGGTCTCCGTGCAGGGCTCGCTGGCCATGTACGCGATCTGGCGCTTCGGCTCCGAGGAGCAGAAGCAGCAGTGGCTGCCGCGGATGGCGGCCGGCGAGATCCTCGGCTGTTTCGGCCTGACCGAGCCCGACATCGGCTCCGACCCCGCCGCGATGCGCACGCACGCCAAGCGCGACGGGACCGACTGGGTGCTCAACGGCCGCAAGATGTGGATCACCAATGGTTCGGTGGCCGGGGTCGCGGTGGTCTGGGCCCGTACCGACGACGGCATCCGGGGCTTTGTCGTCCCCACCGACGCCCCGGGGTTCTCGGCCCCCGAAATCAAGCACAAGTGGTCCCTGCGGGCCTCGGTGACCAGCGAACTCGTCCTGGACGAGGTGCGGCTGCCGGCCGATGCCGTGCTCCCCGGGGCCACCGGACTGCGCGGCCCGCTCGGCTGCCTCAGCCACGCCCGCTACGGCATCGTCTGGGGATCGATGGGCGCCGCGCGCGCCAGCTTCGAGGCGGCGCTGGACTACGCGAAGACGCGCGAGCAGTTCGGCAAGCCCATCGGCGGCTTCCAGCTCACCCAGGCCAAGCTCGCCGACATGGCCGTCGAACTGCACAAGGGGATCCTGCTCGCCCATCACCTGGGACTGCGGATGGACGCGGGGCGGCTGCGCCCCGAGCAGGTCAGCTTCGGCAAGCTGAACAACGTCCGGGAGGCGATCGAGATCTGCCGCACGGCCCGGACCATCCTCGGCGCCAACGGGATCTCGCTGGAGTACCCCGTCATGCGGCACGCCACCAACCTCGAGTCGGTGCTCACCTACGAGGGGACCGTTGAGATGCACCAGCTGGTGCTGGGCAAGGCGCTGACCGGTCTGGACGCCTTCCGGTGACCGGCTCCGTGCGGTGATGCCGTGCGGTGATGCGGGCGGCCGCCGCCCGGCCCTTGTGGGCCGGGACACGCCGGCGGCGGCCGCCGCGGTCCCCGGCCCTGTGCGCAGGCCCGGGTCCGCTCAACTCTGGTTGAAGAAACCGCCGTTGCGGTGGCCGCGGGCCTCGCCGCTGAGCACCTTGTAGTCGGCGGGGGTCAGCAGGAACACCCGGGTCGCGACGCGCTCGATCGAACCGCGCAGACCGAAGGTCAGCCCGGCCGCGAAGTCCACCACCCGCTTGGCGTCGGCGGAGTCCATGGACGTCAGATTGACGATGACCGGGACGCCGTCCCGGAACAGCTCGCCGATACCGCGGGCGTCCCGGAAGCTCTCCGGAGAGACCGTGGCGATGCGGGTGCCCTGGTCCTGGGCGGCCTCATCGGCCACCCGCACCCGGGGGTCGGTGACCCACGGGTGGTTGTCACCCGAGTCACCGGCATCGGGTCCCTCGGCGTAGTCGTCGTCGTAGTAGCGCTCGTCATCACTGTCGTCGACGAGGCCAAGCCAGGCACTCGCCTTGCGCACCGATCCCATTGACGCCTCCTCTCACCCGCGGTCTCTGCGTGTCCGCCCCTATCGTCGTCCATGAGGCGGAGGGTGTGCCAAGTGGATAGCCGCCGCACGGGGGGTTCGTGACACATCTGGTGCAAAGAGGGTGGCGCGGCATCAGCTTACGCGCCCCATAGGGAAACTGACAGTATGAAGAACGTGACGGTAGGTATTTTACCGGCCTGATGTCGAAAAGTGGCCGGTGAAAGGCGGAGCGAACCCCCGGGTAGGTTCGTGCACGGGACCAGGGCAAATGCCAAAGGCGCCGGCGCACCACCGGGAAATAGGACGATGATCGGGTGACTGGCCCATCCGAGGGTCGTTGACACGGCAGCAGATCGTGATCTGCGCACCGCATCAACTTCCCTCGAAAGTTCTGTACGTGGAATCTCAGACCACCCGCGCCGGGTACCGGCGCCTCCGGCGGACGCTGACGGCCACCGTCGTGGCGCCGCGCACCATCCGCGCCAAGCTCATCCGCATCCTGGCCGTCTCCCTCGCGATACTCCTGGCCCTGCTGGGCTTCTCCGCGGCGCGACAGGTGGGCGACTACGAGAACGCCGGCATCACCGCGGCCGACGCCCGGCTCTCCGACGCCCTCCAGGGCTTCATCCATGAGCACCAGAAGGAACGCGGCCTGACCACCGGCTACGTCGGCGGCATCCGGGAGTTCCACGACCGGATGCTCGCCCAGCGCACGCTCACCGACGCCGCGCGCCGCACGGTGGACCACGCGCTCGCCGGCCGTCACGACCGCGCCGCCGGCGCCGTGCGCGCCGCCCTGGTCCGCGTCAACGCCCTGCGGGACATCCGCACCGCCGCGGACCGCGGCTCCGGCAAGGTCGAGCGCACCTACGACTACTTCACCGAGACCGATGTCGCCCTGAACCGGCTCGGGCTCGGTCTGGTCGAGGTCCGCGACGGCGAGCTGCGCTCCGACTACCAGGCGCTGCAAGTCCTCGGCACGGCAAAGGAGTTCACCGGCCAGGAGCGGGCCGTCGTGCTCGGCTCGCTGCACGCCCGGCGGTTCCACGGCGAGGACTACACCCGCTTCATGACCGCCCGCTCCGGGCGGCTGGCGGCCCTGGATTCCTATCCCGCGTGGGCCTCCGCGAAGCAGCGGCGGGAGGTGGACGAGGCGCTCTCGACCCCGGTCGCCCGGCGGCTCTTCGGCTACGAGAAGGTCATCGTCGAGGGGCGCGGCGCGATGCCGGCGCCCGCGACGGTGCCGCCGACCGCCTGGTACGACGCGGCGACCGCCACCATCAACGGGCTGCGCACCGTCCAGATCGCCCTGGGCGGGGACATCACGGACCGCGCCTCGGCCCTGCAGGACGAGGCCACCCGGACCCTGGTGCTCTTCGGGCTGCTGGCCCTCGGCTCGGTGCTGGCCCTCGGCGCGCTGGCCGTGGGCGCCGCCCGCTCGGTCTCCGGGCCGCTCGGCTCGCTCACCCGCCAGGCCCGTGAGGTCGCCGGCGAGCGGCTGCCCGACGCCGTCGCCCGGGTGCAGTCCGGGGACGGCTCGCCCGCACCTCCCGGCCCGCTGACCGTTCCGCGGGGTGCGGGCACCGAGGTCCAGCAGCTGGCCGACGCCTTCGACCAGATGCAGAAGGTGGCCTACGACCTGGCCACCGAGCAGGCCGTACTGCGCCGCAACGCCACCGAGTCGCTGGTCAACCTCGGCCGCCGCAACCAGAACCTGGTGCGGCGTCAGATCAGCTTCATCAACCGGCTGGAGCACGAGGACGCCGACCCGGGGACGCTGGCCAACCTCTTCGAGCTGGACCACCTCGCCACCCGGATGCGCCGCAACGCCGAGAGCCTGCTGGTGCTCGCCGGTGAGGCCAGCCCGCGCACCTCGGCCACCCCGCTGTCCGTCACCGACGTGATCCGGGCGGCGCTCTCCGAGGTGGAGGAGTACCGCCGGGTCACGCTGCGTCGGGTCGACGCCGGCTTCCTCAGCGGTGCGGTGGCCTCCGAGATCGCCCATCTGCTGGCCGAACTGGTCGAGAACGCGCTGAGCTTCTCGCCCCCGGACACCGAGGTGGAGGTCGAGGGCCGCCGCACCAGCGCCGGCTACCTCATCGCGATCGTCGACCACGGCACCGGCATGACCGCCCCGGCGATGGCCGAGGCCAATGTGCGGCTCTCCGGCATGGCCGGCTTCATGGCCGAACCGACCCGCTTCCTGGGGCACTTCGTGGTCGGCGCGCTGGCCCGCAGGTGCGGTATCGAGGTCCGGCTCGGCGAGGCACCGGCCGCCGGCACCGTCGCCCGGGTGCTCGTCCCGGGCAGCCTGATCACCGAGCCGTCCGCGGCGGCGGCCGCGGCGGACGCCCCCGGCACACGGGACGGGCAGCGGGCCGCGACGCCGGAGAAGAGCCGGCCGGCGGCCGGACCCCGCGCGGACGACGGCGCCGAGCGGCACGACGCGGCCGACGCCCCCGCCGAGCCGCAGCCCGCGGCCGGACCCGCCGCGGACGACCGGGCCGCCGAGGCGCTGCCGCACCCGCGCGCCTCGCAGGAATCAACGGCCACGACCCCAGCCGTGGCCACGACCCCGGCCGCGGCCCGCGGCTCGGCCGGGTCCCGTACCCGCAACGGGCTGGTCAAGCGCGCCCGGCGCAGCGCCATCCAGTCAGCGGTGAACGAGGCGGCGGCCCCGCGCTGGCAGCAGCAGGCCGCCCCCACTCCGGACCGCAGCCCCGACGAGGTGTCCGGCATGCTCGCCACGCTCCGCAGCGCCCATATGCGCGGCGGGATCAGCGTGGAGAAGGAGCGCGAGAAGGAACAGGCGACGGAACAGGCGACGGGCGCGGCGGAGCCCGGGCAGGACAGCGGTCGGGACAGCGGTCAGGACAGCGGTCAGGACGCCCTGCCGGAGACGGCCGGGACGGCGACGAAGGGTGACGAGAAGTGAGCGTCGATCTCCACAGCGATTCACAGACCTTCAACTGGCTGCTGGCCAGCTTCGTCCGCAAGACGGACGGGGTGCGCGACGCGGTGGCCGTCTCCTCGGACGGGCTGCTGATCGCGGTCTCCGACGGCCTGGGCCGGACCGACGCCGATCATCTGGCGGCGGTGGTCTCGGGCCTGTCGAGCCTGGCGCGCAGCGCCTCGCGCCGCTATGAGTTCGACGGCGTCAAACTCATCATGATCGAGATGGGCCGCGGCTTTCTGCTGGTCTCGGCGATCCGGGACGGCAGCTGCCTGGGCGTACTCGCCGACAGCACCGGCGAACTCGGCCTGGTCGGCTACGAGATGGCGGTGCTGGCCGAGCGGGCCGGGGATCTGCTCAACCCGGCGCTGATCGCGGATCTGCGGCAGGTCCTGCCGCGATGAGCGAGGAAGCCGATGCGGAGGAGCTGTTCGTCCGTCCGTTCATCATGACCGGCGGCCGGGCCGAGCCGATGCACGACGGGCTGCGCCTGGAGACGCTGGTGGTCGCCGGGCCCGACGCGTCGCTCGCGGGCCTGGAGTTCGAGCGTCGCCGGATCGTGGCGCTGTGCGCCCGGCCGACGATGGTGGCAGAGGTCGCGCAGAAGACCGGGGTGCCGCTGGGCGTGGCCAAGGTGCTCATCGCCGATCTGGTCGTCGCCGGACTGCTGGTCTGTCAACAACCCAAGGAGCTGCCGCTCCATGTCCTGGAGAGGATCAGGGACCATGTCAGGGCGCTCTGACAAAGCCGCACCGCTCGCCGTGAAGATCGTGATCAGCGGCGGTCTCGGCGTCGGCAAGACCACGTTCATCGGTGCGATCTCCGAGATCGAGCCGCTGGACACCGAGGCCGCCATCACCCAGGTCTCCGTCGGAGTGGACTCGCTGGCCGGGGTGGAGGACAAGACCACCACGACGGTCGCGCTGGACTTCGGCCGGATCACGCTCGACCCCACCCTCGTGCTCTACCTCTTCGGCACCCCGGGTCAGGACCGCTTCTCCTTCCTCTGGGACGACCTGGTCGAGGGCGCCCTGGGCTCGATCGTGCTGGTCGACACCCGGCGGATCGAGGACTCGTTCCCGGCGCTGGACTATTTCGAGGAGCGCGGCACCCCGTTCGTGCTGGCGGTCAACCGCTTCGACGGCGCCCGGCACTTCGAGCTGGACGAGGTCCGTGAGGCGCTGGGCATCGACTCCGGGGTCCCGGCGCTCGCCTGTGACGCACGGGGGCGCCGGTCCGTACGCGAGGTGCTGGCCGCGCTGATGGACGAGGTCGTACGGCGGCACACGGCCGGCGGCCCGGCGCGGGCGGGCGCGCTCGCCCGCTGACGGCAGGGGCGGGCGGACCGGCCGGACCGCCCGCCCCACGCCCGGCCGGACCGCCGCCCCGCACCCCGGACGTGAGTCGCCAACCAAGCCTCCGGAGAACGGTGTTGAGGGCCCCAACGGGGTGCCGTCCGTGTGCCGGACACAAGACGTGGGTGTCACCCCTCTTGCGCTGTGGGGGCGGTGCGCCCGACACTCCGCTCAGCGCTTGTCAGGGGCACGCCGAAAAGGGACGTGCGGATTCCGGCCTGCCCCTCGGCTGCGCCTCACGGGCTGCCCACCGGCGGCCTCCCGATCCCCCTCGGAGGAATCAGTGAGGAACGCGCGCACCAACCCCCACAGCGGCGTGGCGAGACGTACCCGGCTGATCGCCGTGGCGTCCGGACTGGTGGCCGTCGGAGCCATCGCCGTCCCCACCGCCAGCGCCCAGAACCCCGCACCCGCGAAGACGTTCAGCGCCACCCAGCTCAGCGCCGCCGGAAGCGCGGTCCGTGCCGCGGATGTCGCCGGCACCGCCTGGCGGGTCGACAGTGCCACCCACACCCTGGTCGTCACCGCCGACCGCACGGTCTCCCCGGCCGGGATCGCCAAGATCGAGCGGGCCGCCGGCAGCAACGCCGAGGCGGTCCGCATCGACCGCATCCAGGGCACCTTCCGCAAGTTCATCGCCGGCGGCGACGCCATCTACACGCCCAGCTGGCGCTGCTCACTGGGCTTCAACGTCCGCAGCGGCAGCACCTATTACTTCCTGACGGCCGGTCACTGCACCGAGGGCAGCCCGCCCTGGTACACCAACTCCTCGGACTCCACGAGCATCGGCCCGACCACCGGCTCCAGCTTCCCGGGCAACGACTACGGCATCGTGAAGTACACCAACAGTTCCCTGGCACACCCCGGGACGGTCGGCAGCCAGGACATCACCAGCGCCGGCACCCCCAGTGTCGGCCAGACGGTCACCCGCCGCGGCTCGACCACCGGCGTCCACAGCGGCAAGGTCACCGCGCTGAACGCCACCGTCAACTACGGCAGCGGCGACATCGTCTCCGGACTCATCCAGACCACCGTCTGCGCCGAGCCCGGCGACAGCGGCGGGCCGCTCTACTCCGGGACCAAGGCCCTCGGCCTGACCTCCGGCGGCAGCGGCGACTGCACGTCCGGCGGCACGACGTTCTTCCAGCCCGTCACCGAGGCGCTGAGCGCATACGGCGTGAGCGTCTACTGACGCCGGCCTGCTGACGTCCCTGCGGGCCGCGGGCCCCGGTCCGCGGGGACGTACGCACCGCGGACCGCCGGAGCCGGTTCCGGCGGTCCGCGGCGCGTCCCGCCCCTGTCCGCCGGCGGACAGGGGCCCTGCCCCGCCCACCGCGAGCCTCGACCGCCTTCCAAGCCGGGCATACCATGGTAAACAAGGCAATTCGGATGGCGCAGGGCACACCCAGGGAGCTGTGATGGTCGGAGAGCTGGTGGCGACCGGGGTGGCGCTGGCCTCGGTGGGTGCGGTGTATCTCGCCGCGGCGGCGCGGGTGGTCAAGCAGTACGAGCGCGGGGTGGTGCTCCGGCTGGGGCGGCTGGCCTCCGAGGTGCGCGAGCCGGGATTTACCATGATCGTTCCGTTCGTCGACCGACTGCGCAAGGTCAACATGCAGATCGTCACGATGCCGGTGCCCGCCCAGGAGGGCATCACCCGGGACAACGTCACCGTGCGGGTCGACGCGGTCGTCTATTTCAAGGTCGTGGACGCCGCCGACGCGGTCATCCGGGTCGAGGACTACCGCTTCGCGGTCTCGCAGATGGCACAGACCTCGCTGCGGTCGATCATCGGCAAGAGCGAACTGGACGATCTGCTGTCGAACCGCGAGAAGCTCAACCAGGGCCTGGAGCTGATGATGGACAGCCCGGCCATCGGCTGGGGCGTGAGCGTCGACCGGGTGGAGATCAAGGACGTCTCCCTGCCGGAGACGATGAAACGCTCGATGGCCCGCCAGGCGGAGGCGACCCGTGACCGGCGGGCCCGGGTGATCAACGCCGATGCCGAGCTGCAGGCCTCGAAGAAGCTGGCCGAGGCGGCCGAGGCGATGTCCGACCAGCCCGCCGCGCTGCAACTGCGGCTGCTGCAGACCGTGGTGGCGGTCGCCGCCGAGAAGAATTCCACCCTTGTCCTGCCTTTCCCGGTCGAACTGCTGCGGTTCCTGGAGCGCTCCGGGCTGCAGGCCCAGGCGGAGACCGCGGCGGCCGAGGCCGTGCGAGGGCGCGCGCAGCGGCCGGCCGCCCCCGAGGTGTCCGACGACTCGCCCGCGGCCGTGGAGCGTGAGGCGGAGGGCGAGCGGCCGCCGGAGCTGGAGGACCTCCCGGAGGCGGAGGACCTGCCGGACCGGACGGAGGACCTGACGTAGGGCGGAGAGCCTGCCGCGGGGGCGGCGGGTCTGTCGCAGGGGTGGAGGGCTTGCCGCGGGGGCTTGCCCCAGGGTGGAGTTGCCGGTTTTCCTGAGGTCCCGTTGGCCGCCGTATATGCCTGTTGATGCCGGTGTGTACGGCGGTTTCCGTTGTCCGGGGGCGGCTTCCGGTCGGCGTTTTCCGGCCAGCTATAGTCCTCACACGTGGCGAGGCCGCCGAGCTTCCGGACGCCCGCTGATGTCCGCACTCCGCACCGAGGGGCGCGGACACAGGTGTGACCGCCGTGTGGCGAAATGGTGAACTCCCGTATGTGAGACCGGTACTCGGTCTTGTGCACGAGTGAGGCGGATGGGGATACTCGGCCGCGCACACGTCGGCATGGACGCGGCTTCCAGGGATGCGGCATCCCGGGGGGACCGTCCGTGTATCCATCCCTCACTCTCCGGGCCCGGGCAACTCCCCACGGTTTCCGGGCTCTTCCCCCCACGGGAGGCCCCGAGTTGAAGCACCGTCGCATACCCAACCGACGCGCCGTGATCGCGGGTGCGGGAGCACTCGCACTCGCCGCCACCGCCACCGTGGCCCTGGCCAATGCCAACGCGTCCCCGGCGCCGCCTGCCACCCCCGCCCTCGCCAAGCTGACCTCCGCCGCGGCGACCGCCCTCGCCTCCCACCTCAAGACGGACACCGCGGGTGCGTTCTACGACGCCAAGGCCAAGAAGCTGGTGGTCAATGTCGTGAACCAGGCGCAGGCCAGGGCCGCGCGGGCGAAGGGGGCGGAAGCCAGATTCGTCAAGCACACCTTCGCCCAGCTCGACTCGGCCCGGCAGACCCTGAAGTCGAAGGCGACCATCCCCGGTACGTCCTGGGGGATCGACCCGCAGAGCAACAAGGTCGTGGTGACCGCCGACCGCACGGTCAAGGGCGCCAAGCTGGACCGCCTGGCCAAGGTCGCGCAGGGCCTCGGTGACAAGGTCGAGCTCCGGCACAGCAAGGGGGAGTTCAAACCCTTCATCGGCGGCGGCGACGCGATCTGGGGGAGCGGTGCCCGCTGCTCGCTCGGCTTCAACGTGGTCAAGGACGGCAAGCCGTACTTCCTGACGGCCGGCCACTGCGGCAACGAGATCAAGAGCTGGTCCGACCAGCAGGGCGGCTCGGCGATCGCGACCACCGAGGCCTCGACGTTCCCGGGCCACGACTTCTCCCTCGCCAAGTACACCGGCGACACCCCGCACCCCAGCGAGGTCGACCTCTACAACGGCAGCACGCAGAAGATCACCAAGGCCGCGGAGGCCACCGTCGGTGAGAAGGTGCAGCGCAGCGGCAGCACCACCCAGGTGCACGACGGCACCGTCAAGGCACTGAACGCCAGCGTCAACTACCAGGAGGGCACGGTCGACGGTCTGATCCAGACCGATGTCTGCGCCGAGCCCGGCGACAGCGGTGGCGCGCTCTTCGACGGGGACGCCGCGATCGGCCTCACCTCCGGCGGCAGCGGCGACTGCACCAAGGGCGGCGAGACCTTCTTCCAGCCGGTGCCGGAGGCCCTGAAGGCCTACGGCGCCGAGATCGGCTGACCGGTCCGCGGTCCGGGAGGCCCTGACCTGCCGGACATGACGATCCCCGGGCACCGCCGTCCGGTGCCCGGGGATCGCGAACGGTCCGGTCAGAAGTCGAACACCGAACCGCGGCCGTCGGTCATCGTGCAGGGGTTGGCGAAGGTGTAGCTGTACGACACCCGCTTGCCCTGCCAGACGCCGTCCGCGGTGACCACGACGGGAGCCCACTCCTTGGTACACAGTCGCTGTGACGGTGCGGCGGTCACCGCGCTGAAGTCGCCGGCCACCGTGCGCAGTTGGTCGCAGGCGGCTATCGCGTTCGGGTGGCTGCCGCCGGACTTCGGCATGCAGGTGAGCGTCACCGCACGCTGCACCGTGGCGGTCGCACGGCTGTCGCCCTGGCCCACCGTCAGCACCAGTTCACTCGGGGCATACAGGCCACCGGTCCGCGCGGGCTGCGCCGGGGCGGCCACGGCCTGCGCCGTGGTGGCCAGGGTGCCCAGAACCAGTGCCGCGCCGAGCGCGACCGCCCCAGTGATGTACCGCATGACGAACACTCCCTATCTCGAAGGTGCAGATACCGGACGGGAGTCTGGCCCAACCGCATCCCGAAAGCACCTTGAGTGCGCCTGAAGCGTTCACTTTGAGTCGTTGCTCGAAAGCTGAGGGTAATGGCGCGAACGGGCCGGAGAGGGTGCGGCAGGGGTGGGTGAAAGTGCCGTGCGGCCAGCGGGGTTGCCCCGTTCGCCATGCTCCTGGCAAGGGGTGGCGGTCTCCGGTGTGCCGGGATCCGGCCACCGACCGGCCGTTCGGGCGGGTTTCGATCTCCGGCGATTGGCCGAAGAGGGGGGCCGGAGGGTCCCTCCGAGCGGTGCCGGGCGTCCGACGAGGTAAGAACCGGCCCGCCACGGGTCGCCTTACCGGCCCGCCGGCGGCCCCTCGCCGCACGCCCCCCGGGGCTCTACCGGCCCGGTTTCTCCGTGCCTGCCGGCCCGTCGCCACGCCGTCCCCGCGCCGTGCGGCCGGACTTCTCCGCCCCCGCCCGTCCGCGACTCCCTGCCGGTCCGCGCGCCCCGGTCAGCTCCGGCATCCCCGCCGTCAGTGCCCGCATGCTCCGCGCCACCAGCTCCGCCGGCCCCCGGGGGCCGTCCGGCGGCTCGTCGCCCGCCGCCCACTGCTCGACGGCGACCCGCATCGCGGTGTTCGCGGCCGCCGCGGCCAGCCGTACCTCCAGCGGGCCGGCGCCGGTCAGCCGCTCCAGGACCGGCATCAGCGCCTCCTCGGCGTCGTGGTGCACCCGGTGCCAGACCGCGCGCAGCGCCGGGTCGCCCGGCATCGCCCGCAGCAGCCCGCGGGTCCGGCGCAGCGCCTCGGCGGCCGGCGCGTCCGCGGGGGTCAGCGCCCGGCGGGCCGCCCGCTCCAGCGCCTCGCACACGGGCGGCGCGTCCGGACCGGCCGGTGACGCCGCCAGATCGTCGACCCACTCCCGCACCCCGGCGGCGAGCAGCGGCACCACCGCCTCCTCCTTGGTGCGGAAGTAGCGGTAGAAGGTGCGCAGCGCGACCCCCGACGCGCGCGCGATCTCGTCGGCGGTGACGGCGGTGCCGCGCTCCGCGAACAGGGTGGCCGCGGTCCGGGCGATCTCCAGCTGGGTCTCGGCCTTGCGCCGCGCGGTGAGCGAGGGGCGGGGGAGCGGGGCGGGTCCGGGCGCCGGTGGCATGAGGTCAGCCTACGTGGCATGCCGTATCGGCACAGCATGTGACATTGGCACAATGTGCCACCTTGGGGTTAGCGTGCCGGAGACCCTGAGAACGGAGCTTGACCATGGATCGCTTTGACGGACGCCGCGTTCTGATCACCGGAGCCGGCTCGGGCATCGGGCAGGCCACCGTCCACCGGCTCCTCGCCGAGGGGGCCCGGGTGGTCGCCGCGGACATCGACGCGGAGGGGCTGCGGAGCACCGCCGCCCGCGCCGCCGGGGACGGGACGGCCGGCCGGCTGGAGACGGCGGTGCTGGACATAGCCGACGAGGCGGCGGTCCGCTCCGGCGTCGCCGCCGCGGTGGCCGGCCTCGGAGGTCTGGACGTCCTGGTCAACGCGGCCGGCATCCTGCGTTCCGCGCACACCCACGAGACCGGCCTGGACCTCTTCAACAAGATCATCTCGATCAATCTGACCGGTACGTTCCTGATGATCCGCGAAGCGCTGCCCGCCCTCCTGGAGGGCCGATCGCCGGTCGTGGTCAACTTCAGCTCCACGTCCGCCGCGTTCGCGCACCCGTACATGGCGGCCTACGCGGCGAGCAAGGGCGGCGTCCAGTCCATGACGCACGCCATCGCCGGCGAGTACGGCAAGCAGGGGCTGCGCGCGGTGTGCGTGGCGCCGGGCTCGATCGCCAGCGGGATGACCCACGGACGCGGCCCGGGGCTGCCCGACGACGCCGATATGTCCCTCTTCACCAAGCTCACCCCGGCCCTCGGTGAGGGCTTCGCGGCCCCGGAAACGGTCGCGGGCGTGGTCGCGATGCTCGCTTCGCAGGACGGTGCGTTCATCACCGGCACGGAGATCCGGATCGACGGCGGCACACACATGTGAGCCGGCCGCCGGCGGGCGGGGCGCCGCACGCGACGGCAGGCCGGGGGACGGGCCTCACGCCTGCCCGGTTTCGAAGCGGCTGACCTTGCCGTCCGCCACCGTGAACCTCCAGCGCGTCCGCATCTCGCCCCAGGTGTCGTTGCGGTAGTTGGCGACGAGGGACAGCCCCTGGTCCGATTCGGACTGCACGTCCAGGTGGCCCCGCGTGGCGAAGATCTCCCGGTCGCACCACTCCCGCAGATCCCGGTCGGATCCGTCGTCGGACATCGTGGCGTCGGCGGTCAGGGCGCCGAAGAACGCCTGCTCGTCATGGTTGTTGAGGGCCGTGACCAGGGAACGGACCGCGGGGTGGGACAGCCGGCCGGCGGAGATGGTCATGAGGGCGTCACATCCTTCGTGCGGAAGACCGACAGAGCGAGGGTGAGCAGGGTGCCGCCCACCGCCCAGGCGGAGAGCACCAGGAGCGGGCCGGTGAGGGCATTGCCCCGGAAGTAGGCGAGGGAGCGCGCCGCCCAGGTGCCCGCGCCCGGCGGCAGGGCGGGGCCGATGGCGCGCCAGAACGGGGGCAGCAGGGGGTAGGGGTAGGCGCCGCCCGCGCTCGGGTTGCCCAGGATGACGATCAGCAGGATCGCCAGGCCGATGCCGAGGATGCCCAGCAGGGCCTGGCAGGCCAGGGTGGTGGCGCCCACCGCGAAGACGACCAGGGCGCCCAGCCCCCACAGCCCGAAGAAGGTGCCGGGCAGGGCGTCGAGGACCGGCCCGACGACGAGCGCGCCGGCCAGTCCGGCGGCGATCGCGTACAGCGCCAGCGCGGCCAGCCGGATGACCGCCCGGTACCCGTTGGAAGGGCGCGCCCCGGCGCTGATCGCCAGGATCGCGGCGCACAGATAGCCGCCGACGCACCAGCCGACGACGAGGTAGAAGGACGACAGGCTGCGGCCGTCGCCCGGTGCGACCGGGCGCACGTCCACCGTGCGGACGGTGCGGTGCCGGGCCTTCTCCACCGGGCGGACGACCAGTTCGAGCGCCTGGGCGAGGGAGGTGCCGCCGCCACCGGCCACCAGCAGCCGGTCGGTGCCACCGTGCGGATCGACGATCAGCGCACCGGCGACCGTCCGGTCCGCGATCCGCTGCCGCGCCTGCCGCTCGGTGGGCACCGCGCGCGGGGCCAGGGGGGAGCCGGGCAGCCGGTCCAGGGTGTCCACCAGCTGCCCGCCGGCCGGTGCGGGGGCGACCACGGCGAGCGGCACCCCGGTCGGCCGGGGGTGGTGGAAGGCGCCGGTGTACGACGTGATGAACGCGGTCATCAGCCCCAGCACGCCGAGCACCAGCAGCGCGGCGTGCGGCGTCACCGCGCTCTTCACCTCCGCGAGGAAGGTGGTGCGGGTGCCGTCGTCCGTCGTGGCCATGGAGCGCTCCCTCCCACCTCGCGGCGGGCGGTCCGGTGCTTTTGTCCCCCTATCCTCCGGTCGGTGAGGGGGTCGTGCAGAGCGGGTGGGGCCGATCGGCGGACGGGCGGGGCGGTGATCTTCGGCGCCTCTTCGTACGAATGTTCGATGGACGGGTATGGTGGAAGAGAGGAACGGGGGACACAGGGTCGGTCGGGGCGGATGAGGTGCGGGAGGTGCGGATGCCAGGGTTCACGCATCTGCACACCGCTTCGGGCTTCTCCCTGCGCTACGGCGCCTCCCACCCGGAGCGCCTCGCCGAGCGCGCCGCCGAACGCGGGATGGACGCCCTCGCGCTGACCGACCGGGACGGGCTCTCCGGGGCCGTACGGTTCGCCAAGGCCGCCGCCGGAGCCGGCGTCCGCCCGCTGTTCGGCAGCGAACTCGCCGTGGCGGAGCACGTATCGCACCCCCCGGCCGGCAACGCCACCGTGCGGCGGCGCACCCCGGTGCGCGGCGGCGCCTTCCTCGACGAGTCCGCCGCCCGCGCCGTCTTCCTGGCCCGCGACGGAGCGGCCGGCTGGGCCGCCCTGTGCCGGCTGGTCTCGGCCGCCCACGCGGGCGGGGCCGAGCAGCCCGTCCTCCCGTGGAGCTCCCTGGAATCCGCCGCGGACGGACTGACCGTGCTGCTGGGACCGGACTCCGAGGTCGGCCGGGCGCTGGCCGCCGGCCGCCCGGACCGCGCCGCCCGGCTCGTCGCCCCCTGGCGGGAGCTGTACGGCGAGGGGCTGCGCCTGGAGGTCGTCGACCACGGGCGGCCCGGCAGCGGACCCGGCTCGGCGCGGCTGGCCGCCCGCACCCTCGGCTTCGCCGTCGACCAGGGCATCCGCGCCGTCCTGACCAACGCGGTCCGCTATGCCGACCCCGGCCAGGGCCCGGTCGCCGACGTCCTGGATTCCGCCCGCCGTCTGGTGCCGGTGGACCGGCACCGGCCCGGGACCTGGGACACCGGTGAGCGCTGGCTCAAGGACGCCGCCGCGATGCACCGCACCGCCGGGCGGATCGCCGAGGCGGCCGGCTTCCGGCGCGATCTCGCCCACCGGCTGCTCGCCATGACCGAGGAGACCGCCGGTGAGTGCCTGGTCGACCCGCAGGACGACATCGGGCTCGGCCGCGTCCACTTCCCCGAGCCGCGGCTGGTCGGCGCGGAACACCGCACCGCCGCCCGGGTGCTGCGCTCACACTGCGCCGCCGGGATGGTGCTGCGCGGATACGACCGCGACCGTGCGCGCTGGGCGCGGCTGGAGGACGAGCTGCGCACGATCGAACGGCTGGGCTTTCCCTCGTACTTCCTGACGGTCGCTCAGGTCGTGGCGGACATCAGGGAGCGGGGGATCCGGGTCGCGGCCCGGGGGTCCGGCGCCGGGTCCCTGGTCAACCACCTCCTGGGCATCGCCCACGCCGACCCGGTCGCCCACGGGCTGCTGATGGAGCGCTTCCTGTCCGAGCGGCGGGCGGCGCTGCCGGACATCGACATCGACGTGGAATCCGCCCGCCGGCTGGAGGTCTACCGCGCGATCTTCGACCGTTTCGGCGTGGAGCGGGTCGCGACGGTCTCGATGCCCGAGACCTACCGGGTGCGGCACGCCGTACGGGACGTGGGCGCGGCGCTGGGCATGGACCCGGCGCGGGTGGACCGGCTGGCCAAGGCCTTTCCGCACATCCGCGCCCGTGACGCGCGGGCGGCGCTGGCCGAACTGCCGGAGCTGCGCGGGGTGCGGGAGGCCGGCGACGAGCGGCTGTGGCAGCTGGTCGAGGCGCTGGACGCGCTGCCGCGCGGGATCGCCATGCACCCGTGCGGGGTGCTGCTCTCCGACGCCACGCTGCTGGACCGTACGCCCGTCGTGCCCACCAGCGGCGAAGGCTTCGCGATGTCCCAGTTCGACAAGGACGACGTGGAGGAGATGGGACTGCTCAAGCTCGATGTGCTGGGCGTGCGGATGCAGTCCGCGATGGCGCACGCGGTCGCCGAGATCGGCCGGGCCACCGGACGCCGGATCGACCTCGACGACCCCGCGCAGGTGCCGCCCGGCGACGAGGCGACGTACGAGCTGATCCGCTCGGCCGAGACCCTCGGCTGCTTCCAGATCGAGTCGCCGGGCCAGCGCGATCTGGTCGGCAGGCTGCAGCCCGCCACCTTCCACGATCTGGTCGTCGACATCTCCCTCTTCCGGCCGGGGCCGGTCGCCGCCGATATGGTGCGGCCCTTCATCGAGGCCCGGCACGGCCGCAAGGCGGTCCGCTATCCGCACCCCGACCTGGAGGAACCGCTGCGCGAGACCTATGGGGTGGTGGTGTTCCACGAGCAGATCATCGAGCTGCTGCGGATCATGACGGGCTGTTTGCGGGACGAGGCGGACGAGAAGCGGCGGGCCCTGTCGCACCCCGAACTGCAGGGCAGGGTCCGCGCCTGGTTCGCGCAGTGCGCCGGGCGGCGCGGCTATCCGCCCGAAGTTATCGCCCGCACCTGGGAGATCGTCGAGGCCTTCGGCTCGTACGGCTTCTGCAAGGCGCACGCGGTGGCCTTCGCGGTCCCCACCTACCAGTCGGCCTGGCTCAAGGCGCACCACCCCGCGGCCTTCTACGCCGGGCTGCTCACCCATGACCCCGGGATGTACCCGAAGCGGCTGCTGCTCGCGGACGCGCGGCGGCGCGGGGTGCCGGTGCTGCCGCTGGATGTGAACCGCTCGGCCCTCGCTCATCGAATCGAACTGGTGTCCGGTGCCGGGTCCCGTTCCGGCGGTTCCGGGGGCCGGTCCGGCGCGGTCTGGGGGCTGCGGCTCGCGTTCTGCGATGTGCACGGCATGAGCGAGGCCGAGGCGCTGCGGATCGAGGCGGGGCAGCCCTACCACTCGCTCCAGGACCTGTGGCAGCGGGCCAGGCCGGGCCGCCCGGTGGCCGAACGCCTCGCCCGGGTGGGTGCGTTGGACGCCTTCGGCGCGAACCGGCGGGATCTGCTGCTGCATGTCGCCGAGCTGCACCACCACGGGCGGCAGGCGTCCGGCGGCCAGCTGACGCTGCCGGGCCGGGCCCTCGACGGGGCGGGCGCGGAGCCGGGGGCGGCGGCCGATCCGGTCGAGCCCGCGGGGCTGCCCGACCTCAGCGAGGTCGAACGGCTCAGCGCCGAGCTGGGCGTCCTCGGCATGGACGCCTCCCGTCATCTGATGGCCGACCACCAGGAGTTCCTCGCGGAGCTGGGGGCGCTGCCGGCCCGGCTGCTGCAAGAGGCCCGGCACGGGGAGACGGTGCTGGTCGCCGGCGCCAAGGCGGCCACCCAGACGCCACCGATCCGCTCCGGCCGGCGGGTCATCTTCACCACCCTCGACGACAGCACGGGCCTGGTCGACTGCGCCTTCTTCGACGCTCCCCCGGGCCCTGGCGGCCCGGGAGGTACCCCCAGCCCCGTTCAGGTGTGCGCACACACGATTTTCCACTCCTGGCTGCTGCTGGTGCGCGGTACCGTCCAGCGGCGCGGGCCGCGCAGCCTCAGCGTGGTCGGCGCGGCCGCCTGGAACCTCGCCGAACTGGCCGAACTTCGCCACGAGGGCGGGCTGGAGGCGGTCGCCGCCCGGCTCGCGACCGGGCCGGACGGGGGAGCCGCCGTGCCGGACACCGGGGAGGCCGGGGCGGGCCGAGGGCCCGGCGGGGAGCCCGGCGCCGGCGGGGAGCCCGAGCCGGCCGGCGCCCCGGGCCGCACCATCCGCCTGGAGACCGGCTACGAGCTGCACCCGTGGGCCGACCTCCAGCCCCCGGGCGAACGCGCCGCCACCGGACGCAAGTTGTGGCACTCCAGCCCCGGGAGCGCGGGATGACCCCCGGCGCGGGCACCGGATCCGGCCGAGCGGCCGCCCCCGCCGGGCGGCAGCCGGGCGTGCTCCACATCCGCTTCCGGGCCGCCGACGGCACCCCGCCGAGCGCCGGATGCTTCGAGCAACTGCTGCGGCTGCTGGCGCAGTTCACCCCGGTGATCGAGGTGCTGCCGCCGGACGCCGCGCTGGCGGACGTCCGCGGTGCGCTGCGCTACTTCGACCGGGACGCGGCGGGCCTCGCCGAACTGGTGCGGCTGCGCGCGCTGGCCTGGCACGGCGTACGGTGCACGATCGGGATCGCCGCCAACCCGCTGCTCGCCCGGATGGCGGCCCAGGGAGCGGCCCCGGGAGAGATCAGGGTCGTCCCCGATGACGCCGTCGCCGTCGCCGCGTTCCTCGACCGCCGGCCGGCCTCGGCGCTGCACGGCGTCGGCCCGGCGACCGCGCGCGCCCTGTGTGCGTACGGGCTCGACAGCGTCGGCAGGGTCGCCGCCGCACCGCCCGCGACCCTGCAACGGATCCTCGGCGCGCGGACCGGCCGGGTGGTGTACGAGCGGGCCCATGGCATCGACCCGACGCCGGTGACCCCCAACGCCGCGGCCCGCTCGATGGCGGCGGAACACCGCTTCGCCCACGACGAACTGGACCCGGACCGCCGACGGCGGGCGCTGCTCTCGCTCGCCGACGGCCTCGGGGCCCGGATGCGGGCGAGCGGACAGGTGGCCCGTGCGCTCACCCTCACCGTCCGCTACGCCGACCGCTCCACCACCACCCGCACCCGGCGGCTGGACGGGCCGACCGCGCACGGCCCCGCGCTGACCGAGGCGGCATACGCCCTGCACGCCGCGCTCGGGCTGCAGCGGGCGCGGGTGCGGTCGGTGGCGCTGCGTGCGGAGGACCTGTGCCGCGCCGAACTCGCCGCCCGTCAGCTGTCTTTCGACCCGTCCGACGACAGGGCGCACCGCATCGAGGCGGCCGTCGACCGGGCCAGGGCCCGCTTCGGGACCGGGAGCATACGGCCCGCGGCGGCCCTCGGCGGAGTCGGCCGTCCGCCCCCGCTCCCGGGCGCGAAACCCCCCGGCCCCGGTGCCACCCGGCCGTGACACACCGGCCACGGTGCCCCGGCACCCGGCTTCGGTCCTGCGGGGTCCGGCCCCGGCGCCCGGTCGCGCCCCGGCCTCTCAGCCGTACAGCCGCTCCGCATACCGCGGGCCGTAGTGCCGCTCCAGCTCCTCCAGGGGCAGGTCCTGGGCCTCGACGCCCTTGACTATCCGGGCCCGCGACGGCAGGGCGTCCGGCTGCCAGGTCTCCGGCTTCCACAGCTCCGAGCGCAGAAAGGCCTTGGAGCAGTGGTAGAAGACCTCCTCGACCTCCACCAGCAGCGCCAGCCGCGGGCGGTTCCCCTTGACGATCAGCTCGTCGAAGAACGGGGCATCGCGCAGCAGCCGGGCGCGGCCGTTGATCCGCAGGGTGTCGCCGCGCCCCGGAAGGACGTAGTCCAGCCCGACATACGGATTGGCCAGGACGTTCATCAGGCCGTCCAGGCGCTTATTGCCGGGGCGGTCGGGGATCACGAGGGTGGTGTCGTCCAGGACATGGGTGAAACCCGCGGGGTCGCCCTTGGGTGAGACATCGCAGCGGCCCTGCGCATCCGCGGTGGCCAGCATGCAGAACGGCGAGCGGGCCAGCCACTGCCGGTCGAGTTCGTGCAGCCGGTGCCGGGTCTTGTGCGCGGCATGGGAGGAGGGCTCACCGATCAGTTCGCGCAGCTCCGCCGCCGACGAGATCTCCACCAGGCCGGCCGCGTCCGCCGCCCCCGTCGCTTCCGCCGTCCCCATCGGCGTCTCCCCTCACTCGCTTGGTCAAGGCATCACCGAATGTACGCGATGCCACCGACAATCGACCGTCCTCCGGCCGGACCGGGCTCGCGGCACCACCGGAGCCCCAACGGGCCCTGGAGCAAACCGGGTTACCCACCGCGACGGGTCGCCCGGGCGGCGGGACAGGGGAAGCGCCGTCGTGCGACGCCGCGCACAGCACGGTCCGGCCGTGGTGCGCCCCGGACATCCGGTGAGGATTGTGTGGTGTTTCCTTCACCGTCACGCCGCTGGCACATCCCGCTTACCCAGCCGTAACTTACTTGCCAGTCAACTGCGTTGGCCCTTGCGATCCGGATCGCGTGAACGGCTCACCGAGCACTTCGGAGTCCCCCTCACCCCGCAAGGAGCATCGTATGAAGCTGCGCTGGTCAAGATCGCTCACCTTCCTCTCCGCCCTCGCCCTGGCCTTCGGGGCCGCCACCGTTCCCGCCGCCGCCGACGCCCCCACCGTCAGCAGCGGCTGGAACAACTACTCCTGCAAGCCCTCCGCCGACCACCCCCGGCCGGTGGTCCTGGTGCACGGCACCCTCGGCAACTCCGTCGACAACTGGCTGGGTCTCGCGCCCTACTTGGTGGCCCGCGGCTACTGCGTCTTCTCCCTGGACTACGGCCAGCTGCCCGGCGTCCCGTTCTTCCACGGGCTGGGCCCGGTCGACGCGTCCGCAGGGCAGCTCGCCGACTTCGTCGACCGGGTGCTGGCCGCCACCGGGACGCGGCAGGCCGACCTCGTCGGCCACTCGCAGGGCGGCATGATGGCGCGGGTGTACCTGAAGTTCCACGGCGGCGCGGACAAGGTGCACACGCTGGTCGGGCTGGCTCCCGACAACCACGGCACCGACCTGGACGGGCTGACCCGCCTGCTGCCGTACTTCCCCGGCGCCGAGCAATACCTCGACAAGTCGACCCCGGGGCTGTCGGACCAGATCGTCGGCTCCGACATCCTGCGCCGCCTCAACGAGGGCGGCGACACCGTCCCCGGGGTCCACTACACCGTGCTCGCCACCCGGTACGACGAGGTCGTCACGCCCTACCGGACCCAGTTCCTCGACGGCCCCGATGTGCACAATGTCGTGCTCCAGGACCTGTGTGCGCTCGACCTCTCCGAGCACGTGGCCATCGGACTCCTCGACCGCGTCGCCTTCCACGAGACGGCCAACGCCCTCGACCCGGCCCACGCCACCCGGACGACCTGCACGTCGGGCTGACCGGGAGCCGGCCCGGCCCCCCGTCGGCGAGGGGGCCGGACCGGCTGTGTACCGCGGGCGCCCGCCGCGGTCATTCGCCGGCCAGCAGGGCGGCGGTGCACTGTTCGGCGAGGTCCTCGGCGTGCGCGGGCAGCGGGGAGCCGCCGCGCAGATGGCGGCGTACCAGCGCCAGCGGGAGGTCGATGACCGCGAGCGTCACCCGGTCCAGGCCGGGGCGGCCGTGCATCCCGAGCGCCCCCGCGAGCGCCGCCATGGCGGCCCGGACCTGCATGTTCCCGTTCTCGGCCCGCAGCAGATGTTCGTCCGGCCAGTCGTCGTGGCCGAAGTCGTGGGCCCCGTACAGCAGCAGTGCGGCCTCCTGTGGGTGGGCGCGGCTCCACGCCACGACGTGCCGGGCGGCGGCGCGGGCCCCGGCGCGGGGATCGTTCGACGACTCCAGGGCCTCGAAGTAACCCTCCTGGAAGCCCTCGACGGTCCGCAGCCACACCTCGGCGAGCAGCGCCGAGCGGCCGGGGAAGCGGTGGTAGAGCGAGCCGCTGGGCGCGCCGACGGCCGCCGCGACCGCGGACATGGTGACCCCCGAGGGCCCGGACCCGGCCGCCAGCCGTACGGCGGCGTCGAGCAGCTGCGGGGTGTCGAAGCGCGGTGGCCTGGCCATGTTCTAGAGGGTACTCTCCACATTATTGGAGATATCCCTCCAAAATGGGTCGGAGCGGGTGGGGGAGGGGACCGAGTCGGCGCCGCCTCCCCGTGCGTCGGACGGGGAGGCGGCGCCGTTTCCCCGGCGGCCGGGCCGCCGGATCAGCCAGGGGCCGATCCGGCGCGGGACCGGTCAGCCGCGGGACCGGGCGGCCTTGCGGCGGGTGGTGGCGAGGAGCACGCCGGCACCCAGGGCCAGGACGGCGGCGCCGGTGGCGGCCAGCGGGGCGGTGGAGCTGTCACCACCGGTCTCCGCCAGCTGCCGGGTGCCGGCCGGGCGGGCGCCGCCGTCGGGCCGCGGGGCGTTGCCGGAAGCGTCCGGGCTCCCGCCCGCCGCGGGGCTGTCGGCGCTCGCCGACCGCACGGTGCCCGGGTGGCCGTCCGCACCGGCGCCCTGGTGGTCGTGGTGGCTCATGTCCATCGACGACTTCGCGGCGCCCGCCGCGATCTGGCTGTCGGTCGGCGCGGAGGCCAGGGGCGCGGACTTCACGGCGGCGCTTGCGGCCCCGCCGCCCTTCCCGAACACGACGTCGGAGCAGGTGTAGAACGCCTCCGGGCTGTCCGACCGCTGCCAGACGCTGTAGATCAGATGGCGCCCGGACCGCGCCGGCACCTTCCCGCTGAAGACGTACTCGCCATGGGTCAGCTTCGGGTCGGTGACCTTCACGAACGGCTTCGACTCCAGGTCGGACCACTTCAGCGGCTCGGCCGGGTCATAGCCCTTCTTGGTGAGGTACAGCTCGAAGGAACCCTTGTGCGGAGCGGTGGCCTTGTAGTGGAACGTGTGCGTCCCGGCCCGCATACGGGAGGACGGCCAGTCGGCGCGCGCCAGGTCCAGGCCCTTGTACGCGGGGTTGTTGGCGCTGCACAGCTTGCCGTCCGGGATCCTCGTCCTCGACTTGCCGCCGGCGTTGCCGTCCCGCACCCCGTTCCAGTCGTAGAGCGCCTGTGCTCCGCCGACCTGCACGGCGGCCTTGCACGCCGCGGACTGCGGGCTCTCCGGCCCCTCCGCGTAGCAGGCCGAGACCCGGCTCACCGGATCCGTCATCGAACCGTGCGCGGCGGCCGGGCTCGCGGTGAGCACGGTGAGCACGAGCGGCGCGACACCGGCCAGCGCGATCCCGGTGGCCTTACGACGAGCGGTCATCGTGGGGGTCTCCTTCATCAGTGGGCATCCAGCCGGGGCAGGGGGGGAAGCAAGGGCGGCACCGTGGTGGGGGGTCGGGATGCGCACGTCGGCACCGCCCCCCGGTGAACGGCGCCGGCGCCGCGCAACGCCGCCTTGCGAGAAGCACGCTAGCCCCGCTGAGCAGCGGATTTACGGCCCGAAGGGCGATGCGGGAGATCGTTATGGTGCGCTTAAGACACGGCTAAGCGGGGGCACAGGCAGGCGGGGAGGAAACGGGCACCGCGCCCCCGGCCGACGGGCCTTGCCCGACCCGGCGTGGGGGAGGGGAGGCCCGTTGGCCGCCGTCGGCAATCAGGGTTCGCGCGTGGCGTGCCTCAGCGGGAGCGGCCCGCGCGGTGGCGTCGGCCCGGTACCGCGACGGTGACGGCTTGGTGCACCAGCCATTCCAGAGGGCCGCGGCGCAGCCATTTCCGCCACAGCAGGGACACGGTGAGCGAGACCACGGCGAAGACGGCGAAGGACAGGAAGGAACGGCCGGCCGTCCCGCCTTCGGCCGCCTTGACCGGCGCGAGGTAATTGAGCCAGAGGAAGTGACCGAAGTACCAGGTCAGAGCCATGCTGCCAAAGGCGGCGACGGGGCGGAGCAGCCGCCGCCACAGGCGCTTGTCCATCAGCGTGAGCAGGCCGCCGAGCAGTGCGGTGATCGTGCCGAGCATGAAGGTGCCCTCGGTGGCGCTGAATTGCTTGTCGGCGGGGCCGGGGTGGCCCATGGTGACGAGCGACTCCCAGGGTGCCTTGGGCAGCTTGGGAGGTGCGGACGGTGCACTGCCGGGCGCAGCCGTCGCGGCCGCCGGCGGATTCTTGTACGCGTTGACCGTCTCCACGGCACCCAGCGGATACATCGAGACCAGCGACAGCAGGAGTGCGGCCACAGCCGTTCCCGCGCCGGCCACCATCATCCGTCGCCGTACCGCGGCCGCGCGCAGGTCCAGCTTGCCCAGCGCGAGCCCGAGTGTCAGGAACGGGAGCACGGAGAGGGTGTCCTGGCCTGTGTTTCCCAAGCCGAAGATGACGTTCTGGAGGGTGGGCAGCCATTCGCCCGGGTGGATGAGCAGGGCGAAGCCGCCCACGGACTCCTTCGGGAGCATGCCCGGGGACATGCCCGGCAGGAATCCCCAGCTCGCTCCCGCGTGGTCGGCAGCGATCTTGAATACCGGGCAGGCCACCGCCAGCACACCGGCGATGATCAGCAGGGTCCTGACCCGCAGCACCGACAGGGGAAGGAGGAGCAGCAGCCACAGGGCGTAGTAGTGCAGGATCTGCAGTTCCCACACGCCGAGCTCGCCCAGCACCAGTGCCAGCACGAACAGCATTCCCGCACGGACCGTCACCCGCTTCCAGGCGGTGACCCGCTCCCGGCCGCGGCGTACGGACGTACCGCCGGTCAGCAAGGCGACCGTCACCCCTGCCAGAAGGAAGAAGATCTCCCGAGAGCGGGTGCCCAGGAGCCCGTTGATCCAGTTCAGCGAGGAATCGGCGGGCTGCCCCGGCGGCGCGGGGCTCCCCCAACCGGTCAGCGTGAAATGCAGCCAGACCATGCCGAGGATCGCGAGCGCGCGCAGTACGTCGATCCCCAGCATCCGCCCTTTCGGGGCCGGCCGGTCCGTTGCGTCGTCACCTTCGGCGTGCGCTTCTCGGGGAGTGCGCGCCTGGGCGGTCGTGCTGGCCATGCGGTTCCTTCCTTCGGCTCTTCGTTCTCAAGCGAAGGTAGAAGCGCACCTTTCCGGTACGTTGACGACCGTATGACCGTTTTGTGACCGGTGTCGCCGCCGGCCGGCCCCCACGTCACTGCTCGTCCGCAGTGGAGAACGCCGACGGGTCGCCGAGGTCCGCGGCGAGGGCGCTCAGGTCGTTCGCCGCGGCGCTCAAGGGGGCTGCGCGGAGGGGTAGTTCGGCCCAGATGATCTTTCCCTGGGAGGTGTGGCGGGTGCCCCACCGCTGGGCGAACCGGGCGATGAGGAACAGCCCGCGGCCGCCCTCGTCGGTGGTCCGCGCATGGCGGAGGTGCGGTGCGGTGCTGCCGGCGTCGGACACCTCGCAGATCAGCGCCCGTGCCCGGATCATCCGCAGGCTGATCGGTCCGGTCGCGTGCCGGATGGCGTTGGTGACCAGCTCGCTGACGATCAGTTCGGTGGAGTAGCCGAGCTCCTCCAGGCCCCACTCCGCCAGCCGGGCGGCCGCCGCCCTGCGCGCCTCGCCGACCGCCGACGGATCGGCGGGGATCTCCCACGTGGCCAGCTGGGTATGGGGCAGGGCCCGGGTGCGTGCCAGCAGCAGCGCCACGTCGTCGACCGGCCGGGCACCCGGCAGGCCCTCGACCACCGCGTCGCAGAGGCTCTCCAGCGGTGCCTGCGGATCGGCCAGGGCGCCGCGCAGCCGGGCGATGCCCCCGTCGAGGTCGAGGGCCTTCCCCATCAGCAGCCCGTTGGTGTAGAGCGCCAGCAAACTCCCTTCGGGCAGGGGCACTTCGACGGATTCGAAGGGCATCCCGCCCAGCCCCAGCGGCGGCCCGGTCGGCAGCTCCAGCAGTTCGGCGGCGCCGGTGGGGCTCACCAGCAGCGGCGCGGGGTGACCGGCGCGGGCCAGCGTGCAACTGCAGGCGACCGGGTCGTAGACCGCGTACAGACAGGTGGCGCCGACGACTCCGTTGCCGGCGGTGTCGGCGCCACCGGCGGTGCCCGGGGTGCCGGCGGTGCCCGGGGTGCCGGCGGTGTCGGCGGGGCCGGTGTTCGCGTCGTCGGCGACCCGGTTGACCATGTCGTCGAGGTGCGCCAGCACCTCTTCCGGGGACAGCGGAAGATCGGCCAGCGCCTGTACGGCGGCGCGCAGCCGGCCCATCGTGGCCGCGGCGTGCACCCCGTGGCCGACCACGTCGCCCACCACCAGCGCGACCCGGGCCCCGGACAGCGGGATCACATCGAACCAGTCGCCGCCGACACCACTGAGCGAGTCGGCCGGCAGATAGCGGTAGGCCGCGTCCACCGCGCACTGGTCGGGAAGGTCGCGCGGCAGCAGGCTGTGCTGGAGGGCGAGGGCCGTGGTGTGCTCACGGGTGTATCTGCGGGCGTTGTCGATGGCCATCGCGGCGCGGGTGACGAATTCCTCGGCGAGCACCAGGTCGTCGGGCTGGAAGGGCCCGGTGTGCTGCCAGCGGGCGAACGCGGCCGCTCCCAGGAAGACCCCCCGCGCCCGCAGCGGCACCACCATCAGGGAGTGGAAGCCGAGCCCGCGCAGATGCGCGGCGTGGACCGGGTCCTCGGCCGCCCAGTCGCCGTCGGCCAGGTCGAGTGTCTGCAGCAGCGTGGAGTTGCCTTCGGTGAGACTCAGCACCACGGGCGCCGACGGAGGGTAGGAGGCCCGCTCCCCGACCGCGACCACCGCCTCCGGGCAGCCCTCGCGCACGGACTGCTGGCCCGCCCGGCGCATGGAGAACAGCGCCGTGGCATCGACCGGTCCTGCGGCCGGCTGCTCCCCGCCGAGCAGCGCGTCGAGCAGATCGACGGTGACGAAGTCGGCGAGATCCGGCACCGCCGCGTCGGACAGCTCCTGCGCGGTCTGCCAGACGTCCAGCGAGCTGCCGATGCGCTCCGCGGCCCTGTTCAGCAGCGCCATCCGCTGCCGCGACCGGTAGCTCTCCGTGACGTCGAGCACCATGTAGCAGACGCCGAGCACCTGGCCGGCGCCGTCCTCCAGGCGGAAGAACGAGGTGGAGTAGGCGTGCTCCCGCTGCGGATCGGACTGCGGCTGTCCCAGGTATTCGTAGCCGACCGAGGGGAGACCGGTGCGCAGCACCCGGCGCATCTCCGCCTCGATGGCCTCCACGGCCAGGCCCGGCTGGACGTCCCCCAGGCGCTTGCCCAGGCGCGCCTCGCGGCTGATGCCGCCCATCCGCTCCAGCGCGTCGTTCAGCCACACGAACTGCAGATCGGCGTTCACCATGGCCACGCCGATCGGGGACATGCCCAAAATCCCCTCCAGGAACGACCGGCTCGCTCCTGACCAGGGTGTCTGTGCCATCTCGGCGGCGAGGACGAGACGTGCGGAGCCGTGCGCGGTGTCCCTGACCGGCAGGATGCGCAGTTCCAGGTCGAGCCGGTGCCCGTCCTTGTGGCGTACCGCCTCCAGGCCGCTCCAGCCGTCCGCCGCCGCCAGCCGGGTCCGCCACTTGCTCTCCGGATCCGGGCCGGGGTCCACTCCGGTGAACAGGTTTGCCAAGGGCTTTCCGACGGCCTCGGACACCCGGTAGCCGAGCAGGCGCTCGGCCCCCTCGGTCCAGCCCTGCGTCATCCCCGCGCGATCCGTCACCACCACGGCCGTCCGCGTGAGGTCGAAGACGCCGTCTCCGGAGACACGGCTGCTCTGGGGCGCGCTCATATGACCGGTCCAATGCCGGTACCACCTGCGCCGGACGCCCTTCTCGGACGTCCTCGACGCACCGTACCGGCCCTTCCACGGTACTCCCTCACCCTCGCCGGGCGCTCTTCCCGGCACCGGCCCGTGGCCCGCGGAGCCTGCCCGGGAACCGTGTGCGCCCGGCGTTGTCAGTGGTCGCTGTCATCCTCGGAACATGAGCACCGACGCCCCTGCCGACCGGTCCCGCCGGCCCTGCGACGCACCCGCCAACCCCGGTGTCCGCCGGCGGGAATCGCCCCTGCCGACCGCCGACGCCGCCTACTGGGAAGCGGCCGCCGCCTCGTTCGACGACGAGCCCGACCACGGCCTGCGCGACCCGGACGTCCGCGCCGCCTGGGCCGCCCGGCTGCGCACCTGGCTGCCGTCCGGGCCCGCCGCCGTCCTCGACCTGGGCTGCGGTACGGGCAGCCTGGCGCTGCTCGCCGCCGAACAGGGGCATCGCGTCACGGGCGTCGACCGCTCACCGCGCATGATCGCCCGGGCGCGTGCCAAGCTCGCCGGCCAGGAGGCTGCGTTCCTGGTCGGTGACGCCGCCGAACCGCCCGTGGGGGAGCGGCGGTTCGATGCCGTGCTGGTGCGCCATGTCCTGTGGGCGCTGCCCGATGCCCCTGCCGCGCTGCGCCGCTGGGCCGGTCTGCTCGCTCCCGGCGGCCGGCTGGTGCTGGTGGAGGGCCGCTGGGGCGAGGCCGAGCCCATAGGTCTGCCGGCCGCCGAACTCACCGCCCTCGTCGCGCCGTTGGCCGCGGGGATACGGGTGGAGAGCCTGGTGGACGAGCCGGCGCTGTGGGGCAAGGAGGTGACCGACGAGCGCTATGCGCTGATCGCCGAACTCCCGGGCCGGGGCGCCGCGGTGAGCGGTGTCCCGCTCGCGCCGCCGCCCGGGTGAGGCGGCGGGCACGGACGGTGCCTCAGCCCTCGCGCAGCGCGCGGACACACCGCCACTCCCCGGCGAACGGCCGGTAGCCGAAGACGTGGTGCCCACCCCTCCCGCGGCGCCCCGATGCCCGGTTGGCTCATTCCGTACGGCCGCCGCACGGTTTCAGTGGCCGTTACATCTATTCGCGCGTACGGTGCTGCCGCGGGCCGCCGCAGTGGCGCGGAGGTCCGCCGATGCCACGAAGGAGGAGCCGCTTCATGTGCGGAATCACCGGATGGATCTCCTACGACAACGACCTCACCGCCCAGCGCCGCACGCTGGAGACGATGACCAGGACCATGGCCTGCCGCGGGCCCGACGCGGCCGGAGTCTGGCTCGACACCCACGCCGCGTTCGGCCACCGCCGGCTCGCCGTCATCGACCTCGACGGCGGCGCGCAGCCCATGACGGTGGACCACGACGGCCGCACCCTGGTCGTCACCACCTACAGCGGCGAGGTCTACAACTACCGTGAGCTGCGCAGCGAACTGACCGGGCTGGGCCACACCTTCCGTACCCACAGCGACACCGAAGTGGTGCTGCACGCCTACCTCCAGTGGGGCGAGGCGTGCGCCGAGCACCTCAACGGCATGTACGCCTTCGCGCTCTGGGACCCGCGCACCGAGGAACTGCTGCTGATCCGCGACCGGATGGGCATCAAGCCGCTCTACTACCACCCCACCCCCGACGGCGTGCTGTTCGGCTCCGAGCCCAAGGCGATCCTCGCCCACCCCTCGGTACGGCCCACCGTCGACGCCGAGGGCCTCGCCGAACTCATCACCTTCACCAAGACCCCCGGCCACGCCGTCTACAAGGGCATGCACGAGGTGCGCCCCGGCCATGTCGTCCGGGTCGGCCGCACCGGCGTGCGCGCCACGCGCTACTGGGCCCTGGAGGCCCGTGAGCACACCGACGGCCTCGACACCACCATCGCGCACATACGGGACCTCCTCGACGACATCGTGGCCCGTCAGCTGATCGCCGATGTGCCGCTGTGCACCCTGCTCTCGGGTGGCCTGGACTCCTCCGCCATCACCGCGCTGGCCGCCAAGGCGCTGGCGGAGCAGGGCAGCGGACCGGTTCGCTCGTTCGCCGTCGACTTCACCGGCTACACCGAGAACTTCACGCCCGACGATCTGCGCGGCACCCCCGACGGGCCCTACGCCCACGCCCTGGCCGAGCATGTCGGCTCCGACCACCGCGACATCGTCCTGGACACCGCCGACCTGATGGACCCCGGCCACCGTGCCGCCGTGCTCGCCGCCCGCGATCTGCCCAACGGCTTCGGCGACGGCGACACCTCCCTCTACCTGCTGTTCAAGGCCGTCCGCGAACGGTCCACGGTCGCCCTGTCCGGCGAATCCGCGGACGAGGTCTTCGGCGGCTACCGCTGGTTCCACGACCCCGCGGCCGTGCACGCCGATACGTTCCCCTGGATCGCCGCCGGCATCGCCGGCCGCTTCGCCGGCGGCAACACCGGCCGCGAGGCCCTGCTCGACCACGGGCTGCTCGGCAAGCTCGACCTGCCCGGATACGAGCGGCGCCGCTATCGCGACGCGCTCGCCGAAGTGCCCTTCCTCGACAGCGACACCGGCCTGCAGCGCCGGATGCGCGAGATCAGCTATCTGCATCTGACCCGCTTCGTGCAGGTCCTGCTCGACCGCAAGGACCGGGCCAGTATGGCCGTCGGCCTGGAGGTCCGCGTCCCGTTCTGCGACCACCGCCTCGTCGACTACGTCTTCAACACCCCCTGGGCGATGAAGACCTTCGACGGCCGGGAGAAGTCGCTGCTGCGCGCCGCCACCCGCGAGGTGCTCCCCGACCTGGTCGCCGACCGGGTCAAGAGCCCCTACCCCAGTACCCAGGACCCGCGCTACAACGAGGCGCTGCGCACCGAGCTGAAGGCCCTGTGCGCCGACCGCGACGCCCCCGTGCGGCCGCTGCTGGATGCCGCCGCCACCGCGCATGCCACCGCCGACGGGGCGGCCGCCGACATCCGTCCGGCCGCCGAACTCGTCCTCGGCATGAACGCCTGGCTGCGCACGACCGGCACCACCCTCGCACTGTGACCACCCCCGGGGGATAGCACTTCCCGGCACGGCGGGCGCTCCTGACGCACAATGGATGCGACAAACAAGCGCACCGGCGGGTAGGCACACGTCACGCATCCCGGGAGGACCCCGGGAGACGAGGCGTCGCGCACCCGCCCCACCACCAGCAACAGGAGCGCCCCCGTGTCCCCGCAGCCCTTGTCCCTCACCATCGACCCGGCGGCGTCCGCCGCGCCGTTCGAGCAGGTACGCACCCAGATCGCGGATCAGGCCAGGGACGGCGGCCTGCCGGTCGGCTACAAGCTCCCCACCGTCCGCGGCCTGGCGGAGGACCTCGGGCTGGCCGCCAACACCGTCGCCAAGGCCTACCGCGCACTGGAGACCGACGGGGTGATCGAGACCCGCGGCCGCAACGGCAGCTTCATCGCGGCGGCCGGCGAGGCCGCCGACAAGGAGGCCGCCGCGGCCGCCGAGACCTATGCCCGCCGCGCCCGGCGCCTTGGCCTGGACCACCGCGCCGCCCTCGCCGCCGTCGACAACGCCCTGCGCGCCACCTACGGCACCGACGCCTGACACCGGCGCCTGACCCGCCCGTACCCCCACCGCCGCCCGAAAGGATCCGCATGCCCAGCCGGCACGCGCTCATACGCCGCCCCGGCCCCCGCCTCGCCGAGGGCCTCGTCACCCATATCGACCGCCAGCCGGTCGACCCCGCGCTCGCCCTGCGCCAGTGGGAGTCCTACGTCCAGGCGCTGCGCGACCACGGCTGGCAGACCACCGAGGTCGCCCCCGCCGACGACTGCCCCGACGCGGTCTTCGTCGAGGACGCCGTGGTCATGTTCCGCAATGTCGCGCTCCTCACCCGCCCCGGCGCCGGCTCCCGCCGCCCCGAGGTGCCCGCCGCACGCGCCGCGGTGGAAGCCCTCGGCTGCTCCGTCAACGAGATCCGGGCCCCCGGCACCCTGGACGGCGGCGACGTCCTCAAGGTCGGCGACACCGTCTACGTCGGCCGCGGCGGCCGCACCGACGCCGAGGGCATCCGCCAACTCCGCGCCGCCTTCGAACCGTTGGGTGCCCGCGTGGTCGCCGTACCGGTCAGCCGCGTACTGCACCTCAAATCCGCGGTCACCGCCCTCCCGGACGGCACCGTCATCGGCTACCCGCCGCTGGTCGACGACCCCGCCCTCTTCCCCCGCTTCCTGCCCGTCCCGGAGGAGTCCGGCGCCCATGTCGTCCTGCTCGGCGGCGGCAAGCTGCTGATGGCCGCCGGCGCACCGAAGAGCGCGGAGCTCCTCGCCGGCCTCGGATATCAGCCGGTCCTCGTGGACATCGGCGAATTCGAGAAGCTGGAGGGCTGCGTGACCTGCCTCTCGGTACGGCTGCGCGAGCTGTATGCGTGACGGGCGCCCTCGCGCGGCGCGACGTGCGCCTGCCCGGACCGCACACCCGACCGCGCCTATCGTGACGCCATGAGCAACCTCGACCTCAGACCCGCGCCCAGCGTGTGCGGCGGCACCGGCCGCACCGGCCCGGTACGCGATGTCCAGCCCGGCAAACAGGTGCCCCTCGGCGAGAGCACCGTTGTCCGCAGGCTGCTGCCGAACCTCGGCCGGCGGATGGTCGGCGCCTGGTGCTTCGTCGACCACTACGGCCCCGACGACATCGTTGCCGAGCCCGGTATGCAGGTGCCGCCGCATCCGCACATGGGTCTGCAGACCGTCACCTGGCTCCACCAGGGCGAGGTGCTGCACCGCGACAGCCTCGGCAGCCTGCAGACCGTACGGGCCCGGGAGCTGGGCCTGATGACCTCGGGCCGGGCCATCGCCCACTCCGAGGAATCCCCGCACGGCCACGGCCCGTTCCTGCACGGCGCCCAGCTGTGGGTCGCCCTCCCCGACGAACACCGCGATGCCGCCCCCGCCTTCGCCCACCACACCGACCTGCCGGTGATCGACGGCGGCGGGCTGTCCGCCACCGTCCTCCTCGGCGAACTGGCCGGCGCCGCCTCGCCCGGCACCACCTACTCCCCGCTGGTCGGCGCCGACCTCACGCTCGCCGCCGGCACCGACACCCGGCTTCCCGTCGACCCCGACTTCGAGTACGCGGCGCTGACCATCTCCGGCGAGAGCGAGGTCGACGGCGTCCGCCTGGGCCCCGGCGCCCTCCTCTACCTCGGCTGCGGCCGCGGCGAACTGCCGCTGCGCGCCGACTCCGACAGCAGCCTGCTGCTCCTGGGCGGCGAGCCGTTCGAGGAGAAGATCGTGATGTGGTGGAACTTCGTGGGGCGGTCGCAGGCGGACGTCGAGGAGGCCCGGTCGGCCTGGATGTCGGGCTCGCGCTTCGGCGAGGTGAAGGGCTACGACGGCGACCGGCTGGCGGCTCCGGCGCTGCCGCCGGTGGCGCTGAAGCCCCGGGGCAGGGAGCGCTGACGGCGTCAGGTCCTCGGCGCCGGCCGGCTTTCGGTGAGCCGGTGGTAGATCCGTTCCGGAGTCAGGGGCAGCGCGCGGTAGCGGACGCCCGTGGCGTCGCGGAGCGCATTCGCCAGTGCGGGGGCCACGGGGTTGATACAGCATTCCGCTATCCCCTTCGACCGCAGGGGCCCCACGGAATCCGTCGAGTTCACCAGGAGCACATCGGTGCGCGGGATATCGGCACAGCTGGGAATGCGGTAGTTGCGGAGGTTCGGGTTGACCATGACGCCGTCCCCGTCGACCTGGTAATTCTCGGTCAGCGTGAAGCCGATCCCCTGGGCGACTCCGCCTTCCACCTGTCCCCGGACCTGCGCGGGGTTGATGACCACGGCGGCGTCGGTCGCCTGGACGCTGTAAAGGATGCGGATCTCACCCGTCACCCGATGGACGGCGATGCGGAAGCCCTGCGTATTGGAGGTGACGCTGCGGGGCGAGCCGTAGGCCTTGCGGGCGGCGGTGAACCGGATCCCGCGCGCCCGGGCCGAGGCGACGAGTTCGGCCAGCGACGCGCGCTGATCGCCGCAGACGACGCTCTCGTCCTCCATCGAGCACAGGACGGGATGGACGCCCGTGTGAGCGGCGGCGAATTCCAGGATGCGGTCGCGCACCGCGTTGGCCGCACGGAGTACCGCGTTGCCCGCCACGAAGAGACCCGCGCTCGCGAAGGCGCCGGTGTCGAATCCCGTGCGGTCGGTGTCGGATTGCACCAGACGGATACGTGACGGCGTCGTGCCCAGCTGGTGGGCCGCGATCTGGACATGCGCGGTCGACGTGCCCTCACCGAATTCGACCGTCCCGACGGCCAATTCGTACACGAGGTCGTCGCCGAGCGTGACCCAGGCCTCGGAGAGATGCTCGGTCGGGGGAGCGGTCTCGTGCAGGGAACTCGCGACACCGGCCCCGACGAGCCACCCGGGACCGGGCGACGGCGTATCGGCCGTACGCGCCATGGCCTCCTCCACCAGGTCGAGGCATTTCGCGAGTCCGTCCTCGGTGAACACCACGTCGTCGGGGCCGGCAGCCATGGAGAGCAGCGGATCGCCCGGTCGCACGATATTGCGTCGCCGCAGGGCGAGCGGATCGAGGTGCAGGGCGAGCGCGAGTTCGTCCATGGCCGATTCCACGGCGAACGCCGGTTGCGTCATCCCGTAACCGCGCAGCGCCCCGCTCGGGACGGTGTTCGTGTAGACGGAGAACGCGTCGTACTTCTTGTGGGGGCAGCGGTAGATCATGACGGCGGCGCCGCCCGCGTACAGCGTTTCGCCGCCGTGGTTGCCGTAGGCGCCCGTGTTCGACACATTGCGGACCTGGAACGCCGTGAGCGTGCCGTCGGCCTTCGCGCCGAGCGTGACCGTCAACGTCATCGGATGCCGTGGCGAGGCCGTGGTGAACTCCTCCTCACGGGTGTACTCGAAGCAGGCCGGCCGTCCGGTGTCCAGGGTGGCGAGCGCGACCAGATCCTCCGAAATCACTTCCTGTTTGCCGCCGAAACCGCCGCCCACGCGCTTGCAGAACACCCGGAGCTGGTCCGGACGCAGCGCGAACAGATGGGAGAGTTTGACCTTCGCGATCGACGGCGACTGCGAACTGGTGCGGACGTGCAGCCGGCCGTCCTCCATCCAGGCGATCGAGCCATGGGTCTCGAGATGCGCGTGCTGCACCCGCGGTGAGAAGTACGTGCCTTCGTGGATCACATCGGCCTCGGCGAACCCCGCGTCGATATCGCCGAGGTGGGAATGGATTTCGAGCAGGATGTTGCGCACGGGGTCGCGGACGAAGGGATCGTGCGAGCCGTGGAGTTGTAGCGCGCCCGGTGCCATCGCCTCTTCCGGGTCGAACACCGCCGGCAGCACCTCGTACTCCACCTCGACCCTCCGGCAGCCCTCTTCCGCCGCCCCCGGGGTATCGGCCAGGACGGCGACGACGCGCTGGCCGACGAAGCGGACCGTGTCGTCGAGGATGCGGGTGTCGTCGGGATCGACGAGATGATCGGTGTGGATCGCCGTGGTGAAGCGCCTGCGCGGCACATCTTCCCAGGTGTAGACCCGGTGCACGCCGGGCACCGCGAGGGCCGCGGTCTTGTCGATCGCGAGGATCCGGGCGTGCGCGTGGGGTGAGTGCAGCACCTTGAGATACAGCATGCCGTCGAGGTGCGTGTCCATCGTGAATTCGGCGCGACCGGTGACCACGTCGTCGGCCGCCGGCGGGCCGACGCTCGTCCCGACGGCCTTTCCCGGCGCGGCTCTCTCCACGCCGACGACGCCCCGCACGGCGTCCTCGATCCCCCGATATCCGGTGCAGCGGCAGAGATTGCCCTTCAACGCCCGCGGCAGGTCGGCTTTCTGGGCCTCGGTGAGCGTGGTCGCCGTCATGATCATTCCGGCGGTGCAGAAACCGCACTGGAAGCCCGGGGCGTCGCGGAACTGCCGCTGCATCGGATGCAGATGGCCGGGAGAGCCGAGTCCCTCGATCGTTGTCACCTCATGGCCCTCCGCGCGGAACGCGGGGGTGATGCAGCTGTGGACCGGATCGCCGTCCAGCCACACCGTGCACGCGCCGCAATCGCCCGAGTCGCACCCCTTTTTGACGCCGTAATGGCCGAGTGCGCGGAGGAAGGTGCGCAGGCACTGGCCGGGGTCCGGTGCTTCGTCGAAACGCTCGCCGTTCACCAGATAGGTCATGCCGGGCCCCCAGCCGTGAGTTCGCGGCGGATCTCTTCGGCGAAGTGCCGGGTCAGATGGCGACGGTGGTCGGGCGATCCGTTGGGATCCGCGAACCAGATGTCGGCGGGCAGGGCGTCGATGCTCTGCTGGAGCGTGCGGGCATCGGGCATGGCGTCGAAAGCGAAGCGCACGGGCCGCGTGGTGCCGGCGGTGACGGTGAGCAGCAGATCGTCCGCACCCGGCGCATGAGTACCGATCAGAAAGACCGTGGAACGGCCGAGGTGGGTCAGGGCGAAGCGGCGGTGCGCGGCACGCTTTCTCAGAGCGCGCGCCGGAATGGCGATACGCCGCAGTATCTCCCCGGGAGCGAGTACGTTCCGATGGTCGCCGGTCACGAAATCGAGGGCCTCGACGAGGCGCACCGAACCGTCAGGAGCCCACAGTTCGTACCTCGCCTCGAGCGCGACCGTCAGCGTGATCATGGGGCCGGCGGGCAAGGACATACAGATATTGCCGCCGACGGTCGCCGAGTTCCAGACTTTGAACGAGGACAGGAATGCCTCGCAGCTCGGCGCGAAAAGGGTACCCGCGCTCCAGTCATCCGGCAGCGGAAAGGCGTACAGGTCGCGGATGGTGCAGGTGGCGCCGATTTCGAGGCCGTTGTCACTCGGGACGAGGGGGACCCAGCGCAACGCCGTCACGTCGATCAGGCGGCGCAGGGCCGGCTGCTCCACGGAGAACAGCCACGTGCCGCCTGCCAGCCAGGCATCGCCTTCGCGCCACTGCCGGCCCGGACGGTCGGCCGGTCGCCGGATGACTTCGGTGATGGTGTTGAGGTCCATGGGAACCGATCTCCCTGGCGACGACAATCGTGCGACGGACCGCCTGCCGAACCTGCCCCACCAGGGCGCACTGCCCGCGTCCGCGGCAAGGCCGACATCTCCCCGATCTTGTTATTATGGCAGAAAAGGGAGGGTAAGGAAGGAAAGGGGGAAAGGGCCGCGGCCATTCGGCTCGCCGCCCTGGGGGCTGCACCTGCCGAATTGCCTATCTCGGCGAATAGCCGTTTATCGCGCAGAGCATGCGCAGTGCATCCGCGGGCGTTTCGGTGAGGTCCGTGGGCTCAGATCGGGTCGTCCAGCGAAAGACGCCGGACCCCCGGCAGATGTGCGTCGAGTTCGCCGGGTTCGAACCGGCACATGCCCACCACGTGCCAGAACTCGCCCGCGATGTCACCGTCGTACTTGTAGCCGCCCGAGGGGGACAGCGCCGCCCAGCCGCCCGGTACGCCGATCAGCGTGGCCCGGGGGGTCGGCTCGCCGTCGGCCGGTACGTTCCACAGCCGGACCGTGCCGTCCTCGCCGCCGCTGGCCAGCAGCGAGCCGTCCGGGCTGAACGCCACGGTGAGGATGCGGCTGGTGTGGCCGGTCAGCCGGGCCGTCTCCCGGCCCTCCAGCGGGTTCCAGAGGCGTACGGTGCGGTCGTCGCCCGCCGTGGCCAGCAGCGGCCGGCTCGGGTGGGCGGCGGCGGTCCACAGCCGGCCGACGTGGCCCCGGAGCCGGTGCCGGAGTGCGCCGTCCTGCCAGACGAGGGCCTCGCCGTCCCAGGACGCGCTCGCCAGCCAGGCGTCACCGGGGCCGTAGGCCACCGCGTACACCCGCGAGGCGTGGCCCGCGAGTTCGGCGACGAGGCGGCCCTCGGCGAGGTCCCACAGCCGTACGTACCGGTCGTCGCAGCCGGTGGCCAGGCCCGTCCCGTCCGCACGGAACGCGATCGACCGCACCCGGCCCCGGTGCTCGGCGAGCGTGGTCAACCGGGCCCCGGTACCGCGGTACCACAGCGCCACGGTGTCGTCGTCGTTGGCGGTGGCGAGGATCTCGCCGTCGTTGCTGAACGCCTCGGCCCACACATGGTCGGTCTCGGCGTCGATCTCCCGCTGGTACTCACCGGTGCGGGCGTTCCAGAGGTAGAGGTCGCCGTCGCTGCTGGCGGTGGCCAGTTGGTGGCTGCCGGGGACGAACAGCGCCGAGACCAGGCGGTCGTGGTCGCCGGCGAACTCCCGTGTGCGGCGGCCGGTCGCGGACTCCCACAGCCGGGCCACGCCGTCGTTGCCGCAGGCCGCCAGGTGCGTCCCGTCGGGGCTGAACGCCAGGCTGGCGACCCGCCGTCCGTGGCCGCGGAGGATCCGCCTGCCCTGGCCGGTGGACGTGTCCCACAGCCGCACCAGGCCCTCGTTGCCGATGGTCACCAGCATCGGGTCGGAATCCCGGGCGCCGAAGCGGCTCCGGGGCCGGAACCGGCAGGCCCAGACCGACCCCTGATGGTCCGCGGGCTGCTGCCGCAGCGAGGTCACCGTCCAGCCGGCGGACCCCTGCGCCACCCGCCACAGGCGGACCGATCCGTCGCTGCTGCCCGCGGCCAGCATGCTCCCCTCGGGGTCGAAGACCACTTGGTACACATGACCGCCGCCCTCGGCCGGCGCCCCGGCGGCGGCCCCGGTCACCGGGTCCCACAGCCGTACCTGTCCGGTGGTGTCGCCGCTGGCGAGCAGCCGGCCGCCGGGGTGGAAGTCGAGGGTGTAGACCCGCCCCGTGTGGCCGGTGAACTCGTGGCGCAACCGCAGCTCGGCCACGTTCCAGACGCGCACCGTGCCATGGTCGTCCTCGCCCATGTCACCGGTGGCCAGGAGGGCGCCGTCCGGGCTGAACTGCGCGCGGTAGGCCGGCCCCTGATGGCCGTCGAGGGCGCCGAGGAGCCGGCCGGAGGCGGTGTCCCACAGGCGTACGGCCCCGGCCGCGTCGCCCGTGACGAGGGTGCGGCCGTCGGGGCTGAACCCCGCGGTGTAGACGGGCGCGGCGTGGCCGTACAGCCGGTGCCGCGGGGTCCCGGTCGCCACCTCCCACACGGTGACCGTGCCCTCGCGGTCGCCGGTCGCGAGCTGCGCCCCGGCGACGTCCAGGGACACCGGCCACACTCCGTCCGGGTGCACCTCGAGCTGGTGCAGACAGGTGCCGGCGACCGGGTCCCACAGCCGTACGGTGCCGTCCGCGCCGCCGGTGGCCAGCACCCGGTCGCGGAACTTCACCGCATAGACCCGGCCCGTGTGCCCCTGGAGGGTGCGCACCGCCGTACCGGTGGCGGCGTCGCACACCAGCACTCCGCCGTCCTCGCTGCCCACCGCGAGGAGTTCGCCGTCGGGGCTGTAGGAGACCGGCTCGGGGAGTCTGCTGGTGCGCATGTCGAAGCCGTACGGCACGCCGACCGCGGACGGCCGGAAGCCGGCCTCGACGGGCATGCCGGGAGCGGTCGCCGCCGCCCGCAGCTCCGGCGTGTCCAGCGTGGCGTCGTCGGCGACCGCGTTGATGAGGGCGGCGCGGTGCCAGTGGCTGCCGGCCACCCGGGCGCCGCGCAGTTCGGCGCCGATCAGCCGGGCCATCCGCAGATCGGCGCCGCGCAGATCGGCGCCGGTGAGCTTCGCCTCGTCGAGACGGGCCCCGGCCAGGCAGGCGTCGCGCAGCACGGCTCCGGAGAAGTCCGCGCCGACGAGGCCGGCGTCGGTGAGGTCGGCACGGGTGAGGTCGACGCCGGAGAAGTCACGGTAGGAGAGGTCCTCCCCGGCGAGGACGGCGCCCCGCAGATCCGTGTGGGCCGGCACCCTCAGACGGCTGAGGACCTTGACCGCGTTCGCCCGGGCGGCTTCGTCGCCCTCCCGGGCGGTGTCCTGTTCGCGGTCCGTCCCGTCGGCACCGTCGGCCAGGACGCGTTCGGCCCACTGCTGGCAGGTGCGGTGGTCGGCGAGGTCGCACAGGAACTCCACCGCCAGCTGGCTCAGCGGGCGGCGGGCGAGCAGACCGCTGTCCCCGGGGCCCGCGTGCGCCAGCTGCGCGGCGGCCTCCCGCGCCACCAGCCACTCGATCACGGAGCCGTGGATGAACTGGAACAGGCCGTCCTCGGTGCGCAGCAGCAGACTGCCCGAGCCGACGGCGTGCGCGGCCTGCGGCACGGACAGCCTGCTGTCGGCGAGACCGGTCAGCACCTCGCCCACGTCGTTGAGTTCGTCCAGCCGCAGCGCGCTGCGGCCGCTCTCCCACAGGCGCAGCGCAAGGGTCGTCACGCCCCGCCACAGCTGCCGTTCGCTCAGCCCGGGCAGGCTGCCGGGACCGCCCTGGCCACGGCGTTCCTCGTAGCGCAGCCAGGAGGTGAACACCTCCTCGTACAGCCCCGCGGGGCTCAGGGCGCGGCCGGCGCCCGCGACGGCGCGCAGCCGCTCGTGGTCGAGGTCGGCGACGAAGCTGAGCAGACGCGGGTTGCGGCACATCGCGAGCAGGTCGGGGATGCCTTCGAGCAGATGGACCCGGCGTTCGGCGGCGTGCTCGTCCCCGTAGCGGTTCACCAGGTAGGTGCGGATCTGCTGGGGCGAGAACTCCTGGACGGCCAGGACGCGGCGCTGCGGCAGCAGCCCGACGCGTTCCCCGAGCGCGGTCAGCACCTGGGCCTGCGACCGGAAGTGCTGGGTGCGGCTGCTGACCACGATCTTGGCGTTGTCCACCGCGGCGTCCAGCAGCATCTGCAGATGGTCGGCGGCGCGCTCGTAGCTGACCTGGTTGACCAGTTCGTCGAACCCGTCGAAGAGCAGCACGATGCGGCCCTGGCGGAGCATGTAGCGGAAGGCCCGCAGATCGATGGTGTCGACGCCGTGGCTCGCCAGATGGGCCGCCACCAGGCCGTCGATGGTGTGGGCCTTGTCGAGGGTGCTCAGCTCGATCAGCAGGGGTACGGCCTGGGGGAGTTCCTCGGGCAGGCGGCGGGCCAGCTCGCGCAGGGCGAAGGTCTTGCCGTGGCCGAAGTCGCCGAGGAGCAGGACGAAGCGGCCGTGGTCGGCGTCGAGCAGCCGCAGCATGTCCTCGACGAGTCCGTCCCGCTCCGCTCCGCCGGGCCGCTCCACCTCGCGGTAGCGCTGCGGCAGATACAGGCTCGGGTGGTAGGGGAGATCGGTGCTGAGCCGCTCGGTCTGGCGGGTCACATAGCCGCGCAGATCCAGCAGCCCCTGGAACTCGGTGAAGCTGCGCACCCGGACCCCGCGGCGGCGGGCCCGCTCCCGCAGCTCCGGCGGCGGGGGCGGGCCGTCGTGGACGAGTTCGGCGTCGGGCAGCGAATCGGAGGCGTGGAGGTGGTCGAGGAAGCGGTCGACGAAATCCGGCTGCGGTGTGCCGGCGCAGACCGCCACCCGCTGCTGCCGGACGAACCCCGATTCCGTCCAGGTGACGAGCAGTTGTGGCACCTCGCCGGGCACCCGGCGGAGCTGGGCGCCCTCGTGGCGGGTGCGGCAGACCTCGGTGACCCGGGCGATCAGGGTGTCGAGCGGGTCCTCGACGGTGCGGCTGGCCTCCGGCGCGGGCACCGCGGCGCCGGCCTCGGCCAGGAGGGCCGCGTCCGTGGCGCCGGCCGCCTCGCCGCCCGGGGCGGGCGACGGCTCCTGACCGCCGAAGACGCGCCGGCTGCCGCCCCATCCGGTCGCGAAGCTCCGCGGCTGCCCGTCGGACCGCTCCGGCCAGCGGGTGACGCCCTCGCCGGTGATCCGCAGCAGCTGGTGCCGGGCCGGTGCGGCGGCGCCGAAGACCGGCAGCTCGCCGGCGGCGAGGGGGAGCGCGGTGGCGGTGGGCGCGGCGGACGCGGCCCGGGGGCTGCCGGCGGGCCCGTGCAGCAGGAGGTGCAGCCGCGGGCCGGTGAGCCGGGCGAGGACGTCGCCGTCGCGGACCGGCCCGGCACCGGGCGCGGTGTCCTGACCGCCCCCGCGGCGCGGGCTCCGGTCGCCGTCCACCGCGTCGGACCCGTCGCCGGAGGCGAGCGGCCGGTCCGCCCCCACCGGGTGCCGCAGGGCCCCGATCCGCAGCCACCCCTCCTGCTCGTACGGGCGCAGGGCCTGGGCGAACCAGGCGGCCTGCTCGGGCCCGAGCAGGCCGTAGCGGTCGTCGGGCCGATGGCTGTACGCCATCGAGGAGTTGAGCCCGGCGATGACGGTCCGCAGGGCGGGGACGGGGAACAGGCTCCAGGGCTGGTCGCCGTCGAAGACGACGTCGAGCCCTTGGTAGAGCTCCTGGAACAGCCGGTGGTAGTGCCGCCACTTCGGCCAGTAGGGCGGCCTGGGCTGCATCTCGTCGGCTTCGCAGGTGCTGAAGTAGGCCCGGCAGGCGGCCTGGCTGACGTCCTGCCCGCCGGGGACGACGGCGAGCCGGTCGGGATCGAGACCGAGCCGTGAGCGCAGTCCGGTCAGGAAGCTGAGCGCCTGTTCGCACTCCCGTGGACTGCCGGACGCCGTGAGGTCGCCGGTGACGACCAGGAGGTCGGGCTCGGGCGCCCCGGCATCGGCGAGTTCGACGAGGTCGCCCCAGATCGCCGCCTGCAGCGCGGCCGGTTCGGCGCCGCGGCCGAAGCACGGCCCGGCGAGGTGCAGCACCGAGACGGCTTCCCGGGACGGGCTCGCCTCCACGGCCTGCGGGTAGCGGGGCGGCACCGCGGGCCGCCGGCGCCCCGCCCAGCCCGGTTGTCCGAGCGGGCGGTTCGAGGACGGCCGCGGGATGCTCGGTACGGCAGCGGCCGGTGCGGACAGCGCGGGCGGTCCGCCGGGGAAGCCGGGGCGTGCGGTGGGCCGGGCCCGGCCCTCCAGCGCCTGGCCGACCCGGGTGAGCAGCAGGTCGCGGGCGGCCGCGGTGTCACTGACGCCCACCAGGTCGACGTACGTGATGGTGGCGAGCAGGCCCTCGACGGGAATGTCCTCGGTACGGACGGTGATCAGCCTGCGCTCCGGGGCGTCGGGGTCGGCGCGTAACGCGGCCTGCCACTCCATCCGCCCGTACCGGGAGCGCTCGTAGTTGCGGGAGAGGACGGCGATGACGGCGGCGGACTCGCTGACCCCGCGGTCCATGAAGTCGACGAAGTTCGTGCCGGCCACGAAATCCCAGGCCTGCACGACGGTTCGGTAACCGGCCTCCTCCAGCGTCCAGGCGATCCAGGAAGCCCATCGTTCGTCGGCTGGTGAGTAGCTGATGAAGAAGTCCAACAGCTGTGTTTCCCCCGAAAGTTCCTGACGCCCGGCCATGACGCCATCCTAGGGAGCCGGTCCCCGGCGGGCACCGGGTTCGCACAAACGGTGTGCCATGCTTTGCGGGTGCGTGCCGCCATACAACGTCTCCATGTGCTGGACTGGCTGGCCGGGGGGATGCTCGCCTGCGGTCTGCTGTGCCTTGCCACCGGGCTGCTGCCGGCCGAGCCCGCCGGGGACGCCATGCTCCGCGTCGCCCCGCTGCTCGCCTTCCTCGGGACGGTGATCGTCCTCGCCGAACTCACCAGCGCGGCGGAGGTGTTCGACGTGGTCGCCGCCGGTGTGGCGCGCGCCGGGCGGGGGAGTTACGCCGCGCTGTTCGTGCTGTGCGTGGCCTTCGCCTCGCTCACCACCCTCACCCTCAACCTCGACACGACGGCGGTGCTGCTCACCCCCGTCATGCTGGCACTCGCCACCCGGGTGGGGATCGCCCCCGTGCCGCTGGCCATGACGACCGTGTGGCTGGCCAATACGGCGAGCCTGCTGCTGCCCGTGTCGAACCTGACGAATCTGCTGGCGGCGGACCGCGTCGCGCTCACCCCCGCCGGGCTGGCGGCGACGATGTGGGCTCCCCAGCTGGCGGCCATCGCGGTCACCATGGGCTGCCTGTGGCTGTTCTTCTGGCGCGCCGGCAGGCGCGGTGCGCAGAGCTACTCGCCTCCCGCGCCGCACCGGCCCGCGGACCGTACGCTCTTCCGCGTCTGCGGGCTGGCCTGCGTGGGCTTCCTGCTGGCCATCCTGCTCGCCGACACCCCGCTGTGGGTGGCGTCGGCGGCGGCCGCCGGGGTGGCCGTGGCGGCGTTCGCGGTGCGCCGCCGGGACGTGCTGCGGCTGTCGCTCGTCCCGTGGCGGCTGCTGGTCCTGGTGCCGGGACTGTTCCTGGTGATCGAGACGGTGGACGCGAACGGGCTCCACGAGTTGCTGGCGGCCGCCATCGGCACGGACGGCGGGCTGCTCGGCATGCTGCGCGCCGCGTCCGTCGGCGGGGGGCTGTCCAACGTGCTCAACAACCTGCCCGTCTACCTGGCCGGCGAGGCCGCCGTGCCGGCCGGCAACCATCACCAGCTGCTGGCGCTGCTCATCGGGACGAACGTCGGTCCGGTGGTGACCCCGTGGGCCTCGCTGGCGACGCTGCTGTGGTTCGAGCGCTGCCATGCCCAGGGGGTGCGGGTGTCGATGATGAGCTTCATGGGCACCGGGGCGCTGCTCGCCGCCGGGGCCCTGCCGGCCGCCACCGTCGCGCTCGCGGTGGCCGGTTAGACGCCCCGCCGGGGGCCGCTCAGCGGACGCCGGCCGCCGCGCCGCGCGCGACCAGATCCAGCAGATACGGCATCGCGTCCGGCCGCCCGGCGACGAAACTGCGGTCGGTGTCCGGGCCGGTGGCGGTCCCGCGGAAGGGACCGCCGTCGAGGGCCCGGATCTCCACGCCCGCCTCCGTGGCGAGCAGGGCGCCCGCGGGCAGGTCGACGGCCTCCGCGCGGTAGCCGACGAAGCCGTCGATCGCACCGCGGGCGAGCATCGCCCAGGTCAGCAGGGGCGCCCACAGCTGGAGCAGGCGCCGGGAGCGGACCTCCAGCACCTCCTTCAGGGCCCCCGCCGTCGGATCGTCGCGGGCGACGCCGTGCCCCTGGGTCCAGGCGAGCAGCGGCCCCGCGGGCGACAGCGTGCGCCCCGGGCCGGTCATCCGGCCCTGCGGCCCGTACGCGCCGCAGCCGGCGAGCGCGGTCCAGGTCCGGTCGGTGACCGGGTCGTGCACGACGCCGACGGCGGTCGCGTCGCCGACGCACAGGGCGATGCCGACGACATACGCGGGCAGGCCGATGACGACGTTGTTGCTGCCGTCGAGCGGGTCGACCAGCCAGGTGCGCGGGGTGTCGTGGCCGCCGTCGCGGTCGCCTTCCAGCGCCCCGGCCTCCTCGGCGAGGATCCGGTCGTGCGGATAGCGTTCCCGGATCCGGCGGACGATCAGGTCCTCGGCCATCATGTCGAGTTCGGTGACCACGTCTCCGTCGTCGCCCTTGGCCCGCGCTCCGTAGTCGTCGCAGTCGTCCTGGAAACGGGAGCGCAGCAGGGCGCCGGCCTCCCGCGCGGCGGCGACGGCCAGTTCCCGCTCGGCCGCGAACCGCGCCGAGGGGTCTTCAGGGGCGGGGGTCATGGATCCTCCTGAGGACGGTCCGGGCGGTCCGGGCGGTCTGCTCGGCGTCGCATGCCTGTCGTACCACTTGATGGCCGGTGCCGTGCAGCGGTCCGAGGGAAAGGTCGAAGCGCCCGGGCAGGGTCCGGCCGAGCACCAGCGTGGCGGCGGAGCGGCCCTCCGGGACGACCGTGGTGTGGAACTCTCCCGCCGGCAGGGTGTAGACGGTGCCGCGGTGGCTGGTCTGTTCGGGGCCCGGCTCGCAGCTCACCAGCCGGGAAGTCGGCTGAATATCGTCCACGCCCGAGGGGCGGCTGAGGACCTCGAACACCCGGTGGGTGGGGTCGGCGGGCCGCTCGACGACCCGTACGCGCAGATTGCCCACCGCCCCGTACAGCACACAACTGGTCAGCTCCCAGCTGTGCGAGTGCACCGGAGAGGTGGTCGGCCGCGCCGCCTGCTCGTCCGCCTCGCCGCCGAAGGCGTGCACGCAGACGCCGCGGTCGCCGACGCGCTCCACCGGGAAGCAGAGGAAGCCGAGCGGATGCCGCACGGCGCGCAGTCCGCGGCGGCCGGAGGCGATCTCTTCCAGGACCGAGGCGGCCGCCTCGAAGATCTCCGTGGGCGCGCCCTGCCGGTGCATGGCCTCTTCGAGCTGTCGGTGATCCATGGGGCTGTGCACTCGGCAGCTCACCTCCGGTACGGATTCTCCGCGTGCAACGCCTTCTCGATGACCTCGCTGACGTCTCTGTCGGTGAAGGACGTGGGAAGCGGGAGCCCGAGACCCTCGAAGAGCCGGTGGGTCTCGTCGACCGTCGGCTCCTCGCTCAGCGGCACGGTGCGCCGCAGGTCGAGCGCGACGGCCTGCTCCCGGCTCTGGTGGAGTTCGGTGACGTAGTAGTCGTAGAGCGGCCGGTCCCGTTCCACGAGGAGGTTGACCCGCCGGGGGTCGTCCTGAGTGATGATCAGGCACGAGGCGGAGAGGTCGAAGCGCAGGGTGGGCACGACCGAGGACAGATGCACATCGATCTCCAGCGTGTCGAGCCGCTGCCGGTGCCAGCAGGCCGCGAGCACCGTGGCGAACGATTCCTTGCGGGTCCGGTCGGCGCTCCAGCTGTCCGGCGGTACGACGTCCAGGCGGTGGGCGAAGGTCTGCCGGAAGCGTGCGTAGGCGGCGCAGGCCTGCTCGTCCGCCGGGTTGATGATGTCGATCTTGACGGTGAGCGAACGGCGCTGGAGCTGCGCCTCCCGGACGCAGACCGGCAGGGTGACCGCCCGCAGATAGGTTCCGGTGCCGCCCTTGAACACCCAGCGGTCGGTGTGGTGGCGGGCCCGGTCCAGGGCCTGTTCGAGCTCGGCGCCGGTCAACGACCGCACCATGGTGAGGTCTTCCAGGGCCCGGTGCGTCGCCGACATCGCGCCCTGGATGTCGGCCACCCGGCGTCTGCGCTCGGTCAGCGTCCCGAAGACCAGCGCGGCGAGCACCAGCAGGGTCGCGCCGGAGGTGACGTTGTCCTGGATCGCCCCGCCGAAGACGTCCAGCAGCCCGATCACCAGCGCGGCGCCGAGCGCGACGACGCTGTCGAGATTGCGGAGGGTCCAGGCGACGGAATTCTCGACGCTGTGTCGTGTCTGCCCTGTCCGCCCTGACTGCCCTGTCTGTGCCGGCCTGCGTGCCACGCCCACAACCTCTCCCCCGGGTACCGGCATCGTAGGAGCGAGCCGAGCCCGGCGGCCAGGAAAAGGGCCGTTGACCATATCTTCTGCGCCACCTCCGCACGGGGGCGAGGCGTGGGGTGGGGACGTGGCACGGAAGCCCGGCGGCACGGTCCGGGCGGTGCACTCCCGTCGTCAGGACGGGGGGTGGCACCTTTGCGCGGGGAGGAGCGTCCCCCCGGCCCCCGACCCTGCCGCCCGTTCGCCGTGGTCGTCCTCGTGGTCGTCCTCGCGGTCGTCGTGGGGCGGCGCGCCGGCGGCGCGTTGGGCGTGATCGCTGACCTTGAGCAGCAGGGCGACGAGCACCCAGTTGGCGAGCATCGACGAGCCGCCCTGGGCGAGGAACGGCAGCGCCTTGCCCGTGAGCGGCATGAGGCCGGTCACGCCGGCCGCGACGACGAAGACCTGGAGGGCCAGCGCCGAGGCCAGTCCCATGGCGAGCAGTTTGCCGAACGGGTCCCGGGACAGGAGCGCCGCGCGCAGGCCCCGCTCGGCCAGCAGGGCGTAGAGGAGGAACACCGCCATCAGCCCGGCGAGGCCGAGCTCCTCACCGACGGCGGTGAGGATGAAGTCGGAGCGGCCGGCGAAGCCGATCAGTTCGGGGTGGCCCAGGCCGAGGCCGGTGCCGGTCATGCCGCCGGAGCCGAAGCTGAACAGGGCCTGTGCGGCCTGGTCGGAGATCAGGCCCGGTGGGCGACGGTCGGGGGGAAGGAAGATGGCGAAGGGGTGGAGCCAAGCCTCGATCCGGCCCTTGACATGGGGTTCGGTGGAGCCGACGACGGCCGCGCCGGCCACGGCCATGAGCGCGCCGCACACCACCCAACTGCCGCGCCCGGTCGCGACGTAGAGCATCACGATGAACAGACCGAAGAAGATCAGCGACGTTCCCAGGTCCCGCTCCAGGACCAGGACCAGCAGGCTCGCGATCCAGACGGCGACGATCGGGCCGAGCTGCCGGCCGGGCGGCAGCCGCACGCCCAGGGTCCGCCGGCCGGCCAGCGCCAGGGCATCACGGTGGATCACGAGATAGCCGGCGAAGAACACGGCGATCATGACCTTCACGAACTCACCCGGCTGAAAGGACGCCGGCCCCAGATACACCCAGCGCTTGGCCCCGTAGGTGTCCCCGGGGTAGAGGGCCGGGGCGATCAGCAGCACGAGCGCGGCGGCCATGGTGACGTAGATATAGCGCTGAAGCCGCCGGTAGTCCTTGAGCAGGGCCATCGTCAGGATGCAGGCGGCCACGCCGATGACGGTCCACAGGAGTTGCTGCCCGGCGGCGGGCGGGGTGCGGTAGGCGTGGTCGAGGCGGTGCAGGAGGACCAGGCCGAGACCGGTGAGCAGGGTGGCCGTCGGCAGGATCAGCGGGTCCGCGTACGGGGCGAAGCGGCGCAGCGCGAGATGCGGGGTGACGGCGAGGCAGCACATCGCGAGCGCGAACTCGGCGATCCCGTCCGGCACGGCGCCCCCGGTCGCCATGCCGACCGCGAGGTAGCCGAAGAGCACGATGACCACGACCAGCCCCAGCAGCAGTGCCTCCGTCCGGCGCGCGACCGGTCCTCCCGGAGGCCGTGCCGGGCCGCCGGGGCCGGTGGCCCGCCGGGCCGGGAGGGTCAGTCCACGCACGGGACACCGCCTCCCTCGACCGTCTCCCGCCCTGGAGCGGCACCGGACGACGGGGGAGCGCCGGAGCGGTCAGCCGCGGGCGGACCGACGCTGCCGCCCGCCCCCTTGTCCGGCCCCTTTCCGTCAGATCCCTTGCCGTCGGCTTCCTTGCCGTCGGTTCCGGGGCCGATGCGTTCCCGCACCAGCCGTCGGATCGTTGCGGGGTCGACCAGATTCACGTCCTCCCCGTGGTGCTTGGCGAATCCGGTGATGGGCAGCGTCGAGAACTCGACGTTGCCGCCCGAGAGGTCCTTCGCCTGCCGGAGGAAGGCGGGCAGGTCCCAGCCCTGGTCGATGACCACGTCCTGTTTGGCGGCATCGAGCAGGCGCAGCAGCCGGGCCGGGTCCGTGAACGTCTCGGCGCTGTCGAGCTTGTGCAGCGCCGAGGCGAGGAACGCCTGCTGCCGGCGGGTGCGGTCCAGGTCTCCGCGCGGCAGACCGTGGCGCTGCCGGACGAAGGCGAGGGACTGGGCGCCGTCCAGCGTCTGACGGCCCGCGGGGAAATCGGCCCCGGAATAGCGGTCCTTGACCGGGTGCTTGAGACAGACCGGTACGCCCCCCAGGGAATCGGCCAGGTGGTAGAAGCCGGCGAGGTTCACTTCGGCGAAGTGGTCGATGGGCACGCCCAGGAACTGCGAGACGGTCTTGATCGCCGCCCGCCGCCCCGCCTCGCGCCCGGCCTGTTCCAGGGCACGGCGATCCGCACTGCCCTGCCCGGCGAGGAGACTCTCGCTGTGGGCCTTGGCCAGCCCGTACGCCTTTTTGATCTTGTCGCGGGGGAAGCCGGGGATGTCGACCAGATCGTCGCGCGGTACCGAGAACGCGGTGGCCCGGCCGCCGCCGGCCGGTACGTGCAGCAGGATCAGGGTGTTGGTGTTGTAGCCCCCGATCTCGGAGCTGCCGGCGTGGAGTTTGTCCAGCACCGCAGGGGGGAGGTCCTCGCCGTTCTGGTCCTTGCGGCTGTCCAGCCCCATGAGCAGGATGTTCGTCGCTCCGTCGGTGGACTTGGGCGCCGCACCGTCCAGGGCACGGGAGCTGCCCATGCGGCCGAAGACGTCGTGGTAGACGTACCAGCCGCCGAATCCGGCCACCACCAGCAGCAGCGCGAGGAACGTGAGCACGAGACGGCCGGCCCGGGTCCGTCTGCGCCGGTGGCGGCGGGTGCGGGGGGCGTCGGTCCCGGCCGGCCCGGGGGAGGCGTGACGGCGGTGGTGCATACGGGCGTCCTGTCGGTCTCGTCCCGGCGGCTCTCGGCGGGCGAGGGCCACGGGCGCTGGGGGCGAGTCCCGATTGTGGGCAGGGCCGGCTGAAGGAATGCTGAGGTTCCTGACGGCGTCTTCAGGCTCCCCGGGCGGGGAAGCGGGCCACCAGGAGGGCGCCGCGCGCACCGGGCTCCACCCGCAGGCTGCCGCCGTGGGCCCGTGCGATGTCCCGCGCGATGGCCAGGCCCAGTCCGGTGCCGCCGCCGCGGCGGTGGCGCGCGGCGTGCAGCCGGGTGAAGCGCTCGAAGACCTGCTCGGCGGCCTCCGGCGGGATGCCCGGCCCGTCATCGGCGACCCGCAGCACCGCCTGCCCGGTGGCGGGTTCGACGGTGGCGCTGAGGCGGACCTCGTGGGACGCGTGCCGCAGGGCGTTGTCGACGAGGTTGGCCAGCAGGCGTTCCAGCTGCACGGCGTCGCCCCGTACGGGCACCGGGGCCGCCGCGTCCAGCACCAGCGGCACCCGGGGGCTGCGCCGCCGGGCGATCTCCTCCGCGCACAGCAGCGCCAGATCGGCCGGGTCCCCGGCGGGCGCCGGGTGGGTGTCGAGACGGGCGAGCAGCAGCAGATCGTCGGCGATCCGCTGGAGGCGCACGGCGGCGTCCAGCGCCTGCCGTACGGAGGCGGCCGACTCCGGGGCCTGCGCGGCGAGCAGCGCCACCTCCAGTTCGGTCCGCAGGGCGGCGATCGGGTTGCGCAGCTCGTGGGAGGCGTCGGCGGTGAACTGCCGTTGCCGCGAGACGGCTTGTTCCAGGCGGTCGAGGGTGAGGTTGACCGTACGGGCCAGCTGCGTGATCTCGTCCTTGCCCTTGGGGTCGGGCACCCGCCGGTCCAGTTCGCTCGCCGTCACGGACGCGAGCTCGGCACGGATGGCCTCCACGGGGCGCAGCGCGAGTCCGGTCACCGCCCAGGCGATGAGGGCGGCCAGCGCCATCAGCAGCGGACCGCCCGCCAGCAGGGTCACGCCCAGCGCACGGGTGGCGTCGTTGAGGTCGGCCAGCGTGGTGAGCGCGTAGACGTACCGGGTGCCCTGCGTGGAGTCCGCCCGCACGACGACCGCCAGGCTGCGCTGGCCGGACGCCGCCGTGCCGGGCAGGACCTTGCTGCTCGCCTCCCTGCCCGGGCCCGGCCGGAAGCCGGCGAGGCCGGCGGCGCCGGCCGTCGGGTCCGGGCCGGTGCCGGCGAGCGCCTGCCCCCGGGACCCCAGGACGACGACGGCATCGACGCCGCCGGCCGGCTGCGGCAGATGACGGGGGAGCGGGCCGGTGTGGGCGGCCACCTTGCGGGCGGCCAGTTCGGTGCGGTCCTGGGTGTTGTCCAGGAGGTTGTCGGTCAGCGTCATGTACAGCCAGGCGCCGCCCACGGCCAGGACCATGGCCGTGACCAGGGCGGCCGCCGTGGCCGCCCGCGCCCGTACGCTGCGCGGCAGCGGCAGCGCACGCACCAGCGCGCGCAGCCGGTCAGCCGCCATCGGGAGCGATCCGGTACCCGAGGCCGCGCACCGTACGGATGGCCCGGCGCCGGAAGGGGACATCGACCTTCTTGCGCAGCGAGCTGATGTAGACCTCGACGATGTTGGGATCCATGTCCAGCGGGGAGTCCCAGATGTCGTGCAGGATGTGCAGCTTGGCGACCGTGCCGCCGTCCCCCGCCATCACACAGGCCAGGACGGCGAGTTCACGGGCGGTGAGCTCGATCTCGGTGTCCCCCCGCCGGCAGCGGCGCGCGACCGTGTCGACGACGAGGTCCCCGGCCTGCAGGGTGGTGGACTGCACCTGCTGCGCACGACGGCTCAGCGCCCGCAGCCGCGCCAGCAGGACGACGAACGAGAACGGCTTGGTGAGGTAGTCGTCGGCGCCCGAGTCGAGGCCCTCGGCCACATCGTGCTCACCGTCCTTGGCGGTCAGCATGAGAATGGGGGTGGTGTCACCCGCGTCCCGCAGCCGGCGGCACACCTCGTACCCGTTCAGGCCGGGGAGCATCACGTCCAGGACGAGGGCGTCGTAGTCACGGACACGGGCGAGCTCGAGGCCGCGGTGACCGTCATGGGTGACATCGACCCAGTGGCCTTCGAGGGACAGCCCCCGCCGCAGGCTGTCGGCCAGCCCCTCCTCGTCCTCGACCACCAGAATGCGCATACCGGCAAGGATGGCATATCCCTTAAGGGAATTGCCTTTCCGCCCACCCGGCGAGAGGCGATTTCCGTAAGAGCGCCATCATTCCGCAAACCTGCCTCGGCGAGCACCGCAACAACACCCCCCAGGAATCAATCCTGAGCCGAGACCGCTGAACCGAAACTGAAATTCCTGAAGACGGATTCAGGTTTCTCCCTCCCCGGAACGGCGTGTTACTTTCCTTCAGGTGCCGCCAGTGGTGTGATCCGGCGGTACGTGTGTCCGGGCCGTGCCCTGCGAGTTGAGGAGGTGATCGGGATGCCACCCGGTCGAAGTCCTCACCGCGCCCTGCCGGCCGGCTGACCGCTCCCTGAGCGCCGCCGTGCCGCTGGCCCGCGGCGCGTGGCACGCTGCCGCGCCCTGATTCCCGTGCGCCACGCGCACGCATTTCCACCTTCTTCTGCACCGCGGGAGGGGCCCTTGCCGCCCGCCCGCTTCCTTCATCCACCACTCCGTACGCCGGCGCGGTTCCGCCCTGCCGTCATGCGCGGAAAGGGGAATTCACCATGACCACGCTCGCCCCGGAGAAGCTCGCTCCGCCCGGCCGCGGACCCCGCGGCCGCCGTGCGAGAAAAGCCGCCGAATTCGAGACCCGTACCCGTATCGCGGGCGAAAAGCTCGCCCACGTCAGCGCGCGCCCCGCCGCACAGGTCCTGCAGGACGTGCACGCCAGGCGCGACGGCCTGAAGTATTCCGATGTCACCGAGCGCCAGGAGCGTTTCGGGCCCAATACCGTCGCTCACGAGAAGGCGCCGAACTGGGGCGTTCAGCTGGCCAAGGCCTTTGCGAACCCGTTCATCGCCGTCCTGGTGCTGCTCGCCGCCGTCATGTACGTACAGGACCCCGAGGACCCGGGCGTCCTCATCCTCTCCGTCATGGTGGCGATCAGCGGACTGCTGCGCTTCTGGCAGGAATTCCGCTCCGGCCGGGCCGCCGACGCCCTCGGCCGGCTGGTGACCACGACCTGCGCGGTCCAGCGCCGGGCCGGCCGTTCGTCGCTGCCCACCACCCTTGAGGTGCCGATGGACCAGGTGGTCCCCGGTGACCTCGTCAAGCTCGCCGCGGGCGACCTCGTCCCCGCCGATCTGCGGCTGATCGCGGCCAAGGACCTGATGGTCGGGCAGGCCGCGTTGTCGGGGGAGTCGCTGCCGGTCGCCAAGGACGACATCCGCGGCGACGACCAGGGGCAGCGTGCCACGACGGACCCGGTGGAGGCCGGCAACCTCTGCCTGATGGGCACGTCGGTGACCTCCGGCACCGCGACCGGCGTGGTCGTGGCGACCGGCGCGGACACCTACTTCGGTTCGATGGCCGGCTCACTGGTCGGCGACCGCCCGCAGACCAACTTCGACCACGGCGTCCGCAAGGTCAGCTTCCTGCTGATCCGCTTCATGCTGGTCATGGTCCCCGCCGTGTTCGCCGTCAACGGGCTGACCAAGGGCGACTGGAAGGGCGCCTTCGAGTTCGGCGTCGCGGTCGCGGTCGGGCTCACGCCCGAGATGCTGCCGATGGTCGTCACCACCAACCTGGCGCGCGGCGCGGTCGCGCTGTCCCGCCGCAAGGTCGTCGTCAAGCGGCTCAACGCGATCCAGAACCTGGGCGCCATGGACGTGCTGTGCACGGACAAGACCGGCACCCTCACCGAGGACCGCGTCGTCCTGGACCGCTACCTCGATGTGCACGGCAGGCAGGACTCCGAGGTCCTGGAGTACGCCTACCTCAACAGCCACTTCCAGACCGGGCTGAAGAACCTGCTGGACCAGGCCGTCATCGACCGGGTCGACGAGGCCGAGGAGGTTGTCGTCGACGCAGCTTCACGCCGGTCGACGAGATCCCCTTCGACTTCGCCCGCCGGCGGATGTCGGTCGTCCTGCGCCGCAACACCCTGGCGGGCGGGGAGCGCGGCCCTGAGCACGTCCTGATCACCAAGGGCGCGGTCGAGGAAGTCCTGGGCCTGTGCACCCACCTGAGGGACCGCGGCGAGACGGTCGCCCTCACCGACCAGCTGCGGTGGCACGCCGGCCGGATCGCCGAGGAGCACAACCGGCAGGGCCTGCGGGTCCTGGCCGTCGCCACCCGGACCCTCGACGACCCCCGTGACACTTACGGCGTCGCGGACGAGGACCGGCTCGTCCTGATCGGCTTCCTGGCCTTCCTCGACCCGCCCAAGGCGGACGCCGCGGCCGCCCTGGAGGGTCTGGCGGACCAGGGCATCGCCGTCAAGGTGATCACCGGCGACAACGAACTCGTCGCCGCCCGGGTCTGCGCGGAGGTCGGCCTCACCGTGGGCGAGGTCGTCTCCGGGGCCGCGCTCGACGGCCTCCCCGACGCCGAACTGGGTGAACTGGCCGCCCGTACCACGGTGTTCGCCAAGGTCACCCCGGTCCAGAAGGCCCGCCTCGTGCGGGCGCTGCAGGCCGACGGGCACACGGTCGGCTTTCTCGGCGACGGCGTCAACGACGCGGCCGCGCTGCGCGACGCCGATGTCGGCATCTCGGTGGACACCGCGGTGGACATCGCCAAGGAGTCCGCGGACATCATCCTGCTGGAGAAGAACCTCACCGTCCTGGGCGACGGCGTCTCCCAGGGGCGGACCACCTTCGGCAACACCATCAAGTACCTGAAGATGACGGCCAGTTCGAACTTCGGGAACGTCTTCTCCGTCCTGGTCGCCTCCGCGTTCATCCCCTTCCAGCCGATGCTGGCGATCCACCTGCTCATCCAGAACCTGGTCTACGACATCTCACAGCTGGCCACCCCGTGGGACCGGATGGACCCCGAGTATCTGCGCACGCCGCGGAACTGGGACGCGAAGGGCATCGGCCGGTTCATGGTCACCATCGGACCGATCAGCTCCGTCTTCGACATCTCCATGTTCCTGATCATGTGGAATGTCTTCGGTGCCGACAACGAGGCCCATCAGGCGCTCTTCCAGTCCGGCTGGTTCATCGAGGGACTGCTGTCGCAGACCCTGATCGTCCATATGATCCGCACCCGCAAGATCCCCTTCCTGCAGTCCCGCGCGTCCTGGCCCGTCATGGTGATGACGGTCCTCGCGATGGCCACCGGGCTGTTCCTGCCCTTCTCGCCGCTCGCCGCCGGGCTGGGCATGGTGGCGCTGCCGATGAGCTACTTCCCCTGGCTGATCGCGGTCCTGCTCGCGTACTGCGCCCTCACCCAGTGGGTGAAGACCTGGTACATCCGCAGGTTCCACAGCTGGCTGTAGACCCGCGAGGGCCGCGGCGCGGGGGCTGGAGGGTCAGAGATAGAGCCCCGCGTCGGCCCCCGCGTCCTGGGCCGGGACCGACGCCGGACGGGTGCCGCGGCGCAGCGCGTACAGCTCGGCCAGCGAGGCGCCCTCGCGTCCGATGCCCTGGTCCGTGCCGAGCCAGTGCACCGCTTCCGCACGGCTCAGCGGGCCGACCTCGATCCGGGCCAGACAGCGGCCGGGGCGGACCACCGCCGGGTGCATCCGCTCCAGGTCCTCATTGGTGGTCACCCCGACCAGGACGTTGCGGCCCTGGCCCAGCAGCCCGTCCGTCAGATTGAGCAGCCGCGACAGCGCCTGCCCGGCGGCGTGCTTGGCCTCGCCGCGGATCAGTTCGTCGCAGTCCTCCAGGAGCAGCAGCCGCCAGCGGCCCTTGCCGGTGCTGTCGTCCTCGCCGATCGCGATGTCCATCAGATAGCCGACGTCGTTGAACAGCCGCTCCGGGTCCAGTACGCAGTCCACCTGGCACCAGTCGCGCCAGGAGCGGGCCAGGGTGCGCAGCGCGGAGGTCTTGCCCGTGCCGGGCGGGCCGTGCAGCAACAGCAGCCGGCCGGCGATCTCCTCGGGCGCCACCTTCATCAGCCGGTCCATCGCCTCGGCCACCGGCGCGGTGTAGTTGGGCCGGATGTCCTCCCAGGTGCCGGCCGAGATCTGCCGGGAGGTGCGGTGCGGCCCGCGGCGCGGGGAGAAGTACCAAAAGCCCATCGGGACGTTCTCCGGCTGCGGGGCCGGCTCGTCCTCGACGCCGTCCGTGGCCTGCCCCAGCACCGTCTCGGCGAGGTCGTCGGTGACGGCGGTGACCGTCACATCGGCGCCGCGGTTCCAGCGGGAGACCAGCAGCGTGTAGCCGTCACCCTCGGCGAGCGTGGCGCTGCGGTCCTCGTCCCGCGCCGCGCGCAGGATCCGGGCGCCCGGTGGCAGCAGCGTCAGCCCGAACCGCACCCGGTCCACGGACCGGCTCCGGGCGAAGGGCTGTTCCCCCTTGGCGAACCGTCCCAGGAAGAGCGCATCGACGACATCGGACGGTGAATCGCTGTCGTCCATGGTCAGCCGGAGCGGAAGGGACTCCTCGGTGGCGGACGGCTGGACATGATCGGCACACATACCGCCATGATCGGTCACGACGGCCCCGCGCGTACACGGATTATCCCGGCGTTTTCCCGGTACCAGAACAGAACTGTTACTCAGAAAGCCCGGTGTACCGGGTGGTTCACTGGCTAATCTGCTCATTGTGCGCCGTCGTGGTGGGGAACGTCAGAGCAGGTCCTTTGTCATCGCTGCCGGGGTGGCGGTGCTGGCGATACTGGTGGTCATCTGTTCCCTTCCGGGGGACCGGGAACAGGACGGGAAACGGCCCGCCCGGCCGGGTGTCACAGGGCCCGCCGTGGGCTGGGGATTCACCCATACGCAATTCAGCGCGGACACCGGAACCGACGCGTCCACCGCCCGGGCCGCCCAGCTGCTGCACGACCGTCCGATGCCGCAGAACCAGCACATCATGGGCTGGGGCGCGGACAACCCCGAGCCGAGCCCCGGGCACTACGACTTCGCCGACCTGGACCGTCGTCTCGCGCTGATCCGGCGCACCGGCGGCACGCCCGTGCTGACCCTGTGCTGCGCGCCCGACTGGATGAAGGGCGGCAAGGCCGGTCACACCGACTGGAGCGCCCTGGAAAAGGCGCCCGACCCGCAGCATTACGGGGACTTCGCCGCCCTCGCCGGAAAGATCGCCCAGCGATTTCCCGACGTCCGCCACTATGTCGTCTGGAATGAATTCAAGGGATTCTTCGACGACACCAAGGGCCGCTGGAATTACGAGGGTTACACCCGCCTCTACAACCTCGTCTACCGCGCGGTGAAGAAGGTGAACAGCGGCAATCAGGTGGGCGGCCCCTATCTGGTGATGGACAGCCATGTTCCGGGCGACGACACCTACGCCTCCGACCTCAAGGGCCCCTGGGGAAGCATCGACCGGCGCACCCTCGATGCCTTCACCTACTGGAACCGCCACAAGACCGGCGCGGATTTCGTGGCCGTCGACGGCTCCAGCTACAGCAAGGACGACCGCTACGCCCCCGACCCGTTCGCCGCCGCCCAGAAGTTCGCCGATGTGGGGCGTCGGCTGCGCAAGGAGAGCGGGCTGCCGCTGTGGTGGGCGGAGTGGTACGTGGAGGTCGCCGACGAGAACGACGACCGGGCCCGGTGGAGCGAGCGCACCCGTATCGCCGCGCAGGCCACCGCCCTGATCGAGATGACGGCCGGCGGTGCCGCCGGCGGCTTCTACTGGAACCCGGAGACTGCGGGCGCCGACTGCCCCGGATGCCTGTGGACCAGCACCCGGCTCGACGACGGGGGCAAGGAACTGCCGATGATGACGCTGCTGTCCCGCTTCGCGCGCGCCTTTCCGCCGGGGAGCGGCCCGCACGACCTCGACACCGGCCGACCGGAGATCCGGGGCCTGGCCGACGACCGCACCGCGCTGCTGGTCAACACCGGCACGCGGCGCTCCACGGTGACGGTGGACGGCAGGAGCGTCACCCTGGCGGGGTATGACGTGCGGTGGCTCGACCGCCCGTGACCCCTGCTGAGGGGCCGGGCCCGTCCCGAGCCCCTCCTCCCGGCCTCATGACATCGTCAGGAACCGCTGTACCAGCGACGCCAGGAACACCACCAGCAGCGGCAGCGAGAACCAGAACATCCCCTGCATCCAGTGCAGTTGACGCGGACTCGGCAGGACCGCGACCCGGAGCACCTCACGGGCCGTCAGTACCAGGACCAGCGCGAGCCCCGCCAGCGCCCCGAGCACCGACCACGGCGTCCAGGTCACCTGCGGGCCGGGCCGGCCGGGGCGGGGCGGGGGCGCCGTGCCCGCCGGCTGCCGGGTCAGCTCGTACACCGCCGCATGCCGGTTGGACAGCACCCGCCGCAGTTCGGGGCGCCCGTCCAGCGCACCGCGCAGCCGCCCCTCCCAGCCCGGGCGGTAGCCGGAATCCAGCCGCAGCGACTCCGCCTGCCCGTGGTTGACGAGGAGGTACGACTGCGGTCCCGCGTGCCGCAGCGCGGAGAGCAGCGGGCCGACGCGGTCCGGGGCGCGCGGCGCCAGGACCGGTTCGTACTGCACCCGCTCCATGTCCCTGGCGCCCCAGGGCATGTCCGGGGTGACGCTGTTGACCGGGTCGTCGCTCAGCCACAGCAGCCGCACCGTCGGCCGGTCATGGGCGTAGACGTAGTCCATCGCCGCGACCTCACCCGGCCGGATCCGTTCGAACGGCTCGTTGCCCCAGCGGGCGACGAGAAAGCCGACGGCCAGCACCAGCCCCGTCAGCAGCGCGGCGAGCGGCCCCAGCCCACGCCGGTCCGCACCGCGCGGGAACAGGGCCAGCGCCGCCAGCACACAGGCGCCCGGCAGCGCGAACAGAAAGACCCGCAGCGCCATTTCGCCGCCGTAGGACTGCATCCCGAAGGCGAGGAACGGCACGCACGTCAGCACCAGCAGCGCACGCTCCGTGAAGCCCGCCGCCCGCCGCCGCAGCACCCCCCAGCAGGCCAGCGCCAGCACCCCGCCGGCCAGCGCCACCCGGGTGTAGAGCACCAGCTTGTGCGTGGGATCGCCGGCGATCCGGTCCGTGACGGAGGAGGACAGATTGCCGCCGACACCGCCGAGCCCGCCGAACAGCTCGCCCAGATGCCCCGACCAGTAGGGCTCCGCCAGAAACCCGACCCAGGCCACGACCAGCACGCCCAGCAGCAGCGGAAGGCCGGGGAGGCTGGAGCGGTGGACCAGCACGAGGGCGGTCAGCACACCGAGCATCACGAACGGGGTGAGCTGATGGCCCGCCACCGACGCCACGAACAGCGCGATCAGCACCCCGAGCAGCACCACCAGCCGGCCGCGGCCGGCCGCCCGCACCTCCCGCTCGCCCGGCAGCCGCCGGCCGCCCAGCGGGCGCGGTGCGCGGAACCACACCAGCAGGATCGCCACGAACGCGAGGTAGAGGAGGTAGGTGAACCCCTGCGGGGAGAAGTAGTCCTGGCCGACCCAGCCGCACAGCGCGAACAGCCACGCCGCACACCACGTCGCCCGCCAGCTCGCCCGGATCGCCCGCAACAACAGGAACAGCGGTGCCAGACAGAGCAGTTGGAGCACCGTCGGCCACCAGCGCAGCACCTCGGTGAAGTCGGTGACGCCGCAGGCTCCGGCGAGGAACTGCACCCCGGCGAAGAAGCCCGGCCAGCTCCAGCGGGCGTCCAGGTCGGGCACGGCGGTGCCGGTCCGGGCCAGGTGGTCCAGGAAGCCCAGATGCTGCCAGGCCGTCGGGAAGCGCGGCTCGCTCTCCAGCACGGCCGGCAGTGCGTGCAGCGTCACCACCGTGGCCAGCAGGACGACGGTGAGCAGCACACGCCGCGGCCGGGCGAGCCACAGCGCCGCGCCGTACGCCGCCACCAGCAGGGCGAGCCCGGCGAGGGTGAGCGCCGGCAGCACCGAGATCAGCCCCAGCCCGCTCATCCGGTCCAGCGCCGCATCGCCCATCCCGCGCAGCGGCAGCCAGAACAGAGCGAGCGCGGCGGCGAACAGCACCCAGACGGCGAGGTCGGGGCGGCTCCGCAGCCGCGCGAGGAACGGCGGACGGTCCAAGGGCGCGCGCCGGGCGGGGGAGCGGGGCGCGGGCAGCTCCCCGCGCAGCACCCGCCGCAGCCGGACGCCCGCGACCGTCACGATCACCGCCAGGCTGGAGATCTCGGCGACCCCGGCCCCGGTCAGCCCCGTCCGAGGCAGCAGGACCAGCGTCAGGCCGAGCACCAGCACACACAACAGACCCTGGAGGACGGCGAGTTCGGTGGTGCGGCTCTGGGCGCGCAGTACCGCGAAGTAGACCTCCATCGCCACCCGCAGCGCGGCTCCCACCGCGAACCAGCGCAGCAGCGGCGTCGCCGCCTGCGCGTATCCCGGGCCGAAGATCCCCAGGAGGTAGGGCGCGAGGAGGAAAAGGGTGAGACAGACCGGCAGCATGATGCGGGCCATCCGCCCCAGTGCGGCCCGGGTGTGCCGGGCCAGCTGCGCCGGGTCGTGCGCGCCCTCGACGGTCAGCGAGGCGCCCATGTTGAGGGCGAGCAGATTGACCGTGCCGGCGATGGTGGTGGTGATGTAGAAGTAGGCGTTGTCCGCCGCGTCCACCTGCGCGGCCACCAGTACCGGCACGAGATAGACCACGGCCAGCGAGAACAGCGACCCGGTGGAGTCGCCGGCCAGGAACCGGCCCATCTCCCCGAGCGACGGCGGCCGGGCGGTCCGGTGGGTGGCCGCCACATGCCGGGGCACCAGCCGCCGGAACACCAGCCAGCCCAGCGGAAGCACCGACACCGCGATCGCCGCGGCCCAGGAGACGAACACCCCGGCCGTGGGGAGGAGGGCGGCGAACGCCACCAGCAGCCCCAACTTCACCGTGGAGAAGGCGAGGTTGCCGGCCGGCACCCACAGGGCGCTGCGCAGTCCGGTCAGCACGCCGTCCTGCAGGGTGAGCAGCGACCAGGCGACCACGGCCAGGGCGAAGCCCAGCCCCGGCAGCGGGCCGTGCAGAAAGCCGTACGAGGAACCCCAGGTGTCGAGGGTCAGCAGGAAGACGGCCGCGGCCACGGCCACCACCACCGAACTGCCCGCGTAGGCCCGCCGCACCAGCCGTGCGGTGCCCCGCCCGGCGACCGGGAGGAAGCGGGCCAGCGCACCGGTCAGGGTCAGCGCCGTCAGCCCCGCGAGCAGCTTCATCGCGGCGATCGCCGCCGAGCCCCGGCCGACCGCGGACTCCGTGTAACAGCGGGCCGCGACCAGCCAGAACCCCAGACCGAGCAGCCCGGAGACGCCGGTGTTGAGCATCAGCGCATAGGCGTTGCGGAACAGCGGGCTGCCGCCGCCGCGCCACCCCGGGCGCGTCCCGTGGCCGTCCTGCGGCCGCGGCTCCGGTTCCGTACGCTCCTCGGTCTGGATGGTCGTGTCAGACACCGGCTCTGTCGCCCTCTCCTCCGCCGCGGGACCGCCGCGGTGCGCTCAGCTGCCCGGTGCGCACAGCCGGACCGCCTGCCGCGTTCTGCGGACCACCGCGTACCCCTTGGTGAGCACCCGGTCCCGGGCGAAGGCGCGGACCACCCCGCGGCCCTCGACGATCCGGGTGAACTCCTCGATTCCCGTCCCGCGCCGCACCGTCATCCGGGCCAGGGCGTACGGCCCCTGACGGCGGTCGGCGAGCGCGTTGCCCACCGCGAGCGCCTGCCGGAATCCCGCGCCGCGCACCGTCCGCCGCACCCGCCGGCCGGAGTGCCCGTAGGGGTAGGCGAAGGACTCCGGCATCGCCCCGGTCTCCGCGGCGATGATCTCCTTGCAGCGCAGCACCTCGCGCCGCAGCCGCTCGTCGCCGAGGTCGTCCAGCGGTGGATGGCCGTGGCTGTGCCCGCCGATCTCCACCCCGGCCGCGGCCAGCTCCCGCACCTGGTCCCAGTCGAGCATGGTGTCGGGCGCGCCCCCGGTGTCGTACGGACCGCGCAGCCAGCCGGTCGTCACGAAGAGGGTGGCCGAAAACCCGTGCCGGGCAAGGAGGGGCAGCGCATGGCGGTACACCCCTTCGTAGCCGTCGTCGAAGGTGATCAGCACGGGCCGCTCGGGCAGCGGGCCGCCCGCCCGCCAGGCCGCGGCGAGCCCGGCGGTGGTCAGCGGGGTGAACCCGCCGTCGGCCAGCACCGCCATGTGCGCCGCGAACGCCTCGGGCGGGACGGACAGTCCGCGCACGGCGGGCGCCGGGGCCACGGCGACCGCGTGGTACATCAGCACCGGCACCGCAGGCGGGTGCGCGCTCACGCCGCCGCCCCCTCACGCACCACGCCCGCGCCGTTCCCGTCACCCTCAACTCCGTTATGTCTTAAGGATATTGACCCTCTTCTGGCTCTCGCGGTGCCTCGCGCATAGCCGCCCGCGGCGGCCGCCACCCCGGCGACGATCGCGCCCGCGCGGCCGGCGCCGCCCGGCCGGCGCAGCAGGGCGTCCCGTACCCCGCGCAGCACCCCGGCGGGCAGCACCCGGGTCGCGTAGCGCCGTTCGGTCGCCAGCCCGTCCCGGGCGCCGACGCTCCGCGCCACCAGCGCCTTGGACAGACCCTCCGCATACGCCCGGCTGCGGAAGTAGCCGAACCGCTGCCGCTCGGCCGGCACCCGGTGATGGATGACCGACCGGTCGTCGAGCAGCAGCACGGCACCGGGCACCGCCTGGGTGATGCGGATGCACAGCTCGGTCTCTTCGCCGCCCAGCGGCCGCCGGCCGGCATCCCGGCCGATGCCGACGGCGAACCCGCCGACGAGGTCGAAGGCGGTCCTGCGGAAGGACGCGTTGCCGCCCAGGACATTGCGCACCCGCACCCTGCCCGGCGGCAGACCGCGGTACGTACAGCCCACCACCCAGTCGAACTCCTCGGGGAACCACACGGGGCGGCGGCCGGCCGCCCAGACCGGCTCGGTGCGTCCGCCGACCGCCATCACCGCCGGATCCGCATACGCCTCGGCGAAGTGCCGCAGCCAGTCCCGCTCGGCCACCGCGTCGTCGTCGAGGAAGGCGATGACCTCGCCCCCGGCCGCGGCGATACCGGTGTTCCGGCCCGCGGACAGCCCGCGGGGTCCGGAATTGGCCATGATCCGCAAGGGAGTTGCGGGAGCACCGGGAGTGGATGCGCCCGCGCGAGCGCCCCCGAAGTGCTCCCCGAGCCGCGCGAGGAGCGCGGGGTGGTGGTCCACCACGAGCAGCAGCTCATGGGCGGGACGGGACTGGCCGTGCACCGAGGTCACCGCGGCCAGGATGTCGTCCCAGCGGTCCTCGGTGTGCACACAGACGACCACGGAGATCCGCGGCGCCGGGCTCATCGCGCATCCCCGGTGATCAGCGCCGGCCGGACCGGACGGTTCTTTCGGCTGCCCCGCTCCCGCAGGATCACCTTCAGCACCCGCAGCCCGTCCCGCACCGCCCGCAGATTGCTGACGCCGTGGATGCGGTTGTACTCGTGGCTGGGGATCTCCTGCACCCGCAGCCCCGCCTTGACCACCCGGATGTTCATCAGCGTCTCGACCTCGAACCCCGCGCAGTCCAGGGCGATGTGGTCCAGGCAGTGCCGCCAGAAGGCGTTGTATCCATAACAAAGATCGGTATAGCGGGCCCCGAATTTGGCATTGACAACGGCGGTCAGCACACGGTTGCCGAGCTTGCGGATGGCCGTCATGTCATCCGTGCCGCCGCCGTTGGCGAACCGGGAGCCCTTGGCGAAATCGGCCCCGGACACCAGCGCCGAGACATAACTGACGATCTCGGCGCCGTCGGCCGATCCGTCCGCGTCGACCATCACGATGATCTCGCCGGTGCAGGCCGCGAATCCGCTGATCAGCGCGTCCCCCTTGCCTCTGCCGCGCTGCGGTACGACCGTGACGCCGGGCCACAGCTCGCGGGCGACCCGGACCGTGTCATCGGTGGAATTCCCGTCGACCAGGACCACTTCATGAATCCAGTCCGGCAGGGTCTTGAAGACATACGGGAGATTCTCCGCTTCATTCATCGCCGGAATGACGACACTGACCGGCGGTGCGATGGCCAGATGCGAGGAAACGGGCCGGTAGGCGGACTGGTCCGGCAGCAGCGTCAGCGGTGGTTCGTCCGCGTCGGCCGGGCGAAGGAACGCGCTCATGATTTCTTGCCCTCTCGTCCGGTGGACCGCCCACCCCCGGGCGGTTCCGTGCTGGGTATCCGGGTCGAAAGGGGGGTTCACACCCCGGTCGGCACGGCGGCGATCACCGTCCGAGCAGGGCGAGCTGGCATACGTCGGACGGCTGCGCGGCTCGTGCCCCGGTCATCGGCAGGCAGCGATCGGCAAGCGAAGACCGGGCACGGGACCCCCCCACCGCGCACCGCACCGAACGGTTCATCGTGTCGCCGGGGCCCTCCCCAGGAGCCGTCTTGCGATGATCGTCCGTTGCGGGTGGATGTGCGTCGGTATTGATAAATGGGACTGTAGGACAAGATCTTCCGTCGGAAATGCCCTTTGCCGTAATTCACCGTCACATACCGAGGCACGCCGGTATTTATGCACCGGCGCACGCCCCGTTGCGCCGTTGCGCAAAGACCTGTGAACCCCCACGTCAGCGGCGCGCGGCAGATGCGTCCCCGCCCCCCGACCGGAGGCGCCCCCACTGCTTGAGGACACGGTCGGCGGACGCGAACAGCTCGGGCCTGGCCAGCACCGCATTGCGCAGCGCACGCACCGGCGCGCGCCGGGCCCGGTGCCCGAGCGCCACCGGGTGGGGCCGCATCACCCACCCCTCGGACACCGTGAGTTCACGCGTTTTAAGGGAGTCCTTGTAGTCCTTGGCGCCCCGCCCCAGATCGAGATACGCCAGGGATTCCGTGGCCGCCGCCTGCGCCATCCGCAGATGCAGCACCAGCCCGGGGGAGAACTTCGCGAACTCCGGGTCATAGGCCGGGAACCAGCAGGCGAGCACGGCGTCCGAACGCAGCCCGAAGTGCGCCGCGACCGGCCGCTCGCCCGCGTAGAGCACCGACAGCAGGCCCGCGAAGGAGTCGGTGCGGGTGTGGAAGAGGTGGCGGACGAGCCGGACGATCCAGGGGTGTGCGAAGCGGTCGCTGCGCCCCGTCCTGCGGTACTGCGCCGACTTCCACCGCATCAGCGCCGGCAGCGCCGCCGGGTCCCGCTCGTCATGGACGTAGCGCACCGGCCCGATGTCCCGGCCGAGCTTGCGTTCCTTGGCGAGGGTGGTCCGGGTGAACTTCGGCGACCGTTCCCGCAGCCCTGCCAGATACGCCTCGAAGCCCTGGTCCACCTCGATGACGGGCGAGGCGTGACGGACGGAGGAGGCCGTCTCGAACGGCTGCTGACCGGCCACCAGATGATCGAACTCCAGCACCGACAGGCCGCAGCCGCGCAGCAGTTCCCGGGCGTCCCATGCGAACCCGGGCCGGTGCACCAGGCCCTGCGCGTCGGAGACGCCGAGGCCCACCGCCCGGCCGATGCCCAGCGCCGAACGCTGGAAGGGCAGAAACGCGGCCGGCCCGCCGTCCTGGTGGAGCACCGCGACCCGCACCCCGCCGCGGCAGCGGTCGACGGCCCCGGCGAACTCGGGGGAGAGGAAGGGGTTCGCCAGCTGCGGCGCCCCCAGGGCGGGTGCCCGGGACTGCAGGGCCGTCCAGGCGCTCCGGTCGGCCCCGGTCAGCTCGCCGGGGCGGTACACCGCGACGTCCATGTCAGCCCGCCCGCCTTCCGGGCGCCCGGCCGACCCGGCGCAGCAGCGCGCCGACCAGCGGCAGTGCGACGCTGAACACCGCCACCGCCGCCACACCGCCGCGTATCGACCACAGATGCAGCGTGAGCATGGCCTGGGCCACCAGCAGATCGACGGCGAGCGCCCCGGCCCCGGCGACGACCGCACGGCCGAGCGGATCCATCCGGCCCAGCGCCGTGGCGATCGCGGCGCCCGGTGCCGTCAGGAGGAAGAAGAGGGTGAGCGGTGCGCGCAGTGGCGAGCCGATGTCGGCGAGCGCCAGGACGGCCCCCAGGATGCCGGCGCCGGCGGCCGCGCCGAGCGCCAGCGAGGCGGTGGTGCTCACCGGGCGTCGTGCGCCGGACGGCGGCCGGTCGTACGCGTCCACGTGCGGGATGGTCTTGGTGTGCATTGGCTGCTTTGCCCCCCATAAGCACCGGATGCCGGGCCTCAATGTCGCGCAGCGTTCGGAGCACCGTCAAGACGCGAAGACGGCCGGAAAACGGCGTAACCGGACGGCGGTGCGGTGTCTGTGTGGTGCCGGTGCGCTGCCGGTGAGCCGCCCACAGACGGCGCAATGGCGCCGCCGCGGGGCCGCCGTCCGGAGACTGGGGGGACGCGCCGCGAGGTGCGGTGACCCGCCGGAAGGAGCCGCGTCCGTGGAGCCGCCGAGCGGAACCGCCCTGACGGTGATCATGGTGTGTCTGACCGTGGCCACCGGAATGCTCGATGCCGTCAGCTTTCTGGCGCTCGGTCACGTCTTCACCGCCACCCAGACCGGCAATCTGCTCTTCCTCGGCTTCGGTATCGCCGGGCAGGGCGGTGTGCCGGTGGCGGCGACGGTCGTCTCGCTCGGCGCCTTCGTGCTGGGGGCGGCGCTCGGGGCCCGGGTGGAGTCGGGGCTGGCCCGCCTCCGGCGCCCGTGGTTCCCGGTCGCACTGGTCGCGGAGGCGGTGCTGCTGGCCGCCGCCGCTGCGGCGGCCTGGCAGTCGGGTCCGGCCCGCGGGCTGCCGCCGGGCCGCCGCTACGTCATCGTCGGTCTGATGGCGGTGGCGATAGGCATGCGCAACGTCACCGCCCTGCGCATCGCCTCGCCCGACCTCACCACCACCGTCGAGACCCGGGCGATGACGGCCCTGATCAGCGGCTCACCGGTGGGGCACGACAAGCGACTGGGCTACGGCAGCCACGTCGCGGGCCGCCGCCTGGCCTCGGTCGGCGCGATGTTCGCCGGCGGCCTCCTGGGCGCCGGCCTCCTCGGCCTGGGCACCCGCCCGATACTGGTGATCGCCCTGGTAGCGGTATCCGTCGCGGCCACCGCCTTCCTGGTCCCCGGCATGGCCCGCCGGCGCACGGCCACCGAGGACTGACAGACCTCGGCGAAAGCTGGTGCTGCCGCACGGATCCGGGTGGTTCACCGGTGGACGATGCCCGGAGTCCAGCCGGCCTCCGGACCGAACCGGCGCCGGTACGCCGAGGGAGTGAGCCCGGTCTCGCGACGCATCAGCGCGCGCAGGTTGGCGGCGGTGCCCAGTCCGCTGCGCCGCGCGACCACGTCGAAGCGTGACTCCCCCCGCTCGATCAGGCGGCAGGCCAGGGACACCCGTTCCGCCGTGAGCCACGCCAGCGGCGTCGTGCCCAGTTGCGCCTGGAAGCGGCGGTGCAGCGTCGCCGGACTGACCGCCGCACGTGCCGCGAGACCGGACACCGTCAGCGGTGCGTCCAGTCGCTCCTGCGCCCAGGCCAGGACCGACGCCAGGGACTCATCCGGCAGGTCCGGCACCGGCCGCTCCACGAACTGCCGCTGGCCGCCGTCCCGGTGGGCGGCGAAGACCAGCCGCCGGCTCACCGTGTTGGCGACCTCCGCGCCGTGGTCGCGGCGGACCACGTGCAGTCCGAGGTCGAGGGCGGCCGCACTGCCCGCGGCGGTGAGGATGTCACCGTCGTCCACGAACAGTACGTCCGAGGCGAGCCGGACAGCCGGGAAGCGGGCCCGGAAGGCGTCGGCCCACTGCCAGTGCGCGGTGGCCCGGCGTCCGTTGAGGACCCCGGCCTCGGCCAGGGTGAAGGCGCCGCTGCAGAAACCGACCAGGCGCGCACCACGCGCGTGTGCCCGCCGGACGGCATCGAGCACGGCCGGGCGGCGAGGCACCTCGACATCCGGCCGGTTGGGGACGATCAAGGTGTCCGCAGAGTCGGCCGCTGTCAGGTCCTCGACTCCCGTGAGCGTGAAGAATCCGTCCCGCATCAGCGTGTGAGGACCGGGCGAGCAGAGCCTGAAGTCGTAGAGCTCACGGCCGATCTCGGGTCTGCGCAGGCCGAAGATCTCGGTCGCGCAACCGAGCTCGAAGGGGTTCGAGTTCTCGTCCACGATGACGACGACGCGGTGCGGGCCGGCGGCAGGGGCGGCGTGCGAGGATTCTTGCGGCATATGCGATTCCTAGCACTCACGCTGACCAGGCGTCACCGGAAATGATGGCGCTCATGACCAACGAACCCATTGCCCTCGGCACGGCCCTGGCCTCCTTCGATGCCCTGTGGAGCCCCCGCATCGTCACACGCGTCAACGACTACGACGTACGCGTCGCCAAGGTCGACGGCGAGCATCTCTGGCACGCCCACGACCACACCGATGAGTTCTTTCTGGTGCTCGACGGCGAACTGCACCTCGCGCTCCGTGAGCCTGCGGGGGAGCGCACGGTCGTGCTCCCCCAGGGCACGGTGTTCACCGTCCCACGAGGTACGGAACACAAGCCGTACGCCCCGTCCGGCGCCGCGATCCTCATGTTCGAGCCCACCGGGACGGCGACGGTCGGGGATCGTCACGACGAGATCCCGGACCATGTGGACGCGACGACAGGGCACGCGCTCCGCTCCTGAGACCCCCGTACGTCGCCGGCCGCCGGCCGAGCAACCGTCCGCGGCCGCGTGCTCCGCGGTGCGCCATCGGGGTGGACATGGACGTGTCGGCCGGGGCAGGGCGAAGGGGTGATATCGGGGGGAACATCGCCTCGGATCGGGAGATTTGCCGCGAACTGGCGATGAGTTTTGGCATGGACACTTCCGGCTACCCGCGAGTCTTGCTACGACGGATGTGGCAGAGCTCCTGCTAAGGGAGGTTCCATGAAACTGTCCCGATTCGCGGCCTTGACGTCCGCCTTCTTCGTCACCTCGGCGCTCGCGCTCACCGGCGCGAGCGCCGCCGCGTCCGCCCAACTCTCCACCGCCACCGGCTATGTGGCCCTCGGCGACTCCTACTCCTCCGGTGTCGGGGCCGGCAGCTACGACAGTGCCAGCGGCTCCTGCAAGCGCAGCGCCAAGTCCTACCCGGCCCTCTGGGCCGCCGCGCACTCCCCCTCCTCGTTCCGCTTCACCGCCTGTTCCGGCGCCCGAACGGGTGATGTTCTCAGCAGTCAGCTCGGGCCGCTCGGCAGCTCCACGGGGCTGGTGAGCATCACCATCGGCGGCAATGACGCCGGGTTCGCCGACACCATGACGACCTGTGCGCTCCAGGGCGAGAGCGCCTGTCTGGCCCGGATCGCCCAGGCCAGGACCTTCATCGACGGCACCCTGCCCGGCCGGCTCGACGGGGTGTACGACGCCATCTCCCAGAAGGCCCCGGCCGCCCGTGTGGTCGTCCTGGGCTATCCGCACTTCTACAAGCTCAACGGCACCTGTCTCGCCGGCCTCTCCGAGCGGTCCCGTGCCGCGATCAACGCCGCGGCCGACGACATCAACGGCGTCACCGCGAAGCGGGCCGCCGACCACGGCTTCTCCTTCGCCGATGTCAACGCCACCTTTTCCGGACATGAGCTGTGCTCCGGCAGCGCCTGGTTGCACAGCGTGACCTTCCCCGTCGACGAGTCCTACCACCCCACCGCCGCCGGCCAGTCCGGCGGCTATCTTCCGGTGTTCGCCTCCGCTGCGTGAGCACCCGTCCGCCGGGCGCCGGGGAGGGGTGATGAGATCCCCGTCTCTCCTTGTGCGTCCCGGCGGCCCGTCAGGCACCCCGCCGGGCCGCCCCTGAGGCCCGGTGGTCGCTCAACTCGCCCTGGTCCACGCGGTGTAGGTGACATTCCGTATGGTGTGCGTCAACGTCAAAGCGGGGCAGGTGAATCCGATGACCGGTCTGCGCGCGTGTCCTGAGAGAGAGATAGGGTTACCCTGCCCGGGCCGGGTGCCCTCGTAGGGTGGGGAGAGTCATGGAACAGATAACAGTGCGTAGCAGGGCGCGAGTCCCTGCCATCAACTGCGGGAGCAGTGCGTCCAGTGCGCGCCTCGACCGCCATTTCGCCGTATTGGGTGGCCCAGCCATCCCGCAGCGTGAGGTGGAGGGCGCGACCTCGCTGATGCAGGAGCTGACCGCGCGTGATCGTTCGCGTTCGAGGAACAGCCGCGGCGCCAGGGTGTCGCTGTTCGCGCCGCTGCGCAGGCTGCGGCGCTCGCTGTTCGGGGGGCACGGCTGATCCGCTGCTGAAGCGGCATCTCGGGCGATCACACCGTCCCGGCGCGGCACTGCGGTCCACTCGCTCATCGGGCCCAGGGCGTCGGCAGGTTGTCGGTGTGCTCGCCGGGGCGGGAACCCCTGCCCTGCGGATGCCCTGAGCCGCCCACTCGTCCGGCCCCGTCCCCACCCGGCCGGCGCAGGACTCCCCACCACCCGTTGCGCCGCGACGGGTGGTTTCTTGTGTGCGCACCCGGTCGGCCGCGCGCTCACAGCAGCGCGAACTGCCCCTCCGGCCCCTCCTCGTGATGATCGAGCACCGAGGCCGGCCGGTGTGCGTGGACCGGCGCGGGCAGGATGCCGGCCGCCCGGAGTTCACCCGCCGCGAGCTGCGGGCCCTCGTCCGTGGCACGGTGCAACTCCGCACATTGTGGAACGAGTTCGGCCAGCAGCGCCAGCACGGTCAGCAGCTCCAGCAGCTCCGAGGTCCACTCCTGGAGCCAGCTCGTGGGGCGCAGCGCCGCCAGGGAGCCGGGCTCCGGCTCTTCCGCGGCGGTGCCGGTGCGCTCGGCGCACCAGGTCTCAAGGACACGCAGCCCACCCGCGTGGAAGTCCCAGGCGCCCGCGGGCACCGGGGAGATCCGGCCGTCGCCCAGCAGCAGCGCCTCCTCCTGCGGGTCGTAGCCGGGCGACGGGGGCAGCCCGTGGGCGGGGAGCGCGGAACGGACGTAGGGGCGGCGGCCGCCGGGCATCCGGGGCCGCTCGACGCCGGGCCCGCCCGGGGTCCCGACGGCGTGGGCGCCCCGGGTCCACAGCCACAGCAGCCGCCCGCCGAGCGCGACACCGCGCTCCCAGACCTCCGGGTCGGCGGTGAGCGGCACCGTGCAGCCGTCGGGGGAGTGCCGGGCGCTCGCGGTGAGCCAGGCGAGCAGGTCGGCGGGGCGCACCGCGCGGTCCAGGCGCCGGCCGAGCAGGGCGAGCAGGCCGGGCGCGAGGTTCGGCTCCTGGCCGCCGGGCCGCCGGTAGAACGGGCGGATCCGGCCGGGGCGGCCGGCCGGGGAGCGTCCGTCGGGCAGCAGCGTGGTGCACACCACCGGAGGCCCGGGCAGCTGCGGGACCTGGCCCCACTCGACGACGAACAGCTGCCGTTCGTCGGCCACCCGCCACAGCTCCGGCCGGGCCCCGTCGATCAGCCGGTGGTCGGGCAGCAGCCACTGCTGGTCGAACGGGCCGTGCAGGATCCGTACCGGCTCGGGACAGGGCCCGCTCGCGCGGTGGAGCCGCCCGGTCGGGGTGGCCTGGCCCGGCAGCTGGCCGACGGCGGAGTGCAGGGTGCGGGCCCGGGACGGCCGGAACAGGCGCTCGCGGGCGGCCGTGTCGCCGGCTTCCACCAGCGCCGTCCAGCGGGCCCGCAGGGTCGCCGGGTCCGGCGAGCGCACCCAGGAACGGCCGAGCCGCAGCGGCGCCACGGACCACGGCATGAGATCGGACAGCCGTGGCGCGTCCTGCTTCGCCGTCACGCGGAGCCCCTCCCGGACCGTTCGGTTGACCCCGGCATGGTAACCACGGGGCCCGGCGGGCGTACCGCCTCCGCCGGTCACGCCACTCCTTGGGGGCGGGTCTCCCCGCGGTCTTCCGCTTGCTGATCTTGGCGGAGTACGGTCCTCGCCGTACGCCCGGCCACACGGTGCGGACCTGGCTCCGTGCGGTGTGCCGGGACCTGCTCAGGGGAGGAGCGTCATGCGGGACACCACCTCGCCCACGCCGGACCGGCGCGGGGGGACGGCCCTCGGCACCCGGGCCGCCGCACGGCTCGACCGGCTGCCGCCGTCGCGGTGGCACCGCCGTCTCACCCTCGTCGTCGGCATCGGTGCCTTCTTCGACCTCTACGAGCTGTTTCTGGGCGGGGTGCTGGCCGCGGTGCTGGCCGGGCAGTGGCACCTGGGGCACACCGCGACGTCCTGGGTGATCGCGTCCGGCTTCCTCGGGATGTTCGTCGGCGCGAATGTGCTCTCGGTGCTCGCCGACCGCTTCGGGCGGCGCCGGATGTTCCTGGTCAATCTGGCCGCCTACTCGTTCTTCTCGCTGCTGAGCGCCGGTGCGCCGGATCTGTCGTGGCTGCTGCCGCTGCGCTTCGCGGCCGGGCTGGGGCTCGGCGCCGAACTCGTGCTGGTGGACACCTATCTCGCCGAGTTCCTGCCCCGGGCGGTGCGCGGGCGCTACCTCGCCTGGGCCTACACCATCGGCTTCGTGGGCGTGCCGGTCGCCGCGCTGCTCGGGGCCCGCCTGGTGGCCGCCCACCGGCTGCTGGGCCTCGAGGGCTGGCGCTGGCTGCTGCTCGCCGGTGCGCTGGGCGCCGCGTTCCTTCAGCTGATGCGGCGCCGGCTTCCGGAGTCACCGCGGTGGCTGGCGGTGCAGGGCCGCGACGCGGAGGCCGAACGGATCGTGGCGGAGCTGGAGGAGCGGGTGGCCCGGGAGAGCGGCGGCAGCCTGCCGTCGGTACCCGAGACGGAGACCGTCTGGGAACGGCGGGTGCCGCTGGGGGAGATGTTCCGGGGCACCTGGCGGCGGCGGACCGTGATGTGGTGGCTCTTCCAGGTGCTGCAGACCGTCGGCTACTACGGCTTCGGGTCGCTGGCGCCGGTGGTGCTCACCGCGAAGGGGCACACCGTCACCGAGTCGCTGCTGTACGCGGCGCTGAGCTTCTGCGGCTATCCGGCCGGCTCCGCGCTGTCGGTCCCGCTGATCGACCGGGTCGAGCGCCGGACGCTGATCATCGCCTCGGCGCTCGGCATCGCCGGCTGTGGTCTGGCCTTCGGATTCGCCACCGCGGCCTGGGCCGTCGTCACCTTCGGCTTTCTGCTGACGGTGTGCAGCAACATCTTCTCCAACGCCTTCCACGTCTACCAGACCGAGCTCTTCCCGACCGCCCTGCGCAGCAGCGCCATCGGTATCGCCTACTCGCTGTCCCGGCTCACCTCGGTCGTACTGCCGTTCGTCGCGCTGAGCGTGCTCGACGACTTCGGGGCGGCCGCGGTGTTCACCGGCTCGGCGGGCCTGATGCTGCTGCTGTGCCTGGACGTGGCGCTGCTGGGGCCGCGCACGACGGGGCTCAGCCTCGAGCGGATTTGAGGGCTTCCCGCGTTTTTGGCTTTCCCGCCGTGTTGGTTGCTCGCCGTTTGTCGCCCGCTTCGCGGTGCGCTCGCCGTTGCCTGTTCGCTGCGCTTTGTCTCGGCCCGATTTTGGATTTCCCGTCGTTGCGCCTCTCCGCTGCGCGGGGCTGGTTCCCGCGTTGTCGTCTGCGGCGTCGTGGTTCGTCTCGCCGTTGCGCCTGCGGCGGGCGGGGGTCCGCTGCGCGGGGCTGTCGGGGTGCGGTGACGGGCCTCCGGGGCCGGTGTGTGGGACTGCTTCGCTTTACGTCCCACACACCGGCCCCTCCGGCCCGCCCCCTCCCGTTGTGGGAGGGGAAGAAGGCCGGTGGGGGTGGCGGCAAGTGGTGCGGTGCGCCTGGTGCCTCGTAAGGAAACGAGCATCCATGGCCCGCCCCCACTCACCGATACTTCTCCCCTCACGGGAGGGGACGGGCCGGAGGGGGTGGGTGTTCGGACGTAAAGCGAAGCAGTCCGAACACCCACCCCCGGAGGCCCGTCACCGCACCCGACACCCACCCGCCCGCCGCAGGCGCAACGGCGACAAGCCACCACGGCGGGAAAGCCAACAACGTGGGAAGAAAGCTAAGCGTCAAGCGACACCGTGAAGGAGAAGCGGTCGCCCCTGTAGTGGATTCGGGCCACATCGACTGCGTGGCCGTCCTCGTCGTAGGTGATGCCCGTGTAGTGCAGGATCGGGCTGAGCAGCGGGATCCGCAGCAGCCGGGCGGTCTCCGGGTCGGCCAGTCGCGCCTCGACGGTGTCGGTGATCCGGCTGATCCGTACGCCCACCACGTCCCGCAGCACCTTCGTCATCGGCCAGCGGGTCAGGTCCGCCGGGTCGATCCGGGCGGCGATCTCGGGACGTACGTAGTTGTGGGCGTGGTTGGTCGGCTCGCCGGTCTCCTCGTCGCCGCGCAGCCGGCGGAAGCCCGTCACCTCGGCCATGCCGGGGAAGTACCCGGACAGTTCGGCCGGCACGGTGGTGGGGCCGTGGCCCAGCAGCTCGGTGCTCATCCCGGACTGCTGGGCCACGATCGCGTCCACGGAACCCAGCAGCCGCACCGGCGCACCGCGCTGAGCGCTCGGCTCGATGAAGGTGCCGCGGCGCCGGTGCCGGCTGATCAGCCCCTCCGTCTCCAGCTCCTTGAGGGCCTGGCGCATGGTCAGGACGCTCACGCCGTAGTGCGCGGCGAGTGCATCCTCGGTGGGCAGCCGCAGCGGCGCCTCGGGGGAGCGGCCGAGTATGGAGGCGCGCAGCGACTGCGAGACCTGGTACCACAGCGGCAGCTTGCGGTTCAGGTCGAGCGAGTCGGGAGCGAAGGTGGTCACGAGGTCTTCCCCGGTGTCACGGGCGGAAATGGCGCTGGAGACCCTGCCATACGTCGTCGTAACCCCGCTGCAGATGGCCGGCGTCCCGGGCCTGTTCGGTGAGCGTCAGCGGCCAGCGGGTCTCGAACATGAAGGCCAGGCCGTCGTCGACCTTCTGCGGCTGGAGCTCGGCGTCGCTCGCGCGGTCGAAGGTCTCCCGGTCCGGCCCGTGCGCCGACATCATGTTGTGCAGTGAGCCGCCGCCCGGGACGAAGCCGCCTTCGCCGGCCGCCTTCGCGTCGTAGGCGCCCTCGATCAGACCCATGTACTCGGTCATCACATTGCGGTGGAAGTACGGCGGGCGGAAGGTGTCCTCGCCGACCAGCCAGCGCGGTGCGAAGACCACGAAGTCCACGCCCGCCAGCCCCGGGGTGTCGGAGGGGGAGGTGAGGACGGTGAAGATCGACGGGTCGGGGTGGTCGTAGCTGATCGAGCCGAGGACATTGAAGCGGCGCAGGTCGTAGACGTACGGGACGTGGTTGCCGTGCCAGGCGACGACATCCAGCGGTGAGTGGTCGTAGGTCGCGGTCCAGAGGTGGCCGCAGAACTTGTTGACGACCTCGACGGGGCCCTCGACATCCTCGTAGGCGGCGACCGGCGCGCGGAAGTCCCGGGTGTTCGCGAGGCCGTTGGCGCCGATCGGGCCGAGGTCGGGGAGCTGGAAGGGCCGTCCGTGGTTCTCGCAGACATAGCCGCGCGCGGTCGGGCCCTGTCCGTCGGACGCGGCGTCCAGCAGCTCGACGCGGAAGCGGACACCGCGCGGGATGAGGGCCACCTCGCCCGGTTCGGCGCGCAGCAGGCCGAGTTCGGTGCGCAGCAGCAGCGCGCCGCGCTCCGGGACGATCAGCAGCTCGCCGTCGGCGGTGCTGAACACCCGCCGGTCCATGGAGGTGTTGGCGCAGTACAGGTGCACGGCCATGCCGGTGCGCTGGGTGGGGTCGCCGTTGCCGCCCAGGGTCCACAGGCCGTCGAGGAAGTCGGCCGGGCCCGCGGGCTCGGGCAGCGGGTTCCAGCGCAGCCGGTTGGGGTCGGGGACGCAGTCGGTGAACGGCGCCGAGCGCAGGGCGCCCTGCGCGGCGCGGGTGAACGGCGGGTGGGCGGCCGACGGGCGGATGCGGTAGAGCCAGGAGCGGTGGTTGGTCCCGCGCGGTTCGGTGAACGCCGAGCCGCTGAGCTGCTCGGCGTAGAGGCCGAGCGGGGCGCGCTGGGGGGAGTTGCGACCGGTCGGCAGTGCCCCCGGGACGGCCTCCGAGCTGTGCTCATTGCCGAAGCCGGTGGTGTACGCCAGCGCCTCGGCCGTTTTCCGCGCCTGCTCGTTGCCCGTGCCTGTCATCGCGTGCTCCCGCCACTCAAGGAATCCTATGCAAGACATTAGGATTCCGGCAGGGGGCCGTCAACGTAAGACTCCCGGCCGCGCGGCCGGAACGTCACGGTTACCCGCCGCCGGCCCGGTCGCCGGGCAGGATGGACGGGTGCAGCAGCCCACCCCGCGCCCCGCCCCGCCGCTCGGCTCCCTCCGCCGCGCCCCCGTCCAGCAGCGCAGCGCCCAGCGCCTGGCCCGGATCCTCGACGCCTGCGCCCATGTGCTGGAGGAGACCGGCTACGAGAATCTGAGCACCCGGTCCGTGGCCGTCCGCGCCGGCGTCCCGATCGGCTCCGTCTACCGCTTCTTCCCCAACAAGCGCGCCATGGCCGAGGCCCTCGCCCGGCGCAATCTCGACGCCTACGCGGACCGCATCACCGCCCGGCTGGCCACACCGGCCCCCGCGTCGTCGCAGTGGCACCGCGCGATGGACGTGGTGATCGACGAATACCTCGCCATGAAGCGCACGGTGCCGGGCTTCGCCCTGGTGGAGTTCACCGTTCCCGCCCCGCGCGCCTCCCGCCAGGCCAACTACGAGGTGGCCGACCGGCTGCTCGGCCTCTTCGCCGGACCGCTGAGCCTGGACCCCGCCGACGAGCGGCTGCGCACCGCCTTCCTGGTGGGCGTCGAGACCGCCGACGCCCTGCTTCAGCTCGCCTTCCGTACGGATCCGGAAGGGGATCCCGCGATCGTCGGGGAGACCAAGCTGCTGCTGCGGGCCTATCTGGTGCGCTATCTGGACGGCGGCGGGGCGGACGCCGGCCACGAATGAGTGCGCGGTCCGCCGTGGCCCGGCGGGGGCACGGGCGGCCACGGCGCGACGGCGCGGCGGCCCGTTCGGAGAGATCCGCATTGACCTGGGGTTTTGCTCGTATTGCTCGCGCGTCAAGCCCTTGTTAACAAAAGTTTGCGGCACCTAACGTCAGCCGAACCGCCACCCCCGGTAAATGTTCAAGGGCGAACGTGAGGTACCACTGATGCTGACAATCCTCGGATTTGTCATGATCGCCACCTTCCTGGCGCTGATCATGGTGAAGAAGATGTCACCGATGGCAGCGCTCGTGCTGATTCCCGCGCTGTTCTGTGTCCTGGTCGGACAGGGCGCGCACCTGGGCGACTACGTCCTCAAGGGCATCGGCGACCTGGCCCCCACGGCCGCGATGCTGATGTTCGCCATCATTTACTTCGGGGTGATGATCGATGTCGGGCTCTTCGACCCGATCGTCCGCGGGATCCTGAAGTTCTGCAAGGCCGACCCGGTCCGCGTCGTGATCGGCACGGCGCTGCTCGCCGCGATCGTCTCGCTCGACGGCGACGGCTCCACCACCTTCATGATCACCGTCTCGGCGCTCTACCCGCTGTACAAGCGGCTGAAGATGAGCCTGGTGGTGATGACCGGCGTCGCCGCCACCGCCAACGGCGTGATGAACACCCTCCCCTGGGGCGGCCCGACCGCCCGCGCCGCCACCGCCCTCAAGCTCGACGCCGGCGACATCTTCGTCCCGATGATCCCCGCCCTGGCCGTCGGCCTGGTCGCGGTCTTCGTCCTCGCGTACGTCCTCGGCCGGCGTGAGCGCAAGCGGCTGGGCGTGCTGGCCCTCGGCGACACCCGGCTGGTGACCGAGGACCTGGACGTCAAGGAGAGCGAGCCGGTCCTGGTCGGCGCGGGCGCCGTCGGCACGGGCGGCGCCCCGGCCGGTGGCCCGCGCACCCCGGGCGGCGCCGGCACCGATTCCGGAGCCGCCGGGTCCGCCGGCTCCCCGGAGGGCGCGGACGAGGCCGGTCTCCAGACGCTGGACCCGCAGCGCGCCACCCTGCGCCCCAAGCTCTACTGGTTCAATGCCGCGCTCACCGTCGCGCTGCTCACCCTGCTGATCCTGCAGGCGCTGCCGATCCCGGTGCTGTTCCTGCTCGGTGCCGCCCTCGCGCTCACCGTCAACTTCCCGCACATGAAGGACCAGAAGGCCCGGGTCGCGGCGCACGCCGAGAACGTCCTCAACGTCTCCGGCATGGTCTTCGCCGCCGCCGTCTTCACCGGGGTGCTCACCGGCACCGGCATGGTCGAGCACATGGCCCGCTGGCTGGTCAGCGGCATCCCCGACGCGCTCGGCCCGCACATGGGCCTCGTCACCGGCGTGCTCAGCATCCCGCTGACCTACTTCATGTCCAACGACGGCTTCTACTTCGGCATCGTGCCGATCCTCGCCGAGGCCGGTGCCGCCCACGGCGTGACCCCCGTCGAGATCGCCCGGGCCTCGCTCGTCGGCCAGGCCCTGCACATGTCCAGCCCGCTGGTCCCCGCGGTGTACGTCCTCGTCGGCATGGCCAAGGTCGAGTTCGGCGACCACACCAGGTTCACCGTCAAATGGGCCGCGCTGACCTCCCTGGTGGTCCTGGGGGCGGGTCTGCTCTTCGGCATCCTCTAGGGGCGGGCCGGACGGGCCGGACGGGTTGGACGGGGGCGGTCGATGGCGGCCGCGCCCCCACCTCATAAAGGGAGGTCGCGGGCATCTCGTAGGCTCGTGCCCGCCGTCACCCGGGCCGGGGGGCGGCGGGCTCCCTGGCGCCCGCAAAACTACCGGCGCTAGTTTGGGGGGACGACGACCGGCGCCACGGGAGGATCACGACGTGAAGCAGCACGACGCGATGTACATCGACGGAAGCTGGCGGCCCGCCGCGGGCAGCGAGACGATCGAGGTCGTCAACCCGGCCGACGAACGGGTCATCGCCACCGTCCCGGCCGGCTCCGCGCCGGATGTGGACGCCGCCGTTCACGCCGCCCGCGCCGCCCTGCCGGGCTGGGCCGCCACCCCGCCCGGGGAGCGCGCGGACCGGCTGGCCGCGCTGCACGGCCGGCTCACCGAGCGCGCCGACGAGATCGCCGAGACCGTCACCGCCGAACTCGGCGCGCCGCTCGCCTTCAGCAAGGCGGTGCACGCCGGGGTGCCGCTCGCGGTCTGCGCCTCCTACGCCGAACTCGCCCGTACGTATGCCTTCGAGGAGAAGATCGGCAACTCCACCGTGCTGCACGAACCGGTCGGGGTGGTGGGCGCGATCACGCCCTGGAACTACCCGCTGCACCAGATCGTCGCCAAGGTGGCCCCGGCTCTCGCGGCGGGCTGCACGGTGGTGCTCAAACCGGCCGAGGACACCCCGCTGGTCGCCCAGCTGTTCGCCGAGTGCGTCGACGAGGCCCGGATACCCGCCGGGGTCTTCAACCTCGTCACCGGCCTCGGCCCGGTCGCCGGGCAGGCCCTCGCCGCGCACGAAGGCGTCGACCTGGTGTCCTTCACCGGCTCGACGGCCGTCGGACGGCGGATCGGTGCGCTCGCGGGCGCCGCGGTCAAGCGGGTGGCGCTGGAACTCGGCGGCAAGTCCGCCAATGTCATCCTGCCCGGTGCCGACCTGGCGAAGGCGGTCGGGGTGGGCGTCGCCAACGTCATGGCCAACTCCGGCCAGACCTGCAGCGCCTGGACCCGGATGCTGGTCCACAGGGACCGCTACGCCGAGGCCGTCGAGCTGGCGGCCGCCGCGGCGGCCAAATACGTGCCCGGTGAGCGCGTCGGTCCGCTGGTCAACGCCCGCCAGCAGGGCCGGGTCCGCGGCTACATCGAGCAGGGCATCGCCCAGGGGGCGCGCGTCGTGGCGGGCGGCCCGGAGGCGCTCGACGGGCCCGGCTACTACGTCCGGCCGACGGTCTTCGCGGACGTCACCCCGGAGATGACCCTCGCCCAGGAGGAGATCTTCGGCCCGGTCCTGGCGCTGCTGGAGTACGAGGACGAGGACGACGCCGCGCGGATCGCCAACGGCACCGTCTACGGTCTGGCCGGCGCGGTCTGGGCGGGCGACGACGCCGAGGCGGCCGCGTTCGCCCGCCGTCTGGACACCGGGCAGGTCGACATCAACGGCGGCCGCTTCAACCCCCTCGCCCCGTTCGGCGGTTACAAGCAGTCCGGCATCGGCCGGGAACTGGGCCCGCACGGCCTGGCCGAATATCTGCAGACCAAGTCGCTCCAGTTCTGAGCCGGCCGGGCGGGAGTCGGGCGGCGGGAGGCCCTGCCGCCCGCCGCCCGGCAGCCCGCCCGCCGCCCGGCACCTCCCCCGCCCCGTCCTCCGCACCGAGGAGATCCTGTGGTTCGCGCCGCCGTACTGTCCGCCGTCAACGCCCCGCTCCAGGTCACCGAGATCGATCTGCCCGCACCCGGCCCCGGTCAGGTCCGCATCAAGCTCGCCGCCGCCGGTGTCTGCCACTCGGATCTGTCGCTGTCCAACGGGACCCTGCGCCAGCCCGCCCCCGCCGTCCTCGGACACGAGGGCGCAGGCACCGTGACCGCGGTCGGCCCCGACGTGACCACGGTGGCCCCCGGCGACCAGGTCGTCCTCAACTGGGCGCCGTCCTGCGGCGACTGCCATTTCTGCGGGCTGGCCGAGCCGTGGCTGTGCGCCGGTGCGGGCCTCGCCGCGAACTCCCCGTACGCCACCCTCGCCGACGGCGCCACCGCGCTCTACCCCGGCCTGGGCACCGCCGCGTTCGCCGAGGAGACGGTGGTGCCCGCACACGCCGCGCTGCCGCTGCCGGACGGGGTGCCGCTCGCCGACGCCGCGCTGCTGGGCTGCGCGGTGCTCACCGGCTGGGGCGCCGTCCACCACAGCGCCCGGGTGCGGGCGGGGGAGTCGGTCGTGGTCTTCGGCGTCGGCGGGGTGGGCCTGGCCACGCTGCAGGCGGCACGGATCGCGGGCGCCGGCCCGATCGTGGCGGTGGACGTCTCGCCGGCGAAGGAGGAGCTGGCCCGCGCGGCCGGCGCCACCGAGTTCCTGGTGGCCGGGGACGCCGCGTTCTTCGAGAAGGAGGGCGCCAAGCGGATCCGCAGGCTCACCGGGGGAATCGGTGCCGATGTCGCCATCGAATGCGTGGGCCGCGCCGACACCATCCGCGCCGCCTGGTCGGCGACCCGACGCGGCGGCCGTACGACGGTCGTCGGCATCGGCGGCCAGGAGCAGCAGGTGACCTTCTCCGCCCTGGAACTCTTCTACTTCGGCCGGACGCTCTCCGGCTGCGTCTACGGCAACAGCGACCCCGCCCGCGATCTCCCGGTCATCGCCGGCCACGTCCGCTCCGGCGCGCTCGATCTCGCCGCGCTGGTCACCGAGCGGATCGGCCTCGACGGCATCCCGGCGGCCTTCGACGCGATGCTGGCGGGCAAGGGCGGGCGGGCGCTGGTCGTCTTCTGAGGCGGGGCGGGCGGTGCCGGGCGACCGGTCAGCCGCCGTCCGGCGGGACGAGGTCGGGGTGCGCCAGCGCCAGACCGTCCACCAGCGCGCGCAGCCCGGTCTCGAACGCGCCCTCGTCCACCTGCCGTTGATGCTCCGCCAGCAGATGTGCCTGGCCCAGATGCGGGTAGTCGGCGGGGTCGTAGGCGCCCGGGTCGTCGACGAAGCCGCGGGCGAACGAGCCCAGCGCGGAGCCGGCGACGAAGTAGCGGACCATCGCACAGACCCGGGTGGCCTGGGCGGGTGGCCAGCCCGCCTCGACCATGCCGCCGAACGCCGCGTCGGCCATCTTCAGTCCGGCCGGCCGGCGGCCGGGCCCCTGGGCGAGGAACGGCACGATGTGCGGATGGGCGGCGAGCGCCGCGCGATAGGAGCGGGCCCAGCCGAGCAGCCCGGCGCGCCAGTCCCCGCCCGCCTCCAGCGCCGACACATCGACCTGGGCGATGACCGTGTCGGCCACCGCGTCGAGGATCTCGTCCTTGGTCGTGAAGTGGTTGTAGAGGGAGGGGCCGCTGACGCCCAGTTCCGCCGCCAGACGCCGGGTGGAGAGCGCCGGCAGCCCCTCGGAGTCGATGAGCGCCAGCGCCGTGGAGACGATGCGTTCGCGGCTCAGCAGGGGCTTACGGGGTCGGGCCATGACGCACATAGTAGGGGCCGTTTGCCGAAAACTAGCAGTGCTCATTAACCGTCCGGTCCGCATCCGCCGGACCCTAAGCGCTTGCTCAGCGGCGCGATATGGTGTTCGATCCGTCAGTGGAGGGTCCCTGGTGGATCGAGGAGCGGGGAGCGCGATGGGTGCGGCGGCGGAACGGGCCGAAGAGGAGAACGAGGAGTGGGCCGGGGTGACCCCGGACGCCGCGCGACGGCTGGTCGGTGCCGCCGTCGAGGCCTTCGCGGAGCGTGGCTACCACGCGACCACCACCCGTGACATCGCCGGCCGCGCCGGTATGAGCCCGGCCGCGCTCTACATCCACTACAAGACCAAGGAAGAACTGCTCTACCGCATCAGCGGCATCGGCCACGAAAAGGCGCTGCGCATCATGGGCGCCGCCGCCGAGGCCGGGGGCAGCGCCACCGAGCGGCTGCGCGACGCCGTGCGCACCTTCGCCCGCTGGCACGCCGAGCACCACACCACCGCCCGGGTCATCCAGTACGAGCTGCAGGCGCTGAGCCCCGAGCACTACACCGAGATCACCGGCCTGCGTCGCAAGACCGACCGGCTGCTGCGGCAGATCATCCAGGACGGCGCGGACAGCGGGGAGTTCCGGGCCGACGACGTCCCCGGCACCACCCTCGCGGTGCTGTCGCTGTGCGTGGACGTCGCCCGCTGGTTCACGGCCGACGGCCCGCGCACGCCGGACGAGGTGGGCACCCTCTATGCCGATCTCGTACTGCGGATGGTGGGGGCGCCGGACAGACCCTAGGCCGTGGGCTTTCTCGTTACTTTCCCGCTGCACCCATGCGTTGCTGCTGCGCCGCGGTGAGTGCGCGGACGACGAAGATGCCGGCCACGGCCGCGCCCACGACGGTTGCATCGGCTATCACCAGGAACTGCACGTCCGTGTAGGCACGCGCGATGATGTCGTCCGTGGAGCCGGTGTACATCAGTCCCAGCCCGCTCAGCATCCCGGCCAGCCACAACCCCCACCACCAGTTCACGGCGCGCGGCAGCGGCTCGCCCGGGGCGATCTTCTGGTGGACGTCCGCGACGATTCCGCGGGGCACCCACAGGTTCATGATCGGTACGATCCAGCCCGCGTAGACCCACGGCCAGGCGTAGCGCGGCGCTTGTCCCGAAAGGACGAGCGCGTTGTCCCGCACGCGCAACAGCCACACGAGGAAGGCGGCCGCGCACAGCACTGTGGCCGCATTCCCCAAGGTGCTCACGAGGTGGTATGTGTTCTCCAGCCCGGTCAGCGTGCGGTGTCGGCCGTCGCCCTGGTCCGGGGGTCCGGAGGACGGCAGCCCCGCCGTGGCAAGCCGGATCTGCCAGGCGGCCCGGGCCACCCAGGCGGCGCCGGCGAGGGTGAAGCCGGCGATCGCGGAACGGGCCGCGCCCCTGACCGGATGCAGAGCGGGGTGCGTGGTGTCGTTATTCACCCGGCCATCCTGACCTACGGCAAGCGCCTGAGGCCAGGCCATGATCCTCGGTCTACAGGTAGAAGCGGCTGACCGTCTCCGCGACGCACACGGGCTTTTCGCCGCCCTCGCGCTCGACGGTCACGACCGTGGTGAGCTGGACGCCGCCGGACACCTCGGCCACCTCCGCGATCCGGCCCGTGGCGCGCAGCCGGGAGCCGACCGGGACGGTGGCCGGGAAGCGCACCTTGTTGGAGCCGTAGTTGAGGCCCATCTTCACGTTGTCGACGCGCATCAGCTGCGGTACGAGGGCGGGCAGCAGCGACAGCGTGAGATAGCCGTGCGCGATGGTGGTGCCGAAGGGGCCGGCCGCCGCCTTCTCCGGGTCCACATGGATCCACTGGTGATCGCCGGTGGCGTCCGCGAACAGATCGATCCGCTTCTGGTCGATCTCCAGCCAGTCGCTGGTGCCCAACTCCTCACCGACCGCGGCCCGCAGTTCGTCGAGCGATCCGAATACTCGGGGCTGTGCCATCTCCGTCTGCCTCCTCGGGATCCATCCGCCGCTGTCGCACACCGGCCGGGGGCGCTTACTAAGCGCTTGCTCAGCATGCGGAGTGGGGGTACCCACTGTCAACGCCTCAGGGCCACCGGGCACGTCCCCCTAGGGTGGAACCGTGCCCCAGCTTCCGTACAAGGTTCATGAACTCTCCGTCGGTCAGCTCTCCGCGCGCAGCGGCGCCGCGGTCTCCGCGCTGCACTTCTACGAGTCCAAAGGGCTGATCAGCAGCACCCGGACGGCGGGCAACCAGCGCCGCTACCCCCGTGACGCGCTGCGCCGGGTCGCGTTCGTACGGGCGGCGCAGCGGGTCGGGATTCCGCTCGCCGTGATCCGTGACGCGCTGGCGGAGCTGCCCGACGAGCGCACCCCCAACCGGGCCGACTGGGCCGGACTCTCCGAGGTCTGGCGTGCCGAGCTGGACGAGCGGATCAGTCAACTCATGGAACTGCGCGACCGGTTGAGCGACTGCATCGGCTGCGGCTGTCTCTCGCTGGAGACCTGTGCGCTGTCCAACCCGTACGACAGCCTCGGCGAACAGGGGCCCGGCGCGCGCCGGCTGCGGGTCGACCGGAGCGTCAAGGACCCGGCGGGGGCACAGCGGTGGGCCGACGACCCGCAGGGGAGCGCGGCCGGGCCGAGCGGGCCGAGCCGGAAGAGTGCGGCGGGCGGTCAGGAGTGCTGTCCGGGCGAGAGGTGAGGGTGCGGGCGGGCGCCCCCGGCGTGGGGCGCCCGCCCGTACCTCGGCGTCACCACATGGACGGCTTGCGGGCCGCCCACGGGCGGGCCTGCTCCAGCTGGGCGGAGAGCGCGATCAAGGTGGCCTCCTCGCCGTACCGGCCGGCCAGCATCACCCCGATCGGCAGGCCCTGGGCATTCCACTGGAGCGGGACGCTCACCGCGGGCTGGCCGGTGGCGTTGTAGAGCGCGGTGAACGGGGTGAAGGCGCCGATGGCGGCGAACTCGGCCTGCGGATCGGCGTCGTTGCGCAGCGCGCCGACCGCCACCGGAGGCGCGGCGACGGTCGGGGAGAGGATCACGTCATAGCCGCCCGGCGGCATCAGCCCGTCCGCGAGGGACTGGGCGAGCATCCGGAAGGCGTGCAGCGACCGGGCGAATTCCGTGCCGGAGACCTCGGCGCCGCGGGCGCGCAGATAGCGGGTGAGCGGCATCAGCAGCTCCTCGCCCTCCGGCGGCACGGGGCGGCTCGCGGCCAGCACCGACCAGACGCGGGTGAAGGCGAGGAGGATGCCGTCGTCGGACGGCAGCGTCAACTCCTCGACCTCGTGGCCGAGTCCGGTGAGCAGGGCGGCGGTGTCGGTGGTGGCCGTACGGCAGTCGGGGTGGACCTCGACCCCGGGGACGGGCGGCTCGGTGAGGCAGGCGATCCGCAGCCGTCCCGGCTCCCGGCGGGCGTACGCGGCGAAGGTGTCGCCGGGCGGCAGTGACGGTGCCGCGAACGGGTCGCCGGGCATGGGGCCCGCCAGGACGTCCAGCAGGGTGGCCGCATCGGCGACCGTACGGGCCAGCGGGCCCGAGGTGGCCAGGCCGGAGACGTCGTGCAACAGGGGGCCGCTGCTGATCCGGCCCCGGCTGGGCTTGATGCCGAACAGCCCGCAGACGGACGCCGGAATGCGGATCGAGCCGCCGCCGTCGCTGGCATGCGCGAGCGGGGCCAAGCCGCCGGCCACGGCCGCGGCCGCCCCGCCGCTGGAGCCGCCCGCCGAGAGCTCCGGGTTCCAGGGGGTGCGGGCGGGCGGCGCGAGGCCGTTCTCCGTGTAGCAGGGCAGCCCGAACTCGGGGGTGTTGGTCTTGCCGAGCAGGATCGTGCCGCCCGTCCGCAGCTTGCCGACCAGATGGTCGTCGAGCACCGGAACATTCCCGTCCAGCGCCCGGGAACCCATCGTGCAGCGCACCCCGGCGACCTGGTTGAGGTCCTTCACCGGGACGGGGACGCCGTGCAGCGGGGGCAGCGCGCGGCCCTCGCGGCGGGCCGCGGCGGCCTCGCTCTCCGCCTCCGAGGCCTGCTTGCGGGCGATCTCCGGGGTGCGGGTGAGGAACGCGCCGAGTGTCTCGTCGAGCCGCTCGATCCGCGCCAGATAGTGCTCGGTGAGCTCCACGGGGGAGATGTCACCGGACCGGATCCCCTCGGCCTGCTCGAGCGCGGTCAGATCGTGCAGTTCGGCCATGGACGTCCACCTTCTCCTGGGAGTGCCTCCCATGCCCTCACGGCAGGGGAGAGGGTGCCCGTGCGGCCTGGTGCCGTACGGGCGGGAAGGCCGCTGCCCGCCGGGCGTGAGGCCGGTGCGGGTGGTCAGCCCCGTGCACAGTGGTTTCCGTTGCTTCCGTTGTTCGGTTTCTGGTGGTTCAGTTTCCTGGTCGGACCGTAAAGGCCGTATATGAACGGACGGTTCGGGCACCGAGAGGGCCGCTCACCGCGCCGCCGCGGCGCGTATCAGCTGGGCGTTGTCGCGGGCCGGCCCGCCGTCGGGCAGCAGGAGGGTGTCCTCCAGGCCGATGCGGGTGTCCAGGCCCAGGGCGCCGGCCAGCCGCAGCACCGGCCAGGCCCCGCCGTCCTGGCCGTGGAGCAGCACCGGGCGGCCGGGCGCGGCGCCGGCCAGCGCGGCCAGCAGCTCGCGCGCGGTGGCCGGCGCGGAACCGGCGTCGGTGTCGGTCACCTCCGCCAGCACTCGCAGCACCCGGGGCGCGAGCGGGGAGCGGGCGAACAACCGGGCGCCGGCGGTGCCCGACCAGATGCCGGCCTCGATGCCGACGCCGCGCTCCAGCAGGGCCGCGGCGAGCGCCTCCGCGCCGGGCTCGTGCCAGTTCACCGAGGCGTGATCGGGCAGCGCCGTCCAGGACCCGACCCGCGCCACCCGGCGCACGGGGTCCGGCTCGGCCCAGGCGCCGGTCGTCACCCCGACCGGGACGTCCACCACCGCGCGGATCGCCTCCACGGCCGCGGCCACCACCCGCGGCGCGAGCGAATCCTGGCCGCACGGGGTCTTCGGATGGACATGGACATCCTCGGCGCCGGCCGCCACCGCCTGCCGTGCGGCAGCGGCGAGCGCGGCCGGTGACATCGGCAGCGCACCTGAACCGGCCGCGGTCCGGGGGCCGTTGAGGCAGACCTGAAGCATGCTCCGATGATGGCAGAAGGGTCTGACAATGCTCCCGGACCGCGGCCCTTCCCCGGCGCCCGCCGTGCCCGGCGGCTTCGGGCCGCCGCTCAGGCCGCCGCGAACGCCCCCGCGCCGCGGATGCGGTCGGCGGCCATCAGCGCCTCGGGCGTGAGCACGGACACCGGTGCGAGCACCCCGCACTGCCGGCAGGCCGGTCCGGCCGCCGGGTGGTTCATGGACTGCGGGAGCCAGCTGAAGCGGGTGCCGCCGCACACCGGGCAGTCGCGGCGCGGCCGGCCCGCCTCCATCGCGACGATCATGTTGCGGAGCACCACCGTGAGCGGGGCCGCGGGGTGCCGTTGCGGCGACTCGCACGGCACGATGTCACAGCCTCCCCACGTCCGCCGGTGCCACTCGTCGAGGGCGCCGGGCTGCCGGATGCCGTCGTGCTTCTCCTTGCGGCGCCGGGCGGCGAACTCCTCCTCGTACGCGAGCCAGAGGGTGCGGGCCTCCTCCAACTCGCTCAGCGCGGCCACCAGCCGCTCCGGATCCGGGTCGCGGTCCTGGGTCGCGATACCGGCCCGGGTGCACAGATGGTGCCAGGTCGCCCGGTGCCCGTAAGGGGCGAAGCGTTCGAGGCACTTGCGCAGCGCGGTGCGTCGCTGGGTCGCGACGAGTCGTGGATTGCGGACCTGCTCTGCGAGGGCTCTGAAACCGGCCATTTCATCCCACCTCCGTGGGGAGGATCCGACTGGACGGGGATGAGACGTAACCGATCCCCACTTGGATCCATCGAACTTTTTTGCGGTTTTGGCGGGGCGGGATCCGGGCGGGGGCCGGGGCGAGTCGGGGCCCGGTCTCGGGGTGTCCCGGGGTGCGAACCGGAGGGGCGGTGGCGCCGTCCGCCCGGAGAGTGACGGTGCCGCCGCTTCGAAGTCCCCCGGAGAGATGAAAAGTTGACTGTTGTTCATCTTCCGGCCGGGGATAACCGCCGGTAACGTCCCGCCCACCCTTCCCCAGGCTCCGGAAGAGCAGGGGGGACCCCCACCGAGGAGCAGGTATGCGACGACGTACCGGAAGGCTCAGGACCGCCGCCGCGGCGGCCCTGTTCGCCTTGGGTGCCATGCTCTTGGCACCGCCCCCCACTGCGGCCGCGGCCCTTGCACCCGACGATGCCCACGACTACTGCCAGGGCCAGTGCGCCGACATCCTGCCGCCCGGCGCCACCGGCAACGCCACCTTGGTCGAGATTCTCGGCAACAAGCTGTTCGGTACCCACCCCGAGCACTCCACCGACCAGCTCGGCCCCTACAGCGCACTGGCCGGCGGCTATCAGTCACTCACCGACGACACCCTCACCCGGTTCTTCAACGACGCCTCCTTCGGCGTCCCCCAGGACCAGGTCGGCAAGGTCACCACGCCCCGCGACGACGTGACCATCACCCGGGACAAGAAGACCGGTGTCCCGCACATCAAGGGCACCACCCGTTACGGAACCGAATACGGCGCCGGCTACGCCGCGGGCCAGGACCGCCTCTGGCTGATGGACCTCTTCCGCCACATCGGCCGCGGCGAGCTGACCTCCTTCGCCGGCGGCGCACTCGCCAACCAGGGCCTGGAGCAGCAGTTCTGGCCGCAGGCGCCGTACACCGAGGAGGACCTGCAACAGCAGGTCGACTACATCCGGGACCACAACGGCGAGCGCGGCAAGCAGGCCATGGCCGACGCCCAGGCCTACATCGACGGCATCAACGCCTACCGCGAACAGTCCAAGAACGGCCGCTACTTCCCCGGCGAGTACGTCCTCACCGGCCATGTCGACGCGATCACGAACGCCGGTGAGATCCAGCCCTTCAAGCTCACCGACCTGATAGCCCTGGCCTCCGTCGTCGGCGGGCTCTTCGGCAACGGAGGTGGCGGCGAGGTCCCCTCGGCCCTCGCGCTGCTCTCCGCCCAGCAGAAGTACGGCGTGGAGAAGGGCACCGCGGTCTGGGAGTCCTTCCGCGAGCGCAACGACCCCGAGGCCGCCAAGACCCTGCACGACGGCAGCAGCTTCCCGTACGCGGTCAAGCCGGCCAAGGCCAAGGGCACCGCGCTGCCCGACCGCGGCTCGGTCACCGCCGAGCCGCTGGTCTTCGACCGCACCGGCGCGGCCACCGTCAAGAGCGGCACCCCGCCGCGGGACCCGGTCAAGGCCCCCAAGAAGTACAAGAAGCTGGAGGGCCTCTTCAAGGACGGGGTGCTGCCCAAGGGCAGCTTCGACCCCACACAGCACCGCGGGATGTCCAATGCCCTGCTGGTGTCCGGCAAGCACACCGCCAGCGGCCACCCCGTCGCCGTCTTCGGCCCGCAGACCGGCTACTTCGCGCCCCAGCTGCTGATGCTCCAGGAGATCCAGGGGCCCGGCATCAGCGCCCGCGGGGCGTCCTTCGCGGGGGTGGGGATGTACGTCCAGCTCGGCCGCGGCCAGGACTACGCCTGGAGCGCCACCTCCGCCGGCCAGGACATTACCGACACCTACGCCGCCGAGCTGTGCAACGCGGACGGCTCCGCGCCCACCAAGGACTCCACCTCCTACCGCTACCGCGGCGGCTGCGTCCCCATGGAGAAGATGGAGCGGACCAACTCCTGGAAGCCCACCGTCGCCGACCCGACCGCGGCCGGCTCCTACCGGATGCAGGTCTTCCGGACGAAGTACGGCATCGTCACCCACCGCGCCACCGTCGACGGCAAACCCGTCGCCTACACCGCGCAGCGCTCCACCTACCGCCACGAGGCCGACTCGATCATCGGCTTCCAGATGTTCAACGACCCGTCCTACGTCACCGACGCCGCGTCCTTCCAGAAGGCCGCCGCGCACATCGGCTACGCCTTCAACTGGTTCTACGCCGACTCCCGGGACATCGCGTACTACAACAGCGGCCTCAACCCGGTCCGCAACCCGGACGTCGATCCGTCGCTGCCGGTCACGGCGGACGACGCCTATGAGTGGAAGGGCTACGACCCCGCCACCAACACCACCGACTACACCCCGCCCGCCCAGCACCCGCAGTCCGTCGACCAGGACTACTACATCTCCTGGAACAACAAGCAGGCCAAGGACTACGACTCGGCGGGCTTCGGCAACGGCTCGGTGCACCGCGGCAATCTGCTGGACGACCGGGTGCGCGCGCTGACCAAGGGCGGCGGGGTGACCCGGGCGGCGCTGACCCGCGCCATGGGGGAGGCCGCCGTCACCGATCTGCGCGGTGAGGACGTGCTGCCCGAGCTGCTGCGGGTACTGAACAGCAAGCCCGTCACCGACCCGGCGCTGAAGACCGCGGTCCAGCAGCTGGAGGCCTGGCGCAAGGACGGCGCCCAGCGACGGGAGACCGCCGCCGGTTCGCACACCTACACCCACCCCGACGCGGTCCGCCTGATGGACGCCTGGTGGCCGCTGATGGCCGAGGCGGTCTTCAAGCCCGGGCTGGGCGGCGATCTCTACGACGCGCTGCGGGCCAACCTCGCCCTCGACGAATCGCCGTCCGCCGGCCACGGCCCGACCGGCGGGCATGCCGGTTCGGCCTTCCAGTACGGCTGGTGGAGCTATGCGGACAAGGACCTGCGGTCGGTGCTCGGCGACCCGGTGCAGGGCCCGCTCGCGGAGCCGTACTGCGGCGGCGGTGACCTGTCCGCCTGCCGCGACACCCTGCTGACCACCCTTCAGCAGGCGGCCGGGAAGACCGCGGAGCAGGTCTACCCCGGCGACGGCAGCTGCAAGGCCGGCGACCAGTGGTGTGCGGATGCGATCATCCAGCGTGCGGTGGGCGGTCTGACCCACGACACCATCAGCTGGCAGAACCGGCCGACCTATCAGCAGGTCGTGGAGTTCCCCGCGCACCGGTAGCGGACGCACGGCAGCCGCAGCGGACGTACGGCAGCAGGCCCCGGGCGCGCGCCCGGGGCCTGCTGCCGTACGTCCGGGGGCCGCCGAACGCCCCGGGCCCGTACGCCGGGACGGACCGCGTGCGGAAAAGCCGGGATTTACTTGACCATTCCATGGTCACCGAGAACGCATCCCGCATTTTCCGGAAGAAACCCCCAGTAATCCCGGCGGTGCCCGGCCGGGTTTTTCCTGGGGTTATGCTGCACCGTTCTGCATTCCAGGGATGGGAAAGCGAGTAGGGGCGCATGGCTTTGTCAGTTCCGCAGCAGTACCCGACGGAGTTGCTGGACACCACCATGGACCAGCTGCGCACGCTGATCGTCGTCCACGAGACGGGCACCGCGCTGGGTGCCGCGCGCCGGCTGGGCAGGGAACAGTCCAGTGTGCAAAAGCAACTGGACACCATGAACCGCACCTTCTCCGGGCTGTGCGGCGAGGAGTTGGTGCTCAAGCAGGGGCGCGGGAGGGACGCCCTGTTCACCGCGACCGGCGAGGCGCTGGTGGAGCTGGCGCGGCGCACCCTGGGGGAGTGGTCGGACGGGGTGCGCGACGCCCGCCGCCGGCTGGGCCGGACGCTGTCCGTCGGCACCACCCGCTATACGCTCGGCTTTCTGCTGGACGCGGTGGAACGCGTCAGTGAGGATTTCGAGCGCGATGACGTCGATCTGAAAGTGACGCATGTCCGCACCGGCGACCTCTTCGCCAAATTGCGTGCCAAGGAGCTGGATCTGGTCTGCGGCAGCGTGGTCGTCACCGAGGGCAAAGAAGCGGAATTGTTTGGTCCGTACGAGGTCCTGGAATGGCGCCGCAGCGGGCTTTCCCTGCTGACGAACCTGCCGCCGGAGAAGCTCCCCGGGACCTCCTTCGACGCCCGTGAACTGCCCGGGCTGCCCCTGGTGGTCTCGGCGCGCGGCCTGATCGACCGCTTCCTGACCTCCTGGTACGGCCCGGACTACCGGCAGAAGCTGTCCATAGCGGCCGAGATCGAGGCCGCCCACTACGGCTTCGAGCTGCTGCGGTCCGGGGTGGTGAGCGGGGCGATGCTGGTCACCCGGGGCATCGGGGAGGCGGCCGCGGACGGCCGGCTGCCGGAGGCCGGCGGACTGCGCACCCTGGAACTCGTCGGGGCGGTGGGCCCCAGGACCGAGGTACTGGTCGGGGTGTTCACCCGCCGCGGGGAGCGCGGCTCCTACGCCCCCGGCCACCCCCTCAACCTCCTGTGGGAGGCCCTGTCGTGGGAGAGCGGCCGGTGGTGGTTCCGGTCGTGAGGCGCCGTGTCCGCCGTTCCGACGTGCCGTCAGAATCCGGTCGTGGCGCCCGCCCGGTGGCGCACCGGGGTGCCGTACGCTCATTCCCGACCAGGGGGGCCTGGGGCGGGACAACATTGGGGGGACTCCCGTGACAGAAACTCAGCAGACCACCGAGGTGCCCGCGGCGGACGGCGCCGACGCGCGCGGCGGGGTGCGGCGCAAGCGGCTCATCCCGGTGCTGTGCGCGGTCGCCGCGCTGGCCTACCTCCTCGATCTGGGCAGCAAACTGCTGGTGGTCGCGAAGCTGGAGCACCACGACGCGGTGCAGGTCGTCGGCACCCTGCTCCAGCTGCGGGTCATCCGTAACCGCGGCGCGGCCTTCGGCTTCGGCGAGGCGATGACCATAATCTTCACCGTCATCGCCGCGGTGGTGATCACCGTGATAGTGCGCCTGGCCCGCAAGCTCTACAGCGTGCCGTGGGCCCTGGCGCTCGGCCTGCTGCTGGGCGGGGCGCTGGGCAACCTCACCGACCGGCTCTTCCGCGCGCCCGGCGGATTCCAGGGCGGGGTGGTCGACTTCATCGCCCCCGCCCACTTCGCCGTCCTCAATCTCGCCGATGTGTCGATCTGCTGCGGAGGATTCCTGGTGGTGCTGCTCGCCTTCCGCGGACTGGACCCCGACGGCACCGTCCACCGGAGTCAGGGCAGCCGCCGGACCTCCCCGGCGCGCTCTCAGCGGTAGCGCAGATAGCGCGCCCGCACCGTCCTAAAGCGCCCCAGCCCCTCCTGCCAGGCCGCGACGATCTCGTCCGGCCCCGCGCCCGCGTCGGTCATCGTCCGTACGGCCGAGGAGCCGGTGAGCCGGTCGATGCCGTGGTCCGGCCGCCAGGCGAAGTCCTTCCAGATCCGTTTCGCGGTCACCAGGAGGCCGATGCCGGTGCGAACCGGGTCGAACGCCTCGGGGTCGTGGACGTGCAGCTGGACGCCGCCGATCGTGGTGCCCTGGAACTTGGAGAAGGTGGGGGCGAAGTACGCCTCCCGGAAGTGGACGCCGGGCAGGCCCAGTTCCGTGGCGGCCGCGGCCCACCGCCGGTCGATACCGTCCGCGCCCAGCAGCTCGAAGGGCCGGGTGGTGCCGCGTCCCTCGGAAAGGTTCGTGCCCTCGAAGAGGCAGGTGCCGGCGTAGACGAGGGCGGTGTCGGGGGTGGGCATGTTGGGGCTCGGCGGCACCCAGGGCAGGCCGGTCGCCCCGAAGAAGTCGTCGCGGCGCCAGCCGGTCATCGCCACGGTCTCCAGCTCCACCGGGCGCCCGGCGGCCCGCGGGACGAACTCGCCGTTGAACAGCAGCGCCAGCTCGGCCACCGTCATTCCGTGTGCCTGGGAGATCGGCTCCCGGCCGATGAACGAGGTGTAGGCCTTGTCGAGCACCGGGCCGGTGGCCGCGCGGCCGGTGACCGGGTTCGGCCGGTCGAGCACCACGAAGCGCTTGCCGGCGAGGACCGCCGCCACCATGCAGTCGTAGAGCGTCCAGATGTAGGTGTAGAAGCGTGCGCCGACGTCCTGGATGTCGAAGACGACGGTGTCCACTCCGGAGGCGGTGAAGACGGCGGCGAGTTCCCTCCCGCTCTTGTTGTAGGTGTCGTAGACCGGCAGCCCGGTGGCCGGATCGTCGTAGCGCCCCTCGGAGCCGCCGGCCTGGGCGGTGCCCCGGAAGCCGTGCTCGGGGCCGAAGACCGCGGTCAGTCGCACCCGGTCGTCGGCGTGCATCACATCGACGAGGTGCCGCAGGTCGCGGGTGACCCCGGTGGGGTTGGTGACGATGCCGACCCGCCGGCCGTCCAGGAGGCGGTAGCCGTCGGCGGCGAGCCGGTCGAAGCCGGTGTGCACCCGTCGCCGGGTGCCGGGCGCGGGCCGCGCGGCGGCCGGGCCGCCCGCCGCCACGGTCAGGGCCGCCCCGGCCGCTCCGGTCGCCGCCAGCCGCCCGAGCAGAACGCGTCTCGACAGAGCCATCCGCACACCTCCGTGATCAGCAGTCAGAAATCCACCGGATACGTGTCGTGTGCACGCTAACGCGCACCGGCCCGCCGGGGAACGGACCCGGCCGTACGCACACCCGTCCCGTGGCGCACGGTCCCGGTCGTGGTCAGCCCCTCCGTGGCGCGAGCGACCCGGCCGTGACGGGAACGGGCCCCTTCCGCCAGGACATACCGACTGGTTAGTCTGCCTCCAGCCGATCCGGCGCGACCGAGGGAGATACCGCAGTGGAAGCCGTACGGGACAAGGCCGTTGTCGTGACCGGGGCGGGCGGGGGGATCGGCGCCGCGCTGGCCCGCCGGTTCGCCGCCGAGGGCGCCCGGGTCGTGGTCAACGATCTCGACAAGGCCAAGGCGGAGCGGACCGCCGCGGAGATCGGGGCGCTCGCGGTCGCCGGGGACGCCTCCGGGGTCGTCCCGGCCGCGCGGGAGGCGCTCGGCGGCGCCATCGACATCTTCTGCGCCAACGCCGGGGTCGGCACCGGCGGCGGACCCGAGGCCCCCGAGGAGGACTGGACGCTGGCCTGGGACGTCAATGTCATGGCGCATGTCCGGGCCGCCCGTGCGCTGCTGCCCGAGTGGCTGGAGCGCGGCAGCGGGCGCTTCATCTCCACGGTGTCCGCCGCGGGCCTGCTGACCATGGTCGCCGCGGCCCCCTACAGCGTCACCAAGCACGGTGCCTACGCCTTCGCCGAGTGGCTCTCGCTGACCTACCGCCACCGCGGCATCGACGTCCACGCCATCTGCCCCCAGGGCGTCCGCACCGACATGCTGGCCGCCACCGGCGCCGCCGGCGACCTGGTGCTCACGCCCACCGCCGTGGAGCCCGAGGACGTCGCCGAGGCGCTCTTCGCGGCCATGGCCGAGGGCCGCTTCCTGGTCCTGCCGCATCCGGAGGTCGGCGACTACTACGCCACCCGGGCCGCCGAGCCCGACCGCTGGCTGACCGGGATGAACCACCTCCAGCAGAAGCTGGAGCAGGCCGAGGGCCGCTCCTGACCAAGGGAGCGCCCCGGAGCGGATTCCGCCGTACGGACGGGGCGCACCGGCCGGGTCCGGTGCGCCCCCCGCCACACCCCAGGTGTTCCCCCGCAGGGATGATCAGGCGATCAGGAAGAAAGGGCCGCACCCCGATGACCTCCTACCAGGACAAGCCGTGGCTGACACAGCTCACCGACGCCCAGCGCGCCCCCGTCCAGCCGCCCCCCTCGACGCTGCACGCCTTCCGGGCCGCGGTCGGCCGGGCCCCCGACCGCACGGCGCTCGCCTACTTCGACGGCCGGCTGTCCTACGCCGAGACCGACGCGCTCTCCGACGGCATCGCCGCCCATCTCGCCGGGCGCGGCTTCCGGCGCGGTGACCGGGCCGCGGTCATGCTGCAGAACACCCCGCACTTCGTGCTCGCCGTGCTCGGCGTCTGGAAGGCCGGCGGGGTGGTGGTCCCGGTCAACCCCATGTACAAGTCCGCCGAGATGCGGCACATCCTGGACGACGCCGAGGTCACCGCCGTCATCTGCGCCGACCGCACCTGGGACGGCTTTCTGCGCCTGATCGCCGACGGGGCACCGTCCGTACGGATCGCGCTCACCGCGTGGGAACGGGATCTGCAGACCCGCGACGACCGGCGGGTGCTGCGCGGCGAGCGGCTCGGGCCGCAGGAGGGCGCCGATGATCTGCTGACCGTCGCCCGCACCACGGGACCGATCCGCGCGGTGCCGGCCGACCCGGGACTCACCGCCGACGACCTCGCGCTGATCAGCTACACCTCCGGCACCAGCGGCACCCCCAAGGGCGCGACCAACACCCACGGCAACATCACGTACAACGCCGAACGCCAGCGCACCGGCCTGGGCCTGCCCGACGGCGCCACCTACTTCGCGCTCGCCCCGCTCTTCCACATCACCGGCCTGGTCTGCGAGCTCGCGGCCTGCCTCGCCAACGCCGGCACCCTCGCCCTCGCCTACCGCTTCGAGGCCGGCGTCGTCCTGGACGCCTTCCTGGAGCACCGGCCCGCCTACACCGTCGGCCCCTCCACCGCCTACATGGCGCTGATGGCCCACCCCGAGGTCACCCGCGAGCACTTCGCGTCCTTCACGACCCTGTCCTCCGGCGGCGCACCGCTGCCGCCCGCCCTCGTCGAGACCTTCCGCACCGGCTTCGGCCCCTACCTCCACAACGGCTACGGCCTGACCGAGTGCACCGCCCCCTGCGCCAGCGTGCCGCCCGGCCGGCAGGCGCCGGTCGACAAGGTCTCCGGCACCCTCGCCGTCGGCGTCCCCGGCCCCGACACCGTCGTCCGGATCATCGACGAGCAGGGCCGGGACCTGCCGTTCGGCGAGCAGGGCGAGATCGCGGTGCGCGGCCCCCAGGTCGTCCCCGGCTACTGGCGCCGCCCGGACGCCACCGCCCAGGGCATCCCGGACGGTGAGCTGCGGACCGGCGACATCGGCTTCATGGACACCGAGGGCTGGCTCTATGTCGTCGACCGCAAGAAGGACATGATCAACGCGTCCGGCTTCAAGGTGTGGCCGCGGGAGGTCGAGGACGTGCTCTACAGCCATCCCGCGGTGCGTGAGGCGGCGGTCGTCGGGGTGCCCGACGCCTACCGCGGCGAGTCGGTCAAGGCGTACGTCAGCCTGCGGCCGGGCAGCGCCCCGCAACCCGCCGAGCTGGCCGCGTACTGCAAGGAGCGGCTCGCGGCGTACAAATATCCCCGTGAGGTGGAGATCCTGGCCGAGCTTCCGAAGACCACGAGTGGCAAGATCCTCCGACGGGAGCTGCGCCACCGCGCATGAACGAGAGCACGAAGGAGCAGGTGAGGGCGATGGCCGGCACAAAGGACGGCAACGGCAACGGCGGGGCGAAGCCGGTGGCCCAGCGACTGCTGGCCACCGCCACCCGGCTCTTCGCGGAGCAGGGCTACGACCGCACCTCCGTCCAGGAGATCGTCGATGCGGCGGGCGTCACCAAGGGCGCCCTCTACCACTACTTCGGCTCCAAGGACGATCTGCTGCACGAGGTCTACGGCCGGGTGCTGCGGCTCCAGCAGGAGCGGCTCGACCACTTCGCCGACGCCGACGCGCCGGTCGAGACGCGACTGCGGGACGCCGCCGCCGATGTCGTCGTCACCACCATCGAGAACCTCGACGACACCAAGATCTTCTTCCGCTCGATGCACCAGCTCGGCCCGGAGAAGGACAAGCAGGTACGCGCCGAACGGCGGCGCTATCACGAACGGTTCCGCGCCCTGGTGGAGGAGGGCCAGCGCACCGGCGTGTTCGCCGCCGACATCCCCGCCGACCTCGTCGTGGACTACCACTTCGGCTCCGTGCACCACCTGGGCACGTGGTACCGCGAGGACGGCCCGCTCAGCCCGCAGCAGGTCGCCGACCACCTCGCGGAGCTGCTGCTGCGGGCGCTGCGGCCCTGAGCGCGCACGGCGAAGGCCCGCGACCACCGGCGGTCGCGGGCCTTCGCCGCCCTGTGGCGGCTGCCGGCTAGAGGTACTTCTTCAGCTCACGGCGCGCCAGCGACCGCTGGTGCACCTCGTCCGGACCGTCCGCCAGCTGGAGGGTCCGGGCCCCGGCCCACAGCTCCGCCAGCGGGAAGTCCTGGCTGACCCCGCCGGCGCCGTGCAGCTGCACCGCCTTGTCGAGGATGTCCACGACCGTGCGCGGGGTGGCGATCTTGATGGCCTGGATCTCGGTGTGCGCGCCCTTGTTGCCGACGGTGTCCATCAGCCAGGCGGTCTTCAGCACCAGCAGCCGCAGCTGCTCCACCGCCACCCGGGCGTCCGCGATCCACTCCTGGACCACGCCCTGTTGCGCCAGCGGCTTGCCGAAGGCCGTACGGGTCACCGCGCGGCGGCACATCAGCTCGATGGCGCGCTCGGCCATGCCGATCAGCCGCATGCAGTGGTGGATCCGGCCGGGACCGAGCCGGGCCTGGGCGATGGCGAAGCCGCCGCCCTCCTCGCCGATCAGATTGCCCGCCGGCACCCGCACGTCGTGGAAGACCACCTCGGCATGGCCGCCGTGGTAGTGGTCCTCGTAGCCGTAGACCTGCATGGCGCGCTTCACCTCCACGCCGGGGGTGTCGCGCGGGACCAGGATCATCGACTGCTGGCGGCGCGGGTCCGCGCCGTCCGGGTCGGTCTTGCCCATCACGATGAAGATCTGGCACAGCGGGTTCATCGCGCCGGAGATGTACCACTTACGGCCGTTGATGACGTACTGGTCGCCGTCCCGCGCGATACGCGTCTCGATGTTGGTGGCGTCCGACGAGGCGACCTCCGGCTCGGTCATCGCGAACGCCGACCGGATCTCACCGGCCAGCAGCGGCGCCAGCCACTGCTTCTGCTGCGCCTCGTTGCCGAACTGCGCCAGCACCTCCATGTTGCCGGTGTCCGGCGCCGCGCAGTTCAGCGCGGTGGGCGCCAACTGGGGGCTGCGGCCGGTGATTTCGGCCAGCGGCGCGTACTGGAGATTGGTCAGCCCCGCGCCGTGCTCCGCGTCCGGGAGGAAGAGGTTCCACAGCCCCTGCCGCCGGGCCTCGGCCTTCAGCTCCTCGACGATCGCCGGGGTGTCCCACGGCGAGGCGAGCGCGGCCCGCTGCTCATGGGCGGTCTGCTCGGCCGGGTACACGTGCTCGTCCATGAAGGTCAGGAGCCGTGCGCGCAGTTCCTCGGTCCGGGCGTCGAATGCGAAGTCCATGGGTGCCTCAGCCTTCCTTGAGGGTGGTGAGTCCGTGCTCGATGAAGACCGGGACGAGCTCGCCGATCCGGTCGAACCCGGCGCCGACGGTCTGGCCGAGCGTGAAGCGGTAGTGGATGCCCTCGAGGATCACCGCGAGCTTGAACCAGGCGAACGCGGTGTACCAGGCGAGGGCCGAGACGTCCCGGCCGGAGCGGGCCGCGTACCGCTCGATCAGCTCGGCCGGCGAGGGGTGGCCCGGGGCGCCGCTGGTGGTGCTCACCGGGGACTGCGGCAGGCCCAGGTCGGAGCTGTACATCGCCAGCAGCCCGAGGTCGGTCAGCGGATCGCCGAGTGTGGACATCTCCCAGTCCAGGACGGCCTCGATGGTGTCCCCGGCGCCGACCAGGACGTTGTCCAGGCGGTAGTCGCCGTGCACGACGGTGGGCGCCGGGGAGGCGGGCAGCGCCCGGCCGAGTGCCGCGTGCAGCTCCTCGATCCCCGGCAGCGCACGGTTCTTCGAGGCGGCCAGCTGCTTTCCCCAGCGCCGCAGCTGGCGCTCCAGGAAGCCGTCCGGCCGGCCGAAGTCGCCGAGCCCGGCCGCCTGCGGGTCCACCGCGTGCAGCTCCACGAGCGTGTCCACCAGGGAGAGGACCACCGCGCGGGTGCGCTCGGGGCCGAGCGGCGCGAGCTGCGCGGCCGTGCGGTACGGGGTGCCCGCCACCAGCTCCATCACGTAGAAGGGCGCGCCGATGACCGACTCGTCCTCGCACAGCAGCAGCGTCTCGGGCACCGGTACCGGCGTCTCGTGCAGCGCGCTGATGACCCGGTGCTCGCGCCGCATGTCGTGCGCGGTCGCGAGGACGTGGCCCAGCGGCGGGCGGCGCACCACCCAGGAGCCGGTGCCGTCGGTGACCCGGTAGGTGAGATTGGACCGCCCGCCCTCGATCAGCTGGGCCCGCAGCGGCCCGCCGGCCAGCCCCGGCCGCTCCCGGTCCAGATGCGCGCGCAATCGTTCCAGGTCGAGGCCGGGAGGCTGTTCCCGGCCCGGGTCCGGCGGGGGAGGGGTGCCCTTGCTCATCGTGCTCCTCCATGCGGAGTGGACGGTCCATCAGTCGCTGGCCACGATCATGCCGACTAGTCGGTATGGAGTCCAGTGGCCCGGCGTGGGGCGTCCGTCACGCAGGGGATTTCCCGCCATCGCCGCCGCCCCGGGGACGGCGGCGGAACGGCCGGACTCAGGCGTGACAGGCCATCGGCACCCCGCCGTTCAGCGCCGTCATATCGCCGAAGGCGGCGATCGGATCGAGCGGTGCCCCCGGCGCCCTGCCCGCCAGCTCCGCGTACGCCCGGTGCAGATTGGCCACCAGCCGCTCGCTCTCGGCCAGCTCGGCGAACGGCCCGAGATCCGCCCCGCGCGCCACCTCCAGCGGCGTACGGCCGGCCGCCCGGCCCTCCTGTGCCAGCTGCCCGACGAACCGCAGATAGCGCTCGATGCCGTCGTACACCTCGGGGCCGGTCACCGGGCCGTGCCCGGGGACGACGGTGACCGCGTCCAGGGAGCGCAGCAGCTCCATCGCGCGCAGCGATCCGGTCAGCGACCCCATCAGGACGAACGGGGTGCCGCCGTGGAAGACCAGGTCACCGGCGAAGACGATGCGCTGCCGGGGCAGCCAGACCAGGGTGTCGCCCGTGGTGTGGGCCACGCCCGGGTGGATCAGGTGCACCTCGATGTCGCCGGTGTGCAGGGTCAGTTCGTCGGTGTAGGTGACCTCCGGGGGCGTCAGGCGGATGTCGCCGTACTCCACCTCCGGCCACACCGCGTGCAGTTGGTGCCCGGCGGCCAGCAGCTCACGGCGGCAGGAGGCGTGCCCGACGACCGTCGCCTCCGGGGCGAAGACGGCGTTGCCGTAGGTGTGGTCGCCGTGGTGATGGGTGTTGACCAGCGTGCGGGGCGCCGGCGCGCCGCAGGCGGCGATCCGCCGGCGCAGCAGACGGGCCCGGCGCTCGGTGGCCGCGGTGTCCACGACCAGGGTGGCGTCCCCGTCGGTGACGAAGCCCGCGTTGTTCAGACACCAGCCGCCGTCCGGCTGGATGAACGCATGGACCCCGGCGGCCAGTTCGGTGAGGTACGGCTCGGGGAGGGCGGCCCCGGCGGCGGGCGGCCCCTCCGGGCCGGGCCGGGCGGCCTCCGGCCTGGTGGTCCGGGCCGGGTCCGGGTCCACGGAGTGCCGCGCCGGTGTGGTTCCTGCCGTCTCGTCGCCCATGCGGGTGTGTCCCCTCGTCCGATGACCCGTCACCCCCGTGGCCCGGCCGGGGTGCGGGCACACCCCGTGGCCGCGGGGGTCGCGTCACGGTACCGTCACCGGCCGCCGCGGCGGCGCCGCGCCCCCGGCGTCACCACCCGGGCCGCGCCAGGAGCACCCCGCCGCACAGCGCCGGCGCGAGGGTGCAGCCGACCAGCAGCAGGGCGGTCCGCGGCGGCAGGGCCGGCGGGCGGCCGGTGGCCATCGCCCGCATCCGGCGGTGCGCAAGCGTGACGAAGGCGAGCCACAGCAGCCCCATCAGCACCACCAGGACCACCTCCACCGCCCCCGGTGCCCGGTTGCTCAGCAGCTGGCGGCCGGCCAGCACCGCCATCGCGGTGGCCGACAGCGTCGTACGCCGCCACGCCAGCCTGGTCCGCTCCGGCTGCAGCCCCGGGTCCCGGTCGGGAGCCGACCGCGGTGCTCCCCCCTCCGGCTCCTCCGGCTCATCCGGCTCATCCGGCTCATCCGGCTCCTCCGGCTCCGCCGGCCGCGCCGCGCCCGCCACCGGTCAGCCGGTCCGGCCGAGCAGCACCAGCACGACCAGCGCCACCGCCAGCGCGCCGACGGCCAGCGCCAGCGCCGTGGGGAAGCGGGTGGCCGGCAGGTCCTCGCCGCGCCGCATCGCACGCTCGCAGCGCACCCAGTGATTGACCGCCCGCAGCGCACACAGCGCCCCGCCCACCAGCAGCACCACGGTGAACGTCAGCCGCAGCCACGGGTGCAGCCGGGGCAGGAACTGATCCACCGCGAACCCGCCGCCGATCAGCGCCAGCCCGGTGCGCAGCCAGGCGAGAAAGGTGCGTTCGTTGGCCAGCGAGAAGCGGTAGTCGGGGGTCGTGCCCTCCTCGCGGATCCGCGCGGGCGCGCACCACAGCCGCACGGCCTGGCCGGCCGACCGCAGCCCTTCAATGAGGATCATGGCCGAAACCCTAGCGGCCGTCCCGCCCCGTGCACCGGTCGCCTCAGAGGTCCCCCGCCTCCCGCCGGGCGAGCAGCTCCCGGTAGGCGGCCAGCCCGTCCGGCGTCCACGGCCGGACACCGAGCTCCCGGGTGAGCTCCTCCTCGGTCAGGAACGCGTACCAGTCGATCTCCGACTCCTGCGGGGCGACCGGCAGGGTGCAGCGCACCTGGTAGACGGCCGACCACCAGGTGTGCTCGGCCGTCTCGTAGAGGAACTTGAACAGCGGCTCCGGCCGCGGCAGCCCCCGCACGCCCAGCTCCTCCTCCGCCTCGCGCAGCGCCGCCTCGTCATAGCTCTCGCCGGTGCCGACCACCCCGCCCACGAACATGTCGTAGTGCGAGGGGAAGACCAGCTTCTGCGGGGTGCGGCGGTGCACGAAGATCCGGTCCTCGGCGTCCCGGGCCAGGACGAAGGCGCAGCGGGTGCGCATCCTGCGGGCGTAGGCCGCACCGCGTGGGGCCTGCCCCACGACCTGATCGTTCTCGTCCACGACGTCGAGGATCTCGTCCGCGTTGAGCGGTTGCTGATCGGTCATGGAGCCATGCAACCACCAGGAGCGGGGGCCGCACCCGGCGGGGCGCCGGCCCCGCCGCACGGCCTCAGCGCGGCTCCAACTCCCGCTCGTCCGTCCGCCGGCCGGCTCCCGGGGGCATCGCCGGATGGCTGCCGATCAGCACGATGCCCGCGACGACGGCCACGATCCCGGCCACCTCCCAGGCCAGCGCCCCGGCCGTCACCTGCAGCCGGTCGCCGAGGAAACCGACCCCGCAGGCGATCCCGGCGAGCGGCTGGGCGGCGGTCAGCGCGGGCAGTGAGAGCCGCAGCGGCGCCGACTCGAAGGCGCTCTGCACCAGCACCAGTGCCAGCACCCCGAGCACGACGATGGCGTACGGCTGCCAGCTGGTCAGCAGGGCGCTCCAGCCGCCGTGCCCGAAGCGCTCCCCGCTGATCCGGGTCAGCGCGTCCTGGAGGCCGTAGATCAGCCCGGCGGCGATGCCCAGCAGGGCGGCCTCCAGGCTCACATGCACCCGCTCCCGCTTGGCGACCGTCGCCAGCAGCAGGGCGGAGCCCAGCACCACGCCCATGATCAGCCACTGCCAGGTCTGGTCGGCGCTGCTGCGCCCGCCCTGCGGACGGCCGGCCACGATGAAGGCCGTCACCCCGCCCGCCAGCAGCCACAGCCCCGCCCAGCCGCTGCGGCCGAGCCGCTGGCGGGTCAGCCGCCGGGACAGCGCCATCGCGAACAGCAGATTGGTCGCCAGCAGCGGCTCGACGAGAGTGATGTCGCCCATCCCCAGCGCGATCGCGCCGAGCGCCATCCCGACCACCATCAGCCCGATACCGGCCACCCACAGCGGCATCCGCACCAGATCGAGCAGCAGCCGCACCGAGAGGAAGTCCTTCATCGGGGCGTGCTGCGCCGCGGCCTGCTGGAACACGAAGCCGAGTCCCAGACAGCAGGCCGCCCCAAGGGCGAGCAGTATCACCGTCACGTCGCACCTCGTATCGCGCGGGGTGGGGGATTGCGCCTGAGGATAGTCATCCGGCGTCGGGCGTGGGGTGGCCCTCGTCACCCACCATTCTCCCGCGCGTCGCGGTGTACCGCGCAGTAACCCGTGGTTGACGCGGCAGTCGGGTGCGCTGAGGATCGTTCCACCAAGGCGGCCGGGGCGCCGGGCGTGCCCCGTTGAGGAGAAGCAGATGGCGTACGACGCTGATGTGATCGTGATCGGAGCGGGGCTCGCGGGGCTGGCGGCCACCGCGGAACTGGTGGATGCCGGGCGCACGGTGATCCTGCTCGACCAGGAGCCCGAGCAGTCCCTCGGCGGGCAGGCCCACTGGTCCTTCGGCGGCCTCTTCCTGGTGGATTCCCCCGAACAGCGCCGGCTGCGGATCCGCGACAGCCAGGAGCTGGCCTGGCAGGACTGGCTGGGCACCGCCGGGTTCGACCGGCCCGAGGACCACTGGCCGCGCAAGTGGGCCGAGGCCTACGTCGACTTCGCGGCCGGGGAGAAGCGCTCGTGGCTGCACCGGCAGGGCGTGCGGTTCTTTCCCGTCGTCGGCTGGGCCGAGCGCGGGGGTTACGGCGCGACGGGGCACGGCAACTCCGTCCCCCGCTTCCACATCACCTGGGGCACCGGACCGGGGCTGCTCGCCCCGTTCCTGCGGCGGGTGCGGGCCGGTGCCGCCCGCGGACTGGTCGAGCTGCGCTTCCGCCACCGGGTGACCGGACTGTCGCGCAGCGCCGGGGCGGTGGACACCGTCAGCGGCGAGGTCCTGGAGCCCTCGGACGTCGCCCGCGGCCGGCCCAGCAGCCGTGAGGTGGCCGGCGCCTTCGAGCTGCGGGCCCAGGCGGTGATCGTCACGTCGGGCGGGATCGGCGGCAACCACGGGCTGGTGCGCGCCAACTGGCCCGAGCGGCTCGGCAAGCCCCCGCGCCGGATGCTCTCCGGCGTGCCGGCGCATGTGGACGGCAGGATGCTGGGCATCGCCGAGGCGGCCGGCGGCCGGATCGTCAACCGTGACCGGATGTGGCACTACACCGAGGGCATCGAGAACTGGAACCCCATCTGGCCGCAGCACGGCATCCGGATCCTGTCCGGGCCGTCCCCGCTGTGGCTGGACGCCCGCGGCAGGCGGCTGCCGGTGCCGCTGTTCCCCGGCTTCGACACCCTCGGCACCCTGGAACACATCATGTCGACCGGCTATGACCACACCTGGTTCGTGCTCACCCAGAAGATCATTGAGAAGGAGTTCACCCTCTCCGGCTCCGAGCAGAACCCGGATCTGACCGGAAAGAGCATCCGCGGGGTGCTGGGCCGGGCCCGGTCCGGCGCGCCCGGACCGGTCCAGGCGTTCATGGACCGGGGCGCGGACTTCGTCGTCGAGCGGTCGCTGACGGACCTGGTGCGGCGGATGAACGAACTGACCGTGGAGCCGCTGCTCACGGAGGAGGCGCTGCGCGGCGAGATCGTGGCGCGCGACCGGGAGATCGCCCACGCCTTCACCAAGGACCTCCAGGTGACCGCGGTGCGCGGGGCCCGCAAGTACCTCGGCGACCGGCTGATCCGCACCGCCGTGCCGCACCGGCTGCTCGACCCCAAGGCCGGCCCGCTGATCGCGGTCCGGCTGCACATCCTCACCCGCAAGACGCTCGGCGGTCTGGAGACCGATCTCTCCTCGCGGGTGATGACCGAGGGCGGCACACCGCTGCCGGGCGTGTACGCGGCCGGTGAGGCGGCCGGGTTCGGCGGTGGCGGGGTGCACGGCTACCGCTCGCTGGAGGGCACGTTCCTCGGCGGCTGCCTCTTCTCCGGGCGGACGGCGGGGCGGGCGGCGGCCCGGGCGGTCTCCTGAGCGCGGCGGACCGGGGGAGGGGCGGACGGGACGGGGCGGGCGGCAGCGGGTTCGGGTGGCTCGCGCGCCCAATACCGTGATACGTAAAGGGGGTTGGCGGATCCAGCCATTCCCCTTCTTGTCTTGACGCGCAGCTCTGCGTACCGCTTTGCTGTCCGTGATGACTGGTGCGGACCAAGTCATCACCCTCTGTAGAGGCGCGTGCAGATCCGGTCCCACCCCGCCGAGGACGGCTCGGCGCGGCGAGCGGCCGGTGCGGCGCGTCATGGAGCCCGCTGACCCGTGATCTCGATTACCCCGACCCCACCGTCCCCGTCGCCACCCGTGGCGCACACCCCCTGCCCCGACCTCCGGGCCCTCGCCCCGGCCCTGGGCGATGCCGAACTGGCCATCACCGCCGACGCGCTGGCGCTCGGCCAATGGGCCAGGGTGCGCACCCTGCTCACCGGGACCGGCACCGACTGGGACCTGCGAGGCCACCGATTAACCGTCCTGGCCACCTCTCCCGGCAGCGCCGCCTGGGCCGCCGACTGGCTGCTCGCCGAACCGGCCAGCGGCGACGCCGCCACCCTTCTGGCCCTCGCCACCGTCCGGCTCGCGCTGCGCGGCGCGAGCAGCACCGCGGCCGCCGCCCGGGCCTGTGCCACCGCCGCCGGGATGCTGCCCGACGACCCCACCCCCTGGCTCGGTGCGCTGATCCTCGCCCGCCGCTGCGGCACACCGGACGGACAGGAGCACGCCTTCCGGCAAATCCGCGCCCGCCACCGCGACCACCATCACGCACACCACCTGATGACGGCCGCACTGGCCGAACGCCGGCCGGACGGCGGCGACAGCCCGCGGCACCCGGCCCACGCCTTCGCCGCCCGCGCCGCGGAACGCGCCCCCGCCGACTCCCCGCTCGCCCTGCTGCCCGTCGTGGCGCACACCGAGCGCTACCGCGCACAGGCCGCCGCCGGCCTGGCCCCGCCCGACCCCGCGGACTCGGGCCACTGGTCCACCCCGCACGCCCACCAGGTCCTGCGGGCCGCCTTCGACTGGTGGCTGGAGTGGGAGGGCGAGGACCACCCGCGCCGCACGATCGATCTCAACTTCCTCGCCCACGCGCTGTTCCACGAGGGACGGATGGCCGAGGCCGCCGCGCTCTTCCAGCGCATCGGCCCGCACCCCACCCGCGCCCCGTGGTCGTACGCGGGCCGCGACGCCGAGGTCGCGTTCCGGGCCGCCCGCGCCACCGCGCTGCGCCGCGCCCGGGACACCGCGGCGCGGTGAGCCCGCGGCGGCTGATGACGAAAGTCTGACGCCGGGGCCCGGACGCTGGCCCCGGCGGCCGCGCGGTGTTCGAATCGGGGTATGACCAAGGACGCGAATCCGGCCCGCGCGGCGGACGGCGGCGAGGACGGGCGCGGCACCCCCGTGGGCCGCCGCGTCGTGCTCGGCATGCTCGCCGCCGGTGCCGCCGGCGTCGCCGCGGCTCCCTTCCTGCAACGCGCCTACGACGAGACGCTCGGCGCCGCCGCCCAGAAGGACCCCACCGGGCTGTCCGGTCTGCTCCCGGCCGGCGGCGGCTTCCGCTACTACTCGGTGACCGGTTCGGTACCCGACAAGGACGCCCACAGCTACCGCCTCACGGTCGACGGCCTGGTCCGCCACCGCACCAGCTACCGCCTCGACGACCTGCGCCGCATGCCGCAGACCCGGCTCGTGCGGGACGTCCAGTGCGTCACCGGCTGGCGGGTGCCCGGCACCCCCTTCGAGGGCGTCCGGCTCTCGGCGCTCCTCGACGCCGCCGGTGTCCGCCCCGAGGCCAGGGCGGTCCGCTTCACCTGCTTCGACGGCGCCTACAGCGAGTCCCTCACCCTCGCCCAGGCCCGCCGGGACGACGTCCTGGTCGCCCTGCGGATGCAGGACAAGCCGCTGGCCCACGCGCACGGCGGCCCGGTCCGCCTCTACGTCGCGCCCATGTACTTCTACAAGTCGGCGAAGTGGCTCTCCGGGATCACCGTCACCGACCATGTCGCGCCCGGATACTGGGAGAACCTCGGATATGACGTCGATGCCTGGGTCGGCCGGTCGAACGGACGTGACGATGCCCCCACCACCTGACGCGCCGTCCGCACCCGCCGCCACCCGCCCCCGGGTGCGGCGCTTCAGCCCCGCCGAACACCGGGTCCATCAGGCCACCGCCGCCCTGATGGCGGTCTGTGTGCTCACCGCGGGCTGTCTCTACCTCCCCTTCCTCGCCGAACTCGTCGGCCGCCGCGCCCTGATGGTCACCGTCCACGAGTGGTCCGGCATCCTGCTGCCGGTGCCCGTGCTGCTGGGCCTCTTCTCCCGGGCCCTGCGCGCCGACCTCACCCGGCTCAACCGCTACGGCCCGCACGACCGCCATTGGCTGCGGTCCGCCCTGCGCCGCCGCGGCGGCCGCCCGGCCGGAAAGTTCAACGCCGGCCAGAAGCTCTACGCCGCCTGGATCGCCGGCGCCGTGCTGGTGATGCTCGCCACCGGTCTGCTGATGTGGTCCACCCTCCCGCAGGCCCTCGGCCTCGTCCGGGCGGGGACACCCGTGCCCCTGGTGTGGCGCACCGGTGCCACGTTCGTCCACGACTGGCTCGCGCTCGCCGTGATCCTCGTGATCGCCGGTCATGTCGGGAAGGCGTACGGCGATCCCGAGTCGCGCCGCGGGATGCGGACGGGTTCCGTCGATGCGCGGTGGGCCCGGCGCGAGCATCCGCTGTGGCGCCCTGAGGACGGGGAGCGGGGCGGGGAAGAGGACGGCGAGCACGGCGGGGAGCGGGACGCGGAGCGGCGCGAACCCCGGTCCTGACGCGGCCACTTGCCGAGACTTCCGTGCCGAGACTTCTGTGCAGAGAACCCTGTGCAGAGAGTCCTCTGCACCCCTACGCTGACGTCCATGACCGACACCTCGGAGCCGCCGCGGCCGGCCGCATCCGGTGCGCCACCCACCCGGCAGATGGACGCCCGCAGCCTGCGCGGCCTCGCCCACCCCCTGCGCATGCGCATCCTGGAACTGCTGAGGCTCGACGGCCCGGACACCGCCACCGGGCTCGGCGGCCGCCTCGGCGAGAACACCGGCACGGTCAGCTGGCATCTGCGGCACCTCGCCGCACACGGCTTCATCGAGGAGGAGACCGACCGCGGCACCCGGCGCGAACGCTGGTGGCGGGCGGTCCGGGTCGGCAACAACCTCAACACCGCCGAGTTCCGCGACGATCCGGACACCCGCGGCGCGCTGTCCGTCTATGTGCACGAACTGGTGCAGCAGCACTTCCACCGCGTCGTCGACTACCTCACCGAGGACTGGGACGCCGCGTGGCGCCACGCCGGCACCCTCACCCAGTGGCACGACCTGCGGCTCGGCCCCGAGCAGTTGGCGGCGATGAACGCGGAGCTGGCCGAGGTCGTCGCCCGGCACCGGGCGGCGGCCCACACCGCGTCCGGGGCCGGGACGCCGGACGGGCAGCCGGTCATCGTCCAGCTGCAGTCCTTCCCGCGCAAGGAACGTGGCGCCCGATGAGCGGACTGCTGCGCCGGCACCGGGACTTCCGGCTGCTGTGGTGCGGTGAGACGGCGGGCAAATTCGGGGCGGCGGTCACCAATGTGGCGCTGCCGCTGGTGGCGGTGTCCACCCTCCACGCCTCCACCTTCGCGGTCGGGCTGCTCGGCGCCTGCGGCTGGCTGCCGTGGCTGCTCATCGGCCTGCCGGTCGGCGCATGGGTGGACCGGCTGCGGCGCCGTCCCCTGATGCTGGGCGCCGCCGGTCTCTCGCTGGTGCTCTTCGCCGCCGTCCCGCTCCTCGCCCGGTACGGCGGGCTCTCGCTCGGGCTGCTGCTCGCCGTGGCCCTGCTGGCCGGTACGTCTGCGGTGGTCTTCCAGACCGCCTACAGCGCCTATCTGCCCACGCTGCTCGCGCCGGCCGACCGGGCCGAGGGCAACGCCAAGCTGCACGGCAGCGCCTCGGCGGCACAGATCGCCGGGCAGGGGACCGGCGGCCTCCTCGCCCAACTCGCCGGTGCGGTCCACGCGTTGTCCGTCAACGCCGCCACCTTCCTGATCGCGCTGCTGTGCCTGCGGGGCATCCGGCACCGCGAGCCGCGCCCGGCGGCACGGGAGCGCGGTCTGCGGACCATGGCCGCGGAGGTCGCCGAGGGCATGCGGCTGGTCGCCGGCGATGTGTGGTTCCGTACGCTGACGCTGTTCGGCGCCGCCTCCAACCTCGCGCTCATGGGCTATCAGTCGATCGCGGCGGTCTTCCTGGTCCGCGAGGTGGGCCTGGCCCCCGGCGCGGTCGGCGGGCTGCTGGCGCTGGGCGCCTCGGGCGGCATCGCGGGGGCCTTCCTGGCGCGCCGGGCCGCCGGCCGGTTCGGCACCGCCCGCGCCCTGCTGCTGTGCGAACTCGGCCTGTCCTGCGCCGCGTTGCTCATGCCGCTCGCCGTCCACGGCGCCGGGGCACTGCTCTACGTCGCGGGCAGCTTCGGCGTCAGTGCGGGGGTGGTCGCCGGCAACGTCCTCAAGGTGAGCTTCCAGCAGCGGTACTGCCCGCCCGCCCTGCTCGGCCGGCTGATCGCCGGCAGCGCCTTCCTCACCTACGGGACGCTGCCCCTGGGGGCGCTGCTCGGCGGGACGCTCGGCTCGGTGCTCGGCGTCCGCCCGGCAATGTGGATCATGACCGCCGGAGTGCCGCTGGCCGGCCTGATCCTGCTCTTCTCACCGGTCGGCAGAGCGCGCGACCTGCCGGTACGCCCCGCCCGGGAGGAGCGGCCGGCGGCAGGTGCTTGCGGGCCGGAGCCGGACGGGCGGGCCGAGGTGACTCCGCTGCCGGGGGCCTGACGCCCCTGCCCGGGGGCCTGTTGAGGCGCGGGGCCGTCGCGGGCGGTCCCTCACCCGACCGGCTGCGGGGCCGGCGCGTCCGCGGCCGGCGGTCCGGCGGCGGGCAGTTCGACCTCGAAGCGGCAGCCCGTCCCGGCATTGCGCACCGTCGTCCGGCCCTGGTGCGCCTCCACGATGCCGCGCACGATCGCCAGCCCCAGCCCGGCGCCGCTCTCGCCGTCCGCACGGGGCGTACGCGCCGCGCCGCCGCGCCAGCCGGTGTCGAAGACCCGTCCCAGATCCTCCGCCGGGATGCCGCCGCAGCCGTCCTCCACCGCCAGCACCACCCGGCCCTGCTCGTGCCGTGCGCTGACCGCGACGGTCCCGTCGGCCGGGGTCGCGCGGATCGCGTTGACCAGCAGATTGCCCAGGACACGGGTGATCTGCTGGGCGTCCACGTGCACCGGCAGCGGCACCACCCCGCCGTCCACCAGCCGCACCCCGCTCTTCCGCGCCAGCGGCCCGGCGCCCGCGAGCGCCTCGTCCACCAGGTCGTAGACCGACACCCGCGACAGCGTCAGGGCCAGCGCCCCGGCCTGGATCCGGGAGAGTTCGAAGAGGTCGTCGACCATGGCGGCCAGCCGGTCCACCTCGATCCGCATCCGTGCGTGGTAGCGCGCGGTGTCCTCGGCGACCCCGTCCTCCAGCGCCTCGGCCATCGCCCGCAGCCCGGCGAGCGGGGTGCGCAGATCGTGCGAGATCCCGGCGATCAGCTCCCGCCGGGAGGCCTCCAGCGCCCGCTCGCGCTCCCGCGCCTCGGCGAGCCGCCCGCTGGTCTCCTCCAGCGCCCCGGACAGCGCGGCCAGTTCGGCGGTGGGCGGTTCGGCGGGCGCCACGAAGCCGCCCTCGCTGCCGACCGTACGGGCCGAACGCGCCAGCTCCCGGCTGCCCGCCGCGATCCGCCGCCCGAAGAGCAGCGCGGCCGCCAGCGACACCACACCGGAGACGGCCACCACGGCCATCACCACGCCCAGGTCGTGCCCCGACAGGAACATCGCCTGGGCGACCGCCACCGTGCCCGCCGCCATCGCGGCCACCGCCAGCGCCGCCACCGCGAACAGCGACAGCGCGACCGAGCGCCGCCGCAGGGCCCGTACCGCGGGCGCGGCGACCAGCCCGGCCACTGTCGCACCGAGCGCCGCCAGGGCCACGATGACCAGGAAATCCTTCATGACAGCAGGTCGCCTCCCAGCAACGGACCGTCCCCCTGCGGCGGCTCCTCGCGCGCGGGGTCGAAGCGGTAGCCGGCGCCCCAGACCGTCGTCACCAGCCGGGGCGCGGCCGGGTCCGCCTCGATCTTCTCGCGCAGCCGCCGCACATGCACGGTCACCGTGGACAGATCGCCGAACTCCCAGCCCCAGACCCGCTGCAGCAGTGCCTCCCGCGCGAAGACCTGCCCGGGGTGCCGCATCAGGAAGACCAGCAGATCGAACTCGCGGGTGGTGAGGGAGAGCGCGCGTCCCCCGCGGGCGGCCCGCCGGCCGGCCGGGTCCGCGCTGAGGTCCCCGGCCCGCAGCACGGCGGCGGCCGCCGCGGCCGGCGGCGCGGACTCCGCACGGCGCAGCACCGAGCCGATCCGCAGCACCAGCTCCCGCGGGCTGAACGGCTTGGTCACATAGTCGTCCGCGCCCAGCTCCAGGCCCAGGATGCGGTCCGCCTCCTCGCCCCGTGCGGTGAGCATCACCACCGGCACGGCGGGGCCGTCGGCGGACCGGCGCAGCCGTCGGCACACCTCCAGGCCGTCCAGGCCCGGCAGCATCAGATCGAGCACGACGAGATGCGGGCGGAAGTCCGCGGCCCGGTCGAGGGCGGCGAAACCGTCGGCGGCGTGCTCGGTGGTGTAACCGGCGCGGGAGAGATAGCCGGTGACGACCTCGGCGACGGTCGGATCGTCCTCGACGACCAGGACACGGCGCGGCGGCCCGGCGGCGGGGACGGGCGGCGGCGCGGAGGACGGGGTGGCGGGGTGCACGGGGTCAGCCTGCCTTTCCCGGGAGGCGGGTCATGGCCCCAGCCAACACCAGCACGGGCGGCGGCGGGCGGGCGGGGCGGCATCCGTAAGACTTCGGTTAGCGGTGGCGGCGGGCGGACGCGGCGGCCGGGCGGCCCGGCCGCTCAGCCCTCCAGCCCCTCCCGTACCCGCCGCGACACCGTGATCGCGTACAGGTCGAGGATGCCCGGCGGCTCCGCGAGGCCGGGGCCGCCGGCGCGGATCCAGGCGGCGATGTCCGCCAGCGCGTCGTCGTCGTTGACCAGTCCCAGCCAGACGGGCCGCCCGCCGGCCGCCCGCCCCGCGGCCGACGGCTGGACCACGACCACGTTCGCCTGGTCGCAGACATCCAGGCACTCCGAGGCCCGCACGGCAACCCCGGGAAGCGTGGCGCGCAACCGCGGTATCTGCCCGGCGTGGTCGACTCCCGGAATCTTGGCCGCGTCGCCGCAGCAGCAGCCGCGGCACACGGTGACCCGGCACGGGGCAGCGGTGGCCGCCCGGCCGGCACGCTTGTTGATCATCCGGCTCATGCTACGGGGGCCGCCCCGGCGCACGGTACGGGGATCCGGGGCACGGGATCGGGGCACGGGATCGGGGCACGGCGCGGGGACACGAGGCGCCGACGACTCCCGCAGGCCCCCACGGCGCGGCCCGCCCACCCCGGACGGACCGGATACCGACCCGGGAGACGGCAAGCACAAACGCAACAATAAATGCGTTTGCGTTTCGCCGCCGTCCCCCGTACTGTCGAGCTCGTTCCATTGCCGCCGATCGGAGAAGGCCGTTGCTCGTCTGAGGTCCTGAGACACCGCGCCCGTAAGAGGCGAATCCGCCCTGTGCTCCCGCATTCCGGAGCGGCGGATCATGCCCGGCGCAGCCTGTCCGTGACCTCGGCGTACCGCAACCGCGTACCCCGGCGCACCCCGCGTGTATGACGCGGTGTCTCCCCGCGCAGTCCCCGTCCTTTCCCCCGCGCTCAGGAGACCCGTATGTCCGTGCCCCCCGCCGCCGCCTCCATCGTCTGCACCGGCCTCGACTTCGCCTGGCCCGACGGCACCCCCGTCCTGGAGGACTTCCCCCTGACCGTCGGCCCCGGCCGAACCGGCCTGATCGGCCTCAACGGGGCCGGAAAGTCCACCCTGTTGAAGCTCATCGCGGGCGAGCTGACCCCGTCCGCCGGCGGCGTCAAGGTCGCCGGCGAGGTCGGCTACCTCCCGCAGCACGCCCCGCTCGACACCCATCTGCGGGTCGACGAGGTCCTCGGCATCGCCGGGGCCCGCGCCGCCCTGCACGCCATCGAGGGCGGCGACGCACGCGAGGAGCACTTCACCGCCCTCGGCGACGACTGGGACGTCGAGGAACGCGCCCGCGCCACCCTCGACCAGCTCGGGCTGCCCGGTCTCGACCTCGACCGCACCATCGGCGAGGTGTCCGGCGGCGAGTGCGTCCTGCTGCGGCTGGCGGCCCTGCTGCTGCGCCGGCCGGACGTGCTGCTGCTCGACGAACCCACCAACAACCTCGACCGGGCGGCCCGGGAGCGGCTGTACACCGCGGTCGACGGCTGGTCCAAGGTGCTCGTCGTGGTCAGCCACGACCGCGAACTCCTCCAGCTGGTCGACCGGATCGCCGACCTGCGCGACGGAGAGGTCCACTGGTACGGCGGCAACTTCCAGGCCTACGAACAGGCCCTGGCCGTCGAACAGGAGGCGGCCGAACGGATGCTGCGCGTCGCCGAGGCCGACGTCCAGCGCCAGAAACGCGAACTTTCCGACGCCCAGGTCAAGTTGGCCCGCCGGGTCCGCTACGGCAACAAGATGTCCGCCGCCAAGCGCGAGCCGAAGATCGTCATGAACGAGCGCAAGAGGGCGGCCCAGGTCTCCGCCGGCAAGCACCGCACTTTGCACACCGAACGCCTGAAGGAGGCCAGGGAACGTCTCGACGAGGCCGCCGAGGCCGTCCGGGACGACGACGAGATCCGTATCGACCTGCCGCACACCGCCGTACCCCCCGGCCGGACCGTGCTCCGCCTCGACGCCCTGCGAACCCGCTACGGCGCCCCCGCCGACCTGGAGGTCCGCGGCCCCGAACGGATCGCGCTCACCGGTCGCAACGGCTCCGGCAAGACCACCTTGCTGCGCACCGTCGCCGGCGAGATCCCGCCGGCGTCCGGCACGGCCCGGGTCGACGTTCCCCACCGCTTCCTGCCGCAGCGCCTCGATGTCCTCGACGATGCGCTGACCGTCGCCGAGAACGTCGCCTGCTTCGCCCCGGACGCCACCAACAACCACATCCGGGCCCGGCTTGCCCGCTTTCTGTTCAAGGGGTCCCGTGCCGACCAGCCGGCCGGCACGCTCTCCGGCGGCGAACGCTTCCGAGCCTCACTCGCCGCGCTGCTGCTCGCCGAACCGTCCCCGCAGCTGCTGCTGCTCGACGAGCCGACCAACAACCTCGACATCGCCTCGGTCCGCCGGCTCGTCACGGCCCTGGAGTCCTACGAGGGCGCCCTGGTCGTCGTCAGCCACGACCCGGCGTTCCTGGGGGAGATCGGCATCACGCGATGGCTGACGCTGGAGGACGGTGAACTGACCGGCACCGTACCGCTGTAAGCCCTCGGACGGTGCGGGGGGCGGCGGGTGTCCCGCCCCCCCCGCACCGATCCATCCACCACGGCGCTCAGCCCTGCCGGCGACCGGGCCACCGTTCCCGGGCAGCCGTGCCGACCAGCTCCAGAGTCGCCCCGCACTGCGAATGCAGCGGCACCGGCAGGGCGTCGGGAGTGAACCAGGCGAGCGCATCGAACTTGTGCGGTTCGCCGATCGTCACCTCGTCCGGCTCCACCCGTACGGCGAAGACCACCGCGACCCAGTGCGAGTCGACCGGATCACCGCGCAGCACATTGCGCACCCCGAGCTGCTCGATGCCGAGCGGCCGCACGCCGTACTCCTCGTGCACCTCCCGCGCCACGGCCGTCTCGAAGGACTCACCGAACTCCAGCGCCCCCGCGCCGCAGTCCCAGGTCCCCGGCTCGTCCCGGGCCCCCACACCGCGCCGGGCCAGCAACACCCGCCCACCGCCGTCATGGCACACGAAGACACAGGACACCTTGGGCCCCTCAAATCCCGTGCTTCCCACCGCAACCACGCCTCCTCTCCTCCCTCTCCTCCCTCTCCTCCCCCATCTCTCTCCCCGCTCCCGTCTCAGAAGTGCCGCAGCAGCTCACCGAACGCCGACAGCCGCAGCACCTTCTTGTCGGCCGGATCGAGGTCGCCGTGCTCCAGCACCCAGGTGTGCTGGTGGGGGATGAACACCGCATTGAGGCCGGCGGAACGGGCCGGCAGGATGTCCGACTTCGGGGAGTTCCCGATCATCCAGGTGGCGGCCGGCACCAGATCGTAGGCGCGGATCAGCTCCTCGTAGGTCGCGGTGTTCTTCTCGGCCACGATGTGCACGCCCCGGAAGTGCCCGGTCAGCCCGGACACCGTCACCTTCCGCTGCTGCTCCTCGGTGTCGCCCTTGGTCAGCAGCAGCAGCTCATGCCGCCGGGCCAGCTCGGACAGGGTCTCGGCCACCCCGGGCATCAGCTCCACCCGGTCCCCGGCGAAGGCCGCCGCCCAGCCGGAGATCCGCGCCGACTCCGCAGCCGTCGCGGCCCGCCCCCGCAGCTCCGCCACACACTGCCCGAGGCTGTGCAGGAAGACCTTGCTGCCGTAGCCGAGGGTCACCGCGTTCGCCGCCTCGATCCCGTCGAGCACGGCCCGCACCCCGGCCGGGTCGAGTCCGGGAGCGGACATCCACTCCAGGAACTCGTCGATGACCCGCTCATAGATCACGTTGTTCTCCCACAACGTGTCATCCGCATCGAAGATCAGCATCCGCAGCCAGCCCTTTCCCCATGTCACCGACCCGCGCACCCTACGCACGCACCCGGCCCGCCCGCACCGGATATTCGCTGCGAGCGGGGCGAACGGGCCCGGCCCCGGCCCCCGGCTCGCCCCCCGGACGCACACCCACCGGACCGGACCGGGCAGCGCCCCCGCCCAGACCTCACGACCGCGGCAACGCGCCGTCGTCCCCCTCCGCCCACTCCGCCCACTCCGCCAGCCGCAGCCCGCTCTCGAACCGCCGCGCCCGCCCGTCGACCGGATCGGTGAACTCCAGCACCCTGGCGAGCAGTTGCAGCGGCGCGGAGAAATCGTCCGGGGCCGGATCCCGGACCACCGGATAGACCGGATCGTGGAGGATCGGCAGCCCGAGACCGTTCATGTGCACCCGCAGCTGATGTGTACGGCCGGTGGTGGGCAGCAGCCGGTACCGCCCGAGCCCGCCGCGCCGCTCGATCAGCTCGATCCGGCTCTCCGCGTTGGCCGCACCGGCCTCCTCGCGCGCGGCGATCACCCCGCGCTCCTTCACGATCCGGCTGTGCACGGTCACCGGCAGCGCCACCCGCCCGTCGTACGGCGCCACCGCCTCGTACTCCTTGCGCACCCGCCGCCCGCTGAACAGACTCTGATACGCGCCCCGGTCCTCGGGCCGTACGACGAACAGCGCCAGCCCCGCCGTCAGCCGGTCGAGCCGGTGCGCGGGCTGCAGCGCGGGCAGCCCGAGCTCACGGCGCAGCCGGGCCAGCGCCGTCTCGGTGATGTGCCGCCCGCGCGGCGTCGTGGCCAGAAAGTGCGGTTTGTCGGCGATCACGATCCGGTCGTCCCGGTGGACGATCCCCACCTCGAACGGAACCGGCACCTCCGGCGCGAAGTCCCGGTGGAACCAGACATGGCGTCCCGGCACATACGGCTCGTCGCCACTGAGCACCCCGTCCACCCCGACGAACCGCCCCGCCGCCAGCATCGCGTCCACCCGCCCGGCCCCGATCGCCCCCTCGAACCGGTCGACGAGATGTTCCCGGACGGTGCCCCACAACCCCTCCGGATCGGCGGGCAGCCGCACCCGTACGGGATCGATGCCGTCGCGCTGGGGGAGCGGGGCAGGGGGAAGGGGGGATCTGCGTCTCACCTGGCAAGGGAACACCGAGAGGGCTGCCGGCTCAAGTCGCGGCCGGCGGCGCGGGCCGGCGGGGGAGGGGCGAACGACCGACGCCCCCGCGGCCCGGCCCGCTCCGGCCTCGATTCAGCGCAGCCGTCCTCACCGCAGCCGTCCTCCCCGCCGCGGCAGCAGCGCCGCCGCACCCACCGCCACGGCCACCAGCAGGGCGGCGGCGAGCAACAGGCTCTCCCGCATACCCGCCGTGAAGTTCCCCGCGAGGAGCGCGCCGAAGACGGCGATGCTGAGCGCTCCGCCCGTCTGGCGGGCGGTGTTGAGCAGCGCCGCCGCCGTGCCGGCCCGCTCGGCGGCGAGGCTGTCGAGCATCAGGGAGGTCAGCGCCGGCATGGCGAGGGAGCCTCCGACGCCCAGCGGGACCATCAGCAGGGCGACCGCCCACGCGGGCGTGCCGGTGCCGACGGCGAGCAGCTCGCCGCAGCCCAGCGCGCAGGTCAGCAGGCCCGGGACGACCACCGCCCGCGGGCCGAAGCGGGAGACCGCCCGCGGCGAGAGGTAGTTGAAGTACGCGGTGACCGCCGCCATCGGCACGAACATCAGCCCCGCCGACAGCGCCGACTGCCCCCGCTGCTCCTGGAAGAAGAGACCCAGCACGAACACCCCGCCGTAGAAAGCGGTGTTGAGGGCGAAGCCGGCGAGGACCGGCACGACGACGCCGCGCTGCCGGAACAGCTCCAGCGGCAGCATCGGCGCACGCCGCCGTGCCTCCACGGCCACGAAACCGGCCCCGGACACCACCGCGACCCCGGCGGCGACGGCCACGGTGCCGGTGAGCCCGCTGTGCCCGCCCTCGATCACGGCGAAGGTCAGTGCGGCCAGCGCGAGGACCGCCGTCAGCTGCCCCGGCAGGTCGAACGCGGCACGGTGGCGCGGGGAGCGCGCCGCCCGCAGCAGGATCAAGAACGCGGCGATCCCGGCCGGTGCGTTGAGGCAGAACACGGCGCGCCAGGTCCACACCGTCGTGAGCAGCCCGCCCAGAACGGGCCCCGCAGCGATGGCCACCGCGCCGCCGACGGTCCACAGCGCGATGCCCCGCGCCCGGGCCCCCGGCTCGGGGAACGCCTGCCGGATCAGCGCCAGCGAGGCAGGCACCATCACCGCCGCCGCGCTCCCCTGCACCACCCGTGCCGCCGTCAGCGCCCCGAGCGTGGGCGCCGCCCCGCAGGCCAGCGAGGCGAGGGTGAAGACGCCGAGCCCCCAGCCGTACGCGCGCCGCGCGCCGACCGCGTCCGAGAGCGCACCGGCGGAGAGCATCAGTGCCGCGAACATCAGCGTGTAGCTGTCAGCGACCCACTGGAGCCCCGCCAGCGAGCCGCCGAATGCGTGCCCGACGGCGGGCAGCGCGACATTGACGCCGGAGACATCGATCGTGATCACGAAGAAGCCGAGGACGGCGGCGGTCAACGCCGCGCCGGCGGATCCCGGCCGCTCCGCCGCACCCAGGGTCTCCGCTCTCCCGCCCCGGGCGCCGGCCCCCGCTTCCCGTTCCGCGTCCGCCACGGATCGCGTCACACCCATCGTCCTCTGCCCCTCCCTGCCCCGTCCCCACCGGATGCGGCTACGGAAGGCAGCCTGCTCGGCGTGCGCGATCTCCGGTAGACCGAGCCGTACGGGGGAGCGGCGTTCCTGGCCCTGACACGGCCCCCCTGGACGCGTCACCCTTTGCGACACTTGGCGGATGAGCGAAGGCACGGAACTGGGCCGCTTCCTCCGCGCCCGCCGCGGGCAGATCCGCCCGCGGGACGTGGGCCTGCCCGCCGGCACGGGCATCCGCCGCACTCCGGGGCTGCGCCGCGAGGAGCTGGCGACGCTCGCCGGGGTCAGCGTCGACTACTACACGCGGCTGGAGCGCGGCCGCGAGACCCGGCCCTCGCCCGCCGTCGTCGCCGCGCTCGGCGAGGTGCTCCAGCTCTCCCCCGACGCGCTGCGGCGGCTGCACGAGCTGGTGGCGCTCGCCGCGGGCCAGGCACCGGCGCCGTCCCCGGGTCCGGCGCGCGCGGTGCGGGAGTCGGTGCGCACCCTGCTGGAGACGCTGCGCCCCTCACCGGCGTACGTCGTCAGCCGCGCCAATGACCTGCTGGCCGCCAATCGGCCCGGCCTGCGGCTCCACCCCGGCATCACGGACTGGCCGCCGGAGCGCCGCAACCTCACCCGCTACATGTTCCTGCACCCCATGGGCCGCGGCCTGTACCGCGACTGGGAGGCGATGGCGGCGCACAGCGCGGCCCACCTGCGGGCGATCGCCGGCGCCGACCCGGACATGCCGGAGCTGGCCCAGCTGGTCGGCGAACTCGTGCTGAAGAGCCCGGAGTTCGCCCGACTGTGGGAGCGGTACGACGTACGGGCGCGCGGCGGCGGCCGGAAGCACTTCCAGCACCCGGAGGTGGGCTCGATGTGCCTCAGCTTCGAGGTGATGGAGATCTTCCGCACGAACGGCCAGCGCCTGGTCAGCTACCAGGCTCCGCCCGGCACCCCCGACCACGACGCGATGCTGCTGCTCGACATGGCCAGCCCCAGGGAGGCGGCGCCCGCCGAGGGGGCCGAGCGGTAGCCGCCCGGACGTGCGGAAACAGTTCAGCGGGCGGTGACCGTACGGTCACCGCCCGCTGAACTGTGTGCTTCGCTGTGTCCGAGGGGGGACTTGAACCCCCACGCCCGATAAAGGGCACTAGCACCTCAAGCTAGCGCGTCTGCCATTCCGCCACCCGGACAAGGTGTCTGCCGGTGCGGCCTGGGCCGTTCCGACGTGGAAAACAATAGCAAACCTTCGCGGGTGGTCGATCACCCGCACCAGGCGCCCCATGCGCGGCTGTGACCAGGGCATGTCGGGAGTATGGCGCCCTTGGGCACAGGCGGTGGCGGGTGGAGGATGGCGGTGGACCCCGCCGCGGGCCGTGCTCCCCGGGGGCGCGAGACGCGGCCGTGAACCCAGAGGAGGCAGTGTGAGCGAGCACCGCGAGCGAACCGTGGAAAGGTGCGAGCCCCGCGCATGCAAGGCCGAGCGAAGCGAGGTTGCGGCATGAGCGAGTCGCAGTCGGGCCGTACGGTCACCGGCGAGGACGAGGTCGTCGACCTGTGCCGGGACCTGATCAGGATCGACACCAGCAACTACGGCGACCACTCGGGCCCGGGGGAGCGGGCCGCCGCCGAGTACGTCGCGGAGAAGCTCGCCGAGGTCGGCCTGGAGCCGCAGATCTTCGAGTCCCACAAGGGCCGTGCCTCGACCGTCGCCCGTATCGAGGGCGAGGACCGCTCGCGGCCCGCGCTGCTCATCCACGGGCACACCGACGTCGTGCCGGCCAACGCCGAGGACTGGACCCACCACCCCTTCTCCGGCGAGATCGCCGACGGGTGCGTCTGGGGCCGCGGCGCGGTCGACATGAAGGACATGGACGCGATGACGCTGGCCGTCGTCCGTGACCGGCTGCGCACCGGGCGCAAGCCCCCGCGCGACATCGTGCTGGCGTTCCTCGCCGACGAGGAGGCGGGCGGCACCTACGGCGCGCGCTATCTCGTCGATCACCACCCGCACCTCTTCGAGGGCGTCACGGAGGCGATCAGCGAGGTCGGCGGCTTCTCCTTCACCGTCAACGAGAAGGTGCGGCTCTACCTCATCGAGACGGCCCAGAAGGGCATGCACTGGATGAAGCTGACCGTGGACGGCAACGCCGGCCACGGATCGATGATCCACAAGGACAACGCCATCACCGAACTGTCCGAGGCGGTCGGCCGGTTGGGCCGCCACGAGTTCCCGGTGCGGGTGACCAAAACGCTGCGGTCCTTCCTCGACCAGCTCGGGGACGCGCTGGGCACCGAGCTCGACCCCGAGAACATGGACGCCACGCTGGCCAAGCTCGGCGGGATCGCCAAGCTGATCGGCGCCTCGCTCAAGAACACCGCCAACCCGACCCAGCTGGGCGCCGGCTACAAGGTCAACGTCATCCCGGGCCAGGCCACCGCGCACGTCGACGGCCGGTTCCTGCCGGGCCATGAGGAGGAGTTCCTGGCCGACCTGGACCGGATCCTGGGCCCGCGGGTCAAGCGTGAGGACGTGCACGCCGACAAGGCGCTGGAGACCACCTTCGACGGCGCGCTGGTCGACGCGATGCAGTCGGCGCTGCAGGCCGAGGACCCGATCGCCCGGGCCGTGCCGTACATGCTCTCCGCCGGTACGGACGCCAAGTCCTTCGACGATCTCGGGATCCGCGGATTCGGTTTCGCCCCGCTGAAACTTCCGCCGGAGCTGGACTTCGCAGGAATGTTCCACGGGGTGGACGAGCGGGTGCCGGTGGACGGACTGAAGTTCGGGGTGAGGGTGCTCGATCGGTTCATCGACCAGAGCTGAATTCGGCCCGAATTTCCTGCCTTTACGCCGAGTTCGCTGAAACGAGTGAACACCCCGATGTGTTCGTAGCTTCAACGGTCTTTTCTTCGTTGCAGTGAGTGCGGTCCGCGGCTGGGATCGTACTTGCCTACAAGGAGGAATAATGATCAAGAAGGTCGCCGCTGCTGCGGCACTGGCCGGTGGTGTCGTACTCGCCGGTGCGGGTCTGGCCGTTGCGGACTCGGGTGCCCAGGGTGCGTCACTGAACTCCCCCGGTGTGGTGTCCGGCAACACGGTCCAGGTACCGGTGCACGTTCCGGTGAACGCCTGCGGCAACACGGTCTCCGTGGTCGGCCTGATGAACCCCTCCTTCGGCGAGAACTGCGTCAACAAGTGACTTTCCGACGTCCTTTGGCGTTGTACTTGCACCCGTAAGGGTCCGACTCGGTCCAGCTGCGGAAGGCGAATTCTGCATTCCGGAGCCGCTGAGGATATTTAGGCGGACGGGTGGATTTTCTCGAGGATCGTCACCCGTCCGCATTCCTGTAAGGCACTAGGCAGGGGAACTACCTATGAGACAGGTCGCACGAAAGGGCCTGATCACCGCGGCGGCCGCCAGTGGCGTACTCGCCCTGGCCGCCGGCTATGCACACGCCGACGCGGGAGCCGCCGGAGGCGCGGCCAACTCGCCCGGTGTGGGATCCGGCAACAACGTCCAGGTTCCGGTCCATGTACCGGTGAACGCCTGCGGTAACACCGTCAATGTCGTCGGGCTGCTCAACCCCGCGTTCGGCAACCGCTGCGCCAACGGCGGCGGTGGCGCATTCCACGGCGGCCGCCACCACGGTGGTGGCGGCGGTGCGGGCGCGGCAGGCCAGGCGTCGAACTCGCCGGGCGTCGTGTCGGGCAACAATGTCCAGGCCCCGGTCGACGTTCCGGTGAACGCCTGCGGCAACCAGGTCTCGGGGGGCGGGCTGCTGAACCCCGCCTTCGGCAACCACTGCGCCAACGAGACGCCGACCCGCCCGGGTGTGCCGCAGCACCCCGGCAGGCCCCACCACCCGGGCAAGCCGGAGCACCCGGGGACGCCGCACCACCCGGGCAAGCCCCACCACCCGGGCAAGCCGGAGCACCCGGGGACGCCGCACCACCCGGGCACGCCGGGCCAGCACACCCCGCACACGCCGGGTACCCACCCGCAGACCGGGGGGCACACCCCGCACGTGACGCCGGCCAAGCCCGCCAAGCCCGTCGGGCAGCTCGCGCACACCGGCGCGGGCTCGATCGGGTACGCGGTGCCGGCCAGTGCCGGGCTGCTGCTCGGGGGCGCCGTGCTCTACCGCAGGGCGCGTGCCGCGCGCCGGTGACCGGCCGCGGATAGCGCACCAGGCGCACGACGGAGCGGGCCCCGCCTCGGCGGGGCCCGCTCTGCTGTCCTCAGCCGCCGGAGACGGTCACCACGTGGCGCGCAGCTGCCGGATGATCCGGCGGCGCAGCCTCACCTTGCGGCTCCCGTCGGGATTCAGACGCAGGCGGTCCAACTCCCAGTGTCCGTACTCGGCATGGTCGGTCAGCAGGCGTGTGGCAGCCTTCCGGGAGACGCCCCGGGGCACATACACATCGCAGAATTCGTATTCCGGCATCGCATCTATTGTGCGGGACCGGCCCCGGTACGGATAGCGTCTGCACTATGTCTGATGCTGCGCAGCCTTCCGCTGCCGAGGTACGTGCCGCCGCCGAGGCGGTCAAAGCCGCGCTGGACCGTCACCTCGACGCGGTCGAACGCCGCTCGGGGGAGGACGATCCGGCCGTCTACGCCGCGTTCGACGAGCTCGCCGCGGCGGCTGAGGTCTATGACGAGCTGCTGTACGACACCTACGACGAGGTCACCCCCTTCGAGATCCCCGGGAACGAGGCGCTGCCCGCCTATGCGGGCCCGGAGGAGCCGAGTGCGCTGAGCGTGCTGATCCGGCGCGACTACACCGTCGCCGAACCGCAGCGGCTGCTGCACCAGGCCCAGCGCGTCGCCGATCTTGATCCGGACGCCGCCGACGAGGCCGCGGCCGGGGGTGCCGACGCCGCCGCGGTCGTCGGCACCAGCGTGCATGCCGCGCTGGGGGTGCTGTTCGGCGAGTTCGAACCGGACGAGATCGCTTCCCGGCACAAGGAGTTCGGCCTGGAGGAGGGCGATTCCACCCTGTGGGTGGCGGCCGCCGACGATCCGGCCGAGCCGGGGGAGTGGCTGTCCGCACCGTTCGACCAGGCCGATCCCCAGCGGGTCGTCTGCCGCTTCGACGTCAGCGCGGTCTTCGACGAGGAACTCGGCGACGACGATCTGATGGAGCCGCTCGACCACGAGCGGTGAGCGAGGGGTGGGTGCGCCGCCGCGGCGGCGCACCCACCCTGCTCCGGTGACGACGCTGCCCCGGCCGTCGGCAGGATTCTGCCGACGGCCGGGGCAGCGGGCGTAGCGGGCGTAGGGGACCGGCGGCGGGCCGGACTCAGCCGTCCGCCGAGGGCTCCTGAGTGGTCTGCGCGCTCTGCTGGAGGAGGGTGCGCAGCCGGGTGGTGCGCTCCTTGACGGGCACCTCGGCGACCGCCCGGGCCAGCGCCTGGTCGACGCCCTGGACCACCGACAGATGGCGCTCGCCACGGCTGAAGGCGGTGTAGACCCAGGCGCGGGTCAGGCCGCCGGCGGCATCCCCGGGGAGCACGACCACCGCGGCGGGCCAGCGCATTCCGGCGGCCTGGTGCGCGGTGAGCGCCCAGCCGTGGCGCACGGCTCCCGCGCCGACCTGCTCGCGCGGCACCACGACCGCGGCGCCGTCGCAGTCGAGCCGCAGTCCGGACGCGTCCGCGCCGGTGACCGTGCCGGGCACCGTACGGCCGGGGGCGGGGGCGTAGGCCACGCGGTCGCCGGGGTCGAAGCCGCCGAACCGGCCGGGGCCGGGGTTGAGCCGCTCCTTGAGGGCGGTGTTCAGCGCGCGGGTGCCGGCCGCGCCGCCGTGTCCGACCGTGATCACCTGTGTCCGGTCCGCGGGGACCCCCAGCGCCCGGGGCACGGAGTCGGCGACCAGCTGGACGGTGCGGTGCACCGCCTCACCGGCATCCCGCGCCGGGACGATCACCACCTCCTTGCCGGGCGCCTCGACCTGGCTCAGCTCGCCGATGCCGATGCCGGACACCAGCTCGCCGATCGGCCCGAAGTCCGGGGTGCGGGAGGCGACCTGGGGGCAGAAGCGGGCCGCGAGCAGATCGGCGAACAGTCGTCCGGGGCCGGCCGACCACAGGACGCCCGGGTCGCCGCTGAGCACCAGCCGGGTCCCGTCGGGCAGCGATTCGACGAGGAGTGCGGCGGTCTCCAGATCCAGCTGCGGGGCGTCCAGCACCACCAGCAGATCGAGTGCGAGGGCGCCGTCCGCATCCCGGCCGGGGCCCTGCTGCCCGGACAGCAGGCCGGAGACGGTCACGGCGGCCGGGTCGGGGGCTGTGCCGGGGTCCACCGCGTCGGGCGCGCCCGCGGCGAGGTCCGCGGCCAGGCGCCGGCGGCCGTTCTCGGTATGCGTGGCGCCGAAGGCCCGCAGGCCCAAGGCGCGGGCCGCGGCGAGCAGCGCGGCCGGTTCGGCGCGGGCCGCCTCGGCGCCCGTGTGCGCCACCACGCCGCTGTGGGCGGCGGCGCGCAGGAGCTCCGCGGCCGAGGGCGACGGGGCGGCGGCCGCGGCGGCCTCCCACGCGGCGGCGGAGGGCCGGACGGGGCGGGTGGTGGTGTCGTCGGTGTGGCCGGAGGCAGGGTCGGACCCGGCGGGCGCCTCGGGCCCGGCCCCGGCCCCGGACCCGGTACCGGTGTGGGTGTCGGACGCCGGGGCTGTCTCGGACCCGGCGGTCGCGTGGTCCTCGTCGGCTGCCGCTGCCGCTGCCGGTTCCGCCGCGGTCGTGGCGTCCTCGGCCGGCGGTGGGGCGTCCGCCGTCTCCGCCTCCGGACCGGCGACCGCTTCGAAGGTGTTCAGCAGTCGTGCCAGGCCGTCGGCGACGCTCTCCTCGGCCATCGCGAAGCGATCCAGACCGAGCAGGATCCGGACCGGCTGCGCCGCCTCCTCGTCCTCGCCCGTGACGGGGCGGGGCCTGCCCGGCTCCTCGATCGCGTCCTGGAAGACGAGCACGGCACCGTCCGCGATGGCGGTCTGCAGGGCCTCGTCGGGGTCGGGCACCGCGCGCTGGGCGAGCGCCGCACGCAGCGCGGATGCCTCCAGGGCGGAGTGCCCCGCGACCGCGGCCTGCTCCAGCAGCCAGCCGACCAGCGCCTGTGCGCGCCGCTCGTCGTCCGGCCCGCAGGCGGGGCCGAGCAGCGCGCGGGCGAAGCCGTCGGCCTGCTCGGGGCGTACCCCGGGCACGGCGAGCAGCTGCCAGGGGTCCTCGTGCAGCGCCTCGGCGGCCCGCTCCCCGAGCACCTCCGCGGCCCGGTCCGCCAGCGACTCGGGGGCGCCGCCGGCCGCGAGGACCTGCCGTACGCCGTCGGCTCCGGGCGCGTACGCAGCCGGCCCGGGAGTCGCCGCGGAGCCGGTGGGGGCGGTCGCCCCGGCGGACGGGCCCGTGGCGCCGCCGTCCACGACGGAGGGACGGGCCGGCCCGCCGGCCTCGGGTGCGGGATGCGGCGGGGACGGTTCCGGGGCCGGGCTCGCCGGGCGGTGCTGCGGTGCGGGGCCGCCGGAGGACGGGGGGCCGTCGGCGGGCCGGCCGGCGGGTGCGGCCGGCTTGGCGGGGCGCGGGGCGTCGGCGAAGAAGGAGGCGGCCGAGCGCTCGCCGGTCTCCACGGCCCGCACCGCCGCGGCCAGCGTCTCCGCGGTCGCCTTGGCCGATTCGGACGCCCCGGTGCCGCGGGCTGCGCCGGCCGGAGCGGCAGGGGACTCGGGACCGGGTGCTGCGGCCTCTGAACCGCCCGCCGCCGCGTCCTCGCCCACCCCGGCAGCGTCCTGCGGGGGCGTCCTACCGTCCGCTGCCGCGGGGGCGTCGCCCGGAGCCTCTGCCGACTCACCGTCGCCCGGAGCCTCTGCCGGAGCGCCGTGACCCGGAGCCTTGGCCGGGGTGCCGTCCTCCGGGGCCGTCGTGCCGTCGCCGGACGCCGTGGCCGCCACGGGAGCCGCTGCTTCTCCGCTCGGGGCAGCTGCGTGTGCCGCGGGGTCAGTGGTCCCGTCCGGCGCCGCCGCGGGGCCGGACGCCTGGGCATCCGCGGTCCCGGGCGCGGCCTCCTGCTCGGGCGCGGTGTCGCCGGCGAGGCGGTCGGTACTCACAGCGTGCTCCAGTCCTGATCGGGGTAGTGGTGCACCGGAGCCGATACATCGTCCAGCGCCCGGCGGATCTCGTCAGGAAGACTAAGGGCCTCCACTGACAACGCCGCGCCGAGCTGCTGTGCCGTGCGGGCGCCGAGGATCGGCGCGGTCACTCCGGGACGGTCGCGGACCCAGGAGAGCGCGACCTGGAGGGGGGTGACGGCCAGTCCGTCGGCGGCGGTGGCGACCGCGTCCACGACCCGGCCGGCCGTCTCGTCGAGGTACGGCGCGACGAACGGCGCCATGTGCTCCGATCCGCCCCGCGAACCGGCCGGGGTCCCATGGCGGTACTTGGCCGTCAGCACACCGCGGCCCAGCGGCGACGACGGCAGCAGACCGATGCCGAGATCGAGCGCCGCGGGCAGCACCTCCCGCTCCACTCCGCGCTGGAGCAGGGAGTACTCCATCTGTGTGCTCGCCAGGCGGTTGCGCACCCCGGGCGCCGCGAGCTGCCAGGTGCCGGCCTTGGCGAGCTGCCAGCCGGAGAAGTTAGACACCCCCACATAGCGCGCCCGGCCGCTGCTGACGGCGAGGTCGAGGGCCGCCAGGGTCTCCTCCAGCGGCGTGTGCGGATCGAAGGCGTGCAGCTGCCAGAGGTCGACATAGTCCGTGCCCAGCCGCTCCAGTGACGCGTCCAGGGCGGCGAGGAGATGGCGGCGGGAGCAGTCGACCCGGCGGTCCGCCTCCAGGACGCTGCCGGCCTTGGTGGCGATCACCAGGTCGGCGCGCGGCACGAGGTCTTCGGTCAGGCGGCCCAGGAGGTATTCGGCACCGCCGTCGGCGTAGATGTCGGCGGTGTCCACGAGGGTGCCGCCGGCCTCCCAGAACGCCTTGAGCTGGTCGGCGGCTTCCTGCTCGTCCGTGTCGCGGGCCCAGTTCAGGGTGCCGAGCCCGAGGCGGGTCACGCGCAGGCCCGTACGGCCGAGGTGCCTTTGCTCCATGAGCCTTGAGATTACTGGCCGCGCGCGAGGATCAGGGGACCTGTGGACAACCCGCCGATGACGGCCGGCGCGGGCGCGCGCTACAGTCCCCGGAACAGCGACGTTACCGATCGGTAAGGGGAGCGGCATGAGGCTTGGCATCAACCTCGGCTACTGGGGCGCCGGGATGGACTCCGACAATCTCGCGGTGGCGCAGGAGGCCGACCGCCTCGGATATTCCGTCTGCTGGGCCGCCGAGGCCTATGGCTCCGACGCCCCCACGGTGCTCTCCTGGGTCGCCGCCCAGACCGAGCGCATCGACATCGGTTCGGCGATCTTCCAGATCCCGGCGCGGGCGCCCGCCATGACCGCGATGACGGCCGCGACCCTGGACTCGCTCTCCGGCGGCCGCTTCCGGCTCGGCCTGGGCGTCTCGGGCCCGCAGGTCTCCGAGGGCTGGTACGGCGTCAAGTTCGACAAGCCGCTGGCCCGCACCCGCGAGTACGTGGACATCGTCCGCAAGGCCATGACCCGCGAGCGGCTGTCCTACGAGGGCGAGCACTGGACCCTGCCGCTGCCCGGCGGCCCCGGCAAGCCGCTGAAGCTCACCGTGCACCCGCAGCGCGAGCACATCCCGCTCTACATCGCCGCGATCGGCCCGAAGAACCTGACGCAGACCGGCGAGATCGCCGACGGCGCGCTGCTGATCTTCCCCGCCGCCGAGCATCTGGAGGACACCGCGGTCACCCACCTCCGCGCCAGCCGCGAGAAGGCGGGCAAGACGCTGGAGGGCTTCGACATCTGTCCGACGCTGCCGCTGGCCCTGGGCGCGGACAAGGACGTCAGCGCGCTGGCCGACATGTTCCGCCCGTACACCGCCCTGTACGTCGGCGGTATGGGGAGCCGGAAGCAGAACTTCTACAACCAGCTGGCCCGGCGCATGGGATACGAGAAGGAAGCCGCCGAGATCCAGGACAAGTACCTGGCCGGCGACAAGGAGGGCGCGGCCGCCGCGATCCCGGAGCGGCTGATCGACCAGACCACGCTGCTCGGTTCCGTCGAGCGGATCGCCGAGCGGATGCAGGCCTACGCGGCGGCGGGCGTGACCACCTTGACGCTGGCTCCGGCGGGCTTCGCCCTGGAGGACCGGCTGGCGTCGCTGCGGGCGGGCACCGAGGCCCTGGAGCGCGCCGGACTGGCGTAGGAGACCGTCAGGGGCGCCGCCGTCCGGTCGCTGTGCCGCCCGGCCCGTCGCGGTCCGGCGCCAGGACGCCGGACCGGACATACGCCGCGGCCGTGGTGGGGGCTCGGGGGTCCTCCCCGCCACGGCCGTCGCGCTGCACAACGCCGTGACGGGTGGGCCGGTTACGCCCGCAGCGGGGGCAGGTCCCGCCCGAACGGCGCAAGGGACCGCGACTGCGGTTGCCGCCCGCCGAACACCCCACTTGACTCGGTCTTCGCGGGTGTGTCCGTTCGGAGGTGGCGCAGATGTTCTCGGCCCGAAGCCTGTTCCAGGAGATCGTCGACAACGACGACTCCTACCGACTGTTCTGCTCCATCGCGGCGAGCGGCGAGGCTCAGGGCGGCTGGGAGAACGGCCGGATCGCCGCACTGCTCCCCGCGTCCATGCGCACCCTGGCGCCCAAGGTCACCCGGCACGGCGCCGACGAGGACAAACACGGCCGGATCTTCCACGCCCTGCTGCGCAAGCGCGGCCTGACGCCCGCCCTCGTCCCCGACGAGACCGACTACACCGCCCTGCTGGAGCGGCACGGCATCGGTCTGGCGCACGACAAGCTGCGCCGCAACGTGCCGCTCACCGAGCTCGACATCATCACCTACCTCGCCCACAGCCGGGTCACCGAACAGCGCGCCGCCGACCAGATGGAGATGCTCACCCGGCACTTCGGCGACCACCCCGAGGTGGGCAGGGCGATCCGGATGATCTCCCATGACGAGGAGAACCACCTCGACTACTGCCACGAGGAGCTGCTGCGGCTGGCCGGCGCCGGGCACGGCCGGACCATTCAGCGGATCCTGCACGAGTGCGCCCGTGCCGAGATCGTCGTCTACCGGGACGTCAGCCTGGCCGTGATGGACCACATGGGCCGCATCCTGACCTGGCCGAGGGCGAAATCCGCCGCGCTCGCCACCGGGATCCGGGCGATGCACGGCTATGAGCGGCTGGGCGGCTGGCGGCGGATGGTCAGCCTCCGGATGCCCGAGCGGCGCGACGCGCTGGGCGGCCCGGCGGCCTCGGCGCCGGAGTTCGCCTGAGGCCGGTGCCCGGACGGGTCCGCGGCGCCGCCGGTGTCACAGCCAGCCGCGGCGCTTGAAGAGCCGGTAGAGCGACACCTCGATGACGACCATCAGCCCCAGGATGGCCGGGTACCCCAGGTGCCATGACAGCTCCGGCATGTCGTGGAAGTTCATGCCGTAGATGCCGGCGATCAGCGTGGGGACGGCCGCCAGTGCCGCCCAGGCCGAGATCTTGCGCATGTCGTCGTTCTGCCGTACGCCCATCTGCGCGAGATGGGCGGCGAGGATGTCCGAGAGCAGTCGGTCCAGGCCCTCCACCGACTCGTTGGCGCGGGTGAGATGGTCCTCGACATCGCGGAAGAACGGGCGCGCATGATCGTGCACGAACGGCACCCCGGGGTTCTGCAGACGGGCCATCGGCTCCGCCAACGGGCCGGTCGCCCGGCGGAATTCGAGCACCTCGCGCTTGAACGCGTAGATCTCGGCGGCGGTGTTCCTGGTGTCCTGGCCACGCACCGGGGCGAACACCTCAGCCTCCAACTCCTCCAGATCCACCTGGAGTTCGGCCGCCACCTCGATGTAGTGGTCCACCACCGCGTCGCTGACCGCGTAGAGCACCGCCCCCGGGCCGTGCCGCAGGATCTCCGGGTGCTCCTCCAGCCGGTGGCGCACCGCGGCCAGCGGGCTGGCCTCCCCGTGGCGGACGGTCACCACGAACGAGTCGCCCACGAAGACCATCAGCTCCGACGCGGTCACCGTGTCCGCGCGGTCGTCGTAGGTGACCGGCTTCAGCACCATGAACAGGGAATCGTCGTAGACCTCCAGCTTGGGCCGTTGGTGCGCCTTGAGGGCGTCCTCGATCGCCAGCGGATGCAGGGCGAACTCGGACCTGACGCGCGCGAACTCCTCCTCCGTCGGCTCGTGCATCCCCAGCCACAGGAAGGACCGCCCCTCGGCCCGTGCGGCGCGCAGGGCATCGGAGAAGTCCGTCGCGCACTCGTTGCGACGGCCTTCCCGGTAGATGGCACAGTCCACGATCACACCTGGCATTCTCGCCCCTCGCCCGGCCACCTGCCAGAAAGGCGTCCGCGGAACGTAGGCTGGCGGCCATGCCCACGCTGATCCTGGTGCGGCACGGCCGCTCCACCGCCAACACCGCCGGGGTGCTCGCCGGGCGCGCGCCCGGAGTCGCCCTCGACGAGCGCGGCGCCGCCCAGTCCGCCGCGCTGCCCGCCCGCCTGGCCCAGGTGCCGCTGACCGCCGTCGTCTCCAGCCCGCTGCAGCGCTGCCGGGAGACCGTGCAGCCGCTGCTGGACGCCCGCCCGTGGCTGACCCTGCACATCGAGGACCGGATCAACGAATGCGACTACGGCGACTGGTCGGGCCGCAAACTCGCCGAACTGAGCGACGAGCCGCTGATGGAGGTCGTCCAGCGGCACCCCTCCGCGGCCGCCTTCCCCGGGGGTGAGTCGATGCGGGCGATGCAGGCGCGGGCGGTGGACGCGGTACGCGACTGGAACGCCCGGATCGAGGAGGCACACGGCCCCGAGGCCACCTACGCCATGTGCGCGCACGGCGACATCATCAAGGCGCTGGTCGCCGACGCCCTGGGCATGCACCTCGACCTCTTCCAGCGGATCTCCGTCGAGCCCTGCTCGGTCACCGCGATCCGCTTCACGCGGCTGCGCCCCTACCTCGTACGGCTCGGGGACACCGGTGATTTCGGATCGCTCGCACCCCGGGACGATGGGGGCAGCGCGGCGGCCGACCGGGACGCGGCCGTCGGCGGTGGTGCGGGAGCAGCGTGATCAGTCGGCGCAGTAGGGTGGTGCGACGGCGCTGCCCGCCACGCCCCTGCGATCCGCGCAGTGACCGCAGGACGTGCAGCGACCGCAGTGACCCCGCAGTCGAGCAATCGGAGCAGGACGTTGTCCCGTCAGGTGTTCTTCTACGACGCGCCGGACCGCTTCGTGGCCGGTACGGTCGGGCTGCCTGGCCGCCGTAGCTTCTACCTCCAGGCCACCGCGGCCGGCCGCACCACCAGCGTCGCCCTGGAGAAGACCCAGGTCGCAGCCCTCGCCGAGCGGATCGACGAGCTGCTGGACGAGGTCGTACGGCGCAGCGGCGGCAATGCGCCGGTGCCCGCGGTCTCGCCCGCCGAGCTGGCCGACGCCGCCCCGCTGGAGACCCCGGTCGAGGAGGAATTCCGGGTCGGCACGATGGCGCTGGCCTGGGACGGCGAGGACGAGCGGATGATCGTCGAGGCACAGGCCCTGGTCGAGCTGGACGCGGACGATGACGAGGAGCTCGCCGACGCCGAGGAGCGGCTGCTCCAGGACGACGAGAACGGTCCGCCGATGCTGCGGGTACGCCTCACCGGAACCATGGCCAGGGCCTTCGCCAAGCGGGCGCTGGAGGTCGTCAACGCCGGCCGCCCGCCATGCCCGCTGTGCAGCCTGCCGCTCGACCCGGAGGGACACGTATGCCCGCGCCAGAACGGATACCGGCGGGACGCCTGAGCGCCATGGAGCCCGCCGCCCGCCCGGCCGCGCCGGTGCCCGGTCCCGCCGATCCGCAGTCCCCGTCAAGGGCACGACCGGCCGCGCCGCCCGCCGCCCCGGACCCCCGCGACGTCCTCCTCGCCGAGGGGGAGCTGACGGTGCGCGGCCGCATCCAGGAGGCGTCCAACGCCGTGCTCTACTGCACGGTCGCGTACGACGGGACCGGCGCCGCCTGTGTCTACAAGCCGGTCGCCGGCGAGCGCCCGCTATGGGACTTCCCCGACGGCACCCTCGCCCAGCGTGAGGTGGCCGCGTACGAGGTCTCCCGGGCCTGCGGCTGGGATCTGATCCCGCCGACGGTGCTGCGGGAGGGGCCGTACGGCACCGGCATGGTCCAGGAGTGGATCGATCCGCCGGAGAGCGGCGACGCGGTGCCCGAGCTGCTGGCCCTGGTCGAGGACGAGGAGCCGGGGCCGGGGTGGAAGGCGGTCGGCCTCGCGCAGACCGGCGAGGGCGGTACGGCGCTGCTGGTGCACGCCGATGACCCGCGGCTGCGGCGGCTCGCGGTGCTCGACGCGGTGATCAACAACGGTGACCGCAAGGGCGGTCATCTGCTGCCCGGCGCCGGCGGGGAGTTCTTCGCCATCGATCACGGCGTGAGCTTCCACGCCGAGGACAAGCTGCGCACGCTGCTGTGGGGGTGGGCGGGGGAGCCGCTGACCGAGGAGGCGCTCGCGGTCCTCGGGGACCTGCGTACGTCGCTGGAGGACGGCGGTCCGCTCGCCGCCCGACTGGCCGAACTGATCACGGACCACGAGACCGAGGCGCTGCGGGCGCGGGTGGCCCGGCTGCTGCACAGCGGCCGGCACCCGGAGCCGAGCGGCGAGTGGCCCGCCATCCCCTGGCCGCCCGTCTGACCGGGCGGGCACCGCGCGGGGGAGCCGGGCCGCCTCATGGCATGCCCGTCCGTCGAACACAAGACCGCCTTTCCGGCCAAGAGTCCCGGTCCGGTTCGTATGCGGAACATCCGTCCGGTTAGGCTCAAGGCATGCATGCATGGCCCGCTTCTGAGGTCCCCGCCCTGCCCGGCCAGGGCCGCGACCTGAGGATCCACGACACCGCGACCGGCGGACGGGTGACCCTCGCCCCCGGTCCCGTCGCCCGTATCTATGTCTGCGGCATCACGCCGTACGACGCCACCCACATGGGGCACGCGGCGACCTACAACGCGTTCGACCTGGTTCAGCGCGTGTGGCTCGACACGAAGCGCCAGGTGCACTACGTGCAGAACGTCACCGATGTCGACGACCCGCTGCTGGAGCGGGCCGTGGCCACCGGCGACGACTGGACGGCGCTCGCCGAGCGCGAGACCGCCCTCTTCCGCGAGGACATGACGGCCCTGCGGATGCTGCCGCCCCGCCACTACATCGGCGCGGTCGAGTCGATACCCGGCATCGTCCCCCTGGTGGAGCGGCTGCGCGAGGCCGGCGCCGCCTACGAGCTGGACGGCGACATCTACTTCTCCGTCGAGTCCGACCCGCACTTCGGCGAGGTCTCCCGGCTGGATGCCGAGGCGATGCGGCTGCTGTCCGCCGAGCGCGGCGGCGACCCGGAGCGCGAAGGCAAGAAGAACCCGCTCGACCCGATGCTGTGGATGGCGGCCCGGGACGGCGAGCCGAGCTGGGACGGCGGCTCGCTGGGCCGCGGCCGGCCCGGCTGGCACATCGAGTGTGTCGCCATCGCGCTGGACCACCTCGGCATGGGCTTCGACGTCCAGGGCGGCGGCTCCGATCTCGCCTTCCCGCACCACGAGATGGGCGCCTCGCACGCCCAGACGCTCACCGGTGAGCACCCGTTCGCCAAGGCGTATGTGCATGCCGGGATGGTGGGCCTGAACGGCGAGAAGATGTCCAAGTCCAAGGGCAACCTCGTCTTCGTCTCGACGGTGCGGCGCGACGGCACCGACCCCGCCGCGATCCGGCTGGCGCTGCTCGCCCACCACTACCGCGCCGACTGGGAGTGGACCGACGCCGTGCTGGAACAGGCCGGGGAGCGGCTGGCGCGCTGGCGTGCCGCCGTCTCCCGTCCCGACGGCCCGTCCGCCGACGCCCTTGTCGAGGAGATCCGTACGGCGCTCGCCGACGACCTGGACTCCCCGGCGGCGCTGGCGGCCGTGGACCGCTGGGCCGCGGCCCAGCAGGACGGCGGCGGCACCGACGAGGGAGCCCCCGGGCTCGCCTCCCGCGCGGTCGACGCACTCCTCGGCGTGGCCCTGTAAAACTCTCCGTTCTCCGCTCCCAGGGGCGCCTTCACCGGCCGGTGAAGGCGCCCCTTCTCGTGGGCGGCGGGACCGGAAATCCAGCAGTCCGCCGCAAGAGTCCATGGTGGCGGGCCCCGCGGGCGGGCTAGAGCTTGCGGTCATGAGGACACCAACAGGACTGCGGGCCGCGGTCGTTGCCGCGCTGCTCGGGCTCGCGATGACCGTCGCGGGGCCGGCGGGCAGCGTACGGGCCGACGCCGGGGCGCCCGCACAGACCGTCGGCGACATCACCGGCTTCGCGGCGGACGGGCCCGTCTACCATCTGCACGCGGGCCGCGCCGAGGCCCGCGTCAGCTTCGTCACCCCGCGCACCTTCCGTCTCGAACTCGCCCCCGACGGCACCTTCTCCGACCCCACCGGCAAGGACATTGTGCTGCCCCAGGGCGCACCGCCCCCCACCCACTGGCGGGACGCCGGCGACGCCTATGAACTCAGCACCTCCCAGGTCACCCTGCGGGCCTTCAAGGCGCCGCTGCGCTTCGAGCTGCGGCGGGCCGACGGCTCGCTGGTGTGGTCCGAGTCGAAGGGGCTGAGCTGGGACGACAAGACCACCACCCAGACCCTCGCGCGCGGCGCCGACGAGCAGTTCTACGGCGCCGGCATGCAGAACGGCCGCGGCAACACCTCCCACCGCGGCCACACCACCGAGGTCGGGGTGGACTACCACTGGGACGACGGCGGACACCCGAACTCCGTCCCGTTCTACCTCTCCTCCGCCGGCTACGGCGTCTTCCGCAACACCTACGCGCCCAACACCTATGCCTTCCACGACCCGGTGACGACGAGCGCGCGGGAACGGCGCTTCGACGCCTACTACTTCGCCGGGCCGAGCGCCAAGGACGTCATCGGCCAGTACACCTCGCTGACCGGAAAGCCCTTTCTGCCACCGCTGTACGGCCTGGAGATCGGCGATTCGGACTGCTATCTGCACAATGCGAACCGCGGCGAGCGGCACACCCTCGACGCGCTGAAGGTCGCCGACGGCTATACGGAGAACGACCTGCCCAACGGCTGGATGCTGGTCAACGACGGCTACGGCTGCGGCTATGAGCACCTCGCCGAGACCGCACAGGGCCTCGGCGCACGGAAGATGAAACTCGGGCTGTGGACCGAGGACGGTATCGCCAAACTCGGCGACCAGGTCAAGGCGGGCCAGCGGATCGCGAAACTCGATGTCGCCTGGGTCGGCGACGGCTACAAATTCGCCCTGGACGGCTGCAAGGACGCCTACCGGGGCATCGAGGACAACAGCGATGCGCGGGGCTTCACCTGGGCCCCGGAGAGCTGGTCGGGAGCCCAGCGCTGCGGCGTCCAGTGGTCCGGCGACCAGAGCGGCAGCTGGGACTACATCCGCTGGCAGATTCCCACCTATGCCGGCGCCACCATGTCCGGACTCGCCTACACGACCGGTGACGTGGACGGCATCTTCGGCGGCAGCCCCAAGACGTACGCCCGCGATCTGCAGTGGAAGTCCTTTCTCCCGGCGATGATGACGATGGACGGCTGGGCGGCCCATGACAAACAGCCCTACCGCCAGGGCGAGCCCTATACCTCCGTCAACCGGAAGTACCTGAAGCTCAAGGAGTCGCTGCTGCCCTACATGTATTCCCACGCGGCGGAGGCGACCCGTACCGGCGTCGGTCCGGTACGTCCGCTGTGGCTCGAATACCCCGGTGACCCGAAAGCCGGCACCGACGCGGCGAAGTACGAATTCCTCTCCGGGCGGGATTTCCTCGTCGCGCCCGTCTACCGGGACACCGACACCCGCGACGGCATCTATCTGCCGAAGGGCACCTGGACCGACTACTGGTCCGGCCGCGTCTACCGGGGCCCGACGACCGTCAACGGCTACAGCGCCCCGCTGGACACCCTGCCGCTGTTCGTCAGGGCCGGTGCTGCCGTCCCCATGTGGCCCGGCATCAGGTCGTACCAGGACCGCACGGCACACTCGCCGCTCGCCTGGGACGTCTATCCGCAGGGCCGTTCCTCCTTCACGCTCTACGAGGACGACGGTGTCACCCGCGCGCACCGGCGGGGCGGCAGCGCCACCCAGCGGGTGCGGGTGGCGGCGCCGCGCTCCGGCGGCGGCGATGTCCGGATCGAGGTGGGCGCCCTGCGGGGCGCGTACCACGGCATGCAGACGTCCCGGCCCTACCGATTCACCGTGCACACCGGGGACGCGCCGCGCGCCGTCGAACTGGCCGGGCGGCCGCTGCCACACCTGCGCTCCGCACGGGCGTTCCGGGCGGCCGACGAGGGCTGGCGCTACGACCCCGCGGACCGCGCGGGCGTCGTACAGATCAAGACCGCCGTGCGCACCACCGGCCGTGCCTTCGCCCTGACGCTGAAGGGCGCGAGCGCCGTCGGCGGCAGGACACCGGGCGCCGCGGCCGTCGTGGACACCCCCGGCGGCCAGGAGGTGACCAAGGGCGCGCCGACGGCCGTACGGACCGCCGTGACCGCCGGCACCCGTGACGCACGGGACGTCTCGGTGACGCTGTCCGCCCCCAGGGGCTGGACCGCCTCGGCGCCGGTGCACCAGCGGCGGATCGCGGCCGGCACCACCCTGCACGAGACGCAGACGCTCACCGCGCCCCAGGACGCCGTCAGCGCGGACCCGGTCACCGTCACCGCGACCGTCCGCTACCGCGCGGCCGGGGCATGGCGGACGGCGGTGCACCGGTTCGAGGTACGGGCCGTACCGCGGGCACCCGCCGGGGACACCTGGGCGAGCGATCTGGAGTGGCTGAGCGCCACCAACGGATACGGTCCGGCCGAACGCGACCGCAGTAACGGGGAGTCGGGGGCGGCGGACGGCGCTCCGCTCACCCTCGCCGGGAAGACCTACGCCAAGGGCATCGGGGCGCACGCCGACTCGGACCTGGAGTTCTTCACCGGCGGGCGCTGTTCGTCCGTCACCGCGGACGTGGGCGTCGACGACGAGATCGCCGACTACGGCGAGGTCGCCTTCTCGGTGGAGGCGGACGGCAAGGTGCTGTGGACCTCACCGAAACTGACCGGGACCTCGGCGCCGGTGGCGGTGGACGTGCCGCTCGGCGGCGCCCGGCACGTGCGGCTCAAGGTGACCGACACCGACGGCAAGAAGTCCGGCGATCACGGCGACTGGGCGGGGGCGCGCTTCCACTGTGCGCGCTGAGCGCGGCCCGCTTCCGCGCACGCACGCGGGGCGCCGGACCGGCGTGACGGCCGGTCCGGCGCCCCGGCGTACCGGGTCAGCTCCCGCTGTCCTCGGGGCCGTCCTCCGGTTTCGCGGAGTCGGCGGCGTCCGCACCGCCGGCCGCGGCCGCGCCGTCGGAGTCCGTGGCGCCCTTGTCGGGGCCCGGGTCCTGGGGGCCGGCGCCGGTGTCGTCGCCGGGACGGTGCTCGCGCGGCTCCTTGGGCGCCGGACGGGGCGGGCGGGTGCGGCCGCCGGTGGGGTCGCGGTGGAAGGAGCCGTCGGCGAGCCCGCCCTCGGTCGCCACTCCCGGGCCGGCCTGCGGGTCCCGGCGGCGCAGATAGCGCTCGAACTCGCGGGCGATGGCCTCACCGGACGCCTCCGGCAGATCCGCGGTGTCCCGCGCCTCCTCCAGGGACTGGACGTACTCGGCGACCTCACCGTCCTCGGCCGCCAGCTGGTCCACGCCCAGCTGCCAGGCGCGGGCGTCCTCGCTCAGCTCGCCGAGCGGGATACGCACGTCGAGGAGGTCCTCCAGGCGGTTGAGCAGGGCGAGGCTGGCCTTCGGGTTGGGCGGCTGCGACACATAGTGCGGTACCGCGGCCCACAGGCTCACCGCCGGGACGCCGGCATGGGTGCACGCCTCCTGGAGGATGCCGACGATGCCCGTCGGGCCCTCGTAACGGGACTCCTCCAGGTCCAGGCGGCTCGCGAGTTCCGCGTCGGAGGTGACTCCGCTGACCGGGACCGGGCGGGTGTGCGGGGTGTCGCCGAGCAGCGAGCCCAGCACCACCAGCATCTCCACACCCAGCTCATGGGCGAAACCGAGGATCTCGTTGCAGAACGAGCGCCAGCGCATGCTGGGCTCGATACCGCGGACCAGGACGAGGTCGCGTGCCCGCCCCTTGCCGTTCGCGTCGCCGATACGGACGACGGAGAGCCGGGTCGTGGGCCACGTGATCTTGCGTACGCCGCCGTCCAGGAAGACGGTGGGACGGTTCACCTGGAAGTCGTAATAGTCCTCCGCGTCGAGCGCGGCGAAGACCTCGCCCTTCCACTCCCGGTCCAGATGTGCGACCGCGGCGGAGGCGGCGTCGCCGGCGTCGTTCCAGCCTTCGAACGCGGCCACCATGACCGGGTCGATCAGCTCGGGCACCCCCTCGAGCTCGATCACCCAGCGCCTCCTTCCGACCGGTCCGGCCACCTGGGGCGGCCGCCGGCAGCAGTTCCATTGCGTGCGGTCCCAACACTACGGCTTCTGTGGTGCCCCTCTGCAGCCCCTTTCCAGGAAGGGGTGGTGATTCATCCGACCTGTCCAGGGTTCTTCCCGCCCAACTTCCGTACGCGGTCTGGACGTCGCCATGCGAGGAGGGCTATACATCGGATGACCCGGAAAGGTCCGATGTTCTTCCCCACCATCTCAGGGGGCATGCGCATGGCCGGTTCCGATACCCTCACCGCGCTCGAATGCCACGACATCCGCTTCCCCACCTCGGACCGGCTCGACGGCTCGGACGCCATGAACCCGGACCCCGACTACTCCGCCGCCTATGTCGTGCTCCGCACCACCGGCGGCCCGCAGGGACACGGCCTCTGCTTCACCATAGGACGCGGCAACGAGGTCATGGCCGCCGCGATCCGGTCGCTCGCACCGCACCTCGCCGGCCGCCCCGCGCCCGCCACCGCCGCCGATCTCGCCGCGCTCCACCACGACCTCACCCATGACTCCCAGCTGCGCTGGCTCGGCCCCGAAAAAGGCGTGATGCAGATGGCGACCGGCGCGGTGGTCAACGCCGCCTGGGACCTGGCCGCCCGCCGGGCCGGCCTGCCGGTGTGGGAGTTCCTGGCCACGCTGACCCCCGAGGAGCTGGTCTCGCTCGTCGACTTCCGCTACCTCTCTGACGCGCTGACCCCCGGCGAGGCCCTCGCCCTCCTGCGCGCCGCCGCACCGGGCCGGGCTCAGCGCACCGCCCGCCTCCGGGCCGAGGGCTACCCCGCCTACACCACCTCGCCCGGCTGGCTCGGCCACGACGACCGCACGCTGGTGCGGCTGGCGCGCGAGGCGGTGGCCGCCGGCTTCGGACAGATCAAGCTGAAGGTGGGCGCGAACCTCGACGACGACCGGCGGCGGCTGCGGCTCGCCCGGGACGCGGTCGGCCCCGGCGTACGGATCGCGGTCGACGCCAACCAGCGCTGGGACGTGCCCGAGGCCGTGCGCTGGATGACCGCGCTGGCGCCGTACGCCCCCTACTGGATCGAGGAACCCACCAGCCCGGACGACGTCCTGGGGCACGCCGCGGTGCGCGCCGGCCAGCCGGTGAAGGTCGCCACCGGGGAGCATGTCGCCAACCGGGTGCTCTTCAAGCAGCTGTTGCAGGCCGGCGCCGTGGACTTCGTGCAGATCGACGCGGCGCGGGTGGCCGGGGTCAACGACAACCTCGCGATCCTGCTGCTGGCCGCGAAGTACGGCGTTCCGGTCTGCCCGCACGCGGGCGGGGTGGGGCTGTGCGAGCTGGTGCAGCACCTCGCGATGTTCGACTTCGTGGCGGTCTCCGGGACCTGGGAGGACCGGGTGATCGAGTATGTCGACCACCTCCACGACCACTTCAGCGATCCGGTCGTCCTCGAGCGCGGCCGCTACCGCGCCCCGGCCGCCCCCGGCTTCTCGGCCCGGATGAAGCCCGCCTCGCTCGCCGCCCACCGCTTTCCCGACGGGCCCCTGTGGCGCGCCCGCCGGTTGCGGCCGGGCCGGCCCGGCACCCAGGAGCCCGGCACCCAGGAGGTCACCGCATGAGTACCGCACCACCCACCGGCCGGCCGCCGGCCGACTTCACGGGCCTGGCCGCCCTCGTCACCGGCGGCGCCTCCGGCATCGGCGCGGCCACCGCCGCACTCCTGCGCGACCGCGGCGCCCGGGTCGCCGTCCTGGACCGTGACCCCTCCGGCGCCCCCGCCGGGACGATCCGGATCCCGGCCGATGTCACCGACGACGGCGCGGTACGGGACGGCGTCGCCCGGGCGGTGGCCGAACTCGGCGCGCTGCACACCCTCGTCGGCAACGCCGGCATCGGCGCCGTCGGCACCGTCGAGGACAACGACGACGCCGAGTGGCACCGGGTCCTGGACGTGAACGTGCTGGGCCTGGTGCGCTGCGCCCGCGCCGCGCTCCCGGCACTGCGCCGCGCCGCCGCCGGGGCCCCGGGCCGGGTGTCCGTCACCCACACCTGTTCCATCGCCGCCACCGCCGGGCTGCCGCGGCGCGCGCTGTACGCCGCCGCCAAGGGCGCGGTCCTCTCGCTGACCCTCGCCATGGCCGCCGACCACCTTCGTGAGGGCATCCGCGTCAACTGCGTCAACTCGGGCACCGCCGACACCCCGTGGATCGGCCGGCTGCTGGCGGGCGCCGACGACCCGGCCGCCGAGCGCGCCGCGCTGCACGCCCGTCAGCCGATGGGCCGGATGGTCACCGCCGGCGAAGTGGCTGCCGCCATCGCCTCGCTGGCGTCCCCGGCGGCCTCCGGTATCACCGGGACGGCACTCGCCGTGGACGGGGGGATGCAGGGGCTGCGGCTGCGGCCCGCCACCTGAACCGGCCCGTCCGCACACCACGACCGAGGGATCACCCATGAGACTGCGTACCACCGGCGCGGCCGCCTGTGCCGCGGTGCTCGCCACCGCCGCGCTCACCGGCTGCAACCGCGGCAGCGACACCGCGGGCGGCAGGATCGGCATCGATGTGCCCCGTACGGACACCGACTTCTGGAACTCCTACCAGCAGTACCTCGAAAGGGACCTGGACCACGGCGGCCCGGCCGCGCTGCCCCTGTCCAACTCGCAGAACGACATCGCCAAGGTCGTCGCCGATGTGCAGGCACTGACCGGACAGGGGGCCAGGGCGATCGTGATGGCCCCGCAGGACACCGGCGCCATCACCGCCGAACTGCGGCGCCTGGCGGAGAAGAAGATCCCGGTGGTGAGCGTGGACACCCGTCCCGACGAGGGCCGCGTCTACATGGTCGTGCGCGCCGACAACCGCGCCTACGGGGAGAAGTCCTGCGAGTATCTCGGCCGGCGCCTGGGCGGCCGGGGCCGGGTCGCCGAACTCCAGGGTGACCTCAGCTCGGTCAACGGCCGGGACCGGTCGGAGGCGTTCGCGTCCTGCATGCGGCGGCAGTTCCCCCGGATCACCGTGCACGAGCTGGCCACCGACTGGAAGGGCGAGGTCGCCTCCGGCAAGCTGCAGAGCCTGCTCGCCCAGCACCCGGACCTCGACGGCCTCTACCTGCAGGCCGGCGGCGCCTTCCTGCAGCCGACGCTCGCCCTCCTGGAGCAGAAGAGGCTGCTCAGGCCGGCCGGCTCCGCCGGACACCTCACCATCATCTCCAACGACGGCATACCGGACGAGCTGGACGCCATCCGTGCCGGAAAGATCGACGCCACCCTCTCCCAGCCCGCCGACCTCTACGCCAAGTACGCGCTGTACTACGCCAGGGCCGCGCTGGCCGGGAAGACGTTCCGGCCGGGACGCACCGATCACGGCTCGACCCTCGTGAAGATCAAGAACGGCCTGGAGGACCAGCTGCCCGCACCCCTGGTCACCAAGAAGAACGTCGACGACCCGGCGCTCTGGGCCAACCAGCTGGAGAAGAAGCGGTGATGGCCGCGGAGGACGAAGAGTGGCCGGCGGCCGTGCACGCCGAGGGAATCGTCAAACGCTACGGCCCCACCGTCGCCCTCGACGGTGTCCGGCTGACCGTGTGGCCCGGCGAGGCGCACGCCCTCGTCGGCCGCAACGGCGCCGGCAAGTCGACGCTGGTGTCCGTGCTGACCGGTATGACACGCCCGGACGCCGGCCGCGTCACCTTCGGCGGCGCGCCCGCACCCGCCTGGGGCGACAGTGCCGCCTGGCGGCGCAGGGTCGCCTGCGTCCACCAGAAGCCGATGACCGTGCCGGAGCTGACCGTCGCGGAGAACCTCTACCTGGGCCGCTTCCCGGGCGGCCGCACCCTCCGCTGGCGGGCGCTGCGCGAGCGGGCCCGCGCCGTGCTCGCCGCGTACGGCGTCGAGGCCGACCCGGCCGCCCGGATCAAGGATCTCGGCGTCGAGCAGCGCCAGTTCGTGGAGATCGCCCGCGCGCTGTCGTGCGGCGCCCGGCTGATCGTCCTCGACGAACCCACCGCCCGGCTGGACGCCCGCGGCATCGCCCGGCTCTTCGGCAAGCTGCGGGAACTGCGCGACCAGGGAGTGGCCTTCCTGTTCATCTCGCACCATCTGCGGGAGGTCCACGAGCTGTGCGACACCGTCACCGTCTTCCGTGACGCCCGGCACGTACTGACCGCGCCGGTCCCCGCACTGAGCGAGGACGCGCTGGTGGCGGCGATGACGGGGGAGGAGGCGGGCGCCGCGCGCCGGCCGCGGGCGGGCGGCGCGCGGCCGGCGGGGGAGGCGGTGCTGCGGACCGAAGGACTGGCCGTCGCCGGGCACTTCGCACCGCTGGATCTGACCGTGCGCGGCGGCGAAGTGGTGGGGCTCGCGGGCGGCGCGGCCGGCGGCGGCACCGCGATCGGGGAGACCCTGGCGGGGCTGCGCGCCCCGGACGGCGGCCGGATCACGGTCCGGGGGCGGCCGGTGCGCACCGGCAGCGTGCCGCACGCCCTCGACGCGGGGATCGGCTACGTCCCCGAGGACCGGCACCGCGAGGGACTCGTTCCGGGCCGCAGCGTCGCCGAGAACGCCACCCTGACCGTCACCGGCCGGCTCGGGCCGCTGGGCACCGTCCTGCCCTCCCGGACCCGCGAGTTCGCCCGGCGGATGATCACGGCACTGGACATCACGACGACCGGGCCCGGCCAGCCGGTGTACGGGCTCTCCGGCGGCAACCAGCAGAAGGTGGTGATCGCCCGCGCGCTGGCCCGCGATCCGGCGGTGCTGGTGGCCGTCCGGCCCACCAACGGCGTCGACGTCCGGTCCAAGGAGGCGCTGCTGGGCGTCGTACGGGAGGTCGCCGACCGGGGCAGCGGCGCCGTGATCGTCTCCGACGAGCTGGACGACCTGCGGATCTGCGACCGGGTGCTGACGGTCTTCCACGGCCGGGTGACCGCCGAGTTCGCCGCCGGCTGGCACGACCACGACCTGGTCGCCGCCATGGAGGGCGTGGCGGGCACCGGCGGGCCGGGCGGCCCGGGCGGACCGCCGGACACCGCCCGGCCCGCCGCACCCGGCACCCCCGCCACCGACGCCACGGAAGGGACCGCGCCATGACCGAGACCGCCTCGCCGCCGGCCACCGGCGGCCCCGGCACCGCCGCCCCGCGCCGCAGGGCCCGGACCGTCCCGGGCCCCTGGCGGGACCTCTCCCTGGTGCCGGTGATCGTCGTGCTGGGTGTCATCGGCTTCATCGTGTCGCCCGCGTTCCTCACCGCCGACAACCTCATCGGCGTCGTCCAGCAGTCCACGGAACTGGGCCTGCTGGTGCTGGCCGAGGCGCTCGTCCTGATCAGCGGGCGGATGGATCTGTCGCTGGAATCGACCATCGGTCTGGCCCCGGTGGTCGCCCTGTGGCTGGTGATGCCCGCGCACGGCGCCCGCTTCACCGGGCTGGGCCTGCTGCCCGCCTGGACCGCGGTCCCGCTCTGTCTGGCCGTGGGCGCGGCCGTCGGCGCCGCCAACGGCTTCCTCATCCTCACCCTGCGGGTCAACGGCTTCATCGCCACCCTCGGCATGCTGACCATGCTGCGGGGCCTGCACCTGGGCATCTCCGAGGGGCAGTCCATCGGCGATGTCCCCCGCTCCTTCGCCTATCTGGGCCGGGCCGACTGGCTGGGCGTCCCGGCCGCCGTATGGATCTGCCTCGCCCTCTTCGCCCTCGGCGGCGCGGCCCTGGGCTTTCTGCGGTCCGGGCGGGCGCTGTACGCGATCGGCGGCAACCCGGAGGCGGCCCGCGCGGCCGGCATCCGGGTGGACCGCCTGACCTGGACCGTGCTGACGCTCGGCGGGGTGCTCGCCGCCTTTGCGGGGATTCTCTACACCGGCCACTATGGCGCGGTCTCCGCGAGCCAGGGCAGCGGCTGGATCTTCCAGGTCTTCGCCGCCGCGGTGATCGGCGGCATCGGCCTCAAGGGCGGCCGGGGCACCCTCTTCGGCGCGCTCACCGGTGTCCTCACCCTCCAGCTCGTCATCAATGTGATGACGCTGGCCGGGGTGCCGCCCCTGTGGACGCAGTTCCTCAACGGCCTGATCATCATCGTCGCCCTGGTCATCTCCCGCTTCACCGGCGGCGAGAAGCAGGACTGAGCGCCGCCGTGACGGACCATCACCCGTACGGGGGAGTCGAGTTGGGGCGCACCGGGGTCGTCGTGCCGCCGCTGGGCCTGGGCTGCGCGCCGCTCGGCAACCTCTACCGCGCCGTTCCGGAGCGGCAGGCGCACGAGGTCGTCCGCGCCGCGTTCGCCGCCGGCGCCGGCCACTTCGACACCGCACCGCACTACGGCGCCGGCCTGTCCGAGGAACGGCTCGGCCGGGCCCTGCGCGGCCGCGACCGCGCCACCTACACCCTGTCCACCAAGGTCGGCCGCCGGCTGCGGCCGCTCCGTCCGGGGGAGGAGGCGTCCGGCGAGGGCTTCGTCGGCGCCCCCGCACGGGCCCGGGTCCGGGACCACTCCCGCGACGGAATCCGCGCCACGCTGGAGGCGTCCCTGGAGCGGCTCGGGGTGGACGCCGTCGACCTCGTCTATCTGCACGACGTCGAGGACCATCTGCCGGAGGTGTACGAGACCGGCTTCCCGGCCCTGGCCGAGCTGCGCGCCCAGCGGATGGTGCGGGCGATCGGCTTCGGCATGAACCACAGCGGTCCGCTGGCCCGGCTGGTCGCCGACCTCGATGTCGATGTGGTGCTCTGCGCCGGCCGCTGGACCCTGCTGGAGCGCACCGCCTTCGACGATCTGCTGCCGGTGTGCACCCGGCGCGGCACCTCCGTGGTCGTCGGCGGGGTCTACAACTCCGGCCTGCTGGCGAACCCGTCACCGGGCGCGCCCTACAACTACGCCCCCGCCCCCGCCGGGTTGCTCGACCGTGCGCAACAACTCGACGCGGTGTGCGAGGAGTTCGGCGTCCCGCTCAAAGCGGCGGCGCTGCGCTTCCCCTTCGGTCACCCCGCCGTCGTCTCGGCCGTCGTCGGTGCGGCCACGCCCGAGGAGATGACCGAGAACGCCGCACTGTTCGCCCGTCGGATCCCGGACGCGCTGTGGCATACGCTCGTCGCCCGCGGCCTGCTCGACCCCGATCTGCCGCTGCCCCTGAACGACCGAGCCCGCCCCGGAGCGCTCCCCTGATGCGTATCGACGCCCATCACCACCTGTGGGACCTCAGCCGGCGCGGTCAGCCGTGGATGGACGGGCCCTGGGCCGATCCGATCCGCCGCAGCTACCCGCTGTCCGACCTCACCCCGCAGCTGTCCGGGCACGGCATCGACGCCACGCTCGTGGTCCAGTCCTCGCCCTCGTACGAGGAGACCGCCGAACTGCTCGCCCTCGCCGCGGGGGAGGGGCCGGTCGCCGGCGTCGTCGGCTGGGCGGACCTGTGCGACCCGGCGCTCGACGGGGTCCTGGCGGCGCTGCCCGCCGGTCTCGTGGGCGTCCGGCACCAGGTACAGGACGAACCGGACCCCGACTGGCTCACCCGCCCCGGCGTCCTGCGCGGCCTGGGCACGCTGGCCGACGCCGGGCTGGTCTACGACCTGCTGGTCACCCCGCGCGAACTGCCCGCCGCCCACGCCGCCGTCCGCGCCCTGCCGCAGCTGGCCTTCGTCCTGGACCACGCCGCCAAGCCGGCCGTGGCGAAAGGGGACTGGCAGCCGTGGGCGGCCCAGATCACCGCGCTGGCCGCACTGCCGAACGTCAGCTGCAAGCTGTCCGGCCTGGTCACCGAGGCCGACTGGGAGGCCTGGCGGCCGCAGCAGATCCTGCCCTATGCCCGGCATGTGCTGGACGCCTTCGGCCCGGGCCGGGTGATGTTCGGCTCCGACTGGCCGGTGTGCACGCTGGCCGCCGGCTATGAGGACGTGGTCGCGCTCGCGGAGTCGGCCACCGGCCAGCTCACCGAGGAGGAGCGGGCGGCCGTCTTCGGCGGCACGGCCGGGCGGGTGTACGGGGTCAGGGCGCCGTAGGGACCGTCCGGCGGGAGCGCGCGGCGCCGGGACCTCACAGCGAGGAGCGCAACCACTGCTCCACGCTGGCGATGTGCACCGTCGCCCAGGCCCGCGCCGCCTCCGCGTCCCGGTCGCGCAGCGCACGGAGGATCGCCCGGTGTTCGGTGAGGGTGCGCGCCACGGCGTCCTTCTGCGTCAGCCCCCGCCAGACCCGGGCCCGGGTGGTCGGCCCGGACAGCCCCTCCAGCAGGGAGCAGAGCACGGAGTTGCCGGTGGCCGCCACGATTCCGCGGTGGAACTCCAGATCGCAGGCGACCAGCTCCTCGACGGAGGGAGACGGCCCCAGCGCGTTCAACTGAGCCTCCAGGACGTCCAGTTCTTCCTCCTGGATCCGGCCCGCCGCCATGGCCGTGGCGGCCGGCTCCAGGATCCGGCGGACGGCGAGGAACTCCAGCACCGTGTCGTCGCGGTGGAAGTCCACCACGAAGCTCATGGCCTCCAGCAGGAGTGTGGGGTCCAGGCTGGTGACATAGGTGCCGTCGCCCTGGCGCACGTCCAGGATGCGGATCAGCGAGAGCGCGCGCACGGCCTCCCGCAGGGAGTTGCGGGACAGGCCGAGCTCGGCCGCCAGCTCGCTCTCCTTCGGCAGCCGGTCGCCCGGCCGCAGCGCGCCGGAGACGATCATGCCCTTGATCTTCTCGATGGCCTCGTCGGTGACCGCCATGCCGACCTCCCCGCCCGGATCCGTCCGGATCTCGCCCTCCGGACGCCCGGCTCAGACCTCCGATGTCTGAGCCCATTATGGCCGGTGATGCCCGGAGACCACGAGGGCTGACGAGGGGGAGAACGCGGGGGACGCCGAGGGGGCGGCCCCTGTGGACCGCCCCCTCGGCGCGCGGCGTACGTCACCATGACGCGCTGTCAGGTGCCGGCTCCCGGGCCGGCGCCGACGCCCCTGCTCAGCCCGCCAGCATGTCCTTGACCTTCGTCCGGACGTCCTCCGTGTCCAGGCCGCGGATCATCAGGGTGGTGCGGCGGCGCAGCACGTCGTCGACCGTCTCGGCCCACTCGTGGTCGCGGGCGTAGGCGACCTGCGCCCAGATCTCCGGCGCCTCGGGGTGGATGCGCTCGGCCAGCGCCGGGTTCTCGTTCGCCAGCCGGGCGATGTCGAAGGACAGCGAACCGTAGTGGGTGGCGAGGTGCCGGGCGGTCTCCGGGGCCATCCGCGGGCCGGGCGTGCCGCCGTCGATGAGCAGCCGGTGCGCCACCGCGTTCGGGTTGGCGATACCGGGCAGCGGGAGCTTCTTCGGCAGATGCGCGATCGGCTCCATGTCCTCGGCCAGCGGGTGGCCGGGCAGCGCGGCGAGCTTGTTCATGACCGTACGGCCGATGTGCCGGAAGGTCGTCCACTTGCCGCCGGCCACCGACAGCATGCCGCCGCTGCCCTCGGTCACGACCGTCTCGCGCTTGGCCTTGGAGGTGTTGCCGGGGCCGCCGGGCAGCACCCGCAGACCCGCGAAGGAGTACGTGATCAGATCGCGCGACAGCTGCTGGTCACGGACGGAGAAGGCCGCCTCGTCCAGGATCTGGGCGGTGTCCTTCTCGGTGACCGCGACGTCCGCCGGGTCGCCCTCGAACTCCTCGTCCGTGGTGCCCAGCAGCAGCATGTCCTCCCACGGGAGGGCGAAGGTGATGCGGTACTTGTCGATCGGGGTGGCCAGCGCGGCCTTCCAGGGGGCGGTGCGCTTGAGGACCAGGTGCGCGCCCTTCGACAGCCGGATGGAGGGGGCCGCGTTCGCGTCCTCCATCTTGCGCAGGTGGTCCACCCACGGGCCGGTGGCGTTGAGCACCAGGCGGGCGTTGACGCCGAACTCCTCGCCCTCCATCCGGTCCTTGAGCTCGGCGCCGGTGACCCGGCCCTGGGTGAAGCGCAGCCCGGTGACCTCGGCATGGTTGAGGACCGTGGCGCCGGCCGCGACCGCCGCACGGACGGTCATCAGGGCCATCCGGGAGTCGTTCATCTGGTCGTCGCCGTACACGGCCACGGCCTTGAGGTTGTCCGTCCGCAGCTCCGGCACGTCCCGCTGGGCCTTGGCCGGGGATATGACGTGGCCGACGCCGTCGCCGAACGCGGACAGCGCCGAGTAGGCGAAGACGCCCGCGCCCAGCTTGGCCGCGCCGTGCGGGCCGCCCTTGTAGACGGGCAGGTAGAAGGTCAGGGGGTTGGCGAGGTGCGGTGCCACCTGGCGGGACACCGCACGCCGCTCGAAGTGGTTCTCCGCCACCAGCTTGACCGCGCCGGTCTGCAGGTAGCGCAGACCGCCGTGGAGCAGCTTGGAGGAGGCGGAGGAGGTGGCGCCGGCGAAGTCACCGGCGTCCACCAGGGCCACCCGCAGTCCGGCCTGCGCGGCGTGCCAGGCGGTGGAGATGCCCAGGATGCCGCCGCCGATCACCAGGAGGTCGTACGTCGCCTTGGAAAGCTGCTCCCGAGTCTCGGCGCGGCTCGCGTGCGAACCATTGGCCGGGTGCGTCCCGAGTGCCGGGACGCTCTGCAGGGTGCTCATGTTTACTCCTCGTCCTCGATCCAGCCCATGGTCCGCTCGACGGCCTTGAGCCAGCTCTTGTACTCGCGGTCACGGGTGGCCGCATCCATCCGGGGGGTCCACTCGGCGGCCCGGCGCCAGTTGGCGCGCAGCTCGTCGGTGCTGGACCAGAAGCCGACGGCCAGTCCGGCCGCGTAGGCAGCGCCGAGGCAGGTCGTCTCGGCGACCATCGGGCGCACCACGGGCGCGTCCAGGAAGTCCGAGATGGTCTGCATCAGCAGGTTGTTGGAGGTCATTCCGCCGTCGACCTTGAGCGCGGTCAGCTCGACGCCGGAGTCCTTGGTCATGGCGTCGGTGATCTCGCGGGTCTGCCAGGCGGTGGCCTCGAGCACGGCACGCGCGATGTGCGCCTTGGTGACGTAGCGGGTCAGGCCCGCGATGACACCGCGCGCGTCCGAGCGCCAGTAGGGGGCGAACAGGCCGGAGAAGGCCGGCACGAAGTACGCGCCGCCGTTGTCCTCGACCGTGCTGGCCAGGGTCTCGATCTCGGCCGCGCTGTTGATCAGGCCCATCTGGTCGCGCATCCACTGGACGAGCGAGCCGGTGACGGCGATGGAGCCTTCCAGGGCGTAGACCGGCTGCTGGTCGCCGATGCGGTAGCCGACGGTAGTCAGCAGCCCGTTGTAGGAGTTGACCGGCTCGTGGCCGGTGTTCATCAGCATGAAGGTGCCGGTGCCGTACGTGGACTTGGCCTCGCCCTGCTCGAAGCAGGTCTGGCCGAACAGCGCGGCCTGCTGGTCACCGAGCGCCGAGGCGACCGGGACGCCTGCCAGCACGCCGCCGACGGTGCGGCCGTAGACCTCGGCGGAGGACTTGATCTCCGGCAGCAGGGCGGCCGGAATGTCCATCGAGGCGAGGATCTTCTCGTCCCACTGGAGGCCGTGCAGGTTCATCAGCATGGTGCGCGAGGCGTTGGTGACGTCGGTGACGTGCACACCCCCGTCGACGCCGCCGGTGAGGTTCCAGATGACCCAGGAGTCCATCGTGCCGAAGAGGATGTCGCCGCGCTCGGCGCGCTCGCGCAGGCCCTCGACGTTGTCGAGCAGCCAGCGGATCTTCGGACCGGCGAAGTACGAGGCCAGCGGCAGGCCGGTCTCGCGGCGGAAGCGGTCCTGGCCGACATTGCGGCCGAGCTCCTTGCAGAGCGCGTCGGTGCGGGTGTCCTGCCAGACGATGGCGTTGTGGACCGGCTCACCGGTGGTGCGGTCCCACAGCACGGTGGTCTCGCGCTGGTTGGTGATGCCGATGGCCTTGACGTCGGCGGCGCTCAGCCCGGCCTTGTGGACCGCGCTGTCGACGACCTCCTTGACGTTGGTCCAGATCTCGGTGGCGTCGTGCTCGACCCAGCCCGGCTTCGGGAAGATCTGCTCGTGCTCCTTCTGGTCGACCGAGACGATCCGGCCGTCCTTGTCGAAGACGATGCAGCGGCTGGAGGTCGTCCCCTGGTCGATGGCCGCGATGAACGGACCGTGCCCGTGGGAGGAGGTGCTGGGGGTGTCGCTCATGGTGTGTGCTCCAAGAAGTCTGTGCGGGCGGACGGGGCGGTCAGGCGGCTCAGGCGAAAGCCACCTGGTAGAGGCCCCCGGCGATGGCTCCGCCGATCAGCGGACCGACGACCGGGATCCAGGCGTAGCCCCAGTCTGAACCGCCCTTGTTCGGCAGCGGCAGCAACGCGTGCACGATGCGCGGACCGAGGTCGCGGACCGGGTTGATGGCATACCCGGTCGGGCCGCCCAGCGACAGACCGATACCGGTGACGACCAGCGCGACCAGCAGCGTGCCGATGACGCCGACACCCTTCCCGTTGTCGCTCAGACCGAGCGTCAGGATCGAGAGCACCAGCACGACGGTGGCGATGATCTCGGTGGCCAGGTTCTGCACGGCGTGGCGGATCTCCGGGCCGGTGGAGAAGATGCCCAGCACCGGGCCGGCCTGCGGCGCGGTGGCCTGGTCGACCAGGCCCTCATGGCTGGTGTGATCAGCCAGCACCTCGGGGTCGGTCAGATGCGCACGGAACTGCCCGTAGTACACGATCCACACCAGCACGGCGCCGATCATGGCGCCGAGCATCTCGCCGGCGAAGTACACCGGCACCTGGCTCCACTGGATCCCGCCCTTGATGGCGAGGCCGATGGTGACCGCGGGGTTGAGGTTGGCGCCGGACTTCGCGGCGATGTAGGCACCCGTGAGGACGGCGAAGCCCCACCCGAAGGCGATGGCGACCCATCCGGCGTTGAACGCCTTGGAGCGCTTGAATGTGACGGCGGCGCAGACGCCACCGCCGAGCAAGATCAGAACAGCGGTACCGATGGTCTCGCTGATGAAGATGTCGGAGCTGGACACCCGCGACTCCTTTGTCCTTCGTCCAGGGGAAGGCGAACCCCGGGTCCCGTCCGGTGGTCCGCACCCTCCTAGAGGGCGGTGGTCGGCCCGCGGCAGTGCCCCACCATAGCGAATATTGCCGTTAGGTGTTCGACAATGCCGACCGACGAACGGCAGTTTTGTTCACCGTCAGAACCCCGTCAAGGGTTCCGTGGCCAAAAACTTAGGTGAACTTATGGGGAGAATCCGGTCAGAATCGCCCTGCACCAAGATCCCGGGACACGGCGCGTGCGCAATCCCTCACAGCAGCGATGATTTCCGGCCGCAGTTCGCCCTCCTGGCAGACCCGTTCCACCGCCCCTGTGACCCCCACCGCACCCACCGGCATCCGCCGCCGGTCGTGGATCGGCGCGGCCACCGAGGCCACGCCCTCCCAGGTCTCCTCCACGTCCGCCGCCCAGCCGCGCGCCCGGGTCAGGTCCATCAGCCCCTCGAGGTCCCCCAGGCCGGTCACCGTGCGCGGGGTGATCGCCTCCCGCTCCGCCTCGACGACCTCGCTGTGCGCGACCGGGTCGTACGCGCACAGCACCTTGCCCAGCGCGGTGCTGTGCAGCGGGTGCATCGCGCCCACCTCCAGCACCTGCCGGCTGTCGTCCGGCCGGAAGACGTGGTGGACGACCAGTACGCCCTGCTGGTGCAGCACGCCCAGGTAGACGGCCTCGCCGCTGGAGCGGGCCAGGTCGTCGGTCCACACCAGGGCGCGGGCGCGCAGCTCGTGCACGTCCAGGTAGCTGTTGCCCAGCCGCAGCAGCTCCGCGCCCAGCTGGTAGCGGCCGGAGGCGGCGTCCTGCTCGACGAAGCCCTCCTGCTGCAGTGTCCGCAGGATTCCGTGGGCGGTGCCCTTCGCCAGTCCCAGTGAGGAGGAGATGTCGGAGAGTCCCAGTCGCCGTTCCCCTCCTGCGAGCAGCCGCAGCATCGCTGCGGCGCGCTCCAGCGACTGGATGGTGCGTGCCATCGGGCAACCTCCGAAGTGTGCGGTTCGACAATGCTGAACGATATCGGTCCATGCCGACTGGAGTCAGCGAACTGACGCGACTTGGTGAGAGAAGCTGGAGTCTGCCAACGATCACGCGTCGTGCCCGCAGTGGGGTGGCGCGGTGCTGTCCAGGGCGTGGAACGGGGAACACGTGTACCGGACCGGCAGCTAGGCTGGCCGGGTGCGCCCTCTGGAGGAGGGTGCAAAGCCGACAGCCGTCGCAACCACGGGAGCATCTCCATGGCCTCGAACACGCCATCGCCCATCAGCACCACCCGCGTCGAATCGTTCCGCGAGGCCCTGGCCTCGCGGGTGGTCGTCGCGGACGGCGCGATGGGGACCATGCTGCAGGCGCAGGATCCGACCATGGAGGACTTCCAGCAGCTGGAGGGCTGCAACGAGATCCTCAACGTCACCCGGCCCGACATCGTGCGGTCGGTGCACGAGGAGTACTTCGCGGTCGGCGTCGACTGCGTCGAGACCAATACGTTCGGCGCGAATTTCGCCGCGCTGGCCGAGTACGACATTCCCGAGCGGGTCTTCGAGCTGTCCGAGTCCGGTGCCCGGCTGGCACGCGAGGTGGCGGACGAGTTCACGGCCTCCACGGGGCAGCAGCGCTACGTCCTGGGCTCGATGGGCCCGGGCACCAAGCTGCCGACGCTGGGGCACGCCCCGTATGTGACGCTGCGCGACGCCTACCAGCAGAACGCGGAGGGCATGATCGCCGGTGGTGCGGACGCGCTGCTGGTGGAGACCACGCAGGATCTGCTGCAGACCAAGGCCGCCGTGCTCGGCGCCCGCCGCGCCCTGAAGGCCACCGGCAGCAACCTCCCGGTGATCTGCTCGGTGACCGTCGAGACGACCGGCACCATGCTGCTGGGCTCGGAGATCGGGGCGGCGCTGACGGCGCTGGAGCCGCTGGGCATCGACATGATCGGCCTGAACTGCGCCACCGGACCGGCCGAGATGAGCGAGCACCTGCGCTACCTCGCCCGCCACTCGCGCATCCCGCTGGCGTGCATGCCGAACGCGGGCCTGCCGGTGCTGGGCAAGAACGGCGCGCACTATCCGCTGACGGCCGGTGAGCTGGCCGACGCCCAGGAGACCTTCGTCGCCGAGTACGGCCTCTCGCTGGTGGGCGGCTGCTGCGGAACGACGCCGGAGCATCTGCGGCAGGTCGTCGAGCGGGTGCGCGGCATCGTCCCGCCCGCGCGTGCGCCGCGCCCCGAGCCCGGTGCCGCCTCCCTCTACCAGACGGTGCCGTTCCGGCAGGACACCTCGTATCTGGCGATCGGGGAGCGGACCAACGCCAACGGATCGAAGAAGTTCCGTGAGGCGATGCTGGACGCCCGCTGGGACGACTGCGTCGAGATGGCCCGCGACCAGATCCGCGAGGGCGCGCACATGCTCGACCTGTGCGTCGACTACGTGGGGCGGGACGGCGTCGCGGACATGGAGGAGCTGGCCGGGCGGTTCGCCACCGCCTCCACCCTCCCGATCGTGCTGGACTCCACCGAACTCAACGTCCTGCAGGCCGGGTTGGAGAAGCTCGGCGGCCGCGCGGTCCTCAACTCCGTCAACTACGAGGACGGTGACGGACCCGAGTCGCGCTTCGCGAAGGTCACCGCGCTGGCGGCCGAGCACGGTGCGGCGCTGATCGCGCTGACCATCGACGAGGAGGGCCAGGCCCGTACCGTCGAGCACAAGGTCGCCATCGCCGAGCGGCTGATCGAGGACCTGACCGGCAACTGGGGCATCCACGAGTCGGACATCCTCATCGACTGTCTGACGTTCACGATCTGCACCGGCCAGGAGGAGTCCCGGGGCGACGGGATCGCCACCATCGAGGCGATCCGGGAGCTGAAGAAGCGCCACCCCGAGGTGCAGACCACGCTCGGCCTCTCCAACATCTCCTTCGGCCTCAACCCGGCCGCCCGGATCGTGCTCAACTCCGTCTTCCTCGACGAGTGCGTCAAGGCCGGCCTGGACTCCGCGATCGTGCACGCCTCGAAGATCCTGCCGATCGCACGGCTGGAGGAGGAGCAGGTCAAGACCGCTCTCGACCTCGTCTACGACCGGCGTCGCCCCGCGCAGGGGGACGAACCGGCCTACGACCCGCTGCAGAAGCTGATGGAGCTGTTCGAGGGGGCGACGGCCAAGTCGCTGAAGGCGGGCAAGGCCGAGGAACTGGCCGCCCTGCCGCTGGACGAGCGGCTGCAGCGCCGGATCATCGACGGCGAGAAGAACGGCCTGGAGGCCGACCTCGACACCGCCCTGCAGGACCGCCCCGCGCTGGACATCGTCAACCAGACCCTGCTGGAGGGGATGAAGGTCGTCGGCGAGCTGTTCGGCTCCGGCCAGATGCAGCTGCCGTTCGTGCTCCAGTCGGCCGAGGTGATGAAGACCGCGGTGGCGCATCTGGAGCCGCACATGGAGAAGTCCGACGACGAGGGCAAGGGCACCATCGTGCTGGCCACCGTCCGCGGCGATGTGCACGACATCGGCAAGAACCTCGTCGACATCATCCTGTCCAACAACGGCTACAACGTGGTCAACCTCGGCATCAAGCAGCCGGTCTCGGCGATCCTGGAGGCCGCCGAGGAGCACCGCGCCGATGTCATCGGGATGTCCGGCCTGCTGGTGAAGTCCACGGTGATCATGAAGGAGAACCTGGAGGAGCTCAACCAGCGCAAGATGGCCGCCGACTTCCCCGTCATCCTCGGCGGCGCCGCCCTCACCCGCGCCTATGTCGAGCAGGACCTCCACGAGATCTACGAAGGCGAGGTCCGCTACGCCCGTGACGCGTTCGAGGGCCTGCGGCTGATGGACGCCCTGATCGCCGTCAAGCGCGGAGTACCCGGCGCCACCCTCCCCGAACTCAAGCAGCGCCGCGTGCCCAAGCGGGACACCGCGGTGCCGGAGAGGGAGGAGCCCGAGGGCGCGGTGCGTTCGGACGTCGCCGTCGACAACCCGGTCCCCGAGCCGCCGTTCTGGGGGACCCGGGTGGTCAAGGGCATCCAGCTCGCCGACTACGCGTCCTGGCTGGACGAGGGCGCGCTGTTCAAGGGCCAGTGGGGCCTCAAGCAGGCCCGCACCGGCGACGGTCCGACGTACGAGGAACTGGTCGAGACCGAGGGCCGCCCGCGGCTGCGGGGCTGGCTGGACAAGCTGCAGACCGAGAACCTCCTCGAAGCCGCCGTCGTCCACGGCTACTTCCCCTGCCACTCCAAGGGCGACGACCTGATCCTGCTGAACGAGGACGGCACCGAGCGCACCCGCTTCACCTTCCCCCGCCAGCGCCGCGGCCGCCGCCTGTGCCTGGCCGACTACTTCCGCCCGGAGGAGTCCGGCGAGACCGACGTCGTGGGACTCCAGGTCGTCACCGTCGGCTCGAGGATCGGCGCCGCCACCGCCGAACTCTTCGAGGCCAACTCCTACCGCGACTATCTCGAACTGCACGGCCTGTCCGTCCAGCTGGCCGAGGCGCTCGCCGAGTACTGGCACGCCCGGGTCCGCTCCGAGCTGGGCTTCGCCGGTGAGGACCCGGCCGACGTCGAGGACATGTTCGCGCTCAAGTACCGCGGCGCGCGCTTCTCGCTGGGCTACGGCGCCTGCCCCGACCTGGAGGACCGCGCGAAGATCGCGGACCTGCTGCAGCCGGAGCGGATCGGCGTCGAGCTCTCCGAGGAGTTCCAGCTGCACCCCGAGCAGTCCACCGACGCCATCGTGATCCATCACCCGGAGGCCAAGTACTTCAACGCGCGGTAGCCGGCCGTGCACGGAGGCGGTCCCCGGCTCCGTGCGGTGCGCGGCGCCGCGTGCGCCGGCCGCGGAGGGCCGTGACCAGGAGCACCACCCATTCCGGCGCGCACCGTCGTACACTTATCGGTCCGGTAGTGGCCGGTCGTTCCCCCCGCCGGGGTGGGCGGCCGGCCCTTTCGTCCCTTCGGGGACGTGGCAACGGAGGTGGATGGATGACCAGCAGCATCCCCGCAGTCGGCACCCGAACGGCCGAAGCCGCGACCCTCCAGGCCGTCTTCCTCGATCTGGACGGGACCCTCGTCGACACCGAGGGGTTCTGGTGGGAGGCCGAGGCGGAAGTCTTCGCCGAGCTCGGGCACATCCTCGACGACGCGCACCGCGAGGTCGTGGTCGGTGGCCCGATGACCCGCAGCGCCGGCTATCTCCTCCAGGTCACCGGCGTCGACCTCAGCCTGACCGAGCTGAGCGTGCTGCTCAACGCCGCTTTCCTGGCCCGGATCGGCCGCGGCGTCCCGCTGATGCCGGGCGCCCGCAGACTGCTGGCCGAACTCGCCGCCCACGACGTGCCCACCGCGCTGGTCTCCGCCTCGCACCGCGCCATCGTCGACCAGATGCTGTACTCCCTGGGCCCGGAGAACTTCCGGCTGACCCTCGCGGGCGACGACCTGCCGCGCACCAAGCCGCACCCGGACCCGTATCTGACCGCCGCCGCGCGACTGGGCGTGGACCCGGCGCGCTGTGCCGTCATCGAGGACACCCTGACGGGCGTGGCGGCAGGTGAGGCGGCGGGCTGCCCGGTCGTCGCCGTGCCGTCGGTGGCGCCGGTCCCCCCGGCGGCGGGCCGCACGATCGTGCCGTCGCTGGAAGAAGTCGATCTGCCATTTCTCCGGACGCTCATCACGGAAAGCCGCCGGACCGTGCACTGAGCGTGTCCCGGAGAAAGCCCCCGGGAACCGAGGGGAACGGCCCGCTCATTTTCCGTGACGAATGGGCTGATCGAATTGCGGCAGCGCCGCGGAGCGGCAAATGCGTGACGTTTCTCACGCGCCAGGCCATCGACAGCGGGCCCGACAGGTGATCCAGGGGGTTCCCGAGGGGGTTTCTACGGGGGTAAGTGTCCGGATTGGTGGAGCAACGCGCGAATCGTTCCCCCATCCGGATATCGGTTCTGCCGCCTCCGTTATCCATACGCCATATCGATTCAACTCCTTTGTGTCTCAGCGCGGCTGGCCGTTCCTACTAATCTCGACGCGAGCAACACCTCTGCGCTGATAAGGAACCTGCCGACGATGAATCGCAAGACCTTGGTGCTGCCGGCGCTGGCCGGACTCCTGGCCCCCGTCCTCACTGCCTGCGGCGGTACGGGCGGCGCGGGCGACGGCGGCAATCCCATCGTCGTGGGAGTCGCCTCCCAGATCGAGGCAACCAAGGCAGCGCCCGCCCCCCTCGACCCGGCACAGGCCTATGACGTCGACGCCTGGAACGTGCTGCGCAGCACCTTCCAGACCCTGATGCGCCTGCCCCGGAGCGGCACCGCTCCGGTGCCCGAGGCGGCCGAGTCCTGCGGGTTCCGCGACACCCAGAACGAGCAGTACCGCTGCACCCTGCGCAGCGGGCTGAAGTTCTCCAACGGCCATGCCCTGACCGCGCAGGACGTGAAGTTCTCCATCGACCGGATGCGTGCCATCAACGACGGCAACGGTCCCGTGTCGCTGCTCAGCGGCATCGACAAGGTCGAGGCGCCCAGCGACTCCGAGGTGGTCTTCCACCTCAAGAAGCCGGACGCCACCTTCCCGCAGAAGCTCGCGACGCCGGCCGCCGCCATCGTCGACAGCGAGGTCTACCCCAAGACCCGCCTCTACAACGGCTTCAACGTGGTCGGCTCCGGCCCCTACACGCTCAAGACCGAGCGCAAGCAGGGCCGTGTCACCAAGGCGGTCTTCACCAAGAACCCCTCGTACAAGGGCGGGGAGAAGCCGAAGAGCGACGCGGTCGAGATGCGCTTCTTCGACGACTCCTCCGACATGGAGAAGGCGCTGCGCTCGGGCAGCATCGACCTGATGAACCGTGGTCTGTCGCCCACCCAGGTCAGGGGCCTGGAGAACTCCCGCAACAACCACATCGTGCTGCAGGAGATGCCCGGCCAGGAGATCCGCTACCTCGCCTTCAACACGAAGGAGCCGGCGGTGTCCAACAAGGCCGTGCGGCAGGCGATGGCGCAGCTGGTCAACCGCTCCGAGTTGGTCCGGGACGTCTACTCCTACACCGGTGACCCGCTCTACTCGATCGTCCCCACCGGCCTCACCGGCCACATCAACTCCTTCTTCACCAAGTACGGGAACCCCAGTGTGTCCGCCGCCCGCAAGACCCTTCAGCAGGCGCACATCAACACCCCGGTGAAGTTCACGCTCACGTACACCACCCACCACTACGGCTCCAGCACCGTCCAGGAGTTCCGTACGCTGCAGCGCCAGCTCAACCAGAGCAAGCTCTTCGACGTCGACATCAAGGGCATCGACGGCTGGCAGCAGTTCCGCACCGACTCCACGGCCGGCAAGTACACCGCCTACGGCATGGGCTGGTTCCCCGACTTCCCGGACGCGGACAACTACATCGCGCCGTTCGTCGGCAAGGGGAACTTCCTCAACTCCCCCTACCGCAGCTCCTCGATCGAGTCCCAGGTGATCCCGGAGACCCGGCAGCAGACCGACCGCAACGCCGCCGCGGCCGGCTTCAAGCAGGCGCAGGACACATTCGCCGACGATGTCCCGCTGCTCCCGCTGTGGCAGGGCAAGCAGTACGTCGCCGCCCGCGACGACGTCACCGGTGTGGAATGGGCCCTCAACTCCTCCTCGTCGCTGCAGATGTGGGAGCTCGGCCGCGGCGTGGCCGACTGATCATGCGCATCCGACCGATGCGGCACATATCCGCCGCGGTCACCGCACCGCGGCCCGACAGGCACCACCCAGAACGTGAGGAACACTTAGTGAGGAAGCGTGACCCGCGGCTGGCTGCCCCGATCGGAGCGGGGCTGGCGACAGCTCTGCTCGCGCTCGCCGGGTGCAGCTCGGACGACCCGGAAGCAGCCGGTACCGGCGAGCCCGTGGTCATGGGGATGACGAACACGACCATGGCCACCGACCCGGCAGCCGGTTACGACCCCGACTCCTGGCTGTTGTTCAACAACGTCTTCCAGTCGCTGCTGAGCTTCCCCAAGGGCGGCACCACCCCCGAGCCGGAGGCCGCCCAGCACTGCGCCTTCACCGACGGCCAGAGCACGACCTACCGGTGCACCCTCAAGGACGGCCTCAAGTTCAGCAACGGTGACGCGCTGACCTCCAAGGACGTCAAGTTCTCCTTCGACCGCACCCGGCGCATCAAGGACAAGAACGGCCCCGCCGTGATGTTCTCCGCGCTCGACAAGGTCGAGGCACCGGACGCCAAGACCGTGGTCTTCCGCCTGAAGACGCCCGACGCCACCTTCCCGATGAAGATCGCCTCGGGTGCCGGCTCCATCGTCGACCACGCCGACTACCCGGCCGACCGGCTGCGCAGCGACGGCAAGGCCACCGGGTCCGGCGTCTACACGCTCAAGGAGTACGGCCCCCACAAGGCCGCCTTCGCGGTCAACGGTTCCTACAAGGGTCCGGCGAAGGTCAAGAACTCCGGAATGACCGTGAAGTTCTTCAACGGCGCCGAGAAGCTGAAGACGGCCGTGGAGAAGGGCGACGTCGATGTGGCCTACCGCGGCCTGTCCATGAAGGACATCGCCGCACTGGACAGCGCCTCCCTGCACCAGCAGCACGGCACCCAGGTGGTCGAGGGCGGCAGCGCCGAGGTGATGCACCTGGTCTTCAACCTCAAGGACCCGGTCGCCGGCAAGCTCGGGGTCCGCAAGGCCATCGCCTACCTCCTGGACCGTTCGTCGCTCGTCCGGGACGTCTACCAGCACACCGCCGAACCGCTCTACTCGGTCGTCCCGGCCGGCATCACCGGCCACAACACCGCCTTCTTCGACACCTACGGCGACCAGCCCAATCCCGACAAGGCGAAGGAAGCACTGCGCGGCGCCGGCTACCGGGGCAAGGTGCCGCTCACCCTGTGGGCGACCCCCGACCGGTTCGGCCCCGGCACCGTCCCCGCCTTCCAGGAGATCGCCCAACAGCTCAACGCCAGCGGCCTGTTCGACGCCAAGGTGCGCAGTGTGCCCACCAAGGAGTACGAGCAGGGCGTGGCCGCCGGCCGGTTCGGCGTCTACGTCAAGGGCTGGGTTCCCGACTATCCGGATCCGGACAACTTCACCCAGCCGTTCTTCGGCAAGGACAGCGTCCTGTCCAACCACTACAGCTCGCCCACCATCACGAGCCACCTGCTGCCCAAGACGGCCGACCAGCCGGACCGCGGCGCCACCAAGGCCGCCTTCCGGGAGCTGCAGAACATCATCGCCCAGGACGTGCCGGTCATACCGATATGGCAGGGCAAGCAGTACGCGGTCGCCCGTGACGGCGTCTCCGGCCTGCAATGGACCCTGGACTCCTCGACCGTCTTCCGGTTCTGGGAGATCAGCAAGCCCGCCGGGGCCTGAGGGGTCTGCGCACACGGCGGCGGGGCCGGTCCGGGAACTCCCGGGCCGGCCCCGCCGCCGTCTCTCCGCCGGGCCGTGGCCGGCTACTGCGCGCCCGGCTACTGCGCGCCCGGCCGCACCAGCCCGCTCTCGTACGCGTACACCGCCGCCTGCACCCGGTCCCGCAGCCCCAGCTTCGTCAGCACGTGCCCCACATGGGTCTTGACGGTGGTCTCGCTCACGAACAGATCGGCCGCGATCTCCGCGTTCGACAGCCCGCGCGCCACCAGCTTCAGCACCTCCACCTCACGCTCGGTGAGGGTGTGCAGGGTGTCCGGCACCGGCTCCTCGCCGGAGGGCAGATGGCCCGCGTACTTGTCCAGCAGCCGGCGCGTGATGCTCGGCGCCAGCATCGCCTCGCCCCCTGCCACCACCCGGATCGCCTGGACCAGCTCATCGGCCGGCGCGTCCTTGAGCAGAAAGCCGCTGGCGCCCGCCCGCAGCGCCTCGACGACGTACTCGTCCAGATCGAAGGTCGTCAACACCAGCACCTTCGCCGGGCCGTCCTTCGCCGGGCCGGTGATCTGGCGGGTCGCCTCGACCCCGTCCATCCGGGGCATCCGGATGTCCATCAGCACCACGTCCGGCTGCAGCGCCCGCACCTGCTCCAGCGCCTGGAGACCGTCACCGGCCTCCCCGACCACCGCCAGATCCTGCTCCGCCTCCAGAATCATCCGGAATCCCGTACGCAGCAGGGGCTGGTCGTCGACCAGCAGGACGCGGATGGCCACGAGCTCTCCTTCGTCAGGCCCACTCCGGGCCATCGCGGGCCCGGCCCCGATCGCCCGGAGTGGGCTTACTAGATCTCTTCCATTCTGCCCTGCGGCACCACGGCGCCGTCCGGCGGGCGCACCTCCAGGGGGTACACCGGGGGAGTGCCGCCGAATTCCGGGCAGTGCGCCTGGTGGTCGCACCAGCCGCACAGCTTGGTCGGCCGCGGCCGCCAGTCGCCCGTCGCCGTCGCCCGCTGGATCGCCTCCCACAGCGCCAGCAACTTCCGCTCCACGCCCCGCAGGTCGGCCTCCCCCGGGTCGTACGTCACCACATCGCCGCTGCCCAGATAGACCAGCTGCAGCCGCCGCGGCACCACCCCGCGCAGCCGCCACATCACCAGCGCGTAGAACTTCATCTGGAACAGCGCGCCCTCGGCGAACTGCGGCCGCGGCGCCTTGCCGGTCTTGTAGTCGACGATCCGCACTTCGCCCGTCGGCGCGACGTCCACCCGGTCGATGAACCCCCTCAGCCGCAGCCCCGAATCCAGCACCGTCTCCACATACAGCTCACGGTCGGCCGGCTCCAGACGCGTCGGATCCTCCAGCGTGAACCACCGCTCCACCAGCGCCTCGGCCTCCGCCAGCCAGGTCGCCAGCCGCTCGCCCGCGGCGTCGTGCGAGGCGGCGGGCGCGGTGTCGTGCGAGGCGGCGTCCGACGCGGCGTCCGCGAACAGTCCGGCCAGCTCCGGCCGCTTGGCGAGCAGCTTCTCCCACTCGCCGGGCACCATCGCCCGCGCCCCGGCCGCCGTACGCTCCGCCGCCGGAGCGTCGAAGAGCCGCTCCAGCACCGCATGGACGACCGTGCCACGCGTCGCCGCCGCGCTCGGCTTCTCCGGCAGCCGGTCGATCACCCGGAAGCGGTACAGCAGCGGACACTGCATGAAATCGCCGGCCCGCGACGGCGACAGCGCCACCGGCGCACGCGGCCCCTCCCCGCTCCCGGCCCCGCCACCGGCTCCTGCGGTCTCCGCCCCCGGCCCGGCAGCCTCCGCCGTCGCCCCGGCAGCCTCCGCCGTCGCCCCGGCGGGCCCGGTCCCCGCCCCGGCGGTGTCCGTCCCCGGCCCGCCGGGTCCGCCCTGCGTGACCGCCTCGGTCTGCTCCGCGCTCCATCCCATGCCGCAAAACCCTACGGCCCGCCACTGACAGGCCCCGACGCCGCGGTAGCCGCAAGGGCCCCGCAGCAGGTCGGGCCGGGGCACTCCGCATACCATCGACGCTGGACCCTTTCGCCCTGGATGATCGAGATACCAGGCCGGACAGGGCGAATGCCGTAGTCGATGAGGGGACGCCGTGGACCAGAGCGGGAAGTCGCAGGACCCCCAGGAGTCCGTGCGGCCTCAGCCGCCCGAACCGCCCGAGCACCATGACCCGCCCAAGGCACCCACGCCGGGCAGGAAGGGCAGCGGAGGCGGCATCCTGATGGGCCGTCCCTTCGGCGTGCCCGTGTACGTGGCCCCCAGCTGGTTCCTCGTCGCCGCCCTGATCACCTGGGTCTTCGGCGGCCAGCTGGAACGGGTGCTGCCCGAGCTCGGCGCCGCCCGCTACCTCGTCTCGCTCTTCTTCGCCGTCGCCTTCTACGCCTCGGTGCTCGTCCACGAGCTGGCGCACACCGTCGCCGCCCTCCGCTTCAAGCTCCCCGTACGCCGTATCCAGCTCCAGTTCTTCGGCGGCGTCTCGGAGATCGAGAAGGAGACCGAGACGCCGGGCAGGGAGTTCGTCCTGGCCTTCGTCGGCCCGCTGCTCTCCCTCGTCCTCGCCGGTGTCTTCTACGCCGGGATGCAGTTCGTCGAAGCCGACACGGTCCCCGGGGTGCTGCTCACCGGCCTGATGGTCTCCAACCTCATCGTCGCGATCTTCAACCTGCTGCCCGGCCTCCCCCTGGACGGCGGCCGGATGCTGCGCGCCGTCGTCTGGAAGATCACCGGCCGGCCCATGAGCGGTACCGTCGCCGCCGCCTGGGTCGGCCGCGCGCTCGCCGTCACCGTCCTGATCGGCCTGCCGCTGCTCACCCACACCGGCGCCCTGGGCAACGCCCGCCCCGAGATCGGCGGCGCCGACTCGCTCACCGACGCCCTGCTCGCCGCCATCCTCGCCGCCATCATCTGGACCGGCGCCGGCAACAGCCTGCGCATGGCCCGGCTGCGCGAACGCCTCCCCGACCTCACCGCCCGCACCCTGACCCGGCGTGCCGTCCCCGTCGAGGCCGACACCCCGCTCTCCGAAGGGCTCCGCCGCGCCAACGACGCCGGCGCCCGTGCCCTGGTCGTCGTCGACGTCCAGGGCCGGCCCACCGCGCTCGTCCGCGAGGCCGCCATCGTCGGCGTCCCCGACCACCGCCGCCCCTGGGTCGCCGTGGGCACCCTCGCCCAGGACCTCAGGGACGGGATGCGGGTCTCCGCCGAGCTCGCCGGCGAGGATCTCCTGGAATACCTGCGCGCCACCCCCGCCACCGAATACCTCGTCGTCGAGGAGACCGGCGAGATCTACGGTGTGCTATCCACCGCCGACGTCGAGCGGGCCTTCGTCTCCGCCATGGCCCGCCGCCCCTGACGTCGCGCGCGGCCCGCCCACCGCCTCCCGGGCCGCCCGGCGGCCGCCCACTGGTCCGCGGCGCACCCACGGCCCGGTAGGCTGGTCACATGTCCGAACCGACCGGTGCCGCCCGCCGTCGTGGGCCCTTCAAGGTCGGGGACCAGGTCCAGCTCACCGACCCCAAGGGACGCCACTACACCTTCACGCTCGAAGAGGGAAAAAGCTTCCACACCCACAAGGGAGCCTTCCCCCACGACGAGCTGATCGGTGCTCCCGAGGGCAGTGTTGTCCGTACCACCGGGAACGTCGCCTACCTCGCGCTGCGCCCGCTGCTCCCCGACTACGTCCTGTCCATGCCCCGCGGCGCCGCCGTGGTCTACCCCAAGGACGCGGGGCAGATCCTGGCGATGGCCGACATCTTCCCCGGCGCCCGCGTCGTCGAGGCGGGTGTGGGCTCCGGCTCGCTCAGCAGCTTCCTGCTGCGCGCCATCGGCGACGACGGCATGCTGCACTCCTACGAGCGCCGCGCCGACTTCGCCGAGATCGCCACCCAGAACGTCGAGCGCTACTTCGGCGGCCCGCACCCCGCGTGGACGCTGACCGTCGGTGACCTCCAGGACAACCTCTCCGATGCCGACGTCGACCGCGTCATCCTCGACATGCTCGCCCCCTGGGAGTGCCTGGAGGCCGTCTCCAAGGCCCTGGTCCCCGGCGGCATCCTCTGCGCCTACGTCGCGACGACGACGCAGCTGGCCCGCACCGTCGAGGCGATCCGCGAGCACGGCACCTTCAACGAGCCGTCGGCCTGGGAGACCATGGTCCGCACCTGGCACGTCGAGGGCCTCGCCGTCCGCCCCGACCACCGGATGATCGGCCACACCGGCTTCCTGCTGACCGCCCGCCGCCTCGCCGACGGCGTCGAGCCCCCGCTGCGCCGCCGCCGCCCCGCCAAGGGCGCCTACGGCGACGACTACACAGGGCCGGGCGGGCGGGAGAAGGCAGCCCCTGGAAAGGACCAGGCGGCGGCCTCCGGCGACAGCTCCGCCGAGCGCGGCTGACCGACGCCACCGGGCCCCGGCCGACCGCGCAGATCCGGCCACCGAACCCTCCGGCGCCGCCGACGAGTTCCCGTACGGGGAACCGCCGGCGGCGCCGTTGCGATTCCCCCCGGGATCCCCACGGAAAACTCCGCCGGATCGGCACGGAAAACTCCCGTCCGGCCGGTTCCTTGGTGCCCCCTCCTGTGGAACGATGCTGGCCACTCCCACCGCCACAGCACCTCACAGGAGTTACCCCGCGTGCAGCCCTTGGCAGGCCAGGACCTCTTGCACACCCAGCCGCGCCCCATGCACTGGCTCGCCACCGCCACCGCCGTCTCGGCGGTCGTCGCGGCCGCGTCCTTCCTCCAGCCCGCCGACGCCACGGCCACGACCTCCCATGACGGGGCTGCCGGCCGGCCCGCCGCGGCGGCCCCCGACCCGGCCAGGGCCAGCTTTCCGGTCGACTGCGGCCCCAACCGCCTCGACGTGGTGAAGAAGGCCGCCGCCGACCTCGACGGCGACGGGACGACCGAGACGGTCGCCGCGGTCCGCTGCCACAGCGGGACCGGCACCCCGCCCACCGGCGTCTACGTCCTGGCCCGGCCGGCCAAGGCAGGCGCGGCACCCCGGGTCGTGGCGACCCTCGTCGCCCCCTCCCAGCAGCTCACCGTCCAAACCCTCGCGGTCAGGGATGGCGCGATCTCGGCGGCGTTCCTGGGCTACTCCACCCTCGATGTGCCCCGCTGCTGCCCGGACGTGCACAAGGGGCTCAAGTGGCAATGGAAGGGCGGGAAGTTCGTTCAGAGCGAACTCCCCGCCGCCATGGGCACCACGCGTGCGTGATCTGTCACATGATGTGGCCGGCGGACGCGTTCCGCGCCCCGCCGGCTACTCCGCGTCCGGGCCGTAGACCTCGACGCGGTCGGTGACCCGGCGGACGTGGATGCAGTCCCCGGGGCACTCCTTCGCCGAGTCCCGCACTTCGGCGAGCAGTTTCAGCGGGACGGGCGTGGCCGCCCCCTGGTCCTGGAGCAGCTCGTCCTCGGGGCTCTTCACATAGGCCAGCCCGTCGATGTCGAGCTCGAAGACCTCCGGCGCGTACTGCGCACAGATGCCGTCCCCGGTGCACAGATCCTGGTCGATCCATACTTCCAGCTCTGGGGCTTCGTCCTGCGCGGTCATCTCGTCTGCCGTCCCTGCGTACGTGAACCGTTTTTGTCTAAGTGGCGCCAGCCCTGACGGGTGTTGACCGACTCGACGATACAACCGCTCGCTTTCCGATGTTGTTGGGTGGGTATTCCCTTGGCGTGAGGACGTGCGCAAGGGTGAAGATCGGACACACCCCGACAGTCTTTTCGATCTAGGGGTTTCAACCTGCACCGGCCCAGGTAGGGTCAGGAAGCGTCCAGCTCCTTGGAGGAGGTGAGGACCGTGGCAGCCCACGACGACGACATCAACCGCGGCATCCGGCCGGGGCGAGGGTCTGAAGATCCCGCCGGTCAGGTTGCCTATCTCGAGCAGGAGATCGCCGTCCTGCGACGCAAGCTCGCCGACTCTCCGCGGCACACGAGGATTCTCGAAGAGCGGATCGTCGAGCTGCAGACCAACCTGGCCGGCGTCTCGGCACAGAATGAGCGTCTCGCCAATACTCTCCGCGAGGCCCGCGACCAGATCGTCGCACTCAAGGAGGAGGTCGACCGGCTCGCGCAGCCGCCGGCCGGCTTCGGTGTCTTCCTGCAGGCGAACGAGGACGACACGGTCGACATTTTCACCGGAGGCAGAAAACTCCGGGTCAATGTCAGCCCGAGTGTGGAGACCGAGGACCTCCGGCGCGGCCAGGAGGTCATGCTCAACGAAGCGCTCAACGTGGTCGAGGCCATGAAGTACGAGAGCGCCGGCGACATCGTCACCCTCAAGGAAATCCTGGAGGACGGCGAGCGGGCCCTGGTGATCGGGCACACCGACGAGGAGCGGGTGGTCAGGCTCGCCGAGCCGCTGCTGGACATCACCATCCGCCCCGGCGACGCCCTGCTCCTCGAGCCCCGCTCCGGCTACGTCTACGAGGTCATCCCGAAGAGCGAGGTCGAGGAACTCGTCCTCGAAGAGGTGCCGGACATCGACTACACCAAGATCGGTGGTCTGGGCGGCCAGATCGAACTGATCCGGGACGCGGTCGAGCTCCCCTACCTCTACCCCGACCTCTTCAAGGAGCACGAACTCCGCCCGCCCAAGGGCGTCTTGCTCTACGGCCCGCCCGGGTGTGGCAAGACCCTCATCGCCAAGGCGGTCGCCAACTCCCTTGCCAAGAAGGTCGCCGAGGTGACCGGGCAGCCCGCGGGGAAGAGCTTCTTCCTCAACATCAAGGGCCCCGAGCTGCTCAACAAGTACGTCGGTGAGACGGAGCGGCACATCCGGCTGGTCTTCCAGCGCGCCAGAGAGAAGGCGAGCGAGGGCACCCCCGTCATCGTCTTCTTCGACGAGATGGACTCGCTCTTCCGCACCCGTGGATCCGGCGTCAGCTCGGACGTGGAGAACACCATCGTCCCGCAGCTGCTCTCCGAGATCGACGGCGTCGAGGGCCTGGAAAACGTGATCGTGATCGGTGCCTCGAACCGCGAGGACATGATCGACCCGGCCATCCTGCGCCCCGGCCGGCTCGACGTGAAGATCAAGATCGAGCGTCCGGACGCGGAGGCCGCCAAGGACATCTTCTCGAAGTACCTCACGGAAAGGCTGCCGCTGCACTCCGACGATCTCGCCGAACACGGCGAATCGCGGAAGGCCGCAGTGAGCGGGATGATCCAGTCCGTGGTCGAGCAGATGTACGCGGAATCCGAGGAGAATCGCTTCCTGGAGGTCACCTACGCCAATGGTGACAAGGAAGTCCTCTATTTCAAGGACTTCAACTCCGGTGCGATGATCGAAAACATCGTGGGACGCGCGAAGAAGATGGCCATCAAGGCCTTCCTCGAACACAATCAGAAGGGCCTGCGGGTCTCCCATCTCCTCCAGGCCTGCGTGGATGAGTTCAAGGAGAACGAGGACCTGCCCAACACCACCAACCCGGACGACTGGGCCCGGATCTCCGGAAAGAAGGGCGAGCGGATCGTATACATCCGCACGCTGGTCACCGGAAAGCAGGGCGCGGACACCGGCCGCTCCATCGACACGGTGGCGAATACCGGCCAATACCTGTAACACCGCTCTCCGGCTGCGGATGTCCTGCACGGGGCGTCCGCAGCCGGACGCATTTCCGGGAGCACCGGAACCGCTCCCCATAAGAGCGCGATGGATCAGGGAAAACCGGACTGGAGCAATGACTGTAATGATCTCCCCAGCGCCGCCAAGGCGTTCTAGGCTCTTCGGTACTACCGCTACGTCACGCTGTGCGGGCGTGGGGCACGCACAGGGACCGGAGGCACAGCGGTACTTGAGCGCCGCCCCCTTCCAGGGGCGCCGCCGGGCTAGGAGGGCCGCATGACCGTACGGCGAGTAATGGGAATCGAGACGGAGTACGGGATCTCCGTCCCCGGCCACCCGAACGCCAATGCCATGCTCACCTCATCCCAGGTCGTCAACGCCTACGCGGCCGCGATGCACCGGGCACGCCGTGCCCGCTGGGACTTCGAGGAGGAGAACCCGCTGCGGGACGCCCGCGGCTTCGACCTCGCACGGGAAAACGCCGACGCCAGCCAGCTCACCGACGAGGACATCGGCCTGGCCAATGTGATCCTGACCAACGGCGCCCGGCTCTACGTCGACCACGCCCACCCCGAGTACAGCGCCCCGGAGGTCACCAATCCGCGGGACGCCGTGCTGTGGGACAAGGCCGGCGAGCGGATCATGGCCGAGGCCGCCGAACGGGCCGCCCAGGTCCCCGGCGCCCAGCCCATCCACCTCTACAAGAACAACACCGACAACAAGGGCGCCTCCTACGGCACCCATGAGAACTACCTGATGAAGCGGGAGACCCCGTTCTCGGACATCGTGCGGCACCTGACGCCGTTCTTCGTCTCCCGTCAGGTGATCACCGGCGCCGGCCGGGTCGGAATCGGCCAGGACGGCCATGAGCACGGCTTCCAGCTCAGCCAGCGCGCCGACTACTTCGAGGTGGAGGTCGGCCTCGAGACGACCCTCAAGCGGCCCATCATCAACACCCGCGACGAGCCGCACGCGGACGCGGAGAAGTACCGCCGGCTCCACGTGATCATCGGGGACGCCAACCTCTCCGAGATCTCGACGTATCTGAAGCTGGGCACCACCTCACTGGTGCTCTCCATGATCGAGGACGGCTTCATCGCCGTCGACCTGGCCGTCGATCAGCCCGTCCGCACCCTCCACCAGGTCTCGCATGACCCCACCCTGCAGCATCTGATCACGCTCCGCAGCGGCCGCACCCTCACGGGTGTCCAGCTCCAGATGGAGTACTTCGAGCTGGCCCGCAAATATGTCGAGGACCGTTACGGAGCGGATGCGGACGAGCAGACCAAGGACGTCCTGACCAGGTGGGAGGACGTGCTCGGCCGGCTGGAGAACGACCCGATGAGCCTGTCCGGCGAGCTGGACTGGGTCGCCAAGCGGGAGCTGATGGAGGGCTACCGCCGCCGCGACGGCCTGGACTGGGACGCCGCGCGCCTGCACCTCATCGACCTGCAGTACGCCGACGTACGGCCGGAGAAGGGCCTGTACAACCGTCTGGCGGCCCGCGGCAAGATGAAGCGGCTCCTGGACGAGCCGACGGTCGAGCGGGCCGAGCACAAGCCGCCAGAGGACACCAGGGCGTATTTCCGCGGCCGCTGCCTGGAGCAGTACGCGGACGACGTCGCGGCCGCCTCCTGGGATTCGGTCATCTTCGACCTGCCCGGTCGTGACTCCCTGCAACGGGTTCCCACACTGGAGCCGCTGCGGGGGACCCGTAAGCACGTCAAGGAGCTCCTGGACCGCTGCCGTACCGCAGAGGAGCTGGTGAGGACGCTTTCCGGCCGCTGAACCACGACAGGGGCACGACAAAATTCCCGGCGATCCGCAGCCGATCCGGGGCTGAAATTGCCGCGGTGCGGGAATCATCGAGGTGACTCCCGGGCGTTGCAGCAAGTGCAGGGCCGATGTCGGACCCTGCTTGTAGGGTCGGATCTTGAAGGTCACATCGAGCGGGGCGAACCGAGCGGGGTGAGGGACATGGCGACCAAGGACAGCGGCGGCGGACAGGCCAAGGCCACGCGTTCCACCGAAGAGGTCGAGGAACAGACCGAGGACGCGCAGGCCACGGACGACCTCAAGGAACGCCAGGAGAAGTTGAGCGACGACGTGGACTCGGTACTGGACGAGATCGACGATGTCCTCGAGGAGAACGCAGAGGATTTCGTGCGCTCCTTCGTACAAAAGGGCGGGCAGTAGGCCTAAATTCCCTTAGGATCGAAGGCTTTCGAGCGGCGGGGGCTTCGAGTGCCAGAAGAACAAGGTGTGAAGCGCTGTCCGCGGTGCGAGCAGGACAAGCCGCGGACAGCCTCCGCAAGGAATAAGGCGATGCGTGATGGGCTGCAGGTCTATCGCCGGGGGTGCGCGTCCGCGTACCACCAGCCTCGTCGGGTGGCCAAGGGGCGCGCAGGTCACCTGAAGCGCCACTACGGCATGAGCGAAGCTGAGCGCGAGGCGCTCATCAGGGAGCAGCGCTGGATGTGCCCGATCTGCCTGGATGCCGACCCCGTACATGTGGATCACGATCACGAGACGGGTAGGGTCCGAGGCGTACTGTGCTTCAGCTGTAACGCAGCCTTGGGTCAATTCAAGGATCGGCCGGACGTCTTGAGGCGGGCGGCCGAGTATCTGGAAGGAAACGTGTGGAAGCCAACACTCGAAGCATCGGGCGTCTACCAGCTGCCTTCCTGACGCCTGGCTCCTCGTCGTTCATGGACTTTCTCGGTGCGCACTCGCCCGATCTGCTGCCGGGCAGCCGCCCGTTGCCGCCGGTGCAGGGTGCCATCGAGGCGCCGCACGGCACGACGATCGTGGCCGCGGCGTTCCCGGGGGGCGTGGTGCTCGCCGGCGACCGGCGGGCGACGATGGGCAATGTCATCGCGCAGCGGGATATCGAGAAGGTTTTCCCGGCCGACGAGTATTCGGCGGTCGGTATCGCGGGCACGGCGGGTCTCGCGGTGGAGATGGTGAAGCTCTTCCAGCTGGAGCTGGAGCACTTCGAGAAGGTCGAGGGCGCCCAACTCTCCCTGGAGGGCAAGGCGAACCGTCTGTCGACGATGATTCGCAGCAACCTCGGCATGGCCATGCAGGGCCTGGCCGTGGTGCCGTTGTTCGCCGGCTACGACCTCGACCGCGAGAAGGGCCGTATCTTCTCGTACGACGTGACCGGCGGGCGCTCGGAGGAGCACGGTTTCGCGGCGACGGGTTCCGGCTCGGTGTTCGCCCGCAGTGCCCTCAAGAAGCTCTTCAGGGAAGACTTCACGGAGGATCAGGCGGCCACGGCCGTCGTCCAGGCGCTCTACGACGCCGCGGACGACGACTCGGCGACGGGCGGGCCCGATATGGCGCGGCGGATCTACCCCATCGTCACGGTGATCACCGAGGGCGGCTTCCGCAGGCTGGCCGAGACGGAGGTCGCGGAGATCGCCCGTGCCGTGTACGAGCGCCGCCTGGAACAGCCCGACGGCCCGCGCGCGGCGCTGCTCTGACGGGACGGATGGTCCGCTATGCATTCGCCAGTGAGAGAGCTTTTGACAGGAAGGGACGGATAGCCGGTGTCGACGCCGTTCTATGTCTCACCCCAGCAGGCCATGGCCGACCGCGCCGAGTACGCCCGCAAGGGCATCGCGCGTGGGCGCAGCGTCGTGGTGCTGCAGTACATCGACGGCGTGGTCTTCGTCGCCGAGAATCCCTCCCGCGCCCTGCACAAGGTCAGCGAGATCTACGACCGGATCGCCTTCGCGGCGGTCGGCAAATACAACGAGTTCGAGAATCTGCGGATCGGCGGCGTGCGCTACGCGGATCTGCGGGGCTATACGTACGACCGTGAGGACGTGACCGCACGGGGCCTGGCGAATGTCTACGCCCAGACGCTCGGCACGATCTTCTCCAGCGCCGCCGAGAAGCCGTATGAGGTCGAGCTGATCGTGGCCGAGGTGGGCAGTGCCCCCGAGGACGACCAGATCTACCGGCTGCCGCACGACGGCTCGATCGTGGACGAGCACGGTTCGGTGGCGGTGGGCGGCAACGCCGACCAGATCAGCAGCTATCTCGACCAGCGCCACCGCGACGGTATGACGCTGGCCGAGGCGCTCAAGCTGGCGGTGGAGTCACTGTCGCGGGACAACAACGGCGGTGAGCGCACCCTGACCGCCGAGCAGCTGGAGGTCGCGACGCTGGACCGTACGCGACCGCAGCAGCGCAAGTTCAAGCGGATCCTGGGACGGCAGCTCTCGCGGCTGCTGGACGAGCACGCCGCCGAGGAGGCCGCAGGCGCCGGCGACGCAGCCGACGCGGAGGCGGACGCGGGCGCCGGTGCCGGGGAGTCCGGGGCGTCCGACAAGGGCGCCAAGGGCAAGAAGACCGGCGGCAAGGACGACTCCGAGGGGGAGTCCGGCCCGCTGCTCTGAGACACGGTGTCCGGGCCGCATCCCGGATCGCGCGCCCCGGTGGGTCATCCCCCGCCGGGGCGCGCGGCGTTGCCGGGGGCGTCCGCGGGCGGGGCGGTGGAGCCCCGGGTGACCAGTTCCACCGGCAGGGCGGGGGCCGGCGCCGGGCGACCGTCGAGCACCGCCATCAGGGCCCGCATCCCGGCCTCGCCGAACTCCTCGGCGGGCAGCCGTACGGTCGTCAGCTCCGGCTCGACGGCGACCGCCAGGGCCAGATCGTCGAATCCGGTCACGGAGACGTCTTCGGGGATCCGCAGCCCGAGCCGGCGCACGGCCTTGCAGGCGCCCGCGGCGATGATGTCGTCGTCGCAGAGCAGGGCCGTGGGGCGGGGGCCGGGGCCGGTCAGGGCGGCGTGTGCGGCCCGCAGCCCGGCGTCGATGTCCAGGGTGGCCGGCTCGCGCCGCAGCTGTGCCCCCGGGACGTCGTGGAGGGCGTCGGTGAGGGCGCGGGAGCGGACCTCGAAGGTCCAGGAGCGCACCTCGGCCGCGAGATGGGTGATGTGGCGGTGCCCGAAGGCGACCAGATGGGTGGTCAGCTGCCGTACGCCGTCGGCGATGTCGAGGTTGACGGTGGCGGTGGCCCGGTGGTCGTCGGGGTCGCTGTCCAGCATGACCAGTGGCAGGCCGGCGTCGCGGAGGGTGGTGAGGGCGTCGGCGGCCATGGAGGAGGCGATCACGCCGTCGAGGGCCGCCGCGGCGGAGTCGAAGGGGTCGCGGGCGGGGCCGATGCCCTCAGGGGAAGGGTAGAGGACCACGCCGAAGCCGTGGTCGGCGGCTACCCGGGCCGCGCCGGTGTAGACGCGGGCGAAGAATTCCGTGGTCAGGGCGGGGACGACGAGGAGCGCGGTGCGGGTGCGGCCCATGCGCAGGCTGCGGGCGGCGAGATTGGGGCGGTAGCCCAGTGCGCGGGCGGCGTCGCGGACGGCCTCGGCCTTGCCGGGGGAGACCCTGCCGTGCCACTTGTCGCCCAGAACGAGGGAGACCGCGGCCTGGGACACGCCGGCGAGGCGGGCGACGTCCCGGCTGGTGGTGCGGGCGGTGGCCGGGCTGCCGGGGTGCGCGGCGCCGGCCGCTCCGGTGTGGGGGGCTTCCCCCGCTCGAGCGGATTCGTGAGCTGGGGGAATGGTGCCTGCACCGGGGGGCGTGGGGGCCTCGTTGCTGGTCACCGGCTGTTTCGCTCCTTGTGTTCGGCCGCCGCGGGTGGACCGCGGCGTGCCGTCATGATACGTATAACCCCGGAAGTTATACGTATCATGTCCGGTCCGGCCGGACCGAAGGGGGCGGGGATGGCCGCGGGATATGCGGAGCTGCTCAGAACCCGGCATGCGGCCCGGCTCCTGGCGGGGACGCTGGCCGGCCGGCTGCCGAACGCCACCGCCGCGCTGGCGGTGGTCCTCTTCGTGCGGGCCGAGGGCGGCAGCTATGCCCTGGCCGGTGCGCTCTCCGCGGTCTACGGCCTGTGCAACGCCCTCGGCCAGCCGCTTCTCGGCCGGGCGGTGGACCTCTGGGGCCAGCCACGGGTGATGCTGCCCGCCTCGGTCGTCTCGGCGCTCGGCGCCGCACTGCTCACGGCCGTCGGCCTGGACGTGCGGTGGCTCGCCTACGCCGCCATGGTGATCGCCGGCTTCTTCACCCCGCCCCTGGAGGGCGGTCTGCGGGCGCTGTGGCCCGGCGTCCTGCGTCGCGCGGACCGGGTGCATGCCGCCTACGCGCTGGACGCGGTCGCGCAGGAAGTCATGTTCGCGGTGGGCCCGTTGCTGGTGACGCTGTGCGTGGCGGTCTGGTCGGCGGGGGGCGCGCTGCTGGTGATCAACCTGATCGGGGTGCTCGGTGCGCTCTCCGTCGTGGTCTCCGAGCCCTCCCGGCAGTGGCGCAGCGGCCCGCGCGAGGCGCACTGGCTGGGGGCGCTGCGCTCCAAGGGGCTGCTGGTGCTGATCGGGGCGTTCTTCTTCGTGGGGCTGGCGCTGGGGTCGATCGCGGTCGCGTCGGTCGCGTACGCCGATGAGCACGGCGGCGGCATGATCTCCAGCTGGCTGCTCTCCGCGCTGGGCGTCGGTGCGCTGGTCGGCGGGGTGGTCTACGGCGCCCGCGAGTGGCCCGGGCGGCCGGAGGGGCGGCTGCGGCTGCTGATCGGCATGCTTGCGCTGGGGTATCTGCCGCTGGTGCTGGTGCCGGGCGTCGTCGGGATGACGCTGCTGACGGCGGTCGCCGGGGTCTTCCTGGCGCCGGCGCTGGCCTGCGCGTTCGTGGTCGTGGACCGGCATGCGCCCAAGGGCACCGTGACGGAGGCGTTTTCGTGGCTGGTGACGACGTTCGGGGTCGGATCGGCGATGGGTGCCTCGGTGGTGGGGCCGGCGGTCGAGCGCGGTGGCGCGGTGGCGGGTTTCGCGGTGGCCGCGGCCGGCGGGCTCGCCGCGGTGCTGGTCCTTTTGTCGACGAAGCGATTCCTCGGGGATCCCGTCCAGCCCACAGCTGATACGCGCACGACGGAAAATGATCGAAACGGGGCCGTCGAACCCGGTTTCAGAGCAGGCCGTCAGGCGTAATGTTCAGTCATGGACCGCCGCATTTTCGGGCTGGAGAACGAGTACGGCGTCACGTGCACGTTCAGGGGACAGCGCCGACTGTCGCCTGACGAAGTGGCGCGCTACCTCTTCCGCCGTGTCGTGTCATGGGGCCGCAGCAGCAATGTCTTCCTGCGGAACGGCGCCCGCCTGTACTTGGACGTGGGTTCGCACCCGGAATACGCAACTCCTGAGTGCGACAACGTGACCGAGCTGGTCACGCACGACAAGGCCGGCGAGCGCATTCTCGAGGGCCTGCTCGTCGACGCCGAGCGCCGCCTGCATGAGGAGGGAATCGCGGGCGACGTCTATCTGTTCAAGAACAACACCGATTCGGCGGGTAACTCCTACGGCTGTCACGAGAATTATCTCGTCGCCCGTCATGGTGAGTTCTCCCGGCTCGCGGACATCCTCATTCCGTTCCTGGTCACCCGTCAGCTGCTGTGCGGCGCGGGCAAGGTGCTGCAGACCCCCAGGGGCGCCGTCTACTGCGTCAGCCAGCGCGCGGAGCACATCTGGGAGGGCGTCTCCTCGGCGACCACGCGGTCCCGGCCGATCATCAACACGCGCGACGAACCGCATGCGGACGCCGAGCGCTACCGGCGGCTGCATGTCATCGTCGGCGACTCCAACATGTCCGAGACGACCATGATGCTGAAGGTCGGTGCCACCGATCTCGTGCTGCGCATGATCGAGGCGGGCACGGTGATGCGCGATCTGACGCTGGAGAACCCGATCCGGGCCATCCGTGAGGTCAGTCACGACATCACGGGGCAGCGCAAGGTGCGGCTGGCCAGCGGGCGCGAGGCCTCGGCGCTGGAGGTCCAGCAGGAGTACTACGACAAGGCCGTGGACTTCTGCGACCGCCGCGGCATCCGTACGGGCATCGTCGAGCAGGTGCTGGAGCTGTGGGGCCGCACGCTGGAGGCGATCCGGGACCAGGAGCTGGACCGCATCTCGACCGAGATCGACTGGGTGATGAAACATCAGCTCATCGAGCGGTATCGGACAAAGAACAACATCACCATGTCCCACCCACGAGTGGCGCAGATAGACCTCGCGTATCACGACATCCACCGCCGCCGGGGGCTCTACTACCTCCTGGAGCGGAAGGGTCAGGCCGCGCGGATCTGCAACGACCTGAAGATCTTCGAGGGTAAGTCGGTGCCCCCGCAGACCACCCGCGCGCGGCTGCGCGGCGACTTCATCCGCCGTGCCCAGGAGCAACGCCGTGATTTCACGGTCGACTGGGTGCATCTCAAGCTCAATGACCAGGCGCAGCGCACGGTCCTGTGCAAGGACCCCTTCCGGTCCGTCGATGACCGGGTGGAGAAGCTGATCGCCGGAATGTGACCCGCGGGGAATGCGGAGGTGTGCCGGGAGCCGTGCGGCTCCCGGCACATTGCTTTGTTGTGCCGGGAAGCGTCCGGCGGCACAGGTCGTAGAGTGGCGGGCATTGCCCACTCACCCCACGAGCCCGAGTTGGACTGATGAACCTCACGAAGAACACCTGTCGCGCCGCCGCAGCAGCGCTGACCGTGCCCGTCCTGCTGTTCACCGCCGCCTGCGGGTCCGACGACGGCAAGAGCTCGGCGGGCGGCGCGGTCGCCAAGGTCGACGGCAAGGCAGGGGCGCAGCCCAAGATCACGGTGCCCAAGGGCGCCAAACCGGCCGACAAGGTCGTCACCAAGACCCTCAGCGAGGGCAAGGGCGCCACCGTCAACAAGGGCGACCTGGTCCGGCTGGACTACTCGGGACAGTCGATGAAGGGCCAGAACCTCGGCAGCAGCTGGACGCCGCAGCCCGGCGCCAAGCCCGGTGGCCCGCGTCCCCAGATCGTCACCGAGATCAACGACCAGGTCCAGCAGCAGCAGCTGCCGCCGAAGGTGCTGGCCGCGGTCGCCGGGCAGAAGGTCGGCAGCCGCGTCGAGGTCGAGGGCACCGCCAAGGCGCTGATCGGTGCGGGCCTGAACCCGAAGATCGGCATCAAGCCGACCGACGGCCTGGTGTGGGTCCTCGATGTCGTCGGGGCCAAGAAGGTCGACAAGAAGGCGAAGGCCGAGGGCAAGCAGGCGGCTCCGGAGAGCGGGATGCCCGAGGTGACGGCCGAGGACGCGAAGGCCGCGAAGATCACCGTGCCCAAGGGGGAGAAGGCGCCCAAGGACCTCAAGCAGCAGGTCCTGATCAAGGGCAAGGGCCCCGAGGTGAAGGCCGGCCAGGGCCTGATCGCGCAGTACACCGGTGTGAAGTGGGAGGACGGCAAGAAGTTCGACTCCTCCTGGGACCACGGTGGCGCGACCGCGTTCCAGATCGGCGCCGGCCAGGTCGTCCCGGGCTGGGACAAGGCGCTGGTGGGCAAGCACGTCGGTGACCGGGTCGAGATCGTGATTCCGCCGAAGCTGGCCTACGGCGGGAACCCGCAGAGCGGGCTGGACAAGAACACCCTGGTCTTCTCGGTCGACATCGTCGGCACGGTCTGACAGCGGCACCGGCAAGATCTGCAAGACTGGCCCGGTAATCGTAAAGATTCGTAAGTAGGAGCACATCCGTGAGCATCGACAAGCCCGAGATCGACTTTCCTGAGGGCCCGGCTCCCACCGAGCTCGAGATCGTGGACCTGACGGAGGGCGATGGGCCGGTCGCCAAGGCCGGGGACACCGTCTCCGTCCACTACGTCGGCGTGTCCTTCAGCACCGGCGAGGAGTTCGACGCGAGCTGGAACCGCGGCAAGCCGCTGCAGTTCCAGCTGGGCGCCGGCCAGGTCATCGCCGGCTGGGACCAGGGCGTGCAGGGCATGAAGGTCGGCGGCCGCCGCCGGCTGACCATCCCGTCGCACCTCGCCTACGGCGACCGTGGCGCCGGCGGCGGCCGGATCGCCCCGGGTGAGACGCTGATCTTCGTCTGCGACCTGGTCTCCGTCTGAGGCCACTGCCGGTCGCCCCGCGGGGCCACGGCTGACGCACCCCAGGGCCCGTGCCGCGATGGCACGGGCTCTCGGCTTTTGCCCTGACCACCCCGAGCGGTACGGTCAACGATCGGGAGTTCAACGAGAAAGGGCGTCGATGGCCATTGCCAAGGCCGAGCGGCTGATGAACCTGGCGCTGTGCCTGCTGGGGACGCGACGCCCGCTGACCAAGCGTGAGCTCAGGTCGTCCATCGAGGCCTATATCGAGGCCGGCAACGACGATTCGTTCAACCGCATGTTCGAGCGGGACAAGGACGATCTGCGCGAGCTCGGCCTCGTCATCGAAACCGTCGAGGGCATCGAGGGCGATATCGGCTACCTCGCCCGGCGCGACAGCAACCGCCTGCCCCCGATCACGCTGGACGCCGCGGAGGCCGCCGCCCTCGGGCTCGCCGCGAAGATCTGGCAGCAGGCCCGGCTGGCCGGCGCCGCCTCCGGCGCGCTGCAGAAGCTGCGCGCGGCAGGGATGCCGCTGGCCGGCGAGGGCGCGGACTACGACGCCGGGCAGCCGCACAGCGCGCTGGAGCCGCGGATCCCCGCCCACGAGGCCGCGTTCGAGCCGCTGATGCTGGCCTGCCGCGACCGCCGGCCGGTCGTCTTCGACTACCGCAAGTCCACCGCGGCCCACCCCGAGCAGCGGCAGGTCGAACCCTGGATCCTGGAGTGCTGGCGGGGGCACTGGTACGTCGCCGGCTGGGACCGCGAGCGCGCGGCGGAGCGGGTCTTCCGGCTCTCCCGCATCACCGGCAAGGTCCGTTCCCGGCAAGGGAAGTTCACCGCTCCGGTGCCCGATCACGTCACGGTCCGCGAGACCGTCGAGAGCTGGGCCGGGGAGACCGCCACCGGCACCGCCCGCATCAAGCTCCGTGCCGAGCACGGCTATCCGCTGCGCGCCCGGGCGCTCACCGTCCAGGCGCTGGGCGACGGCTGGGACGAGCTGGAGATCCCCAGCGGCCACGGACTCGACGCCTGGCTCGTGGAGTTCGGGCCCGACGTGGTCGTACTGGAACCCGCGGAACTGCGCGCCGAGGTCATCGACCGGCTGCGTGCCGTGGCCAAGGGCTGAGAGGGATACGAGACCCATGGCGACGAACGCGATCGACCAGACCCGCCGGATGCTGTCCCTGGTGACCTATCTGCGCGAGCGCCCCGGCGCCCGCGTCGGGGACGTCGCCCGCGCCTTCGGCATCACCGAGGACGAGCTGATCGCCGACCTCGACGTCCTGCCGATGTGCGGGACGAGCTTCCGCGGCGGCGACCTCCTGGACATCGACACCGACGGCGACCGCATCTGGTGGCACAACCCCGACGACGTCGCCGAGCCGCTGCGGCTGGCCGCCGACGAGGCGACCGCGCTGCTGGTCGCGGCCCGTGCGGTGGCCACCCTGCCCGGACTGCGCGAGGGCGACCGCCAGGCGCTGCTGCGCGCCACCGCCAAGCTGGAGGCGGCGGCCGGGGAGGCGGCCGGCGCCAGCTCCCGGCTCTCGGTGACCTTCGAGTCCGAGGGCGGGGTCTTCGCCGACGTCGACCGCGCCATCGCCGAGCGGCGCCGGCTGTGGCTGCGCTACTACTCACCGGCGCGCGACGAGCTGACCGAGCGCGAGGTCGACCCGATCCGGCTGTTCGCCGTCGGTCACACCTATATGGAGGCGTGGTGCCGGCTCTCGGAGGCCCGCCGCACCTTCCGGCTCGACCGGGTCGCCGAGATCAAGCTGCTGGACGCGCCGTCCGACCCGCCGCCGGTCGAGCTGCGTGATCTGTCGGAGGGCCTGGTGCAGCCCGCGGCCGAGGACCCCGAGGTCTGCATCGAGGTCGGACCCGGCGGCCGCTGGGTCGCCGAGTACTACCCGCACGACAGCGCCGAGGAGCTTCCCGACGGCGGTCTGCGGATCACCCTGCGCACCCCCGACCCGGCCTCGCTGCGGCGGCTGGCGCTGCGGCTGGGCCGGGACGGCCGGATCGTGACGCCGCAGGCGCTCGCGGACAGCGCACGGCAGGCCGCCGACCAGGCACTCGCGGCATACGGCGAGTGAGCCCCGCACCGCCGCGGGGAGAAGGAGGAGGCAGCGAGGGATGACGAAGACGAAGACGAAGACGGCCGCCGGCCTGGTGGGCCTGGCCGCCCCGGTGCTCTTCAAGGCCGCCTGCCCGGACTGCCGGGGCCGCTTCGAGCTCGCCTCCGACGCCTTCCGGCTGGCGATCGGCGCCAGCAGCCGCACCACCTTCTACTCCTTCACCTGTCCCGACTGCCGGCGCGCGGTGCGCAAACCGGCCGGCGAGCGGATCATCGAGCTGCTCACCGGCGGCGGGGTCCGCACGCTGCGGCTGCACACGGGCTGACCGGTAGGCTCGCCGCATGCTCTGGCCCATGATCGCAATCGCCCTCGGCTTCGCCGGGATCGCCGTGCTCGGCGTCCTGGCCGTCCGCGTCTTCGCCGAGGTGCGGCGGCTGGCCCGTCAGGTCGGGGCGACCTCCGAGCGGATCCAGCGGGCCGCCGAGGACCTGGAGCGGGCGGCGACACCGCTCGCCTCCCGGATGTCCGAGGCCGGCCGGGACTGACCGCGGGCGGCGAGACGTCGCCGCAGACGGCGGTGCCCTGCTGCCCCGGCGGCCGGAGGGGTACGCTGATTCGCGGTGCGTACAGAGCGGCGGTCGAGGCAATCGGGACGACGTGCGGGCATTGCCCGGCGTTCACCACCGAACGTTACGATCGAGTGAGCACCAGGACGCCAGTCCGACCCATCGGCAGGCACCACAGCAGACGCCGCCCCGGCGAGAAGGTAGTCGCACATGCTCAGCAACCTGAGGCCCTCCGAGATCATTCTGATCCTCGTCGTTATTGTGCTGCTGTTCGGCGCGAAGAAGCTTCCGGACATGGCGCGTTCGCTCGGCAAGTCGGCCCGCATTCTCAAGAGCGAGGCCAAGGCCATGAAGAAGGAGGGCGAGACCGAGGGCGGTGCCGGTGCCGGCTCGTCCGAGGCCTCCGACGGTGCCCAGCAGGCTCCTCGTACGATCCAGGCGGCTCCCGGTGATGTGAACAGCTCGCGCCCCGTGGCCGAGCCGCAGCACACCACCAAGCAGAGCTGACCCGAACCGATCCCGTCGGCCGGTCCGGCCGGCAAGGGCTGATGCACGAGACGAGGACGTGGGTTGCCCAAGTCTGCCCGCAAGCAGGAGAAGGACCCCGAGGGGCGGATGCCCCTCGCCGCGCATCTGCGTGAGCTGCGCAACCGGCTGCTGAAGTCGGTGCTCGCCGTCTGCGTGATCACCGCGGTGGCGATGTGGCAGTACGACGCGATCGCCCACTTCATCACGGGGCCGGTGATCGACGCGGTCGGCTGCCCCCACAACACCGCGGCCGCCGGACCGCGCAGCCACCCGTGTGCGGAGGTCACCGCCAACGGTCTGCTGGCGCCCTTCACCATCCTGCTCAAGCTGTCCCTCACGGTGGGCGTCGTCGGCGCCAGCCCGATCTGGCTCTACCAGCTCTGGGCCTTCCTCGCGCCGGGCCTGCACCGGCACGAGAAGAAGTACGCGCTGAGCTTCGTCGCCGCCGGCGTCCCGCTCTTCCTCGGCGGCGCCTACCTCGCCTACGCGGTGCTGCCGACCACCGCGGGCGCCCTGGTCGGGCTGACCCCCGACGACTGGGCCAACCTCTTCCCGGCCGACGAGTTCTTCGACATCGTCACGCGCATGGTCGTGGTCTTCGGCCTCGCCTTCGAACTCCCGCTGCTCCTGGTGCTGCTCAACTTCGGCGGTGTGGTCACCGGCCGCCGGATCATGAGCTGGTGGCGGTTCATGGTGCTGGGCATCACGATCTTCTCGGCCATCGCCACCCCGACCGGTGACCCGCTGACCATGAGTCTGCTGGCCGCGCCGATCGTGGTGCTGTACTTCGGTGCCGCCGGCATCTGCCTGTTCAACGACCGTCGCCGCAAGCGGGGCAACCCGGACGCCGGACTGGACGATGACGAGGCCTCGGAGCTGGATCTGACGCCGTCCTCGCTCGGGGAGATCGAGCCGGTCTCCTCCGGGCGGATGCTGCCCGAACAGGCCGGCGGCGACCGGTCCGATGACGGGCCGCGGCGCCCCGGCGGCTACGACGACGTGACCTGACCCGATGTGACCCGATATGACCGGGGGTAGCCTGGCGTGACGGACCGTGACCCGGTGTGAGTCGGGGCGGACCGGCCGGGTCCCCGACGGCCCCCGTGCGCAGCGCGCCGGGGGCCGTCGGCGTTCCGGGCGGCCGGACGCGCCGCACGGAGCGGCCGGCTGACCGGCGGTCCGGGCCCGCTCGGTAAAGGGCCGCCATAAAGATCGGGTCGTTGTCAGAGGTGGCCGGTAGGCTCGTAGACACGATGACCGAGGACATGTCCCCTGCTGAGCGCTATGCCGCCGCCAAGCTCCGGGCGGCCGAGCAGGCCACCGCACTCGCCCCTTTCCGAGAGATGTACGACTTCGGCCTGGATCCGTTCCAGGTCGAGGCGTGCGAGGCCCTGGAGGCCGGCAAGGGCGTGCTGGTCGCGGCCCCCACTGGATCCGGCAAGACGATCGTCGGCGAATTCGCCGTCCACCTGGCCCTGGAGCAGGGCCGCAAATGCTTCTACACCACGCCCATCAAGGCGCTGTCCAACCAGAAGTACCAGGATCTGGCCAAGCGTTACGGCGCCGACAAGGTCGGTCTGCTGACCGGCGACAACAGCGTCAACTCCGAAGCCCCGGTGGTCGTGATGACCACCGAGGTGCTGCGCAACATGCTCTATGCCGGTTCCCGGTCGCTGGCCGGCCTCGGCTATGTGGTCATGGACGAGGTGCACTACCTCTCCGACCGCTTCCGGGGCGCCGTCTGGGAGGAGGTGATCATCCATCTCCCCGATTCGGTGACCCTGGTGTCACTGTCGGCGACGGTCTCCAACGCCGAGGAGTTCGGCGACTGGCTGGACACCGTCCGCGGGGACACCGAGGTGATCGTCTCCGAGCACCGCCCGGTCCCGTTGTGGCAGCACGTCCTCGCGGGCCGCCGCATATATGACCTGTTCGAGGAGCGGGACGGGCAGAGCGGCGGGCGCCGCGAGGTCAACCCCGACCTGGAGCGGCTGGCGCGGATGGAGAACTCCCGGCCGACGTTCGGCCGGGACAAGCGCCGGGGCCGCACCCTGCGCGAGGCGGACCGCGAGCGCGAGCGGCGCCAGCGGTCGCGGATCTGGACGCCGAGCCGTCCCGAGGTCATCGACCGCCTCGACAACGAGGGCCTGTTGCCCGCGATCACCTTCATCTTCAGCCGCGCCGGCTGCGAGGCCGCCGTCCAGCAGTGCCTGTATTCGGGCCTGCGGCTCAACGACCAGGAGGGCCGTGAGCAGGTCCGCCGCATAGTCGAGGCGCGGACGGCCGGGATCGCGGACGACGACCTCCATGTGCTGGGCTACTTCGAGTGGCTGGAGGCCCTGGAGCGGGGCATCGCGGCGCATCACGCGGGCATGCTGCCGACGTTCAAGGAGGTCGTCGAGGAGCTGTTCGTCAAGGGCCTGGTCAAGGCCGTCTTCGCCACCGAGACGCTGGCGCTGGGCATCAACATGCCCGCGCGTTCGGTGGTGTTGGAGAAGCTGGTGAAGTGGAACGGCGAGCAGCACGCCGACATCACCCCCGGCGAGTACACCCAGCTGACCGGCCGGGCCGGGCGCCGCGGCATCGACATCGAGGGCCATGCGGTCGTGCTGTGGCAGCGCGGGATGGACCCGGGAGCGCTCGCCGGGCTCGCCGGGACGCGTACCTATCCGCTGCGGTCCTCCTTCAAGCCGTCGTACAACATGGCGGTCAACCTCGTCTCCCAGTTCGGCCGGCACCGTTCGCGGGAGCTGCTGGAGATGTCCTTCGCGCAGTTCCAGGCCGACAAGTCGGTGGTCGGGATCTCGCGGCAGGTGCAGAAGCACGAGGAGGGGCTGACGGGCTACCGCGGCTCGATGACCTGCCACCTCGGCGACTTCGAGGAATACTCCCGGCTCCGGCGGGAGCTGAAGGACCGTGAGACGGAGCTGGCCCGGCAGGGCACGGCGCAGCGGCGGGTGGCGGCCGCGGCGGCACTGGAGAAGCTCAAGCCCGGTGATGTCATCCATGTGCCGACCGGCAAGTTCGCGGGCCTGGCACTGGTCCTCGACCCCGGGATGCCCTCGGGGCGGACGAACGGTCACCGCGGCTTCGACGCGCAGGACGGTCCGCGGCCGCTGGTGCTGACCGCCGAGCGGCAGGTCAAGCGGCTGGCCTCGATCGACTTCCCGGTGCCGGTCGAGGCGCTGGACCGGATGCACATCCCCAAGTCCTTCAACGCCCGCAGTCCGCAGTCGCGCCGCGATCTGGCGTCCGCGCTGCGCACCAAGGCCGGCCATCTCGTCCCGTCGCGGCACCGCAAGCCCCGCGCTGCGGCGGCCGACGACGGGGAGATCACCCGGCTGCGTACGGCCCTGCGCGCGCACCCCTGCCACGGCTGCGACGAGCGGGAGGACCACGCCCGCTGGGCGGAGCGCTATCACCGACTGCTGCGCGACACCCGCCAGTTGGAGCGCCGCATCGAGGGACGGACGAACACCATCGCCCGCACCTTCGACCGGATCTGCGCCCTGCTCACCGAGCTGGACTACCTCGAAGGGGACACCGTCACCGACGAGGGCCGCCGGCTGGCCCGGCTCTACGGCGAACTGGATCTGCTGGCGAGCGAGTGTCTGCGCGAGGGCGTCTGGGAGGGGCTGGGCCCGGCGGAGCTGGCGGCCTGCGCCTCGGCGCTGGTGTACGAGGCGCGCCAGGCCGATGACGCGGTGGCCCCCAAGCTGCCGGCCGGCAAGGCCCGGGACGCCCTGGGCGAGATGGTCCGCATCTGGGGCCGGCTCGATGCCCTGGAGGAGGACCACCGGATCAACCAGGCCGAGGGCGTCGGCCAGCGCGAACCCGACCTGGGCTTCGCCTGGGCCGCGTACCGCTGGGCTTCCGGCTTCGGGCTCGACGAGGTGCTCCGCGAGGCGGAGATGCCCGCCGGCGACTTCGTCCGCTGGTGCAAGCAGCTGATCGACGTGCTCGGTCAGATCGCGGCCGCGGCCCCGCCCGAGGGAACGGTCTCGCGCACGGCCCGCCGCGCCATGGACGGGGTGCTGCGGGGCGTGGTGGCCTATTCGTCGGTCGGCTGAGCGGTAGGGCCCCCTCCGGGCCGGTTCACCGCGCCGCGCCCCCCCCGTGTTGAGGGGGCGCGGCGCCGTGTGCGTGATCCGTGCCCAGCGCGTCGTGCCGTGCGGGGACGACGCGACGCGGGGGCGGGCGGTCAGCCGGTGGCGTCCGTGGGGTACAGCCCGTCCAGCCGGCTCTGCCAGGCCCGGCCGGCCTTCTCGGCGTCGGTGTCGCCGTCGAAGAGGTGGAGGGTGATGCCGACCGGCGCCCCGAAGGCATTGCGTCCGAAGAAGCGGTACAGCGCGCCGTCGGTGCGCAGGCCCAGGAAGTGCTCGGTGCGGTAGTCGACGACCGCGTCCAGCGGGGCGGTGCCCGGCAATTCGAGGCGCAGCCGGTCGCCCACCGCCGTCGAGGCGGTGACGCCGAGGGCGCGCAGCAGCCTCTCGAACCCGTCGGGCGTGCGGGAGGCCGCCGGGCCCTGGACGTCGGCGAAGGCCGCCGGGCGGCCGGTGAAGTACGTCAGGTACTGCCCGAGGGTGTGCAGATAGAAGTCGGTGTGCAGGCGGGCGCCGTCGTACTGGCCGTCCCAGTTCTCGTCGCTCATGACGCCGCTGTGCACGTACCGCAGTACGGCGGTGCCGCCGTCGCGGGCCTCGATGACGTACTCCAGCGCGTTGAACCAGCCGTCCTCGCCGTCCATCCGGACCTCGAAGCGGTGCGGCGGCTCCCAGACGGTGACCGCGTCGTCCTCCGCGTCACTGCCCCCGACCGCGGCGACCTTCTCCTTGGGGAACATCCACGCCCCCGTACCGCTGGTGACGGCCGCGAAGACGTCTTCGGGAGCGGCCGGCAGCACGACCTCCCGGCGGATCTCGAACTCTTTGGGCATGGCTACTCCTCGGTCGGTGCGGTGGGCCCGTGCGCCGGGGCCGCCGGCGCGGGTTCGTCGGCGTCACGGGTGAGGCTGGGGTGGAGGGCGACGATCAGCCGGTGCGCGCGCCCGCCGGCCGCGTTCTCGTCGTGGTACTTGGCGACGAGGTGGTTCACGGTCGTGCCGAGCTCCTCGGCGAAGGCGGCCCGGTCGGCGGCCGAGGCGAACCGGATCTCGCCGTCCACGGCGAAGGTCGCCAGCCGCTGCCGCGCCTTCGCCGAGCGCGTGATGAGCTCGCCCACCTCACGCACCAGCCGGGCCGCGAGGGCCAGCAGCCAGCGGGCGGAGAGCTGGTCCGGCGCCCGGCCGGGGTCGGGCGCGACCGAGGCCAGCGCGGCGGGCGAGATCACATAGGACGCGGCCGTCGCCCGCACGATCCGCTCCGTCACATTGCCCTTGCGGCGCTCCTCGACCAGCTCGACCAGGCCGTGCCGCTCCAGGGCCCGCAGGTGGTAGTTGACCTTCTGCCGGGACAGGCCGACCTGCGCGGCCAGCGTCGTCGCCGAACCGGGCTCGGCGAGCACGGCCAGCAGCCGCGCCCGCACCGGATCCAGCGAGACCCCGGCGGCGGCCGGATCGTCGATCACTGCTACATCGATCACCTCACCAGAGTGCATCCGACAATTATTCTTGTCAAGAAAGGAGAACTTGTCGGATGCCCGGGGCGTCGGAGGGTGGAGACGGTGCAGGGGCGCCGGCTCGTGCGGGCGGGGGTGGTGGTCGCGGGGCCGGGGTGGGGCATGCCAAGGGCCCGGAGCTGAGGGGCAGTTGCTCCGGGCCCGCCGGGGTGCAGGTGGTCCTCGTCCGTGCGGGACCTCGTCGTGGCGGGGCGCTCGCCCCGGGGTTCAGGAGGTCGTCGCCGCCGGGGACTCCTGCTCGGCCTCGACGCGCTGGTTCCAGTCCCGCTTGGAGGCCTGCCAGCCGTCCTCGTCGTGCCCGGCGCGCCAGTAGCCGGAGATGGACAGTGCCTCGCGGGGGATCTCCCGCTCGACGCGCAGCAGCCGGCGCAGCTCCTTCACGAAGCCGGCCTCGCCGTGCACGAACGCCTGGACCTGGCCGGCCGGGAACTCCCACGCGCTGACGGCCGCGACCAGTTCGCGGCCGACGGGGGCGTCACCGCGGTGGAGCCAGTGGATCCGGGCGCCCGCCGGGGCCGGCAGGTCCTGGTGCTCCTGGGCGTCCGCCACCTCGATGAAGGCGTGCACCGGCACCCCCGCGGGCATCCGGCCGAGGGAGGCCGCGATGGCCGGCAGGGCGCTCTCGTCGCCCGCCAGCAGATGCCAGTCGGCGCCGGCCTCCGGGACATAGGCGCCGCCGGGGCCGAGGAAGCGGATCTCGTCGCCCGGCCGTGCCGCGGCCGCCCAGGGGCCGGCCAGGCCCTCGTCGCCGTGCACCACGAAGTCCACGGTCAGTTCACCGGTGCCGGCATCCCAGGCGCGGACGGTGTAGGTACGCGTCCTGGGCCACCGGTTGCGTGGGAACTCGGCACGGATCCGGGCGATGTCGAACGGCTCGGGGTACTCCACGCCGGGCACCGGGAAGAGCAGCTTGATGTAGTGGTCGGAGAACTCGCCCGGCGCGAACTCCCCCGGCCCCACCTCGCCCAGCACCACGCGGACCATGTGGGGGGTGAGCCGCTCGGTGCGCTGCACCCGGGCGTGGTGCACGACGGGCTTCTGGCGGGACGGACGCTCTGCAGCCACGGCAATCTCCCCTGATCTGTCGTTGTTAGGTTTACCTAACTTAACAGCTCACGGGCGGAGCGTGAGGAGCAGTCGCTGCAGCGCCCCGCCCAGACCCCACCGCGCGGCCAGCGCCTCCAGCCGCTCGGGGTCGGCCGGCTCCGTGGGGAGGGCGTGGTCGAGAGCGGGGACGGGCACGTCGGTGGCCACCTTCACGACCTTCGGGGCGACCGCCAGGTAGGGGCGGGACTCCAGCAGCCGGGTGCGCTGGGCGGGGGTCACCTTCGAGGCCGGGTCGTCGGCGGCGGCCATGATGCCCGCCAGGTCGCCGTAGGTGGCCAGCAGCTTGGCGGCGGTCTTCTCGCCGATGCCGGGCACACCGGGCAGGCCGTCGCTGGGGTCGCCGCGCAGCAGCGCCAGATCGGCGTAACCGGGGCCGTCCACGCCGTACTTCGCGCGCAGCAGCGCCTCGTCGGTGAGCTGGAGGGTGCCGACGCCCTTGAGCGGATACAGGATGCGGATACCGCGCCGGTCGTCGACGAGCTGGAAGAGGTCGCGGTCGCCGGTGACGATGTCCACCGGCCCCGTCGCCTGGGCGGTCAGGGTGCCGATGACGTCGTCGGCCTCGTAACCGGCCGCGCCGACACGGGCGATGCCCAGGGCGTCCAGGACCTCCTCGATGACCGGGACCTGCGGCGAGAGGGTGTCGGGGACCTCCTCCTCGTCGGGCTCCGCGGACCCGGCGGGGGCCTCCTCGGCGACCCGGTGCGCCTTGTACGAGGGGATCAGGTCGACCCGCCACTGCGGGCGCCAGTCGAAGTCCATGCACGCGACCAGGTCGTCGGGGTGGTGGTCCTGGACGAGCCGGGCGATGAAGTCCAGCAGTCCGCGCACGGCGTTCACGGGAGTGCCGTCCGGGGCCTTGACCGATTCCGGTACCCCGAAATAGGCGCGGAAGTAGAGCGAGGCGGTGTCGAGAAGCATCAGGCGTCGAGTCACACCTCGCATGATGCCGTATGCCCCATACGTCACATCGATGTGATCTAAAGCACCGTCGTGTTTGGGACAGATAAAGGCGGGCAGGCGCGCCCGCGGAGCTGCCCGGTCACGGATGCACGTATTCCACCGGGCATGGCGGGCCGACCCCGTTGTCGCTCCACGACCTGTCCATGGGGGAGACAGGTCGTTTCTCGTGCGACAAGAGAGGCATATGTGGCCAGGCTGCAAGCCGAGCACCTGTACAAGGTGTTCGGCAGAAGTCCCGAGGAAGCGGTCCGCAGGCTCCAGGCCGGTGCCGGCCGCGGGGAACTGCGCGACGAAGGCACCACCGCGGCCGTGATCGACGCCTCGATCGAGGTGGACGAGGGTCAGATCTTCGTCGTCATGGGCCTGTCCGGATCCGGGAAGTCCACACTGCTGCGCACCCTCAACGGACTGCTGGAGCCCACCGCGGGCACCGTGCGGTTCGACGGCCAGGACCTCACCTCGCTCAGCGACAAGGAGTTGCGCAAGGTCCGCTCCGAGAAGATCTCCATGGTCTTCCAGCACTTCGCGCTCTTCCCGCACCGCAGCGTGCTGGAGAACGCCGCCTACGGCCTCGAGGTGCAGGGCATACCGCGCGCCGAGCGCACCCGGCGCGCCACCGAGGCGCTGGAACTCACCGGCCTCAAGGGCTGGGAGAAGTCCTGGCCGGACGAGCTCTCCGGCGGGATGCAGCAGCGCGTGGGCCTGGCCCGGGCGCTGGCCACCAACGCCGATCTGCTGCTGATGGACGAGTCCTTCAGCGCCCTCGACCCGCTGATCCGGCGGGACATGCAGGACCAGCTGCTGGAACTGCAGAAGAGCCTCAAGAAGACCATCGTCTTCATCACCCACGACCTCAACGAGGCGATGCGCCTCGGCGACCGGATCGCGGTGATGCGGGACGGCCGGATCGTCCAGATCGGCAGCGCCGAGGACATCCTCCTGCGGCCCGCCAACGACTATGTGGCGTCCTTCATCCAGGACGTCGACCGCAGCCGGGTGCTCACCGCCGGCGCGGTGATGACCGAGGTCGGCACCGTCCTCGGCGCCACCACTCCTGACGGCCGGACGCTCACCACCGCCGCGGAGTTCCGCGCCGCCGCGCCCGCGACGGTCGGCGTCGACACCCCGCTCGCCGAGCTGTTCGCCCCCTGCTCGACCAGCACCGTGCCGGTCGCCGTGACCGATGAGCACGGTGAGCTGACCGGCGCCGTACCGGCCGAGCGGCTGCTCGCCGTCCTCGGCGAGTCCGCGGAGCGGGACCCGGTCCCCGGTGTCCCCGCCCAGGACCCGGCCGCGCACGCCACGGCGACGCGGCTCGACAAGCAGCCCGACCAGGACCCGGCGGCGGAGAGCTCCGCGGCCGCGCCCGGGGACGACGAGCCCGAGAACAAGGTGATCACCGGTGCCTAGGATCCCGATAGGCAGCTGGGCCGATGACGCCGTCAACTGGCTCCGCGACAACCTCGACTGGCTGTTCACCCTCATCACGAAGGTGCTGAACGGCCTCTACGACGCCATTCACACGGTCCTGTCCGGGCCCGAACCGCTGCTGCTGGCCGGCATCCTCGCGGTGCTCGCGTGGTGGCTGCGCGGGCTGCCGGCCGCCGTGCTCACCTTCCTCGGCTTCGCGCTGATCGAGTCGGTCGAGCAGTGGGGCCCGACCATCGAGTCGCTCTCCCTGGTGCTGGTGGCCTGTCTGATCACCGTCGTGATCGCCGTGCCGCTCGGTATCTGGGCGGCCCGCAGCCGGGTCGTCGGCGGGGCGCTGCGCCCGGTCCTGGACCTGATGCAGACGATGCCGGCGATGGTCTACCTCATCCCCGGCATCCTCTTCTTCGGCCTCGGCGTGGTGCCCGGCATCGTCGCCACCATCGTCTTCTCCATGCCGCCCGCGGTCCGGATGACCGAGCTCGGCATCCGGCAGGTCGACGAGGAGCTGGTCGAGGCGGCCGAGGCGTTCGGCACCCACCCGCGGAGCACGCTCTTCCGGGTGCAGCTGCCCCTGGCCCTGCCCACGATCATGGCCGGTATCAACCAGGTCATCATGCTGGCGCTGTCCATGGTCGTCATCGCCGGCATGGTCGGCGGCGGCGGCCTCGGCGCGTCCGTCTACAACGCGATCAGCTCGGTCGACGTGGCGCTCGGCGCCGAGGCCGGACTCGCGGTCGTCATTCTCGCCATGTACCTGGACCGGATGACCGGCGCGCTCAACCAGCGGGTCTCCCCGCTCGGCCGGCGCGCGCTGGCCAAGGCGCAGGCGGCGCTCGGCGGGTGGAAGTTCCTGCACTGGCGGCCCGCCACCTCCGTGGCGATGGTCGGGGTGGTCGTCCTCGCGCTGCTCGCCGGCGGGATGAGCTACTTCGGCAAGGCCGGCTCCGGCTCCGGCGGCGGCAACGGCCGGCCGATCAGCCTCGGCTACGTCAACTGGGACGAGGGCAAGGCCACCACGTACCTGTGGAAGGAGATCCTGGAGGAGCGGGGCTACAAGCCCAAGGTCCAGGCCCTGGAGGCCGGCCCGCTGTTCGCCGGGCAGGCCCGCGGTGACATCGACGTCCAGACCAACGCCTGGCTGCCGACCACCCACGCCTCGTACTGGAAGAAGTACAAGAACAAGCTGGAGGACCTCGGCGCCTGGTACGACAAGACCTCGCTGGAGATCGCGGTCCCGTCGTACATGAAGGACATCACGTCCCTCGACGACCTCAAGGGCAAGGCCGGCGAGTTCGGCGGCAAGATCACCGGCATTGAGCCGGGCGCCGGCGAGATGAAGATCCTCAAGGACAAGGTCCTCAAGGACTACGGCCTGGGCGGCGAGTACAAGGTCCAGGAGTCCAGCACCGCGTCGATGCTCAGCGAGCTGGACCGCTCGATCCACGCCAAGAAGCCGATCGCCGTCACGCTGTGGTCGCCGCACTGGGCGTACGACAAGTACAAGCTCACCAAGCTCAAGGACCCCAAGGGCTCCTTCGGTTCCGGAGACGGCCTGCACATGCTGGGCCGCAAGGGCTTCGCCAAGGACGAGCCCCAGGTCGCCAAGTGGATGAAGAACTTCCACCTGGACGAGAAGCAGCTCACCAGCCTCGAGAGCGACATCAAGAGCGCCGGTGACGGCCATGAGCAGGACGGGGTGCGCACCTGGCTCAAGAAGAACCCCGGCCTGGTCGACAAGGTCGCGCCGTCCGCCGACGCCTCCTACGCCAAGGGCAAGGACGCGGGCAAGGCCCCGAACATCGGCTACCCCGCCTGGGACGAGGGCATCGCCACCACGTACCTGTGGAAGAACGTCCTGGAGAAGCGCGGCTACCAGCCGAACATCCGCAACCTCGACGTCGGGCCGATGTGGACCGGGCTGTCCACGGGCCAGATCGATGTGGAGACCGACGGCTGGCTGCCGGTGGCGCAGAAACAGTACTGGGACAAGTACAAGAAGGATCTCGTCGACGTCGGGGCCTGGTACGACAAGACCTCGCTGGAGATCGCGGTCCCGTCCTACGTCAAGGGCGTCAAGACCCTCGACGATCTGCGCAAGCACAAGGACGAGTTCGGCGGCAAGATCATCGGGATCGAGCCCGGCACCGGCGAGATGAAGCGCCTCAAGGACACCGTCGCCCCGGCGTACGGCCTCAAGGGCTTCGACGTCACCTCGGCCGGCACCAGCGCCATGCTGACGGAGCTGGACCGGGCGTACCACAAGAAGGAGCCCATCGCCGTGGTGCTGTGGTCGCCGCACTGGGCCTACAGCAAGTACAAGCTCACCAAGCTCGCGGATCCCCAGGGCACCTGGGGCGCCAACAACCAGATCAAGACACTCGGCAACAAGAGCTTCCCGAAGAAGTTCCCGGAGTTCGCCGGCTGGCTGAAGAACTGGAAGATGGACGCCGAACAGCTCGGCAGCCTGGAGAAGGACATCCAGGACGCCGGCAAGGGCAACGAGAACAAGGGCGTCGAGAAGTGGATCGGTGACCACCCGGGCATCGTCGACAAGATGGCGCCGGTGAAGTAGGCGAGTGGGGCGTGCCCGGCACGCCGTACGCTTCCCTCACCTCATGGTGCGGTGGGCCCCGTCCCCGGCAGCGGCCGGCGGCGGGGCCCACCGCATGGGCGCCCGGGCCGGGTGACCGTGCGGCGGCGGCCGGCGTGGACGGCCGTCGCCCCCGCACGCGGCCGGTACGGCCAGATCTCCGCACGGCTCACCTGACCGGCCGCGTGTGCTGCGCGGCGGAACGGGGCGGGTGATTCGCTCTGGTGTATGACGGTATTTCCTTGGCGGTCGCCGTGGTCCGCCCACGGCCGCAGCGGTCGCGGACGCCGGAGGAGAGGATCGTGAAGCCTGCGCACGCCGCCGCTGCCGCCCTGCTCGGCGCCACCGTCCTGGGACTCGCCGCGCCCGCCGCGTGGGCCCGTGTCGAACCGGATCCCATGGTGGCCGGGCAGCGGGTGCGCGTGAGCGACGGCAGCCGGTGTACCGCGGCCGCCGCGGCGCGGGCGTCCTCGCCGCTGTTCGGGTCGGTGGCGCTGCGGCCGGGGCGGCGCGGGATGGCCGCCGACGCCGAGGTCGCCGAGGGGGCGGCCCCGGGCCGCTACCCGGTCACCGTCGAATGCGGGCCGGGCGGGGCGCGGTTCACCGAGACCGTCACCGTGCGCGACGGCCGGGTCGACGGGGTCGACGCCGGTCAGGCGGCCGGCGGCCTGGCGCTGTTCGCCCTGGCCGGGGGCGCGGCGTACTGGCTGCGCCGCACCGCCAACAGGCGCTGACCGAACCCGAGTTGACTGGTGGAGGCCGGGCGCCGTTCCCCGGCCGGACCGGTGGCGGGCGGGTACCGTGGGCGGATGACCGGTCCTCGTTCCCCCCGGCGCGTGGTGTCCCTGGTGCCCTCTCTCACCGAGGCGGTGGTCGCCTGCGCGCCCGAGCTGCTGGTCGGGGTCACCGACTGGTGCAGCCACCCCGCCGGGCTCGACGCCACCCGCATCGGCGGCACCAAGAATCCCGACCTCGGCGCGATCGCCGCGCTGGCGCCCGGACTGGTCCTCGCCAACGAGGAGGAGAACCGTCCGCAGGATCTGGCCGCGCTCCGCGCCGCGGGGGCAAAGGTCCTGGTCACCGAGGTGCGGACGCTGGACCAGGCGTGGCATGAGCTGACCCGGGTGCTGGTGGACGGCTGCGGGCTGCCCCGGCCCGGGTGGCTGGCGGACGCCGAGGACGCCTGGCGGGAGCTGCCGGCCCCGGCCGCGCAGCGGACGGCCGTGGTGCCCATCTGGCGCCGGCCGTGGAGGGTGCTGGGCCGGGACACCTTCGCCGGCGACCTCCTCGCACGGCTCGGGGTGCGCAACCGGTACGCGGGCCATGCCGAGCGCTATCCCCGGGTCGCGCCGGAGGACCTCCGCACCGCCGGCGCCGATCTCGTGGTGCTGCCCGACGAGCCGTACCGCTTCACCGCCGACGACGGCCCCGAGGCGTTTCCCGCCCTGCCCGCGGCGCTGGTCAGCGGCCGGCATCTGACCTGGTACGGGCCGTCGCTGGTGGAGGCGCCCGCGGTGCTGGCCGAGGCGCTGGCGGCGGCCCGCTGAACGTACGGGCGGCGGCCGCTACGGGGCCACCGGCCGGGGCGGCGCCGGCAGAGTGCCGCGGGCCAGACCGAGGGCGGTGCGGGTGAAGGCCACCGCGACCGCGGTCACGAGCGAGGCGTAGAGGACCGCCGCGAGCCCGTCGAAGACGCCGAGACCGGTCTGCCCGGCCAGGCCCGCCGCCCCCGTGACACAGGTCCCCAGGGGGAAGGTGAAGCCCCACCAGGTCATCGAGAAGCCCATGCCGTGGCGGAACGCGCGGACCACCATCGCCGTCGCGAGCACGAGCCACAGCAGCGCGAAGCCCATCACCGGGACGCCGTAGAGCACCGCGAAGGCAGCCATGGCGTGTGCCAGGGGCGCGCTCACGACGCCCGGGGCGAGGTGGGCGAGGTTGGTGACCGCCGTGGTGGACTGGCCCAGCGGGCCGAGGACGAGGAACAGCGTGGGGGTCAGGGCGAGCGGGAGCGGGCCGTGGTGGATCAGCCGGGACACCACGAGCGGCAGCACCAGCAGTGTGGCCAGCAGGGACATCCCGAACAGCGCGTAGCAGGCCAACAGCAGGGTCTGCTGCCACGGGCCGGCCGGCAGATGCGGGACCAGGGCCGGGCCCGTCGCCGCCGAGACCATGGGGGCGACCAGCGGCAGCAGCCAGACGGGGGAGGCGCTGCCGGGGTCGATGCGGTGCCGGGTCACCATCAGATACGGGACCGCCGCGGCCGCCGCGAGGCCGATGAGGGTGCCCAGGCTCCACAGGACGGCGTCGGCGGCGAGGGCCGCGGGCTCGCCGATGACCTCCCGGCCCACGGCCAGCGTGCCGGCGCCGACCGCCAGCAGTGCCATCGCCGTACAGCCGTAGAAGGGGGCGACCGCCGGGTCCAGCAGATGGCGGCGCGCCTGGTCCCCGTGGCGGGCCCAGTGCACACCCCGGGCGGCCGTCAAGGTCAGCAGCATCAGCGCCGACAGTGCCCAGACGGCCTGGCAGGCGATCCGGGGCGCGGCCGCGGTGAACGGCAGGACCGCGCCGGCGTTGGCGACGATCGCCGTCCCCATGACGGCGGCATACCAGTTGGGACCGAGATGGCGGACCGAGCGTGCGGGACCGGGGGTGCCGGAACCGGGGGCGCCGGAGCCGGTGGTGGTACGGGAAGGTGCGTGCGCAAGGGTTGCCATGCCTTCAGGATTGTCGCCCGGGACCGCCGTCACCAGGGGCATCGTGTCTATGAGGGCATAAGCTGGGGTTATGTGCAGTGAGCAGGTGGTGGGGGAGTGAGGGCCGAGGAGGACGAGCCGGTCGTGTCGCTGGCGCACCGGGTACCGGATCTCGGCGCGCTGGAGCTGCTGCTCGCCGTCGCCCGGCTCGGCAGTCTGGGGCGGGCCGCCCGTGCGCAGGGCATCAGCCAGCCCGCCGCCAGCAGCCGGATCCGGTCCATGGAGCGGCAGTTGGGGGTCGGGCTGCTCGAACGCTCGCCGCGCGGCTCCCGGCTGACGGACGCCGGGGCGCTGGTGACGGACTGGGCGCGGCGGGTGGTGGAGGCGGCCGAGGCGTTCGACGCGGGGGCGCAGGCCCTGCGCGGGCAGCGCGATTCGCGGCTGCGGGTCGCGGCCAGCATGACGATCGCCGAGTATCTGCTGCCGGGGTGGCTGATCGCGCTGCGCGCCCAGCGGCCCGGGACCGCCGTCTCGCTGCTCGCCGGCAATTCCCGCGCGGTCGCCGAACGGCTGCTGACGGGCGCGGCCGACCTCGGTTTCGTGGAGGGGCTGGAGGTACCGGCGGGGCTGGACGGGACGGTCATCGGGCACGACCGGCTGCTCGTGGTGGCCGCGCCGTCCCACCCCTGGGCCCGGCGGCGTACGCAGCTGACCGCCGCCGAACTCGCCGCCACCCCGCTGATCCTGCGCGAGCGCGGTTCGGGGACCCGGGCGGTGCTGGACGCGGCGCTGGCCCGCCACGGCGGCCTGGCCGCGCCGCTCCTCGAACTCGCCTCGACCACCGCCGTGAAGGCGGCGGTGGTGAGCGAGGCGGCACCGTCCGTCCTGAGTGAACTCGCCGTCGGTGAGGAGCTGACCGCGCGCCGGCTGGTGGAGATTCCGGTCGGCGGGCTGCGGCTGGGACGGGAGCTGCGCGCCGTGTGGCCGGCCGGTCAGCGCCCGGTGGGCCCGGCCCGCCAGCTGCTGGGACTGACCCGCGCGGCGGCCTGAGCGGCGGCCGCGCCGGTGGGCCGCCCCGCGCGCGGGATCACCTCGCCGCGGCCGCCGTGCTCGCCGCCACCAGCGCTTCCATCACCCGGGTGTCGTCGCCGGCCTCCGGATGCCACTGCACCGCCAGCGTGAAGCCGGGCGTGTCCGGCAGCTCCAGCGCTTCGATGGTGCCGTCCTCCGCGTGGGCCGAGGCCAGCAGTCCGCGGCCGAGCCGGTCCACGGCCTGGTGGTGGTACGTCGGTACGGAGACCGGCTCGGGCAGGGTGCGGGCCAGCAGCGTCCCGGGAACCGGCTTGATGTCGTGCCGTTCGAAGACCCCGGGGGCGCCGGCATGGCCGTCGAGGTGCTGGACGAGGGTGCCGCCCCGCGCCACGTTCAGCAGCTGCAGGCCGCGGCAGATGCCCAGCAGCGGTACCCCGCCCGCCAACGCGGCCTCGATCAGGGCCAGTTCCCAGGCGTCCCGGTCCAGGGACGGCGGCCCGGTGCGGGGGTGCGGCTCCGCGCCGTACCGCGCCGGGGCCACATCCGCGCCGCCGGCGATCACCACCGCGTCCAGCCGGGCGACCGTCGCGGCGGCGGCCGCCGGATCGCCCGGCGGCAGCAGCACGGGGAGCCCGCCCGAGCGCTGCACCAGCCGCGGATATCCGGCGGGCACCAGCGCGGCCGGCAGCGTCCAGACCCCCCAGCTGGCTTCCTGCTGGTAGGTGCTGATGCCGATGAGAGGCTTGGACACGGATCCCGTCCCTTCAGATATCCAGTTCGTGCTCAATGGCGGCCAGCTCCTCGGCCGAGCCCTGGACCTTCGGGCCGGTGAACCACTTGCGGGCCGATACCAGCCACCAGATGCCGGCGAAGCCGAGGACGACGAGGACGGCGAGCGGGGTGTAGTTGAAGGTGTCCGCCGTGACCGGGCTGCTCGTCGGGAGCATGAAGAGTACGGAGATGACCAGGGTCCAGCCGACGGCGATGATGCCGACGATCTTGCTCCAGCGGCCGAGGTGCCACGGGCCGCGCTCGAACCGGTCGCCCTGCAGCAGGCGGAGGAAGATGGGCAGGACGTAGGCGATGTACAGGCCGATCACGGCGATCGAGGTGACGGCCGCGTACGCCGTGGTGTTCCACAGGTAGGGCAGGCCCAGCAGGAAGGCACCGCCGGCGGACAGCCAGACCGCGTTGGTCGGGGTCTTGGTCCGCTTGTTGATGCGGTGCCACAGCCGGGAGCCGGGCAGCGCGCCGTCCCGGGAGAAGGCGTAGATCATGCGCGAGTTGGCGGTGACCGACGCCATGCCGCAGAAGAACTGGGCGCCGATGGCGATCAGCAGGAGCAGCTTGCCGCCGGTGCTGCCGAGGGCGTCGATGAAGATCTGCGCCGGGGGGACGCCGGTCTTGCTGTTCAGTGCGCCGTCGTAGTCCTGGATGGCGAAGGTGATGCCGACCAGCAGGATCCAGCCGGCGACCAGCGAGACGAGGATCGACATCACGATGCCGCGCGGCCCGGCCTTCGCCGCGTCGTGGGTCTCCTCGGTCATATGTGCCGAGGCGTCGTAGCCGGTGAAGGTGTACTGCGCGAGCAGCAGTCCCAGCAGCCCGACGTAGAGGCTGGAGTGCCAGCCGGTGTTGTTGACGACGTGCGTGAAGACGTAGGAGGCGGACTGGTGCTTCGACGGCACGACGACCAACGCGCCCACGATGACCAGCACACCGAAGACGTGCCACCACACGCTGACGTTGTTGAGCAGGGAGACCAGCTTCACGCCGAGGGTGTTCAGCAGGCCGTGCGCCAGCAGGACCAGTCCGAACAGCATGATGGTGTGTGCCGGGGTGGCGGTGAAGCCGAACTGCAGGTCCAGCAGCGCGTTCAGGAAGGACGCGGCCCCGAAGTCGACGCCCGCGGTCACCGCGACCTGGCCGAGGAAGTTGAACCAGCCGGTGAACCAGGACCAGGCCGGGCCGCGCGAGGGGGCCAGCTTCGCCGCCCAGTAGTACAGGCCGCCCGCTGTCGGGTAGCTGGAGCAGACCTCGGCCATCGCCAGGCCCACGAACAGGGTCATGGTGCCGACCAGCGGCCAGCCCCAGGTGATCAGAGCGGGTCCCCCGGTGTTCATGCCGAAGCCGTACAGCGTCAGACAGCCGGAGAGGACCGAGATGATGCTGAACGAGACGGCGAAGTTGGAGAACGCCGACATGGAGCGGGCGAGTTCCTGAGCGTAACCGAGTTGGTGGAGGCGCTCTTCGTCGCTGGAGAGCTGCGGAGTGTGATGTTCCTGGTCTGGGTCCGTCGCGTGCTTGTCGAGTGACACAACGCCTCCGAGGGCCTTCGGGAGTCCGTGGCGGGTACGGCGTTCGGCGAACCGCTCCTGCCTCGCAATAAAGGTATGGGGCGATACCTTTGCTCCCAGGGCGGCTGAGCGCAAGACCTGTGCGTAAAAGAATGGTGAACGCGCGCTCACGGCGCGGGGCGGGGCTCAGGGCGCGGGGGCCGTCAGGAAGCCGCGTAGCAGCGCCGCGGTCCCGCAGCAGTGCTCGCGCATCACCTCGCGCGCACCGTCCGCGTCGCCCTCCAGCACCGCCTCGACCAGCGCGCCGTGCTGGGCCTGGGAGTGCTCCAGATTGCGCACCAGCAGCGGGATGCAGTCCAGCAGGTCGTTCACGCGCGCCCGCACCGCCGCGTACTGCGCCGCCAGCGACGAGGAGCCGGACAGCTCGGCGAGCGTCAGGTGCAGCAGGGTGTCGCGGCGGCGGTAGTCGGCCAGCGGGGCCTCCTGGGTCGCCGCGAGCGCCCCCCGCAGCCGGCCCTGCTGCACGTCGGACAGCCCGTGGGCGGCGCACAGCCCGGCCGCGCCCACCTCCAGCACCTCCCGGAAACGCAGGGTGTCCTCGACGTCGATCTTCCCGATCCGGCGCCGCAGCTCGGCCTCGCCGGGATTCTTGGCCCGCACCCGGACGAAGGTGCCGCCGTAGCGCCCGCGCCGGCTCTCCACCAGGCCCTCGTCCTGGAGCACCTTGAGCACCTCGCGCAGGGTGACCCGGCTGATCTGCAGTCGCTCCGCCAGTTCCCGTTCCGCGGGCAGCCGTTCGCCCTGGGGCACCAGACCGAGCCGGACGATCTGGAGTATCTGCTCCAGGGCCTCCTCGAAACCATTGCCCGCCCGCACCGGCCGCAGCACGGGTGCCAGCCGGTCATCCGTACCGTCCATCGCCACCCCTTCCCAATCAATGGTTCGTGTGCCTACCTTATGACCTCCGGATGCAGTGACAGGAGGCAATACCGTGGCAGAACGCACGCCCCCACTCTCCGTCGAGGAACTCAGGGTCCTCGTCGACGCCGGGGAGATCGACACTGTCGTCCTCGCCTTCACCGATATGCAAGGCAGGCTTCAGGGCAAGCGGTTCGCGGCCCGATATTTCCTCGACACCGTCCTCGACCACGGCACGGAGGGCTGCAACTACCTCCTCGCCGTCGACGTCGACCTCAACACCGTCGAGGGCTACGCGATGTCCTCGTGGGAACGCGGCTACGGAGACTTCGCCATGCACGGCGATGTCGCCACCCTGCGCCGCATCCCCTGGAACGCCGGCACCGCCCTGATCACCGCCGACCTCGCCTGGCACGACCGCTCCCCGGTCGTCGCCTCGCCCCGGCAGATCCTGCGGCGCCAGCTCGACCGTCTCGCCGAGCGGGGCTGGAGCGCGTACGCCGGCACCGAGCTGGAGTTCATGCTCTTCAAGGACTCCTACGAGGACGCCTGGTCCCGCGGCTACCGCGAGATGAACCCCGCCAACCAGTGGAACGGCGACTACTCCGTCCTCGGCACCGGCCGCGTCGAGCCCGTCCTGCGCCGGATCCGCAACGAGATGGGCGCGGCCGGGATGACCGTCGAGTCCGCCAAGGGCGAGTGCAACCTCGGCCAGCACGAGATCGTGTTCGTCTACGACGAGGCGCTCACCACCTGCGACCAGCACAGCATCTACAAGACCGGCGCCAAGGAGATCGCCGCCCAGGAGGGCATGTCGCTCACCTTCATGGCGAAGTACGACGAGCGCGAGGGCAACTCCTGTCATATCCACCTCTCGCTGCAGGACGAGGACGGCCGGCCGGTGCTGGCCGACGACAACGGCCCGTACGGCATGTCGAAGACCATGCAGCACTTCCTGGCGGGCCAGGTCGCCGCGATGCGTGACTTCACGCTCTTCTACGCGCCCAACATCAACTCCTACAAGCGCTTCCGCCCCGGCTCCTTCGCGCCCACCGCCGTCGCCTGGGGCCCCGACAACCGCACCTGCGCCCTGCGGGTGGTCGGCCACGGCCGCGCCCACCGCCTGGAGAACCGGCTGCCCGGTGGCGATGTGAACCCCTACCTCGCGGTCGCCGGCATGGTCGCGGCGGGCCTGTACGGCATCGAGCACGAGCTGGAGCTCCCCGAGGCGACCACCGGCAACGCCTACAACGGCGACGCCGCGCACGTCCCCACCACCCTCCGCGAGGCCGCCGAGCTGTGGGAGCACAGCCCGATCGCCCGGGAGGCCTTCGGCGACGAGGTCGTCGACCACTACCGCCACATGGCCCGCGTCGAGCAGGACGCCTACGACGCGGCCGTCACGGACTGGGAGCGCTTCCGCTCCTTCGAGCGCATGTAAGGAACCCGCACGTGTCCCATGGTCTGCACGAGCTGACGATTCTCAACCCGGCGACCGAGGAGGTGGTGGCCACCGTGCCCACCACCTCCCCCGACGAGGTCGACGCCGCGGTCCGGCGGGCAGCCAGAGCCCAGCAGGCCTGGGCCGCGGTGGCACCCGGCGACCGGGCCCGGCTGCTGCGGCGCTTCGCCGACGTCGTCGACGCCCATATCGAGCCGCTCGCCGCACTCGAACTGAAAGAAGCCGGCCACCCCCTGGACAACGCCCGGTGGGAGGCGGGCAACGTCCGCGATCTGCTGCACTACGCGGCCGGGGGAGTGGAGCGCCTGAACGGCACCCAGATCCCGGTCGCCGGCGGCCTGAACCTCACCGTCCAGGAGCCGCTCGGCGTGGTCGCCGTCATCGCGCCCTGGAACTTCCCGATGCCGATCGCCGCCTGGGGCACCGCCCCCGCGCTCGCGGCCGGCAACGCGGTCCTCCTCAAGCCCGCCGAGACCACCCCGCTCACCGCGCTCCAGCTCGCCGAACTCGCCCTGGAGGCCGGCCTGCCCGAGGGCCTCTTCCAGGTCCTGACCGGCGAGGGGCCGGTCACCGGCACCGCGCTGGTCGAGCACCCGGGCGTCGCCAAGGTCGTCTTCACCGGCTCCACCGCCACCGGCCGGCAGATCGCCGCCCGCTGCGCGGCGCAGACCAAGCGGCTCACCCTGGAACTCGGCGGCAAGAGCCCCAACATCGTCTTCGCCGACGCGGATGTCGAGGCCGCCGCGGCCGCCGCCCCCGGCTCCTTCCTCGACAACACCGGCCAGGACTGCTGCGCCCGCAGCCGCATCCTCGTCCAGCGCGGCGTCTACGACCGGTTCATGGAGCTGCTGGAGCCCGCCGTCAAGGCGTTCACCGTCGGCGACCCGGCGGATCCGGCCACCCAGATGGGCCCGCTGATCTCCGCCGCCCAGCGCGCGCGGGTACGGTCCTACGTCCCCGAGGACGCCCCGGCCGCCATCCGCGGCGAGGCGCCCGCCGGCAAGGGCTTCTGGTACCCGGCCACCGTCCTGGAGGGGCGCCCCGAGGACCGTACGGCCGTCGAGGAGATCTTCGGCCCGGTCGCCGTGGTCCTGCCCTTCGACGACGAGGCCGACGCGGTCCGGATCGCCAACGCCAGCGACTACGGCCTGTCCGGCTCGCTGTGGACCCGTGACGTGAGCCGCGCCCTGCGGGTCTCGCGCGCGGTGGCGGCCGGCAACCTCTCCGTCAACTCCCACAGCAGCGTGCGCTATTGGACCCCCTTCGGTGGGTTCAAGCAGTCCGGCCTCGGCCGTGAACTCGGCCCGGACGCGCTGACCGCCTTCACCGAGACCAAGAACATCTTCTTCAGCACCGAGGGCTGACACCCCGGGGGCCCGCCCCCGGACCTCAGCCGGCCGGGTGCGAGCCCGGCAGTGTCCCCCGCCACCCCAGAGAAAGGCCCCCGAAGTGACCGACCAGACCGCAGTGTGCCGCCGCCTCGTCGGCCGTACCGCCGTGATCACCGGAGCCGGCAGCGGCATCGGCCTGGCCACCGCCCGCCGACTGGCCTCCGAAGGCGCCCACATCGTCTGCGCCGACATCGACGAGGTGGCGGGCAAGGCCGCCGCCGAGGAGGTCGGCGGCACCTTCGTCCGGGTCGATGTGACCGACTCCGACCAGGTCGAGGCGCTCTACAAGACCGCCTTCGACACCTACGGCTCGGTGGACATCGCCTTCAACAACGCCGGGATCTCCCCGCCGGACGACGACTCGATCCTCACCACCGGCCTGGACGCCTGGAAGCGCGTGCAGGAGGTCAACCTCACCTCGGTCTACCTCTGCTGCAAGCACGCCCTGCCCTACATGCAGCGGCAGGGCAGGGGATCCATCATCAACACCGCGTCCTTCGTGGCCGTCATGGGCGCCGCCACCTCCCAGATCAGCTACACGGCCTCCAAGGGCGGTGTGCTGTCCATGTCCCGTGAACTGGGCGTGCAGTTCGCCCGCGAGGGCATCCGGGTCAACGCCCTGTGCCCGGGACCGGTGAACACCCCGCTGCTCAAGGAGCTGTTCGCCAAGGACCCCGAGCGCGCCGCGCGCCGTCTGGTGCACGTCCCGGTGGGCCGGTTCGCCGAGCCCGAGGAGATCGCCTCCGCGGTCGCCTTCCTCGCCAGCGACGACTCCTCGTTCGTCAACGCCGCCGAATTCCTGGTCGACGGAGGGATCGCGGGCGCGTACGTCACCCCGGTGTAACCGCCCGCTGTTCACCTCTGCGCCATCGCCATGGTGGCCGGACGTCGCACGACGCCCGGCCACCATGCGCTAGCGTCCGCCTTCGGATCTTCGTTCGACAGGAGTGCGTTCCATGCTCAACAAGCGTCGCTGGCTCGCAGCGGGTACCGCCCTCGCGGTCGTGGGAGGCGGCGTCGCGGCCGCCCAGACGGCCATGGCGGGCCCGGCACCACGTCAATGCCCCACCCTTCATGTCTCCAAGGGCTGGTACGGCGACAACCGTGCCAAGCTGCAGAAGATGATCGACGAGCGCGGCAGCTGCTCCGGAGCCGGGGGCGCGCGGCCGGTCGCGACCTTCGACTGGGACAACACCGTCGTCAAGAACGACATCTCCGACGCCACGCTGGCCTGGATGCTGCGGCACGACAAGGTGCTGCGCCCCGCCAGCTGGAAGGCCACCAACAAGTGGCTGACCGAGGACGCGGCCCGCGCGCTCACCAAGGCCTGCGGCACCTCCGTGCCGGCCGGCCGGCCGCTGCCGACCTCGACCGACACCGGCTGCACCGACGAGATCCTCGACATCTACCAGGATGAGAAGACCTCCACCGGCAAGACCGCGTTCGCCGGCGAGTGGAACCACCGCCGCACGGTGCCCTCGTACGTCTGGATCACCCAGCTGTTCGCCGGCCACAGCCCCGCGCGGCTGACCCAGTTCGCCCGCGCCGCGCGTGCCCAGAACCTCGCCGCGCCGATCGGCACCGAGCAGAAGGTCGGCACGCACACGATGGAGGGGTACGTCCGCTACTACGACCAGCAGCGCGACCTCATCCGCACCCTGAAGAAGGCCGACTTCGACGTCTACATCGTCTCCGCCTCGGCCGAGCCGCTGGTCCGCGCCTGGGCGCCCGGCGTGGGCATCGACCGCGCGCACACCATCGGCATCCGCAACCTCGTCCGCGACGGCCGCCTCACCACCGGCGTCCAGGGCTGCGGCGACGTCAAGGACACCCACGGCGAGGTCCTGACGTACATGGACGGCAAGCGCTGCTGGATCAACCAGGAGATCTACCACGTCAAGGGCGCCAAGGCCTGGCAGCAGCAGGACCCGGCGCACCGCCCGGCCTTCGCGGCGGGCGACGCCGAGACCGATGTGACGTTCGTCGGCGACGCCACCTCCGGGCACCTGGCCATCAACCGCAACAAGGCCGAGCTGATGTGCCGGGCGTACGACAACAGCGACCACCGCTGGCTGGTCAACCCGATGTTCATCGCGCCGAAGAAGCGTCAGGCCGACCCGTACCCGTGCGCGACCACGGGCTACACCCGGCCGGACGGCACCCTCGCCCCGGTCCACCGCCCCGACGGCTCGGTGATCCCGGACCAGAAGGACACGGTGTACTGAGCACACCCTTCACCGGGGAGGGCCGCGCCGGTCAGAGAAAGGCGTGGCCCTCCCCGCGGTACGTCGGCACCGTGTCCACCACCCGGTCCCCGTCGATCAGGTGCAGCGCGGTGAACCGCTCGCACAGCTCACCGGCCTTCGCATGCCGGAACCACACCTTGTCGCCGATCTCCAGCCCGTCGGCGGCCGGCCCCAGCAGCGGCGTCTGCACCTCGCCGGGGCCCTCCTGCGGGTCGTAGCGCAGCCCGGCCGGCAGATGCGGCACCGGCAGCCGGTCCGCGCCCGCCACCCCCGACGCCGGATAGCCGCCGCCCAGCACCGTCACCACTCCGGGGCCGGGGCGGCGCACCACCGGCTGGGCGAACAGCGCCGCCGGACGCCCGCTGAACGAACGGAAGTTGTCGAACAGCCGCGGGACGTACAGCCCCGAACCGGCAGCGATCTCGGTGACCGCCGCCTCCGCCGCGGTGTGCTGCACACTGCCGGTCCCGCCGCCGTTGACGAACTCCAGCCGCGGCGCCACCGCCCGCACCGCGCGCACCGCCTCCCAGCGCCGCCGCGCCAGCTCCTTGCGTGCCGCCGCCTGCATCACCCGGACCGTCCGCGAGAACACCGGTTTGCCGGCGATGTCGTCGCCCACCCCCGCCAGATGCCCCTCGTACGCCATCAGCCCCACCAGCTCGAACCCGGGGCGGCGCACCACCGCCCGGGCCAGCGCGGCCAGTCGGTCCGGCGTGCGCAGCGGGGAGCGGCGCGCGCCGACCCGGACCGCCCCGCCCAGCAGCCGGAAGGAGGTGTCCAGCTCCAGGCACACCCGCACCCGCGCGCCGCCGCGACCGCCGTCGGGGCGGGCCGCGTCGATCAGATCCAGCTGCGCGGGGTCGTCGGCCATCACCGTGACCGCGGCCGCCAGTTGGGGATCGGCGGTCAGCTCGGCCAGGCCCGCCCGGTCCGCCGTCGGATAGGCCAGCAGGATGTCGCGGAAGCCCGAGCGGGCCAGCCACAGCGACTCGGCCAGCGTGAAACTCATGATCCCCGCGAAGCCCTCCCGCGCCAGCACCCGCTCCAGCAGCGCCCGGCAGCGCACCGACTTGCTGGCCACCCGGATCGGCTTGCCCTTCGAACGGCGCACCAGATCGGCGGCGTTGGCGTCGAAGGCCCGCAGATCGACGACGGCCAGCGGGGCGTCGAGGTGCGCGGTGGCCCGGTCGAAGGGGGTCTCACCTGCGCGCGGGGGTCCCCCCGCGCGAGCGGAGCCGAGAGTGGGGGAGGAGCCGGGAGCCGGGGGAAGGGGCCCGTCGCCATACGCGTCGGCAGTCTGCGGTGACATGGCCGCAGCCTGCCAGAACCTCCTACCACTGGGTAGGGGGAGTGGCCACAGACCGGACAGGGGTTGGAGCACGGACACCGCCAGCCCTTAGAGTGGCTCGACACCGCAACCGGCAGGTCAGCGGCGTGTTGTCCGGATACGAACCACCGTGCCCCGATTCCGGATCGGGTGTGGCGGCCAGCGGCGCAAGGGGGAGCGCGGGTGAGCACCGACGCCGAATTCGCCGATGCGCGGCGCATCCCGCCCATACCCCCGCAGCCGCCCCGGCGGCCCGCTCCGTCCGCACCCCCCATGCCTGCGGGGGACCCGCACACGGCCGTCCTGCGCCGGGTGCCGGCCGAGCCCTCCGCCCCGGGTGCACCCGCCGTCCCGCCCCGCCCCGCCGTGCCACCGCCCGCCCCGACGGGTGCGCAGCCACCCGCCGCCGGCGCCCCGCTGCCGCCTCACCCGGACCGCGCGCCCGGCACGCCGTCCCGCGCCGTCCCGCCGCAATCCACCGCCCGCCCCGACGCCTTCCGCGACACCGCCGCCTTCCACCTGGCCCACAGCCAGGACCTGTGGAGCGGCCCGGGCGCCCCGTCGGGCACCGGCGAACCCGCCCCGGCCACCCCGCGGACGGCGCCCGGCGCACCCGCGCGCCCGCCCCGGCCACCGTGGTCCGCCCCGCTGCCTCCGCAGACCGCCGCCCCCGCGCCGGGCGGGCTCGCGCACCGCCCCGCACCGGGCCGCCCCGGCGCCCGGGCGCTGGCCGCCGCGGCCTGCCTCGTCCTCGGCGTCGGCCTCATCGGCGGCGCGGCGGCGGGCAGTTGGCTCACCGACGAGGCCGCCGGCGCCACCCCCGACGCCGCGGCCGCCTTCGCCAAGGGCCGCGACGTCTGGCACAGCACCCCCGTCGACACCCTCTTCCCGCGTACCGTCAACGGCTTCGGCGCCGGTCCCGGCGGCGCCGACCGGACCTGGAGCCGGATCGCCGTCGCCCCCGACGGCGGCTGCGCCGGCGCCTACGACCCCAGGCTCGCCGACGCGCTCGCCCGCGCGGGCTGCGTCCGCCTGCTGCGCGCCACCTACGTCGACGCCACCCGCAGCAGCGTCATCACCGTCGGGGCGCAGATCACCAAGGCCGACCAGCCCGGGATGATGGCCCTCAACACCCGCTTCAGCACCGGGAATCTGGGCACCCGCACCGACCTGATGCCGCTGCCGTACGCCGCCCGGGACACCCCGGCCCAGGACTTCGGACGTGCCCAGCGGGTCAGCTGGACCGTCCGGGTGCTCACCGACCTCCCGGTCGTGGTCTACGCCGTCTCCGGCTTCGCCGACGGCCGCACCTTCGCCGAGCCGCAGCCCGCCGAGGCCGCCACCCGCCCGGGCGCCACCACCGCCCCGGCCGAATCCGGCCTGGGCCATGACGCCAAGGGCCTGGCGGACCGTATCGGGACGGACTTCCGCAAGGCCGCCGGCAGCCTCCCGCGGACCACGGAGGCCTCGTCATGACGAGGACCGTGCCGCGCGCCGCCGCCGTCGCACTGGCCTGCGCCGCGCTCGCGGTGCTGCCCGCCGTCCCCGCACAGGCCGATGCCCTGCGCGCCCAGGAATGGGCCCTGCAGGCCGTCCACGCCCAGCAGGCCTGGCGCACCACCAAGGGCAAGGGCGTCACCGTCGCCGTCCTGGACACCGGCGTGGACGCCAACCACCCCGACCTCGACGGGCAGGTGCTGCCCGAACAGGACCTGGTCGGCTTCGGCGCCGGGCCCGGAGACACCGCCTGGGCACAGCACGGCACCGGAATGGCCAGCATCATCGCGGGCCACGGCCACGGGGCCGGCCGCCAGGACGGCGTGCTCGGGCTCGCCCCGGAAGCCAAGATCCTGCCGGTCCGGGTGATCCTGGAGGACGACGACCCGCAGCGCGAGCGGTCCCGCACCCAGAAGGCGGGGGCCCTCGCCGACGGCATCCGCTGGGCCGCCGACCACGGCGCCGACGTGATCAACATGTCCCTGGGCGACGACAGCGAGTCCGCACACCCCGAACCCCGCGAGGACGCCGCGATCCAGTACGCCCTCGGCAAGGGCATCCCGGTCGTCGCCTCGGCGGGCAACGGCGGCCAGAAGGGCGACCACGTCTCCTACCCCGCCGCCTACCCGGGCGTCATCGCCGCCACCGCCGTCACCCACGTGGGCGCACGCGCCCGCTTCTCCACCCGCCACTGGTACGCCACGGTCAGCGCCCCCGGCTTCGACATCGTCATGGCCGACACCGGAAGCGGCTATCTCTCGGGCTGGGGCACCAGCCCCGCCGCCGCCTTCGTCTCCGGCGCCATCGCCCTGATCCGCTCCGCCCACCCCGACCTGAGCCCGGCCCAGATCCGCCGGCTGCTCACCGCCACCGCCCAGGACAGCCCCGAGGGCGGCCGGGACGACGCCTACGGCGCCGGCCTGATCGACCCCGCCGCCGCGATCAAGGCCGCGGGAGACGTCAAACCCACCCCGCAGAAGCCGTCCCCCGCCGCCTACGCCGACCGCTACTTCGGCCCCGGTCCCACCGCCGGCGAAGCCGCGGACGGCCCGGTCAACTGGCTCCCCTGGACCGCCGGCGCCGCCGGACTGGCCCTGGTCGCGACCGCCGTCGTCCTCTGGCGCGGCCGCCGGACCCGGCCCTGACGCCGCACCCGCCCGCGCCGACCCCGCACCCCACCGGCCCGCCCCGCCGACCCCGCACCCCCGGCCGATACGCTCACGTGGTGCAGAAGAACATCCCCGACCCCGGATTCGCCGACGACGACGGCAGCGCCGACCCGGCACTGACCGCGGCCCTTGCGGCCTACGAACGGGACCGCGGCACCGAGCCGGAGCTCCTGGCGGCGCTCGCCGGGGCGCGTGTCCTGGTCCCCGTGGTGGCCGTGCTCGGCGAGACGGAGACCGGCCCCGACGGCCTGCGCCGCGAGAAGACCAGCGACATGGCCGTCCCCACCCTCCAGGCCCCGGACGGCCGCCGGGCCCTGCCCGCCTTCACCTCCATGGACACCCTCCAGCGCTGGCGCGCCGACGCCCGCCCCGTCGCGGTCCCGCTCCCGCAGGCACTGCTGGCCGCGTCCCACGAGCAGGCGGACACCGTCGTCGTCGACCTGGCCGGCCCGGTCACCTACCAGCTCACCGGCCCCGCCCTGCGCGCGCTCGCCGAGGGCCGTACCAGCGCCGACCCGCTCGCCGACCCGGCCGTCACCGACGCCCTGCGCGCCCTGCTCGAGGCCGAGCCGGCGGTGCTGCTGGCCTCTCTCGTGCCGTCCGCGGAGACCGACGCCACCCTCGCCCTCGGCCTCGCCCCCGACACGGACCCGGCCGGCGTCGCCCAGCGGCTGGCCCGGGCGGTGGCCGCCGACGAGGTGCTGCGCGCCCGGCTCGTGCGCGGGCTGGATCTGGCCCTGCTGCCGCCCGGCGCCGCCACCGACGAGCAGGCGCTCTTCCGGCGCTGACACCCCACCGCCGGGGCCCGCCGCCCGTCGCCGGGCCCCGGTCCGCCGACGGGCGGGTTCGTCTCCAGGGCCGCACAATGCGGAGGAGAGCTCAAGATCCACGCGAGGAGAGCCCCCATGGAGAAAACGGAGATCTCGACGGTATTGACCCGCCCGGTCGTATCCGAGTTCCTCGGCACGCTGCTCCTGGTGTTCTTCGCCGTCGGCTCGGCGGTGCTGGCGGGCGAATACATCGGCACCTTCGGCATCGCCCTGGCCTTCGGCTTCACCATGCTGGCGCTGGCCTATGCGCTCGGCCCGATCTCGGGCAGCCACCTCAACCCCGCGGTGACCCTGGGCATGCTGCTGGCCCGCCGGATCACGCTGCGCACGGCCGCCGAGTACTGGATCGCCCAGGTCGTCGGCGGCATCGTCGGCGCGGCCCTGCTCTTCCTGGTCGCCAAGCAGGTCCCGGGCCTGCAGACCCACGCGTCCTTCGGTACCAACGGCTGGGGCGACCGCTCGGCGGTGCATCTCAACCTCGGCGGCGCGTTCGTCGCCGAGATGGTGATGACCTTCCTGCTCGTCTATGTGTGGCTGGCGGTCACCCACAAGGTGGCGGTGATCGGCTTCGGCGGCCTGGCGATCGGTCTGACGCTGGCCACCGTCCACCTCATCGGCATCCCGCTCGACGGCACGTCCGTGAACCCGGCGCGCTCCATCGGCCCGGCCCTCGTCGCGGGCGGCGCGGCCATCACCCAGCTGTGGCTGTTCATCGTCGCGCCACTGATCGGCGGCGCCCTCGCGGCGGCCGTCCACCAGGTCACCCACCCGCCGCACGAGCCCTTCCTCATCGCCGACGAGGCGATGCCGCACGGTGCCCCGACGGAGCCCGGCGAGCCGATCTGACGCCCGCCGCCCGCTCTCCGCGCACGGACGGGCCCCGGCCGCATCCCGGCCGGGGCCCGTCGTGTGCGGTGTCGCCGCCCGTTCTAGCCGTGGACGGGGCCGGTGTACTTCTCCCCGGGGCCCTGGCCCGGCTCGTCGGGCACGACCGAGGCCTCGCGGAACGCCAGCTGGAGCGACTTCAGCCCGTCCCGCAGCGGCGCCGCGTGGTACGAGCCGATCTCGGTGGCGCTGGCGGTGACCAGCCCGGCCAGCGCCTGGATGAGCTTGCGCGCCTCGTCCAGGTCCTTGTGCGCCGCGCCCTCCTCGGCGAGCCCGAGATTGACCGCCGCCGAACTCATCAGATGCACCGCGACCGTGGTGATCACCTCGACCGCCGGCACCTCCGCGATGTCTCGGGTCATGGCGTCGAAGTCGGGGCTCGCCGCGTTCGGGGCGTCGGGCTGCTGCGGGGTCTGGTCACTCATGTCTCGGGCTTCTTCCTGCTCAGGGGGACGCCTCCAGCCTATGGCCGAGGTGTTCGGGCCCCGCGTGCGGGAGTGCCCTCGCGCGCGCCGGGCCTGCGGCGACCGCGCAGGAGTGGGTGCCACCCCTTGACTCGTGTATTCTGGTGTTCCGACCGGCCGGACACGCATGTGACCGGCCCACAAGTGGAGGCTCCGATCTCCCACCTGACCGGCCCATGGGGCTGGCGGGTCAACGGTCCGGCTGCGCCCCGCGGAGACTTCGCGACGGTGCTCCAGATCTATGTGGAGCCCCGCCTGTGTCCCGTCCGGGGCATTTTTCATGTACCGCGCGGTTGGTCACACCAAGAAGACGTTACGCGGCAGTCCGCCAGGCCGTCGCGTGGTGCTACCGAGGAGGATCCATCAGCGCCGAGCCCCGCATCAACGACCGGATTCGCGTTCCCGAAGTGCGACTTGTCGGTCCCAGCGGCGAGCAGGTCGGGATTGTTCCGCTTGCCAAGGCCCTTGAGCTTGCTCAGGAGTACGACCTCGACCTGGTCGAGGTGGCGGCGAACGCTCGCCCGCCCGTCTGCAAGCTCATGGACTACGGGAAGTTCAAGTACGAGTCGGCCATGAAGGCCCGTGAGGCGCGCAAGAACCAGGCGCACACGGTCATCAAGGAGATGAAGCTCCGGCCGAAGATCGACCCGCACGACTACGACACCAAAAAGGGTCACGTCGTCCGGTTCCTCAAGCAGGGTGACAAGGTCAAGATCACGATCATGTTCCGTGGTCGCGAGCAGTCCCGCCCCGAGCTGGGCTTCCGGCTGCTGCAGCGGCTCGCGTCCGACGTGGAGGACCTCGGCTTCATCGAGTCGAATCCGAAGCAGGACGGCCGAAACATGATCATGGTCCTCGGTCCGCACAAGAAGAAGACCGAGGCGATGGCCGAGGCCCGCGAGGCGCAGGCCGCCCGCAAGGCGGAGCGCCAGGGCGGAGTCGCCGCGGACCAGTCCGTGGAGGAGCCCGCCGAGGAGCCCACCGAGGAGCACGCCCAGGCGTGATCCCCGAGGCGTGAGCCCCGGCTGCCGCCGGGGCGCCTCGCCCCGGACACCAATCGATACATGACGCTCCCGCCTGCCCGGTCCGTGCCGGTGGGGGCGCCACTGACGAGGAGAGAACGGCGCATGCCGAAGAACAAGACGCACAGCGGTGCCAGCAAGCGCTTCAAGATCACCGGCTCCGGCAAGGTGCTGCGTGAGCGCGCCGGCAAGCGCCACCTGCTCGAGCACAAGTCGTCCCGCGTGACGCGTCGCCTCACCGGCAACGCCGAGATGGCCCCGGGCGACGCCGCGAAGATCAAGAAGCTTCTCGGCAAGTGAGTCGCCGCGCCCCACTGACTGGAGGGGGCGCGCGACTCGGACCGGGACTCAATCGAACCGGGCCGTGTGAAGACAACCACGGCCCCGCTACAAGGAGTTAACAAGTGGCACGCGTCAAGCGGGCAGTCAACGCCCACAAGAAGCGCCGGGCGATCCTCGAGCAGGCCAGCGGCTACCGTGGCCAGCGCTCCCGCCTGTACCGCAAGGCGAAGGAGCAGGTCACCCACTCCCTCGTCTACAACTACAACGACCGCAAGAAGCGCAAGGGCGACTTCCGTCAGCTGTGGATCCAGCGCATCAACGCCGCTGCCCGCGCCAACGGCATGACCTACAACCGCTTCATCCAGGGTCTGAAGGCCGCCAACGTCGAGGTGGACCGCAAGATCCTGGCCGACCTCGCGGTGACGGACGCCAACGCGTTCGCCGCGCTCATCGAGGTCGCCCAGAAGGCGCTTCCGAGCGACGTCAACGCCCCGAAGGCTGCCTGAACTTCAGCCTGACGACGTGGTGAGCGGACCCGCAGGCCCCGGCCTGCGGGTCCGCCGCTTTTCCGGAACCGGCGCACTCGTCCCGCGCCGCGGTTCCCACCCGCACCGAACAACAGAAGCGAGCCGCCGCCCATGGGCACCCCCGAGCTGATCTCCCCGCGTTCCCCGCGTGTCACCGCCGCCCGGCGGCTGGCCCGCCGCGCCTTCCGCGGCAAGGAGTGCCGGTTCATCGCCGAGGGGCCGCAGGCCGTACGGGAGGCCATCGCGCACCGCAGGGACGGGGTCCCCACCCTGATCGAGCTGTTCGCCACCGTCGAGGCCGCCGAGCGGCATGCCGAGATCGTCGAGGCGGCCCACGCGGCCGGGGTGCGGGTGCACTTCGCCGACGACCGGACCGTCGCCGACATCTCGCAGACCGTCACCCCCCAGGGCCTGCTCGGCGTCTGCCGCTTCCTCGACTCGCCGTTCGAGGAGATCCTCGCGGCCCGCCCGCAGCTGATCGCGGTGCTCGCCAACGTCCGGGACCCCGGCAACGCCGGCACCGTGCTGCGCTGCGCGGACGCCGCCGGCGCGGACGCGGTGGTGCTCACCGACGCCTCCGTGGACCTGTACAACCCCAAGTCGGTGCGGGCGTCGGTCGGTTCGCTCTTCCACCTCCCGGTCGCGGTGGGCGTACCCGTCGAGCGGGTGGTGGACGGACTGCGGGGCGCCGGGGTACGGATCCTCGCCGCCGACGGGGCGGGCGACCGCGACCTGGACGCCGAGCTGGACTCCGGCTCCATGGGCGGGCCCTCCGCCTGGGTCTTCGGCAACGAGGCCTGGGGGCTGCCGGAGCAGACCCGGGCGCTGGCCGACGCCGTCGTACGGGTCCCGATCCACGGCAGGGCCGAGAGCCTCAACCTCGCGACCGCCGCCGCGGTCTGCCTCTACGCCTCCGCCCGCGCGCAGCGCGGCACCGGGGGATGCCGTGCGGTGTCACCCGCCTGAGGGGCGTACCCCGGATCCTCGTGGCACGTGGGGTGTGAGCTAGTAGGCTTGCGTGCCCGGGGGCCCGGAAGGGGGTAACGGGGATGAGTGTGAGGACTTCCGGCACCACAGCCACCGCTGACGGCCGCCCGTCCGGCGGGCCGGCGCGCGCGCCGTCGCCCGCCACGGCCGGCGGCGCGGACGCCCTGGGGGCCGGTCTCGGGCTGGACCCCGATGATCTGCCCGACGGCCTGGTGGTCGCCGACGAGACGGGCCGGGTGGTCTGCTTCAACGCCGCGGCGGCCAGGATCACCGGCATCGCCCCCGCGGCCGCGCTCGGCCACAGCCTCGAACAGGCCCTGCCGCTGCAGGACATCGAAGGCCGCGGCTGGTGGCGGCTCACCGACCCCTATGGCGGGCTGGCCATCCGCCGGGGCCAGCCGGAGCGCAATCTGCTGCTCGGCGGCCGCGAGGTGCTGGTCTCCGCCCGCTATGTCCGCAGTGTGCCGACCGGGCCCGTCGAGCGGTTGGTGATCGCGCTGCGCGGCACCGAGGCGCGGCGGCGCACGGAGCTCAGCCACGCCGAGCTGATCGCCACCGTCGCCCATGAGCTGCGCTCGCCGCTGACCTCCGTCAAGGGGTTCACCGCCACCCTCCTCCAGAAGTGGGAGCGCTTCACCGACGACCAGAAGCGGCTGATGCTGGAGACGGTGGACGCCGACGCCAACCGCGTCACCCGGCTGATCGCCGAGCTGCTGGACATCTCCCGGATCGACTCCGGGCGGCTGGAGGTGCGCCGGCAGCGGGTCGACATGAGCGCCGCGGTCCGCCGGCACGTCCAGGCGCAGACCACCGCCGGCCAGCGCCCCGACCGCTTTTTGATCCGGATGCTGGCACCGCTGCCCGATCTGTGGGCGGACCCGGACAAGGTCGACCAGGTCCTGGGCAACCTGCTGGAAAATGCGGTGCGCCACGGCGAGGGAACCGTCACCATCGAGGTCGGACCGGTATCGGATACGACCAGCACGGAGGGGACGAGCGTCACCGTGAGCGATGAGGGCCCCGGCATCCCCGAGGAGTCGATGAGCCGCGTCTTCACCCGTTTCTGGCGGGGCAGCAAGCGCGGCGGCACGGGCCTGGGCCTTTACATCGTCAAGGGCATCGTCGAGGCCCACGGCGGCACGATCACGGTCGGCCGGGCCCCCGCCGGCGGCGCACAGTTCCGATTCAGCCTGCCCGTCGCGGCCCCCGCCTTCATGGCGTAGCCAGGAGGGGCCGCGAAGCGTCCTGTGAAGGGTGGGGGTGGGCGCCCCGCAGGGGCGCGGGCCCGTCGCGTGGCCCGTCCCCCTTAGACTTGACCTTTGGCACCTCTGGCGCACAGGCATCGCGGGCACAGCGCGGGCTCGGCATCCGACCTTTGTGATCGAGGAGCCGAGGCGACGCGAGCCAAGCCAAGCCAGTCCACCGGAAGCACGGGAAGAGATGTCCGCACCCAATAAGTCGTACGACCCTGTCGAGGTCGAAGCCCTGAAACCGGAAGAGATCGCCGCCCGGCTGGACGAGGCGCTGGCCGCCATCGCCGCCGCGGGCGACCTGGAGGCGCTGCGTGAGGTGAAGGTCGTGCACACCGGCGACCGCTCGCCGCTCGCCCTCGCCAACCGCGAGATCGGCGCCCTGCCCCCGCACGCCAAGGCGGACGCCGGCAAGCGCGTCGGCCAGGCCCGCGGCCGGGTGAACCAGGCGCTCAAGGCCCGCCAGGAGGAGCTGGAGGCGGAGCGCGACACGCGCGTCCTGGTCGAGGAGGCCGTGGACGTCACGCTGCCCTACGACCGCATCCCGGCCGGCGCCCGGCACCCGCTGACCACGTTCATGGAGCGGGTCGCGGACGTCTTCGTGGCGATGGGCTACGAGGTCGCCGAGGGCCCCGAGGTCGAGGCGGAGTGGTTCAACTTCGACGCCCTGAACTTCGTGCCCGACCACCCGGCGCGCCAGATGCAGGACACCTTCTTCGTCCAGGGTGGGGGCACCGAGGGCGACGAGAGCGGCGTCGTGCTGCGCACCCACACCTCGCCGGTGCAGGCCCGTACGCTCGTCGACCGCGAGCCGCCGGTGTACGTCGTCTGCCCGGGGCGGGTCTACCGCACCGACGAGCTGGACGCCACGCACTCCCCGGTCTTCCACCAGATCGAGCTGCTCGCCGTCGACGAGGGCCTGACCATGGCGGACCTCAAGGGCACCCTCGACCACATGGTCCGGGCGCTGTTCGGTCCGGACATGAAGACCCGGCTGCGGCCGAACTACTTCCCGTTCACCGAGCCGTCCGCCGAGATGGACATGGTCTGCTACGTCTGCCGTGGCGAGTCCGTGGGCAACCCCGACCGCCCCTGCCGCACCTGCTCCAGCGAGGGCTGGATCGAGCTCGGCGGCTGCGGAATGGTCAACCCCAAGGTGCTCATCGCCTGCGGCGTCGACCCCGAGAAGTACAGCGGCTTCGCCTTCGGGTTCGGCATCGACCGGATGCTGATGTTCCGGCACAACGTGGAAGACATGCGTGACATGTTCGAAGGCGACGTCCGGTTCACCCGGCCGTTCGGGATGGAGATCTGATGCGGGTCCCGCTTTCTTGGCTGCGGGAGTACGTCGACCTGCCGGCGACGGAGACCGGCCGTGACGTACAGGCCAAGCTCATTGCCGTCGGCCTGGAGGTCGAGACCGTCGAGCGCCTCGGCGAGGGCCTCAAGGGCCCGCTCGTCGTCGGTCAGGTGCTGACCATCGAGGAGCTGGAGGGCTTCAAGAAGCCGATCCGCTTCTGCACGGTCGACGTCGGCCGGGCCAACGGCACCGGCGAGCCCCAGGAAATCGTCTGCGGTGCGCGCAACTTCGCCGTCGGCGACAAGGTCGTGGTCGTCCTCCCCGGCGCCGTCCTGCCCGGCGACTTCAAGATCGCCGCCCGCAAGACGTACGGCAAGACCTCGCACGGCATGATCTGCTCCGGCGACGAGCTGGGCATGGGCGATGACGGTACGCACGGCATCATCGTGCTGCCGCCCGAGTACGAGGTCGGCACCGACGCCATCGAGCTGCTGGAACTCGTCGACGAGGTGCTGGACATCGCCGTCACCCCGGACCGCGGCTACTGCCTGTCGATGCGCGGCGTCGCCCGCGAGACCGCCACCGCCTACGGTCTGCCGCTGCGCGACCCGGCGCTGCTCGACGTCCCGCCGCCGAACGCCGGCGGCTACCCCGTCCAGGTCTCCGACCCGATGGGCTGCGACCGCTTCACCGCCCGGACGGTCGCCGGCCTGGAGCCCGAGGCGCGCACCCCGCTGTGGATGCAGCGCCGGCTGCAGAAGGCCGGGATGCGCCCGGTCTCGCTGGCCGTCGACATCACCAACTACGTGATGCTGGAGCTCGGCCAGCCGCTGCACGCCTACGACCGGACCACGGTGGCCGGCCCGATCGGCGTCCGGCGGGCGACCCCGGGCGAGCAGCTGACCACCCTCGACGGCACCAAGCGGGTGCTGGACGCGGCGGATCTGGTCATCACCGACAACCGCGGACCCATCGGGCTCGCCGGCGTGATGGGCGGCGCGAACACCGAGATCGCCGGCGCGGTCGCCGACCCCGGCACCGGCCGGATGCGCGGCACCACCGATGTCGTGATCGAGGCCGCGCACTTCGACGCGCTCTCCATCGCCCGTACGGCCCGCCGGCACAAGCTGTCCTCGGAGGCCGCCAAGCGCTTCGAGCGCGGCGTCGACCCGGAGGCCGCGTCCGCCGCGGCCCAGCGCGCCGTCGATCTGCTGGTGCTGCTCGCGGGCGGCACCGCGGAGGAAGGCGTCACGGAGATCGTCACGCCCCGCGGGCCGCGCACGATCACCGTCTCCGCCGACCACCCCGACAAGGTCGCCGGTGTCGCCTACGGCCGGGAGACCGTCGTCCGCCGCCTCCAGCAGGTCGGCTGCGATGTCTACGGCCAGGACGAGCTGGTCGTGACCGTGCCCTCCTGGCGTCCGGACCTCGGCGACCCCAACGACCTGGCCGAAGAGGTCATCCGGCTGGAGGGCTACGAGAACCTGCCCTCCACCCTCCCGAAGCCGCCGGCCGGCCGCGGGCTGACCGAGCGTCAGCGGCTGCACCGCCGGGTCGGCCGGGCACTGGCCGGCGCGGGCTATGTCGAGGCGCTGAACTACCCGTTCACCGGCTCGCACGTGCTCGACCAGCTCGGCATCGAGCAGGACGACCCGCGGCGCGCGGCGGTCACCCTCGTCAACCCGCTCTCCGACGAGGAGCCCGACCTCCGCACCACGCTCATCCCGGGCCTGCTGCACGCGCTGCGCCGCAACCACGGCCGCGGCTCGCACGATCTGGCGCTCTTCGAGACCGGGCCGGTCTTTCGGGCGACCGGGGACGAGAAGCCGGCCACCCGGCTGGTCGTCGACCGCCGGCCGACCGATGACGAGATCGCCTCGCTGGACGTGTCGCTGCCGCAGCAGCCGCGGCGCGCCGCCGTGGTGCTCGCCGGGGGCCGGGAGCAGGCCGGCTGGTGGGGCGGCGCACGCCCCGCGATCTGGGCGGACGCCATCGAGGCGGGCCGTACGGTCGCGCGGGAGGCCGGAGTCGAGCTGATCATCCGTCAGGACCAGCACGCCCCGTTCCACCCGGGCCGCTGTGCGGCGCTGCTCGCCCTCGTCGACGGCGAGGAGATCCTCGTCGGCAACGCCGGTGAGCTGCACCCGCGGGTCATCAAGACGCTGGCCCTGCCGGAGCGCACCTGCGCGATGGAGATCGACCTGGACCGTCTGGAGCAGGCCGGCACCGGAGCACTGCGCGCCCCGAAGATCTCGGCCTTCCCGGTCGCGACCCAGGATGTCGCGCTGGTGGTCGAGGGCACCGTCCCCGCGGCGGAGGTCGAGAGCGCGCTGCGCGACGGTGCGGGTGAACTGCTGGAGTCGCTGCGGCTGTTCGACGTCTTCACCGGCGAGCAGCTCGGCGCGGGCAAGAAGTCGCTGGCGTATGCGCTGCGCTTCCGCGCCGCGGACCGGACGCTGACCGCGGAGGAGGCCTCGGCGGCCCGTGACGCGGCGGTCGCGGTGGCCGTGGAGCGGACCGGGGCGGTGCTGCGCGGCTGAGCGTGGGCGCTGCCCGCGACCGCCGCAACGGCGTGCTGAAGGCCGGGGGCGCAGACGGTATGACCGTCTGCGCCCCCGGCCTTTGTGCTGTGTGACGGGTGGGTCCCGTGAGAGGGGCGGGGCGGGCCGGGGGTGCGGGAGACGCGCGTGGGGCGGTGGCGGCAGGGCACGCCGTCCCGGGGAGACCATCAGATCCGTACACCATCACTCCATCGGGTGAACATGCACACATCGTCGCCAAAGGAACACGGAACGTCGCCAGAATCGGTCGGGTCCGGGCGGCCCGCGTGACCGCGGCGGCGGGCCGCACCGACCCGCTCAACGCCTGCCAGGGGACCACCGGCTAGGGGGACCATCGGCATGATCCGAACCTGGGCGCGGAGCGGCGTACGCGCCGGGGCGGCACACGCCCGGCGCGCCTTCGTCTTCGTCCTGCCCGGCCTCTGGGTGCTCGGCGTGGTGGCCTGGGAGCTGTGCCGCCCGACCGGCGGGCAGCTGCTGCCGCTCCTCGCCGCCGCGCCGGCCATCGCCTGCGCGGGCACCGGCCGCCGCAAGTGCGTCCTGCTCGGCGGGGTGTGCGCACTGCTCGCGCTGGTGCCGTTCGGACCGGTGGCGCCCGGGTCCGGGCCGGCCACCCGCGTGACGACCTGCGGTGCGATCCTCGCGGTGATCGGTGCCAGCTATCTGACCGCCGGCCGGCGACTGCGGCTGTTACGGGAGCTGGCGCGGGCCCGGGAGGTCGCCGTCGCCGCTCAGCGGGTGGTGCTGCGGCCGCTGCCGCGGCGGATCGACGGGGTGCTGCTGGCGGCCGACCACCTCTCCGCGAGCGAGGGGGCCGACGTCGGCGGGGATCTGTACGAGGTCGTGGGGACCCGGCACGGCCTGCGCGCGGTGATCGGGGATGTGCGCGGACACGGGCTGGAGGCGATCAGCACCGTTGCCGCGATGCTCGGCAGCTTCCGCGAAGGGGCGCATGACGAGCCCGAACTCGGCGATGTGCTGCGGCGGCTGGAGCGGTCGCACCAGCGGCATCTGCGGGAGCGGGCGGGGGACGGGCAGCAGGCGGACGGCGGGGAGCCGGCGGGGCAGCTCGCGGAGGAGTTCGTGACCCTGCTGCTGGTGGAGGTGGCGCAGGACGGCTCGGTCACGGCGCTGAACTGCGGGCATCCGTGGCCGTACCGCGTCGCCTGCCAGGCGGTCGCCCCGCTCGCGCGGGCCGAGCCGATGCCGCCGCTGGGGCTGTTTCCGCTGCCCGAGGAGCTGTGCGCGGTGCGGGGCGGACGGCTGCGGCCCGGCGAGGGGCTGTTTCTGCACACCGACGGGGCGGCCGATGCGCGGGATGCGGCGGGGGAGTTCTTTCCGCTGGCGCAGGCGCTGCGCAGCGGTGTCGAGGCGGCCGCGGCGCCGTGCGGACCCTCGCCGGCGGGGGTCGTCGGGGAGGTGCGGGCGGCGCTGCTGCGGCATGCGGGCGGGCGCCTCACCGACGACGTGGCACTGGTGATGCTGAGCAACGACCGGGTGCGGGTGCCGGCCGGGGCGGCCGGCACCACGGCTACGGGCGGGCGGATTTCGCCGTGACCTCCCAGCCGTCCAGCGACGGGAAGGTGACGCCGGTCAGCTCCTCGGACGCCTGCCACAGCCGGCCGGCGGTCCCGGTGTCGCTGGCCGCGGCCGTCCTGCCGACCATCGTCGGTGCGCCGCGCATCTCGCCGAGCCCGTCGGGGCCGAGGTAGGAGGCGCCGGGCAGGTCCTGGGTGGCGGCGTAGAGCGTGGGGAGCGCACCGGCCCGGTTGTCCTGCGCGACCACGCGGTTGCCCACCCGCATCACCACCCGCCGCACCACGCTGGCGTCGGCGCTCTGGAGGTTGGTGGCGGCCCAGCCCGGGTGGGCGGCGAGGGCGCGCACCGGCGATCCCGCGGCGGCGAGGCGCCGTTGCAGCTCCAGGGTGAACAGCAGATTGGCCAGCTTGGACTGGCTGTAGGCGGTGATGGGGCGGTAGGCGTCGGTGAGGTTCAGGTTGTCGAAGTGGATGCGGTTGCCGGGCAGCCGGTGGGCGCCGGACGACACGGTCACCACGCGGTCGGTGACGTGCGGCAGCAGCAGGTTGGTCAGGGCGAAGTGGCCGAGGTGGTTGGTGCCGAACTGCATCTCGAAGCCGTCCTTGGTGCGGGACTCCGGGATGTTCATGACACCGGCGTTGTTGATCAGCAGATCGAGCGGACCCTGCCAGCCGGCGGCGAACGCGCGCACGGAGGCCAGGTCGGCCAGGTCGAGACGGCGGACCTCGACGCTGCCGCGGGCGCCCCGCACGGTGTCGGCCGCGGTCTCGCCGCGCCCGGTGTCCCGTACGGCGAGCACCACATGGGCGCCGGCCCGGGCGAGGGCGTCGACGGTGGCGAGGCCGAGTCCGCTGTTGGCGCCGGTCACCACGGCGGTGCGGCCGCTCTGGTCGGGGAGGTCGGTTGCGTTCCATTTCGGGGTGTGAGCCATGGCTTCAATGTAGGCAACGCCAACAATGATGTCAATGCCAACAATGTAGCCAGTGAATACATGGGGGATAGGATGGCCGTCATGCACACTCGTCGTTACCACCACGGAGACCTGCGCGCCGCGCTGCTCACCCGCGCCGAGCAGACGCTCCGCGAGAAGGGGCCCGGTGCACTGTCCCTGCGGGAACTCGCCCGCGACCTCGGCGTCAGCCATGCCGCGCCGAGCCGGCACTTCAAGGACAAGCAGGCGCTGCTCGACGCGCTGGCGCTGGCCGGTTTCGAGCGGCTGGAGACGGCCCTGACCGGATCCCGGGAGGCGGCGGGCGAGGCGTTCGCCGACCGGCTCGCCGCACTGGTGCGCGCGTATGTGGACTTCGCCGTCGACAACGCCGAGCTGCTCGACCTCATGTACACCGTCAAGCACGACCCGGCGGCGTCCGAGGCGCTGATCACGGCCGCGCATCAACTGGGCGCCATGGCCGAGGAGATGGTGGCGGAGGGTCAGCGCGGCGGTGAGGTGCGTCAGGGGCCCGTCGACAGCATCGCGATGCCGGTGTTCACCACCCTGCACGGCTACGCCAGCTTCGCGGTGAGCAGCGTGCTCTCCCCCGAGGAGGTCCGCTCCGGCCTCGACGCGGTGATCGCCTACATGTTGCGGGGCTGCGCCCCGAGTTGAGGTGGCCGGCCCCCTTCACACCCCGTGTGAGGGGCGCTTCACTACGCTCATCTGACGGAGTGGTGAAGTCGACAAGGCCATGAGCTGATGGTCCGTGGGCGGGCCCGGCTCACCGGGAGGCCGGTATGGAGCCCAATACCCTGCTCGACGCGGTTCTCGACGAGGCCGGCATCTCGCACGCGGGGCTGGCCGCACGGATCAACCAGCTCGGCCGCCGTCGCGGACTGGCGCTGCGGTACGAACACACCGCGGTGGCCCGGTGGCTGAAGGGCCAGCGGCCGCGCGGGCAGGTACCGGACCTGATCTGCGAGATCCTCGGCGAACGGCTGCACCGGCCGGTCGGGCTGGACGACATCGGGCTGAGCGGACCGGGCGCCCGGAGCAGCGCGGACACCCCGCTCTCCGGATTCGTCGAGCGGGCCACCGCGCTGTGGCGCTCCGACGAGCAGCAGCGGCCGCACATCCTCGACGCGCCCGCGCTGACCGGTACCTCGGCGGTCATCCCCGTATGGGAGTGGGAGAACCCGCCCGAGGACTCCGATGTGTCCCGCGACGGGCTGACGCGCGTCGGCATGGCCGACATCGAGATGCTGCGCGCCGCCCGGACGCACTACGAGACGATGTACCGGAAGGCGGGTGGTATCGCTACCAGAGCACGCATCGTGGGATTCCTCAACGCCGAGGCGGCGCCGCTGCTGCGGGGCAGCTACAGCGATGCGACGGGGCGTCAGCTCCACCGGGCGACCGGTGGACTGGTCGCGGTCGCCGGCATCTGCGCGTACGACTCGGACGCTCTCGGGCTGGCCCAGCGCTACTTCCATCAGGCGCTGCGGCTGGCCAAGGCCAGCGGGGACCGCGGCCTCGGCGCGTATGTCATCGCGCTGCTGGTCAATCAGTCCCTCTTCGTACGGGAATACCGCCAGGCGGTCGCCTTCGCGGAGGCGGCGCTGCGGGCCGCGGGCCCGCAGATCACCCCGGCGCTCGCCGCGGACCTCTACGCGATGCAGGCCAAGTCCTACGCCCGGCTCGGCGACGGCGCCAGCGCGCTGTCGTGCATCCGGCGTGCGGAGGCGGCCGCGGAGCGCATCCGGCCCGGGCAGGAGCCGGCCGAGACGGGCTATGTCCAGCCCGGCCTGGTGAACGTACAAGTGGCGGAGGCGCTGCTGAGCCTCGGCGACCTGCGGGCCGCCCGGGAACAGGCGGACGCCGCCGTCGACACCCCCGCACACGACCGCGGCCGGGTCCACCGGCTGGCCATGCTCACCCATATCGAGCTGCGCCAAGGCGACGCGGACCGGGCCGTGGCCGATGCCGCGCAGATGACGGAGCAGGCTCGGGGCATGGAGTCGCACCGGCTGCGGGACCGGCTGCGGGCGGTGCGCGAGCATCTGGCCAGGACCGGGAGCTCCGCGACGGACGCGGCTGCCGATCTCATCGACGAGGTGCTGCGCGTTCCGCTGTAGGGATTGTCTGCCCGGGCTCGTGTCACCTTTGCCGGCACCACAGCGGAAGGTGGCAGTTACGTGCGTTGGAACAATCTCAGCGAAAAGCCCGTCTATGCGAATCCCTGGTTCCGGGTCAATCTGGCCGATGTGGAGCTGCCGGACGGCCGTCACCTGGATCACTATCTGATCCGGATGCGGCCCGTCGCCATCGCCACAGTGGTCAATGAGGCCAACGAGGTGCTGCTGCTGTGGCGGCACCGGTTCATCACCGACACCTGGGGCTGGGAGCTGGCCGCCGGTGTCGTCGAGGACGGCGAGGACCTCGCGGCGGCGGCCGCCCGGGAGATGGAGGAGGAGACCGGGTGGCGCCCGGGACCCCTCCACCATCTCCTCACGGTCGAGCCGTCCAACGGCCTCACCGATGCGCGGCATCACATCTACTGGTCCGACCAGGCTGAGTACACCGGTCCGCCTCTGGACGGTTTCGAGTCCGAGCGGCGGGAGTGGGTGTCGTTGAAGCTGGTGCCCGACATGGTGGCGCGAGGGGAGGTGCCGGCCGCCAACATGGCCGCCGCCCTGCTGATGCTGCATCACATCCGGCTCGGCTGACCGCCGACGGCCGGTGACCGTGGCCGGCGGTCACCGGCCCATGGCCTGCCACACCGCCACCGCCAGCGCCGCGAGTCCCGTGAGTGCGGCGAGGGAGGGCAGTGGCCAGCGGGCGCTCTCCAGCTGCGTGATGCGCACCTGCAGTTCCTCCGCGTCACGCGCCTGCTGCGCCGAGCGCTGTGCCAGCAGCGCGAGTTGACCGTCGACCCGGGCGTTGCCGACGTCGTGGAGGCGTCTCAACTCGGCTAAGTCGGCGATCACCGGATCGGTTCGGGGGTGGGCGGTCACGGTCCGCTCCTCATTCCTTCGTGTCGCGAGTGCGTTGTCCATACGGAGAACAGTCAACTGCGCTGCGGCGACGGGCGGGAGCGTGTGCGGCGGGGAGATGCTGGTCCGAGTTTCACACCCCGTGTGAAGTGACCCGGGGTGACGGGCGGCGCGGGGGGTTCGTACGGGGTGTGAATCGCGCACCCCCACCGGGGCGGTTCACACTCTCCCCCTCGCGCCCGCACGGGAGTTGACTCCAAGGTGCCACGGGGGCCGACGCCGGCGGACGGGCGCCCGCCGGCCCGGGGCCCGCCCGCCGGTTTTCCCCCGAGCGGCGGGTGGGCGCCCCGCGGGCCCTCGGCCTCGGCCGAATGATCCGCGGTGAGGTGACGTCTCGAGCCGGACGTGATCCGGAGGCAACGGAGCGGGTGCGGCGCACCATCGCACCTACGCCCTGTGAGCTGCGTCACTCACCGCCGGCCGCTCGCGCACGTCAATTGCCTGGCCAGCGCCCGTCTTCCCCCTCCACCGACCGCTTGTTGGCTGGATACGTCAGTAATATGTCATTGCAGCCAGTGTGAGGGTCAATACAGGCTGTGATCGTGTTCGAGCGACGTGTTGTTGTGGTGGTGTACGCGGGGGCGATGGCCCTGGACATCACCGGACCGATTGAAGTGTTCGATACCGCCAACCGGCTCCTGGGCCCGTCGGGCGCCCCCTACCGTGTCGACTTCGTCTCCGCCGACGCGCCGCTGGTGCGCACGAGTTCAGGAGTGGTGGTGGCAGCCGCGCCCCTGGAGGCGGGACAGGGGCCGATCGACACGCTCCTCGTGCCGGGCGGCTGGAGTCTGCACGACGCACTGCTTGACCGGGGACTGATCTCCTGGATCGGCGGGGCGGCGGCCCGGTCGCGCAGAGTCGCCTCCGTGTGCGGCGGATCCTTTCTGCTGGCCGAGGCGGGCCTCCTCGACGGCAGACGCGCCACCACCCACTGGGCGTACAGCGAAGCGATGGCGGGCCGCTATCCGGAGGTGACGGTGGACGCCGAGCCGATCTTCGTCTGGGACGGCCCCTTCGTGACCTCCGCGGGCGTGTCGACGGGTATCGACATGGCGCTGGCTCTGGTGGAGGCCGATCACGGTGCGGCCCTCGCGCTGGAGACGGCACGGTTTCTGGTGCTGTTCCTCAAACGGCACGGAGGGCAGTCCCAGTACAGCGCAGTGCTCGACGCCCAGTTGGCCGATCATCCGCCGATCAGGGCTGCGCAGGAGTGGATTCTCGGCAACCTGCACAACCCGCTGCCGGTGGCCGAGATCGCCCGGCAGGCCCACATGAGTGAGCGCAACTTCGCCCGTGTCTTCCGGCGCGAGGTGGGCACGACACCCGGCCAGTACGTCGAGCGGACGCGCATCGCCCACGCACGCGAACTGCTGGAGACCACCGAACTGACGATCGGCCAGATCGCGGGCCGCTGCGGATTCGCCGCCCCCGAGACCTTCTTCCGTTCCTTCGCGCGAACCCTGGGACTCACCCCCAGGGAATACCGGCACCGCTTTCAGGTCATCTCGCCGGCCGGCCTCGTCGACGACCGGCACCACGAGAGGGACAGGAGCCCCGTATGACCAGCACGACCGCGAACCTGCGCGACGCGGAAACGGTACGCCTGGTCGACCATCTGGTCGCGGAACTCGCCAGGGCCGGCGTCACCCACTTATTCGGCGTCGGCGGCGCGAACATCGAGGACCTGTATGACGCCGTGCACCGCTGCGGCACCGTCCGTGGCGTCGTCGCCAAACACGAGTTCTCCGCCGTCACCATGGCCGACGGATACGCCCGCACCACCGGGCGCCTCGGCGTCGTTGCCGCCACCTCGGGTGGTGGGGCGATGAATCTCGTACCGGGCCTGGCGGAGGCCCATGCCTCGCGGGTGCCCGTGCTGGCCCTGGTGGGCCAGCCGCCGACCGGTCAGGAAGGCCGGGGGGCGTTCCAGGACTCCAGCGGCAAGGCGGGCTCCTTCGACGCGCGGGAGGTTTTCGCCCCCGTCTCCCGGTTCTGCGTCCGGGTGGATGACGCGGACTCGCTCGTGCAGTTGCTGCCCCGGGCAGTGGCGGCGGCCCAGGCCGATCCGCGCGGGCCGGCCGTACTGCTGTTACCCAAGGACGTGCAGCAGGCACAGATCCGGGTGCCCGGCCGTGGCGCGGTCCCGGCACCGTGCGTGCCGGCGCCGACCGCGCCGACCGCGCGGATCGACGGAGCCGCTCTCACCACCGTGTCGGACACCCTTCGCAAGGCCGGCCGCGTCCTGGTGATCGCCGGTGAGGATCTCGCCGCCGCGCACGCGCGTACGGAGCTGGCCGAACTGGCCCGGCGCCTCGGGGCATGGGTCGCGGTCACCCCGGACGCCAAGGACGTCTTCGACAACCGTGATCCCCGATTCGCAGGCGTGGCCGGGGTGATGGGCCACGCCAACGTCGAAGACTGTCTGCGGCGGGCCGACGTATGCCTGCTGGTCGGTACCCGGCTGCCGCTCCTGGCACGCGGCGGACTCGACCGGGCCCTGGCCACCACCGACGTCGTCTGCCTCGGCCCCGAACCGCCGTTCGTGGCAGGCACCGCGCTGGGCGGGAACCTGCGGGACGCGCTGCGCGCGGTGACCGCCCGCCTGCCGCCCGGTCCACGTCCCTGCCCGCCGCACGCCGGTCCCCTTCCCACCTCCATGCCGGGCCCGCTTTCCCGGGCCCGTGGGCGAACCCTCCCCTACCGTCAGGCGGTCGCCGCGGTGGAGGCGGCGCTGCCCCAGGACGCACACGTCTTCGTGGATGCCGGCAACGCGGGGGCCAGCGCCATCCATCTGCTCCCGGCACCGCGCCGCGGCCGCTTCGTGGTGGCACTCGGCATGGGTGGCATGGGCTACACCTTCGGTGCCGGCATCGGCGCCGCGCTCGCCACCGGCCGACGCACCTACGTCCTCGCCGGGGACGGGGCCTTCTTCATGCACGGGATGGAAGTGCACACCGCCGTGGAGTACGCCGCGCCCGTGACCTTCGTGATCTTCAACAACAACGCCCACGCCATGTGCGCGCTGCGCGAGGAGTTCTTGCAGGGCGGCGTCCGCGACGACGACCTGTTCGCCCGGACCGACCTCGCCGCCGGAGTGGCCGCCGCCTTCCCGTCCCTGGATGCCACCGGGGCCCGCGACGCGGCGCAGCTGCGCACGGCGCTGCTGCGCGGCAATGCGGGCGGCGGTCCCGCGTTCGTCGCGGTGGACTGCGACCCGCGGGAGATCCCGCCGTTCCTCCCCTTCCAGTCCTTCACCCACATCGCCGAGAGCGTCAACGGCACCGAGAACGAGGAGAGTTCGGATGAGCGAGGAGTCGTCCACGTTGGCTGACATCCCCGGTCTGCTACGGATCGAGAACGCCGGCAAGGAGGAACTGACCGCCCACTGCATGGAACTCACCCACGCCGTCTACCCCCACCATCAGGTCTACGGGCGGTACTGCACCATCCACGAGTACGTCGACTGCCCCCCGGAGGCGGCCTACGACTACCTGCGTCAGGGGCACCACCTTCAGGAGTGGACCTGCAGCCTGCGGGACTTCGCGCCCTCCGGCACGCCGGGGCTGTGGGTCGGCCGCGACCGGCTCGAGGACGACACCAGGATCTACTGCGAGGTGGTCGCCCGCCCCGAGGCCATGACCGTGGACTACCACTGCTCGTGGGACCAGGGCGAGAAGCTGTGGATGATCTACCTGATGCGCGTCGTCCCGGCCCGGCTGGTGCTGGACGAGCCAGGTTCGGTGATCACCTGGACCAACTGCCGCCACCCCTACTACGACACCAACCCGCATCCCGAGAAGGCGCCCCGCTCGGACCGGCCCTGGGTGGGCGACTACTGGGACCTCTTCTACGCGGGGCACACCGTGGAGATGAACAACCTCAAGGCGATCCTGGAACACCGTCACCGCAACGGCCTGCCGGTCAGCGTGGCTCCGTCAAGGGCGGTGGCGCAGTGACGACGGTCAGCCTCACCGACGTCGCGAGCTACCTTCCCGGCGAACCGGTGCCCGCGGAGTTCTACACCGAGTACCCCGGAGCCGAGGACAAACTCCGTGACCACCCCATGTTCAAGGTCCCGCCGTCACGCCACCACGTGGCCTCGGACGAGACGAACGCGGACATGGTCGAACGCGCCGTACAGCCTCTGATCGAACGGCACGGCAGGCAGGAGATCCGCGGCGTCGACGTGCTGTTGGTGCACAGTCAGTTGCCGGACCTGCCGTTCGTGGGTGCCGGCACCGAGGTGGCGCGCCGCCTCGGCCTGAACCCGGAGTGGCTCGTCGACGTGGCCAACGCGGGCTGCGCCTCCTTCGTGTACATGCTGAAGCTGGCCCGGCAGATCCTCACCACCACCGACGCGAGGAGCGCCCTGATCTGCAATGCCCAAAGCGCCGCGGGTCAGTGGTTCACCCAGTCCCAGGTGCGCCGGCTCGCTCAGGCCGCGATACCGGGAGACGGCTGCGGTGTGGGGTATGTGACGACGTCGTCCGGCGCACCGGTCCTCGACGTGGAGACCCGGCACATCGGCGGTTACGCCGGGGACATGACCCTGGCGGTCGACGACGGTCGCAAGTACTGGGAGCCGGGAGAGTCCCAGCTGCGGATCGGGTTCACCGACGCCAGCGTCGCCAAGGTCCTGGCACGCGGGAACCGCCTCGTTCCGGAGGTGGTCACCGATCTGTGCCGGCGGCTCGGCGTGGCGACCACCGACATCGACGTCCTCATCACCAACCAGCCCAACCGCACCTTTCTACGGAACTGGCGGGAGGCACTGCAACTACCGGACGAGCGGCACCTGAACACCTTCGACGCGTACGGGAATCTGTTCGGCGCGGCGATCCCGATCACCCTGGACCACGCGATCTGCTCCCGGCAGGTCGAGGACGGCGATCTGGTGGTGCTCGGAGGATTCGCCCACGCGGGCGACTTCGCCGGTGCCGTCGCCGTCCGCTGGCACGGTGGACGGAACTGAGCGCTGGACCTCGCCGGACAGCACGCGTGAGCCCGCTCGGGCGCCGCACGGCCCGCTGGCGCTGCTCCAGGTGAACTCACCCTGGAACAGCGCCAGTTGACGGCTTCGCGAGACTTCCTAGTACGGGTAGAAGCCCGAACCGGACTTCCGCCCCAGGCGGCCCGCGTCGACCATGCGGGCGAGCAGCGGGGGAGCGGCGTAGAGCGGCTCCTTGTACTCCTCGTACATGGAGGCGGCGACCGAGGCCACGGTGTCCAGGCCGATCAGGTCGCTCAGCTTGAGCGGGCCCATCGGGTGGGCGCAGCCCATTTCCATGCCGTTGTCGATGTCCTCGCGGCTGGCGATGCCCGACTCGAACATCCGGATCGCGGAGAGCAGATACGGGATGAGCAGGGCGTTGACGACGAAGCCCGAGCGGTCCTGGGCGCGGATCGCATGCTTGCCCAGGATGTCCTGGACCAGTCCCTCGGAGCGCTTGATGGTCTCCTCGCCGGTGGTCAGCGCGGGGATCAGCTCGACCAGCTTCTGGACCGGCGCCGGGTTGAAGAAGTGGATCCCGATGACCTGGTCGGGGCGGGAGGTGGCGACCGCCAGCTTCACCAGGGGGATGGACGAGGTGTTGGAGGCCAGGATGGCGTCCGGCCGGGTGATCACCTGGTCGAGGATCTGGAAGATCTCGGTCTTGACCTGCTCGTTCTCCACCACGGCCTCGATGACGAGATCACGGTCGGCGAATTCGCCGAGGTCGGTGGTGAAGCTGAGCCGGCCGAGCGTGGTGTCGCGCTCCTCGTCGGTGATCTTGCCGCGTTCGGCGGCCTTGCCGAGGGAGTTGGTCAAGCGGGTGCGCCCCAGCTCCAGTGCTTCGCCGGTGGTCTCGGCGACCATGACGTCCAGCCCGGCGCGGGCGCACACCTCGGCGATGCCTGCGCCCATCTGGCCGCAGCCGACCACTCCGACGCGTGCAATGTCGGCAAATGTGTCCGTCACCTCGTGCCTTTCGCTGATCTTCAGGAACCGGCGGTGCGCCGTAAGGTGCGACGCCCGCTTTCGGTCCCGACGTTACTCCGCGAGGTGCTGGGCTACGGGCCCCGGGGCGGGCATTCTGAGCCCTCAAGACGGGACGAACCAGACAACTTGGGGACTTTTGATGCGACGGATCACACGAAGAGGGTTCGCGGTGACCGCACTGGGCGCGGCCTCCGCACTGCTCACCACGGGGTCGGCGGCGCCCGCGGCCGGCGCGCCGCGGCGCGAGATGCGCGGGATGTGGCTGGCGACCGTGGCCAACCTCGACTGGCCCTCCCGCGCACGGCTCACGCCGGCCGACCAGCAGCGCGAACTGCGCGCCCTCCTCGACACCGCCGTCGCCCGCAAACTCAACACGGTCTTCTTCCAGGTGCGGTCCACCGCCGACGCCCTGTGGCCCTCCCCGTACGAGCCGTGGGCGCAGTATCTGACCGGGCAGCAGGGCCGTGACCCGGGCTGGGACCCGCTGGACTTCGCGGTCCGCGAGGCGCACCGGCGCGATCTGGAGCTGCACGCCTGGTTCAACCCGTACCGGGTCGCCAACCACACCGACCCCGGCCGGCTCGTCGCGGACCACCCGGCCCGCCGGCACCCGCAGTGGGTCCTGCCGTACGGCGGCAAGCTCTACTACAACCCGGGGCTGCCGGAGGTCCGGGCCTTCGTCCAGGACGCGATGTTCGACGCGGTGCGGCGCTACCCCGTCGACGGGGCGCACTTCGACGACTACTTCTATCCGTATCCGGTCGCCGGCGGGCACTTCGACGACGACGCGGCGTTCCAGGAGTACGGCGACAGCTTCGAGAGCCGGGACGCCTGGCGGCGGAACAACATCGACCGGCTGATCCAGGAAATGGCCGGCCGGCTCCGCGAGGAGAGCGGGCGGGCCGGGCGCCGACTGCGGTTCGGGGTCAGCCCGTTCGCGGTGTGGCGCAACCACAGCACCGACCAGCAGGGCTCCCGCACCCAGGCGGGGGTGCAGACCTACGACGACCTGTATGCCGACACCCGTCGCTGGGTGCGCGAGGGCTGGCTGGACTACATCGTGCCGCAGGTCTACTGGCCGCTGGGCACCAAGGCCGCCGACTACGCGGAACTCGTGCCCTGGTGGGCGCGGACCGTCGACGGCACCGGAGTGGACCTCTACATCGGCGAGGCGCTCTACAAGGCGGGCGAGACGGAGCCCGTCGCCTGGAAGGACCCGGCCGAGATCTCCCGCCACCTCACCTTCGCCCGCGGGTACCCGCAGGTCGGCGGCCATGTCTACTTCTCGGCGAAGGTGGTCGGCAAGGACCCGTCCGGCGCCATGGCGCGGGTGGTGCGTGACCACTACGCCAGCGCGGCACGGGCGTAGCGGCGGCCCGGCGGCCGTACGGACCGGCCGCGCGGGCGTGCCTGCCGCCGGTCCGTGGACGGGGCCGGGTCAGCGGCCGGACTTCTTGCCCGTGGACTTGACGTGCCGGACGACGGAGTCGGGGCCGGGGGACATGATCGCCTCGTGCCCGTCCTCGCCGCGGACGCGGTAGGGCGGATCGCCGTCCGTGCCGATGACCTCGATGATCTCGACGACCCGGTCGTGATGCCCGACGGTCCTGCCGTGCACCACCAGCCGGTCGCCCCTGTTCGCGTGCATCAGGGCTCCTCCCCGCTTCGGGGCGGCCGTGCGACCGGTGTGGCCGACCGTGCGCCGGCCAGCGGTTGAACGGCCAACGGATTCAACGGGTGACGGGCCTTTCCCGGGCCCGGACGGCGGTATCCGCCATCGCCGCAAGTTTACGTCCGCAGCCCTCCGGCGCACCCGCTGTGTGTGGGTTTGTTCCATCCCCGCGGCCCGCCGGTCACCCGCGGGACCGCTGGGTGACGGCGATGCACAGCAGGACGGCCAGCGCCGCGACGGGCGCGGCCGGCGGCAGCCGCTCGCCGAGCAGCAGCACCGACCACACCAGGGTCAGCAGCGGCTGGGCGAGCTGCAGCTGGCTCGCCCGGGAGATACCGATCACGGCCATCCCGCGGTACCAGGCGACCATCCCGAGGAACTGGGAGCCGACCGCCAGCCACAGCACCCCGGCGACCGAGTGCACCGTCAGCGTCAGCGGCTCGGCGGACAGCGCGAGCGCGGCGCCCGCCGCCGTCACGGGCAGCGCCAGCACCAGCGCCCAGCCGATCACCTGCCAGCCCGGCATGTGGCGGGCCAGCCGGCCGCCCTCGGTGTAGCCCGCCGCGCACACCAGCAGCGCGGCGAACAGCAGCAGATCGCTGCGGTTGGGTACCCCGCCGCTCTGCTGCACCGCGAAGCCGATCACGACGACGGCGCCGACCAGCGAGGCGATCCAGAACGTACGGGAGGGCCGGGCGCCGGTCCGTACGGCCGAGCAGGCCGCGGTGGTCAGCGGCAGCAGACCGATCACGACGGCGGCGTGCGAGGTGGTGGAGGTCTCCAGGGCCAGGGTGGTCAGCAGCGGGAAGCCGAGCACGACACCGCCCGCGACCACGGCGATGCCCGTCCAGTGGCGACGCTCCGGCGGGCGGACCCGCAGCGCGAGGAGCGCGGCGCCGGCCGGCACGGTGGCCAGCACGCTGCGCAGCATCACCACGGTCCACGGGCCCATGCCTTCCAGTCCCCAGGCGGTCGCCGGGAAGGTGAGCGAGAAGGCGGCGACACCGAGGGCGGCGAGCAGCAGGCCACGGCCGACGTGGGAGCCGCGGGCGGCGGCCTCCGGGAGGCCCGGGCCGGTGAGATCCGGGGTGCTGACCGCTATCCCGGCGGTGGCGATAGCGCTATCGTTGGGCTTCATGCAAGAGCGTAGCAGTGGTGCCGAACTGGCCGCGAGCCTGAGAAGAGAGCTGGAGCGCTACTCTCCAGGTGAGAAGCTGCCGTCCAGTCGCGCCCTCGTCGAACGGCATCGCGTCAGCCCGGTGACCGTCTCCCGGGCGCTCGCCCAGCTGGCCGCGGAGGGCCTGGTCGTCACCCGGCCCGGCGCCGGGGCCTTCCGGGCCGCACCGCACGCCGAGGCGCCGCGCCCCGTCGACACCTCCTGGCAGGAGATCGCGCTGAGCGCGGAGCCGGCCGGTGACCAGGTGCCGCGGAGCGTCGACGCCACCGGCGTACTGGCCACCCTCGCCGCCCCCGCGCCGGGCGTCATCGAGTTCGACGGCGGCTACCTGCACTCCGATCTGCAGCCCGAACGCGCCCTGTCCGCCGCACTGGCACGGGCCGGCCGGCGCCCCGGTGCCTGGAGCCGCCCGCCGGTCGGCGGCGTACCGGAGCTGCGGGCCTGGTTCGCCCGGGAGATCGCCGGCTCCGGCGGCCCGCTCGGCGCCAATGACGTGCTGATCACCGGCGGCGGCCAGAGCGCGCTGACCGCGGCGCTGCGCGCGCTCGCCGCGCCCGGCGCCCCGGTGCTCGTCGAGTCCCCGACCTACCCGGGGGTGCTGGCCGTCGCCCGCGCCTCGGGGCTGCGGCCGGTGCCGGTACCCCTCGACGCGGACGGGGTCCGGACGGATCTGCTCGCCGAGGCCTTCCGCGCCAGCGGCGCCCGGCTCTTCGTCTGTCAGCCGCTGTTCCAGAACCCGACCGGCGCGGTGCTCGCCGCCGAGCGGCGGCGCGAGGTGCTGCGGGTGGCCCGCGCGGCCGGCGCCTTCGTGATCGAGGACGACTTCGCGCGGCTGCTGTCCCACGCCGACGGCCCCCCGCTCCCGCCGACCCTGATGGCGGAGGACCGGGACGGCACCGTCGTTCACGTCCGCTCGCTCACCAAGGCCAGTTCGCCCAATCTGCGGGTGGGCGCCCTGGCCGCCCGCGGGCCCGTCCTCGACCGGCTGCGCGCCATCCAGGTCGTCGACAGCTTCTTCGTGCCCCGGCCGCTCCAGGAAGCCGCCCTGGAACTCGTCGGCTCGCCCGCCTGGCCGCGCCATCTGCGGCTGATCGCCGGTGAGCTGACCGCCCGCCGCGACGCGCTGACCGCCGCGCTGCACCGGCAGCTGCCCGCGTTCACCGCGCACCGGCCGGTGCCCGGCCACGACCCCGCCCCCGGCGGTCCGTACGTCCCGCCGGGCGGCTTCCACCTCTGGCTGCGGCTGCCCGAGGGCATCGACGAGGCGGCGCTGACCGGTGCGGCGCTGCGGGCGGGGGTGGCGGTCGCGGCCGGCCGGCCGTATTTCGCCGCCGAGCCGCCCGGCGCCTGTCTGCGGCTGAGCTTCGCGGCGGCGTCCGGCACCGGCGAGATCGCCGAGGGCGTGCGCAGGCTCCGTACGGCGTGCACGGAGCTGGGGGTGGAGGTGGACTGAGGGCCCGGGCGCTCACCGGCCGCCCCGGACACCCGCGCCCGCCGACCGGTTCGACTCCGCCCCACCGCTCTGCCACTCTCGCGGCATGAGCGCGCACCCCCTCGACGGCTACGAGATCTCCACCGACCCGGCCCGCCTGGACGCCCACCTGGTCCACCACTGGCTGGCCACCGACGCCTACTGGGCCGTGGGCCGCCCCCGGGAGCTGCACGACCGCGCCGTGGCGGGCTCGCTCAACTTCGGTCTGTACGCGGCCGGTTCGGGCCGTCAGGCCGGCTACGCCCGGCTGGTCACCGACCACGCCACCTTCGCCTGGCTCTGCGACGTCTACATCTGCCGCGACGACCGCGGCAAGGGGCTGGGCACGGCCCTGGTCGAGGCCGTCGCCGACCACATGGCGCCCAGCGGCCTCAGCCGGCTGACCCTCGCCACGCAGGACGCCCACGGGGTGTACGAGAAGATCGGCTTCCGGCCCCTGGTGTCGCCGGAGCAATGGATGACTCTGGGGCTGATCGATCCGGGTCCTGTCGAATTGTGATCAACCGGTGCCGCCGGAACGGCACGGCTCTTACCATCAGCGAATGAGCGTTCGACTCAAGCTGCTCGCCGCCGGTCGCAGCTCCTCGCTGCTCGAAACGCGGTTCGACGACGACCGACCGCTCGACGCCGCCGGCTGGTACGAGGCCGAGCGGGCCGCCCCCGTCCTGTGCCGGCTCGCCGCCGCCGAACTGCGCTACTGCTCGCCGTCCGCCCGCTGCCGGGAGACCGGCGAGGCGCTCGGCCTGCGCCCGCTGGCCCAACCGGCACTGCGCGACTGCGACATGGGGCGCTGGCGCGGCCGCACACTGGGCGAGGTGACCGCCGTCGAACCGCGCGCGGTCGAAGCCTGGCTGGCCGATCCGCGCTCCGCACCGCACGGCGGGGAGTCGCTGCCGGCGTTCATCTCCCGGGTCGGCGGCTGGCTCGACACCCGGCCGGCCGACGACGCCGCCGGGCTGCTCGCGGTCGCCGAGCCCGGCGTCATCCGCGCCGCCCTGGTCTATGTGCTCCAGGCGCCCCCGCACGCGTTCTGGCGGATCGATGTGCAGCCGCTGTCGGTGATTACCCTCACCAGCCGGTCCGGCGGCTGGGACCTCCAACTGGAGGCCTGAACCGCCCCCATGGAGTGAGCTGCGCGCCGGCGCGCACCACCCGGAAAGCCCAGCCTGCGCGTTCCGCCGTCCGGGGCGTGCGCACCCGCGTGACCTGCGGAAACGATGAGTGTCTGGACGGCTTCCCGGGCAGTTCGCCCCCGGTGCGGCGCCCGATCGAGGTGCGCGGAGCGTGACCGGGCGCTTGTCTCGGGTTATGCACATACGCCACATATCGCTGTACGCCCTGGGGGCCGCCGCCCTGGTGGTGGCCGCCCTGCTCACCGGCGACGGCGACGGTACGGACGCCGCCACCGAGGCCGTTGGCGGGGCGGTGAGCGACGCCGTCAACCAGGCCGCGCCCGCCGACCGGGACACCCCCGGCGCGGTGGTCGTACAGCCCGACCCGGTGGCACCGGGCACCGCCTTCTCCGTCCACGACGGCGGCAGCTGCCGTGGCGCCTCCGCCACCGCGTCCTTCGGCGACGCGGACATCCCCGCGATGCAGCTGTCAGCCCTGAGCGGCCGGACCGAGGGCACCGCGATCCTCCCGGAGGGCACGGCGCCCGGTGCGTACACGGTCACCCTCACCTGTGACGGCACCGCCGGCGCCCGGCCGAGCGCCCTGGAATCCGGCCGGAACGGCGCCGAGGACGGCACGGAGCACGGCACGGGCCAGGGCGCCGAGGACGGCACGGAGCACGGCACGGACCGCGGCACCGATCACGGCGACGGTGCCGGGGCCGCCGGTGACGCCGGGGACACCGCACGAGGGCGCGGCAAGGACTCCGGTGACGGCCGGGGGCCCCTCACCGGCACCATGATCGTCTCCGGGGGCGCCGACGGCACCGTCCCCCGCGGCGGCGCCGACACCGGCCTCGGCGGCGCGGCCGGCACCGGCCGGACGTCCACAACGGCCGGCGGTCTGCTGCTGTTGGCCGCGGCCGGCTGGGGCGCCCTCGCCCGCCGCCGGGGCGCCCGCGGCACCCGGAGCTGACGGCGGTGCGCACCCGCCCGCTCCGGCCCGGCCTCCTCATCGGCCTCCTCACGGCCCTGGTCACGGCGGGTGCGCTGGCGTTCACCGCCGTCCGGCTCTACGACCGCGAGGCCACCAGCGAGGTCGACGACGGCACCCACACCGTGCTCCGCACCGAGATCGCCCGGGCCCTCAGCGGCCAGCTCACCCTGCCGTTCCGCAGCGGGCCCGACACGGTGCACTGCTACGGCGACCTGCGGCCCGTGCCGTACGACGCGGTGCGCTGCACGGCCCACTTCCCCATCGGGCTGGACCGCCAACTGACCGTCGAGGTCACCCGCGTCCGCCACAACATGGTCACCTACCGGCGCCACCTGCTGCACCGCTGACGGGCGCCGAAGCCGCCGCGACCGTCCCGCTACGGCTTCAGGTCCAGCGCCGCCCGCCCCGATCCGTCCATCAGGAACGGCACCGAGTCATGGGCGTGCGTGATCTTCCAGGTGCCGTCGATCCTGCGGAGTCCGACGGTGGCCCGGCTCCACAGCTCCACCTCGAAGCCGTCCGCCTTCGTCCCGCGCATCTGGTTGATGCTGTGGCAGAACGCGACATCGCCGCCGACCGTGATCTCCAGCTGGGTCAGCGTCACCTCGACCGGTCCCTGCCAGGTCGCGTACCAGGCCTCGATGGCCTGCGGGTCCCGCGCCTGGGGCCCCTGATACTGCAGCGGCGGCGCCAGGCTGAATTCCACGAGGTCCGGCGTGGTGTGGGACAGGAACCGCCGGGCGTCCCGGGCCTTTGTCGCGGCCGCCCGGTCCTCCAGCACCTCCCGGATCCGTTCCTCGTCCGTCGTCCGTGCGCTGTCGGTCGTCATGAGGGTCCTCCCGTCGGCGGGCGCCGAAGCGCCCGGATTCGCCGTGCAACGGGTAGACGCCGGCGGCCGGAGGAATTCACCGGTGCGGCGCGAGCCGTGCCGCCGCCGGGCCGCGGGTCAGCCAGGCGTTCGCCGCCTCGACGCGGCCGCCCACCCGGAGCTTGGCGTAGGCGTGCTCCAGATGCTTGTCGACGGTGCGCGGGCTGATCGCCAGCCGGCGGGCGATCTGCTGGTTCGTCAGGCCCCGGGCGAGCAGGGCGAGGACGGCGGACTCGCGGCGGGTGACCGGGCACGGCGCGGGCACCGGCGGGGCGAGCCGGCCGAGCACGTGGCCGAGCCGGGTGCGCAGCAGCGCGGCGGCCGCCACGTCGTCGTCGCAGAAGTCGCTGCCGCTGCCGCTGCGGCTGAAGGCCACACACACCTTCCGCGGCACCCCGTCCGCACGGCCCGCGGGGAAGGACATCGCCAGCTGATGCTCGCTGCCGCACGGGCGGTAGACGTCGGTGTAGGCGGCGAGGGCGTGGAACTCACCGCGGGTCTGCAGCGTGGAGCGGCGCATCGGGGTGCCGGGGCCCCGCGCGGTGTGGGCGACGAGGGCGTCGGCGGCCGCCTCCCGGGCGAACGCCTCCCGGATGTCGTCGGTCAGCAGGCCGGCGGGCAGGGTGAGCGGGCGGTCGGCGCTGCCGGCACGGGGGGCCCAGACGATGCTGTCGCCCGGTACGGCGGTGAGCAGCAGCGGGAGCAGGGCCGGAACGAGGGACTCCTCGTCGACGGCATCGATCAGAAGGTCCACGACGGCGAGAATGCGCCGCAGGCCGGCCTCCGCGGCCGCGCTCATACGTCCAGCGTGCCGAGGTGGCAGAGGGCAGTCAAGCGCGGGCAGTCGAGCGAGGGCCGCCCGGCGGGCGGTGTCCGCCGGGCGGCGCGGGGCCACCCGGCCGGCCGGGGGAAGACCGGCCGGGTGCGTCAGGCGCCTCAGCGCCCGACGGCATAGACGCGGTTGACGGGGGTCTGTGCGGCGAGTCGCCAGTGGTGGAGGCCGGCGTCGTCGGCGATCTCCCGCATCGCCTCCTCACCCGCGTGGTTTCCCAGTGCCTGCGGCCCGTGCTGGGCCAGCGCGGACGGCAGGCAGACGGCGACCGAAGCGGCGGTCATCGCCCGGCCGATGGGGTGGGCGTTCTCCTCGACGTGCGCCGAGACGTTCGGCTCGACGAGCATGCAGGTCCCGCCGTCGGCCAGCGCCTCCTCGGCGTGGTGCAGTGCGCCGCCCGGATCGCCGGTGTCGTGCAGACAGTCGAAGAACGTGATCAGGTCGAAGTCCTCGCCGGGGAAGTCCTGGGCGGTGGCGACCTCGAAGCTGACCCGGTCGTCCAGTCCGCGCTCGGCCGCGATGCCGCGGGCCGCCTCGACGGACGGGCGGTGGAAGTCGAAGCCCCGGAACCGTGACCGGGGGAAGGCCTGCGCCATCAGCGCCGTGGAGTAGCCGTAACCGCATCCGATGTCCGCCACGCGCGCGCCGTGTTCCAGCTTCTCCACCACACCGTCCAGCGCGGTCAGCCACTCCGGTACCAGCGCGGCCGCATAGCCGGGGCGGAAGAACGTCGCGGTGCCGGCGAACAGCTCCGGCCCGTGGTCCCCCCAGCCGATGCCTTCCCCGGTGCGAAAAGCCGCCGCGAGGGCGTCCTCCGTGGCGTAGAGGGCCTGCAGCAGGGTGAAGAAACCGGCCGCGTACGTGGGCGCTTCCCGGTCCGCCAGGACGGCGGCGTGCTCGTCGGGCAGCAGATAGGTGTCGATGCCGGGCGTGTAGCGGACGTATTCGCCGGCCACCTGGGCGGCCAGCCATTCGCGCACATAGCGTTCGGCCAGCCCGGTGCGTTCGGCGAGCTGTGCGGAGGTGAGCGGTCCGGCACCGGCCATGGCCGCGTACAGCCCGAGCCGGTCGCCGAGCGAGGTGCACAAGCCGGCGACCGCGGCGGCGCTGTCCGAGATCACTCGCTCCAGGAACTGCTGCACCCGTTCCTCGTCGAGGGCACCACCGGGTGTGACGTCGGCGGAGGTCGCCATGCGTGCTCACCTCCCTGGTGCGCTCTTCCTGGTGCCTTCCACTGCAGCAGCGCGGCCGCCGCGCGCGCCATACGGGATTCGCCGTATTCGGCGGGGGAACGGCACCGGCGGACACTGGAGACCGGCCCCCACTGGAGACCGGCTTCCACACTGGATGCGGAGGAGGTGCACCATGCGCAAGAAGGTCGACTGCCGGGATCACCCGAGCGAGATGAACTGCAGCCTCGTCATCGCCGGCGAGGAGGACGAGGTGATCCGCGCCGCCACCGAGCACGCGGTATCCGTCCACGGCCACGCGGACAGCGCCGAACTGCGGGAACAGATCAAGGCCGCCCTGAAGGACGAGGTTCCGCAGCACGCCTGACCCGTACGGCGATACCCCGCCCGGCGCGGGGCGGCCGCGCGCCGCGCCGGGCCGCACGCCCCGGGGCTGCGACCGCAGTCGGGGCTACGACCTGCGGCGGGGCTTGCCGTGCTTGTTGGGCTTGTTGGGCTTGCCGCCCTTGGACCCGCCGGCACCGCCCCGCGGGTTCCTGCCGCCTGCTTTGCCGCCCGCTTTGGCGGCCCCGGGCTTGCGCCGTGCCGCACCGGCCGGCGCCCGCTCGGCCTGCTTCGGCTCCGCCGCTGCGGCGGTGCCGCGGCCGCGGGTGCTGTTGACGGTCCGCCCGCGCACGATCCCGATGAAGTCCTCCACCAGGTCGGTGGTCGCGTCCTCCGGCCAGGACAGCGCGATCTGCGACTGCGGGGCGTCCGTGACCGGCCGGTAGGTGAGATCCCTGCGGTGGTGCAGCCGCGCGAGCGACTGCGGGACGACGAGCACACCCACCCCGGCCGCCACCAGCTCGATGGCGTCCGCGGTCGTGGCGGGACGCTCGATCGCGGGCCGGCCCGGGAGGGTCTCCCACTCCAGGGTGTCGTCGAGGGGATGCAGCACGATGTCGTCGGCCAGGTCCTCGGCGGACACCTCGTCGACCGCCGCCACGAGGTGGTCCTTCGGGACCACGACCACCGTCGTCTCGGTGTAGAGCGGGATCGCGCTGAAGGCCGTCCGGTCGACCGGCAGCCGCACGAATCCCGCGTCGGCGGCGCCGTCCCGCAGCGTGCCGGAGGCTTCGTCGGCGGTCACCGCGACCAGGGTCAGCGGGATGCCGGGCTGCCGCTCGTGCCAGATACGCACCCACTTGGCCGGCGTCACGCCCGGTACGTACGCGAGCCGGAACGAAGGGGGTGTATCGGAGCCTGTCACGCCGCCAGGTTACCGGTCGTGGTCGGAGGTATCGCACACGCTCGCTACCCTGGACACCATGACGTCGCACCAGACCACCCAGACCATGAAGCCCGCGACCGCGGCAAAGAAGCTGGGTGTGTACCTCGAGGCCACACCCGCCGAGTTCCAGGAGGGTGTCGTCTCGCGCAGCGAGCTCAACGCGCTGCAGGCCGATCCGCCGGAGTGGCTGGTCGAGCTGCGGCGCACCGGCCCGCACCCCCGCCCGGTGGTCGCGGCGAAGCTCGGCGTCTCCATCTCGGGCCTGGCCCGCGGCGGTATCACCGACGCGCTCACCACCGAACAGATCGAGGCGCTGAAGCAGGAGCTCCCCGAGTGGCTGCAGAAGGAACGCGCCACCCAGGCCGAGGTCCGCAAGGAGACCGTGCGCATCAAGGAGAAGGCCAAGGAGAAGGAGAAGGACGCGAAGGGGGACGAGTGACCCCGTTGATACGGTCCTGACGACCTTCTGGCAAGCCTCCTGACGGCGGCCCTGCCGGCCCCGAGGCCGCACCGCCCGCACCCCTGGCCCGCACCCCTGCGGGCACACCCACGCCCCTGCCACCGCACCCCTCACGTCGCCGCCGCGACCCACCCGTCCCGCCCTATGGCGCACTCGCCGGGCGGAGCCGGGTCCGGTGGGTGACGCTGAGCCGTGGAGGTGGGTCATGGATCAGATGCAGGCGGACGTGTGCGTGGTGGGGGCCGGTTTCGCCGGTCTCGCCGCTGCGAGACGACTGGATCAGGCCGGCCACGAGGTGGTGGTGCTCGAGGCCAGGGACCGGGTGGGCGGACGGGTCTGGAACCGTGAGCTGCCCGACGGGACCGTCGTATCCGCCGGCGGCACCTGGCTGGGCAAGGGCCAGGACCGGATGTTCCAGCTCTGCCGGGAACTGGGACTCGAGGTGTACCCGCAGTACGAGCGGGGCGAGCACCTCTTGTCCCTGGACGGCGTCAATCACCGTTACCGCGGTGGCATCCCCGCCGCCGGACCAGGGACACTGATGGGCCTCGGCCTGGCGCTGGCGCGTCTGAACCTGATGGCGCGGCGTCTCCCGGCGGACGCCCCGTGGCGCGCCCGGAGCGCCCGGTCGTGGGACGCCCGCACGCTCGGGCAGTGGCTCTCCGACCCGCTGAACGTGCCCACGGCCGCCGCCCGCACGCTGCTCAGATCGACCATGAATCTGCTGTTCTGCGCCGACCCGGCGGAGGTCTCCCTGCTGGGCGCCCTCACCCTGGCCCGTGGCGGCGGCGGCTTCGGCTACTACACCGACTCCCGCAGGACCGAGACCCACCTCGTGGACGGCGGCGTCCCCGAACTGGCCAGACGCATGGCCGAGCAGCTGGGGGAACGGGTGCGCCTGTCCAGCCCCGTGCAGCGGATCACCCACGACGGCACCTGCGTGACGGTCGTCTCCGACGGGCTCACCGTGCGGGCGCAGCGCGTGATCGTGGCGACGCCGCCGGTGCTGGCGGGGCGGATCGCCTTCGACCCGCCGCTTCCCACCGCGTGCGGTCATCTGCTCCAGCGCGTGGTGCCAGGGGCGATCATCCGGGTGCACACGGTGTACCCCGAGCCGTTCTGGCGCGAACAGGACCTCTCGGGGCAGACACTCGCGCCCCGGTCGCCGGTCCCGATCACCATCGACCAGACGCCGCCGGCGGGCCGGCCGGGAGTGCTCAGCAGCTACGCGTTCAGCACCGGAGCCCTGCACATGGGGCGGCTGGGCCCGGCCGAACGGCGAGAGATCTGGCTGGACGCGCTGGCCGAGCGGTTCGGCCCCCGGGCCCGCCACCCCGCCCACTACCTGGAGACCGACTGGTCCGCCCAGCAGTGGTCGCTGGGCGGGATGATCGGCCACTTCCCGCCCGGCACCCTGACCACCTACGGCAGCGCACTGCGCGCGCCGGTCGGCCGGATCCACTGGGCCAGCACCGAGTCGGCCACACATATGCACGGGCTGATGGAGGGCGCCGTACGCTCCGGCGAGCGAGCCGCCCAGGAAGCCCTGACCGCACTGTCGCCCGCCCGCCTCCCCGTCGGCGGATAAGCCCGTGACGGTTTGCCGCAACCGTCCCTGCTGACCCGGACGAACGGCCCGCGGGCGGTAGGGCGGCCCAGCCGGGGAAGCGCCAGGTGAAACGCTCGGGCAGGGTGTCCGATCGCCGGTGTTCGGGACGCTTACCAGGGCAGGGGCCCTGCTGCATCGACGTACCCGCCGGTGGGGCCGTCCGGGCCCACCTGTGCCATGCGGACGATGATCTCGGCGCCCTCTTCGACCGTCTGGACGCCGGTGTTCCCGTTCAGGTCGGTCTTGGTGAAGCCGGGCTCCACCGCGTTGATCCGCAGGGTGGGAAACGCCTTCGCGTACCGCACGGTGATCATGTTGATCACGGTCTTCGATGCCGGGTACGCGATGCCGGGGTAGGCGGCGGCCGGGTGGCCCGGCTCGGCCGCGTGTGCGAGCGAGGCCAGGCCGCTGCTGACGTTGACCACGACCGGGGCGGTGGACCGCTGCAGCAGCGGCAGGAAGGCGTGCGTGACGCGTACCGTGCCGAAGACGTTGGTCTCGAAGACCTCCCGCATCGTGTCGGCGGTGACGTCCGCGGCCCCGGCCACCGTGTTGTTCTCGCCCCGCGCCTCGATGCCGGCGTTGTTGACCAGCACGTCAAGGCCGCCGTCGGCCGCGATCGTCGTCACCGCGGCCGCGACGGACGCGTCGTCGGTGATGTCGAGCTGCACGAACCGTGCCCGCGCGCCCAGTTGCCCGGCCGCGCGGCGGCCGCGGGCCGCGTTCCGGCTGCCGATGTAGACGGTGTGGCCCGCGGCGAGGAGCCGGCGGGCGGTCTCGAAACCGAGTCCCTTGTTCGCTCCTGTGATCAGTGTGGTCGTCATGCCTCCACCCTCCGTCCCGCCCGCCCGGACAGCCAGGAGTCCCGCCTTCCTGGGACCGGCGGTACCAGGCAGAGGCGCGGCCGACGCGGCACACTGGCCGTATGGCGACGGCGGAGTTCGGCAAGGCGGTGCGTCGCTGGCGGGACCGCGTCCCACCCGAGGCCGCCGGGCTGCCGGCCGGCGGGCAGCGGCGCGCGGCCGGCCTGCGCCGCGAGGAGTTGGCCATGCTCGCCGGGGTCTCCGTCGACTACGTCACCCGGCTTGAGCAAGGCCGCGCCACCCACCCCTCGACCCAGGTCGTCGAAGCCCTCGCCCGCGCGCTGCGGCTGTCCACGGAGGAACGCGCGCACCTCTTCCGGCTGGCCGGGCTCGCACCGCCGGGACCGGAGACGGTGCCCGCGTATCTCACCCCGAGCGTCCAGCGGCTGCTGGACCGGCTGACGGCGACGCCCGTGGCGGTCTTCGACGCCGGCTGGACCCTGCTCGTGGCCAACGCCCCGTACGCGGCTCTGATGGGCGACCCGTCCGCCCGGCGCGGCAACGAACGCAACGGCGTGTGGCGCCACTTCCTCGGTCCCGGCACCGGCGCCCGCCGCACGCCGCAGGCTCAGCGCGACCACGAAGCCGTGCTCGTCGCCGACCTGCGCGCGGCCGCCGAACGCTACCCGGCCGACCGTTCGTTGCAGCGGCTGATCGCGGAACTGCGCGCGGGCAGCCAGCGGTTCGCCGAGCTGTGGGACGCGGGTGCCGCCGGCCGTCGCGAGGCCACGCGCAAGACGATCGACCATCCGCGGGTCGGGCCCGTGACGCTGGACTGCGACGTCCTCACGGTGGCGGGCAGCGACCTGCGGATCATGGTCTACACCGTCGAGCCCGGCACCGAGGACGCCGAACGCCTCGCCCTCCTGACCGTCCTCGGCACCCAGGACCTCGTCGGCCCCGGCACCTGAAGCGTCCCGCCGGCTACGGCCTCGACCCGCCTCGACCCGCCTCGATGCGGCCGGCGGCACCGGTGTCCGGACGGGGGTGTGCCGGACTCCGGGCGGGGACCACCCCACCTCATTGCATAACCCTGCCGCTATCCGTATAGTCATGCCATGAACAAGGAGGGTCCATGACGGTGCGAGCGGCAGTGGCCGGGGCGAGTGGGTACGCGGGGGGTGAGGTGCTGCGTCTGCTTCTGGGGCATCCGGAGGTGGAGATCGGCGCGGTGACCGGGTACTCCCACGCGGGGCAGCGTCTGGGGGCGCTGCAGCCGCAGCTGCTTCCGCTGGCCGACCGGGAGCTGGCGCCGACCACCGCCGAGGTCCTGGCCGGGCACGATGTCGTCTTTCTCGCGCTGCCGCACGGGCAGTCCGCCGCGGTCGCCGAGGAGCTCGGGCCCGAGGTGCTGGTCGTCGACTGCGGAGCCGACTTCCGGCTCACCGACGCCGCGGACTGGGAGGCGTTCTACGGCACGGGCCACGCGGGCACCTGGCCGTACGGGCTTCCCGAGCTGCCCGGGGGCCGCGCCGCGCTCCAGGGGACGCGGCGCATCGCGGTCCCGGGCTGCTACCCGACCGCCGTCTCGCTCGCACTGTTCCCCGCCTACGCGGACCGGCTCGCCGAGCCCGAGGCCGTCATCGTGGCGGCCACCGGCACCTCCGGCGCCGGCAAGGCGCTCAAACCGCATCTGCTGGGTTCCGAGGTCATGGGCGCGATGAGCCCGTACGGCGTCGGCGGCGGGCACCGGCACACCCCCGAGATGATCCAGAACCTCAGTGCGGTGGCCGGCGAGCGTGTCGGGGTCTCCTTCACCCCGACCCTCGCCCCCATGTCCCGCGGCATCCTCGCCACCTGCTCGGCCCGGGCGAAGCCCGGTGTGGACGCCGCCGCCGTACGGGCCGCGTACGACAAGGCGCTGGCCGACGAGCCGTTCGTGCGGCTGCTGCCCGAGGGCCAGTGGCCGTCGACCGCCTCCGTGTACGGCTCCAACACCGCGCAGATCCAGGTGACCCTCGATGCCGCGGCCGGCCGCATCATCGCGATCAGCGCCCTCGACAACCTCACCAAGGGGACCGCGGGCGGCGCGGTGCAGAGCATGAACCTCGCCCTGGGACTCCCCGAGGAGACGGGCCTGCCGAAGGTCGGGGTCGCCCCGTGACCTCCGTGGACCGGGAGCAGGGGCAGGGGCAGGGACAGCTGGGCAGGACCGGCGGGGCCGGAACAACGACGGAGGACACGCAGTGAGCGTCACGGCAGCACAGGGATTCACGGCGGCGGGCATCGCGGCCGGGATCAAGGCGAATGGCAACCCGGACCTGGCCCTCGTGGTGAACACCGGGCCCCGGAGCGCTGCCGCCGGTGTCTTCACCTCCAACCGCGTCAAGGCGGCGCCGGTGCTCTGGTCGGAACAGGTGCTGAAGAGCGGAGAGCTGTCCGCCGTCGTCCTCAACTCCGGTGGCGCCAATGCCTGTACGGGCCCGAAGGGCTTCCAGGACACCCACGCCACCGCGGAGAAGGTCGCCGAGTCGCTGAACACCGCGGGGTACGACGAGACCGGCGGGCACCAGGCGGGCCTGATCGCCGTGTGCTCGACGGGCCTGATCGGCGTCACGCTGCCGATGGACAAGCTGCTGCCCGGCGTCGACAAGGCGGTCGCCCAACTCACCCCGCACGGCGGCGAGAAGGCCGCCATCGCCATCAAGACCACCGACAGCGTGCACAAGACGGCGCAGGTGAGCCAGGACAACTGGACCGTGGGAGGGATGGCCAAGGGCGCCGGCATGCTCGCCCCGGGCCTGGCCACCATGCTCGTGGTGCTGACCACCGACGCCGATCTGCCGTCGGCCGAGCTCGACGCGGCGCTGCGCGCGGCCACCCGCACCACCTTCGACCGGGTCGACTCCGACGGCTGCATGTCGACCAATGACACGGTGCTGCTGCTGGCCTCCGGCGCCTCCGGCACCGTGCCGGACACCGGCGACTTCGCCGAGGCGGTGCGCACCGTCTGCGCCGACCTCGCCCGGCAGCTGATCGGGGACGCCGAGGGCGCCAGCAAGGACATCCGGATCGAGGTCGTCGGCGCGGCCAGCGAGGACGACGCGGTGGAGGTCGGCCGCTCGATCGCCCGCAACAACCTCCTCAAGTGCGCCCTGCACGGCGAGGACCCCAACTGGGGCCGGGTGCTCTCGGCCATCGGCACCACGTCCGCCGTCTTCGAACCCGACCAGCTGAACGTCGCCATCAACGACATCTGGGTCTGCAAGAACGGCTCGGTGGGCGAGGACCGCGACCTGGTCGACATGCGCTACCGGGAGGTGCGGATCACCGCCGACCTCGCCGCCGGCACCGAGTCCGCGGTCATCTGGGCCAACGACCTCACCGCCGATTACGTCCACGAGAACAGCGCGTACGCGTCATGAGCGCGCACCCGAGGCTCCGGCGCGCGCTGTGTGCACAGTCCGCCCGGGGGTACCTCCCGCGCGAAGCGTGGGGGAGAAACGAGGCCGGACCGGCATGAGCACCCGCAAGCACACCGCACTTCCCAAGGCGCGCACCCTCATCGAGGCGCTGCCCTGGCTGACCCGGCACCACGGCAAGACCGTCGTCATCAAGTTCGGTGGCAACGCCATGATCGACGAGGAGCTCAAGCGCGCCTTCGCCCAGGACGTGGTCTTCCTGCGGCACGCCGGGCTGCGCCCCGTCGTCGTGCACGGCGGCGGCCCGCAGATCAGCGCCCAGCTCCAGCTGCTCGGTCTGGAGTCGGAGTTCAAGGGCGGCCTGCGGGTCACCACGCCCGAGGCGATGAACGTCGTACGGATGGTGCTGGCCGGTCAGGTGCAGCGGGAGCTGGTCGGGCTGCTCAACGAGCACGGCCCGCTCGCCGTCGGCATGACCGGCGAGGACGCCCATCTGATGGCGGCCACCAAGCACTACGCCGACATCGACGGGGAGCGGGTGGACATCGGCCGGGTCGGCGAGATCACCGCCATCGACCCCGGCGCGGTCCACGCGCTCCTGGACGACGGCCGGATCCCGGTCATCTCCTCCATCGCCCGCAGCAGCGACGAGGAGGACTCAGCTTCCGCGGCCGCAGGAGCCTCCGGGGCGTCCGGCATCTTCAACGTCAACGCCGACACCGCCGCGGCCGCACTCGCCGCGGCCCTCGGCGCCGAGACCCTGATGGTCCTCACCGACGTCGAGGGCCTCTACGAGGACTGGCCGAACAGCGACGAGGTGATCTCCCGCCTCACCGCCACGGAACTGGAGAAGCTGCTGCCCGACCTGGCCAGCGGCATGGTCCCCAAGATGCGCGGCTGTCTGCACGCCGTCCGCAACGGCGTGCACACCGCCCGGGTCATCGACGGGCGGGTCCAGCACGCGATCCTGCTGGAGATCTTCACCGACGAAGGAATCGGCACGATGGTCGTGCCGGACGCGAACACGATCGAGGGGGCGACATGAGCGAGGCGGCACACGGCCACGGTCCGGTGACCAACGCGGGCCTCACCGGGCGCTGGCAGGGCGCCATGATGGACAACTTCGGCACCCCCCGCGTCCCGCTCGTACGCGGCGAGGGCGCCAGGGTGTGGGACGCCGACGGCAAGGAGTACCTCGACTTCCTCGGCGGCATCGCGGTCAACTCCCTCGGCCATGCCCACCCCGCGGTGGTGCGCGCGGTCTCCGACCAGGTCGCCACGCTCGGCCATGTCTCCAACTTCTTCGTCAGCGAGCCCACCGTCGCCCTGGCCGAGCGGCTGCTCGCGCTGGCCGGGCGGCCCGGCCGGGTCTACTTCTCCAACTCCGGCGCCGAGGCCAACGAGGCCGCCTTCAAGATCGGCCGGCTGACCGGACGCACCCACATGGTCTCCACGGCCGGCGGATTCCACGGCCGCACCATGGGCGCCCTCGCGCTCACCGGCCAGCCCGGCAAGCAGGCCCCGTTCGCCCCGCTGCCCGGCGACGTCGACCACGTCCCGTACGGCGACACCGAGGCCCTCCGCGCCGCCGTCACCACCGACACCGCCTTCGTCATCCTGGAGCCCGTCCAGGGCGAGAACGGTGTCGTCGTGCCCCCGCCCGGCTATCTCCAGGCCGCCCGCGAGATCACCGCCGCCACCGGCACCCTGCTGGTCCTCGACGAGATCCAGACCGGCATCGGCCGGACCGGACACTGGCTGGAGTCCCGGGCCCAGGGCGTCGAGGCGGACATTGTCACCCTCGCCAAGGGCCTGGGCGGCGGCCTCCCCATCGGCGCCACCCTCGCCTTCGGCCCTGCCGCCGACCTGCTCACCCCCGGTTCGCACGGGTCGACGTTCAGCGGCAACCCGGTCGTCTGTGCCGGCGCCCTGGCCGTCCTGGACACCATCGAGAAGGACGGCATCCTCGACCACGTCAAGCGCGTCGGCGAGCGGCTGCGCGAGGGGACCGAGGCCCTGGGGCACCCCTTGGTCGGGCAGGTCCGCGGTGCGGGGCTGCTCCTGGGTATCGTCTTGACGGAGTCGCTCGCGCCGCAGGTGCAGCAGGCGGCTCAGGACGCGGGCCTCCTGGTGAACGCGGTCGCGCCGGACGTCGTCCGGCTCGCCCCGCCGCTGATCGTCTCCGACGACGAAGCGGATGAGTTCCTCCGGAAGCTGCCCGCCGTCCTCAACACGGCCCGCCAAGGGGCCGACGGGGAACGACGAGCCGGAGACTGACGACAACGATGACCGAGCCGCAGGACAACGAGTCGCTCAACGGCGGCCAGGCCGTACCGCAGACCCGCACCGCCCGCCACCGCCGGATCGTGGACATCCTCAACCGGCTGCCGGTCCGCTCCCAGAGCCAGCTCGCCAAGCTGCTCGCCGACGACGGCCTGTCCGTCACCCAGGCGACGCTCTCGCGCGACCTGGACGAGCTGGGCGCGGTGAAGATCCGCAACACCGGTGGTGAGCTGATCTACGCGGTGCCCAGCGAGGGCGGCGACCGCAAGCCGCGGGCGCCGCTGGGCGAGTCGGCCAAGGAGGAGCGGATGCGCCGCCTCTCCGGCGAACTCCTCATCTCCGCCGAGGCCTCCGCCAACCTCGTTGTCCTGCGCACCCCGCCGGGCGCCGCCCAGTTCCTGGCCTCGGCCATCGACCAGGCCGAGCTGCACGACATCCTCGGCACCATCGCCGGCGACGACACCCTGATGCTCATCAGCCGCGACCCGGCGGGCGGCCAGGCCCTCGCCGACCATCTGCTGCGGCTGGCGCAGAAGGCGCACTGAGGCTGCCCCGCGACGCTCCCCGGCGCCCTTCGTCACCACCCGGAGTGCCCCGCCCCGCCGCGGTCGGCGGCCGTGCGTGCAATCCACCCGAGCCACCCGCTGCCTGCCGAACCTCATACGGCAGGATGGCAGTTCGCGCCGGGACGTCCACGGATGTCCCGGCGCCTTCGCAGCCCTAGAGACAAGCAGGTGGCATGGTGACGAGACATCACATCGGGTTCATAGCAGGGCCGCTCCTTCCGGTCGCGGGAGGAGCCGGCCGGTGAACCGCGCTGTGACACTGCACGACCTGATCGTGGCCGGAGCGGCGCTGGCCGCCGGCATCGTGGCCGGACTGCTGCTGCGCGTTGTCCTGCGGTGGCTGGGCAAACACGCGCTGCGCACCCGGTGGAGCGGGGACGATGTCCTCGTCGACGCCCTGCGGGCCGTGGTGCCCTGGGGCGCGGTCGCCGGCGGGCTGGCGGCGGCGACCGCCGCCCTGCCGCTGACACCGGTGATCGGACACACCGTCAACCGGACGCTGACCGTGCTGCTCATCCTGGTCGTCACGCTCACCGCGGCCCGGGTGATCACCGGGCTGGTGAAGTCCCTTGCGCAGTCCCGCTCCGGGGTGGCCGGCTCGGCGACCATCTTCGCCAACATCACCCGCATCATCGTCCTGGCGATGGGTTTCCTCGTCGTCCTGCAGACCCTGGGCATCTCCATCGCCCCGCTGCTGACCGCGCTCGGCGTGGGCGGCCTCGCGGTCGCCCTGGCACTCCAGGACACCCTCGCCAACCTCTTCGCGGGCGTGCACATCCTCGCCTCCAAGACGGTGCAGCCCGGCGACTACATCCGGCTCAGCAGCGGGGAGGAGGGCTATGTCGTCGACGTCAACTGGCGCAACACCGTGGTGCGTCAGCTCTCCAACAACCTGGTGATCATCTCCAACGCCCAGCTGGCCGGCACCAACATGACCAACTTCACCCGTCCGGAACAGAAGTTGACGATCCTGGTGCAGGTGGGGGTCGGCTACGACAGCGACCTCGACCACGTCGAGCGGGTCACCACCGAGGTCGTCGAGTGCGTGATGAAGGACGTCAACGGCGGCGACCCCGACCACGAAGCGGCCGTCCGCTTCCACACCTTCGGTGACTCCCGCATCGGCTTCACGGTGATCCTGGGCGTCGGCGAGTTCAGCGACCAGTACCGCATCAAGCACGAGTTCATCAAGCGCCTGCACCGTCGCTACCGGGACGAGGGCATCCGGATCCCCTCCCCGGCACGGACCGTGGCCCTGCAGAAGCCGGAGGAGATCGCGATTCCGCACCAGCGCGATCTGTCGGACACGGTGCCGTAGGCGGGCAGGCGGGCAGGCGGGTAGCCGGGTAGCCGGGTAGGCCGACCGGGGCCGGCCGCCGCCCGGCCGGGCCCGCCGCGGCCCCGGCCGGGCTCCCGCACGCACCGGAGCGGACACCGCACACGGCAAAGGCCGCTCCCGATCTTCGGAAGCGGCCTTTGACCTGCAAAAACACCGTCGGGACGACAGGATTTGAACCTGCGACCCCTTGACCCCCAGTCAAGTGCGCTACCAAGCTGCGCCACGTCCCGGTGCCCGTACCGGCCGGAAGATGCCCGGCCGGGGTGTGCAGAAGAAAAATACCCTGTCCCGGGCCATGAATCCAAAGCGGGGCCCACAGGTGGTGCGTCCCGGCCTCCGGGCGGGGGGCTTGAGCCCGTGGTTCGATGAGGTATGGGTGAAATATCCCCGAAGGACGTCCTCCGGGTGCGCCGGGTGTACGAGACGCCGGAGCCGGCGGACGGGGCGCGGGTGCTGATCGACCGGCTCTGGCCGCGCGGGCTGTCCAAGGCGGACGCGCAGCTCACCGAGTGGTGCAAGGACGTGGCGCCCTCGACCGAGCTGCGGCGCTGGTACGGCCATCGGGGGGAGCGGTTCGAGCGTTTCGCCGAGCGCTATCGCGCGGAGCTGGCGCAGGAGGGCGCCCAGGAGGCGCTGGAGCGACTGCGGGGGCTCGCCGCCGAGGGGCCGCTGACGCTGCTGACGGCCACGAAGGATGCCTCCTCCAGTCATGCGGCAGTGCTCGCCGAGGTGCTCCAGGAGGACCTCTGAAATCTATCTAAGGCCTCGCGCCACACCGTCGACACGCCGCTGACCTGCAAGTTCTCCGATGCGTTGACGAAACATACGGTGGAGTGCATACTTATACCCATCAGCGTATGCACCGTAAGGAGAAACCCGTGACCGAGCGCGTCGTACTCGCCTACTCGGGCGGCCTGGACACCTCCGTCTGTATCGGCTGGATCGCCGAGGAGACGGGCGCCGAGGTCATCGCCGTTGCCGTGGACGTCGGCCAGGGCGGCGAGGACCTGGACGTCATCCGCAAGCGTGCGCTTGCCTGCGGCGCGGTCGAGGCCGAGGTCGCGGATGCCAAGGACGAATTCGCCGACGAGTACTGCCTCCCGGCGATCAAGGCCAATGCCCTGTACATGGACCGCTACCCGCTGGTCTCCGCGCTCTCCCGGCCGACCATCGTCAAGCACCTGGTCGCCGCCGCCAAGAAGCACGGCGCCACCACCGTCGCCCACGGCTGCACCGGCAAGGGCAACGACCAGGTCCGCTTCGAGGCCGGTATCTCCTCCCTCGCCCCCGACCTGAAGTGCATCGCCCCGGTCCGTGACTACGCGATGACCCGGGACAAGGCGATCGCCTTCTGCGAGGAGAAGAACCTCCCGATCGCGACCACCAAGAAGTCGCCGTACTCCATCGACCAGAACGTCTTCGGGCGGGCCGTGGAGACCGGCTTCCTGGAGGACATCTGGAACGCGCCGATCGAGGACGTGTACGAGTACACGGAGAACCCCGCCACCCAGCGGGAGGCCGACGAGGTCATCATCTCCTTCAAGGAGGGTGTCCCGGTCGCCATCGACGGCAAGCCCGTCACCGTCCTCCAGGCCATCCAGCAGCTCAACGAGCGGGCCGGCGCCCAGGGCATCGGCCGGATCGACATGGTCGAGGACCGGCTGGTCGGCATCAAGTCCCGCGAGGTGTACGAGGCGCCCGGCGCCATCGCGCTGATCACCGCGCACCAGGAGCTGGAGAGCGTCACCGTCGAGCGCGAACTGGCCCGCTACAAGCGGCAGGTCGAGCAGCGCTGGGGCGAGCTGGTCTACGACGGCCTGTGGTTCTCCCCGCTCAAGCGCGCCCTGGACGGCTTCATCAACGAGGCCAACCAGCAGGTCAGCGGCGACATCCGGATGACTCTGCACGGCGGCCGCGCGGTCGTCACCGGCCGGAAGTCCGACAAGTCGCTCTATGACTTCAACCTGGCGACGTACGACACCGGCGACACCTTCGACCAGTCGCTGTCGAAGGGCTTCATCGAGCTCTTCGGAATGTCGAGCAAGATTGCGGCCAAGCGCGACCTGGCCTGATCCCGCCTCGTTACCTTCGTACAAGCGCCGCCCCCCTGCCCTCGCGGTGGGGTGGGGGTCCCCCCTGGTCCTCAAGACCTTGGGGGAGGCGGCACAGGGGGCCCGGGTTGTGTCCCGGAATGCCCGTCACAGCAGCCTTGAGGAGCAGCAGTGAGCAGCAACAGCGGTGACGTCCGGCTCTGGGGCGGCCGTTTCGCCGACGGACCCGCCGAGGCCCTGGCCCAGCTGTCGGCGTCGGTCCACTTCGACTGGCGGCTGGCCCCGTACGACATCGCCGGCTCCCGCGCGCACGCCCGTGCGCTCCACACGGCGGGCCTGCTCACCGAGGACGAGCTGACCCGGATGCTCGCCGGGCTCGACCGGCTCGAAGCCGATGTCGCCGACGGCTCGTTCACCGGCACCGTCGCCGATGAGGACGTCCACTCCGCCCTGGAGCGGGGTCTGCTGGAGCGGCTCGGCCCGGACCTCGGCGGCAAGCTGCGGGCCGGCCGGTCGCGCAACGACCAGGTCGCCACGCTCTTCCGGATGTACCTGCGCGACCACGCCCGGATCATCGGCGGGCTGCTCGCCGACCTCCAGGAGGCGCTGATCGGCCTTGCCGAGGCCCACCCGGACGTCGCGATGCCGGGCCGCACCCACCTTCAGCACGCCCAGCCGGTGCTCTTCGCCCACCACGTCCTGGCGCATGTGCAGTCGCTGTCGCGGGACGCGGAGCGGCTGCGGCAGTGGGACGACCGCACCGCCGTCTCCCCGTACGGCTCGGGCGCGCTGGCCGGATCCTCGCTCGGCCTCGACCCGGAGGCGGTCGCCGCCGACCTCGGCTTCGAGCACGGCTCGGCCGGCAACTCCATCGACGGCACGGCCTCGCGTGACTTCGTCGCCGAATTCGCCTTCATCACGGCGATGGCCGGGGTCAACCTCTCGCGGATCGCGGAGGAGATCATCCTCTGGAACACGAAGGAGTTCTCCTTCGTGACCCTGCACGACGCCTTCTCGACCGGCTCGTCGATCATGCCGCAGAAGAAGAACCCGGACATCGCGGAGCTGGCGCGGGGCAAGTCCGGCCGCCTCATCGGCAATCTGACCGGGCTGCTGGCCACGCTCAAGGCGCTGCCGCTCGCGTACAACCGCGACCTCCAGGAGGACAAGGAGCCGGTCTTCGACTCCTGCGACCAACTGGAGGTGCTGCTCCCGGCGTTCACCGGCATGATGGCGACCCTGACGGTCAACCGTGAGCGCATGGAGGAGCTGGCCCCGGCCGGTTTCTCGCTGGCCACCGACATCGCGGAGTGGCTGGTCAAGCAGGGCGTGCCGTTCCGGGTGGCGCACGAGGTCGCGGGGGAGTGCGTCAAGGAGTGCGAGGCGCACGGCATCGAGCTGGACCAGCTCACCGATGAGCAGTTCGCGAAGATCTCGCCGCATCTGACCCCGGAGGTGCGCGGTGTGCTGAACGTCCAGGGTGCGCTTGCCGCACGCAGCGGCCGCGGCGGCACCGCTCCCTCGGCGGTGGCGGTCCAGCTCGCCGAGGTGCGGGCCGATCTGGTCGGGCAGCAGGAGTGGGCGGCGGCCAAGCGGCCCCTGAAGCGGTCCTAGCCCTCCGAGGCGTACGACGGCGGCCCGCCCCCGGGAGAGACCGGGGGCGGGCCGCCGTCGTTGCCGCGGGGGAGTGGGGGCCACCCCCCCCCGTCGGTGCGGGACCACGGCAGGGAAGGCGAGGGCGTGAGACAGTGTGAGACATCAGTGTCTCATTCGGGTACTGTATGTCTCATGGCTGTGGATCGGGAGCAGGTACTCAAGGAGGCCGCCGCGTTGCTCACGCGGCGGGCGACGACCTCGATGGACGAGATCGCCCGCGCGGCGGGCATCAGCAGGGCGACCCTGCACCGGCACTTCGCCGGGCGTGACGCGCTGATCAAGGCGCTGGAGGAGCAGGGGATAGCGCAGTTCGCGCAGGCCATCGACCGGGCCCGGCTGGCCGAGGGGGACGCGGCCGACGCGCTGCGCCGGCTGATCGAGGCGGCCGAACCGGTCGCTGCCGTACTCGCCTTCCTCTTCACCGAGAACCAGCTCTTCGAGGACGGCGAGATCAACGCCGGCTGGGCAGAGCTCGACGCCCGGATCACCGCCCTCTTCCGGCGCGGCCAGGCAGAGGGCGACTTCCGGATCGAGCTGAGCGCCGCCTGGCTCACCGAGGCGCTCTACGGACTGATCGGCGCCGGCGCCTGGGCCGTCCACGAAGGACGGGTCGCCCGCAACGACCTCAACCACTCGATCGCCGAGCTGCTGCTCGGCGGCATCCGACGGAGCATGGAGAAATGACCGAGACCATAGCGTCAGGACCGGCCGGTTCGGCCCATGTGGACGACCAGCCCCGGCCGGGCCGCTGGCTCGCACTGGCCGTCCTCGTCCTCGCCGTTCTGCTGGTCGGCGTCGATGCCACGGTTCTCGGCCTCGCCACTCCCTTCCTGAGCGAAGACCTGCGCCCCTCGGGCACCCAGCTGCTGTGGATCGGTGACATCTACTCCTTCGTCATCGCCGGTCTGCTGGTGTCCATGGGCAGCCTCGGCGACCGCGTCGGCCGCAAGAAACTGCTGCTGATCGGCTCCGTCGGCTTCGGCGCGATGTCGGTGCTCGCCGCGTACGCCTCCAGCCCGGAAATGATGATCGCCGCGCGTGCCCTCCAGGGCGTGGCCGGTGCGACGCTGATGCCCGCCACCCTCGCGCTGATCCGCAACCTCTTCCACGACCCCAGAGAACGCAGCCTCGCCATCGGCATCTGGGGCGCGATGGCCTCGGCCGGCATGGCCGTCGGGCCGGTCCTCGGCGGCTTTCTGCTGGGGCACTTCTGGTGGGGCTCGGTCTTCCTGATCAACCTGCCGGTGATGGCGCTGCTGGTCGCCGTCGGCGCCAAGGTCATCCCGGAGTCGCGCAATCCGGACCCCGGGCCCTGGGACATCCCCAGCGTCGGGCTCTCCCTCGTCGGCATCGTCGCCGTCGTCTACGCCGTCAAGGAAGCGGCGGTGGAGGGCTACCGCTGGGACATCGCCCTCGCGGCCGTCCTCGGTGTGCTCGCGCTGGTCTGGTTCGTCCGCCGGCAGCTCACCCTGCCCTCGCCGCTGCTGAACATGAAGCTCTTCGCCCACCGCGGCTTCTCCGGGGCGGTGCTGGCGGATCTGCTGACCATCCTCGGGCTGTCCGGACTGGTCTTCTTCCTCTCCCAGTTCCTCCAGATGGTGCAGCAGCGCTCGCCGCTGAACGCCGGGCTGGTCGAACTCCCGGCCGCGGTCGGCGCGGTGGGCGCGGGCCTGGCGGCCGGCTGGGTCGCCCGGAAGCTGTCCGTACGGATCGTGGTGGCCGGCGGTCTCGCGGTGGTCGGGCTGTCGCTGGTCGGCTGCACCACCCTGCACGCCGACACCGGTACCGCGGCGCTGTGCTTCATCCTCTTCATCGTCGGGGTCGGCGCCGGTTTCTCGTTCACCGTCACCGCCGATGTGATCCTCTCCAATGTGCCCAAGGAGGAGGCGGGCGCCGCCTCCGCGGTCTCCGAGACGGCCTACGAACTCGGCGCGGCCCTCGGCATCGCCCTGCTCGGCTCCATCGTCACCAGCATCTACCGGGGATTCCCGACACCCGGCGGGGTGTCCGAGCCCGCCGCCGATGCCGCCCGGGAGTCGCTCGGCGGCGCCGTCGTGATCGCCGGCCAACTCCCCGGCGGACAGGGCGGGGCGCTGCTGAAGGCCGCTCAGGACTCCTTCGTGAACGGCGTGGACGTCGCGGCCGGGGTGGGCGCGGCGGTCCTGCTGGCCGCCTCGGGAGCCGCCTGGTTCCTGCTCCGCGGCCAGGAGCTGGGCAGCAGCCAGGCCGGGGCCGACACCGCGGCCTTCGCCACGGCCGGGCAGGAGCCCCAGCGGCCCGGCCCGGCCGAGCGCCCGTAACACCCGTCTCGCCGAACGGCCGATCCGCCGGACGGCGGGCACACACCGCGCCCCAGGGCGTGTCCCGTGGATCAGGTGCCACGCACCCTGCATGATCCACGGGACACGCCCTGGGGGCGACTGTCCCCCGCCCGTTCACGCCCGGTACGCGTCGTGGTGACCGGCCGTCCCGAGCGGCTTGCTTGACTCTCCCGTCGTCCCCTCACGGACGGCCCGCTCAGGAGAGTGACGCAGTGCGCGACATCGGACGACGCTCCTTCTTCACCGCCGCGGGGGCTCTGGCCACCGCGAGCGCCATCGGCAGCAACGCCTACGCCACCGGCCACGCCCGCGACGCGGCCACGGCCGACGAGTACGTAGACGTCCAACTCCTCAACATCACCGACCTGCACGGCTATCTGCAGGGCGCCCCGGGCGCCCACTCGATCATCACCGGAGCCGGCGGGAAGACCTACACCGTCGGGGGCGTCGCCTCCATGGCCGCCCACCTGGAGCGGCTGCGCGACGGCCGCCGCAACTCCCTCTTCTTCGCCCCCGGCGACCTGTTCTCCGGCTGGGAGTTCGACGCCGCCTCCTTCGCCGACGAGCCCACCATCGAGGCCCTCAACGCCATGGGCCTGGACTTCGCCTCGGCCGGCAACCACGAGTTCGACAAGTCCGCGACCTACCTCACCTCGCACATGGAGGACGGCGACAGCTACCCGGTCACCGGCCGCGACGACGACTTCAAGGACTCCACCGGCCACCGCTTCCGTGGCGCCGAGTTCCCCTACTACAGCGCCAACATGGTCTGGCACTCCAACGGCGAACTGGTGCTGCCGCCGTACAACATCGTGCAGGTGGACGCCGGCGGCGGCCGCCGGCTGCCGGTCGGCTTCATCCATCTGACCGCCATCGGCACCGAGTCCTTCCCCGGCTCCTACCAGCCGGGCCTGCGCACCCTGGACGAGCTGGAGACCGCCAACCGCTGCGCCGCGGAACTCAAGAAACGCGGCGTCAACGCGATCGTGCTCAGCATGCACGACGGCGCGGTGGCCGGCAGCGACTTCTCCAGCGGCAAGAACCCCTCGGGGCCCGCCTACGAACTCGCGCTGCGCGCCTCCCCGGACATCGACGCCATCGTCACCGGCCACTGGCACTGCGCCTTCACCATGATGCTGCCCGACCCCAACGGCGACCCCCGGCCGTTCGTCGAGGCCGGCTGCTACGGCCAGCTCATCAACGAGATCAATCTGCGGCTGGACCCCGCCACCGGCTCGGTGGTCCGCGAGCTGACCACCTCCGTCAACCACCCCAACACCCGCGATGTGACGCCGGACCCCGAGCTGCGGTCGATCGCCGGCTACTGGGCGGACTACGGCAGCCGGCGCGCCCGCAGCAGCCTGGGCACCCAGACGGCCTCCTTCACCCGGCGGCGCGACGCCGCGGGGGAGAGCACCATGGGCAACCTCGTGGCCGACTGGGCCCTGTGGGCGGGCCGCCAGGAGCACGGCCCGATGGACGACCCCGCGGAGCACCCCAACACCCCCGCCGACCTCGCCGTCATCGCGGTCGCACCGCGCGTCGGCCAGGCCGTGATCGCCGGCGATCTGATCCGTGACGAGGCGTCGGGCGGCACCGTCACCTTCGCGCAGGCCTGGAACTCCGTCGGCTTCGGCGACCCGATCATGACCGTCACGGTCACCGGCCGGCAGATCCACGACGCGCTGGAGGAACAGTGGGCGCCGACCGCCGGCGGCGGCCTCGGCTACTCGCCGCTGGCCGTCTCCGCCAATGTCCGCTACACCTTCGATGCCGCGGGGCCGGTCGGCCGGCGGATCGACCCGTCCGATGTCTTCATCGACGGCACCGCCCTCAACCTCACCCGCCGCTACCGCCTCGCCGCCCCCTCCTACACCCTGATCAACCAGGACGGCTTCAGCGCCTTCACCGGATTCACCGCACCGGTCCGCCACACCCGTGACTTCGAGAGCTTCGTCTCCTTCGTCCGGGCCAAGAAACAGCTGTCTCCCGCACCGTTGAACCGGGTGTCGGTCAAGAACGCGGGGGTGCCCGGCGCCCGCACCGGCACCGTCGCCCGTCACCAGCAGCTGCTCCAGGCCGACGGCAGCCTGGTCCCGCGGCCCGAGGCGGCGCTGCGCACGGCGCGGCCCGGCAGCGGCGAGGGACGGCGCGGCCCCGGCGGCTTCCGGGTACCCTGCTGACCTGCGCACGACCGGGCACCTGTACGAACGGGCCCCCTCCGCGGAACGGAGGGGGCCCGCTGTACGGCGGCGAGCGGTCAGGCGGCCCGGGCCTTGGTGGCGTAGATGTCGACGTACTCCTGGCCGGACAGCTCCATGACCTCGCTCATCACCTCGTCGGTGACGGCCCGCAGCACATAGCGGTCGCGGTCCATGCCGTCGTAGCGGGAGAAGTCCAGCGGCGCGCCGAAGCGCACCGTCACCGGCGCGATGTGCGGGCGGCCCTTGCCGCCGGGCTGCACCTTGTCCGTGCCGATCATCGCGAACGGGAGGACGGGCGCGCCGGTCATCAGGGTCAGCCGGGCGATGCCCGTACGGCCGCGGTAGAGCCGGCCGTCGGGGGAGCGGGTGCCCTCCGGGTAGATGCCGAAGACGCTGCCCTCCTCCAGGATCCGGCGGCCGGTCATCAGCGCGGCGACCCCGCCGTGCCCGCCGTCCCGGTCCACCGGGATCATGCCGGAGCTGGTGAAGAACCAGGCCATCGCCCGGCCCTTGAGGCCCTTGCCGGTGACGTACTCGTCCTTGCCGATGAAGTACACCGGGCGCTTGACCACCAGGCTCAGGAAGAGCGAGTCGATGAACGTGACGTGGTTCCCGGCCAGGATCACCGGCCCGGTCGCCGGAATGCGCTCCATGCCCTCCACCTTCGGGCGGTACAGGACACGCATGACGAATCCGAGAATCGCCTTCAGCACAATGCGGGACAACGGGTCCTCCGGGTCGTGGTGGTCAACGTCGAGCAGGCGCAGAACTCTGCAGCCCAGGACGATACTCGCGGGTCACTCCCGCGCGCACATCGGGTTTACGAGGTCGATACACACAGTTGACGTGTGTTACCACCAATGTTCCCCCTGAACTTCGCGTGCGTCTCCCCGGCATCACCCGTCCGTGCTTACGATCGGCCTGGTTCCGTGGGCCGGGGTGCAACACGCCTCACCGCACGCCGGAAAACACCCGGAAGCACCTGCAGGACGACAGAACATCTCAATCGAAGGAGCGTGCGTATGCACAAGCGGGAGCAGCCGGGACGGCGGACACTGCTGGGGGCGGCGGCCCTCGGGGCGGGAGCGGCGGTGTTCGGCGGGGCCGGCCAGGCCAGTGCCCGCGAACGCGGTGGCGAGACAGCCCGGGACCTGCCGGTGCCGCTGATCATCGGTCACCGCGGCGCCAGCGGCTACCGCCCCGAGCACACCTTCGGCTCCTACCAACTCGCCCTCGACATGGGCGCGGACGTCATCGAACAGGACCTCGTCCCCACCAAGGACGGCCACCTCGTGTGCCGTCACGAGAACGACATCACCGCCACCACCGATGTCTCCGCGCACCCCGAGTTCGCCGGCCGCAAGACCACCAAGACCGTCGACGGGGTGAAGCTGACCGGCTGGTTCACCGAGGACTTCACGCTCGCTGAGCTCAAGACGCTGCGCGCCAAGGAGCGCATACCGGGAACCCGGCAGCACAACACCCTCTACGACGGCCGGTGGGAGGTGCCGACGTTCGAGGAGGTCCTGGAGTGGGCCGAGCGCGAGGGCCGCAAGCGGGGCCGCCGGGTCTGGCTGCACATCGAGACCAAGCACCCCACCTACTTCCGGAAGCTCGGCCTGCCGCTGGAGGAGCGGGTGGCCAAGGCGCTGCGCGCCCACGGGCGGCACCGTAAGGACTCCCCGAACTTCCTGCAGTCCTTCGAGCCCAGCAGCCTCCAGCGCCTGGGCAGGCTCGTCGGCTGCCCGAAGATCGTCCTGCTGGGCACGCCCGACACCCGGTCCTGGGACTTCGTCGAGGCGGGTGACCCGCGCACGGTCGCCGATCTCATCAAGCCCGAGGGCCTGAAGTGGATCGCCGGCTTCGCCCAGGGCATCGGCCCGGACCTCACGGTGATCATCCCGCGGGACAAGGACGGCAAGCTGGGCACGCCCACCTCCGTCGTCAAGGACGCCCACGCCGCGGGGCTGGTGCTGCACCCGTACACGGTCCGCAACGAGAACACCTTCCTGCCCACCGACCTGCGCCGCGGCTCCGACCCGAACGCCTACGGCGACTCCTTCGCCTACTTCAAGGCGCTGCTGGGCACCGGCATCGACGGCCTGTTCTCCGATAACTGCGACACCGCGCTGCTGGCCGCCGCGGAGTTCCGCAAGCACTGAGCCGAGCGCCGGGGCCCGGCCGCCGCCGCGGCGGGCCCGCCCGGACCGGCACCACCTCACCGCACTCTCATCTGAGTTGGGAATGTCACAGGAGAGCTCGGTGCCGGTCCGTTCCGCTCGTCCGGTGCGCCTGCGCAGAATGCTCGCGGCGGAGATTGCCGCTGCCACATTCCGGGGAGTCCGGAAGGAGCAGTGTCAGCCCCGCCACGGCGGCGCCGGGTACCCCGCGGAGCCGCCTGTCAGGGCACATCGTTCCGGGCGCACCCCTTACACCCTCAGCGCGCCCGGGCCAGCGAACCGAATAGGGGAGGCATAGGCGCATGGGCACGAGTGTGACCATCTCTGCGGCGACCGACCAGGACGCCGAGCAGATCCTCAAACTCCAGTACCTCTGCTACCAGCAGGAAGCCGCGCTCCACGACGACTACGGCATCGAGCCGCTCACCCAGACGCTCCAGGCGCTGCGCGCCGAGCTGGGCGAGGGCTGCGTCGTGGTCGCCAGACTCGGCGAGGAGGTGGTCGGGTCCGTGCGCGGCACGGTCGGCGAGGACGGCACCGCACGGATCGCCAAGCTCATCGTGCACCCGCGGATGCAGCGGCACGGCCTGGGCGGACGGCTGCTCGACGCGGTCGAGCGGCGGCTCGCGGACGAGCACGCGGCCCTGCGCTACCGCCTGTTCACCGGGCACCGCGGCGACGGCAACCTGCGGCTCTACCGCAGCCACGGCTATACGCCCGTGGCCACCGAGCAGTCCGGCTCCCGCAGGGGCGTGGTGACGCTGGAGAAGGAACCGGGCCAGGAGGTCGCCCCGGTGGCGGCGCCCGCCGGACCGGGCGTGGGCGCGCTCGCCGCGCAGGCGTAGCGGAACACGGGAACCGGCGGAACACAGGGGGCGGGCCCGGCTGCGGGCCCGCCCTCAGTCCTGTACCGGGGCGGCCGGCTGCTCCGTACGGGCCCGGCGCAGCCACAGCAGCCCGGTGACGGGCAGGATGACCGGGATGAACAGATAGCCCATGCCGTAGTCCGACCAGACCGTGGCGTCGGGGAACGCGGAGGGGTCGAGCAGGGTCCAGGTGCCGACGCCGAGCACCCCGGCCAGCTCCAGCGCACAGCAGGCCAGCGCGGCCCGGCGGGCGCCCTCACCGCCGCGCACCAGCGAGAAGAGGATGAACGCGTAGACGACCGCGGAGAGGGCCGAGAGGCTGTACGCCAGCGGGGCCCGGTCGAACTGGGCGAGGAGCTGGTAGAGCGAGCGGGACGCGGCCGCGACGGTGAAGACGCCGTAGAGCGCGACCAGCAGCCGCCCGGGGCCGGTGCCCAGGGAACGCTTCGCCGGCACGGTGCCCGCCGTGCCGCGGGCCGTGGTGGTCTCAGGCACTGCCGCCTCCCCAGATGTCGAACAGTCGCACTTCCAGTACAGCCAGCACCACGGCGCCCGCGGCGGCGGTGGCCGAACCCCAGCGGGTGCGCTCCGAGAGCGACATGAACCCGGTCGCCGGCACACAGGCGGCGGCGCCGAGCAGATACGCCACGAAGAGCGCGGTGCCCTTGTCCGGCGAGTGTCCGCCCGCCAACTGCACGACGGCGATGACCAGTTGGACGATGCCGAGCAGCGACACCAGGGCCATACCGATGAAGTGCCAGTCCTTGGTGGGCTGGTCACGGAAGGCGGCGAAGCCGCACCAGCAGGCGAGGGCGAGAGCGGTCACCGCGACCGCGACCGTCAGCGCGTCGATCACCGGGGCCTCCGGGCGGCATGCCGGTGCGCCGTGGGGTTGTGGAGCATGGAGTGATGCTAATCGCCCGGGGGCGGGCGGCCGTCTCCGGCCCCACCGTGGCACGTACGCTCGTGAAGTATGAAGATCACCGCTGATGCGCTCCTTTTCGACAATGACGGCACCCTCATCTCCTCCCTGGAGTCCGTCTACCGCTGCTGGTCCCGGTGGGCGAGGGAGTACGGCGTCACCGAGGAGCACTTCGCGCGGGTCCCGCTGCACGGCCGCCCGGCGGCGGAGATAGTCGCCGATCTGCTTCCCGCGGACGTCGTGCCGGCCGCGGTGGCCCGGATCGAGCAGCTGGAGGTCGAGGACGCCGGGGGAGTGGTGGCGCTGCCCGGCACGCTCGCCCTGCTGGAGAGCCTGCCGGCCGAGCGGTGGGCCGTGGTCACCTCGGCCACCCGCCGGCTGGCGGAGGCCCGGCTCGGCCAGGCCGGGATCCGGCCGAAGAATGTGATCGCCGCCGACGACATCAGCCGGGGCAAGCCGGACCCGGAGCCGTTCCTGCTGGCCGCCCGGCGGCTGGGGGCGGACCCGGCCCGCTGTGTGGTCTTCGAGGACGCCCCCGTCGGGCTCGAGGCGGGCCGCGCGGCCGGAATGGCGACCGTGGCGTTGGCCACAACGCACCGGGCCGAGGAGCTGTCGGCGGACGTCGTGGTCCCCGACCTCTCGGCGGTATCGGCCCAGGCCACGGGCGGGTCGGTGGAGATCACCGTCGCGCGCTAGCGCGCTGTCCACGGGTCGGTCAGGCATGTCCGCCATACGGACTGGCTTGATCGGCCCGCACGGCTGTCTGGTTTACTTGCCGCCATGACCACGACGAGCTACCGCACCCCTGCGACCGAGGCGTACCTGACGCCCGGTGCTCGTTGCATGTGTCGAATGTGTGACCGCTGAGGGCCCCCGCCTGAGCCTCGCGCCCCGAAGCGAGACCCACTGCCATGTGCCGTTCGCCGGACAGCCGACGGCCACGGCCGCCCCGCGTCACCGGAACCCGGAGCCGGGCCCCGCGCCCGCCGCCGCGCCCGTTCCCCCCTGCCGCACTCGCAAGAATGCCCCGTGCTCCGGCGGGCGACCGCCGAGCACTCGACAGTGACGGAATTCCCTGTGATCACCACTTCGGGCCTGACCAAGGTCTACCGTTCCGGAGACCGCGAAGTCACCGCCCTGGACGGCGTCGATCTGCACGTCCGCGAGGGCGAGGTGTACGGCGTCATCGGCCAGAGCGGCGCCGGCAAATCCACCCTCATCCGCTGCCTCAACCTCCTGGAGCGCCCCACCTCCGGCACGGTCACCGTCGCCGGTCAGGAGCTGACCTCCCTCGCCGGGCGCGGCCAGCGCGCGAGCGCCCCGCTGCGCGCCGCCCGCAGCCACATCGGCATGGTCTTCCAGCACTTCAACCTGCTGTCCTCGCGCACCGTCCAGGACAACGTCGAACTGCCGCTGGAGATCCTCAAGGTCGACCGCCGCGAGCGCTCCCGCAAGGCACTGGAACTCCTGGACCTGGTCGGCCTCGCCGACAAGGCCAAGGCCTACCCCGCCCAGCTCTCCGGCGGCCAGAAGCAGCGCGTCGGCATCGCCCGCGCGCTGGCCGGCGACCCCAAGGTGTTGCTCTCCGACGAGGCCACCAGCGCCCTGGACCCGGAGACCACCCGCTCCATCCTCCAGCTGCTGCGTGACCTCAACCGCAAGCTGGGCCTGACCATCGTGCTCATCACGCATGAGATGGACGTGGTCAAGTCGATCTGCGACTCGGCCGCGCTGATGAAGAACGGCCGGGTCGTCGAGCAGGGCACCGTCGCCGAGCTGCTCGCCACGCCCGGCTCTGAGCTGGCCCGCGAGCTGTTCCCGGTCGGCGGCGAGCCCTCGGCCGACGACCGCACCGTCGTCGACATCACCTTCCACGGGGCGGCCGCCACCCGCCCGGTGATCTCCGAGCTGTCGCGCACCTACAACGTCGACATCTCGATTCTCGGCGCCGCCATGGACACCGTCGGCGGCAATCAGGTCGGCCGGATGCGCATCGAGCTGCCCGGCCGCTTCGAGGAGAACGTCGTGCCCATCGGCTTCCTGCGGGAGCAGGGACTGCAGGTGGATGTGGCGGACGTGGCGGGGGCCACCGGTGTGACCGCCGAAGCCGCCGACGACACAGCGCCCCCGGTGCCCGCCGGCGCGCTGCAGAAGGAAGGTGCCAAGTGACCTGGAACGAGATGCAGCCGCTGCTGTACGACAACACGCTCGACACCCTCTTCATGGTGTGGTGGTCGACGTTCTACGCGGTGCTCCTCGGCATCCCGCTCGGGGTGCTGCTGCATCTGACCCAGCGCGGCGCCGTCCTGCAGAACATCGTCGTGAACAAGGTGCTCGGCGCGATCGTGAACATCGGGCGGTCCTTCCCGTTCCTGATCCTGATCGTGGTGCTGATCCCCTTCACCCGACTCCTGGTCGGCGTGTCCATCGGTCCGACCGGCGCCGTGGTCCCGCTCGCCCTCGCCGCCATCCCGTTCTTCGCCCGGCTGGTGGAGGCCGCCCTGCGCGAGGTCGACCACGGCCTGGTCGAGGCCGCCCACGCCATGGGCGGCGGCACCTGGACCATCGTCTTCAAGGTGCTGCTCCCGCAGGCGCTGCCCGCACTGATCGCGGGCGTCACCACCCTGGTCATCCAGCTGATCGGCTACTCCGCCATCGCCGGCGCGGTCGGCGGCGGCGGTCTGGGCAACCTCGCCTACACCTACGGCTACCAGCAGTACGAGACCTCGCTGATGATCGCCACCGTGGTGGAGCTGATCCTCCTGGTCACCCTCGTCCAGGTGCTCGGCGACCTCGTCGTCCGCCGGCTCGCCCAGCGTGGCACCCGCGTCTCGTCCCTGCGCGTCGGCCTGCGCCGCACGCGCACCGAGGAGCCGGTGGCCGTCACCGAAGCCGCCTGATCCCGGAGCCACCCGCTCCGACCCGAGAGCCCGGACCCTTTGCCGGGCGGACACCGCACATGAACCCCCGTGTGTGAACAAGAAAGAGGCACTCTTCGTGCGCAACACCGTCAAGATCACCGTGGCCGTCGCCGCCGCTTCCGCCGTCGCCCTCGGCGCGAGCGCCTGCTCGGCCCCCTCCGACACCACCGCCAGCAGCGACAAGGGTGACAAGAACGCGCCCCTGGTCGTCGCCGCCAGCCCCACCCCCCACGGCGCCATCCTCGACTTCGTCAAGAACAAGCTCGCGGCCAAGGCGGGTCTCAAGCTGGTCGTCAAGCCGTTCAACGACTACAAGATCCCCAACAAGGTCACCGACGACGGCCAGGTCGACGCCAACTTCTTCCAGCACAAGCCGTTCCTGGACACCTTCAACAAGGAGAACGGCACGCACATCGTGCCCGTCCAGAACGTCCTGATCGAGCCGCTGGGCCTCTACTCCAAGAAGATCCACAAGCTCTCGGAGCTCAAGTCCGGCAGCACCGTCTCGGTCCCCAACGACCCCTCCAACGAGGGCCGTGCGCTCAAGCTGCTCGCCGACCACGGCGTGATCACCCTCAAGCCCGGCGTCGGCTCCGACGCCAAGCTGACCGACGTCAAGGACGACAAGGGCATCAAGATCACCGAGCTGGAGGCCGCGCAGACCGCGCCGCGCATCGACGACGTCGACGCCGCCGTCATCAACGGCAACTTCGCCATCGGCGCGCAGCTCAAGCCGTCCAAGGACGCGCTGGCCCTGGAGAAGGCGAAGGGCAACCCCTACGCCAACTTCCTCGCGGTCAAGAAGGGCAACGAGAACGACCCGCGGATCAAGAAGCTGGCCAAGCTGCTGAACTCCCCCGAGGTCAAGAAGTTCATCGAGGACAAGTACAAGGACGGTTCGGTCATTCCGGCCTTCGGCCCGGCCGGTAGCTGAGCCGCTCCGTCCGCTGTTCCGCATCCGCCCGCCCTTCTCCGGGCGCGGGCGGGTGCGCAGGCACGGATTCCACCGCTTCCGCGCAGGTCACCGCAGGGTGGCCGACCGCACGGACGCCCCCTGGGCCCCGGACCGCCGAGTGTGCGGCCGGGGCCCACGCGCGTGGCACACCCCACGGCCGATGCTGCATGCTGTGCATTCAAGACGGTCAAGACGGCCCGTGACCTCGCGGTCTCACAGCCCGCGACGTTCCGGAACACCACAGTCAACGGCGTGGGAGCAGCGGCATGACATCCACCTTTCCGGACATCTCCATCAGCACGGACCGGTTGGTGCTGCGTCCCCTTGAAGAGGCCGATGTGCCGGCGCTGGCCGACATGATGAACGACGAGCTGGTCGCGGCCTGGACCGCGGTACCCCAGCCCTACACCCGCGCCGCCGCCCGCTCCTGGGTCGCCGGGTACGCGCCCGCCGAACGCACCGCCGGCCGCGGAATCGACTTCGCCGTCACCGAGTTCCTCACCCAGCGCCTGGTCGGCGTGGTCCAGCTGAGCAACACCGACTGGCGGCTGCGCTCCACCGAGCTCTCCTACATCGTCGCCTCCTGGGCCCGCGGCGAGGGCTATGCCTCCGAGGCGGCGCTCGCCACCGCTCAGTGGGTCTTCCACGACCAGAAGTTCGAGCGTCTGGAGCTGCGTACGGCGGCGGGCAACACCGCCTCCCAGCAGGTCGCCCAGAAGGTCGGCTGCATCAGCGAGGGCGTGCTGCGCAACGCCTTCATAGCCCGCAGCCGCACCGAGGACGGCGGCTGGACCGACATCCGCATTGACTTGATCGTGTGGAGCCTGCTGCCCGAGGACCTCGACGGGGTCCCCGGCCGGCTCGCGGACGCCAACGGATTCACCTACCCCGAGTGGAACTGACCCGCCGCCCGGCGGGCGACCGGCACACGCCCGCACGCAGGTCCGTACCTCTCGGGGTACCCTCGGCCTGCCGCGCACCCGCGCGACCAGCGCGGACCGGCGGACCACGGCGGCAGCGCCACCGGCCTGCGGCCCACCCGCGGCCGCGGCTGCCCGCGTAACCACAGCAGACCCAGGAGACTGACGAGCATGGCCGACCGGGTCACGGTGATCGGATGGGACGGCTCTCCGCTGACCGCCGCCGCCCGCTCCGCCCTCGGCGCCGCGACCCTCGTGGCCGGTGCCGCCCACCACCTCGCACTTCCCGAAGTCCCGCCGCGCGCCGAGCGGATCCGGCTCGGCAGCGTGACCCTGGCCGCCCGCCGGATCGCCCAGCACCGCGGCACCGCCGTCGTGCTCGCCGACGGCGACCCCGGCTTCTTCGGCGTCGTACGCACCCTGCGGGCGCCCGAGCACGGCCTGGAGGTGGAGGTGGTGCCGGCCGTCTCCTCCGTCGCGGCCGCCTTCGCCCGGGCCGGCATGCCCTGGGAGGACGCCCGGATCGTGGTCGCCCACAGCCGCGAACTGCGCCGTGCGGTGAACGTCTGCCGCGCCCACACCAAGGTCGCGGTGCTCACCTCGCCCGGCGCCGGGCCGGCCGAACTCGCCCTGCTGCTCGACGGCGTCCACCGCACCTTCGTCATCTGCGAGGACCTGGGCACCGACCGGGAGCGGGTGACGGTCCTCACATCGGACAAGGTCGCCGACCATGTCTGGCGTGACCCCAATGTCGTGATTGTGGTGGGCGGTTCACCCGGTGGTGCGGCGGAGCAGGGCACCGGCTGGATCGCCGGCCGCGAGGTGGGCGGCCCGAAGGGCCCGCGCGGCTGGGGTCTTCCGGCCGGCGCTTACGGCGGTGTCCTCGGTGAGGGGGAGTCCGTCCCGTTGCGCACCGCGCAACTCGCCCGCCTCGGGCCGCAGGTGGGCGACCTGGTCTGGGACATCGGTACCGGCGTCGGGGCCGCCGCGGTGGAGGCCGCGCGCTTCGGTGCCGCGGTCATCGCGGTGGACACCGACGCGGACGCCTGTGGGCGCACCGCCGCCCTCGCCCGCCGGCACGGCGTCCAACTCCAGGTTGTCCACGGCCGGGCGCCGCAGATCCTGGAGGACCTGCCGGAACCCGATGTCATCCGGGTCGGCGGCGGGGGAGCGGAGGTCGTCACCGCCTGCGCGGCCCGCCGCCCCGAACGCATCGTCACCCACGCGGCCACCCGCGACGAGGCCGAATCGCTCGGCCGGGCGCTGGCGGACGGCGGCTACGACGTCGAGTGCGCACTGCTGCAGTCCGTCGACCTGGACACCTCCGCGTGGGTCGAACGCGAGCGGTCCGTGGTGTTTTTGCTGAGCGGCTATCGCGTTTCTCACCCATGACCAGCACGGCAACCCGCGCGAGGTAGGCTGGCGGATCGTTGCGCCGCCGTTCCGCGTTCGGCTTCGTACGCCAATATCCGGAAAGTGCCGTGGTTTTGGCTGAATGTGAAGCTCTGGAGAGCGGACGTGCCGCGAGGCGCGCTCGCTCGTTCTAGCTATCGGGGCGTCGGCGCGCCCCGGTCGAGCGCGTCGCACGAGCGGTTGGAAGGAGCACTACCAATGGGCGAGGGGTACGCATGACCGACACCGGCCAGGTCCCGGGCGAGGGTCAGCCGGAGAACGCAGGCGGACATCCCGGGCAGCCGCAGCCGTCGGCCGCTCCCTCCCCTGCCGATGCCGGTCCGGCTCCGTTGCCGGGCATGGCGCCTCCTCCGGGCGAGTACCCCTATCCCGACCAGACCGACGGCGCCGCCGAGGACGACGATCTGCTGCTGATGCCGGGTGCCCAGGGCGCCTGGAGCGAGCAGCCGGCGCCTCAGTCGCTCCCGCAGCCCCAGGAGACCCACCAGGGCCCGGACCAGCAGCTTCCGCAGGCCGCCCCGTACGACGCGGCCGCCCAGGGGGCCACCGGCTTCGAGCCGGTGTCCGCCCCGATCGGTGACCATGAGAGCGGCGGCCGCGATTCCGGTTCCGTCGACCTCGGCGCCGTCCGCATTCCGCAGCCCGCGGCACCCCGTCAGCAGGACCGGGCCCGCGCGGCCGCACCCGCCACGCCCCCGCGCCGTCCGCTGCACATGGGCCCGCCGGTGCCCGACGCGACCGGCGGCGTGGTCCGTTCGCTGGCCGACCGCGGTCCGGCGGAAGCGCCCGCGCAGGCCGTCGCGCCGCAGGTGGAACCGCCCACCGGCGGCCCGGAGTACTTCGACGCCCCGGCCGGGGCCCCCGAGGCCATGGCGGGTCCGCCGGCCGGCGCACCGCACCCCGGGCAGCAGTTCGGGGACGCGGCGGCGCAGGGCTTCGCGGCCCCGTCGTACGGCGGGCAGCCCTACGAGGGCCAGTGGTCCGCCGAGCAGACCTACGGCGCCGCGGGCCAGGGCCCGTTGCCCGGCCCGCAGCTCGGCGAGATCCCGTCGCAGGTCACGCCGTGGGGCGAGCCCCCGGCCCAGCCCGTGCCGGAGGCGGCTGCAGAAACGGTCTCCCCCGAGGCGCCGCTCGCGCCCGAGGCCGTGCAGGCCGTACCGCAGGACGCACCCCTGCCCACCGGACAGCCGCAGCCGCTGCCGGCCGAGACCGCCGCGCAGCCCGCCGCCGCGCCCGCCGTCGCGGACGCCCCCGCTGCCGCGCCGGGCGAGCGGGCCGAAGCCCCCGCGCAGCCGCAGGACGTGGCCGACGTGACGCCGGAGGCGCTCCCGGATGCGGCCGCGCCGGGGCAGGACGATACGGCCGGGGCGGCGGATGCCGTGGCGGACGCGACGGGACCCGACGCCGCCGTGGCGCAGGCCCCCGCCGCGGAGGCCGTTACGGCAGAGGCCGTGACGCCGGACGTCGTTGTGCCGGACGCCGCCGCTCAGGACGCGCCCGCCGCCCAGGACGCCGCTGCGGTGGTCCAGCAGCCCGAGGCCGTGGCCCCCGCTCCCGCCGTGCCGGTGACGGACGAGGCCGCGGTGCCGGTGGAGCCCGTGCAGCCCGTGCAGCCCGTCGGGCCCGACGCGGAGCGGCCGGCCGCCGAGGCGCCGGCCGCCCCTGCCGACGAGGCCCCGGCGCCGCTGCCCGCACAGCCCGCCGCGGACGTCCCGGCCGGTGACGTGCCCGAGGCCGCCCCCGCGCCCGAGGCCATCGACCAGCCGCAGCCCGCTGAACCGGCCATCGCCGAACCGGCCCCCGCCGTCGACGCGCCCCAGCCGGAGCCCGGCGCCGTGCCCCAGGCGGAGTCCGCCCCGGCTGAGTCCGCTCCGGCCGAGTCCGCTCCGGCCGATCCCCCCGTGGCCGAGCCCGTCTCCGCCCCGGAACCGGCCGCCGAGCCCCGGGCTGCCGCTGCCCTTCCCGTAGCCGATCCCGCACCCGAGGAGGGCGCCTCCGAGGAGGTCGCTTCCCCGGAAGGGGCCGTCATAGAGCCGCCCGAGGCGCAGCAGCCGGCCGCCGACGAGCCGCGGCCCGGTGTCCCCGCCGACGCCGCAGGGCAGCAGACCGCCGAGGCCGCCGCGCTGCGGGCCCCGGATGCCGGCACCGACCAGCAGCCCGTGACGGACGCCGCCGGGAGCCCCGCCGAGCCCGCCACCTCCCCGGCCGGTGCCGCCCCGGGCACCGACCCCACCGCCCCGGCCACGGACCCCGCGACCGCCGGCCCTGCCGAGACGGAAGAGGCCACCGTGACGGACGAGATCCCGGGGGCTGACGAGCCCACCGCAACCGACGAGGCGCCGGAGACCCGCGGCCCCGCCGAGCCCGCCGCCCCGCCCGCCGAAGACCCGCCCGTCGTCGTCCACATCCCGGCCCAGGCGTCCGGTGAACAGCCCGCGACCGCCGTGCCCGCGCCCGACGACGTCCCCGGCGCACCCCTCGACGAGACGCCCCGGCAGCAGGACGCCGCCGCGCTCGTCCAGCTCGGCGAGGACCAAGAGGACGACCGGCCGCAGCCGTCCGGTGACCGGGCGCCCGCGGCGGCGCCCGACGGCGACGGTGCCGACACCCCCGCCGCGTCCCCGGCCGCCGGGTACGACGACTCCGAGCGCGCCGCCGTCCACCGCGTGATGCGCGAACGCCGTGACATCCGCAACGGCTTCCGCAGCGACCCGATCCCCAACGACGTGCTGCTGCGCGTCCTGGAGGCGGCCCACACCGCCCCCAGCGTCGGCCACTCCCAGCCCTGGGACTTCGTCGTCATCCGCTCGGCCGAGACCCGCGAGAAGATGCACCAGCTCGCCATGCAGCAGCGCGAGGCGTACGCCAAGTCGCTGCCCAAGGCGCGCGCCAAGCAGTTCCGCGAGCTCAAGATCGAGGCGATCCTGGAGACGCCGGTCAACATCGTCGTCACCGCCGACTCCACCCGCGGCGGCCGGCACACCCTCGGCCGGCACACCCAGCCGCAGATGGCCCCGTACTCCTCCGCGCTCGCCGTCGAGAACCTCTGGCTCGCGGCCCGCGCCGAGGGCCTGGGCGTCGGCTGGGTCAGCTTCTTCGACGAGCGGGAGATGGTCCGCGAACTGGACCTGCCCGACCACCTGGAGGTCGTCGCCTATCTGTGCGTCGGCTATGTCGACGAGTTCCCGGAAGAGCCGGAGCTGCTGCAGGCCGGCTGGTCCAAGCGCCGTCCGCTGTCGTGGGTGGTCCACGAGGAGACGTACGGGCGCCGCGCGCTGCCCGGCGAGAGCCCGCACGACCTCCTCCAGGAGACCCTGCAGGGCATCCGCCCGCTGGACGCCAAGGCGCTCGGCGAGGCCTGGGAGCGGCAGAAGCGGATGACCAAGCCCGCCGGGGCGCTGGGCATGCTGGAGATCATCTCCGCGCAGCTGTGCGGACTGTCCCGCAAGTGCCCGCCGCCGATCCCGGAGCCGGCCGCCGTCGCGATCTTCGCCGGTGACCACGGTGTGCACGCCCAGGGCGTGACCCCCTGGCCCCAGGAGGTCACCGGCCAGATGGTCGCCAACTTCCTGGGCGGCGGCGCGGTCTGCAACGCCTTCGCCCACCAGGTCGGCGCCGAGGTCTGTGTCGTGGACGTCGGCGTGGCGAGCGAACTCCCCGCCACCCCCGGTCTGCTGCCGCGCAAGGTCCGCGCCGGCACCGCCGACTTCACGGCGGGCCCGGCGATGACCCAGGAGGACGTGCTCAAGGCGATCGAGGTCGGTATCGACACCGCCCGCGATCTCGTCGCGGCCGGCAACAAGGCACTGCTGACCGGCGAGATGGGCATCGCCAACACCACCACCTCCGCCGCGCTGATCGCCGTCTACACCGGCGTCGACCCGGTCGAGGTCACCGGCCGCGGCACCGGCATCAACGACGAGACCCACGCCCGCAAGGTCGAGGTGGTCCGCCGCGCCCTGGAGCTGCACCGGCCCGACCCGGCCGACCCCATCGGTGTCCTCGCCGCGATCGGCGGCCTGGAGCATGCCGCCCTCGTCGGGCTGATCCTCGGCGGCGCCTCGCTGCGCACCCCGGTGATCCTCGACGGGGTGAGCGCCGGCGCCGCGGCACTGGTGGCCCGCGCCATCGCCCCCGAGGCGCTGGCCGCCTGCATCGCCGGCCACCGCAGCGCCGAGCCGGGCCATGTCGCGGCCCTGAACAAGCTGGGCCTGCGCCCGCTGGTCGACCTCGATCTGCGCCTCGGCGAGGGCACCGGCGCCCTGCTGGCGCTCCCCGTGGTGCAGAGCGCCGCCCGCGCCATGCACGAGGTCGCGACCTTCGACTCCGCCGGAGTCACCGAGAAGATCTGAGCGGAGCAGCCACCCGCCCCCGCATGACCCCCGGCCCGCAGCCCCATAGGCTGTGGGCCGGGGCCTTACCCGCCGCCCCGCCGTACCACCTCTCACCAGCCGTTCCAGCGCCGCAGCGGCTGCGCAGGCCGTCGATCCCGCCTCATCCGCACAAGGAGCCGTACCGCCATGGCTGAGCATGCCGCCGAACACGCCGCCTACCCCGTCGGACTGCGGCTGTCCGGCCGCCGGGTGGTCGTCCTCGGGGCCGGGCAGGTCGCCCAGCGCCGGCTGCCTTCGCTTCTCGCCGCGGGCGCCGATGTCCTGCTGATCTCCCCGTCCGCCACCCCGTCCGTCGAGGCGATGGCGGACGCCGGCGAGCTCCGCTGGGAGCGCCGCCGCTACCAGGACGGCGACCTCGCCGACGCCTGGTACGCGCTGATCTCCACCGACGACCCCCGGGCCAACGCCGCCGCGTCCCAGGAGGCCGAGGACCGCCGGGTGTGGTGCGTACGCTCCGACGACGCCGAGGCGGCCACCGCCTGGACCCCGGCCACCGGCCGCAGCGAGGGCGTCACGGTCGCCGTGCTCACCGGCCGCGACCCGCGCCGCTCCGCCGCCGTACGCGACGCCATCGTCGAGGGCCTGCGGGAGGGCAGCATCGCCGCCCCGCACCACCGCCGCCCGCACACCCCGGGCGTGGCCCTGGTCGGCGGCGGCCCCGGCGACCCCGATCTGATCACCGTCCGCGGCCGCCGGCTGCTCGCCGAGGCGGACGTGGTGATCGCCGACCGGCTCGGCCCCCGCGATCTGCTCGCCGAACTCCCCCCGCATGTCGAGGTCATCGACGCCGCCAAGATCCCTTACGGCCGTTTCATGGCACAGGAGGCGATCAACCAGGCGCTGATCGAGCACGCCAAGGCGGGCAAGGCCGTGGTCCGGCTCAAGGGCGGCGACCCGTTCGTCTTCGGCCGCGGCATGGAAGAGGCCCAGGCACTCGCCGACGCCGGTATCCCCTGCACGGTCGTCCCCGGGATCTCCAGCACCATCTCGGTGCCCGGGGCCGCCGGCATCCCCGTCACCCACCGGGGCGTCGCCCACGAGTTCACCGTCGTCAGCGGCCATGTCGCCCCCGACGACGAGCGTTCCCTCGTGGACTGGCCCTCGCTCGCCAGTCTGCGCGGCACCCTCGTCGTCCTGATGGGCGTCGAGAACAGCGGCGCCATCGCCGCCAAGCTCATCGAGCACGGCCGCGCCGGCGACACCCCGGCCGCCGTCATCCAGGAGGGGACCACCGCGGCCCAGCGCCGCGTCGACGCCACCCTCGCCACGCTCGGCGAGACCGTACGGGCCGAGGGCGTGCGCCCCCCGGCGGTCATCGTGATCGGTGAGGTCGTCACCGTCGCCCCCGCTCCTGCCCCCAGGTGACCACCCGCCCCTGCGCGGCATGGAAACCCCGACACCGACAAGGCACTCTCTTTCCGTGGCAGAAATCATCACCGTCGACGATCCGGACGACCCCCGGCTGGCCGACTACACCGGCCTGACCGACGTCGAACTGCGGCGCCGCCGCGAGCCGGCCGAAGGGCTCTTCATCGCCGAGGGCGAGAAGGTCATCCGGCGAGCCCGGCACGCCGGCTACCGGATGCGCTCCATGCTGCTGTCGGCGAAGTGGGTCGATGTCATGCGCGATGTCATCGACGAGGTCCCGGCACCGGTCTACGCCGTCAGCCCGGACCTGGCCGAGCGGGTGACGGGCTATCACGTCCACCGCGGCGCGCTGGCCTCCATGCAGCGCAAGCCGCTGCCGGACGCCACCGAACTCCTCGCCGGGGCCCGGCGCATCGTCGTCAAGGAAGCGGTCGACGACCACACCGACATCGGCGCGATGTTGCCTTTGGGTCTACAAAAGAGTGCAGGTCAGCGCGTCGCCATCTTCGAGGACATCGTTGATCATGCGAATCTGGGGGCTGCCTTCCGCAACGCGGCCGCTCTGGGCTTGGACGCAGTCTTCCTCACGCCACGCTGCGCTGACCCTCTCTACCGGCGGTCCGTGAAGGTGTCGATGGGCGCTGTCTTCCACGTCCCCTGGACCCGGCTGACTTCTTGGCCGAAGGACATCGAGCTCTTCCGGCAGCACGGCTTCGTCACGGCTGCCTTGTGCCTCGGAGAGAAGTCGATCACGATGGACGAACTGGCCGCCCGCCGGTACGAGAAGCTGGCCCTGATGCTCGGCACCGAAGGCGACGGGCTGTCGGTCGACGCCCTGCGCGCGGCAGATGAATGGGTCCGGATCCCGATGGCCGCAGGAGTGGACTCCCTCAACGTCGCCGCAGCCTCCGCCGTGGCCTTCTACGCGACGAGGCTCCGATAAGAACTCGCGCGACCAGGTGCAGGCGTGCCCGTGGCAGCAAGGCAGGCACAGGTCAGCCTGTCCGGGCGAGGGCGCGCAGGGCGTCGAGGGTCTCCCGTTCGTCTTGCTGGTCCCCGTAATCGCTGAGATTCACCATGACGGTCTTGCTCACGGCATCGACAGAGATGTAGTGCCCGTACACGCCGAGGGCGGCGCAATCCTTGCCGTGGCCGCCGGGGGTGCCACCACTGTGCGGAGTAGCCCCAGCCGTCGACTTTGGGGGGCTGAGGTGGCGATGCGCTTGATCCAAGGCCGAACGCGCCCCCGTCCGCACCGAACTCCTCGACGTCCCGGCCAAGTTGACCGAGCATGCCCGCCGCCGTGAGCTCAAGTTCGACCCGGCCTGGCCCACGACCCACCGGGCCGTCGCCGCGTGGGGGCGTATCAGCCCCTGCCAGATCCCGGCTGATCGCCGGCCCGCCGCCCCCACTCACCGGAGGGAGGAGTCCCGCAGCACCCTCGGCCAGTGGAAGCCGACGCCGCACGCGACGACACGCGGCCCACCGACCTGACCAGCAGCGATCACGCCACAGAGCGAACTGTAGGCAATCGGATACCCCAGCCGAACCCCTCACCTCGGCGCGCGCACGTGAATGACCGAGGCTAGATTGACGAAAGAGGGGAAAACCGGCGGCGGCGAGTCGGTTTCATGGCTCATCCCGCGGAACCTTTGATAGGCGCCCGAGAGGGGATCTTTGCCATGGCCAAGGTGCTTTTCATCGTGAGCGGAGCCACCTACTGGGTGTTGAAGGACGGCACGAGGTACGCGACGGGCTACTGGGCCGAGGAGTTCGCGAACCCGTACAAGATCTTGACGGAGGCCGGCCACGAGGTCGTCGTCGCGACGCCGAACGGCGTGACCCCGAACGTCGACATGATGAGCCTGCGCCCCGAGATGGTCGGCGGAAATGACAGCGCCCTCGAGTTGGAGGCCATCATCCGTTCCGCGGAGGTGATGCGTCGGCCGCTGCAACTGTCGGACGTGCGCCTCGAGGACTACGACGCGGTGTACTTGCCGGGCGGTCACGGTCCGATGGCGGACCTGGCGTGGGACGCCGATGCCGGACGGCTGCTGACGCAGCAGCTGGCCTCGGGCAACCCGCTGTTCATCGTCTGTCACGCCCCTGCCTCGATGCTGGCCACCAGGATTCACGGCGAGTCGCCGTTCAAAGGCTTCCACGTCACCTGCTTCACCAACGACGAGGAGGAAGGCGTCGGGCTGGCCTCCAGGGCCCCGTGGCTGCTGGAGACCGATGTGCGGGAGAAGGTCGGGGTCAACTTCAGCCGCGGCCCGATCTGGGAGCCGTACATGGTCGAGGATCGCAACCTGATCACCGGGCAGAACCCGGCCTCGGCCGCGGTCCTGGGTAACCGGATGCTGGAAATCCTCAAGTGACGCCGTCCCGCGGCGATCCGGCCCAGGCGCGTGCCCGCACACGCGGGCCGTGTCCGTGGGGCCGGCACCCGCTCCGAATCCGCTGATCCCGCACCCACCGCGGCTCCAGGTGCAATCCGCCCGGCAGGTCCGGGAAACGTTCACCTGTCGGCCGGGCCATGGCCGTGGCCGCTGAGTCCCGGCGGGTGTGCCGGGATGGGTCACCGGCCTGCGGCATGCCGATCAGGCGAAGGAGGCGAGGGGTGAGCGTGAACGACACGACGGGTGCGGACACCCCCCAGAAGGTCGCGATCATCACCGGTGCCAACGGGGGCATCGGCACCGCCATCGTCACCGCCTACCGCAGCCTCGGGTACGCCGTCGCGGCCACCAGCCGTTCCATGCGGGAATCCGAGGATCCGCAGGTGCTCGCCCTCAGCGGCGATCTGGTGGAGTCCGGTGCGGGCGAGCGGATCGTAGGGGCGGCGATGGATCGGTTCGGTCGGATCGACACCGTGGTCAACAGTGCCGGTGTCTACATCGGCAAGCCGTTCACCGACTACACGGACAAGGACTTCGACCTGATCGTCGGCGTGAACCTGCGCGGATTCTTCAACGTCTCGCGCAGCGCCATCGGCGCGATGCTCTCCCGCGGTGAAGGCGGCGGCCACCTGGTGAACATCTCCACTTCCCTGGTCGACCAGCCGGATTCACGGGTACCTTGCGCGCTCGCGTCGCTGACCAAGGGCGGGCTGAACGCGGTCACCAAGGAGTTGGCGATCGAATTCGCGGGGCACGGCATCCGCGTGAACACCGTCTCGCTCGGAGTCGTCCGTACGCCGATGAACCCGGAGACGACGCCCGAGCTCGTGGGTCGCCATCCACTCGGGCGGATGCAAGAGGTCGACGACGTCGTCCAGGCCATCGTGTACCTCGAGCAGGCGTCCTTCGTCACCGGCGAGGTCCTGCATGTGGACGGCGGCCAGAGTGCCGGCCACTGAAAGATGGCCATGAATGACACCGCAGACACCGAGTCGGTTCTGCGCGAAGCGCTGAACAGGTGGAAGGCCGCCTGCAGAAGGGACAAGGCGATGGATCCTGATATCAGGAAGGCCGCACTCGAGGAACACTGGCGGGCATCGGAACGTGGGGACATCGACGCCGAGCACGCCATCTACGCTGCGGACGCGATCCTCGACTACCCCCAGTCAGGTGAACGATTCCGGGGCCGCGCGACGATTTCAGCGCAACGTGGCGGGCATCCTGCCAGTCGGCAATTCACCGTCCACCGGATCGTTGGCAGCGGGGATCTGTGGATGAGCGAGTGTGTCATCACGTACGACGGGGTGCCCACCTACTCCGTGAGCATGATGGAATTTGCCCACGGGCATGTGGTGCACGAGACGCAGTACTTCGCGGACGCCTTTGGTGCGCCTGAAGGGCGGAAGGCACTCGCGGAGCCGATGCCGGGAAGGAATATCGCCAGGGCCTGACTCAGGGCCGCAGGGCGATTGCACAGTCTGATCGTGTCGGATTGGCCGCCCGAACGGCTCGCTCAGCCCGTTCACCTGCTCGACGAGCGTCCGACGACTGCACTCCGCCGCCCGTCATGGACACGGCGGGACGCGGCACCGCCCCCGGGCAGACCGCCTCACCGTTCACCGTCCGTGCCAGAACAACCACTTGCTCGTCGCCTACCGCGACCTCCTCCACCGCGACCGGCGCGAGGTGGGAGAAGGCCATCCAAAACACGCTGCCACCACACGAAGCAACAACACTCCAGGGTGTCGTGACACCACGTCACTCCATGGGCGCGGTGTTCTCCGTGCCCTACGCCCGCCTGGAGAACTGGCCCCGGGACCTCGCCGTCGTACGGGAAGCGGGCTTCCGGCTGCTCGCGCTGACCCCGGCCGACAAGGCCACCGCCCTCGACAAGGCCACCGCCCTCGACGAGGCCGCCCCGCACACGCTGGAGCGCGCCGCCCTGATGCTGGGCGCGGAGGGCGGCGGGCTGAGCACCGGTGCACTGCGCGCCGCCGACGAGTGGGTCCGCATCCCGATGGCGCACGGCGTGGACTCGCTCAACGTCGGAGCGGCCGCCGCGGTGGCGTTCCACGCGGTGGCGACGGGCCGCCCGGCGACCTGACCCGCCGGCCCGACGGTCAGGCCGAGCCGGCCTGCCGGACGTCCGCGCTCCCGGCCGGGACGACCGGCGCGGGCCGCTCCATCCCCCGCCCGCCGGTCGGCCCCTGGCACCCCTGCGCGGCCGCGATCCCCAGCGCCACCAGCAGCGTCACCACCACGAACACGATGATGCGCTGACGCAGCAGCCGGCGGTCGGGACCGGGCCGGCGCCCGCCCGAGGCCGTACGCACCGGAGTACGTGAACCGTTTCGCCCCGGGGGACGGGCACCCGGCACACCCCGTGCGGCACGCCCGCCGGTCCGCGGCTTCTTCCCCACGGCCGGGGCCGGAGCGGCCGGCCGGGCGACCGCGTCACGGGGCGCCGGAGGACGGGGCGGTTGCGGACGCGGAGTGCTCCCGCCGGTCCGCCGCTCGGTGCGCTGCCGTGCGTACTCCTCGGCCCGCCGGCCGGTCGGCCGCTCCGCGGGGCGGCGCTCGCCGCGCTCCCAGCCGGCCCCGGCACCCGCCCCGCTCTCCAGCGGCCCGCCCGACAGCCCGTGCGCCTCACGGGCCGCGATCTCCTTGAGCCGCAGCGACAGCGACAGGGTGCTGGGGCGGTCCGCCGGATCCTTGGCCAGACACGAGGCCAGCAGCGGCGCCAGGGCGTCCGGCACCCCGGCCAGCTGCGCCTCCTCGTGGACCACGCGGTAGAGCATGACCTCCGAACTTCCCTGTCCGAAGGGGGAGTCCGCGGTGCAGGCGTAGGCCAGGGTCGCGCCCAGCGCGAAAATGTCCGTCGCCGGGGTCACGGCGGCCCCGCGCACCTGCTCCGGCGCCAGAAAGCCCGGTGAGCCGACGGCCGTGCCGACGTGCGTCAGCGTGCTGGCGCCGGTCGCCCAGGCGATGCCGAAGTCGATGATCCGCGGGCCCTTGGGCGACAGCAGAATGTTCGACGGCTTCAGATCGCGGTGCACCACGCCCGCGTCATGGACCGCCAGCAGCCCCTCGGACAGCGCGGCGCCGACGGAGGCGACCTGCGCGGGGGACAGCGGCCCCTCCTCGTTGACCTTGTCGTGCAGCGAGGGGCCCGGGACGTACTGCGTGGCGAACCACGGCCGGTCCGCGTCGAGATCGGCGGCCACCAGCCGCGCCGTACAGCCGCCGCGGATCCGCCGGGCGGCGGAGACCTCGCGCGCGAACCGCGAACGGAACTCCTGATCCTCCGCCAGATCCGGCCGGATCACCTTGAGCGCCACCCGCTGCCCGCGCTTGTCCGAGCCGAGATAGACCACGCCCATCCCGCCCGCGCCCAGCCGACGGTGCAGCCGGAACGTCCCGACGACACGCGGGTCCTCGCGTCGGAGCCGCATCATCGCCATGTCCGTCCCCTACCTGCGGCGGGGAGCCCCCTCCGCTGCCAACCGTCTGACGTGGCACAGCTTACGGATTGACGGCTCGCTGTGCGCAGAGGCCGCGCATGCGTCGGCGGCCGGATTGTCCGTGGCCGGAGCGGAATCCGCAGCACAGGGCCGGAATCGGACCCCGTCCCGCCCGGCTTCCCGCCGGACATCCCAATGATCCCTCGGACAAGGGGGATTGACACGATGAAAGGTGATCGGGCCCGGTTGGCGAGGGATGCCGGGGATACGCTCCCGGCGCGGAAAAGGCGGCGGGCGGCGGCGGGGGACGGGGCAGGGCGGCCGTGCGCGGGGGAGCGGCCGGCGTGAGCGAGGTCACCCTCAGGGGTGCCCGCACCGCCGCGCTCCGCCGGTACCCCTGGGGGATGCCCCCAGGTGGTGGACGTCTCTCTCCACCCTGGGGAGTACGCGCCGCGCGGCCGCGTCATCCTCCTGGATGCCGACGAATCGATACGACGGCATGACGCCTGCCGCCGGCCGGCTGCCTAATGTGGTGTTCAAGCGGCGGGCGCAGCACTCGTCCCCCGAGGTCAGACGCCCGCCGCCCCAGACACGACGGGAGCGGGACGATGGCAGAGACCTCAGGACGAACGGCCCTTCGGGCGCAGGGGCGCAGGGCCGCCGCGGTGCTCGGCGGCCAGCAGTCCTCCGGCACTCGCCATCCCCTCGTCGCGGTGGCCATGGTGCTGCCGCTGGCGATCCTGCTCTCCGTCGTCTTCGGCGGCTGGGAAGCCGTCGTGACACAGGCGTCGTCCGTGGCCGGAATGCTGGGGCACTGAAAGCGCCCCGCGTCCTGGGAGAGCGGCCCGGGACGGGGACCTCCGGTTGATTCACCCCGTGGGGACGGGGGGTAACTACGGACGGCACGACGGCCGGGCATCTGGGGAGATGCCCGGCCTTCGGGTTTTTCCGGCCGCCGCCCGGCCCGGTCCGCCCGTGGACGCGTCCGATCCCAGGCCGGGCCCCACGGGGCAGCACCACCACCCACGGCGATCCGGCCCGTACGGGACTCGGGGGAACCATGACCACACCACCGCTCGGCCGCCCTCACCGCGGCGCCCACTCCGGCCGGCACCGCGGCCGGGACCCCGGACGCCGCCCCCGAGGTGCTCGCCGACCGCCCCGACGGCACCGTCGTCCGCGGCGGCCACACGGTCGCCAAGGCCCACGCCCCCGACGGTGACCCGCACGACCTGGCCGCCCGGCTGAGGATCGCCGCCCACCCCCTGCTGCGCGGCATCCTGCTGCCCCCGCTTCCGGTCACCGCTCCCGACGGCTTCCTCACCCTCACCCTCACCGACGACGGCCGGGCCCTCACCCGCCGGCCCTACGGCAGCCCGGTGTCGCCCGACGACCCCGACGCCGCGCCCTGGGAGGACGCCGCCCGCCTGCTGGCCCGTCTGCACACCACCGACCCCTGCCAACTGCCGGACCCCGTGCCGCCGATGCGCGGCCCCGCCAAGGCCGCCCGCGCCCTGGCCCGGCTACGCGGCGCCCTGGCCCCCGCGGCACCCGGCACCGCACCGCTGCCCGCGGCCGCCGCGGCCGTCGAGCGCGCCTGGTCCCTGCTGCCGCCCTGGGCCCGGGGCGCGGCCCCGCCCCCGCGGACCCACACCCTGTGCCACGGCGATCTGCACCTGGGCCAGCTGGTCCGCCACCCGGCCCCCGACGGCCCCTGGCTCCTCATCGACATCGACGACCTCGGTCTGGGTGACGGTGCCTGGGACCTGGCCCGTCCCGCCGCCTGGTTCGCCACCGGTCTGCTTGCCCCCGGCATCTGGACGCGCTTCCTGGCCGCCTACCGCGCCGCCGGCGGCACCGCCGTCCGCCCGGTTGGCGACCCCTGGCCCGACCTGGAGATTCCCGCCCGCGCCCTGACCGTGCAGACCGCGGCCCTCGCCGTCGCCAAGGCCGCCCGCGCCGCCCGCCGCCTCGACGAGGCGGCGGACGCGATGGTCGATGCCTGTGCCCGGATGGTGTCCCTGCCGCAGCAGTTGGCGCCCGCCGGGCCCGTCGTAGGGTGAACCCCTCGCCGCCGGCAGGCCGTTCCGCGGGCGCCGCGGCGAGCAGTGACGGATGAGCGGGAGTGAAGCCCACGATGCAGTGCCCCAAGTGCCATGCACCGATGCACACATACCACCGCAATGGCGTCCAGATCGAGCAGTGCGCCGGCTGCCGGGGGATCTTCCTGGACTACGGCGAACTGGAGGCCCTGAGCCGTCTCGAATCCCAGTGGATCCAGCAGCCCCCGCCGCCGCCCGCCCCACAGGCCTACCCGGCCGCCCCCGCCTGGGGAGCCCCGCACCAGGGCCACCACGGTCACCAGAGTCACTACGGTCACCAGAGTCACCACGGCCACCAGAGTCACCACCGCAGCTTCGGCCACATGCTCTTCTCGTCCTGACCGGTCTCCTTCCGACCGGCCCCTTCTGACCGGCCCCTTCTGACAGGCATGGACCCGACCGGCTTTGTCCCGACCGGTCCGGCCCCGGAAAACGACCGAGGGCCGGAGCGAAATGCTCCGGCCCTCGATCAGGTGTGGACGATACTGGGATTGAACCAGTGACCTCTTCCGTGTCAGGGAAGCGCTCTCCCGCTGAGCTAATCGTCCTCGGGACCGCGGATCACGAAGATCCGCAGCTGCGTGCGCGATACTGGGATTGAACCAGTGACCTCTTCCGTGTCAGGGAAGCGCTCTCCCGCTGAGCTAATCGCGCGGGACGGATTCCCCGGTCAAGCACAGTCGGGGATCCAGTGGACGATACTGGGATTGAACCAGTGACCTCTTCCGTGTCAGGGAAGCGCTCTCCCGCTGAGCTAATCGTCCTTGGAGGTGGAGACGGGATTTGAACCCGTGTAGACGGCTTTGCAGGCCGTTGCCTCGCCTCTCGGCCACTCCACCAGGAGTGAGGGGGTTCGGGAAGATCCCCCACATCGAGCGGACGACGAGACTCGAACTCGCGACATCCACCTTGGCAAGGTGGTGCTCTACCAACTGAGCTACGTCCGCAGGTGTCTCTCCCAGACTACGTCCGGGAGCTACTCGGCCCCCGGGGCGCTCTCGCGTCCCGGCGACGTGTTGAACTCTAGCGGATTCCGGGGCCAGTACAAAAACGCGTTTGTGCAGCGTGCTGCGCCGACCCGCCCGGCACAGGCGGGGTCCGGGCCGCCGCCATAGACTCGCTGACGTGCACGACTTCGCTCCCATGGCCCGCTTCGGCGGCCTGATAGCCACCGACCTGCGCGATGTGACCAGTGATCCCGCAGCTCTGGACTCCTCGGGCTGGTGGGCGGTGGCCGCCGACTTCGAGGGCGCCGTGGTCTGCGCCCGCTTCGGCGACGTACGGCCGGCCACCGCCGCCGACGAGCCCGCCCCCGGCGGCTGGCGCGGCCCCGCCCCCGGCGCCTGGACCAGCTCCCTGGACCGCGACGCCTATACCGGCGGCGTGCGGCGCATCCGTGAACACATCGCGGCCGGCGACGTCTACCAGGTGAACCTTTGCCGGGTCCTGACCGCACCGCTGCCCGATCCCGGCAGCGCCGATGTCGACGCGCTGTCCGCCGTGCTGGCCCGCGGGAACCCGGCGCCGTACGCGGGCACGATCCGGCTGCCCGGCCACGGGGTCGAGATCGCCGGCGCCTCCCCGGAGCTCTATCTGCGGCGCGACGGGCGCACGATCGACTCCGGGCCGATCAAGGGCACCGGCCGGACCGCGGCGGACCTCTCGGCGAAGGACCGGGCGGAGAACGTGATGATCGTGGACCTGGTCCGCAACGATCTCGGCCGGGTCTGCGCCACCGGCACCGTCACCGTCCCGGCACTGTGCGCCATCGAGGAGCACCCCGGCCTCGTCCACCTCGTCTCCACGGTGCGCGGTGAACTGGCCGAGGAGAATGAGAAGACCGCCTGGGCGGATCTGCTGGACGCCACCTTCCCGCCCGGGTCGGTCACCGGCGCCCCCAAGTCCAGCGCCCTGCGGATCATCGACGAGCTGGAGACCGCGCCCCGCGGCCCGTACTGCGGAGGCATCGGCTGGGTCGACGCGGACCGCCGCACCGGTGAGCTGTCGGTCGGCATCCGCACGTTCTGGATCGACCGCACCCCGCCCGGCGGACCGGTGCTGCGCTTCGGGGCCGGCGCCGGGATCATCTGGGATTCCGACCCGGAGCGGGAGTGGGCGGAGACGGAGTTGAAGGCGCGCAGGCTGCTCGCGGTAGCGTCGGGCGCGCACGAGGCGAGTGGAGGTACGCGATGAAGATCTGGCTCGACGGAGGACTGCGGGACGCCGAAGGCGCCCGGGTCTCGGTCTTCGACCACGGGCTGACGGTCGGCGACGGGGTCTTCGAGACCATCAAGGCCGACCACGGCCGGGCCTTCGCCCTCACCCGCCATCTGGAGCGGCTGACCACCTCCGCCCGCGGACTCGGCCTGCCCGATCCCGACCTCGACGAGGTACGGCGCGGCTGCGAGGCCGTCATGGCGGCCAACCCGATGGCCCTGGGCCGGCTGCGGCTCACCTACACCGGCGGTGTCTCCCCGCTCGGCTCGGACCGCGGCGACGCCGGCCCCACGCTGGTCATCGCGCTGTCCGAGACCGCCCGCCGCCCCGACACCACGGCCGCCGTCACCGTCCCGTGGACCCGCAACGAGCGCGGCGCGCTCACCGGCCTGAAGACGACCTCCTACGGCGAGAACGTCGTCGCCCTGGCCCGCGCGCGGGAACAGGGCGCCTCCGAGGCGCTGTTCGCCAACACCGTCGGGGCGCTCTGCGAGGGCACCGGCTCCAACGTCTTCGTCGTCCTGGACGGCGAACTGCACACCCCGCCGCTGCACTCCGGCTGTCTGGCGGGCATCACCCGCGCCCTGACGATCAGCTGGGCCGGCGCCAAGGAGACCGATCTCCCGCTGGACGCCCTGGAGCGCGCCGAGGAGATCTTCCTGACCTCCACCCTGCGCGACGTCCAGGCCGTGACCCGGATCGACGGCCGCCAACTCCCCGACGGGCCCGGCCCGGTGACCGCGGAAGCCATGCGGATCTTCGACGAGCAGTCGGCCGCCGACTTCGATCCGCGGTGATGACGCCGGCGCGCGCCGGCGGGTAGAAAGTCCTCGTGACCACAACGCTGCGGCCCGCGGGACCGGAAGAGCGGCACGACGACGGGGGCCGGGCGCGCCCGTACGACATCTGCGTCAACAGCCGCCGGGTCGGCGGGATCCGGCTGACCACCGACGCCCGGTTCGGCCCCACGGCCGGCCGGATCACGGACCTGGGCATCGACGCGGCGGACCGGCACCGCGGCCGCGCCACGGTCGCCGCGCTCGCCGCGGAGGAGGTGCTGCGCGGCTGGGGGTGCCGGCAGATCGAGCTGACGGTACCGGCCGGCGCCACGGCCGCCCGGCGGCTCGCGGCGACGCTGGGCTACACCGAGCGCAGCCGCACGATGAGCAAGCCCCTCACCGGACCGCCCCGGCTGCCCGACGGCAGCAGCGACCGGGCACTGGGCGAGGAGGAGTACCCGGCCTGGCGGGAGGCCGCGCTCGCCGAGCACCTCCGTACGCAGCTGGCCCAGGGGATGTCCCGGGCCCGCGCCGAGGAGGCCTCCGCCGCCGGCCATCGCGCCCTGCTTCCCGAGGGCGCCGCCACGCCCTACCAGGCGCTGCGCATCCTGGCCCACGGCGGCGCGGACGTCGGCAGCATCTGGGTCGCCCTGCGGATGCCGGACCAGCCCGGCGGCTATGTGGTCGACGTGCAGGTCGCGCCCGGACACCGCGGCCACGGGCACGGCCGCACCCTGATGCTGGTCGCCGAGCGCGAGAGCCTGGCCGCCGGCCGCGCCACCCTCGGACTGAACGTCTACGCGGACAACGCGCCCGCGCTCGGCCTCTACACCTCGCTGCGCTACCGGCCCACCGGCTATCTGCTCTGGAAGCCGATCCTGTGACGGCGCCCGGCGGGCTCCGCCGAGGCCGGGCTCAGCCCTGTTCCGCCAGCAGCCGGTCGGCGATCTCCTCGATACGGGCCCGCAGCCCCTCCTGGCTCGTCCCGCCGTCCAGCCGCTCGCCGCCGATCACATACGTCGGGGTCCCGGTCACCCCGATCGCCTTGCCCTCGGCCTGGTCCGCGTCGACGATCAGCAGGTGCCGCCCGTCGATCAGCGCGGTGTCCAGCTCCTCGGCGTCCAGCCCCAGCTCCGCGGCGACCTCCATCAGCAGCTTTTCGCCGCGCTTGCCGAGCTCCTCGCTGCGCGCCAGCACCGCCTCGATGTAGGGCCACCCCTGCCCCTGCTCCACGGCCTCCTCGGCGGCCTGGGCGGCGGCGTAGGCGTGCTGGTGCTTGGGGAGGGGGAAGTGGCGCAGCCGGATGTCCAGCCGGTCGCCGTAGCGCGCCCGCAGCGCCCGCAGGTCCTCCAGGGCGGCGTGACAGTCGGGGCACTGAAGCTCGCACCACACGTCCAGCACGGGGCGGACGGGACGGGCGGCGGCGGAGGGGGTGTCGTTCATGGAGGCCAGTCTTCCAGCCCTCCCGCGGCCCACGCCGGGAGGTACCCCGGCGGGTGCCCGAACCGGGACCTGCGAAGGAGCGCAACCCGGAGATGTCCCTGAGGACGTGCCGGAACGTGGCCCGCGCGGGTGCGGACAAGGCAGGATGGAAGGGAGCAGAGTGCCTGCTCACCCATCCATCGGCAGGAGGACCGGATGCTGACCTCGACCGTCTGTGCCGCGGTGTCGGCAGCGGGCCTGGGCATCGCCGCGATCACGGCATACCGCAAGCGGTTCCTGGCCGCGACCCGCATCGCCGCCTTTTCCCTGATCCCCATCGGCCTGGTGATGACGGGCGTCATCGACTGGGTCACCGGCATCGTCTTCAAGCCCACGGTCTGGGCCGGCTTCGGCGTGCTCGCGCTCTCGTTCGTGCTGTTCGCCGTCGGCCGGGCGGCGGAGCGCCGCAGGGGCGGGATCGGCAGCCGCAAGGAGCGCAAGGCCGCGTCGGCGGCCCGGCCCGACGCGGTGGCCCCGGCCGCCTCCGTCCCCTCCCTCGGCGCGGGCCGCCCCGCCGCGCAGCCGGCCGCCAAGGGGAAGGCCGCTCCGGACAAGGGCGGTGCACCCAAGGATGACTTCTCGGACATCGAAGCGATCCTGAAAAAGCACGGGATCTGATGAACTACCGCTGCTGAGGCGCCGATCGGGCGTACCCGGGCGATCATCTGCGCCATGATGCGCGCGAGATGAACGATGAGTGCGCCCTCGCCCAAGACGACGCCCCGTCCCCCGAACCGCGCGGTTGCCTGTTCGCGCTGTCCCAGCCGCCGCTGATGCTCTTCCTCGCCGTGATCGGCTTTCTGCTCCTCCTCGGCGCCGTGCATGACCTCTACATCCTGTGAGGCCGCCGGTGCGCCGCGGAGCGGGGCCGATCCGGGCGGGCCCCGCGGCAGCGGCTCAGCCCGCGGCCTCCCGCCGCCGTGCCCGGTAGGCCGCGACGTGCAGCCGGTTTCCGCAGGTGCGGCTGTCGCAGTAGCGCCGCGAGCGATTGCGGGAGAGGTCGACGAAGGCATGCCGGCAGTCCGGAGCCTCACAGTGCCGCAGCCGCTCGCGCTCCCCGCCCACGACGAGGAACGCCAGCGCCATCCCGCCGTCCGCGGCCAGGTGCTCGGCGACCGAGGCGCCCGGCGCGAAGTAGTGGACGTGCCAGTCGAACCCGTCGTGATCGGTCAGCCGTGGGGTGGTGCCCGCCGAGGCGACCAGCGAATTCAGCTGTTCGGCCGCGGTGCGGTCGTCGCCCGCCGCGAAGATCTGCGCGAACCGCGCCCGCAGGGACCGCACGGCCGTCAGATCCCCCGCACCGAGCGTGCCCACATCACTGATGCCGTTGCGGCGCACGAAGTCCCCGAGGGCCGCAAGATCGGTCAGACTGTCGGGCGCTCCGGGCGATTCGCCCTCCGGAGCGGTGTTCAGCAGATCGACGACCGCGTCCAGTGCGCACCGGGTGTCATGGGTGATCATCACGGTTCCGCTCCCTGGCAGGGTGGGGCCGGACGGGTGCCGCCCCTGGTGTGGTTGCCGAATGGTCGCCGACTCTAGCGCTTCGAACAAGCTTCAGCGCCGACTCCGCGGTGGGTCCGCGGCGACGACGCCGAAGTGTGCCGTATGAACTTGTCGGTCCTGCGCCGTCTCCCCGAGTCGGACGGACGCAAGTGTGAGCGGGTGAGTGCTTTCGGTAACCGGTCTGCGTCTCAGCTCTCCGCAAGGATGTGGGAGAGCTCGGTGTCGAGATCGAAATGCCGGTGCTCCGTACCGGGCGGTACGGCGGCATCGGTCCTTTTGAGGAACGACTCGAGAGCCCGCGCGGGCGCCTCGAGCAGGGCTTCGCCCTCCGGGGAACTCAGGGCGATGCACACCACGCCCTGTCCGTGGCTCCGGGACGGCCATACGCGGACGTCTCCGGTGCCCGTGGGCCGGTGCAGGCCCTCGGCGAGGAGGTCGCGGGCGAATACCCATTCGACGGTTTCCTCGGCTCCGGTGTGGAAGGTGGCATGCACGGCATAGGGATCGGCCGTGTCATACCGCAGGCCCGCGGGTACAGGCAGTGAGGACTCGCTCGACACAACGAGGCGCAGGTGCAGCTCGCAGCTGACCGTGGTGTTCATAAGCGCCAGGGCCTTTCGCTCAGTGTGCGCTCGGGGATTCGCACGTCGGCGAAATCGACATGCCACCTACGGTGCCGTTGTAAACCCCTCTGACGGTTTTGGGTGGCTTCAGGTACCTCTTCCGGCGGATTGCGAGATCGTCCTCGTCGGTAATTCCGGCGAACCCGCACCTTCCGGTAAGTTTGGGTGCATGAATACGCAGAGTAACGGGGGGTCGGGAACCCTGGAGGAGGACGCTCCGGCCGGGCAGCCGCTCGGCTCCAGAGCGCCGCACTTCATCAAGCGCTCCCGGCCGCTGCACCTGAGCTGGCAGGTCGGAGTCTTCGTCGTCGGACTCGCGGTCGTCGTGGCCGGCGTGATCATGCTGCCGCTGCCGGGACCGGGCTGGCTGGTGATCTTCGGCGGTATGGCGATCTGGGCGACGGAGTTCGTCTGGGCCCAGCTGGTGCTGCGCTGGACCAAGCACAAGGTCACCGAAGCGGCCCACAAGGCGCTCGACCCCAAGGTGCGCCGGCGCAACATCATTCTGACCGTCATCGGCCTGGTGATCATCGCGGCGGCGCTCGCGGTCTATGTGTGGAAGTTCGGCCTCGCGATGCCGTGGAACGTTTCCGAGTGACCGGGAAATGGTCAGAAGTGCCTGTCGGCGTGGGGTAATGTTGGCCGTGCGCCCGGGCGATTAGCTCAGTGGGAGAGCGCTTCGTTCACACCGAAGAGGTCACTGGTTCGAACCCAGTATCGCCCACCCCGGACGACGGCCCGGAGACTTCAAGTCTCCGGGCCGTCGCGCTTGTTGGACGGGTGCGCCGTCCCGGGGGCGCACACTGGGATCATGTCTGACTGGTCACGCCGTCTGCATCGCTACCGCTTCCGCACCGTCTGGTTGCTCCCCGCGTCGCCGACCGTCGTCTATGCGGTCCTCGAACGCGCCGAGGCCTACCCGTGCTGGTGGCCACAGGTCCGCGAGGTGACCCCGCTCGACGACCGCAGCGGGATCGTCCGGTTCCGGTCCCTGCTGCCCTACGACCTGACGGTGGTGGCGAGCGAGCGGGTACGGGACCCCGGCAGCGGGACGCTGGAGATCGCGATGCGCGGGGATCTGGCCGGCTGGGCGCGCTGGACGGTGGTGCCCGGGGCGGGCGGCACCCGTGTCGTCTTCGAGCAGGACGTCGAGCTCTGCAGGCCGCTGCTGCGGCGGTTCGCGCTGCTGGGGCGGCCGGCCTTCCTCGCCAACCACGCGCTGATGATGCGGGCCGGGCGGCGCGGCCTGGCCGCCTGGCTGGCCCGTGGATGAGCCGCGCCGGGCGCCCCGGAGGACGGCCCGGGGGCGCCCGGGAAGAGGAATTTGATGCCGGGCCCGAGAGGACTGTATTGTTCTGCTCGTTCGCGGGGGGAGCCCCGCCGACACCCGGGCGATTAGCTCAGTGGGAGAGCGCTTCGTTCACACCGAAGAGGTCACTGGTTCGAACCCAGTATCGCCCACCGGGATCAGGAACCGGGCCGCCAAAAGGCGGTCCGGTTCTTTTTGTTGGAGAACGCCGTCCGGGAATTCCCGCCAGGCTTTGCCGGCCGGGCCCGGAAATCGCTGAGGGGCAATCAGGCCGCGGCAGGGAGATCCGGTCGCACCGGCCAATGGGGATCGACGGTCTCGGGGCTGCCGCTGCGGGCGAACCACGCCTGAAGTCCACGGGCCTGTGCCGCGTGCCAGACGGCCTGGCGGGTGTGCAGCTCGGCCGGGTGCAGCCCCTCCAGGCGGTCGGCGAAGCGGTGGCCCAGGGCCCTGACGACCAGGAGTGCGGCGAGCGCGTCGGCGGCGGCCTCATGGGCGTCGGTCAGCTCGATCTCGTAATGCGCACACAGATCGGTGAGCGTCCGGCGGCCCTTGCGGTAGCGGTCCAGGTGTTTGTCGAGGACCCGGGGGTCCAGGACGCGCAGCGGATGGCCGCCCAGGTAGGCGTCGAGCGAGCTGGCGCGGTGCCGCCTCAACTCGCGTTGCAGAAGGGTGAGGTCGAACGGGGCGTTCATCACGACCAGCGGGCGGCCGGCCACCGACTGGGCGGCCAGGGCGCGCGCGATCTCCTCCAGCACCGGCGCCGGCCAGCGGCCGTGCAGGGCGAGATGGTCGGCCGTCAGGCCGTGCACGGCCGTCGCGGCCTCGGGTATCGCGACGCCCGGGTTGATCAGCCAGCGGGTGACCCGGGGCGCGGAGCGCGGGGTCTCCTGGACCACCAGGGCGGCGGAGACGATGCGGTCCCGCTCGACGTCGATGCCCGTGGTCTCGGTGTCGAAGGCGGCAAGCGGACCGTCATACCAGCACGGCATCATCCCAACTCCTCGCGCTCGTACAGCGGATGACGTGCGCGCCATCCCGACCTGGTGATACCCGAGCGGCCCGGTGGTCGAACCGTCCTTGTTTGCGGACCACTTGACGGGGAGACAACCAGAGGGACGGGCCGGCGCGGAGGAGCCCCCTGCCCGTCGGCCCCACTCATCGATCGGTACAGCCCGGAAGGCCTTGAGCGATGACGCTCGCGCAGCCCGAACCGGGCGGGCTGTCCCCCGCAAGCGGGAGGTACCCCCAGCCCGCCATCACCCCGCAGCGCGGCGGACTCGCGACCACCGCCTGTATGGAGACCCTTCAGGTGGGATATCTGCACGCGGTCGCCGCCGCCTCCGGATGCTCGCTGGCGCAGCCCTTCCCGGACAACGGAATCGACTGGCACGTCAGCCATGGCGCGCCCGGCCACACCGTCGACGACGAGGTCACCATCAAGGTGCAGCTCAAGTGCACCTACCAGACCGCACCCCGCCCGCCGGGGCCGACCTTCGCCTTCACCCTCGACAACGACCATCTGGTGAAGCTGGCCCGTACCCCCGTCACGGTGCACAAGATCCTGGTCGTGATGCTGGTCCCGCGGACCCAGGAGGACTGGCTGAGGGCCTCGCACGACCGTCTCGAACTGCGGCATTGCTGCTACTGGATCAATCTGGCCGGCCACCCGGTGACCGGCCGGCGCAGGACCACCGTGCGGATTCCGACCACGCGGATCTTCGACGACCGCGCGCTCTGCGAGATCATGACGCGGGTCGGGGCGGGAGGGAGACCCTGATGTACCGGCCGACCGATGATCACGATGCGCGGCTGCTGGATCCCGCGCAGCTCGACCCGGCGGTGCTCGGCGCGCTGCTGGCGCGGCACGGCTGGCGTCGCCGGGGCGGGGCCGCCGGCCACTACGCCCGGTGGACGCCGCCCGGCGGCGCGGCCGGCACCAGCCTGCTGGTGCCGCACGACCGCCGCTTCCCCGACAGCGGGGAGCTGCTCGCGGAGGCGCTGGCGGCGCTGGCGCAGAGCGCCGCGCCCTCCGCCCGCGAGGTGCTGATGGGGCTCGCGGTGCCCAGTGACGAGGTGCGCTGGGAGCGCGCGGTCCCCGACGGCGGCTCGGGGGCCGCGCACTGGGCGGCGCAGGAGCAACTGCGCGGGGCGGCCCGCTCGATGCTGGTCGCCGGGGCGCTGGGGACGTACGGCCGGGCCGGCTACTACGGCGCCCGGCACCGGCGGCAGGCCGAGGCGTTCCTGGGCGAGGTGCTGGTCGGTCCGGCGGTGGCCGAGCGCCGGCTGACCGCGTTCGTCCCGGTACGCGGGGGGCGCGGTGCGGTCGCCGGGTTGCAGCGGGCGCTGCACGCGGCCCGGGACGCCACCGACTACCAGCGGGCCACCGGCGGGATGGAGGCGTTCGACGCGGCGGTCGCGCTGGGCGTCTGCCATGAGCTGGTCCAGGCGCTGATCGCGCTGGTGCGGGACGCGGAAGGGGCGCGGGTCTCGGTCGAGTGGTCACCGGGCGCCGGCGCCCCGGCCGGCTGTCCGGCCCGGCCCGAAGCGGTGGAGTTCTCGCCCGGCGATCTGCCCGCGCTGCAGCAGGCCGCCCAGCGGTACGTGCGGGCGGAGCCGTCGCTGCCGGTGCGGGTGACCGGCGCGGTGGTACGGCTGCGCAGGGAGCGCCCGGGCGGGCCCGGCACGGTGCGGCTGCGGGTGATCACCGGTGCGGACGTGGTGCAGGTGCGGGTCGCGCTGGGGGAGGAGGACTACCGCATCGCCGGGCATGCGCATCTGGTGGGGCTGCCGGTGCGGGTGACCGGGCGGCTGGAGAGCCGGGGCGGGTTCCGCCGGATCACCGGCGGCCGCGATGTCACGCCCGTACAGGTCGACGAGGCCGAGCGGGACCGGCTGCTGAAGTCCCTCCAGGAGAATCTCGACTTCTTCGAGGAGGCCTGCGGCGCGGAGGACTGAGCGCCTGCGCGCGGGGGTGGTGAAACCGTTTCGCGGTCCGGTCCGCAGGCTCGGTACGATTCTGCTGCGCAGCAATCGCTGACGCGCAAGAGACATGAGTCAGGAGAGACCGGTGTCAGACGTCCGTGTGACCGTTCCACGCGATTCCGAGCGGGAAGAACGCGTGGTGACCACGGGCACTACGGCCGCCGACCTCTTCCAGGGTGAGCGCAGTGTCGTCGCCGCGCGAGTGGCCGGGCAGCTGAAGGACCTCGCGTACGAGATCGCCGACGGCGACGAGGTCGAGCCCGTCGACATCACCTCCGAGGACGGTCTGAACATCCTGCGGCACTCCACCGCGCATGTGATGGCGCAGGCCGTGCAGGAGCTGTTCCCGGAGGCGAAGCTCGGCATCGGCCCGCCGATCAAGGACGGCTTCTACTACGACTTCGACGTCGAGACCCCCTTCCACCCGGACGATCTCAAGCGCATCGAGAAGAAGATGCAGGAGATCCAGAAGCGCGGGCAGAAGTTCGCGCGCCGGGCGGTCAGCGATGGCGCCGCGCGCGAGGAGCTGGCGGACGAGCCGTACAAGCTCGAACTGATCGGGCTCAAGGGCTCCGCCGCGGACGCCGCCGAGGGCGCCTCCGCCGAGGTCGGCGCCGGCGAGCTGACCATCTACGACAACCTCGATGGCAAGACCGGCGAGCTGTGCTGGAAGGACCTCTGCCGCGGCCCGCACCTGCCCAACACCCGCGCCATCCCGGCGTTCAAGCTGATGCGCTCGGCCGCCGCGTACTGGCGCGGCAGCGAGAAGAACAAGCAGCTCCAGCGGATCTACGGCACCGCCTGGCCGACCAAGGACGAGCTCAAGGCGCATCTGGAGTTCCTCGCCGAGGCCGAGAAGCGCGATCACCGCAAGCTGGGGTCGGAGCTGGATCTGTTCTCCTTCCCGGAGGAGCTCGGCCCGGGCCTCGCCGTCTTCCACCCCAAGGGCGGCGTCGTCCGCAAGGTGATGGAGGACTACTCCCGCCGGCGGCACGAGGTCTCCGGCTACGAGTTCGTGAACACCCCGCACCTCTCGAAGGAGCGCCTCTTCGAGATCTCCGGGCATCTGCCGCACTACGGCGAGTCGATGTTCCCGGCCATCGAGTTCGACGAGCAGAACTACCGCCTCAAGGCGATGAACTGCCCGATGCACAACCTGATCTTCAAGTCCCGCGGCCGCTCCTACCGTGAACTGCCGCTGCGTCTCTTCGAGTTCGGGACGGTCTACCGCTACGAGAAGTCGGGCGTCGTGCATGGCCTGACCCGCTCGCGCGGCTTCACCCAGGACGATTCGCACATCTACTGCACCAAGGAGCAGATGCCGGAGGAGCTCGACACGCTCCTCACCTTCGTGCTCGACCTGTTGCGCGACTACGGCCTGAACGAGTTCGAGCTGGAGCTGTCCACCCGCGACCCGGAGTCGGACAAGTTCATCGGCTCGGACGAGGACTGGGAGGAGGCCACCGAGGCGCTGCGCCAGGCTGCCGAGAAGCAGGGCCTGCCGCTGGTCCCGGACCCGGGCGGCGCCGCGTACTACGGCCCGAAGATCTCGGTGCAGGCGAAGGACGCGATCGGGCGGTCCTGGCAGATGTCGACTCTGCAGGTCGACTTCAACCAGCCCAAGCGGTTCGGCCTGGAGTACACCGCGGCGGACGGCTCCAAGCAGCAGCCGGTCATGCTGCACCGCGCGCTCTTCGGCTCGATCGAGCGTTTCTTCGGCGTGCTGCTGGAGCACTACGCGGGCGCGTTCCCGGCCTGGCTGGCGCCGGTGCAGGCGACCTGCATCCCGATCGGTGACGCCCACGTCCCCTACCTCCAGGAGTTCGCCGCCCAGGCGAAGGCCAAGGGGCTGCGCATCGAGGTGGACGCCTCCTCGGACCGGATGCAGAAGAAGATCCGCAACGCGCAGAAGTCCAAGGTCCCGTTCATGGTCATCGCCGGTGACGAGGACATGGAGGCCGGCGCGGTCTCCTTCCGTTACCGCGACGGTTCGCAGAAGAACGGCATTCCGCGGGACGAGGCGATCGCCGAGATCCTGGACGTCGTGGAGCGCCGCCTCCAGGTGTGACGCCCGGCAGATGAGCGGTGGGGCCCCGGCGAGCGATCCGCTCCCGGGGCCCCGTCATGTCTCGCCGTCCTGCCGGAAGCGACGCAGCAGCCAGGAGGAGAAGGAGCCCACTACCGCGCCGACCAGCGCCACCCCGAGGAACATCAGCCCCACCGCGACCACCCGGCCGCGCGGGGTGACGGGGGTGGCGTCCCCGTACCCCGTCGTCGTCAGGGTCGAGCAGGCCCACCACACCGCGTCGCCGAAGCTGTGGATGTTCGCGCCCGGGGCGGAGCGCTCGTCGTGGTAGACGGCCAGGCTGGCCGCGAAGCCCAGGAGCAGCGAGGTGAGCCCCGTGTACAGCATCACCCGTGCTTCGAGGATGAGCTGCGGATGGTCCCGGCGCCGCTGCATCCGCTCGTGCATGTCCACGATCCGCAGCGGCCGCAGCAGGGGCAGCACGGTCACGATCAGATCCAGCCAGCGGGTGCGCAGGAAGTGCCGACGGTCGTTGCTGTAGGCCAGTCGCGCCAGATATTCGGCGACGAAAAAGCCCCAGCTGACGGCGGTGACCAGCTCCCACCAGGTCTCCCAGCCGGGAGAGAGGTCGGGGACCAGCACCCGGACCGCGTAGGAGGTGAGGAAGAGCAGCGAGGCGACAAGGAGATACGGCTGGGCGGCTTGCTCCCAGTCCCACAGTCGCTGCTCGCTGTCCACCGCCACAGCATCGCGGAGCGGGTGCTGCCCGGTGCCCCAACGACACGGCGCCAATGGGCGAAGCCATATGCTGGCCCGTATGACAAGCGAGCCGGAGCAGCAGATCGGAGTAGGGACGCAGGACGCCTTCCAGCGCCTGTGGACGCCCCACCGGATGGCCTACATCCAGGGGGAGAACAAGCCGACCGGCCCGGGGGCCGGCGACGGCTGTCCGTTCTGCACGATCCCCGAGAAATCGGACGAGGACGGCCTCGTGATCGCGCGCGGTGAGCATGTCTACGCGGTGCTGAACCTGTACCCGTACAACGGCGGGCACCTCATGATCGTCCCGTTCCGGCATGTCGCCGACTACCCCGATCTGGACGGTCCGGAGACCGCTGAACTCGCCGAATTCACCAAGCGGGCGATGACCGCGCTGCGTACCGCGTCCGGGGCGCACGGCTTCAACATCGGGATGAACCAGGGCACGGTCGCCGGCGCCGGCATCGCGGCCCACCTCCACCAGCACGTCGTCCCGCGCTGGGGCGGGGACACCAACTTCATGCCGGTGGTCGGCCACACCAAGGTGCTGCCCCAACTTCTCGCCGACACACGGGCGATGCTCGCCGACGCCTGGCCCGCGTAGGGCGTCGTCGCCCGGTCCCCGGGACCGCCGTCCGAGGCGACACGCACCAGGGCGAATCGGATAGATCGCCCTCATTCCGATTAATTGCCCCTCTAATGGGGTGGTGACTTCCCTAGATCGCCGTTCCGTGCTGCGCGCGGCCGCCTCGGCCGCGGCCGTCGGCGCGCTCGCGGGCTGTGACCCGCACCGGGACGAGGACCCCGGCGCCGGGCCGGTCCGCCGGGCGAGCCCTTCCGGGGCGGGCCATCCCGTGCCCGCCCCGGCACACGCCGCCCGGCCGCCGACCCGGGTGCCCGGTCTGCCCGTGGAGATCGCCCACGGGCCGCGCGACGGCCACGCGGTCGCGCTGACCTTCCATGGCAGGGGCGACCCCGAACTGGCGAGGGCGCTGCTGGGCGAGGCCGAGCGGGCCGGTGCCCGGGTCACCGTGCTGGCCATCGGCGACTGGCTCGACGAGCAGCCCGCGATGGCCCGCCGGGTGCTCGACGGCGGCCATGAGCTGGGCAACCACACCATGCACCACCGCAACATCTGCGCCCTGCCGGCCGCTGAGGCGTACGCCGAGATCAGCCAGTGCGCGGACCGGCTGCGCGCACTCACCGGGACCATCGGCAGCTGGTTCCGCCCCTCCCAGGCGCAACGGGCCCCGGAGCTGGTGACCAGGCTCGCCCGCAAGGCCGGCTATCCGCACGTCCTGTCCTACGACGTGGACTCCCTCGACGCGAACGACCCCGGTGCCCCGGCCGTCCGGCGCACGGTCCTGGACTCGGTCGCACCGGGCTCGGTCGTGAGCCTCCACCTCGGGCACGCCGGCACGGTGGCCGCGCTGCCCCCGATCCTCGACGGCCTCCGCCGGCGCGGTCTGCGCGCGGTGACGACAACGGAGCTAGTGACGTGATGGCTGACCGGAACCGTACCCACGACCGCCGGATCCCGCGCGCACGCCACCGGGCCGCCGCGCTGCTCGCGGTGGCCTGCGCGCTGCTGGCGGCGGGCTGCGACGGCGGCGGCAAGGCCGCACCCTCCGCGTCCGAGCGGCGGCCGGTCGAACGCGCACCGCTCAAGGCCGGCAGGAACGACCTGCCGGGGATGCCGCCGCCGCTCAACGCACACGACCTCTACGCGGCGGACCGGCCCGGCCGGTTGTCCCCGCAGGTCAAGGACTACCCCTCGCGGATCTACGTCCCCAACACCGGCTCCGACACGGTCAGCGTCATCGACCCGAAGACCTACAAGGTCATCGAAACCATCCCGGTGGGCATCCAGCCGCAGCACGTGGTGCCCTCCTGGGACCTGAAAACGCTCTGGGTCAACAACAACCGGGGGCACGACCTCACCCCGATCGACCCCGCCACCGGCAAGGCCGGCGAGCCCGTCAGGGTCCACGATCCGTACAACCTCTACTTCACGCCCAACGGGAAGTACGCGATCGTGATGGCCTCGATGGACCGTCAGCTGGTCTTCCGCGACCCGCACTCCATGGAGATCCGCAAGACGCTCCCGGTGCCCTGCGCCGGCGTCAACCATGCCGACTTCTCGCCGGACGGGCGGTACTTCATCGTCTCCTGCGAGTTCTCCGGCGAACTGCTCAAGGTCGACACCGAGAAGATGAAGGTGATCGGCCAGGAGAAGCTGCCGTTCGAGGGGGCGATGCCCCAGGACGTCAAGATCTCCCCGGACGGCAAGACCTGGTACATCGCCGACATGATGGCCGACGGCGTCTGGGTCATGAACGGCGACACGTTCGACCGGCCGAAGCTGATGCCGACCGGCAAGGGCGCACACGGCCTCTACGTCAGCCGCGACTCGCGGTACATGTACGTCTCCAACCGGGGCGAGGGCTCCATCTCCCTGCTGGACTTCAAGACCGGCGAACTCGTCGACAAGTGGCACATCCGCGGCGGCGGCAGCCCCGACATGGGCGGGCTGTCCACCGACGGCAAGGTGCTGTGGCTGTCCGGCCGGTACAACTCCGAGGTCTACGCGCTGGACACCCGTACCGGCAAGACCCTCGCCAAGATCCCCGTCGGCCAGGGCCCGCACGGTCTGGCGGTCTACCCGCAGCCGGGGCGCTACTCGCTGGGGCACACCGGCATCTTCCGCTAGCGGCGGCCGGCCGGACCCGGACCCGGCCCCGGGTCCGGGTCCGGCCGTACCGGGCTAGAAGACTCATGAAGATCTTGCTGAGGGGTCGTTCGGCCGCAGGCCGGGCGGCCCCTCCGGCTATGTGCTGGCCGGGGCGAGGTGCCAGGTTCCGTTGGTTCGGTTGAGTCCGAGGTTGATCAGTCGGCGAAGGTTGAGGGCGGCTGCTCGGGTGTGGAGCCAGGTGTCGTTCTTGATGGTGCCGCGGTAGCGGAGTTTGCGGTTGCCGTGGTGGACGAGCCAGGCGACGGCACGTTCGACCGGTGGTCTCCAGCGCCGGTAGTCGGCCTGCCAGTCGGGATCGGTGGCGGCCTGCTGGCGGGCGGCGGCGAGCAGATCGTGGTGCGGACGGATGGTCAGGATCCGCCCGGCCTTGGCCTTGGTGCACCGCTCACGAAGGGGGCATCCGGCGCACACGTCCTTGAACGAGGCTTTGCGCTGGTGGTGCTGCCCGGCGGGAGCGGATAAAGGGACGGTGTGTCCGGCGGGGCAGGTCACGGTGGCGGCGACGGTGTCGATGACGAAGTCGTCGAGGGTGAAGCCGCCAGGGACGGCGGGCCGCAGCGGTGCGGGTTTGAGGAACAGCCGGTGACCGGCGGTTTCGAGGCTGTGGCGGGCGTCACCTGTGGAGTAGGCGGTGTCACCGAAGGCGTCAACGGGCTCGTCCTCGTCGGTGAGCAGGTCGATTCCGACCATCGCCTCGTGGTGCTCGGGACCGGCTCCGGGCCGCAGGGCGACGGCGGTGTATAACCCGGTCTCGGGCTCAATGGCGAGGTGGGCCTTGAAGCCGTCCTGCTGGTGGGTGCGGGTCTTGTGCACGTGCCGGGCTTCGGGGTCGACAGTGGAGACCATCCGGTTCTGTGCGGTGCCTTGGGTGATGCGCCAGCGCCCGTCGCGGCCGTCGGAGTCCTCGGCGGGCTCCACGTCCTGGCCCGCGACCAGGGCCAGGATGCCGACCGCGTTCGCGGCCTTCTCGCCGAGCTGCTGCTCGGGCAGGTGGCCCAGCAGCCGCAGCGCGTCACCGACCAGGGCGTCGACCAGGTCGGCACGGGCCTGCTCGTCGTTCCAGGCGATCCTCGGCTTGCCCGGGTCGTTGTAGTCGTGCGCGGTGCAGTGCACCGCGACCACCTCGCCGGCCCCGGGGACGTCCCGGATCACCGCCCGGATGGCGGCGATGATCTGGGTGACGGTGTCCTGGGTGGCCACCGCGTCATCCAGCACGGTGGAATCCAGCGCCCGGCGGTGCTTGCCCTTGAGGACACCGGTGGCCTTCACGACCTCCCGCACAGCCTCGAACACCCGGTTCGGCCGGGCGGAACGGGCCAGCCGGCGGCGGAAGTAGGCCAGCAACGACGGATCGAACGCCATGTCATGAAGGCCCAGTCCGCAGGCTGCCTTCCACCTCAGGTCGCACCGCAGTTCCTGGACCGTCTCGAAGTCCGACAGCCCGTGCAGGGCCTGCAGCGTGATCGCCGAGGCCAGGATCTGCGGCGGCATACTCGGCCGCCCGTTCGCCGACGGGTACATGTCCGCGAACATCTCCGCTTCGAACAGCGTGCTGCGATGCTCGGCCAGGAAAGCGAACACACTCCCCGCCGGGATCAAATCCCGGCAGGTCTCCCACACATCCGGCCCGACCGTCTCCCCGGCCCATTCCCCCATCACCACAACAAGCAGTCTGGCCCCGCCGCTCACGCGGCGGGGCCAGAACTCCAAGATCTTCATGAGTCTTCTAGGCGTTGTACTCGTCCGCCTTCTGCGGTTCCACGCCCTGGATCACGCCGCTGAGCACCAGGGAGCGGTTGGTGAAGCGCTCGGTGTTCACGCCGTTCTCCTTCAGGACGCTCATCGCGGCCGCATGGACCGTACGCAGCACCGGGGTCGCCGCGCGCAGCGCGTCATCGGCCATGAAGCGGTGGCGCCAGGGCTTGTCGGCCCAGACGTGGCGCAGGCCGAACGGCTCGGGGAGGGCCAGCTTGCCGCCGAGGAAGTCCAGGACCGGCGGGAACCACGTCAGCGGGGCCCGGGCGGCGAGCCGGACCACCTCCTGCGGCTCGATGAGCGGGAGGTGCTGGGTCCTGGTCTCCCAGAACTTGATGACCTTGGCGACGTCCTTGGTCTTGGGCTCCGGTTTCGTGGTGAACAGGCCGTTGACCGGGCCGAGGGCATGGCCGGTCACCTCGATGCGCAGGGTCTCGTGGAGCACGGTGACGGTGATCATCAGGGTGATCACCAGCTGGCCGTCCCACAGGACGAACTGGACGCCGAGGTAGTGGCGGTTGCCGCTGCCGAACTGCTGCTCGTTGCAGATCCGCTCTATCTCGTGGCCGCGGATCTGGTACGCCTCCACATGGGTGCCCTCGGGGCGGGTGACGGCGGCGGCCTTCTCGCCGACCGGGGAGACGACCCAGTGGCGCACGGAAGGCGTGGGGAAGCCTCCGGTGTGCAGCGGACTGCGCTCCAGCAGCCGCAGCTTGTCGTGGATCGCCCGGATGACGTCCCAGCTGCGGAACGGGTGGATCTCGGCGGTCCCCGGTGCCGGCGTCAGCTCCTCGGCGAGCTGCCAGCTGCCCCAGCGCGTGCCCATGCCGAGTATCCCCTTGGGGCCGGCGTAGAAGACGACATTGCTGGTCTGCTCGGCGGAGATTTTGGCGAGATTCTGGCGGAGGGTCTCCGCGGCGATCTGGTTCGGGTCCTGCGGCACCGCCTCGGGGATCTTCGCGGCCACGCCGCCGCCCTCCAGCAGCCCCTTCCAGGCCTCGCGCATGGCCGCCGCGGTCTTCTCGCAGATCTGCTTGGCCCACCACCAGCCGATCATCGGGGCGACGACGGCGGCGCGGGCGTACATCGGCCAGAAGCCGTTGAGCGGCAGCTTGACCATGAAGAACAGGCCGAGGCCGGCCAGCACGGTCAGCAGCACCCCGCCGATCAGGGACAGGCCCGCGCCCGCCCCGTCCTTGGAGAGCATCTTGCGCAGCTGGAAGACGCCCAGCCACACCAGCACACCGGGCAGGAACAACACCCCGAACAGCACCATCAGCAGCGTCAGTTTGATGTCGCGCTGCTTGCGGATACGGGTGGCGGACAGACAGTGCTCGACGATGGTCTGCGGTTCGGTCCCGAAGGACTGGATGAGCGCCGCGCGGCCGCCGCCCAGCATCCGCACCTGGACCGCACGCGAGAACGCCTCGCCGAGGTTGGGCGCGAACAGCGACAGCTTCGGTTTCTTGATCTCGGACTTGCCGGACTCGGAGTCGGCCTTGGAGATCTCGGTGAGCGGGCTGTCCCGGTAGGCGGCCGAGGCCAGCGCCTGGGTCGCCGCCGTCTGCCCGGCACTCCCCGAGAGCGGGACCTGTGCCCCCGGACTGAAGTCGAAGCCGTCTGCCACTACCGCCCCCCACACCGCACGCATCCGATGATGCGGCTCTTCCCGACTTCCGCTGACGGCACACCTGCTGAGAGCCTGTCTTCGGGTCCGTGACCTCTTCCTGCGCCGTCGGACGGTGCGTACAACGGCAGGCACTCAGCGTACAGCCGCTGTCCGGCCCAAGGGAGTTGAGCCGGACAGCGGCTGCCGTACGGGCGGGGTGGCCGCCTACTATCCGCCGTTCTCCGTCTGTTCCCGCCACTTGTCGGCGAGTTGTGGCGGCATCGGCTCATGCCGCAGGTGGGTGCGGGAGAACCGCCCGGTGCCGTGCGAGAGGGAACGCAGATCGATGGCGTACCGGTCGATCTCGATCTCGGGCACCTCGGCCCGCACCACCGTGCGGCCCGCGCCCGACTGTTCGGTGCCCACGACCCGTCCGCGGCGCCCCGACAGATCGCTCATCACCTGGCCGACGAAGTCGTCCGGAACCATCACGCTGACCTCGGACACCGGTTCGAGCAGGTCGATCCGGACCTCGCCGGCGGCCTCGCGCAGCGCCAGCCCGCCCGCCATCTGGAAGGCGGCGTCCGAGGAGTCGACGGAGTGCGCCTTGCCGTCGAGCAGGGTGACGCGGATGTCGACGAGCGGATGCCCGGCGGCGACCCCGCGCGCGGCCTGGGCACGTACGCCCTTCTCCACGGACGGGATGAACTGCCGGGGCACCGCACCGCCCACGACCTTGTCCACGAACTCGATGCCGGAGCCGCCCGGCAGCGGCTCGACCTCGATCTCGCAGATCGCGAACTGGCCGTGCCCGCCGGACTGCTTCACATGGCGCCCGCGGCCCGCGGCGGAGGCGGCGAAGGTCTCCCGCAGCGACACCTTGTGGGCGACGGTGTCCACCTGCACGCCATAACGGTTCCGCAGCCGCTCCAGCGCCACATCGACATGCGCCTCGCCCAGACACCACAGGACCACCTGATGGGTGTCCTGCTGGTGTTCCAGACGCATCGTCGGATCCTCCGCGACCAGCCGGGCCAGGCCCTGGGAGAGCTTGTCCTCGTCGGCCTTGCTGTGGGCCTCGATGGCGACCGGCAGCAGCGGGTCGGGCATCGTCCAGGGCTCCATCAGCAGCGGGCTGTCCTTGTCGGACAGGGTGTCGCCGGTCTCGGCACGGGACAGCTTCGCCACACAGGCCAGATCGCCGGCGATGGCCTGGGGCAGCGGGCGCTGCTGCTTGCCGAACGGGGCGGACAGCGCGCCGATCCGCTCGTCGACGTCGTGGTCCTCGTGCCCCCGGTCCTGCAGACCGTGGCCGGAGACATGCACCGTCTCGTCCGGGCGCAGGGTGCCGGAGAAGACCCGTACGAGCGAGATCCGGCCGACATACGGGTCGGAGGAGGTCTTGACCACCTCGGCCGCGAGCGGGCCCTCGGGGTCGCAGCGCAGCGCGTCCCGCCGGGCGCCGTCCGGGCTGGTCACGGCCGGTGCCTCGCGCTCGGCCGGGGTCGGGAAGCCGCCGGTGATCAGCTCCAGCAGCTCCACGGTGCCCAGCCCCTGCCGGGCGCCCTCGGCGGCCGGGGCCGCGGCCAGCACCGGGTGGAAGGTGCCGCGGGCGACCGCGGTCTCCAGATCCCCGGTGAGGGTCTTGAGGTCGATCTCCTCGCCGCCGAGATAGCGGTCCATGAGGGACTCGTCCTCGCTCTCGGCGATGATGCCCTCGATCAGCCGCGCGCGGGCCGCCTCGATCTGCGGCAGCTCGTCCGCGGTCGGCGCGCGCTCGGTGCGCTCGCCGGAGGAGTAGTCGTAGACCCGCTGGGAGAGCAGCCCGATCAGGCCGTGCACGGGGGAGTGGCCGTCGGCGCCGGGCGTCCCGTACAGCGGGAGGTAGAGGGGGAGCACCGCGTCCGGGTCGTCGCCGCCGAACGCGGCGCGGCAGTGCTCGGTCATCGCGTCGAAGTCGGCGCGGGACGCCTCCAGGTGCGTGATCACCAGCGCCCGCGGCATGCCGACGGCCGCGCACTCGTCCCAGACCATACGGGTCGCCCCGGCCACCCCGTCGGCCGCCGAGACCACGAAAAGGGCCGCGTCCGCGGCGCGCAGACCGGCCCTGAGTTCCCCGACGAAATCGGCGTATCCGGGGGTGTCCAAGATGTTGATCTTGATTCCGCCCCAGTCCACCGGGACCAGGGAGAGCTGTACGGAGCGCTGCTGGCGGTGCTCGATCTCGTCGTAGTCGGAAAGACAGCCGCCGTCCTCGACCCGGCCCGCGCGATTGACCGCGCCGGACGCCAGCGCGAGGGCCTCGACCAGGGTGGTCTTTCCCGCACCGGAGTGGCCGACCAGCACCACATTCCGCAGATCCGTGGGCTGGCCGGCCGTTGATGCCCTGCGGGCGGCTCCCGGGTGTGTACTCGACTTCTCGCTCATGTGTCTCGCCTCCAGGTCGACACTTTGCGGTGATTCGAGCTTTCCACCGAGGTCATCCTGCGTCCATACATGGCGCACGGGACCAGCCCTCCCAAGGGGGCGTCGGCGCCGCCCGGCGGGGGCCCGGGGGCGTGCCCGGCGGCGCGCGCCGCCGCCCCCGAGCCGTGGGATGCACCTCGCGCCGCGATGCGTTCGCAGTGCCCCGTGGCCGCCTGGCTACGATGGGCCAGCCGGTGGCCCCTTGACCTCACGGCCCGAATCGACCTCCGGGAAGGCCATGCTGAACAAGTACGCGCGTGCATTCTTCACGCGTGTTCTCACGCCGTTCGCCGCCCTGCTCATCCGTATCGGCGTCAGCCCGGACGCGGTCACCCTCATCGGGACCGGAGGCGTGGTGGCCGGCGCCCTGGTCTTCTACCCGCAGGGCGCATTCTTCTGGGGCACGGTCGTCATCACCCTGTTCGTCTTCTCCGACCTGGTCGACGGCAACATGGCACGGCAGCTGGGCCGCTCCAGCCGCTGGGGGGCCTTTCTCGACTCCACCCTCGACCGGGTCGCCGACTCGGCGATCTTCGGCGGCCTCGCCCTCTGGTACGCGGGCCGCGGCGACAGCCTGACGCTCTGCGCGATGGCGATCTTCTGCCTCGCCAGCGGCCAGGTGGTCTCTTACACCAAGGCACGCGGCGAGGCCATCGGACTGCCGGTGGCCGTCAACGGCCTGGTGGAACGCGCCGAGCGACTGGTGATCACGCTGGTCGCCTGCGGCCTGTCGGGCCTGCACGCCTTCGGGGTGCCCGGCGTCGAGATCCTGCTGCCGATCGCTCTGTGGATCGTCGCCATCGGCAGCGCCGTCACCCTGGGCCAGCGCGTGGTGACGGTACGCCGGGAGTCGGCCGAGGCCGACGCCGCACTCGCACAAGGGGGGAACGGCGCATGAGCGCACGCAGCGTGGGAGTCTTCCCGGCCGGGGGCCGGGGAAGAATCACCGAGAGGGGCGCGCCGGGCGGGCGCGCGGCCGGGCAAAGCGAGGTGCCGGCATGAGCCCACGCAGGACCGGTCTGCCGGGACTCGACCCCGGCAAGCTCACCGACGCGCTCTACGGCCTGGGCTGGAGCACGGTCAAAAAGCTCCCGGAAGGGGTGGCCGTACGCCTCGGCCGGCGGATCGCCGACACGGTCTGGAAGCGCCGGGGCAAGGGCGTCCTGCGCCTGGAGTCGAACCTCGCCCGGGTGGTCCCGGACGCCTCCCCGCAGCGCCTCGCCGAGCTCTCCCGGGCCGGGATGCGCTCGTACATGCGCTACTGGATGGAGTCCTTCCGGCTGCCGGCCTGGAGCAAGGAGCGGATAAGAGGCGGCTTCGAGGCCGTGGACATCCACCTCCTGGAGGACGGGCTCAAGAGCGGCCGCGGCGTCATTCTCGCCCTGCCGCACATGGGCAACTACGACCTCGCGGGCGTCTGGGTCACCACGAAACTCAATACCCCCTTCACCACCGTCGCCGAACGCCTCAAGCCCGAGAGCCTCTATGACCGCTTCGTCGCCTACCGCGAGGGCCTGGGCATGGAGGTGCTCCCGCACACCGGCGGCGCCGCCTTCGGCACGCTCGCCCGCCGGCTGCGGGACGGCGGGCTGGTCTGCCTGGTCGCCGACCGCGATCTGTCCAGCTCCGGGATGGAGGTCAAGTTCTTCGGCGAGGCGACGAAGATGCCGGTCGGCCCCGCGATGCTCGCCGTACAGACCGGCGCCATGCTGCTGCCGGTCACCCTCTGGTACGACGACACCCCCGTCATGCGCGGCCGGGTCCACCCGGAGATCGAGGTCCCCGAGACCGGCACCCGTACCGAGAAGGCCGCCCAGATGACCCAGACGCTCGCCGACGCCTTCGCCTCCGGCATCGCCGACCACCCCGAGGACTGGCACATGCTGCAGCGGCTGTGGCTCGCCGATCTGGAGCCGCGTGAGCGGCCCGGCACACCGGACGGGGCCACCGCCCCCGGAACGGAGCAGGCGTGAAGATCGGCATCGTCTGCCCCTACGCCTGGGACGTCCCCGGCGGCGTGCAGTTCCACATCCGGGACCTGGCCGACCACCTCATCCGGCTCGGCCACGAGGTCTCCGTCCTCGCCCCGGCGGACGACGACACCCCGCTGCCGCCGTACGTCGTCTCGGCCGGCCGCGCCGTGCCGGTCCCGTACAACGGCTCGGTCGCCCGCCTCAACTTCGGGCTGCTCTCCGCGGCCCGGGTACGCCGCTGGCTCCAGCACGGCGCCTTCGACGTCATCCACATCCATGAGCCGGCCTCGCCCTCGCTGGGCCTGCTCACCTGCTGGGCGGCCCAGGGCCCGATCGTGGCCACCTTCCACACCTCCAACCCGCGCTCGCGGGCGATGATCGCGGCCTATCCGATCCTGCAGCCCGCGCTGGAGAAGATCAGGGCGCGCATCGCGGTGAGCGAATACGCCCGCCGCACCCTCGTCGAACACCTCGGCGGCGATGCGGTGGTCATCCCCAACGGCGTGGACGTCGGCTTCTTCGCCTCGGCCGAGGCGAAGGCGGAGTGGCAGGGCCGCACGATCGGCTTCATCGGCCGGATCGACGAACCGCGCAAGGGCCTGCCGGTCCTGATGAAGGCGCTGCCCGCGATCCTCGCCGAGGTGCCCGACGCCCGGCTGCTGGTCGCGGGCCGCGGCGACGAGGAGGAGGCCGTCGCGGCGCTGCCCGCCCAGATGCGGTCCCGCGTCGAATTCCTCGGCATGGTCAGCGACGAGGACAAGGCCCGGCTGCTGCGCAGCGTCGATCTCTACGTCGCGCCCAACACGGGCGGTGAATCCTTCGGCATCATCCTCGTCGAGGCGATGTCGGCCGGGGCACCCGTCCTGGCCAGCGACCTCGACGCGTTCGCCCAGGTCCTGGACCAGGGCGAGGCCGGTGAACTCTTCACCAACGAGGACGCGAACGCGCTGGCCACCGCCGCGGTGCGCCTCCTCGGCGACCCGGCCCGCCTCGCGGAGCTGCGCGAACGCGGCAGCCGCCATGTCCGCCGCTTCGACTGGTCGACCGTCGGCGCCGACATCCTCGCCGTCTACGAGACGGTCACGACGGGGGCCACCTCGGTGGCCACGGACGAACGAGTCGGGCTCCGCGCCCGGCGCCGACTGGCGAAGGATTGACGCTTCCCACGTTTTTGGCTTTCTTCCCACGTTGTTGGCTGTCCCGCCGTGGTGGTTTCTCGCCGTTGCGCCTGCGGCGGGCGGGTGGGTGTGGGGTGCGGTGACGGGCCTCCGGGGGTGGGTGTTCGGACTGCTTCGCTTTACGTCCGAACACCCACCCCCTCCGGCCCGTCCCCTCCCGTGAGGGAGTACGTGAAGGTGAGTGGGGGCGGGCCATGGATGTTCGTTTCCTTACGAGGCATCAGGCGCACCGCACCACTTGCCGCCACCCCCACTGGCCTTTTCCCCTCCCACAACGGGAGGGGGCGGGCCGGAGGGGCCGGTGTGTGGGACGTAAAGCGAAGCAGTCCCACACACCGGCCCCGGAGGCCCGTCACCGCACCCGACAGCCCCGCGCAGCGGACCCGCCCGCCGCAGGCGCAACGGCGAAAAACCCCCACGGCGGGAAAGCCAACAACGTGGGGAAAAAAGCCAAGCGCAGCGGACGGGTAACGTGACCCGTCGTGACCACGTTCATCTGGATCGTCGCCGCGATCATCCTCATCGGCATCTACCTGAGCTGGACGGCCGGGCGGCTCGACCGTCTGCACGCCCGTATCGACGCGGCCCGGGCGGCCCTGGACGCCCAGTTGCTGCGGCGCGCGTCCGTCACGCAGGAGCTGGGTACCGCGGGGGTTCTCGACCCCGCCGCCTCGATCGTCCTCTACCAGGCCGCGCACGAGGCCCGGCAGGCCGAGGAGGACCACCGCGAGGTCGCCGAGAGCGAGCTGAGCCAGGCGCTGCGGGCGATCTTCGCCGAGGCGGCGCAGCTGGAGGCCGTACGGGAGGCTCCCGGCGGCGAGCAGACGGTCGCCGAACTCACCGCCGCGGTGCGCCGCGTGCCGATGGCCCGGCGCTTCCACAACGACGCCGTCCGGGCCGCGCGCGCCGTCCGCCGCCACCGGCTGGTGCGCTACCTCCGCCTCGCCGGCCACGCGCCCTTCCCGCTGGCCTTCGAAATGGACGACGAGCCGCCGGCCGTCCTGGACGACCGCTCGGCCGGGAACCGGTCCGGGGACGGAGTCGCGGGCCGCGACGCCGAGCGGTGACGAGCCACTGACCTCTAATTGGCCCTTTCGCCGGGCCGCTCACCAACGGTTGTGTGGGCGCATCAGTACAGGCACCCGCACTGAGTGAGGTCACACGTGTCCAGCACGCCCACCACGCCCCAGAACCCCGAGACCGGAACTGCGCGCGTCAAGCGCGGTATGGCCGAGCAGCTCAAGGGCGGCGTGATCATGGACGTCGTCACGCCGGAAGAGGCGAAGATCGCCGAGGACGCGGGCGCCGTCGCCGTCATGGCCCTGGAGCGGGTCCCCGCCGACATCCGCAAGGACGGCGGCGTGGCCCGGATGTCGGACCCCGACATGATCGACGGCATCATCAACGCCGTCTCCATCCCGGTCATGGCCAAGTCCCGGATCGGCCACGTCGTCGAGGCCCAGGTCCTGCAGTCGCTCGGTGTCGACTACATCGACGAGTCCGAGGTCCTCACCCCGGCCGACGAGGTCAACCACTCCGACAAGTGGGCCTTCACCACCCCCTTCGTGTGCGGTGCCACCAACCTGGGCGAGGCGCTGCGCCGGATCGCCGAGGGTGCCGCCATGATCCGTTCCAAGGGTGAGGCCGGCACCGGCAACGTCGTCGAGGCGGTCCGCCACCTGCGCCAGATCAAGGGCGAGATCGCCAAGCTGCGCGGCTGTGACCACAACGAGCTGTTCGCCGCCGCCAAGGAGCTGCGCGCCCCGTACGAGCTGGTCAAGGAGGTCGCCGAGCTCGGCAAGCTGCCGGTCGTGCTGTTCTCCGCCGGCGGTGTGGCCACCCCGGCCGACGCCGCGCTGATGCGCCAGCTCGGCGCCGAGGGCGTGTTCGTCGGCTCCGGCATCTTCAAGTCCGGCGACCCCGCCAAGCGCGCCGCCGCGATCGTGAAGGCCACTACCTTCTACGACGACCCCGCCGTCATCGCGGACGCCTCCCGCAACCTGGGCGAGGCCATGGTCGGCATCAACTGCGACACCCTCCCCGAGGCCGAGCGCTACGCCAACCGCGGCTGGTAGGACGGCAGATGAGTACCCCCACCATCGGTGTGCTGGCCCTCCAGGGCGACGTCCGCGAGCATCTCAAGGCGCTCGCGGACGCCGGTGCCCAGGGCCGGCCGGTGCGCCGTGCCGAGGAACTGGACGGGGTCGACGGCCTGGTCATACCGGGCGGCGAGTCCACCACCATGTCCAAACTGGCCGTCGTCTTCGGCATGCTGGAGCCGCTGCGGGCGTTCGTGCGCGCGGGCAAGCCGGTCTACGGCACCTGCGCCGGCATGATCATGGTCGCGGACAAGCTGCTGGACGCCCGCGAGGACCAGGAGACGTGCGGCGGGATCGACATGATCGTGCGCCGTAACGCCTTCGGGCGGCAGAACGAGTCGTTCGAGGCGGCCATCGATGTCGCCGGGATCCCCGGCGGTCCGGTCGAGGGTGTCTTCATCCGGGCGCCGTGGGTCGAGTCGGTCGGCGCCGAGGCGGAGGTGCTGGCGACGTACGACGGGCACACCGTGGCCGTGCGGCAGGGTAACGTCCTTGCCACGAGCTTCCATCCGGAGCTCACCGGCGATCACCGGGTGCACGCCCTGTTCGTCGACATGGTGCGTCACGCCGTGTGATCTGGCCCCGGTAGGATCTCACGCGTTCGTTTCAGACATGGGTTACGCGAAGGAGACAGGCGGATGTCCGGCCACTCTAAATGGGCTACGACGAAGCACAAGAAGGCCGTGATCGATGCCAAGCGCGGCAAGCTCTTCGCGAAGCTGATCAAGAACATCGAGGTCGCGGCCCGTACCGGCGGCGCCGATGTGGACGGCAACCCGACCCTCTTCGACGCCATCCAGAAGGCCAAGAAGAGCTCGGTGCCCAACAAGAACATCGACTCCGCGGTCAAGCGCGGTGCGGGCCTCGAAGCCGGCGGCGCCGACTACGAGACGATCATGTACGAGGGTTACGGCCCCAACGGTGTCGCGGTGCTCATCGAGTGCCTCACCGACAACCGCAACCGTGCCGCCTCGGACGTCCGCGTCGCCATGACCCGCAACGGCGGTTCGATGGCCGACCCGGGCTCGGTGTCCTACCTGTTCCACCGCAAGGGCGTGGTGATCGTCCCCAAGGGTGAGCTGAGCGAGGACGACGTCCTGGGCGCGGTCCTGGACGCGGGCGCCGAGGAGGTCAACGACCTCGGTGAGTCCTTCGAGGTGCTCAGCGAGGCCACCGACCTGGTCGCGGTCCGCACCGCCCTCCAGGAGTCCGGCATCGACTACGACTCGGCGGACGCCAACTTCGTCCCGACCATGCAGGTCGAGCTGGAGGAAGAGGGCGCGCGCAAGATCTTCAAGCTGATCGACGCGCTGGAGGACAGCGACGACGTGCAGAACGTCTTCGCCAACTTCGACGTCTCGGACGACGTGATGGCCAAGGTGGACGCCTGACGGGCGGACACGCGCGGCCGGCTGACGGGCCGACGGGGACACACCCCGTCGGCCCGTCGGTTTGTCAGTGGCAGCCACTACTGTGCTGATCAGGGGGCATGCGCTCCCGAAGCGGGAACAGCTGACCGAGCGGACGAGGGGCGGGGAGCGATGAAGGTGCTGGGGGTGGACCCGGGGCTGACGCGCTGCGGGGTCGGGGTGGTCGACGGCGTCGCGGGGCGCGCGCTGACCATGGTCGGCGTCGGCGTCGTGCGCACCCCGGCGGACGCCGAGATCGCCCTCCGTCTCGTCGACATCGAGCGCGGGATAGACGCCTGGCTCGACGAGCACCGCCCCGACTGCGTCGCCGTGGAGCGGGTGTTCAGCCAGCACAACGTCCGTACGGTCATGGGCACCGCCCAGGCCAGCGCGGTCGCCATGCTGTGCGCCGCCCGCCGGGGCCTGCCGGTCGCGCTGCACACCCCCAGCGAGGTCAAGGCCGCCGTCACCGGCTCGGGACGCGCCGACAAGGCGCAGGTCGGCGCCATGGTCACCCGCCTGCTGCGGCTCGACGCGCCCCCGAAGCCGGCCGACGCCGCCGACGCCCTGGCCCTCGCCATCTGCCACATCTGGCGCGCCCCCGCGGTCAACCGCCTCCAGCAGGCGCAGGCCGCCGCCCGCCGCGCCGCTCCCGCATCCGTCCCCACCGCCGGCCTCCGCCGGGCGGCACCCCAGAAGGGCACCCGATGATCGCCTTCGTTTCCGGCCCGGTCGCGGCCCTCGCACCGGACACCGCCGTCGTCGAGGTCGGCGGCATCGGCATGGCCGTCCAGTGCACCCCGGACACCCTCTCCACGCTCCGCATCGGACAGCAGGCCAAGCTCGCCACCTCCCTCGTCGTCCGCGAGGACTCGCTCACCCTCTACGGCTTCGCCGACGACGACGAGCGCCAGACCTTCGAGCTGCTGCAGACCGCCAGCGGCGTCGGCCCCCGGCTCGCCCAGGCGATGCTCGCGGTGCACTCCCCGGACGCGCTGCGGCGGGCCGTCGCCACCGGTGACGAGAAGGCCCTGACCGCCGTGCCCGGCATCGGCAAGAAGGGCGCCCAGAAGCTGCTCCTGGAGTTCAAGGACCGGCTCGGCGAGCCGGTCGGCACCGGCCGCGCGGGCGTCGGCAGCGCCGTCACGGCCGGCTGGCGCGATCAGCTGCACGCCGCCCTGATGGGCCTCGGCTACGCCACCCGTGAGGCGGACGAAGCGGTCACCGCGGTCGCCCCGCAGGCCGAGGCGGCCGTCGCCGCCGGCGGCGCGCCCCAGGTGCCGCAGCTGCTCAAGGCGGCCCTGCAGTCCCTGAACCGGGCGCGATGACCGGCGCCCGGGCCCCGCGCCCCCGACCGCACGACCACCCCGGCGGCCCGGCCGCCCCGACCCCGCGAGGCAACCCGCAGTGAACTGGGACGACACCGCACCACCCGCCACCGGCGACGCCGCCCCGGGCGCCCCCGACCGGCTGGTCGGCGCCGACGCGGACGGCGAGGACACCGCCGTCGAGGCCGCGCTGCGGCCCAAGGACCTGGAGGAGTTCGTCGGCCAGGAGCGGGTGCGCGAGCAGCTCGACCTGGTGCTGCGTGCCGCCCGGGCCCGTGGCGCCACCGCCGACCACGTCCTGCTGTCCGGGGCGCCGGGCCTCGGCAAGACCACCCTCTCGATGATCATCGCCGCCGAGATGGGTGCCCCGATCCGGATCACCTCCGGCCCCGCCATCCAGCACGCCGGTGACCTCGCCGCGATCCTCTCCTCCCTCCAGGAGGGCGAGGTCCTCTTCCTCGACGAGATCCACCGGATGTCGCGGCCCGCCGAGGAAATGCTCTATATGGCGATGGAGGACTTCCGGGTCGACGTGATCGTCGGCAAGGGGCCGGGCGCCACCGCCATCCCGCTCGAGCTACCGCCGTTCACCCTGGTCGGCGCCACGACCAGGGCCGGTCTGCTGCCGCCCCCGCTGCGCGACCGCTTCGGCTTCACCGCCCATATGGAGTTCTACGCCCCCGCCGAGCTGCAGCGGGTCATCCACCGCTCGGCCGGGCTGCTGGACGTCGAGATAGAGGCCGAGGGCGCCGCCGAGATCGCCGGCCGCTCCCGCGGCACGCCCCGTATCGCCAACCGTCTGCTGCGCCGGGTCCGCGACTACGCCCAGGTGAAGGCCGACGGCCTGATCACCCGCGAGATCGCCGCCCAGGCCCTGCGGGTCTACGAGGTCGACGCCCGCGGCCTGGACCGCCTCGACCGCGCGGTGCTCACGGCCCTGCTCAAGCTGTTCGGCGGCGGCCCGGTGGGCCTGTCCACCCTGGCGGTGGCGGTGGGGGAGGAGCGTGAGACGGTCGAGGAGGTCGCCGAGCCGTTCCTCGTACGGGAGGGGCTGCTGGCCAGGACCCCCCGGGGCCGGATTGCGACGCCCGCGGCCTGGACCCACCTGGGGCTGGTCCCACCGCAGCAGCAATCGGGCGGAAGCGGACAGCAAGGCTTGTTCGGGTCCTGACGGCGCGGGGACTCGCACGGTCAGGAACTGCGGTGCGATGCTGGGCGTTGTTCCACTGGTGGGGACTCGCTTAGACTCCGCCGATGCCGTCCGTACGGTCGGCATACCCACCCCCGTATATGAGACCGCGCCACAAGCGGTCGTGCGAAGGATTTCCGTCCCGTGAGTATCGTGACTCTCCTCCCCTTCATCGTCCTCATCGGGGCCATGTTCCTGATGACGCGGTCCGCCAAGAAGAAGCAGCAGGCGGCCGCGCAGATGCGCAACGAGATGGCGGCCGGCACCGGCGTCCGGACCATCGGCGGTATGTACGCCACCGTCAAGGAAGTCCACGACGAGACCGTCCTCCTCGAGGTCGCCCCCGGCGTGCACGCCATCTACGCCAAGAACGCCATCGGCGCGGTGCTCGCGGACGAGGAGTACAACCGCATCCTGGACGGTGCCGACCCGCTGCACACCGACGAGCCGGTCGTCCCGGACGACGCCTCCTCGCTGACCGGCGACGCCGCCGCGGAGGCCACCGCAAAGGGTGACAAGATCGACCTGGGCAAGGCCGAGACCCCGGCCGGCGACAAGACCGCCGCCGACGAGGCCCCGGCCGGCACGGACGCCAAGGACGCCAAGGACGCCAAGGCCGACACGGATGTCGCCAAGGCCGACGCGGACGTCGCCAAGGAAGACAAGAAGTCCGGCGACGACCCGAAGTAGTCCCTCTCACGGAACCGCGGAGCACACGTTGTGTCGTGCACCGCGGTTCCGGGACGGTCTAGGCTCCGGCGGGGGCAGGTCCCCACAAGACTTCGTGGCCGCTCGGCCGGCATCCCGGGCCGAGGGGTTGGACAGGGAGATACGAGAAGGTGGCAGCACCCAAGAAGGGCCGCAGGGCGCCCGCGAGCCAGGGGCATCCGGGCCGCGCCCTGATCCTGGTCCTCATCGCGATCGTGGGGCTGATCGGAGGCATGTTCTACTCCGGCACCATGACGCCCCGACTGGGCATCGACCTGGCAGGCGGCACCAGCTTCACGCTGGCGGCCCAGAACCAGCCGGGCAAGCCCAACGCGATCAACGAGACCAACATGAGGACCGCCGCCGGCATCATGGAGCGACGGGTCAACGGTCTCGGTGTGACGGAGGCCGAGGTCCAGACGCAGGGCAACAACCACATCATCGTGAACATCCCCAAGGGGACGGACGCGAAGCAGGCCCGCAAGCAGGTCGGCACCACTGCCCAGCTCGGGTTCCGGCCGGTGCTGACCACCACCGCCGGCGCCAAGACCCCCGCACCCAAGCCCAGCCCCTCCCAGAGCGGCGCGAACGGCAAGGGCAAGGGCGACAAGGCCGCGGGCGGCAAGGGACAGCCGGGCACCCAGCAGAACGCCTCCTCCTCGCAGTCGCCGAACGCGAAGCCGACCACCCAGGGCCGTGCCGTGACGGACGCGCTGAAGAAGGCCCCGTCCGGCCGGCCCACCCCCTCCGGTCCGGCCAAGCCGTCCACGCCCGCGACGCCTCCGCCGCCCCCCGGTGGCGCGGCCCTTCCGCCGGCCCTCCAGAAGCAGCTGAACGCGCTGGACTGCTCCACCAAGAAGAGCCGTGCCGCCGCAGGTGAGAAGGCGGCCGGCGAGTTGCCGTCCGCCCCGATCGTGGCCTGCAAGGACGACGGCACCCAGAAGTACGCGCTCGGCCCGGTCGGCGTCGAGGGCACGGACGTCAAGGACGCCAAGGCCGTCTTCGACAGCCAGCAGGGCCAGGGCTGGATCGTCCAGATGGACTTCACCTCCGACGGCGGCAAGAAGTTCGCGGACGTCACCGGCAAGCTCGCCACCAAGACGCAGCCGCAGAACCAGTTCGCGATCGTCCTGGACGGCGCGGTGGTCTCCGACCCGCGCGTCAGCGAGCGGCTCAACGGCGGCAACGCCACCATCTCCGGCGGCTTCACCCAGCAGTCCGCCGAGGACCTCGGCAACATGCTGTCCTACGGTGCCCTGCCGCTCTCCTTCAAGATCGACGACGAGACCACGGTCACCGCGGCGCTCGGTGGCGAGCAGCTGCACGCCGGTCTGATCGCCGGCGCCATCGGCCTCGCACTGGTCGTTCTCTACCTCGTCGCCTACTACCGGGGACTGGCGCTGGTCGCGCTGGCGAGCCTGGGCGTCTCGGCGGCCCTGACATACTCGATCATGACCTTGCTCGGCCCGGCCATCGGGTTCGCGCTGAACCTCCCGGCGGTCTGTGGCGCCATCGTCGCCATCGGTATCACCGCCGACTCGTTCATCGTCTACTTCGAACGCATCCGGGACGAGATCCGCGAGGGACGCACGTTGCGCCCGGCCGTCGAGCGCGGCTGGCCGCGGGCCCGCCGTACGATCCTGGTCTCCGACTTCGTGTCGTTCCTGGCCGCCGCGGTGCTGTTCATCGTCACCGTCGGCAAGGTCCAGGGCTTCGCCTTCACGCTTGGCCTGACCACCGTCCTGGACGTCGTCGTGGTCTTCTTCTTCACCAAGCCCCTGATGACGCTGCTGGCCCGGCGGAAGTTCTTCGCCGACGGCCACCCCTGGTCCGGCCTCGATCCCAAGCGCCTGGGCGCCAAGCCGCCGCTGCGCCGCCGCCGTGGCGCCGCCCCCACCCAGACGAAGGAGGCGTGAGATGTCCAAGCTCGGAAACATCGGCGCCCGGCTCTACCGCGGCGAGGTCGGCTACGACTTCATCGGCAAGCGGAAGATCTGGTACGGCGTCTCGATCCTCATCACCGTGGTGGCCATCGTCGGCCTGGCGGTGCGCGGCCTGAACATGGGCATCGAGTTCTCCGGTGGCGCGGTCTTCACCACCCCGAAGACCTCCGTGTCCACCTCCGAAGCACAGCACAAGGCCGAGTCGGCGGCCGGCGGCCACCAGGCCGTGGTGCAGCGGCTCGCCAACAGCGGCGCGCTGCGCATCCAGATCAGCGGTCTGGACACCAAGCAGGCGGTGCCGGTCCAGGAAGAGCTCGCCAAGGATCTGAACGTCCAGGTCAAGGACGTCAACACCCAGCTGGTCGGTCCGAGCTGGGGTGAGCAGATCGCCAACAAGGCCTGGCTGGGCCTGGGGATCTTCATGGTCCTCGTGGTGTTCTACCTGGCCATCGCCTTCGAGTGGCGGATGGCGGTGGCCGCCCTGGTCGCGCTGATCCACGACCTCACGATCACGGTCGGCGTCTACGCCCTGGTCGGCTTCGAGGTCACTCCCGGCACGGTCATCGGTCTGCTGACGATCCTCGGTTACTCCCTCTACGACACGGTCGTCGTCTTCGACAGCCTCAAGGAAGCCTCCAAGGACATCACCAAGCAGACCCGCTTCACCTACAGCGAGATCGCCAACCGCTCCATCAACGGCACCCTGGTGCGCTCCATCAACACCACCGTCGTGGCGCTGCTCCCGGTCGCCGGTCTGCTGTTCGTCGGCGGCGGTGTCCTGGGCGCGGGCATGCTCAACGACATCTCGCTGGCCCTGTTCGTCGGTCTCGCCGCCGGTGCGTACTCCTCGATCTTCATCGCGACCCCGCTGGTCGCCGACCTGAAGAGCCGCGAGCCGCAGATGAAGGCGCTGACCAAGCGGGTGAAGGCGAAGCGTGCCGCGGCCGCCGCCAAGGGGGCGGACCAGGAGGAACCGCAGGACGGGGCCCTGGCCGAGGACGACGACGCCGATGGCGCGGCGGTCGTCGGACCGCGCCAGCAGCCCGCCTCCCGCAACCGCGGACGCGGCCGCCCGTCGGGCAAGCGCCGATGAGCGCCCCCACCGCCCTGCGCGAGCTGCTGCTCAGCCGGATAACGGACGTCCCGGACCATCCGCAGCCGGGCGTGGTGTTCAAGGACATCACCCCGCTGCTGGCCGACCCGGTCGCCTTCGGCGCGCTGACCGACGCCTTTGTCGATCTGTGCGCGCGCCACCGCGTGGACAAGGTCGTGGGCTTGGAGGCCCGCGGCTTCATCCTCGCCGCCCCGGTCGCGGTCCGGGCCGCCGTCGGCTTCGTCCCCGTCCGCAAGGCGGGCAAGCTGCCCGGCGCGACGCTCGGGCAGGCCTACGAGCTGGAGTACGGCACGGCCGAGATCGAGCTGCACGCCGATGCGCTGGCCCCGGGCGACCGGGTGCTGGTGATCGACGACGTGCTCGCCACCGGCGGGACCGCCGATGCGTCGCTGCAGCTCATCCGGCGTGCGGGCGCCGAGGTCGCGGGCGTGGCGGTGCTGCTGGAGCTCGGCTTCCTGGCCGGGCGGCAGCGGCTGGAGCCGGGGCTGAAGGGCGCTCCGCTGGAGGCCCTGATCACGCTCTGACCGGCCACATTCACGCACCTTCGGAGCAGGGGCACCCGGAACAATTCGGGTGCCCCTGCTGCTGTGTCATGTACGGACCCATGGCCGCGGGGGAGTTGCGGGCCCGGGGTCGATACGATGGCACCCCGGCCCGTTCGAGGCACGGGGGTCCGGAACCGCCTGAGGAGTGCTCTTGCCAGACGAGGCCCAGCCGCTCTCCCCCGGAACGCGTCCGGCGGGATCCGACGCCGCGCGCCCGGATGAGCCGAAGCCCACGGACGCGGCTTCCCCCCGCGCGCCCGAGTCCGAGCGGCAGGGCGTCCCCGACGGCACCGCCGAACCCCGGCCGCCGGCCGACCGGTCCGCCGCGTCCGCCTCCCCGGCCGAGCCGCGCGACAAGGCCCCCGAAACGGGCTCCGCCGCTCCCTCGGCCAAGCCGGCCCCGGCGCCGTCCCACGCGGCCAAGCCGCCGGCCAAGGCCGACCAGCCCGTCGCGTCCCGGCCGCTGCCGCCCACCCCCGCCGGCCGCTCCGGCTCCCCGAACCGCGTACGGGCCCGCCTCGCCCGGCTGGGCGTCCAGCGCTCCAGCCCGTACAACCCGGTCCTGGAGCCGCTGCTGCGGGCCGTCCGCGGCAACGACCCCAAGATCGAGACGGGCACGCTGCGCCAGATCGAGCGGGCCTACCAGGTCGCCGAGCGCTGGCACCGCGGCCAGAAGCGCAAGAGCGGCGACCCGTACATCACCCACCCGCTCGCGGTGACGACGATCCTCGCCGAGCTGGGCATGGACCCGGCGACCCTGATGGCCGGCCTGCTGCACGACACCGTCGAGGACACCGAATACGGCCTGGACACCCTGCGGGGCGACTTCGGTGACCAGGTCGCGCTGCTGGTCGACGGCGTCACCAAGCTCGACCGCGTCAAGTTCGGCGAGGCCGCGCAGGCCGAGACGGTCCGCAAGATGGTCGTCGCGATGGCCAAGGACCCGCGCGTCCTGGTCATCAAGCTCGCCGACCGGCTGCACAACATGCGCACCATGCGCTACCTCAAGCGGGAGAAGCAGGAGAAGAAGGCCCGCGAGACGCTGGAGATCTACGCACCGCTCGCCCACCGCCTGGGCATGAACACCATCAAGTGGGAGCTGGAGGATCTTTCCTTCGCGATCCTCTACCCCAAGATGTACGACGAGATCGTGCGGCTGGTCGCCGAGCGGGCGCCCAAGCGCGACGAGTATCTGGCGATAGTGACCGACGAGGTCCAGGCCGATCTGCGGTCCGCCCGGATCAAGGCCACGGTCACCGGCCGCCCGAAGCACTACTACAGCGTCTACCAGAAGATGATCGTCCGCGGACGCGACTTCGCCGAGATCTACGACCTGGTGGGTATCCGCGTCCTCGTCGACACGGTCCGCGACTGCTACGCGGCCCTCGGCACCATCCACGCGCGATGGAATCCGGTCCCCGGCCGGTTCAAGGACTACATCGCGATGCCCAAGTTCAACATGTACCAGTCGCTGCACACGACCGTGATCGGCCCCAGCGGCAAGCCCGTTGAGCTCCAGATCCGTACGTTCGACATGCACCGTCGCGCCGAGTACGGCATCGCCGCGCACTGGAAGTACAAGCAGGAGGCGGTGGCCGGCGCCTCCAAGATCCGTACGGATGTCCCGAAGACCACCGCCGGCAAGGCCGGCAAGGACAACGCCACGGTCAACGACATGGCCTGGCTGCGGCAGTTGCTGGACTGGCAGAAGGAGACCGAGGACCCGGGCGAGTTCCTGGAGTCGCTGCGCTTCGACCTGTCGCGCAACGAGGTCTTCGTGTTCACGCCGAAGGGCGACGTCATAGCGCTGCCGGCCGGTGCCACCCCCGTCGACTTCGCGTACGCGGTGCACACCGAGGTCGGCCACCGCACGATAGGGGCCCGGGTCAACGGGCGCCTGGTCCCGCTCGAATCGACCCTGGACAACGGTGACTTGGTCGAGGTCTTCACCTCCAAGGCGCCGGGTGCCGGACCGTCCCGCGACTGGCTCGGCTTCGTCAAGTCCCCGCGCGCCCGCAACAAGATCCGCGGCTGGTTCTCCAAGGAGCGCCGCGACGAGGCGATCGAGCAGGGCAAGGACGCCATCGCGCGCGCCATGCGCAAGCAGAACCTGCCCATCCAGCGGATCCTGACCGGCGACTCCCTGGTCACCCTCGCACACGAGATGCGCTACCCGGACATCTCCTCGCTCTACGCCGCCATCGGCGAGGGCCATGTCGCCGCGCAGGGCGTCGTCCAGAAGCTGGTGCAGGCGCTCGGCGGCCAGGACGAGGCCACCGAGGACATCGCCGAGTCGACCCCGATCCGGCCGCGCTCCAAGCGCCGGTCCAGCGCCGACCCCGGCGTGGTCGTCAAGGGCGTCGACGATGTCTGGGTCAAGCTGGCCCGCTGCTGCACCCCGGTGCCGGGCGACCCCATCATCGGCTTCGTCACCCGCGGCAACGGCGTCTCGGTGCACCGCGCCGACTGCGTCAACGTGGACTCGCTGTCGCGCCAGCCGGAGCGGATCCTGGAGGTCGAGTGGGCGCCCACCCAGTCCTCGGTCTTCCTGGTCGCCATCCAGGTCGAGGCGCTGGACCGCTCCCGGCTCCTGTCGGACGTCACCCGGATCCTGTCCGACCAGCACGTCAACATCCTCTCGGCGGCCGTGCAGACCTCCCGCGACCGCGTCGCCACCTCCCGCTTCACCTTCGAGATGGGCGACCCCAAGCATCTGGGCCATGTTCTGAAGGCGGTCCGGAGCGTGGAGGGTGTCTACGACGTGTACCGGGTGACCTCCGCCCGCCGGCCGTAGCGACGCAGACAGCGGGCGGCCCCGGTACGGAATCCGTACCGGGGCCGCCCGCCGTTCCGGCTGCTAGCCGCCGAACTCCTCCAGGCCCTTCAGCGCCTGGTCCAGCAGTGCCTTGCGGCCCTCCAGCTCACGGCCGAGCTTGTCGGCCTTGGCGTCGTTGCCGGCCGCCCGCGCCGTGTCGATCTGCTTCTGCAGCTTGTCGACCGCGTCCTGGAGCTGGCCGGTGAGCCCCGCCGCGCGGGCCCGCGCCTCGGGGTTCGTACGGCGCCACTCGCTCTCCTCGGCCTCCTGGAGAGCGCGCTCGACGGCGTGCATCCGGCCCTCGATCTTCGGGCGGGCGTCCCGGGGGACGTGGCCGATGGCCTCCCACCGCTCGTTGATCGCGCGGAACGCCGCACGGGCGGCCTTCAGATCCGAGACCGGGAGCAGCTTCTCGGCCTCCACGGCCAGCTCCTCCTTGCGGGTCAGATTCTCCCGCTGCTCGGTGTCGCGCTCCGCGAAGACCTCACCGCGCGCCTGGAAGAAGATGTCCTGGGCGCCGCGGAAGCGGTTCCACAGATCGTCCTCGTGCTCGCGCTGGGCCCGGCCCGCGGCCTTCCAGTCGGCCATCAGCTCGCGGTAGCGGGCCGCGGTGGCCCCCCAGTCCGTCGAGCCCGACAGCGCCTCGGCCTCGGTGACCAGCTTCTCCTTGGCCTTACGGGACTCCTCGCGCTGGGCGTCCAGCGACGCGAAGTGCGCCTTGCGCCGCTTGGAGAACGCCGAGCGGGCGTGCGAGAAGCGGTGCCACAGCTCGTCGTCCGCCTTGCGGTCGAGCCGCGGCAGGCCCTTCCAGGTGTCCACCAGCGCGCGCAGCCGCTCACCGGCCGCCCGCCACTGCTCACTGGCCGCCAGCTCCTCGGCCTCGGTGACCAGCTTCTCCTTGGCCTGCCGGGCCTCGTCGCTCTGCTTGGCCTTTTGGACCTTGCGCTCCTCGCGGCGCGACTCGACGGCCTCGACGAGCTTGTCCAGCCGCCCCCGCAGCGCCGCCAGGTCGCCCACCGCATGGTGTTCGTCCACCTGGGTGCGCAGATGCTCGATCGCGGTCGTCGCGTCCTTCGCCGACAGGTCGGTGGTCTTGACCCGGCGCTCGAGGAGGCCGATCTCGACGACCAGGCCCTCATACTTGCGCTCGAAGTAGGCGAGGGCCTCCTCGGGAGTTCCCGCCTGCCACGATCCGACGACCTGCTCGCCGTCGGCGGTACGCACGTACACGGTCCCCGTCTCATCGACGCGGCCCCATGGGTCGCTGCTCACAGCGCCTCCTCCACATGATGCCGACGGGGGCGTGCGGCCCCCCGGCATCGTCCACAGTTTCTGTCCGGCAGAGCCACGCCCTGGCCGGTCCGACGGGCTGATGTGCGGTGAGGGTGGCAGCCGTCGGAGCAGGCACCCTACACAACGCCAATCTAGGCGAACGGCGCTCGGCTGTCCGCATCCAGCGCGACCGAATTCCGCGGTGTGCACCGGGGACGGCGAGGTGCCGCCCCCGGGCTGCCGGGCCGGTCAGGACTTCGTGACGGTCGCCCGGTTGATCACGACGGTGGCGTTGGGCACGGTGACGCCGATCGACTGGTCCGGCTGCGCACCCGCGTCGGCGATCTTGCGCAGCACGTCCATGCCGCCGGTGATCGTGCCGAAGGGGGTGTAGTTCGGCGGCAGCTTGCTGTCCTGGTAGACGAGGAAGAACTGGCTGCCGCCGGTGTTGCGGGTCGCCTTGCTCCTGCCGTCGTAACGGTTGGCCATCGCGACCGTGCCCGCCGGATAGACACCGCCCTTGAGCCGGGAGTCCTTGAGGTTCTCGTCCGGGATGGTGTAGCCGGGGGTCCCCTGGCCGGTGCCCTTGGGGTCGCCGCACTGCAGGACGTGGATGCCCTCGTCGAGCCGGTGGCACCTGCTGTGGTCGAAGTAGCCCTGACCGGCCAGGAAGGCGAAGGAGTTGACCGTGTGCGGGGCCTTGCCGGCGTCCAGCTTCACGGTGATCGCGCCGCAGGTCGTCGCCAGCTTCGCGGTGTAGGAGGCCGAGGTGTCGACCGCCATCGCCGGCTCCTTCTGCCAGGTCTTCGCCGACGGTGTGCCCTTCGCGGGCCGGTTGCAGGGGTCCGGGGCCTTCGACGGGGCCTCGTCCGCCGCGGCCCGGTCGGACGTCGCGCCGGCCAGTCCCACGGAGGCGTAGACGGCGCCGCCGGCGGCCAGTGCGACGGCGACGGCGGACGCGACGATCACATTGCGGCGTTTGGTCTTCCGCCGGGCGGCGGACCGCCGTTGCTCCTGGCGCTCGAACTTCTCCCGGGCGAGCTGCCGCCGCCGCTGATCCTTGCTGACCACCGGTCGTCTCCTTGTCCGATCATCGATCGTGGTGATGCGCCGTGGCCGTACCGTATACGGGTTCGCCCTGCCGGGAGTCCCGCCGGTAGGCTCTGGAGCTGCCGAGATGTCCGGGAGCGGCCCTGCGGACCGACTCCCCACGACCTCCCTACCGACCTTTAAGGACGAACGTGCTGATTGCCGGGTTCCCCGCCGGGGCCTGGGGCACCAACTGCTACTTGGTCGCCCCCGCCGCCGGTGAGGAGTGCGTCATCATCGACCCGGGCCATCAAGCGGCCCAAGGAGTCGAGGACGCGGTCGCGAAGCATCGGCTCAAGCCCGTCGCGGTCGTCCTCACCCATGGCCACATCGACCATGTCGCCTCCGTCGTTCCGGTGTGCGGCGCCCACGGTGTCCCGGCCTGGATCCACCCCGAGGACCGCTACATGATGAGCGACCCGGCGAAGGCCATGGGCCGCTCCATCGGGCAGCAGCTGATGGGCGACCTGACCGTGGGGGAGCCCGACGACGTCAAGGAGCTGAGCGACGGCGCCGCCCTGCAGCTCGCCGGGATGGAGTTCTCCGTCGCGCACGCACCGGGCCATACCAAGGGGTCGGTGACGTTCAGGCTGCCCGAGCAGGCCGACATCCCGCCGGTCTTCTTCTCGGGCGACCTGCTCTTCGCCGGCTCCATCGGACGCACCGATCTGCCGGGCGGCGACCACGGCGAGATCCTTGAGTCGCTGGCCCGCGTGTGCCTGCCGCTGGAGGACTCCACCGTCGTCCTGTCCGGCCACGGCCCCCAGACCACCATCGGCCGCGAGCGCGCCACCAACCCCTTCCTGCGGGAGGTGGCCGCCGGCCTCGGAGACGGCTTCAGCCCGGCTCCACGACGAGGAATGTGACGAGAGCTTCCGTGAGCACCTTCAAGGCCCCCAAGGGCACGTACGACCTGATTCCGCCGCAGTCCGCCACGTATCTCGCGGTGCGCGAGGCGATCTCCGCGCCGCTGCGGAACTCCGGGTACGGCTACATCGAGACGCCCGGCTTCGAGAACGTCGAGCTGTTCGCGCGCGGTGTCGGTGAGTCCACCGACATCGTGACCAAGGAGATGTACGCCTTCGAGACCAAGGGCGGCGACCGGCTCGCGCTGCGCCCCGAGGGCACCGCTTCCGTGCTGCGCGCCGCGCTGGAGGCCAACCTCCACAAGGCCGGCAACCTCCCCGTCAAGCTCTGGTACTCCGGCTCGTACTACCGCTACGAGCGTCCGCAGAAGGGCCGCTACCGCCACTTCTCCCAGGTCGGCGCGGAGGCCATCGGCGCCGAAGACCCGGCGCTGGACGCCGAGTTGATCATCCTGGCGGACCAGGCCTACCGCGCGCTGGGGCTGCGGAACTTCCGCATCCTGTTGAACTCCCTCGGCGACAAGGAGTGCCGCCCCGTCTACCGGACCGTGCTGCAGGACTTCCTGCGCGGGCTCGACCTCGACGACGACACCCGGCGCCGGGTCGACATCAACCCGCTGCGCGTCCTGGACGACAAGCGCGAGGCGGTGCAGAAGCAGCTGGACGGGGCGCCCAGGCTCCGCGACTACCTCTGCGAGGCCTGCAAGGCCTACCACGAGCAGGTGCGTGAGCTGCTGACCGCGGCGGGCGTGACCTTCGAGGACGACGAGAAGCTGGTGCGCGGCCTGGACTACTACACCCGCACCACCTTCGAGTTCGTCCACGACGGCCTGGGCTCGCAGTCCGCGGTGGGCGGCGGCGGCCGCTACGACGGCCTCTCGGAGATGATCGGCGGCCCCGCGCTGCCGTCCGTCGGCTGGGCGCTGGGCGTCGACCGTACGGTGCTGGCGCTGGAGGCGGAGGGCATCACGCTCGACATCCCCTCGGCCACCGCCGTCTACGCGGTACCGCTCGGCGAGGAGGCCCGACGGGTGCTGTTCGGCGTGGTCACCGAGCTGCGCCGGTCCGGCATCGCCACCGACTTCGCGTTCGGCGGCAAGGGACTGAAGAACGCCATGAAGTCCGCCAACCGCTCCGGCGCGCGGCTGGCGCTCGTCGCGGGGGAGCGGGACCTGGCCGAGGGCCTCGTCCAGCTCAAGGACCTGGAGAGCGGCGAGCAGACCGCGGTCGCGCTGGACGCCGTGGCTGAGCAGATCCGGCGCACGCTGGGCTGAGCGCGCGGGCGGACGTGCGGAAAGACGCTGAGGGGCTCGACGGCGACCTGCCGTCCGGGCCCCTTCTGCTGCCCCTCGTGCTGCCGGGCGGGCGGTGTCAATCCCTCGCGCGCGTTCATCCCCGCGGAGGGATTCCGGTGGCGCCGTGGCGGCGGTGGCGCGCCCGCGGGCGCGCGGCGGTGTGGGCCCGGGCGGCGCCCAAGCTGAGAGCACGCTGTGTGAACGGGGTTCGTCTTTATGTGCATCGCACAGTGGGTCATGGTGGAGTTGGGGCAGAATGAACGACGGCCGCGCTTGCCGGCCCGGCTGCTGAGGCACATCTCCCGAGGGATCGACGGAACGGCGATATGACGACGACAGCGCTTGACGACGTGTCCACCGACGACGACCACGCGAGCGGCGCGCCCGCCACCGGCTCCGGCCGCGGGCTCGCCCTGCTCCTGGTGATCACCGGTGCACTGGGTCTGCTGGCGGCCTGGGTCATCACCTTGGACAAGTTCGAGCTGCTGAAGGACCCGAACTTCAAGCCGGCCTGCAGCCTCAACCCGATCATCTCCTGCGGCAACGTCATGCAGAGCAAGCAGGCGGATGTCTTCGGCTTCCCGAACCCGATGGCCGGACTGGTCGGCTTCGGCGTGGTGATCGCGATCGGCATGGCCCTGCTGGCGGGTGCCCGCTTCCGCCGCTGGTACTGGATCGGGCTGAACCTCGGCACCGGGCTCGCCACGGTCTTCTGTATGTGGCTGATGAGCCAGTCGCTGTACAGCATCAACTCGCTGTGCCTGTGGTGCACGCTGACCTGGTGCGTCACGATCCTGATGTTCTGGTACACCACCGTGCACAACCTCAAGCACGGCATCATCCCGGCCCCCGACGGGCTGCGCCGGGCGGTGCTGGAGTTCCACTGGGTCCTGCCGGTGCTCTGGTACGGCGTGATCGCCCTGCTGATCCTCACCAACTGGTGGTCGTACTGGAGCACCCTGATCTGAGCCCCGCGCACCGCGGGCCCCACGCCCCGGCCGCCGTCGATGACGGCGCCCGGGGCGTTGTCAGTGGGGTGGCTTAGGCTCGTGATCGTGGAGCCCGACCTGTTCACCGCCGCTGCCGAAGACCGCCAGGAGAAGGACCCTTCGCGGTCCCCGCTCGCCGTGCGGATGCGTCCGCGCACCCTCGACGAGGTCGTGGGCCAGCAGCATCTGCTCAAGCCGGGCTCGCCGCTGCGCCGGCTGGTCGGCGACGTCGGCGGCAGCGGGGCCGGAGGGGCGTCGGACGAGGGCGCCGGCGGACGACGGGCGGGAGGCGGACCGGCGGGTCCGTCCTCGGTGTTCCTGTGGGGGCCGCCGGGCATCGGGAAGACGACCCTCGCCCATGTCGTCAGCCAGGCGACGAACAGGCGCTTCGTGGAGCTGTCGGCGATCACGGCGGGCGTCAAGGAGGTCCGCGCGGTCATCGACGGCGCCCGGCGGGCCTCGGGGGGCTACGGCAAGGAGACCGTGCTCTTCCTCGACGAGATCCACCGCTTCAGCAAGGCCCAGCAGGACTCCCTGCTGCCCGCCGTGGAGAACCGCTGGGTGACCCTGATCGCCGCGACGACCGAGAACCCGTACTTCTCGGTGATCTCGCCGCTGCTCTCCCGTTCACTGCTGCTGACCCTCGAACCCCTCACGGACGAGGATCTGCGCGGGCTGCTGCGGCGCGCGCTGACCGACGCGCGCGGGCTGGCCGGCGCGGTGACCCTCCCCGAGGACACCGAGGGGCATCTGCTGCGCATCGCGGGCGGCGACGCCCGGCGCGCGCTGACGGCCCTGGAGGCCGGCGCCGGATCCGCGCTGGCCAAGGGCGAGAAGGAGATCACCCTCCGGACGCTGGAGGAGTCCGTCGACCGGGCGGCGGTGAAGTACGACCGAGACGGCGACCAGCACTACGACGTCGCCAGCGCACTGATCAAGTCCATCCGCGGCTCGGACGTCGATGCCGCTCTGCATTACCTCGCGCGCATGATCGAGGCGGGGGAGGACCCGCGGTTCATCGCCCGCCGGCTGATGATCTCGGCGAGCGAGGACATCGGCCTGGCCGATCCGACGGCGCTGCAGACGGCGGTCGCCGCCGCCCAGGCCGTGGCGCTGATCGGCTTCCCGGAGGCGCGGATCACCCTCAGCCAGGCCACCATCGCGCTCGCCCTGGCGCCGAAGTCCAATGCCGCCTATCTCGCGATCGACGCCGCGCTGGCGGACGTCCGGGCCGGTCAGGCGGGCGCGGTCCCGCCCCATCTGCGCGACAGCCACTACCAGGGCGCCCAGAAGCTCGGCCACGGCCAGGGCTATCAGTATCCGCACGACCTGCCGGGCGGCATCGCGGCCCAGCAGTACGCGCCGGACGAGGTGCACGGCAAGCGCTACTACGCCCCGACCCGGCACGGCGCCGAGGCCCGCTACGCCGAGGTCGCCGAGCGGGTCCGCGCCCGGCTGCACGGCACCGGCGGCGAGGGCGCAACCGACTGACCCCCGACCGCGACTGACCCCCGACCGCGCCCCTCGCGGCTACTGCGCCCCCGCCGCCTCGAAGAGCCGGTGCATCGCCCGCCGCAGCTCGGCCACGTCCCGCACGGGCTCCGGGAAGTCGAAGCGCGCGTCGAAGGAGCGCTGCCCGGCGTCGGTGAAGCGGACCCGCAGGCCGAAGCGGTCCAGGCTCACCGGCACCGCCGGATCGCCCGGCCCGCAGACCGCCTCGCGGCCGCCCAGCAGGGCACACAGCCCGCGCACCTCCCCGCCGTGCGCCGCGTGCAGATGCTGCAGCAGCTCCGCCTCATGGGCGACCAGCGGATCGGGCGCCGCGTCGGCGAAATCGTCCGGCTCGACGGGCCCGGCGCCCCACAGATCGTCCACCGCGCCCTCGCCGACCTCCAGGCGCAGCATCATCCAGGCGGTCCGCCCGTACGTGCCCGGTGCCGGGTCCGGCTGCAGTGCCTCGCCGATGCCGAGCAGCTCGCCCACCGGATGCCGCTCCGCCAGCAGCATCGCGGCCTCGGCGCGCTGCTCGTTGCGTACCGGGGTGAGCCAGCCGGCGATCCAGGCCCGTCCGCGGATCCGGTGAGGGACCGAGACCGGGGCGACGTCCGTGATCTCCATCACGGCTGTCAGGTCGTCGTCCTGCGCGTGGGCGGCCGCCCGGGCCGCGGCGGAGTCGCCAGGAACCAGCAACAGCACGTCTCCACCGGGTGTCACGGTTCGGCAGACAGGAGCGGAGAGGCCGATCTCGTCGGGGTCCTCGATGCCGGGGATGCTCAGGGACGCCATAGCATGGGATGCGACGAGGGTTCGTACGCGCTCGGCGGCAGTGGGCTGCTGGGCGTCTTCCACGGGACGCGGCTGACCCGCCTCGGTGCGATGTGCACGGGGCAGGGGGATCCCAGGTCGAAACATGCGTTCTCCTCGCGCTAAGGTAAGCCTCACCTAACTTACACGGAGGTCCGTTCCACGTGAACCAGTCGCGTCCCAAGGTCAAGAAGTCCCGCGCGCTCGGCATCGCGCTGACGCCCAAGGCCGTCAAGTACTTCGAGGCCCGTCCCTACCCGCCCGGCGAGCACGGCCGTGGCCGCAAGCAGAGCAGTGACTACAAGGTCCGTCTGCTCGAGAAGCAGCGCCTGCGTGCGCAGTACGACATCAGCGAGCGCCAGATGGCGCGTGCCTACGACCGCGCTCGGAAGGTCGAAGGCAAGACCGGCGAAGCGCTGATCATCGAGCTTGAGCGCCGTCTGGACGCGCTCGTCCTGCGGTCGGGCATCGCCCGCACCATCTACCAGGCTCGTCAGATGGTCGTCCACGGCCACATCTCGGTGAACGACCGCAAGGTCGACAAGCCGTCCTTCCGCGTCCGTCCCGGCGATGTCGTGATGGTCCGCGAGCGCAGCCGCGAGAAGCACCCCTTCCAGGTCGCGCGTGAGGGTGGCTACGACACCGACGGTGAGACCCCGCGCTACCTCGAGGTCAACCTGCCGGCTCTGGCGTTCCGTCTCGACCGGGACCCGAACCGCAAGGAGATCCCGGTGATCTGCGACGAGCAGCTCGTCGTCGAGTACTACGCCCGCTAAGCACCACAGCAGGCGCAGCACCACGCTCAGCCCGCCGTCTCCCCGCCGTTCGCGGAGGGGGAGGCGGCGGGTTCGTGCTTTCCCGGCGCCGTGTGCCGCTCCGCACGACGGCCCGCGGAGGCCGGGCCCGCGGACCGCAGGGCCCGGGCCACCGCCGCGTCCAGATCGAGCCGCCCGCCCACCCGCAGGCAGTGCTCGTAGCGCTCGGACCCCAGCCGCTCGCGCGCCTGCTCCGCACACCGCGCATGCGGCTGATGGAAGTGGCGCGAGCCGAACAGCGGCAGCCCGACCGACGACCAGAGCCGTCCCGCGGCGCCCTGCAGCACCGCCGCCTCCGCCGCATCGCCCTCGCCCAGCGTCACCTGCGCCAGCAGCTCGATCGCCAGCACCGCACCCAGCAGATCGCGGAAGGAGTGCTCGATGGCCAGGCACTTCTCCAGCAGCGCCCGCGCCCGCCCGCCGTCCCCTCGTGACCAGGCCGCGTAGGCCAGCACGAACTGGGCGTACGCCAGTGTCCAGCGCTCTCCGTGGTCCTCGCACACCTCCAGGACGCCCTCGCACAGCCGCACCGCGTCCGCCAGCTCGCCCTGGAAGGTCAGCGCCATCGCCAGCTCCACCTGCCCCATCAGCACGGTGCTGTTGAGCTCGCCGATCTCCCGGTAGCGGCGCAGCGCCCGGCGCAGCAGCCGCTCGGCGCGCGGCATGTCGTCACAGACCAGCGCCAGACAGCCGGTGCGGTGCAGCGCGTACGCGGCGGCGGTGGCGTTGCCGGTCCGCTCGGCCTCGTCCCGGCACTCCTGCAGGGTCCCCAGGGCCGCGACGGTGTCCCCCTGGAGCACCGCGACATAACCGGCCACCCACAGCGCCTTCATCCGTGCGTCGTCGTGCTCGCTCTCCAGCTCCAGCGCCCGGTCCAGCCAGTGCCGGCCCTCCGCGAGCCGCCCGCAGGCCACCCAGTAGAACCACAGCGTTCCGGCCAGATACTGGCCCAGATGCGAATCGCCGGGGCTCTGCATGCTCTGCTCCAGCGCCACCCGCAGATTGGGCAGTTCGGCCTCGATCCGGGCCGCGATCTCGGCCTGCCGGGGGCTGAACCAGTCCAGCTCGCACCAGGTGGCCAGCCCCAGATACCAGTCGCGGTGCCGGCGCCGCAGCCGCTCGCCGTCACCGGTCGCCGTCAGCCAGCCCGCGCCGTAGACCCGTACGGTGTCCAGCATCCGGTAGCGCACCCCGGCCGCGGTCTCCTCGCGCACCAGTACCGACTGGGCGACCAACTCCGCGAGGACGTCCAGGAGTTCATCGGCCGGCAGCTCCGGGCCCGAGCAGACGTACTCGGCCGCCTCCAGATCGAACTGCCCGGCGAAGACCGACAGCCGCGCCCACAGCAGCCGTTCCGCGGGGGTGCACAGCTCATGGCTCCAGCCGATCGCGGTGCGCAGGGTCTGGTGGCGGGGCGGGGGTCCCCCCTGCGCAGGGGGGACCGCCCGCTGGAGCGAAGCCGAGAGTGCGGGAGGAGCCGAGAGCCCGGGGGAGTGCCGCGGGCGGGTGCCGGTCAGCAGCCGGAAGCGGTCGTCGAGCCGGTGCAGCACCTGGTGCACGGACAGGGCGCGCAGCCGTCCGGCCGCCAGCTCCAGTGCGAGCGGAATGCCGTCGAGCCGGTCGCAGAGCTCGCCGACCGCCGCCTCGTCGGACGGCCCGACGGTGTAGCCGGCGACGACCGAGGCGGCGCGGTCGGCGAACAGAGCCGTCGCGTCGGCGGTGTTCATCGGCGCGAGCGGCACGATCCGTTCCCCGCTGAGCCCCAGCGGCCGGCGCCCGGCGGCCAGCACCCGCAGCCCGGGGGCGCGCCGCAGCAGCTCCGCGGTCAGCCCGGCACAGGCGTCGACCAGGTGCTCGTAGCCGTCGAGGACGAGCAGCAGCTCACGGTCGGCCAGCTGCTCGCACAGGGCGGCTCGCACCGGGCGGCCGCCGAGGCCGGCCGGCGCCAGGACCTCGGCGACGGCGTGGTCCATCAGGTGCGCCTCGCGCAACGAGGCCAGTTCGACCAGCCACACCCCATCGCAGAAGCGATCCTGCAAGATCGCGGCGAGATGCCCGGCGAGACGTGTCTTCCCGCCGCCGCCGACGCCGGTGAGGGTCACGAGCCGGGCGGATTCCAGCTCCCGTGCCAGCGCGGCCAGTTCGTCGTCGCGGCCGATGAAGCGGTTGAGTTCCGCGGGGAGATTCCCGGGCCTGCCCGGCGCCCGGAGAGGCTCGGGGGAGGGGCGGGCGGCGGGGCCGGGGCGCGTGAGGCGTCGCATGGCACACGGAGCGTACTCGGCGAGATGCGGACCGTACAATCACGCTGCCGGAATCCCCCGGCATCCGTTGCGCGCCACCGGGAACGCGGTGCGGGCCGAGCGTCGCGGCGCGATAAGGTCAAGGTTGCCGTTCGAGCAGGACGAAACCAGACCCAGAGCAGTCGGAGAGTGGTGCCAACGTGTCCGGTGGAGAGGTGGCCGGGATCCTCGTGGCCGTCTTCTGGGCGATCCTCGTGTCGTTCCTCGCCCTCGTGCTGGTGAGGCTCGCGCAGACGCTCAAGGCGACCACCAAGATGGTCGCCGAGGTGTCCGAGAAGGCCGTACCCCTCCTCGCCGACGCGTCCGCGACCGTCCGCTCCGCCCACTCCCAGCTGGCCCGCGTCGACGCCATCGCCGCCGACGTCCAGGAGGTCACCGCCAACGCCTCCGCGCTCTCCTCGACCGTCTCCTCCGCCTTCGGGGGCCCGCTGGTCAAGATGGCGGCCTTCGGCTACGGGGTGCGCCGCGCGATCGGCAAGAAGGGCGAACCGGCGCCGCAGCGCACCGTCATCCCCGGCCGTACCCTGTCCGGCGCCCGCCGCGGCGGGCGCCGCAACCGCCGCTCCAAGGACTGATCACCGCGATGTTCCGCCGCGCATTCTGGTTCACCACCGGCGCCGCCGCCGGGGTGTGGGCCACCAACAAGGTCCACCGCAAGCTGCGCAAGCTGCAGCCCGACAGCCTCGCCGCGCAGGCCGCGGACAAGGCCGTCGAGACCGGACACCGGCTGCGTCAATTTGCATTGGACGTACGGACCGGAATGGCGGACCGTGAAGAGCAGCTGCACGAAGCCCTCGGACTCGGTGAACCGGCCGAGGTGCACGAGCTGCCCGCACCGCGTCGCGCGGTGCTCGAACCGCAGTACCGCACCACGAGAACAACCGGACCGCACGGTCTGACCGGACCGACTGGGAAAGAGGACCACTGATGGAGTCGGCTGAAATCCGCAGGCGCTGGCTGCGCTTCTTCGAGGAGCGCGGGCACACCGTCGTGCCGTCGGCGTCGCTCATCGCGGACGACCCGACGCTGCTGCTGGTCAACGCGGGCATGGTCCCCTTCAAGCCGTACTTCCTCGGCGAGGTCAAGCCGCCCGCCCCGCGCGCCACCAGCGTGCAGAAGTGCGTGCGCACGCCGGACATCGAAGAGGTCGGCAAGACCACCCGGCACGGCACGTTCTTCCAGATGTGCGGCAACTTCTCCTTCGGCGACTACTTCAAGGAAGGCGCCATCAAGTACGCCTGGGAGCTGCTGACCGGCTCGCAGGCCGACGGCGGCTACGGCCTCGACCCGGAGAAGCTCTGGATCACCGTCTACCTCGACGACGACGAGGCCGAGCGCATCTGGCACGAGGTCGTCGGGGTGCCCAAGGAGCGCATCCAGCGCCTGGGCAAGACGGAGAACTACTGGTCCATGGGCGTCCCGGGCCCGTGCGGTCCGTGCTCCGAGATCAACTACGACCGCGGTCCGGAGTTCGGCGTCGAGGGCGGCCCGGCCGTCAACGACGAGCGGTACGTGGAGATCTGGAACCTCGTCTTCATGCAGTACGAGCGGGGTGCGGGCACGAGCAAGGAGGACTTCGAGATCCTCGGCGAGCTGCCCAGCAAGAACATCGACACCGGCCTCGGTCTCGAGCGCCTGGCGATGATCCTGCAGGACGTCCCGAACATGTACGAGACGGACACCCTGCGTGTCGTCATCGACAAGGCCACCGAGCTGACCGGCGTCCACTACGGCACTTCGCACGACAGTGACGTCTCGCTGCGCGTGGTCGCCGACCACATCCGCACGTCCACGATGCTCATCGGCGACGGTGTCACCCCGGGCAACGAGGGCCGCGGCTACGTCCTGCGTCGCATCATGCGCCGCGCCATCCGCAACATGCGCCTGCTCGGCGCGAGCGGGCTGGTCGTCGGCGAGCTGCTCGACGTGGTCATCAAGACCATGGGCCAGCAGTACCCCGAGCTGCTGGAGGACCGCCGCCGCATCGAGACGGTCGCCCTCGCCGAGGAGGCCGCCTTCGTCAAGACCCTGAAGGCCGGCACCAACATCCTCGACACCGCCGTCACGGACACCAAGGCCACCGGTTCCACGGTCCTGCCCGGCGACAAGGCCTTCCTGCTCCACGACACCTGGGGCTTCCCGATCGACCTCACCCTCGAAATGGCCGCCGAACAGGGCCTGTCGGTGGACGAGGACGGCTTCCGCCGCCTGATGAAGGAGCAGCGGGAGCGCGCCAAGGCCGACGCCCAGTCCAAGAAGAGCGGCCACGCCGACCTGTCCGCCTACCGCGCGGTCGCCGACACGTCCGGCGCGACGGAGTTCACCGGCTACAGCGCCACCGAGGGCGAGTCCGCCGTCGTGGGCCTGCTGGTCAACGGCGTACCGACCCCTGCCGCCCACGAGGGCGACGAGGTCGAGGTCGTCCTGGACCGCACCCCCTTCTATGCCGAGGGCGGCGGCCAGCTCGCCGACACCGGCCGGATCAAGCTGGACTCCGGCGCCGTCGTCGAGGTCCGCGACGTCCAGCAGCCGGTGCCCGGCGTCACGGTCCACAAGGGCGTCGTCCAGGTCGGTGAGGTGGTGGTCGGCTCCGCCGCGTACGCCATCATCGACATCACCCGCCGGCGCGCCATCGCCCGCGCCCACAGCGCCACCCACCTCACCCACCAGGCGCTGCGTGACGCCCTCGGCCCGACGGCCGCCCAGGCCGGTTCGGAGAACTCCCCGGGCCGCTTCCGCTTCGACTTCGGCTCGCCGGCCGCCGTGCCCGGCACGGTCCTCACCGACGTCGAGCAGAAGATCAACGACGTGCTGGCCCGTGAGCTCGATGTGCACGCCGAGGTCATGAGCATGGAGGACGCCAAGAAGCAGGGCGCCATCGCCGAGTTCGGCGAGAAGTACGGCGACCGGGTCCGCGTGGTCACCATCGGCGACTTCTCCAAGGAGCTGTGCGGCGGCACCCACGTCCACAACACCGCCCAGCTGGGCCTGGTGAAGCTGCTCGGCGAGTCCTCCATCGGCTCCGGCGTACGCCGCGTCGAGGCACTGGTCGGCGTGGACGCCTACAAGTTCCTCGCCCGCGAGCACACCGTCGTCTCCCAGCTCACCGAGCTGGTCAAGGGACGTCCGGAGGAGCTCCCGGAGAAGATCTCCGGCGTCCTGGCCAAGCTGAAGGACGCCGAGAAGGAGATCGAGAAGTTCCGCGCGGAGAAGGTGCTGCAGGCCGCCGCCGGGCTGGCCGAGGGCGCCAAGGACGTCCGCGGCGTGGCGTTGGCCGCTGGCCAGGTCCCCGACGGCACCTCCGCCGACGACCTGCGCAAGCTGGTGCTCGACGTCCGCGGGCGGATCCAGGGCGGCCGGGCCGCCGTTGTGGCGCTCTTCACAGTGGCCAATGGCCGCCCGGTGACGGTCATCGCCACCAACGAGGCCGCCCGTGAGCGCGGCATCAAGGCCGGTGACCTGGTCCGTGCCGCCGCCAAGACGCTCGGCGGCGGTGGCGGCGGCAAGCCCGACGTCGCCCAGGGCGGCGGTCAGAACGCCGCCGCGGTGCCCGAGGCCCTGGAGGCCGTCGAGCGCCTCGTGGCCGAGGCGGCCTGACGCGCGTGAGTGAGATGCGACGCGGCCGGCGCATCGCGGTGGATGTCGGGGATGCCCGTATCGGGGTCGCCTCGTGCGACCCCGACGGGGTCCTCGCCACCCCCGTCGAGACCGTCCCGGGGCGTGATGTCCCCTCAGCGCACCGCCGGCTCAAGGCGATCGTCGAGGAGTACGAACCCCTCGAAGTCGTGGTCGGTCTGCCCCGCTCCCTCAACGGGGGAGAGGGGCCGGCCGCGGCCAAGGTCCGGGCCTTCGCCCAGGAGCTGGCCCGGAATGTCGCACCCGTAGGGGTCCGGCTGGTCGACGAGCGGATGTCGACAGTGACCGCGACCCAGGGACTGCGGGCCTCGGGGGTGCGGAGCAAGAAGGGCCGCTCGGTGGTCGACCAGGCCGCGGCGGTGGTCATCCTGCAGAGCGCACTGGAGACCGAGCGCGTCTCGGGGGCTCCTCCGGGAGAGAGCGTCGAAGTGGTCATCTGATCGCGGTACGGTAACGTTCCGCGCGATGTGCGGCGTTCGAACAGCCGCGCGTGCAAGTAGAGGCGGACCAGGTACAGCAAGCGCGCTGCCAGGCCGGAGCGCACCGCCTCTCGGCTCTAGGGGATCGATGACCGAGTATGGCCGGGGCTACGGCTCCGAACCGTGGCACCCCGAGGACCCGCTCTACGGAGACCAGGGTCCTCACGGAGGCCAGGCCCAGCAGCCCCAGTGGAGCGGCCCGCAGTCCGCCCCGCACCCCCAGCAGCAGCCGGACCCCTACCCCCAGCAGCAGTACCACGGGGGCTGGGACGGCTCGCAGGGCGGACAGCTGCCGTACGACCCGTACGACCCCTACGGGCAGCAGTACCAGCCGGCCGATCCGTACGGCGGCGCGAGCACCGACTACTACGGCGCGCCGGACGGCTATCCGCAGCAGCAGCCGGATCCGCTGCGTCAGCAGGCCCAGCAGGCCCAGCAGGCCCAGCAGGCGCACCAGGCCCAGCAGATGCAGCAGACACAGCCGCAGCCGCAGTACCAGCCACCGCCGCCGCATCCGCAGCAGCAGGAGCCGCACTACGACGAGGACCCCGGTGACGACTGGCGGGCCGCGCCGGAGCCGCGCGAGCCGGAGCCGGAGCACGCGTTCTTCGCGGACCATGCCGACGATGACCGCGACGACCCCGACGACCGTGATCCCCGCGAGGACGGCCGGGGCGGGCGCGAGCGCCGCGGAAAGAAGAACAAACGGCGCAGCGGCCGGGCCTGTCTGGTCGTCGCCCTGCTCTTCGCCGGGGCCACGGGCGCCGTCGGATATTTCGGTTATGACTTCATCATGAGCCACTTCGGCTCGGCCCCCGATTACCAGGGCAAGGGATCCGGCGCGATCCAGGTCGACATTCCGGACGGTTCGCCGCTTTCGGAAATGGGCCAGATTCTCCAGGACAAGGGCGTCATCAAGAGCGCCGGTGCCTTCACCGAGGCGGCCGGGGAGAACAAGAAGGCGCAGAGCCTGCAACCGGGGACGTACAGCCTCCGCACGAAGATGTCGGGCGCCGCGGCCATCGAGATGATGCTGGATCCCAAGAGCCGTAACGGCCTCACGATCCGGGAAGGCCTGCGCTCCGCCGAGGTCTACAAACTCATCGACACCAAGCTCCGTCTCAAGGCGGGCACGACCAAGGGTGTCGCCAAGAGCGAGGCCAAGAACCTCGGACTGCCGTCCTGGGCGAATGACTCCTCGAAGATAAAGGACCCGCTGGAGGGCTTCCTCTATCCGTCCACCTACAGCGTGGGCGGCGACGCGAAGCCGGCCGCGGTGCTCAAGCAGATGGTGGCGCGCGCGAACCAGGTCTACCAGCGGTACGACTTGGAGGGCAATGCCCGAAAGCTCCATCTCTCCTCGCCGATGCAGCTGCTGACCGTCGCCAGCCTCACGCAGGCCGAAGGCAAGTACAAGCACGACTTCGTCAAGGTCGCACGGGTCGTCTACAACCGTCTCAAGCCGAACAACACCGAGACCTACGGTCTGCTGGACTTCGACTCGACGGTGAACTACGCGAAATCCCAGAGCACCCTGGACACCGGGTCCGTCGACAATCTGCGGAATTTCAACGACCCGTACAACACCTACAAGTTCAAGGGACTGCCGCCGGGCCCGATCGGTAACCCCGGTGAGGTGGCGCTCAAGTCGGCCATCGACCCGGCCAAGGGCAATTGGTATTACTTCGTCTCGATCAGCCCGGACAAGACGCTGTTCGCCGAGACGAACGAACAGCATGAGCGCAACCGGCGCATCTACGAAAAGGAACACGAGAAAGCCAGGTAATGAGCACCACCCGTCGAGCCGCGGTGCTCGGCTCCCCGATCGCCCATTCCCTCTCTCCGGTGCTGCACCGCGCCGCCTACCGGGAATTGGGCCTGGGCGACTGGACGTACGGTCGCCACGACGTGGACGAAGCGGCCCTGCCCGCCTTCATGGAGCGCCTGGACGCCACCTGGGCGGGTCTGTCGCTGACCATGCCGCTCAAGCGCGCGGTGATCCCGCTGCTCGACGAGATCACCCCGACCGCGGCCTCGGTGGAGGCGGTGAACACCGTCGTCCTCACCGGCGACGGGCGCCGCCTCGGCGACAACACGGATATTCCCGGCATGCTCGCCGCACTGCGCGAGCGCGGCGTGGAACGGGTCGAGCGGGCCTCGGTGCTGGGGGCCGGTGCCACCGCCTCCTCGGCGCTCGCCGCCCTCGCCCGGATCTGCACCGGCGAGGTCACCGCGTATGTCCGCAGCGACGCCCGCGCCGCACAGATGCGCGGCTGGGGTGAGCGGCTCGGCGTCCCGGTCCGCACCGCCCCCTGGGAGGACGCCGCCGCGGCCTTCGAGGCGCCGCTGACCGTCGCCACCACCCCGGCGGGTACCACCGACGCGCTCGCCGCCGCCGTCCCCGCGCGGCCCGGCACCCTCTTCGACGTCCTGTACGAGCCTTGGCCGACGGCGCTGGCCGCGGCCTGGGCCGACCGCGGCGGCGCCGTGGTCGGCGGCCTCGACCTGCTGGTCCACCAGGCCGTCCTGCAGGTGGAGCAGATGACGGGGCACTCGCCGGCGCCGCTCGCCGCGATGCGCCGGGCCGGTGAGGCGGCACTCGCCGCCCGCTGACCGGCCCGGTCCGCCCGGCCCCGCCCCGCACGTACGGGTCCGCACCCTGGACTGGGCGCCGCCCTGTCGGTGCGACGTGGGAGGATCGGGGGGAGACCGTACGCGGATGAGCAGTACATGAGGAGCACCGTTGAGCAGGTTGCGCTGGCTGACGGCGGGGGAGTCGCACGGCCCCGCACTCGTGGCGACGCTGGAGGGCCTTCCGGCCGGGGTCCCGATCACCACGGAGCTGGTGGCGGACGCACTGGCGAGGCGCCGGCTCGGCTACGGCCGCGGTGCGCGGATGAAGTTCGAGCAGGACGAGGTCACGTTCCTGGGTGGGGTGCGGCACGGTCTGTCGCTGGGCTCGCCGGTGGCCGTGATGGTCGGCAACACCGAGTGGCCCAAGTGGGAGCAGGTGATGGCGGCCGACCCGGTGGACCAGGAAGTGCTGGACGCACTGGCCCGTAACGCGCCGCTGACCCGCCCCCGCCCCGGCCACGCCGACCTCGCCGGCATGCAGAAGTACGGCTTCGACGAGGCCCGTCCGGTCCTGGAGCGCGCCTCCGCCCGCGAGACCGCCGCCCGGGTCGCCCTGGGCGCGGTCGCCCGGTCCTTCCTCAAGGAGACGGCCGGCATCGAGATCGTCTCGCATGTCGTGGAGCTGGCCGCCGCCAAGGCCCCGTACGGGGTCCTCCCCAAGCCCTCCGACGTCGAGAAGCTGGACGCCGACCCGGTGCGCTGCCTGGACGCGGACGCGAGCAAGGCGATGATCGCCGAGATCGACCAGGCCCACAAGGACGGCGACACCCTCGGCGGTGTGGTCGAGGTGCTGGCCTACGGCGTGCCCGTGGGGCTCGGCTCGCACGTCCACTGGGACCGGCGACTGGACGCCCGGCTGGCCGCGGCCCTCATGGGCATCCAGGCGATCAAGGGCGTCGAGGTCGGCGACGGCTTCGACCTGGCACGCGTGCCGGGCTCGAAGGCCCACGACGAGATCGTCTCCACCGACGACGGGATCAGGCGCAGCACGGGCCGCTCCGGCGGCACCGAGGGCGGGCTGACCACCGGCGAGCTGCTGCGGGTGCGCGCCGCGATGAAGCCGATCGCGACGGTGCCGCGAGCGCTGGCGACCATCGATGTGAGCACCGGCGAGGCGACCAAGGCACACCACCAGCGCTCGGACGTCTGCGCCGTGCCGGCCGCCGGCATCGTCGCCGAGGCCATGGTGGCGCTCGTGCTGGCGGACGCGGTACTGGAGAAGTTCGGCGGCGACAGCGTGCCCGAGACCCGCCGCAACGTGCGCAGCTTCCTCGACAACCTGGCGATCAAGTGACGTCGCCGGCCGTCGTGTTGATCGGCCCGCCCGGGGCCGGCAAGTCCACGGTGGGCGCGCTGCTCGCCGAGCGGCTGGGCGTCGGCTACCGCGACACCGACGCGGATGTCGTCGCCACGGCCGGTCGGCCGATCGCCGAGATCTTCATCGACCAGGGCGAGCCGCACTTCCGTGAGCTGGAGCGGGCGGCCGTCCGCGACGCCCTGGACGGTCACCGGGGCGTGCTCTCGCTCGGCGGCGGCGCCATCCTGGACGACGGCACCCGCGCGCTGCTCGCCGGGCTGCCGGTGATCTTCCTGGACGTCCAGCTCGCCGACGCCGTCAAGCGGGTGGGCCTCGACGCGCCCCGCCCGCTGCTGGCCGTCAACCCGCGCAAGCAGTGGCGCGAGCTGATGGAGCGGCGCCGCCCGCTGTACACACAGGTCGCGCGCGCCGTGATCGAAACGGGGGAGCGCACCCCCGAGCAGGTCGCCGAGGCGATCCTGGACGCTTTGGAGCTACGGCCGGCCGGGGGAGACGCCCCGCGGGCCGCCCACAGGGAGGAACAGGCATGACGGAGCAGGCCACCCGTATCCAGGTCGGCGGCACGGCGGGCACCGACCCGTACGAGGTGCTCGTCGGGCGGCAGCTGCTCGGTGAACTCCCGGGCCTGATCGGTGCGGGGGCCAAGCGGGTCGCTGTGCTGCACCCGGAGGCGCTGGCCGCCACGGGTGAGGCGCTGCGCGAGGACCTGGCCTCCCAGGGCTACGAGGCCGTCGCGATCCAGCTGCCGAACGCCGAGGAGTCCAAGACCGCCGAGGTCGCGGCGTACTGCTGGAAGGCGCTCGGCCAGTCCGGCTTCACCCGCAGCGATGTGCTCGTGGGCGTCGGCGGCGGCGCCACCACCGACCTGGCCGGTTTCGTCGCCGCGACCTGGCTGCGCGGGGTGCGCTGGATCGCGGTGCCGACCACGGTCCTGGGCATGGTGGACGCGGCGGTCGGCGGCAAGACCGGCATCAACACCGCCGAGGGCAAGAACCTCGTCGGCGCCTTCCACCCGCCGGCCGGGGTGCTCTGCGATCTGGCCGCGCTCGACTCGCTGCCGGTGCACGACTACGTCTCCGGTCTGGCCGAGGTCATCAAGGCCGGCTTCATCGCCGACCCGGCGATCCTCGACCTGATCGAGTCGGACCCGGAGGGTGCCAAGCGCCCGGACGGGGCGCACACCGCCGAGCTGATCGAGCGGGCGATCCGGGTCAAGGCCGAGGTGGTCTCCGCCGACCTCAAGGAATCCGGCCTGCGCGAGATCCTCAACTACGGCCACACCCTGGCGCACGCCATCGAGAAGAACGAGCGCTACAACTGGCGGCACGGCGCGGCCGTCTCCGTGGGCATGGTCTTCGCCGCCGAACTCGGCCGGATCGCCGGCCGCCTGGACGATGCCACCGCCGACCGGCACCGCACCGTCCTGGAGGCTGTCGGGCTGCCGCTGACCTACCGCGGTGACCAGTGGCCCAAGCTGCTGGAGACGATGAAGGTCGACAAGAAGTCCCGTGGCGACCGGCTGCGCTTCATCGTTCTGGACGGCCTGGCCAAGCCGACCGTTCTGGAGGGCCCGGACCCGGCCATGCTGCTCGCCGCCCACGCCGAGATCGCGGCCTGAGCCGTCCGCCCCGGCGCGCCCGTACGGCACCGCGCCGGGGCCCGGCTCCGGCCGCTCGGGCCCGCGTCCCGCTCCCGTCGTCCCCACCCCGGTGCCTCCCGCACTCCGGGTACGGCCCACGGGAGGCACCCCCCGGCTGACGGCGGCGCCCCCGCGTCCCGTACGCGACGAACCGGGCGCCAGGCATCCCGGCGCCCTGCCTCCTCCTGCTCCGTGCGCCGTCCGGCCGCACATCTGACGCGCCACCAGGGCACTTCCGTCCTGTCCCGGCCGTTCATGTGCTGAGCGCCGGGGCAGGGATCTCTCCTGTTCCCGGGCCCGGGAGGGTACGGTTCGCAGCAGCACCACCCACACCGAGCTGTGGGGCACAACGGCCCCTCCGCGCCGGTGGGTTACCGCACAGCGCACGGGCAGCTGAGCCCGGCGCCGGGGCATCACCGGCGTGCGCCGGGGGAGCCACGCACCACATCGACCGCACGAGACGGAGAGCCACCGGATGCACTACGCAGTGGGGGCTCCGCTGCCGCCGCCCCACGGGCAGGCATCAGGACCCGGGGCCGCCATGCACTGGACGCCCCACCCGGGGCAGCCCACCCCGCCCCCCTCGTCGCCGGCCCCCGCGGCTCCGCCTCCGCCCGTGCAGCAGCCCGCCCCGCAGCAGGGCTGGCACCCTCCCGCGCCCCAACAGTCCGCGCCCCCCGTGCCCCCCGCGCCCGGCAACGACGTCACCGGTCAGATCCGGCTGCCCCCGGGCGCCCCGGTGCCCCTGCCCAGCCCGCCCGCCGACACCGCCGCCCCGGACGCCACCCACACGGCCGTCGCGGTGCTCCTCATCGGCCCGGCCGGAGCCGGCAAGACCAGCGTCGCGCGCCACTGGGCCGACACCCGGCGGGTGCCGACCGCTCACATCAGCCTCGACGACGTCCGTGAATGGGTCCGTGCCGGCTTCGCCGACCCGCAGGCCGGCTGGAACGACCACTCCGAGGCGCAATACCGCCTCGCCCGCCGCACCTGCGGCTTCGCGGCCCGCAACTTCCTCGCCAACGGCATCTCCTGCATCCTCGACGACGCCGTCTTCCCCGACCGGCCGGTCGTCGGCCTCGGCGGCTGGAAGCGGCATGTGGGCCCCGGCCTGCTGCCGGTCGTGCTGCTGCCCGGTCTGGAGATCGTCCTGGAGCGCAACGCCCGGCGCAGCGGCAACCGCCGGCTGTCCGACGAAGAGGTGGCCCGGATCCACGGGCGGATGGCCGGCTGGTACGGCTCGGGACTGCCGATCATCGACAACTCCCAGCACGATGTCGCCACGACGGTACGGGTCCTGGACGACGTCGTGGCCCGCAGCATCGCCAGTCCGCCCACCTGGTAGCGGCCTTCCCCCGGGCGGCCCCGCTCGACCGGCCGCCTCGGGGAAGCCGCCGTACGCTCGTGATATGTCCGAGTTGTACGCGGTCCGACGCATGCAGCTGCGCGACCGCGTAGCCGGGGCCGGAAGTGCCGCCGCACTGATCTCGCGCCCCGCGAACGTCCGCTATCTCACCGGCTGCGCCCCGTCCGGCGCCGCGCTGCTGCTGGGCCCGGCCGTCGATGTGCTGCTCTGCGGCAGGCAGCTGAGCGGGGATCCCGCCGAGGGGCGGCCGGCCGAGGACGTACGGGTGTCGGTCCTGCCGACGCGGGGCGGCGACCCGGTGGTGGCCGGCGCCGACCTGGCCGCGAAGGCCGGCGCGGACACCCTGGCCGTCGAGGAGCACCATCTGACCGTCACCCGCCACCGGGCGCTCTCCCAGGTCGCGCCCCGGCTGCGGCTGACCGACCTGGCATGCGCGGTCGAGGCACAGCGGCTGGTGAAGGACGACGACGAGATCTCCTGCCTGCGGATCGCCGCCGAGATCGCCGACCAGGCTCTGGGGGAGCTGCTCGAATCCATTCTGGTCGGCCGCACCGAGCGGCATCTCGCGCTGGAACTGGAGCGCCGGCTGGTCGACCACGGCGCGGACGGCCCGGCCTTCCCCACCTCCGTGGCGACCGGGCAGAACGCCGGCCGCCCCGGACATCTGCCCACCGACCGACGGGTCGAGGAGGGTGACTTCCTCAGTGTCTGTCTGGGCGCCAACTACCGCGGCTACCGCTGCGAGATCGGCCGCACCTTCGTCATCGGCACCACGCCCGCGGACTGGCAGATCGAGCTGTACGATCTCGTTTTCGCAGCCCAGCGGGCCGGGCGGGAGGCGCTGGCACCGGGTGTGGAGTGCCGCGAGGTGGACCGGGTGACCCGCCACGTACTCGATGCGGCGGGGTACGGCGAGCGCCTCGGACCGTGGACCGGGCACGGTGTGGGACTCGAAATCGACGAGGACCCTCAGTTGTCCCCTGCCGCCATGGGTAAACTGGACGCTTGCGTGCCGGTCACCGTCGAACCGGGGGTTCACCTCCCGGGCCGAGGGGGTGTCCGGATCGACGACACACTCGTCGTCCGCCCCGAGGCGGACGGCGGGCCCGAGCTACTCACGATCACGACCAAGGAGCTGCTCGCACTCTGAACCGCAGGGTTCGGGGCTGCGCCGCTCCGGGGTCCCACCACCTGCAGTCCAGGAGATTCCGCAACCGTGGCATCCACGAACGACCTCAAGAACGGCATGGTGCTCAAGCTCGACGGCGGCCAGCTCTGGTCCGTCGTCGAGTTCCAGCACGTCAAGCCCGGCAAGGGCCCGGCCTTCGTCCGCACCAAGCTCAAGAACGTGCTGTCCGGCAAGGTGGTGGACAAGACCTTCAATGCCGGTGTGAAGGTGGAGACGGCCACCGTCGACAAGCGCGGGATGCAGTTCTCGTACATGGACGGCGACTACTTCGTCTTCATGGACATGGACACCTACGACCAGCTGCACGTCGACCGCAAGGCCGTCGGCGACGCCGCCAACTACCTGATCGAGGGCTTCGAGGCCGTCGTGGCGCAGCACGAGGGCGAGGTGCTCTATGTCGAGCTGCCCGCCGCGGTCGAGCTGACCATCCAGCACACCGAGCCCGGCGTGCAGGGTGACCGCTCCACCGGCGGATCCAAGCCCGCCGAGCTGGAGACCGGCTACTCCATCCAGGTGCCGCTCTTCATCACGACCGGCGAGAAGATCAAGGTCGACACCCGCACGGGCGACTACCTCGGCCGGGTGAACAGCTAACCGTGGCTGCCCGCAGCAAGGCCCGTAAGCGCGCCTTCCAGATACTCTTCGAGGCCGACCAGCGCGGTGCCGATGTGCAGTCCGTGCTCGCGGACTGGATGCGGCACGCCCGGACCGACCCCCGGCAGCCGCCGGTGAACGAATACACCCTGCAGTTGGTCGAGGGGTACGCGGACCATGTCACCCGCATCGACGAGCTGATCTCCACCTACGCGGTCGACTGGGATCTCGACAGGATGCCGGCGGCCGACCGCAGCATCCTGCGTCTGGGCGCCTACGAGCTGCTCTGGGTGGACGACACCCCGGACGCGGTGGCACTCGACGAGGCCGTACAGCTCGCCAGGGAGTTCTCCACGGACGACTCCCCGGCCTTCGTCAACGGCCTTCTCGGCCGGCTCAAGGAGCTGAAGCCGAGCCTGCGCCGCGAGGAGCGGTAGGAGGTCGGCAGAGCGTGTGAACGGGCCCGGAGCGAAGGGATCTGCTCCGGGCCCGTCGCATGCCCGCAGAACGCCGTCCGGGGCGCTCCGCGGGGGCACCGCGGGCGGCCGCTCCCGCCGTCCGGGCCCGCCGGAACGCGGAACCGCCGCCCCGGAAGTCCGGAGCGGCGGCACGTTTCTGCAGGTAGGAGGGGTATCAGAGATCGTCGTGCTGCACGGCGCGGCGGGCGTCGGCGTCGAGCACGCCCCAGCTGATCAGCTGCTCGGTCAGGACCGAGGGCGACTGGTCGTAGATGACCGCAAGGGTGCGCAGGTCATCCTGGCGGATGGAGAGCACCTTGCCGTTGTAGTCACCGCGCTGGCTCTGGATGGTGGCGGCGTAGCGCTGCAGCGGGCCGGCCTTCTCCTGCGGGACGTGGGCCAGGCGCTCCAGGTCGAGCACCAGCTTCGGCGGCGGCTCGGCCGCGCCGCCCGGTGTCGTACCCGGCAGCAGCTCCTGCACCGGAACGCCGTAGAAGTCCGCCAGTTCGGCGAGGCGCTGCACGGTCACGGCACGGTCGCCGCGCTCGTACGAACCCACGACCACGGCCTTCCAGCGGCCCTGGGACTTCTCCTCCACGCCGTGGAGGGAAAGGCCCTGCTGGGTGCGGATGGCGCGGAGTTTGGCCCCGAGTTGTTTGGCGTATTCGCTGGACATATGGCTCCCCGGACGCTGTGTCGAAATGCGGCTCAGCCGCGGGCTGGTAACTCACTGTGAGGTTACGCAGCGTAATCTGACTTCGTCAAGCGGAACGGGTCAGACCCTCACCCGTCAGGGGTGCCGGCGGGCGCCGGAAGGGGTCCTGCTAACCTGACTGCGTAATTCCGACGTCCTTTAAGGTCCGTCCCGTGAGGCGGAGAAGGGGGTCCGTTTCGTATGGACGCACACACTTCCGACGCGGGGGTTCAGCTTCCCGCGCGACCGGTGCTCGAAGGCCCGGACATCGCGCGGATGCTCACGCGTATCGCCCACGAAATCGTCGAGCGCGCCAAGGGCGCGGACGACGTGGTGCTCCTGGGCATCCCCACCCGCGGAGTCTTCCTCGCCCGGCGGCTGGCCGCCAAGCTGGAGGAGATCACCGGCCGCGCCGTTCCGGTCGGCTCGCTCGACATCACGATGTACCGCGACGACCTGCGTCTGGGCCCCGCCCGCACGCTCGCCCGCACGGACATCCCCGCCGACGGCATCGAGGGCCGGGTCGTCCTGCTCGTCGACGACGTCCTCTTCTCCGGGCGCACGATCCGCGCCGCGCTGGACGCGCTCGGCGACATCGGGCGGCCGCGCGCCGTGCAGCTGGCGGTCCTCGTCGACCGCGGCCACCGCGAGCTGCCGATCCGCGCCGACTACGTCGGAAAGAACCTCCCCACGTCGCTGCGGGAGACGGTCAAGGTCCAGCTCACCGAGGAGGACGGCCGGGACGCCGTGCTGCTCGGCGTGAAGCACGCCGCACCGGCCGGCGAGCGCTAGCGCACCGCGCGCGGACCCGGTGACCCCGGGCCCGCAGGCATGCCCGCTCGACGGATACCCGTACACCTCCTTCACCCACGGAGCACACCGGATGAAGCGTCACCTCATCTCGGCCGCCGACCTCACGCGCGACGACGCCGTCCTGATCCTCGACACCGCCGAGGAGATGGCCCGGGTCGCCGACCGGCCGATCAAGAAACTTCCCACCCTGCGCGGACGCACGGTCTGCAACCTCTTCTTCGAGGACTCGACCCGGACCCGGATCTCGTTCGAGGCCGCCGAGAAGCGGCTCTCCGCCGACGTGATCAACTTCGCCGCCAAGGGGTCCAGCGTCTCCAAGGGCGAGTCGCTCAAGGACACCGCCCAGACCCTGGAGGCGATGGGCGTCGACGCCGTCGTCATCCGGCACGGTGCCTCCGGCGCGCCCTACCGGCTCGCCACCTCCGGCTGGATCGACGCCCCGGTCATCAACGCCGGCGACGGCACCCACCAGCACCCCACCCAGGCCCTGCTCGACGCCTTCACCATGCGGCGCCGGCTCATCGGCCCGGACGCCGGGCTCGGCCAGGACCTCGGCGGCAAGCGCATCACCCTGGTCGGCGACGTGCTGCACAGCCGCGTCGCCCGCTCCAACGTCGACCTGCTGCACACCCTCGGCGCCGAGGTCACCCTGGTCGCGCCGCCCACGCTGGTGCCGGTCGGCGTCGAGCACTGGCCCTGCGAGGTGTCCTACGACCTCGACAGCGTGCTGCCGAAGTCCGACGCCGTGATGATGCTGCGGGTGCAGCGCGAGCGCATGAACGCCGCCTTCTTCCCGACCGAGCGCGAGTACTCGCGCCGCTACGGCCTGGACGGCCAGCGGATGGCCCGGATGCCCGGGCACGCCCTGGTGATGCACCCCGGCCCGATGGTCCGCGGCATGGAGATCACCGCCGAGGTCGCCGACTCCGCGCGCTGCACGGCCGTCGAGCAGGTGACCAACGGGGTATCCGTCCGGATGGCCGTCCTGTACCTGCTTCTGGGCGGCAACGAGCCCGCCGTGACCCACCCCCGTACCGAGGAGAAGTAAGACCATGAGCAAGATTCTGATCCGCGGTGCGCAGGTGCTCGGCGGCGAGCCGCAGGACGTCCTGATCGACGGGGAGCTGATCGAGGCCGTGGGCACGGACCTGCCGGCCGACGGGGCCCAGGTCATCGAGGCCGGCGGGCAGGTGCTGCTGCCCGGCCTGGTCGATCTGCACACCCATCTGCGGGAGCCCGGGCGGGAGGACTCCGAGACGGTCCTGACCGGCACCCGGGCCGCGGCGAGCGGCGGCTACACCGCCGTGTTCGCCATGGCCAACACCTTCCCGGTCGCCGACACTGCCGGCGTCGTCGAGCAGGTCTACCGCCTCGGCCGGGAGCACGGCTACTGCGATGTGCAGCCCATCGGCGCCGTGACGGTCGGCCTGGACGGCAAGAAGCTCGCCGAGCTGGGCGCCATGCACGAGTCCGCCGCCGGGGTCACCGTCTTCTCCGACGACGGCAAGTGCGTCCACGACGCCGTGATCATGCGGCGCGCCCTGGAGTACGTGAAGGCGTTCGGCGGCGTCGTCGCCCAGCACGCCCAGGAGCCGCGGCTCACCGAAGGCGCCCAGATGAACGAGGGCGCCGTCTCGGCGGAGCTCGGGCTCGGCGGCTGGCCCGCCGTCGCCGAGGAGTCGGTCATCGCCCGGGACGTGCTGCTCGCCGAGCACGTGGGCTCCCGGGTGCACATCTGCCACCTGTCGACCGCCGGCTCCGTCGAGATCGTGCGCTGGGCCAAGTCCCGCGGGATCGATGTGACGGCCGAGGTCACGCCGCACCACCTGCTCCTCACCGACGAGATGGTGCGCACCTACAACCCCGTCTACAAGGTCAATCCGCCGCTGCGTACCGAGCGCGACGTCATGGCGCTGCGCGAGGCCCTCGCCGACGGCACCATCGACATCGTCGCCACCGACCACGCCCCGCACCCGCACGAGGACAAGGACTGCGAGTGGGCCGCGGCCGCCATGGGCATGGTGGGCCTGGAGACCGCGCTGTCGGTCGTCCAGCGGACGATGGTGGAGACCGGACTGCTGGACTGGGCGGGCGTCGCGGACCGGATGTCGGTCAAGCCCGCGCAGATCGGCGGGGCCGCCGGCCACGGCCGCCCCGTCTCGGCCGGTGAACCCGCCAACCTCACCCTCGTCGATTCCGCTTACCGTGGAGAGGTGGACCCCGCGGGCTTCGCCTCCCGCAGCCGCAACACCCCCTACGAGGGCCGTGAGCTGCCGGGACGCGTCACCCACACCTTCCTGCGGGGCCGGGCAACGCTCGTCGACGGGAAGCTGGCGTGACTCCATCACTGTTCCACCTGGCCGCGGCACAGCAGTCCGCACCGGTCACCGACTGGGCGGCACGGATCGGCTGGGTCGTCGGGCTGCTGGTCTTCGTGGTCTTCGTCTACTGGCTGATGCGCCAGGGCTGGAAGTGGCGCGGCACGCTCCAGGGCGATCTGCCCGAGCTGCCGGCCACCCCCGACGAGCCCGGAGAGCCGCGGCTGACGCTCAGCGGGCGCTACCACGGCTCCACCACCGCCGGGCAGTGGCTCGACCGCATCGTCGCGCACGGCCTGGGCACCCGCAGCCGCGTCGAGCTGACCCTCACCGACCAGGGCCTGGCGGTCGTGCGCCCCGGCGCCGTCGACTTCTTCGTGCCGACGGCCGCACTCCGCGGCGCCCGCCTGGACAAGGGCATCGCCGGCAAGGTCCTCACCGAGGGCGCGCTGCTCATCGTCACCTGGGAACACGGCGGCAAGCAGCTCGACTCGGGCTTCCGCTCCGACCGGGCCGCCGAGCACGCCGCCTGGGTCGAGGCCCTCACCACGCTGAGCACCACCCCGCACACCACCCGCACCACCGAGCACACCGAAACGGAAGGCGCACGATGACGACCTCCACCAGGGGTTCCGCCCACGGCACAAGGGGGCTCCCCGCCGTACTCGTCCTGGAGGACGGCCGCAGCTTCCGCGGCCGCGCCTACGGGGCCGTGGGGGAGACCTTCGGCGAAGCGGTGTTCTCCACCGGCATGACCGGCTACCAGGAGACGCTGACCGACCCCTCGTACCACCGTCAGGTCGTCGTGATGACCGCTCCGCACATCGGCAACACCGGGGTGAACGACGAGGACCCCGAGTCGCAGCGGATCTGGGTCGCGGGCTACGTCGTCCGCGACCCCGCCCGCATCCCGTCCAACTGGCGCTCGGTGCGCTCCCTGGACGACGAGCTGATCGCGCAGGGTGTGGTGGGGATCAGCGGCATCGACACCCGCGCCCTGACCCGCCACCTGCGCGAGCGCGGCGCGATGCGGGTCGGCATCTTCTCCGGCGAGGCACTGCCCGACGAGGGCACGATGCTGGCCAAGGTGCGCCAGGCCCCCGAGATGGCCGGCGCCGACCTGTCCACGCAGGTCGCCACCAAGGAGTCCTACGTCGTCCCGGCGATCGGCACGAAGAGGTTCACGGTCGCCGCGATCGATCTGGGGATCAAGGGCATGACGCCGCACCGGATGGCGGAGCGTGGCATCGAGGTGCACGTCCTGCCGGCCACCGCCACCGTCGAGGACGTCTACGCGGTGCATCCGGACGGGGTGTTCTTCTCCAACGGTCCCGGCGACCCGGCCACCGCCGACCACCCGGTCTCCGTGATGCGGGGTGTGCTGGAGCGGAAGACGCCGCTGTTCGGTATCTGCTTCGGCAACCAGATCCTGGGCCGTGCGTTGGGTTTTGGGACGTTCAAGCTGAAGTACGGGCATCGGGGGATCAATCAGCCGGTGCAGGACCGTACGACGGGCAAGGTGGAGGTCACCGCGCACAATCACGGTTTCGCCGTCGACGCCCCGCTCGACAGGGTCTCCGAGACGCCCTTCGGCCGTGCCGAGGTCTCCCATGTCTGCTTGAACGATGACGTGGTGGAGGGTCTGCACCTCCTTGACCAGCCGGCGTTCAGTGTTCAGTACCACCCCGAAGCCGCCGCGGGTCCGCATGACGCCGCGTACCTCTTCGACCGCTTCGTTTCCCTGATGGAGGGCCAGCGTGCCTAAGCGCACCGATATCCAGTCCGTCCTGGTCATCGGCTCCGGTCCGATCGTCATCGGCCAGGCCGCCGAGTTCGACTACTCCGGCACGCAGGCCTGCCGGGTCCTGAAGGCCGAGGGCCTGCGGGTCATCCTGGTGAACTCCAACCCGGCGACGATCATGACCGACCCGGAGATCGCCGACGCCACCTACGTCGAGCCGATCACCCCGGACTTCGTCGAGAAGATCATCGCCAAGGAGCGCCCGGACGCGCTGCTGCCCACGTTGGGCGGGCAGACGGCGTTGAACACGGCGATCTCGCTGCACGCGTCGGGCACCCTCGATAAGTACGGCGTCGAGCTGATCGGCGCCAACGTCGAGGCGATCAACAAGGGGGAGGACCGCGATCTGTTCAAGGAGGTCGTCGCGGCCGTCCACGCCAAGATCGGGCACGGTGAGTCCGCCCGCTCGGTGATCTGCCACTCCATGGACGACGTCCTGGCGGGCGTCGAGACCCTCGGCGGCTACCCCGTCGTGGTCCGTCCCTCCTTCACCATGGGCGGCGCCGGCTCCGGCTTCGCCCACGACGAGGAGGAACTGCGCCGCATCGCCGGCCAGGGCCTGACGCTGTCCCCGACGACCGAGGTGCTGTTGGAGGAGTCGATCCTGGGGTGGAAGGAGTACGAGCTGGAGCTGATGCGCGACAAGAATGACAACGTCGTGGTCGTGTGCTCCATCGAGAACTTCGACCCGATGGGTGTGCACACCGGTGACTCGATCACGGTGGCGCCGGCGATGACGCTGACCGACCGGGAGTATCAGACGCTGCGGGACATCGGGATCGCGGTGATCCGTGAGGTGGGGGTCGACACCGGCGGCTGCAACATCCAGTTCGCGGTCAATCCCGAGGACGGCCGGGTCATCGTCATCGAGATGAACCCGCGGGTCTCGCGCTCGTCGGCGCTGGCGTCGAAGGCCACCGGCTTCCCGATCGCGAAGATCGCCGCGCGCCTCGCGGTGGGCTACACGCTGGATGAGATCCCCAACGACATCACCGAGAAGACCCCGGCCTCCTTCGAGCCGACGCTTGACTACGTCGTCGTCAAGGTGCCGCGGTTCGCCTTCGAGAAGTTCCCGGCCGCCGATGCGACGCTGACCACGACCATGAAGTCGGTCGGCGAGGCCATGGCGATCGGCCGCAACTTCCCCGAGGCGCTGAACAAGGCCCTGCGCTCGCTGGAGAAGAAGGGCAGCCAGTTCGACTTCGTCGGCGAGCCCGGTGACCAGGCCGAGCTGCTGGTCAAGGCCCAGGTCCCCACCGATGGCCGGATCAACACCGTCATGCAGGCCATCCGTGCCGGGGCGAGCCCCGAGGAGGTCTTCGACGCCACGAAGATCGACCCGTGGTTCGTCGACCAGCTCTTCCTGATCAAGGAGATCGCGGACGAGATCGCGGCCGCCGAGAAGCTCCACCCGGAGATCCTTGCGGATGCGAAGCGGCACGGTTTCTCCGATGCCCAGATCGCGGCGATCCGCGGGCTGCGTGAGGACGTCGTCCGCGAGGTCCGCCACGCGCTGGGTGTCCGTCCGGTCTACAAGACGGTCGACACCTGTGCCGCCGAATTCGCCGCGAAGACGCCGTACTTCTACTCCTCCTACGACGAGGAGAGCGAGGTCGCGCCCCGCGAGAAGCCGGCCGTGATCATCCTCGGCTCCGGTCCCAACCGCATCGGCCAGGGCATCGAGTTCGACTACTCCTGCGTCCACGCCTCCTTCGCGCTGAGCGACGCCGGCTACGAGACCGTGATGGTCAACTGCAACCCCGAAACCGTCTCCACCGACTACGACACCTCCGACCGCCTCTACTTCGAGCCGCTCACCCTCGAGGACGTCCTGGAGATCGTGCACGCCGAGACCCAGGCAGGCCCGGTCGCCGGCGTCATCGTCCAGCTCGGCGGCCAGACCCCACTCGGCCTGGCCCAAGCCCTCAAGGACAACGGCGTACCGATCGTCGGCACCTCGCCCGAGGCGATCGACCTCGCCGAGGAGCGCGGCGCCTTCGGCCGGGTGCTGACCGAGGCCGGGCTGCCGGCCCCCAAGTACGGCACCGCCTTCTCCTTCGACGAGGCCAAGCGGATCGCCACCGAGATCGGCTACCCGGTCATGGTTCGCCCCTCGTACGTCCTGGGTGGCCGCGGCATGGAGATCGTCTACGACGAGCCGTCGCTCGGGGAGTACCTCACCCGCCACGCCGGCCTGATCGACCGCCACCCGGTCCTGATCGACCGGTTCCTCGACGACGCGATCGAGATCGACGTCGACGCGCTCTACGACGGCCACGAGCTCTACCTCGGCGGCGTCATGGAGCACATCGAGGAGGCCGGCATCCACTCCGGCGACTCCGCCTGCGCCCTGCCCCCCATCACCCTGGGCGGCTACGACATCAAGCGGCTGCGCGCCTCAACGGAGGCCATCGCCAAGGGTGTGGGCGTCCGCGGCCTGATCAACATCCAGTTCGCGATGGCCGGCGACATCCTCTACGTCCTGGAGGCCAACCCCCGCGCCTCACGCACCGTCCCCTTCACCTCGAAGGCGACCGCGGTGCCGCTGGCCAAGGCCGCCGCCCGGATCTCCCTGGGCGCGACCGTCGCCGAGCTGCGCGCCGAGGGCATGCTGCCCAAGACCGGTGACGGCGGCACCCTGCCGCTGGACGCGCCGATCTCCGTCAAGGAAGCCGTCATGCCCTGGTCGCGGTTCCGCGACATCCACGGCCGCGGCGTCGACACGATCCTCGGCCCGGAGATGCGCTCCACCGGCGAGGTCATGGGCATCGACTCGGTCTTCGGCACCGCCTATGCCAAGTCGCAGACCGGCGCCTACGGCGCACTGCCCACCAAGGGCCGGGCGTTCGTCTCGGTAGCCAACCGGGACAAGCGTTCGATGATCTTCCCGGCCCGGGAACTGGTCGCGCACGGCTTCGAGCTGCTCGCCACCTCCGGTACCGCCGAGGTGCTGCGCCGCAACGGCATCAACGCGACCGTGGTCCGCAAGCAGTCCGAGGGCGAGGGCCCGAACGGTGAGAAGACCATCGTCCAGCTGATCCACGACGGCGAGGTCGATCTGATCATCAACACCCCCTACGGCACCGGCGGCCGGCTGGACGGCTACGACATCCGTACCGCCTCCGTCGCCCGCGGCATCCCCTGCCTGACCACGGTCCAGGCGCTGGCCGCGGCCGTCCAGGGCATCGAGGCCATGTCCCGCGGAGACGTGGGGGTGCGTTCCCTCCAGGAACACGCCGAACATCTCACCGCGGCCCGCGCGGAGTAGCGGCAGGGAGGGGGACACCGAGGCGGTGTCCCCCTCTTCGTGCGCCCCGCACCCGCTCCACGAGCCCCCGACTCCTCACCGCGGAAGGTCCCGCCCGACGATGTACCGCCTGTTCTTCCACCTGATCTTCAAGCGCATGGACCCCGAGGAGGCCCACCACCTGGCCTTCCGCTGGATCCAGCTGGCCGTGCGCATCCCCGTGCTGCGCACCTTCCTCGCGGCCGCCCTCGCCCCCCGCCACGAGGAGCTGCGCACCGAGGCCCTGGGCCGCCGGATGCACGGCCCCTTCGGGCTGGCCGCCGGCTTCGACAAGAACGCCGTCGCTATCGACGGCACGACCATGCTCGGCTTCGACCACGTCGAGATCGGCACGGTCACCGCCCAGCCGCAGCCGGGCAACCCCAAGAAGCGCCTGTTCCGCCTTGTACCGGACCGTGCGCTGATCAACCGGATGGGGTTCAACAACGACGGCTCGGCGTCCGTGGCGGCCCGCCTGGCGGCCCGCAACCCGGTCTTCCCGGCCACCGTCGGTGTCAACATCGGCAAGACCAAGGTCGTACCGGAGGACGAGGCGACCGCCGACTACGTCGCCTCCACCGAGCGGCTCGCCCGCCACGCCGACTACCTGGTCGTCAACGTCTCCTCCCCGAACACGCCGGGGCTGCGCAACCTCCAGGCCGTCGACCACCTGCGGCCGCTGCTGACCGCGGTCCGCGAGGCCGCGGACCGTACCGTCACCGACCGCCGGGTCCCGCTGCTGGTCAAGATCGCGCCGGACCTCGCCGACGCGGACGTGGACGCGGTCGCCGACCTCGCCGTCGAGCTCGGCCTGGACGGGATCATCGCCACCAACACCACGATCGCCCGCGAGGGCCTGGGGCTGACCTCCGCCCCGGAGCTGATCGCCGAGACCGGCGGACTGTCCGGCGCGCCCGTCAAGGAACGCTCCCTGGAGGTGCTGCGGCGCCTCTACGCCCGGGTCGGCGACACGATCACCCTCATCGGCGTCGGCGGCATCGAGAACGCCGAGGACGCCTGGCAGCGCATCCTCGCCGGCGCCACCCTGGTCCAGGGCTACAGCGCCTTCATCTACCAGGGCCCGTTCTGGTGCCGCGCGATCCACAAGGGACTGGCCGCCCGCCTGCGCAACAGCCCCTACGCCACCCTCGCCGAGGCCGTCGGCGCCGAGCACAAGAAGGTGACCACATGACCGAGTCCGCGAACCCCTTCGGGGCCCGCCTGCGCCGCGCCATGGACGCGCGCGGACCGCTGTGCGTCGGCATCGACCCGCATGCCTCGCTGCTGGCCGACTGGGGCCTGAACGACGATGTCGCGGGCCTGGCGCGTTTCACCCGTACCGTCGTGGAGGCCCTCGGCGACTCGGTGGCCGTGTTCAAGCCACAATCCGCGTTCTTCGAGCGCTTCGGCTCGCGCGGCCTGGCCGTCCTGGAGACCGCCGTCGTCGAGGCCCGCGAGCGCGGCGCCCTGGTCGTGATGGACGCCAAGCGCGGCGACATCGGCTCCACCATGGCCGCGTACGCCGCGACCTACCTCGACCCGGCCTCCCCGCTGTTCTCGGACGCCGTGACGGTCAGCCCCTTCCTGGGCTACGGCTCGCTGCGCCCGGCCGTCGACCTGGCCCGGGAGAACGGCTGCGGGCTGTTCACCCTCGCCCTCACCTCCAACCCGGAGGGCGAGGAGGTCCAGCGCGCGGTCCGCGCCGACGGCAGCACCGTCGCGGCGACCATGCTCGGCCACCTCGCCGCGGAGAACGCCGGCGCCGAGCCGCTGGGCTCCTTCGGCGCGGTCGTCGGCGCCACGCTCGGCGATCTCTCCTCGTTCGAGCTGTCGATCAACGGCCCGCTGCTCGCCCCCGGCATCGGCGCCCAGGGAGCCACCCCCGCTGACCTCCCGGCCGTCTTCGGCGACGCCGTCCACAACGTCCTGCCGAGCGTCAGCCGGGGGGTGCTGCGGCACGGTCCGGACCCCTCGGCACTGCGCGCGGCGGCCGACCGATTCGCCGACGAAGTGCGCACCGCGCTCGCCTGAACGCCTTCCGGCGGGGACTTTGGTCCCGAATTGTCCTGGTCAGCAGAGTCTGACCAGGACTTTTCGTCTGTTCTCGCTGACTCCGGAGCGCTCGCCCGCTAGTCTCCGACGAGAGCACTGCACGTAAGCGCGTTGCTCGTTGCTCCGCAGGTGCGGGGCGACTAGGTTCCACACCGGTCCGTATCCGAGTTCTACATCCGAGGTGACGTAGGCGTGGCTCTTCCGCCCCTTACCCCTGAACAGCGCGCAGCCGCGCTCGAGAAGGCCGCCGCGGCTCGCCGGGAGCGCGCCGAGGTCAAGAATCGGCTCAAGCACTCCGGTGCTTCCCTCCATGAGGTCATCAAGCAGGGCCAGGAGAACGACGTCATCGGCAAGATGAAGGTCTCCGCCCTCTTGGAGTCCCTGCCGGGCGTCGGCAAGGTCCGTGCCAAGCAGATCATGGAGCGACTCGGGATCTCCGAGAGCCGCCGAGTCCGGGGTCTTGGCTCCAACCAGATCGCGTCGCTGGAGCGCGAGTTCGGCAGCACCGCTTCCTGAATTTTCCGGCACCACCGGGAAGCTGGAATAATCGCTGCATGAGTTCTGCAGTCTCCCGGGGGACGACCCCCGAGCCCCCGGCCAGACAACCGCGGCTGACCGTGCTCTCCGGCCCCTCCGGGGTCGGCAAGAGCACGGTCGTCGCGCATATGCGCAAGGTCCACCCCGAGGTCTGGCTCTCGGTTTCGGCCACGACCCGCAAGCCGCGCCCCGGGGAGCGGCACGGCGTGCAGTACTTCTTCGTCGACGACGTGGAATTCGACAAGCTGATCGCCAACGGTGAGCTGCTCGAATGGGCCGAATTCGCCGGCAACCGCTACGGCACCCCCCGCAAGGCGGTGCTGGACCGGCTGGAGGCCGGCGAGCCGGTCCTGCTGGAGATCGACCTGCAGGGCGCCCGCCAGGTACGCGAGTCCATGGCGGAGGCCCATCTGGTCTTCCTCGCCCCGCCGAGCTGGGACGAGCTGGTCCGCCGGCTCACCGGCCGGGGCACCGAGGCGCCGGAGGTCATCGAACGCCGGCTCGCCGCCGCCCGGGTCGAACTGGCGGCGGAGAAGGAGTTCGATGTGACGCTTGTCAACACCTCCGTCGAGGACGTCAGCCGCGAGCTGCTAGCCTTGATGTTGCATCGATCCGAGGAGCGGAACACCAGCGGCTGACCCCGCCGAGCTTCACCGGCCCCGGACCGACCACGACTTTGCGCCATTTCCGTTACGACCAGGCGCATGACCCAGGCGTTATCCCCTTTCGGAAGGCAGAGAGTGTCCTCTTCCATCACCGCACCCGAGGGCATCATCAACCCGCCCATTGATGAGCTTCTCGAGGCCACCGATTCGAAGTACAGCCTCGTGATCTACGCCGCCAAGCGCGCGCGCCAGATCAACGCGTACTACTCGCAGCTCGGCGAGGGCCTGCTGGAGTACGTCGGCCCCCTCGTGGACACGCACGTCCACGAGAAGCCCCTGTCGATCGCGCTGCGCGAGATCAACGCGGGCCTGCTGACCTCCGAGGCCATCGAGGGCCCCGCGCAGTAAGGCAGCACAGCAGTTCATCGAGGCCCGGCGGAGCGACCGCCGGGCCCTTGGTGTGTCATAGGGGCATACGACACAGGGACCGAGCCCGGGGAGCGGCGGAGCGATGGACAAGCGGGAGCGGGAGCGGCCCAGGGTCGTCCTGGGGGTCAGTGGCGGGATCGCCGCGTACAAGGCGTGCGAGCTGCTGCGGCGGCTGACCGAGTCCGGGCATGACGTACGGGTCGTGCCGACCGCCTCGGCGCTGCACTTCGTCGGTGAGGCCACCTGGTCGGCGCTGTCCGGCAACCCAGCCGGCACCGAGGTCTGGGAGTCCGTCCACGAGGTCCCGCACGTCCGCATCGGCCAGGCCGCCGATCTTGTCGTGGTCGCCCCGGCCACCGCCGACATGCTGGCCAAGGCCGCCCACGGCCTCGCCGACGATCTGCTGACGAACACGCTGCTCACCGCGCGCTGTCCGGTGGTCTTCGCCCCGGCGATGCACACCGAGATGTGGGAGCACCCCGCGACCCAGGAGAACGTCGCCACCCTGCGCCGCCGCGGCGCGCTCGTCATCGAGCCCGCGGTCGGCCGGCTGACCGGCGTCGACACCGGCAAGGGCCGTCTCCCCGACCCGGCCGAGATCTTCGCCGTCTGCCGCCGGGTGCTGGCCCGCGGCCCGCGGGCGGCGGAGCAGGACCTCGCCGGGCGTCATGTGGTGATCAGCGCGGGCGGCACCCGCGAGCCGCTGGACCCGGTCCGCTATCTGGGCAACCGCTCCTCGGGCAAGCAGGGCTATGCGCTCGCCCGCACCGCGGTGGCCCGCGGCGCCCGGGTCACCCTCGTCGCCGGCAACACCGAGCTGCCCGATCCGGCCGGTGTCGACGTGGTCCGCATCGGCACGGCCCGTCAGCTGCACGAGGCCGTGGTGAAAGCCGCCGCGGAGGCGGACGCGGTGGTCATGGCGGCCGCCGTGGCCGATTTCCGGCCCGCGGCCTACACCACCGGGAAGATCAAGAAGGTCGAGGGCCAGGAGCCGGAACCGGTTGCCCTGGTGAGGAATCCGGACATTCTTGCCGAGATCTCCGCCGAGCGCGCCCGCCCGGGCCAGGTCGTGGTCGGCTTCGCCGCCGAGACCGACGACGTGCTCGCCAACGGCCGGGCCAAGCTCGCCCGCAAGGGCTGCGACCTGCTGGTCGTCAACGAGGTCGGGGATGACAAGGCCTTCGGGTCGGCGGAGAACGAAGCGGTGATCCTGGCGGCCGACGGCAGCGAGACGCCGGTCCCGTACGGCCCCAAGGAAGATCTGGCCGATACGGTCTGGGATCTGGTGGCTCCGCGGCTGGCCGATACCGAACGCTGAGACGCGTACAAGGTCCCCGGAACCACTCCTTCGGCCGTACAAAATCGGGCGTGTCCCCTTGACCCGCCCCATTCTCAAGGTGATCGTCCTACCGTGAGTCGCGGTGTCCCAGGTCACGAGGGGTCCATAAATCGAGACTGCGTGTCCGAACGCCGCATACGACCGATAAACTGGCGAGTGGATCGGGCCGAGCGCAGCTCTCGGCCCTTCCGCCAATGATCAGCCAGCAGCCGCTGCAACCCCAGGGAGCGATGTGTCCCGCCGCCTCTTCACCTCGGAGTCCGTCACCGAGGGCCACCCCGACAAGATCGCTGACCAGATCAGCGACACCATCCTCGACGCTCTCCTCAAGGAAGACCCGACCTCCCGGGTCGCCGTGGAGACGTTGATCACCACCGGCCTGGTGCACGTGGCCGGCGAGGTGACCACGAAGGCGTACGCCGACATCCCCAACCTCGTCCGCAACAAGATCCTGGACATCGGTTACGACTCCTCCAAGAAGGGCTTCGACGGCGCTTCCTGTGGCGTCTCGGTGTCCATCGGCGCGCAGTCCCCGGACATCGCCCAGGGTGTCGACACCGCGTACGAGAACCGCGTCGAGGGCGACGACGACGAGCTGGACCGGCAGGGCGCGGGCGACCAGGGCCTGATGTTCGGCTACGCCTGCGACGAGACCCCGGAGCTGATGCCGCTCCCGATCAACCTCGCGCACCGGCTCTCCAAGCGCCTGTCCGAGGTCCGCAAGAACGGCACGATCCCCTACCTCCGCCCCGACGGCAAGACCCAGGTGACCATCGAGTACGACGGTCACAAGGCCGTCCGCCTCGACACCGTCGTGGTCTCCTCGCAGCACGCCAGCGACATCGACCTCGACTCGCTGCTGGCGCCGGACATCCGCGAGTTCGTCGTCGAGCACGTCCTCAACCAGCTCGTCGAGGACGGCATCAAGCTGGACACCGACGGCTACCGGCTGCTGGTCAACCCGACCGGCCGCTTCGAGATCGGCGGCCCGATGGGTGACGCCGGCCTCACCGGCCGCAAGATCATCATCGACACCTACGGCGGCATGGCCCGCCACGGCGGCGGTGCCTTCTCCGGCAAGGACCCGTCCAAGGTCGACCGCTCGGCCGCCTACGCGATGCGCTGGGTCGCCAAGAACGTCGTCGCCGCCGGCCTCGCGGCCCGCTGCGAGGTCCAGGTCGCCTACGCGATCGGCAAGGCGGAGCCGGTCGGTCTCTTCGTCGAGACCTTCGGCACCGCCACCGTCGACACCGACAAGATCGAGCAGGCCATCGGCGAGGTCTTCGACCTCCGCCCGGCCGCCATCATCCGCGACCTCGATCTGCTCCGCCCGGTCTACGCCCAGACCGCCGCCTACGGTCACTTCGGCCGTGAGCTGGAGGACTTCACCTGGGAGCGCACCGACCGGGTCGAGGCGCTGAAGAGGGCCGCGGGGCTGTAAGACCCCTGCCTCGTATGAGGTGACCACGGCCCCGGACCGCTTGGCGGTCCGGGGCCTTCGGTTGTCCACAGGCCACCGCTCGCTGTCCGTGCCGTCTGCTAAGACTGATGCTGTGAGCAGGGAGAACGGGCGACCGGAGGCGGGGGCGTCGGATGCGGGCGAGCAGTTGGCCCTCATCCGCGAGGCCGTGCGGGAGAACAAGGCCGAGCGGGCGAAGCCGCGCACCTGGCGGGGCGCCGAGCTCGCGGCGCGGCTGCCGGTGGCGCGGGTGCTGGTCGACAAGGGCCTGGTGCACCTCGACCGGTATTTCGACTATGCGGTGCCCGCCGCGATGGACGACGAGGCGCAGCCCGGGGTGCGGGTGCGGGTGCGGTTCGGGGCGGGGGAGAAGGGCGGCCGGCGCGAGGGCGGCAAGCTGGTCGGCGGGTTCATCGTGGAGCGTGTCGCGGAGAGCGACTACCGCGGGGTGCTGGCACCGATCGCCCAGGTGCTGTCGTCCGAGCGGGTGCTGAGCCCCGAGCTGCTGGGGCTGTGCCGGGCGGTCGCGGACCGCTATGCCGGCTCGCTCGCCGATGTGGTGCAGCTGGCCGTCCCGCCCCGGAGGGCGCGGGCCGAGGCCAAGCCGTCCCCCGATCCGCTGCCGCCCAACGCGCCACCGGAGCCGGGCAGTTGGCAGCGCTACGGCGCGGGGCCCGGGTTTCTGACGGCGCTGGCGCGAGGGGATGCCCCGCGGGCCGTGTGGACCGCGCTGCCCGGGGCGAGCTGGCCGCAGGAGCTGGCGCGGGCGGCCGCCGCGGCGCTGGCGGGCGGGCGCGGCGCCCTGGTGGTGGTGCCGGACGGACGGGCCGCTGCGCGGGTGGACGCGGCCCTCGGTGAGCTGATCGGGGCGGGCCGGCATGTGCTGCTGACCGCCGACGCCGGGCCCGAGGAGCGCTATCGCCGCTGGCTGGCGGTGAGCCGTGGCGCGGTGCGGGCCGTGGTCGGGACGCGCGCGGCGATGTTCGCCCCCGTCGCCGATCCGGGCCTGGTCGCCCTCTGGGACGACGGGGACGCCAGCCACAGTGATCCGCATGCGCCCCAGCCGCATGCTCGCGAGGTCCTCATCCAGCGGTCGGTCAACGAGCGTGCCGGCTTTCTGCTGGGCGGGCTGAGCTGCACCGTCGAGGCGGCGCAGCTGGTCGAGACCGGCTGGGCGCGCCCGCTGGCCGCCGAGCGCGAGCAGGTGCGGACCGCGGCGCCCCTGGTGCGTACGGTCGGCGACGGCGACGAGGCGCGCGATGCCGCCGCGCGCTCCGCCCGGTTGCCGTCGATGGCCTGGCAGCTGGTGCGGGAGGGCCTGCGACGCGGTCCGGTGCTGGTCCAGGTACCGCGCCGCGGCTATGCGCCCCGGCTCTCGTGCGAACGGTGCCGTACCCCCGCGCGCTGCCGGTCCTGCGCCGGCCCGCTGGAGTCTCCGCATGCGAACGATCTGGTCTGCTCGTGGTGCGGACGCCAGGAGCCCGACTGGCATTGCGGCGAGTGCGGTGGCGCGCGGCTGCGGGCCCAGGTCGTGGGGGCGCGGCGGACGGCGGAGGAGCTGGGCCGGGTCTTCCCGGCGGTACCGGTGCGCACCTCGGGCCGGGACCATGTGCTGGCGACGGTGCCGGACGCCCCCGCGCTCGTGGTGAGCACGCCGGGCGCGGAGCCGGTGGCCGAGGGCCCCGGTTATGCGGCCGCGTTGCTGCTGGACGGCTGGGCGCTGCTCGGGCGGCCGGATCTGCGGGCCGGGGAGGAGGCGCTGCGCCGCTGGCTGGGCGCCGCCGGGCTGGTCCGGGGGCAGGCGGAGGGGGGCACGGTCGCGGTGATCGCGGAGCCGACGCTGCGGCCGGTGCAGGCGCTGGTGCGCTGGGATCCGGTCGGCCATGCGGTCCGCGAGCTGGCCGAGCGGGCCGAACTGGGCTTTCCGCCGGTGTCGCGGATGGCTTCCGTGACCGGCCGCCCCGAGGATGTCACCGATCTGCTGCGGGCCGCCGAACTCCCCGCCGGAGCCGAGGTGTTGGGCCCCGTCCCGCTTCCGGTGCCGGACCCCGGGCGCCCGCGCAGGCCGGGCGATCCGCCGCCCGGCGAGCAGTGGGAGCGCGCGCTGGTGCGCGTCCGCCCCGGCCAGGGCGCGGCGCTCGCCGCGGCGCTCAAGGCCGCCCGCGCGGCCCGGATGGTCAAGCGGGAGGGAGAGGCCGTGCGGGTCCGGATCGATCCGCCCGATCTGGGGTGAGACCGACTGGTGCGGGGCGGGGGAGACGGTGCGTGCGGCCGGGGGTGTCGAGCCGCCGGGCAGCGGGGCGGGCGGCGGCCCGGGCCGTCGTGGCTCCGCGATCCCGGCCCGGCCCGTATGCCCCGCCACCCCGCTGCCCGCCCCGTGGTACGGCCGCGAGGCCCCGTCCGGCACGGCACGCTACGGCCCGACACGGCACGGTCCGGACATGGCGCCGCCCCGGAACCGATGTCGGCGGGCGGTCCCGGGGCGCTGTCGGGCGGCGCGTGGGCGCGGGGCGCCCCGTGGGGGAGTGCTTCAGCCGTTGCGGGGGCCGGGGAAGGCACCCGGGCGGGCGGGTTCGTCTCGGGTGGTGGCGGACGGCTGGGCAGGCAGGGAACGGGCGGCGGAGACGGCCGCCGAGCCGGGCAGGCCCGCCGCCATGGTGACCGCGCGGGTCGCGGAGGATTCGGGGGAATGTACCGCCGGTTCCGCGCCGTTGGTGTCCGGGGCGGGCTGGGCGGCGGCTCTGCGGCCACCGTAACGGCGGTGCACCGCCTGTTTGGTGACGCCGAGCGCCGAGCCCACCGCGTCCCAGGAAAAGCCCAGCGAGCGGTCGAAGTCGACCGCGGCGGTGACGAGTGTTTCGACGCTGTCCCGCAGCTCCTGGGCGAGGCGCACCGTCGGGGCGGGTGCGCGTCCGTAGACGACAAAGCCCGCGGAGGGGCCCGTGCGCCGTGGCCGGTAGACGTTGCCGAGCTGAGCGGTCAGCGTGCGCAATGCGTCCACCTGCCGGCGCACCCGTTCGATGTCCCGCACCAGGAGATGCAGGCTGGCGCGCGCCTGGGCGTCGTGGGTTGCGTGGTCGGCCATGAGCAAGCCTCTCGAACCGGCGTGGAAAAGGAAGGAGTAAAGAGAGCGGGCCGCCAGCGCGGCCCGGTCTTCAGGTCAATGCTTTTTGACCAACGCGGCAGCAGCGGCTCTGGTCACGGTATGGGGGCGTACGAGCTTCCGTACAAGGCGCGGGAATTCATGTACGCCCCCTGGAACCGTCGCCCGTGGCCCGGGAGCCGGACCCATAGACTGGTGCGTCGTTCCGCTGCGTGTGAGAGGTAGTTCGCCACCTATGAGGCTTGTCTTCGCCGGCACCCCCGAGGTCGCCGTACCCGCCCTCGATGCCCTGATCGCCTCGGACCGGCACGAGGTCGTGGCCGTCGTGACCCGGCCCGACGCGCCCGCCGGGCGCGGCCGCAAGCTGGTCGCCAGCCCCGTCGCGGAGCGGGCGGAGGAGGCCGGCATCGAGGTGCTCAAGCCCGGCCGGCCGCGCGAGGAGGGCTTCCTGGCCCGGCTGCGGGAGATCGCGCCGGACTGCTGCCCGGTGGTCGCCTACGGTGCGCTGCTGCCGAAGTCCGCGCTCGACATTCCCGCCAGGGGGTGGGTCAATCTGCACTTCTCGCTGCTGCCCGCATGGCGGGGGGCGGCGCCCGTGCAGCACGCGGTGCTCGCGGGCGACGAGGTGACCGGCGCCTCGACCTTCCAGATCGAGGAGGGGCTGGACTCGGGCCCGGTCTACGGCGTGCTGACCGAGCAGGTCCGGCCGCAGGACACCAGCGGCGACCTGCTCACCCGGCTGGCGTTCGCCGGTTCCGGGCTGCTCGTGGCGACGATGGACGGCATCGAGGACGGCACGCTGCAGGCGGTGCCGCAGCCGGCCGAGGGTGTCACGCTCGCACCGAAGATCGAGGTCGAGGACGCCAAGGTGGACTGGGCGGCGCCCGCGCTACGGGTCGACCGGGTCATCCGCGGTTGCGCGCCCGCGCCCGGCGCCTGGACGGTCTTCCGCGGCGAGCGGCTCAAGCTGATGTCGGCCGCCTCCGCGGCTGCCGCCTCCGCGGCGGGCCACGACGAGTGGGCGCTGGCGCCCGGCGAACTCGCCGTCACCAAGAAGGCGGTGTACGCCGGTACCGGCAGCCACCCGCTGGAACTCGTCTGGGTGCAGCCGCAGGGCAAGAAGCCGATGAAGGCGGCCGACTGGGCGCGCGGGGTGCGCATCGAGGGCGGGGAGCGGCTGGGGGACTGAGCCCCGGCCCGCCACGCTCTCCGCCCTGCCACGCTCTTCGTTCCGTCGGCGCACGCGGGGTGCCCGGGGCATGCGCTCGTACCCCGCGTGCGCCCCGGCCTTCCGGCCTCCCCGTGTACCGGGCTCGCCGCACAAAGCGCCGGTCCGCCCGCGTAGGCTGGGACGGACCCCTCATCTCGTATCCGGAGCACCTTTTCTGTGAGCCAGCAGCCTCGTCGCCGCCCCAGCAAGCCCTATCGCCGCCCGCAGAAGGACCCGGTCCGCATCCTCGCGTTCGAGGCGTTGCGGGCCGTCGACGAGCGGGACGCGTACGCGAATCTGGTGCTGCCCCCGCTGCTGCGCAAGGCGCGCGAGGGCGAGGACTTCGACGCCCGGGACGCGGCGCTGGCGACGGAGCTGGTGTACGGCTCGCTGCGCCGGCAGGGCACCTATGACGCGATCATCGCGCAGTGCGTGGACCGCCCGCTGCGGGAGGTGGATCCGCCGGTCCTGGACGTGCTGACCCTCGGGGCGCACCAGCTGCTCGGTACCCGTATCCCGACGCATGCCGCGGTGAGCGCGAGCGTCGAGCTGGCCCGGGTGGTGCTGGGCGACGGGCGGGCGAAGTTCGTCAACGCGGTGCTGCGCAAGGTCGCGGCCCATGATCTGGACGGCTGGCTGGAGCGGGTCGCCCCGCCGTACGACGAGGACCCCGAGGAGCACCTCGGCATCGTCCATGCGCATCCCCGCTGGGTGGTCTCGGCGCTGTGGGACGCGCTCGGCGGCGGCCGGGCCGGCATCGAGGACCTGCTGGAGGCGGACAACGAACGCCCCGAGGTGACGCTGGTGGCGCGCCCCGGCCGGTCCACCGCGGAGGAACTGCTGGTGGCAGCCGGCGAGGACAGCGCGCTGCCCGGCCGTTGGTCCCCGTATGCGGTGCGGCTCGCGGAGGGCGGCGAGCCGGGCGCGCTGGACCCGGTCCGCGAGGGACGCGCAGGGGTGCAGGACGAGGGCAGCCAGCTCGTCGCCCTCGCCCTGGCGAACGCGCCCGTCGAGGGCACCGACCGCGCCTGGCTCGACGGCTGCGCGGGCCCCGGCGGCAAGGCGGCGCTGCTGGCGGCGCTCGCGGCGCAGCGGGGCGCCGCCCTGCTGGCGTCGGAGAAGCAGCCGCACCGCGCCCGGCTGGTGGCCCGGGCGCTCGACGGCAACCCGGGCCCGTACGCGGTCATCGCCGCCGACGGCACCCGCCCCGCCTGGCGTGCCGGAGCCTTCGACCGGGTCCTGGTGGATGTGCCGTGCACCGGTCTGGGCGCGCTGCGCCGGCGGCCGGAGGCGCGCTGGCGCCGCCGCCCCGAGGACCTGGACGGCTTCGCCCCGCTCCAGCGCGAGCTGCTGCGGCAGGCGCTGGCGGCGGTCCGGGTCGGCGGCGTCGTGGGCTATGCGACCTGCTCACCGCATCCGGCCGAGACCCGCGCGGTGGTGGACGACGTCCTCAAGGGGCGGGGCGGCGCACCGGTCGAGGTGGAGTGGATCGACGCCCGCCCCCTGATGTTGGGCGTCCCGGCGCTCGGCGACGGCCCGGACGTCCAGCTCTGGCCGCACCTCCACGGCACGGACGCGATGTACCTGGCCCTCCTGCGACGGACGGGCTGAGGGGACGCCGGTGCAGCGCCTCGGAGCGAGTGACCTTGAGACGAACGGGCGTCCGTTGGTTCGCCTGGGGTCGTGAAATTTCAGGTGCTCCCCTGTACCGGCCCTGTGCTCCCGTGTGACTTGGGTCAGCACCGTCCCCGTCGCCTACCTGGACGACCGGGCCGGTTCAGCGTGCGGGAACGCTCACCAGCGCACCGGCAGACTGCGTACGCCCCGGACTCTGATGCCCGGCAGCCAGTCGAGACCGGCCGGATCGATGTCGAGCGCCAGGTCGGGACAGCGGCGCAGCAGGGTCAGGAGCGCGACCCGGCTCTCCATCCGCGCCAGCCCGGCACCCAGGCAGAAGTGGATGCCGTGGCCGAAGGCGACGTGGCCACTGCGGGTGCCGGTCGTGCCGCGGTGGATGTCGAACGTGTCGGGTCGCTCGAACTGCGCAGGGTCACGCCCCGCCGCCGCGATGCTGACCAGAACCGTCTCCCCGGGCGGGATCTTCGTGTCGCCGTAGCTGACGGTGTCGGTGGTGAACCGCTTGGTCGACGTCTCCACCGGGCCGTCGTAGCGCAGCATCTCCTCGACCGCCTGGTCGATCAGACCCTCCGGGTCGGTACGCAGCGCCGCCAGTTGTTCGGGGTTTGCCAGGAGCGTGCGTACCCCGTTGGTGATCAGGTTGGCCGTGGTCTCGTGACCCGCAACGATCAGGATGAACACCATCGAGTGCAGCTCGGCGGCCGACAGGCGGTCGTTGTCCTCCGCGGTTGTCCGCAACAGCGAGGAGATCAGGTCGCCGGTCGGCGTAGAGCGGCGCTTGTCCTCGATCAGGTTCTTCAGGTAGTCCGTCAGGGCCATCCCGGCCTGCGCGAAACCCCGGCTCTTCCACCAGGCTATGGTGCCTGGTTCGGCCGGCACCAGAACCCGCTCCGTCCAGCCGCGGAAGTCCTCCCGGTCGGCGAACGGGACCCCGAGCAGTTCGCAGAGCACGGTTATCGGCAGCGGGGACGCCAGCGCCGAGACCAGGTCGGCTCGCCGCCGCCCGGCCACCATCTCATCGAGGAGACCGTCGGTGATCTCCTGGACGCGCGGGCGCATCGCCTCCACCCGGCGTGCGGTGAACTCCCGCGAGACGAGCCGCCTCAGCCGCGTGTGGTCCGGCGGATCGGTGATCAGGACGTGCCGCTCGTCCTCGCTCGGCGGTTCGAGGGACTTGGCCAGACGTGGATCGGCCAGGGCCGCCCGGGCCTCGTCGTAGCCGACGATCAGCCAGAACCGGTCCCCGTCGGCCAGGACAATCTCGTGCACCGGCCCGGCCTCGCGCAGCCGGGCGTAGTAGGGGTACGGGTCGGTGAAGAAACCGGGGCCGTATGCGCTCAGGTCGACGGTCACCATACGGAGGACGCCGTCTCTTCGTGCTCGGGGCGGCCGGCCGGATATTCCAGGCCGGTCAGGTAGTCGAGGCCGGCCAGCGGCTGGTCGGTGAAGAACCGCAGCACCAGGTCGGCCCAGTCGGCATTGCGTTCCAGGAAGGACATGTGGCAGGTCTCGCGAATGGTCGTGAACGCCGCGCCGTCGATGCCGGCGGCCATCCTCCGCTCCAGGTCAGGGGGAGCGAGCTCGTCGTGCTCCCCGGTCACGCACAGGGCGGGTATCCCGGAGATCCGGCCCGGTAGCGTCGCCGGATGGTCGACCAACCGCTGGACGACGGCGAGGTACCGCACCATTTCAGCCTCCGACGCCGTGCTCAGATGGTCGATCAGAGCGCGCCGGACGGCCTCCCGATTGCGTACGGTCCGGGTCGGGTCCCCGTTCACGCACATTTCCACCATCTTGCGCCCGAATTCGTCCGCCCGGCGCAGCCCCAGCCAGTGTTCGAGTTCGACGAGCCCGCGACGCGCGGTGTCGCCCCACTCCGCGCCGGTGAGCATCAGCCGCGCGATCCGCTCCGGGTACTCCTGGGCGAACCGGTGCGTGGGCGCGGTGCCCAAGCTGACGCCGAGCAGGTTGATGCGGGGCAGATCCAGTTCGTCGAGCAGATAGGCCAGCGCGCCGGCGTCGAAGTCGTATCCGACGGTCCGCGGCACCGGATCGGGCGAGTACGAGCCCGGCGGCTCCATGCAGATGACGGTGGCCGAGTCGTGCCAGTACTTGTCGTAGCGGTGGTAGCTGCGGATGTTCTGGAACGCCGCGCACAAGACGACTATCGGCTCGGTGACCGGTGCCGGGCACTCAAGGATCCGGCAGGCGAATTCGTAGCCCTGGTACGAGAATTGCCTGACCTGTTCGGCCGCAATGCTGTCGGCCATGGTTGCGTTCTCCGATCCGCCGGTGATCCGGCACAGTGAGGGAATTGCCGGCCCGCGGGCGACGTCCACGCTGACCTGCTCGACCGTCCTCCGGGCGTACGTCGGCAGGTAGACCAGCGGATGCCAATCGGCCAGTGGAATAAGGAGTGATGGGGGGCGAGGCCGGATTATGCGGTGACTTCTTCGACGGTTTCGGCCGACGGTGCGCGCGGTTTGCGGCCGAATACGGTCAGCACCAGTGCGGCCACGACGAGCGCTGCGCCGGCGGCGACGGGCAGCGAGGGCCCGGAGAAGTCGAGCAGCACCCCGGTCAGCGCCGCACTCAGCGCGCCGCCGCCCGCGGTTGCCGTCGCCATCCAGCCGAACGCCTCCGCCCTGCGGTCCTCCGGGGACGCCTCGGCGATCTGCTCGTAGGTAGCCGCCAGAGTCGGCGCGATGGCTGTCCCGCCGAGGAACAGCACCACGACGATCAGCCAGAGGGGCACCGTACCCAGAACAGGCGGGAGCAGGACGGCGAGCGCGGCCATCCCGGCGGCCATCCCGGCGACCCGCAGCGCCCGGGGCAGTCCCCGGGCAAAGGTGCTCAGCGCGAACCCGCCGGCCAGCGAGCCGGTCGTCCAACAGGCGGTCAGCACCCCGGCCAAGGCGGGACGGCCGATATTCTGCGTCCAGGCCACCACCGACAGGTTGACGGCGAAGATCGCGGCCGTGACCAGCATCGAGATGACGACCACCCGGACGAAGGGCCCCTCGGTCAGCAGGGACCGCTGGGCGAGCCGCTCGCCGCGCTGCGGCAACGGCTCGCCGCCCAGGCCGACGCGGCCGAGCGCGGCGGCGAAGACGAGGGCCGAGACCAGGGCCAGCAGCGCCGTGACACCGACCGCCCAGTACGGCCCGGCGACGGCGACGACCAGGGAGGCGAGCAGCGGCCCGGTGGTGGTGATCACCTCCGACGCGGTCGCCTCAGCTGTGTAGAGCGCGGGGGTCAGCTCCGAGCCGACGATCTTGGGCCACACCGCCCGGCTGATCTGCGACACCGGCACGGCACTGAGCCCGGTCACCAGCGCGACGACCACGACCACCGGCCACCCGGACGCGGGCATCCTCGCCGCGAGCGTCACGATCACGGCCAGGCCTGTCGCGTAGCCGACGCCCGTGATCACCAGCAGCCGGCCGGTCGAGCCGCGGTCCGCCGCCCGCCCGCGCAGGGGCCCGGCCGCGGCCTGTCCCAGGGTCAGTGCGCAGCCGACCAGGCCGACGACGACGTAGGAGTTGCTCCAGCGCACCAGCATCAGCGACAGCGCGATCGGTAGAGCCGACACATTGAGCCGGCCCAGCATCGACCAGAGGAACAGCTGGGGCAGACCGGGAACCCTCATCAGGTCCTTGACGCCACTCATCGGTTGAGACACGTGGAGTCCTTCCTGGAAGGTCAACGTGAGGCCCCTGACTCAACCAGAGCCGGCGACGGGCCAGAACCCCTACGGGCCCCTAGGAGCGTGTCTCAGTAACGGGCAACCCGCCTGGGATGCGTGATCGGCGGAATGCGGTTGTGGTTGCCCGGCTGTGTCTGTCGAGGCCGGTGGTTGGGGCTGCCGGTCCGAGAACCGGCAGGCGCCACTCTCCTCGGGCGCCGTTCCCGAAGACGAGACAACTGAGGGAGTGCAGGTCACGCGGTCGGGAGTGGGCCATGGGGAAGGAGAACCCACAGCCGGGGCGGGGCATCCATGGTCCTGACGTTCCGGAACTCGGAGAGGGAACTCACGACTTCCGTGGTGAGGCCGGCTCGTTCCCGTTCCCCGGAGCGGCTGACGGAAGCGGTTGCGTCAGCCGCTCCGGCACACCGCGAGCCACCGGGAGGCGGAGCGGCAACTGAGCGCTCCACCACATCAGTTGGCCCCGTTCAGAGGTGTCGGAGGGTGAATTCCGCGTGGGCGTATGCCCCGCCCTGCAGGGCGTTCTCGTTCTCCGGTGCGTCTTCACAGGGCCGCTGTCACCGCCGCGGCGTCGCGCAGGTCGAGCTGCCGCACCTCCTCGGCCGGCGACCGCGCTTCGAGGGGGCACGGTCGACGAGCACCAAGCGCTCCGCCTCGCCCCGCAGACCGGCCCGCACCGCCGACCCGATCCGCCCGGCCGCACCCGTCACCACCACAGTTCCCAGACCTGTTCCCATGGCGGCCACCCTGCCGCACCCCACTGACAGTCCGGGCGCGGAAGGCCCCGCGGAGGGCCTCGCCGGGACGGCACGGGAGACCGCACCGGCGCACGCCGCCCAGGAACCAGGTGGCTCCCCTCCCGCCGCTCCCCGCCTCCGCCGCTCCCCGGCTCGCACGCCATACTGGGGGCATGGCCTTGATCAACCCCAGCATCCTGTCCGCGGACTTCGCCCGGCTCGCCGAGGAGGCGAAGGCGGTCGAGGGCGCCGACTGGCTTCATGTCGATGTGATGGACAACCACTTCGTCCCCAACCTCACCCTCGGCGTGCCCGTCGTCGAGTCGCTGAGCAAGGCGACGCGGACGCCCCTCGACCTGCATCTGATGATCGAGGACCCGGACCGCTGGGCGCCGCAATACATCGAGGCGGGGGCCGGTTCGGTCACCTTTCACGTGGAGGCGGCGGCCGCGCCGGTGCGGCTGGCGCGGGAGATCCGGGCCAAGGGGGCGCGGGCCTCGATGGCGCTGAAGCCGGCCACGCCGATCGAGCCGTACGAGGATCTGCTGCCCGAGCTCGACATGCTGCTGATCATGACCGTGGAGCCCGGCTTCGGCGGTCAGGCGTTCCTGGACATCATGCTGCCCAAGATCCGCCGCACCCGTGAGCTGATCTCCCGGCACGGTCTGGAGCTGGGGCTCCAGGTGGACGGCGGGGTCTCGGCGGACACCATCGAGCGCTGCGCGGAGGCGGGCGCCGATGTGTTCGTGGCGGGCTCGGCGGTGTACGGCGCGGACGATCCGGCCAAGGCGGTCCGTGATCTGCGGGAGAAGGCCGAGGCGGCGACCGCGGCGGCCGGCTGGGGACGGGGCTGCGCGCACTGAATTCCCGGAGCCGGGGGCGGGCGGCCCGGCCGCCGCGGGCCGCGGAGCGCCCGCCGTGGTGCGGCCGTGCCGTCTCTTGCCCGTGGCGCCACCGAGCGTTCACATGGGTCGGGGCGGTCATGGTCCCCGTTGCCCCCGGGTTTCTGAAAGGATGAGCAAAGACTCGATCAGATGCGCAAAAGGGGAGAATTTCGTGGTAGCCAGCCGCCCACAGTCCGGAATGGGCCCTGCCGAGCTGGTGCAGGCTGCGGCCATGGCCCGCCGTTTCTATCTTGAGGGAAAGTCGAAGATCCAGATCGCGGAGGAGTTCGGCGTCAGCCGGTTCAAGGTCGCGCGGGTACTGGAGACGGCACTGGAACGTGATCTCGTACGGATCGAGATCCGGGTGCCCTCCGAACTCGACGCCGAGCGCTCCGACGCCCTGCGAGCCCGCTACGGCCTGCGGCACGCGGTGGTCGTCGAGTCGCCCGCGGACGCTCCCCCCGCCTTCGGCGTGCAGAACCCGCCCGATGACGCCGCCGACCCGGAGAACCTCGGCGAGGTGGCCGCCGATCTGCTCGGCGAGCTGGTCAACGAGGGCGATGTGCTCGGGCTGGCCTGGGGTCGGTCCACCATCCACATGGCGGCCGCGCTGCACCGCCTCCCGCCGTGCACCGTCGTGCAGTTGACCGGTGTCTACGACGCGGGCACCGCCGACCGCGGCTCGGTCGAGGCGGTGCGCCGCGCGGCCGATGTCGCCGGCGGCGAGGCGCACCCGATCTACGCGCCGATGCTGCTGCCCGACTCAGCGACCGCCGAGGCCCTGCGCCGGCAGACCGGCATCGCCCGCGCGTTTGACTACTTCGACAAGGTCACCGTCGCCTGCGTCTCCATCGGCTCCTGGGAGCCGGGCGTCTCGACCGTCTACGACATGCTCTCGGAGCAGGAGCGCGAGCACTACGCCTCGCTGGGTGCGGCCGCCGAGATGTCGGCGCACCTCTTCGACGCCGAGGGCCGCCGGATCGGCCGGGACCTCGGCGAGCGCTGCATCACCGTCGAGGCGGACCGGCTGCGCCGTATCCCGGAGGTCGTCGCCATCGCCGGCGGCCGGCGCAAGGCCGACGCGATCGGCGCGGTCCTGCGTTCCGGGCTGGTGACCAGCCTGGTCACGGACACCGCCGCCGCCGACCACCTTCTGCTGGAGACCGGCCCCGGGCCGCGCCCCGCACTGGACCGCGCGGACCCTGACGGCGCGTGACCCGCGCCGGGGCGTGAGGCGGCGCGGGCGGCCGCGGCAGCCGCCGCGGCGCGGCCCCGGCCCCACCCCGCTGCGGTCACCGGCGAGCGGCCCGCGCGGGCCTGTGACAGCATCGGCGCCATGGTGATCCGCTCCGCGGCGCCCCGCGCCGCCGCTGTCCTCGGCGCGCTGCTCGCCGGGCTGCTCCTGGTCCTGACGGGGTGCGCCACGAGCGGTGCCGGCAACGGGAGTTCGCCGGGATCGCCGGGTTCCACCGCCACGGCCGCCGCCGGTTCGCCGGGTGCCTCCGGGGTGCCGTCATGGGCGCGGGGCATGCCGGTCGTCGGCGTCGCCCGGCTGCCCGCGCAGGCGCGGGACACCCTCCGGCTCATCGATGCCGGCGGCCCCTTCCCGTACCGGCAGGACGGCACCGTCTTCGGCAACCGCGAGCGGTTGCTGCCCCGTCAGCCGCGCGGTCACTATCACGAGTACACGGTCCCCACGCCCGGTTCGCCGGACCGCGGCGCCCGCCGGATCGTCACCGGCGAGAGCCGCGAGACCTACTACACCGACGACCACTACCGGACCTTCAAGGCGGTGCTCCGATGACGGGTTCTGTGCCCCGGCCGCTCGCGGCGGTGCTCGACGGCAGTACGCCTCCCGGGGTGCTGCCCTGGCCCGCGGAGCGCTCGGTGGCCGAGGCGCTGGCCGCCGCCGAGCACGCCGGCTGGTCGGGGACGACGCTGGACCTGGACGGGGTCGCCGACAAGGAAGCGTTCATGGACCGGTGCGCCCGCGCGCTGCGGCTGCCGGACTGGTTCGGGCGCAACTGGGACGCCCTCGCGGACTGTCTGACCGATCTGTCCTGGTGCCCCGCCGGCCGCGGCCGGCTGCTGGTCGTGACGGGCTGGCAGGGCTATGCGGCCGCGGCGCCGGAGGACTGGAGCGTCGTCGAGGGCATCCTGGCGGACGCGGTGGGGTACTGGCGGGACACGGCCACCGGCCTGGCCGTGATCATGGTCAGGTGCCGGGCCCGGCAGGGCGCCTAGCGGCGGGTTCGTGCCCCGACCTGCGCGGGCGCCGGACGGCCCTGCCGCAGGGGCCGGGACGCCGGCGGAGTGTCCGGCGCGGTCTCGGCGCACCGGTCGCGCGGGACCGGTTGGGGGATCGCACACACGACTGACAATTCCCTCAGACAATCATATGAGCCCTGGTCAGGGCCCGTATCCTGGCCGTATGCGATTCCTGAATCCGAAGAACGGCGCGCTCGAAGAGAGTTCTTCGGTGCCCTACGACCTGACCTACGACGATGTGTTCATGGTGCCCGGCCGCTCCGCCGTGGGCTCCCGCCAGGGCGTGGATCTCTCCTCGCACGACGGGACCGGTACCACCATCCCGCTCGTGGTCGCCAACATGACGGCGATCGCCGGCCGCCGGATGGCCGAGACCGTTGCCCGCCGTGGTGGCCTGGTCGTCATCCCGCAGGACATCCCGCTCGATGTCGTCACCGACGTCGTGACCTGGGTCAAGCGCCGCCATCTGGTCCTGGACACCCCGATCGTGCTGTCCCCGGTCGCGACCGTCGCCGACGCGCTGGCGCTGCTGCCCAAGCGGGCGCACGGTGCGGGCATCGTCGTCGAGGGCGGCCGCCCGGTCGGCGTGGTCACCGAGCACGATCTGGCCGGCGTGGACCGCTTCACCCAGGTCGCCGAGGTCATGTCGCGGGACCTGCTGGTGCTGGACGCCGACATCGACCCGCGCGAGGCCTTCAACCGTCTCGACGCCGCCAACCGCAAGCTCGCGCCCGCGGTCGACGCCGACGGCATGCTGATCGGCATCCTCACCCGCAAGGGCGCGCTGCGCGCCACCCTCTACACCCCCGCCACGGACGCCGACGGCAAGCTGCGGATCGCGGCCGCCGTGGGCATCAACGGCGATGTGGCCGGGCGGGCGAAGTCGCTGCTGGACGCCGGTGTGGACACGCTCGTCGTGGACACCGCGCACGGCCACCAGGAGTCGATGATCAGCGCGGTCAAGGCGGTCCGCGCACTGGACCCGCAGGTCCCGATCGTGGCGGGCAACATCGTCGCCGCCGAGGGCGTCCGCGATCTGATCGAGGCCGGCGCGGACATCATCAAGGTCGGTGTCGGACCGGGCGCGATGTGCACCACCCGGATGATGACCGGCGTCGGCCGGCCGCAGTTCTCCGCGGTGCTGGAGTGCGCCGCCGAGGCCCGCAAGTTCGGCAAGCACGTCTGGGCCGACGGCGGGGTGCGCCACCCCCGTGATGTCGCGATGGCGCTGGCCGCCGGTGCCTCCAACGTCATGATCGGCTCGTGGTTCGCCGGGACCCTGGAGTCGCCCGGTGACCTCCAGCACACCGCCGACGGCCGGCCGTACAAGGAGAGCTTCGGGATGGCCTCCGCGCGTGCGGTGCGCAACCGCACCAGCGAGGAGTCGGCCTACGACCGGGCCCGCAAGGGACTCTTCGAGGAGGGCATCTCCACCTCCCGGATGTTCGTCGACCAGGCACGCCCCGGTGTCGAGGACCTGATCGACACGATCATCGCGGGCGTCCGCAGCTCCTGCACCTACGCGGGTGCCGGCTCCCTGGCGGAGTTCGCCGACAAGGCCGTGGTCGGGGTGCAGAGCGCCGCCGGCTACGCCGAGGGCAAGCCGCTGCACGACAGCTGGAACTGACCGCCGAGGGGCCGTGAGCGCCCCCGCACGCCGCTGACCGGCCCCGCACCGACCTGGTGCGGGGCCGTCCGGTATGTGGACTCCTCGGCCCCGGAGGACGGCATAACCGGAAGCGGCCGTTACGATCTGACCCTGGCGCGCAACGATCCATCGTCCACCGCGCCGGTGCGCAATGATCATCCGTGGTTACGCAAGGAACCTGCATTACGGCAGGTCAGCGGCGGCCCGTAAGGTCAAGCGCTGTACGTGGAGTGGCGGGGACCGCCTGCTCGGCGGTCTCCTGCTGCGGCGTGTTTCGGCATGCCCTTGTACCGACCGCTGCCGGTCGTCGCCATCCGTACGTCATTGATCGGCAGCGAAAAGGAGCCACCCCAGTGTTGGAGCACGGCGCAGCCCCGCCCGCAGGGGCCAGCGACCCCCGACCGCCCTCCTCCCCAGGACTCGGCACCCGGCTGATGCGGCGCAAGCCCGTCGAGCGCCTGGTCTCCGAGGGCGGCAAGGGGCAGGGGGGAGAGCTCCGCCGCTCCATGGGCATGTGGCAGCTGACCATGATCAGCATCGGTGCCACGCTCGGCACCGGCATCTTCGTCGTCCTCGGCGAGGCCGTGCCGGACGCCGGGCCCGCGGTCATCCTCTCCTTCGTCATCGCCGGGATCACCGCGCTGTTCTCCGCGCTGTCCTACGCGGAGCTGGCCGGCTCCATCCCGGTCTCCGGGTCCTCCTACTCCTACGCGTACGCCACCCTCGGTGAGCTGATCGCCTGGGTGTGCGGCTGGTGCCTGATCCTGGAGTACGGCGTCTCGGTCGCGGCCGTCGCCGTGGGCTGGGGCCAGTATCTGAACGAGCTGCTCAACGGCGTCTTCGGCGTCACCATCCCGGCCGCGCTGTCCCAGCCGCCCGGCGACGGCGGGATCTTCAACCTGCCGGCGCTGGTGGTCGTGCTGCTGGCGATGGTGTTCCTGCTGGGCGGGGCCAAGGAGAGCGCCCGGGCCAACACGATCATGGTCGCCGTCAAGATCGTCGCGCTGCTGCTGTTCTGCGGCGTCGCCCTGCAGGGCGTGCGCTCCGGCAACTACGCGAACTTCATGCCGATGGGCATGGCGGGCGTCAGCGCCGCCGGCGCCACCCTGTTCTTCTCGTACATCGGCTTCGACGCCGCCTCCACCGCCGGCGAGGAGGCCAAGAACCCGCAGCGCGACCTGCCGCGCGCGATCATGCTCTCGCTGGTGATCGTCACCGCGCTGTACTGCCTGGTCGCGGCCATCGCCGTGGGCGCCATGCCCTGGCAGAAGTTCAAGGGCTCGGAGGCCGCGCTGGCCGGGATCATGAAGTCGGTCACCGGGCAGAGCTTCTGGGCGGTGCTGCTCGCGTTCGGTGCGGTGGTCGCCATCGCCAGCGTCGTGCTGACCGTGCTCTACGGCCAGACCCGCATCCTCTTCGCGATGTCCCGGGACGGGCTGGTGCCCAAGGTGTTCTCCAAGGTGCACCCCAAGAGCGGTGCCCCGCGCGTGAACACCGTGATCGTGTCGCTGTTCTGCGGAGTGCTCGCCGCGGCGGTGCCGCTGGGCCAGCTGGCCGACGCCACCAGCATCGGCACCCTGTTCGCCTTCGCGCTGGTCAATATCGCGGTGATCGTGCTGCGCCGCACCCGGCCCGATATGCCGCGCAGCTTCCGTACGCCGCTCTCGCCGCTCTTCCCCGCGATCGGCTTTGTGCTGTGCCTTTACATGATGGGCAGCCTCGACGTCGTGACCTGGGTGGTCTTCGGTGCCTGGATGGCCGTCGGCCTTGTGGTCTACTTCGGATACGGCTTGCGCCGCTCCCGATTGGCCACCGCAGAGAAGTGATCCACCCGCAGTGCGACTGAACGATCTCGACGAACGCATCGTCCACGCCCTCGCCGAGGACGCCCGCCGCAGCTACGCCGACATCGGCCAGGAGGTCGGGCTGTCCGCGCCGGCCGTCAAGCGCCGGGTGGACCGGCTGCGGGCGGACGGCGCGATCACCGGCTTCACCGTACGGGTCGACCCGGCCGCGCTCGGCTGGGAGACCGAAGGGGTCATCGAGCTCTACTGCCGCCGCAACACCTCGCCCGAGGCGATCCACCGCGGCCTGTCGCGCTACCCGGAAGTGGCGTCCGCCTCCACCGTCACCGGTGAGGCGGACGCCATCGTCCAGGTCTTCGCCGCCGACATGCGGCACTTCGAGCGGGTGCTGGAGCGGATCGCCGGCGAACCGTTCGTGGAGCGGACCAAGTCCGTGCTGGTGCTCTCGCCGCTGCTGCGCCGGTACGGCTCGGGGGCGCCGGGCTGACCCGGCCCGGCCCCGCCCGGCGGGTGCCGCCCCCAGGCCCCCGCCCTCATAGAACCCCGCCGTGCGGACCTCCGGTCCCTGCGGCGGGGTTTCCCGCGTCCGGGCCAGGCGCGGCGTCCAGGCCCTGAGCCGCCGGCCTGCCGCGGCCTTGACCAGCTCGTTGTCGGCGTGGCCGGCGGAGCGGAGGACCTCCCCGGAGCCGTCCGCCGGACCGTCGGTGTGGCGACCGGCCGCCACGGGCCCGGCAGACGCAACGAATCACCGCATATTCCCTTGAACGCGCAATGAATCGGTCGGCGGCACGCAACGGTGGCGCCTTGTCCCGGATCACCGGCGGACCGTACCGTCAATGCGTCCACCCGCACCGCCTCGCCGAGGGATCCCATGACGTCGCTGCACACCGCCCTGCTCCAGAGTTCGGGACGGCCCGGCGATGTCGCGCACAACCTGCGGATCCTCGATGACGCGGCCCGCGCGGCGGCCGCGACCGGCGCCGGACTGCTGGCCTGCCCGGAACTCTTCCTGACCGGCTACGCCATCGGCGCCGATGTCCACCGCCTCGCCGAGCCCGCCGACGGCGACAGTGCCGGGGCCGTCGCGAAGATCGCCGCCGCACACGGCATCGCGGTGCTCTACGGCTACCCCGAGCGCGCCGCGCGCGACGAGCGCGACAGCGCCGCGGTGTACAACTCGGCGCAGCTCATCGGCCCGGAGGGCGAGCGCCTCGCGAACTACCGCAAGACCCATCTCTTCGGCTGCTTCGAGCGCGAGTGGTTCACGCCGGGCGAGCGGGCCGTCGTCCAGGCCGATCTGGCCGGCCTCCGTATCGGCGTCATGATCTGCTACGACGTGGAGTTCCCGGAGAACGTCCGGGCCCATGCGCTGGCCGGCACCGATCTGCTGCTGGTGCCCACCGCGCAGATGCACCCCTTCCAGTTCGTCGCCGAGTCCGTCATCCCGGTGCGCGCCTTCGAGAACCAGATGTATGTGGCGTACGTCAACCGGGTCGGCGCGGAGGGCGAGTTCGAGTTCGTCGGGCTCAGCTGCCTGGCCGGCCCCGACGGTGTCGTACGCACCCGCGCCGGCCGCACCGAACAGCTGGTGTACGCCGAGGCGGACCCCGCCTTCCTGAAGGAATCCCGGGCGGACAACCCCTATCTGCACGACCGGCGGCCGGAGTTGTACGGCCCGCTGACCTGATCCGACCCGCCCGCACCCGACTGCTCAGCCTCCCCCCTCGTTCCCCCTCGCACCCCCTCGTTCCCCCACGCTCGCTCTGATCTGCCGCAGGCCGGTCCCGTCGGCCCCTGCTGCCCTGCCTGCTGTGCCCTGTCTGCAAGGAGTACGCCCCCGATGACGTCCACGGTGCCCACCGCCGCCCACCACGCGGATGCCCAGCCCCCGATCACCATGTTCGGCCCGGACTTCCCGTACGCCTATGACGACTTCCTCGCCCACCCGGCGGGTCTCGGCCAGGTCCCCGCGACCGAGCTGGGGAAGGAAGTCGCGGTCATCGGCGGCGGCCTCTCGGGGATCATCACCGCCTACGAGCTGATGAAGATGGGGCTGCGGCCCGTCGTCTACGAGGCCGACCGAATAGGCGGCCGGCTGCGCACCGTCGGCTTCGAGGGCACCCCGTCCGAGGCGGCGGGCCTGACCGCCGAGATGGGCGCGATGCGCTTCCCGCCGTCCTCGACGGCGCTCCAGCACTACATCGACCTGGTGGGCCTCACGACCAAGCCGTTCCCCAACCCGCTGGCACCGGAGACCCCCTCGACCGTCGTCGACCTCAAGGGCGAGTCCCACTACGCGCGCACGGTCGACGATCTCCCCGAGGTCTACCACCAGGTCATGGACGCCTGGAACGCCTGCCTGGAAGAGGGCGCGGACTTCGCCGACATGAACCAGGCGATCCGCGAGCGCGACGTCCCGCGCATCCGCGAGATCTGGTCCCGCCTCGTCGAGAAGCTCGACAACCAGACCTTCTACGGCTACCTCTGCGACTCGACGGCCTTCAAGTCCTTCCGCCACCGGGAGATCTTCGGTCAGGTCGGCTTCGGCACCGGCGGCTGGGACACCGACTTCCCCAACTCCATCCTGGAGATCCTGCGGGTCGTCTACACCGAGGCCGATGACCACCACCGCGGCATCGTCGGCGGCAGCCAGCAGCTGCCGGTGCGGCTGTGGGAGCGGGAGCCGGCGAAGATCGTGCACTGGGCGCCGGGCACCTCGCTGTCGTCGCTGCACGAGGGCGCCCCGCGGCCCGCGGTGACCCGCCTGAACCGCACCGCCGGCAACCGCATCACGGTCACCGACGCCGACGGCGACATCCGCACCTACGAGGCGGCCGTCTTCACCGCGCAGTCCTGGATGCTGCTGAGCAAGATCGCCTGCGACGACTCGCTGTTCCCCATCGACCACTGGACGGCGATGGAGCGCACCCACTACATGGAGTCCAGCAAGCTCTTCGTGCCCGTCGACCGGCCGTTCTGGCTCGACAAGGACGAGCACACGGGCCGGGACACCATGTCGATGACGCTGACCGACCGGATGACCCGGGGAACGTATCTGCTCGACAACGGCCCGGACGAGCCCGCCGTCATCTGCCTCTCCTACACCTGGTGCGACGACAGCCTCAAGTGGCTGCCGCTGGGGGCGAACGAGCGGATGGAGGTCATGCTGAAGTCGCTGTCGGAGATCTATCCGAAGGTCGACATCCGCAAGCACATCATCGGCAACCCGGTCACCGTCTCCTGGGAGAACGAGCCCTACTTCATGGGCGCCTTCAAGGCGAACCTGCCCGGCCACTACCGCTACCAGCGGCGCCTGTTCACGCACTTCATGCAGGACCGGCTCCCCGAGGACAAGCGCGGCCTGTTCCTCGCGGGCGACGACATCTCCTGGACGGCGGGCTGGGCCGAGGGCGCGGTACAGACCGCACTCAACGCGGTGTGGGGCGTGATGCACCACTTCGGCGGCGCGACGGATGCGGCGAACCCGGGTCCGGGCGATGTCTACGACGAGATCGCGCCGGTCGAACTGCCCGAGGACTAGCGTCCGCCCGTACGGCGGGTGAGCGGGTGAGATGCCGGGGTCACCGTCCATGGGGACGGTGACCCCGTCGTCGCTGCGCTCGAAGACGCCCTGCCGGCGGCCCGGGGCGTGACTGTGCGGACACGCCCTGGATCGCGGCGCCCGCGTACTCGTCCAGCGACCAGCCGGTGCCGAAGCCAGGGGAGACCCGGGACGCCGTACAGCCCCTGGGGGCGGGTTCGGGTGAGGACGGCCGCCGCGCCAGACGGGATCAGCCGGGCAGCGGAGTCAGCAGCATCCGTCCGACCAGGCCGACGCCGGCGTCGAGGCGTTCGGTGAGCTCCTCGGCGACCTCCGGCAGCCGGCGCACGCCCCACAGGGCGCGGGCCGCCACCCAGGCGCCGTCCCTGGCCTTGTCCAGGCTCCATGACCCGATCAGATGCGTCAGCGGATCGGCCACGTCCAGCACATCGGGGCCGGGCATCAGCCGCTCCCGGATCCGCTCCTCCAGGCTCGTCAGCACCCCGCCGACCCGCTCGAAGTCGCTCTCCAGCGCGGCCGGTTCGCACTCCAGCACCTGGCAGGTGTCCAGCACCGCCAGGGCCAGATCGTGGCCGATGTGGGCGTTGATCCCGGCCAGCGCGAACTGCAGCGGCCGCACCCCGGGGTGCCGGCGCAGCTGGAACAGCGGACGCCAGCAGGCCGGCGGCCGCAGTCCGGCGGTCGCGGCGTCCACCGCGGCGAAGTAGCGACGGGCGAAGCAACGGTCCAGCTCGCCGGCGGCCGACGGGTCCTGGAACGTGCCGTCCCCGATGCGCCCCGCCACCGCCTCGGTGACGGCCAGATAGACGCCGTTGAAGACGGCCACACCGTCCTCGGCGGGCAGTGCCGCGGCCAGCGCCCGCATCCGGGCCAGCACCTGGGCCAGCTCCGCGGCCGCCGCGGCTCCCGCGTCGGTGGGTGGCCTCGCGGCGGGCACTTGGGCCGGGTCCGGCCGCCGGTGGACGTCATGGTGCGGGGCGGGGTGCGGAGTCATCGTCATCCACTCAGCGTGACAGTGTGGTGACGGTTCGGGCAGGGCCGCGGCGGCCGTTGACCGATACGGGGTAACGGACGGCGCGCCCCCTTGTGGGACGCAGCGGGACGAAACCGGCTGCCGCGCCCGTGGTCCGGGGCCGGGTGGACGCGGGGCGTTGCCTTCGGTTTTGTCCGCGGCCAAGTGTTCGGCTATTACTCAATCGGCTCTGTGACGTGCAGGGCGTCGCAGAGATGGAGCGTGATCATGGCGAGCTTCGGGTGGAAGCTGCACGGGGACGGCAAGCACCTGGGGCCGGGCGAGGTGGTCAAACCCGGGGAGCGGCTGACATGGGGCCGGACGATCGGGCTCGGCGCCCAGCACGTGGTCTCGATGATCGGCGCTTGCTTCGTGGCCCCGGTGCTGATGGGGCTGGACCCCAATCTCGCCTTGATGGCCTCCGGTGTGGCGACCGTGCTGTTCCTGGTGATGACGCGCGGGCGGATTCCCAGCTACCTCGGCTCCTCGCTCTCCTTCGTCGGGGTGTCCGCGGTGATCGCCGGCCAAGGGGGCGACGCGGGCACCCTGACGGGCGCGATGCTCGTGGTGGGCGCCTGTCTGGCCGGCTGCGGCATCGCCATCCACGTCCTCGGGGCCCGGGTCATTCACGCGGTGCTCCCGCCCACGGTGACCGGCGCAGTCGTCATGCTCATCGGCTTCAACCTGGCGCCGGTGACGGCCAGTACGTACTGGCCGCAGGACCAGTGGGCGGCGCTCGCCACGATGCTCTTCACCGGCCTCGCGCTCGTCGTACTGCGGGGTTTCTGGTCGCGCATCGCGATCTTCCTGGGCCTGGTCTTCGGCTATGTGCTGTCCTGGGTCCTCGACCGGACCGCGGGGCAGATCCATTCGGTCAACGGCTCGGGCAAGCTCACGGACCACTGGCGCATCGACTTCACCGGGGTCGCGAAGGCCGACTGGATCGGCGCTCCCACCTTCCACGCGCCGAACTTCTCGGCCTCCGCCATCCTCGTCGCGCTGCCCGTACTGGTCGCGCTGATCGCGGAGAACGCCGGGCACGTCAAGGCGGTGGGGGAGATGACCGGCGATTCCCTGGACGACAAGATGGGCATGGCCGTCCTCGCCGACGGCACGGCCACGGTGCTCTCCACCGCGGTCGGCGGCCCGGCCACCACGACCTATGCCGAGAACATCGGCGTGATGGCCGCGACCCGCGTCTACTCCACCGCGGCCTACTGGGCGGCCGCCGGCTTCGCGCTGCTCTTCGGCCTGTGCCCGAAGTTCGGCGCGGTGGTGGCCGCGATCCCCGGCGGGGTGCTGGGCGGCATCACCGTCATCCTGTACGGCATGATCGGCCTGCTCGGCGCGCAGATCTGGGTGCGGAACAAGGTGGACTTCACCGTGCCGTTGAACCTCATCCCCGCCGCCGCGGGCATCATCGTCGCCATCGGCGGCGTCTCGCTGAAGTTCACGGCCCACTTCGAGCTGAACGGCATCGCGCTCGGCACCCTCATCGTGCTCACGGGCTACCACGGTCTGCGATGGCTCTCACGGGCGGCCGGCCAGCGGCACGAGCCGCTGCTGGACGGCGGAACGGCCGCTTACGGAGATGCGGAGGGGCCGTCGTCCGACTGAGGCCGGTGGGATCGCCGAGCGGACGCGGCGGCCGGTCGCACTCCCGTCCGCGCTCCCGCCCGTACCCCGGCCGTCAGGCCGCGGGAACGGGCACCAGCCGGTAGGCGTCTCCGTCGGTGATCACCCGGCCGGCCGTGGGCGGGGGGAAGTGGGTGCCCAGCACGAGGGTGTCCGTGTCGGCGAGTGAGCCGAGCAGCCGGCGGCGCGAAGCCTCGGACTGCGCCGGGTCGATGTCGACGCAGGAGCCGATCGTGGGGTGGGCGAACTGGACGGGGTGGTGGATGCAGTCGCCGGTGATCAGCGCTGTCCCGCCCGCGCTGGTGAGCTGGACGGCGATATGGCCGGGGGTGTGCCCGGGGGTGGGCAGCAGACGAAGTCCGGGGGCGATCTCGACGCCCTCGGCCGGGACGTCGACCGTATCGAGCAGTCCGGCCTCCTCGACGGGGGTGACGGAGTCACGGAACATCTGCTCGCGCGGTGCGTCCATGGCGTAGCCGGCCCAGAATTCCCGCTCGGCGCGGGAGGTGAGGTACCGGGCGTGGGGGAAGGTGGGGACCCAGGCGCCGTTCACTTCACGGGTGTTCCAGCCGACGTGGTCGGTGTGCAGATGGGTGAGGATCACCAGGTCGACGGAGTCCGGGGGGAAACCGGCGGCGGCGAGGTCCTCGAGGTAGCCGGTCCGCAGGTGGTGCCAGGCCGGATTGGCGCGGGTCTTGCCGTTGCCGATGCCGGTGTCGACCAGGACCCGCAGTCCGCCCGTGTGGAAGGCGAAGGTGTGGCTGGCGATACGCAGGACGCCTTCGTCGTCGGTGAAGTCGGGGCGCAGCCAGTCGTGTCGGGCGGTCACCTGCGGGGTGGCCTCGGGCAGCAGCCAGGCCCCGGTGGCGGGGGGTAGCAGGACTTCGTCGATGCGGTGCACGGTGACGTCGCCCACGGTCCAGGAGGGGGCGGCGGATGCCGGTGGAGTCTGCATGTCCGTCATTTTTTCTTTCAGAGTCTCTTTGTCGTTGGGGGGCGGCGGAAGTCGCCGTCGTCGTGCAGGGCCCGGCGGGTGCCCAGGGGCGGCTCAGCTCCAGACGCCCGCGGTGAGCAGCTCGGCCAGGGCGTCGGCGCAGCCCTCCAGGAGGCGTTCCCCCTTGGCCGCCGAGGCGGTGCGGGCATCACCGGCGGTGCCGGACGGCGTGACGGTGTCGAAGGTGACGGAGCGGTGGACCGGTGAAGTGTCCCCGGCCTGGAGGGAGATGGCCGGTCCCACGGCGCCGGCCACTTCCTCCGTGTGCACGAGGTCCGGGAAGGCCGCCAGGGCCATCGAGGTCTCGCCCTCGCAGGCGTGCATGAGATGCCGCTGGGTCTCCAGGGTGTCGGCGATCACCTCCCGTCCGGCCGTGAAGTAGCTGGTGACCGCGATCGGTGCCTGGAGTTCGACGGTGAGTTCGTTGACCAGTGCGTGGAGCGCGGTGACGTTGCCGCCGTGTCCGTTGACGAGCAGGATGCGGCGGAACCCGGCACGCAGGATCGAGCGGCACATGTCCCGCAGGAGCGCGTGGAAGGTCGGCAGCGACAGGGTCAGGGTGCCGCCGAAGGGCATGTGATGCTCCGCGAGTCCGCACGAGACCGACGGTGCCACCACCACCGGCAGCGGAGCCGCCGCCACGGCGGCCCGACGGCACACCTCCGCGGCGAGAAAGTCGTCCACGCCGGTGGGCAGGTGTGCGCCGTGCTGTTCGGTGGAGCCCACCGGCAGCAGGACGACGGCGTCGCGCAGCGCCAGGTCCCGCAGGTCAGGAGCGGTCAAACGGTTCCAGCGGTGCTCTGTCACGACCCAGGACCTTTCGTCGGGGACAGTCCCCGCCGCGCCTACCCGCAGCGGCTAAGGCGAAGAATTCGCGTTAGTGAGTCTAGGCGCTCGGAGCTCCAAACGCAAAGATTATGCGTTAAGGGGGTCTCTCCATGCTCGTCCCGGGCGCGGAGGCGGGTCAGATGAGGCCGGCGCGGATGGCGTAGGAGACGGCGTGGGCGCGGTTGCGCAGCTGCAGACGCTTCATCAGGCCGTAGAGGATGTACTTCACCGTGCGCTCCGAATAGCACAGCTTGGTGGCGATCTCGGAGAGTTCCCTGCCCTCCGAGACCAGGCGCAGGACGTCGAGTTCGCGGGGGCTGACGCCCGAGGCGGTGAGGCCGCGCGGGGCGAGGACCTCCCGGTGGGTCCACCGGACCTGTTCCATCAGCGTGCCCTGGAGGGTGGGCGGGAAGCTGCCGCCGCCGTCCGCGACGGTGAGCAGGGTGCGGACGAAGGCGGCCGGAGTGAACGTGTCGCGCCACAGCACGGCCCGCACCCCCCGGTCGATCGCCGCCGAGACGTCTGCCCGCCAGTGCCGTCCGGCGATGAGGAGGAAGCGCGTGTCGGGCCGGTCGGACAGGGCGCGCAGCTGCTCCAGCGCGGTGGCGTCGACGGTGTCGAAGGCCGCGACGACGGCGTCGGCCTCGTGGATTCGCTCCGGTGGGACTTCCTGCACGCGCCGGTCGTGCTTCAGCGAGCTGACGAGTCCCGCGTGGACGACGGCGTCGGGTGAATGGACCGCTACACACACGGTGCCGGTGGATAACTGCTGGGGCATTGCGCCTCCCCGTCGGAAATCGCCCATGAGGTAGATGATCGTGCCACGCAGTTTTTGGCCACCGGCTTGCCGCAGGCCCCGATCCCTTAAGGACAGGGAAACCTGGCACGAGTAGCGGACGCAGGGGTCCGGAGGGCGGACAAACGGGCAAAGGTGGCCGGCGGGGCTTGCCGGCGGATGAACCCGCCCCGGATCATGAAGTCCTCAGGCACCCGCCGCTGCCTGGTCTTTTCCCGTACGGGGGGCCTGCGCGGGGTCCGCGCACGGCGGACGCCCCGCCCCGCCGACGGTCGCGGCGGACGCGGCCGCTCAGCCCGAGGCGGTCAGGGGGTTGCCGGTGAGCATGGCCGAGACGACCTCGGTACGGGACCGCAGGCCGGTGCGGGCGAACAGCCGGGAGAGGCGATTGGCGACGGCGTCCTCGCTGAGCCGCAGCACGGTGGCGATCTGACGGTTGGCGAGCCCCTCGGTGATCAGGGTGGCCAGCAGCTGCTCGTTCTCGGCGGTGGCCTGCTTGCGGCCGGGGACGGCCAGCCCGGCCTCGCGCAGCGCGCCCCGGGTGTGGAAGCGGCTCAGCAACGAGCCCGTCTCCCCGTACAGTTCGTACGCCTCGTGCAGCAGCTCCGGGGGGCCCGCGTCCCCGGCCGCCGCCGTCAGCGTGAGGGCGGTCTCGAACGGCTGGCCCCGCGAGCGGGCCAGGTCCACCGCCTCGTGCAACATCTCGCGCGCGGCGTCCGGGCCCTGCTCCCGCACCCGCGCCGATGCCAGCAGGTACAGCAGCCGGGTGCGTCCGCTGCCGGTGCGCCGGGCGAGTTCCTCGAGGCGCCACAGACAGGTCGCCGCCGCCTCGGCCCGGCCGTCCTCCGCCCGGAGCGTGGCGAGGGCGGCGGCCAGCTCGTCGGTTCCGTAGACATGGCCGCGCGCATCGGCCTCCCGCAGCCCGCGCCGCAACACCCGGTCGGCCGCGTCGGGTCGGCCCATGGTCCGCAGTACCGCGGCCTCGGCGACGTCCAGGAAGGTCTCCAGATGCCCCTCGTGGGTCCCGCGCGCACCGGCGATCAGGCGGGTGGCACCGGCCGGCTTGCCCCTGGCCAGCAGGATGGCGGCCGTTCCCGCGACGAACAGATCGTGCTGGGGCGCCGCGATCCACGTCTGGTCCTTCGCGACCATGCCGCGCGCCAGCGCCAGCGCGTCGTCCCACCGGCCCTGGAGGTGAAGCAGGAGGAAGTGAGTGGTGGGGGGAAGCGCCCCGGGCGGCATCCCGCGGCCCTTCAGCAGGTCCATGGCGCCGCACAGGTCGGCGTTGCCGAGCAACTGGAGGGTGTACCCGGCCGCAATCGAGTACAGCGCCTCCGGGGGGAGACCGGGATCCGGCGGCGTCTCCAGGGCGCGGGCGAGCACATCGGTCCGGCCCTGCACCAGGTGCCCGGCGACCTGCGCCAGCTCGGGTATCAGCCGGATGTGCGGGTGCGGGCGCCACACCGACTCCGTCCGCGAGAGCAGGTCCAGCCCCTCCGGCCACCGGTCGCTCATGCACAATGCCAGCGCCCGCGCCGGCAACGCGGCCTCCGGGGGCAGCGGCAGCCGGTTCCACCACTCGGCCGTGCCCATCCGCGACAGCTGCGGCCAGTCCCTCACGGAGGTGACCGCGACGACCTTGAGGGTGGCGAGCTCCTGGAGGTCCGCGGCGCTGACGACGTCGGAGGGGTCGCGCAGAATCGTCTCCGCCGCCCGGCCCGCGGTCGGGTGGTCGCCCACGATCCAGGCGGCCTTCACGCACCGCAGCAACGCCAGTTCGCGGGCCGCCGGTTCCTCGATCAGGCGCAGCGCCGCCCGGAACCACCGCAGCATGCCGCGGTCCCCGGGGTCGGGGTGCAACGCCTCGGCGGCGGCCGTGAGTTCCGCCGCCGCGCGCTCGCGGTCGAGCAGCACGCCCGCGTCGGCGATCCGGTCGGGCAGGTAGGTCACGGCGTCCGCCTCCTTGAGGAGCACGGCCGGCCGCCGCGGGGCCGTGGCGGCGGCCGCGCCGTCCCGCGCCGCCCAGAGCGCCTCCACCGCGGCGGCGGACAGCCGGCCGCGTTCCAGGGGCCCGAGCCGTTCCCGGACGGCGTGCTCCATCAGCGGTGACCGGAACTCCCAGCCCCGGGGGCCGCCGCCGTCCTCGCCGGGCAGTTCGTCGAGGAGGCCCGCGGCGATCAGGCGGCGCAGGCCGTCGCCGACCTCCCGGCCGGACAGACCGGTGGACTCGGCCACCAGCGCCGCCGCCGTCCGGCCGAGCGGCCACAGGATGCTCAGTGCCGCCGCCGTCGTCCGGCACGGTTCGCCGAGCTCGTGCAGCGCCCGCAGGAACCGGTCGTCGTCGGGCAGCACCGGCACCGGCGCGCTCGCGGCGAGGAAGGCGTGCCCGTCGGCGATCCGCACCGTGTTCCGCCGCGCCCACTCGGTGAGCAGCGCGTCGGCGGCCGCCGGAATCCCGCGGGTCAGCCCGAGGACGCGCTCGACCAGGGCCGGTTCGGGCACCGCCTGCGACCGTCGCGCCACCAGGTCGGCGAGCTGCGGCCGGGTCAGCCGCGGCAGGGGGATGGCCCGCGCCGCGCCCGCCTCCGCCGGCCACCGGGCGGCGGGGCCCAGGCGGGACGCGTCGCCGGGCCCGCCGCCGTGCCATACCGACGTGAACACCAGCCGGACCCCCGGGACGCGCCGGGCGGCGACGGCCCCCAGGGCGCCGAGGGACGCCGCGTCGGCGTACCGGGTGTCGTCCACCACCACGGCCACGGGTGCCGCGTGCGTCAGCGCGGACAGCAGCGCGTCGGCGACCGCCGCCCGGTCCCCCCGCTCCACAGCGGGCAGCACCTCGGCGTCCGGGTCCGTCCGTCCGGCCGCCGGCTGTTTCCCGGTGCCCGGCCGGTGCTCCCGCAGGGCGGTGATCACCCGCAGCGCCAGCAGCAGCGGACGGTCCTGGTCGCCGCGCACGCAGGCCAGGGCCACGACCATGTGATCCCGGGCCCGCAGCCGTGCGGCGGCCGCGTGCGCGAACGCGCTGCGCCCCGCCCCCCGTTCTCCGTGCACGAACACCAGGCCGGGCCCGTCCGGGTCGTCGAGGCAGCCCTCTAACGCGCGCAACTCCTGCTCACGGCCCACCAGATGTACGCTCGCGCCGTCCGGCCACGCCGCCGTGGTACCGCGCACCGCCTCGGCTTCCGCCGGCCGGCCACTGTCCACGGAACCTCCTCAACGACGTGTCACCGGCGGCCGCTCCGCCCGGTGTCCGCGACGGGGCGGGTGCGCCGGCCCCGTCGGAGCCTGCATTATGACCGTCTCCCGCGACGACGTCACGATCGGCGGGACGGCCCCCGGTCGACGCGGGCCGAAGACGAGTGAGGAGAACCGTGGAACGCCGTGCACCTCTCGTCGGCAGGGACCACCAGGTCGGCGTGGTGGCCGACGCCCTGCGTCCGGCCGGTACGGCGCGGACCCTGCTCGTGACCGGCGAGGCCGGCGCGGGCAAGACCGCCGTGCTGGACGAGGCGCGGCACGCGGTGGCCCAGGAGGGGGCCAAGGTGCTGCGGCTGGACGGGGAGACCGCCACCGGGCCGACCGGGGCCGCCGTCCTGGCCGACGCCGTCTGCGAGGTGCTCGCCACGGTTCACCATGACCGGTTCCCGGCCCACCTCAGCGCCGTGCGACGGGCGCAGTCGCGCGGGGACGGCGGCGAACTGACGCTGCTGGCCACCCTGGGCGAGACCCTCGCGGACGCGGCGTGCCAGGTGCCGTTCGCCCTCGTCCTCGACGGCGCCGAGCGCCTGCCCGCGCCGACCGCGTCCGCGCTCCAGCTGATGCTGCGGGCGTTCCGGCCCGCCGGCGTGCCCGTGGTGCTGGCCGGGCGCCCGGCGTCCCGGGGCCCGGCCGGCGCACCCGACCTGGCGGCGGCGGCCGACCACGTGCTCGACCTGCCGCCGCTGCGGCCGGACGACATCGGTGAACTCGTCGGACAGCGCCTCGGCCGCCCCGCCGAACCCGCGCTCCTCGCGGCGGTGCGGCGCTCCCTCGGCCCCCTGGGCGGCAACCCCGCGGCCGTGTTATCCGTGCTCACCGCGCTGCACGCCGACGGCGGCCTCGTCGACCTCGACGGCTGTACGGGCCTGGCCGGGACGGCGGACGACCTGCGGCTCACCGTGGACGCCGAACCGCTGCGCCGGGTCACGGCCGGCGGCACGGACGCCGCCGTCGTCCTGGCCGGCCTGCTGCACCGCGCCGAGCTGCGGCTGGAGGACCTGCACAGCCTGATCCCGGCCTGCGCGGCGCTCGCCGCGGACCTCGGCCGGACGGTCGACCGGCTGGTCAGGGAGCGGGTGTTGACCCTCGACGGGGACGGCCGGCTGGCCTTCGCCGTCCCCGCGGTGGCGGCGGCGCTGCGGACCCTGGCGCCCCGCCGTGACGTCCGGCCGATGCACGCCGCCGTCGTGCGGACGGTGGCCGAGCGGCTGGGCCCCGCCACCACGGGCGCCTGCCATCCGCAGCTGGCCGATCACGTCGCGGCCGCGGGCTCCGCGCTGCACGACGGCGTGGCGGTGCCGCTGCTGCTGGCGGCCGCCGCCAAGGACGCCCGGTCCTACCACCCGCGGGCGGCGCGGGCCTACCTGTCCGCGCTGCGCCGCCTGCCGCCCAACTACCCCGCGACGCTGGGCGTACTGCGCGAGGCCGCCGAACTGGGACTGGGGTGCGGCGACCACGCCGGCGTCCTCGCGCTCGGCGAGCCGATCCTCGCCGGCCTGCGGGATCCCGGCCCCTCCGATGGCGGCGGGCTGGAATTCGCCACCCATGCCTGGGGGCTGTCCGCGCTGCACGAGCACCGCTCGCCCTACGACGACGGCGCCGTGCCCCCGGCGGTCTTGGCACGGATGCCGCGGACGGCGATGCTGGCCGCGCTCGGCGGCCGGTACGGCATCGGCCCGCTCACCCCTTGGCCGGCCACCCCGCAGCCGGCGTCCGCGGAACCCGTCCCGGACGGCGGCCGGCGCCGCGACGGCCCGGGTCCGCTGCCGACCCGGGCCGAGCTGCGGACCCTGGCCGCCGCCGTGGGCAGCCACGAGGAACTGGCCCGGGCCATCCATGACTTACGGGGAGAGGAGCGCGGCGAGCCGGCGATCGGGCGGCTGCGGGACGCGGCGGCCTACGGCGACCTGGCGGGCGCCCTCGAGGCCGTACTGGGCGAACGCTGCGTACCCGCCGGCGACAGCACCGCCGGCCGCTACCACGCCATGGTCCGCGACTATCTGGGCGGACGCTGGGACGACGCCCTGGCGGCGGCCCGCGGCATCGAGCGGCGCGATCGCGCCTGCGGCGGGCCGGGCACCGGCCGGTTGGCCCGGGCACTGGCGGCCGAGATCCACTGCTTACGCGGTGACCTCGGCCGCGCCCGCGAGTGGCTCGACCTCATCCCCGGCACGGTCGTCCACCCGTTGGTGGCCCGCGCCCGGCTGGGCGTGCGGTACTGGTCGGGGCAGCAGGACGCGGCGCTGGAGGAGGCGTGGCACGACGTGCGGCGGGCGCGCGACAGCGGCCTGCTCGCGGGGGTCGAGAGGGTGCTGCTGCGCATCCTGGAGTTCGCCGAGGAGACCCGGCCGCGGCAGGCGCGGCAGGCCCTGGAGCAACTGGCGGCCCTGCACGCGGAGGCCGACACCGCCATGACCCGCGAGGCGCTGCTCGTCGCCTGCGGGGTGCTGCACGGTGACGCCGAGGGCGCGCACGACGCCTACCTGTCGGCCGAGCGGCGGGGCGACCGGCACATGATGCTGTACTGCTGCCAGATCCTCGCCGAGGTCGCCGAGGAGCCCCAGCCCTGGCTGGCGGAGGCGGCCCGCCACACCCATCTGCTGTCCCTCGGACGTCCCGGGCGCGCCCTGCTCGGCCGCTCGGCGCAGCGCCGCAACGTGCCGCTGCCCAGGGGCCGTTCGGCCCGCGAGGGCCTGAGCGAGGCGGAGGTGCGGCTGATCGGCATGGTCGGCGAGGGCGGGACCAACCGGCAGATCGCGGCCCGTCTGGCGTGCAGTGAGAAGACGGTCGAACAACGGCTGGCCCGGCTGTTCCAGCGCACCGGCAAACGCTCGCGGGTGGAACTGGTGGCGGCCTGGCTGGACGGCAGCCTGGCCGGACTCGGCCCCGGGCCGGACGCCGCGCCGGGACCGGGCGCGAGGTCCGGCCCGGCCGGCGGCTGAACGCGCGGGCAGCAGGCCCCGATCAGGAACCGCCCCCTCACCGAGCCCTCCTGGGCCTCGCCGGTACGCACCGCCACGCGAGGCCCGCGGCGATCAGATAGGCGAGCCCGCCGACGGCCATGCTGAGGCGGATCCCCGCCTGGTAGGAGGTGGCGGTGGCGAGCAGGGTGCCGCCCAGTGCGACGCCGGTCGCGCTGCCGATCTGGCGGGTGGTGTTGAACACGGCGGAGGCGGTCCCCGCATACGCCGCGGGTGCGGCGCCCATCACGGTGGAGGTCGCGCCGGTCAGGGCGAAGGAAGTGCCGAACCCCGCGGCCATCATCGGGGCGACCAGCAGCGGGTAGGCCGGGTCGGCTCCCGCGGCGGCCCAGCCCGCCAGTCCCAGGGCGGCCAGGAGCATGCCGGAGACCACCAGCGGACGGTCGCCGGTGGTGCGGCTGAGCCGCCCTGACAGGACGGAGGCGAACATGGTCATCGCCACCGCCGGGAACAGGGCCGCCCCCGTGGCGAGGGCGCTGAACCCGCGCTGGTGCTGGAAGTCGAGGCTGGCGGTGAACACCATGCCGTAGAAGCCGAAGTTGAACAGCAGACCGATCACGGCTCCGCCGCTCAGCGCGCGTGCGCGCAGCAGGTCCGGTGGCAGGGCGGGGGAGCGGGCCAGCCGTTCACGCACCGCCAGCGCCGCGACCGCCACGACGCACAGGCCCAGCCCGGCGACCACGGCCGGATCCGACCACCCCCGGCGCCCGGCCTCGTTGAGCGCGGCCGTCAGCAGCGCCACCGCCGCCACCACCAGGCACTGCGCCGGCCAGTCCAGCGCCCGGCCGGCGTGCCGGGGCGAGGGCGCCACCTGCCGCAGCGTCAGCACCAGACAGGCCACGCCGACGGGCAGGTTGATGAGGAACACCCACCGCCAGCCCGCGGTCGACACCAGCAGCCCGCCCAGCAGCGGCCCGGCGGAGGCCGCGATGCCCGCCATCGACCCCCACAGCCCGAAGGCCCGCGAGCGCGCGGCGGGCGCCGGGTAGGCCTGCTGGAGCAGCGCCAGGGAACCGGGCACGATCAGCGCCGCACCGAAGCCTTCCACCAGCCGCGCCAGCACCAGGAACGGGGCGGTCGGCGCCAGCGCGCACGCGGCCGAGGACACGGTGAACACGGTGACGCCCGCGCAGAACACCCGGCGGTTGCCCAGGCGGTCGCCCAGCGCCCCGCCGGTCAGCAGGAACCCGGCGAAGACCAGGGTGTACCCGTCGGTGATCCACTGAATGCCGGTGAGCGAGGCGGAGAGGTCCCGGCCGATCACCGGCACCGCGACATTGATGATCGTCACGTCCAGGATCACCATGAAATACCCGGCGCACACCGCCAGCAGCGGCGCCAGGGACCGCCGTCGGGGCTCCGGGGCCGCGTCCGATGGGGGCTCCGACGCACCACCGCCGGCCGTCTCCGCGAACTCCACGTCGCCCACTCCGTCCCGTTCGCAGCGGACCGCCGCCGAAGAGCGGAGGACATGCACCAAAGGGGTCGGTAAGGAACAGTACGGCGGACCGGACGCGCAGCGCGGTAACGCGGCCAGTGGCGACAGCGGTGGCAGTGGCGCGGTCGGCGTGGTCCGCCCGGTCAGCGAGGTGTGCGGCGGACGGTCGCGTGGACCGGTGCGCTCAACGCATCACCCGTTCCAGGAAGTTGGGGCCGGGGAAGTCATCGCCGTTCCCGGGGCGGGCGGGGCTGGTCAGCTCGACGGCGCCGGTGCACGCCACCCGGTCCGTCACCTTCGCGCACGCCACCGCGTTGCGCAGATCCGTCGTGGCGAGCATGGGGCTGACGGCCAGCCCCTCACGGCCCTTGGGATGGGAGGTGAGCCGGGCGTCCCGGCCGACCCAGATCGAGACCTTCTGCGCGCTGCCGGAGCGCGGCTGCACCTCCGACCAGACCGTGCCGCACGACGGGCTGAACCGCAGCCGCACGGTGTAGGTGGTGTCCGTGATGGTGCTCTCCGCACGCGCGTCGCGACTGCAGCCGTACCTCCTCGGATACCGCCCCTGACACCTGTGTCCGTGGCACGCGTCGGGTGCGCCCCACACCGCGCGCGGGCCGTTCGCGGGAATCTCCACCATCGAGGCCGCCGCCCCCATGGTCGCCACCAGCGCCACCAGCGCCGCCAGTGCCACCAGCGCGCCGGCGCGCCGCAACACCCCCGCGCCGCGCGCCATCCCGCGGCTACGCCCGGACCGTTGCACCGGGACGGGAGCCGTGGCCGGCGCGGGCGGCCCGGCCAGCGGCGCGGTCCGGGCGTGGTACGCGGCGTCGTGGAGCAGCAGCAGGGGTTCCTGATCCGCGCCGGCCACCTGACCCAGCGCCACGACCGCGCCGCGCGGCGGCAGCTTCTCCCCGTTGAGATAGCGGTGCCAGGCGGACTTGCTGTACGGGGTCTTCCGGGACAGGCCGTCCAGGCTCAGCCCCGTCCGCTCCTTGAGGGCGCGCAGCTCCTCGGCCAGGAGCTGGGCGTCGGTATCGAGCGTGTCGGGCAGCGGCCGCCAGCGGGACACCATGTGCGCCTCCCCTCACCACCCCGCCTCCGCTCGGGGGTGGGCGCTTCGGCGGCCCGGTCCGGCGGTCCGGGGCGGTGCCTGTTTCCTCCCGGATGGCGGAATGTGTACCCACGCGTGGCAGCGGGCGACACCCTCCACACACCGAACACCACATGTCAGCTGAGCGCTTTGTCATACAAGCGGAAGGCACGCCTGCCTGCCGGACCCTCGGTGAACCCCAGGCACAGCCGCGGTGTGCCGTTGCCCGGCAGCACGGCCAGGCCCTCCGGTTCCCGCGGCGACAGTCCCGGCGCCGTGCGGTCCAGCTGCTGCCACACCACCCGTCCGGTCCGCAGATCCATGCGGTACAGCCGGGTGTTGCCGCCCGAGGACGACGGATTGCCCGCCCCGTAGCCGCTGCCGAGGATCTGGTAGGCGTAATCGCCGTACAGGGCCATGCCCTGGAAAGGCAGCCCCAGCGCGGCGCCGGGCTGCGCGAAGTCGGCCAGCGGAGCGAACCAGCGGTTGCGGAACTCGTCCAGGCCGTACAGGGCGAACCGGGGTATGCCCTTCCGCTTGTACCGCAGCAGCAGTTGGCGGTGTGTCACATCCAGGGCCGGGGAATTGCTGGTGGAGCCGGGGACAGGGCGGTACGTGCCGAGCTCGTGGCTGCCGCGGTCCAGCACCTGCCCGGCCACGAAGCGAAAGCGGCACACCCCGCGCCCGTAGCCGGACGACGGGTGGGCATCCCACTCCGTCCACAGCGTGACGCCGTCCGTGGAGTCCTCGAGCCCGATCGAGCCTCCGTGGCCGAACCCCTTCAGATACATGTGCCCGGCGTCGGCGCCGCCCAGGGTGAGCCGGTTCAGACACAGATCACCCCGCCGCGCGCGCTCCGCGTGGGACACCGCCGCCTTCTCGCCCGGCAGCCGGACCCCGCCCGCCACCACCTGTACCGCGTAGAGGTGGCCGTGCCGTTCGTCGACCGCGAAGGACTGCAGCACCGTGCTGTGCCGCAGCCGGCCGGCGAAGAACTGCCGGCCCGGCGCCGACAGGGCGGGCAGCCTCCGGTCCGGCGCCCGCGCGGCCCTCGCCCACTGCGCCGCCCCTGCCCACTGCGCCGGCGCGAGGGCGGCGGCCACCGCGCCCACGCCGAGACCGAGCACCGCTCGGCGTCCCGGTCGCGGCCCCTGCATGTTTCTGACCATCAAGCGCTCCAAGGGATCGGACCGGCTGCCCGCCCGCTCGCGATGCCGAACGGGCGGGCAGCCACGGGTCATCCCCGGGTCACTTCATCCCCGGGGTCACTGCGGACGGCGGCGTCAGCCGTTGGTCACCCGGCACCACGGGAGGGTGCGGAAGGCGCGGACGTAGTGCGCGGAGACATAGCCCCGGTGGTGCGTGAGCTCGTACCAGCGCGTGGTGCCCCGCACCCTGGTGCCATTGGTCTTGCACACCAGGCCCCGGACGCTGCCGTCGCGTACCGTGCCGACCACGCGGTAGGCGGTGCCCGGGCCGGAACGGACGTTCAGGGCCATTCCGTTCGGGGTCACCGCGCGGCCGTGCGTATGGGTGTGCCTCATCGCCGCCGTGCCGAGGTGCGCGGGGTGCGGACAGGAGTCGGCGACCGCCACCGCCGGGACCATGGCGAGGGCGGCGACCGCGGTGACCACGGCGTTGCGCAGCATGCGTCGATTCATCGGACTCTCCTCGTGACGTGAGGCGCACCGGAGCGTGCCCCTGTGTCACTCAGCGTTTCCGACCGCACACGCGATGATGTGTCCCAGCCGTCCCAGGGAGGAAGTGGAACGCCCGCCCGCTCCCCGGTCGGTGCGGGGGCGGTGCGCCGTGACCGCGGAGTGCCGGGGCCCGGCGCATCGCGCATGCTAAGCGTCCGCTTACGATGGCTGCGGTCCCCACCCGGGTCCACCAGCGGGCACCCAACGGGCCCCACAGCACCCTCCGCCTCAACAGCGCCGGCAAGCGCATCAACACCCAGGAGCACCACCCGTGAGCGTCGAACCCCTCCAGGTCCCCACCGCCCCGTACGGCGAACTGGTCCCCGTCACCGTCCACTTCGACGACCTCGACGCGCTCGGCATGCTCCACAACTCCCGCTACCCGCTGCTGGTCGAGCGCGCCTGGGCGGAGTTCTGGCACGGCCGGGGCTTCGGCTTCGACGGTGACTGGGCCGCCGCCGGGGACATGTGCAACGTCATCAAGGAGATGCGGGTCTCCTACGAGCGTCCGGTCACCCGGCCCGGCCGCTATGCGGCACATCTGTGGGTCGAACGCCTCGGCCGCACCGGCCTCACCTACGGCTTCCGCCTCTGCTCGGCCGACGGCGCCCAGACCCACGCCCAGGGCCACCGGGTACTGGTCCGCGTCGACGCGCAGACGCTGCGGCCCACCCCCTGGTCCGACCGCGCCCGTGCGGTCGCCGCCGACCTGCTCCGGCCGGCGGAGGCAGCGGAGGCGGACGCGGCCTGAACCGGCCGGGACGGCCCCCTCGTTACCGGCCGGAACGGTGGCGCGGCGGCCCGGGGCTCAGGACCGCTCCCGCTCGCCGGCCACCGCGCGGGGACCGCCGGACGCCGCCCGGCGCGGCGCCCGCAGCACCCGCGCCCCCGGCACCAGCGCGCAGGCCAGCCCCGTGACGAGGACGAACGACACCGTCAGCGAGGTCGCCTGCGCGATGCCGCCGATCGCGGACGGGGCGATCAGGCCGGAGGTGTAGGTGAGGGTGGCGACGCCCGCGATGGCCTGGCTGGGCGCGGGACCACTGCGCCCGGCGGCCGCGAAGGCCAGCGGGACCACCACCGCGATGCCCAGGCCCAGCAGCCCGAACCCGCCCAGCGCCACGGCCGGATGCCGGGCCGCGACGATCAGCAGACCGCCCGCCGCCGCCAGCACCCCGCCGGCCCGCACCGTCCGCACCGGACCGACGCGGGCCACCACCTTGTCGCCCACCAGCCGCGCGGCGGCCATCGTGCAGGCGAAGGCGGTGGTCGAGGCGGCCGCCGGCCCGGCGTCGGTGCCCAGCCGGTCGCACAGGTAGACCGCCGACCAGTCCAGCCCGGCGCCCTCCGCGAACACGGCGCAGAACCCGATGGCCCCGATGACCAGCGCCGACCGCGGCGGCAGCGCGAAGCGCGGCGGCGGATGCTCCCCGGGGGAGCTGCGCAGATCCAGGACCCCCCGGCAGGCGAGCGCGCCGGACACGGTCAAGATCAGTGCGGCACCGGCCAGATGGAGCCGGGCGTCCCACCCGGCGTGCGCGGCGACGGTGCCGGCCGCCGAACCGAGCAGCGCGCCGACGCTCCACATGCCGTGCAGCCCCGACATGATCGGCCGGCCGAGCCGGTCCTCGGTCTCCACCCCCAGGGCGTTCATCGCCACATCCGCCATCCCCGAGGCCGCGCCGTACACCAGCAGCGCAGGGCACAGCGCATACAGGCCGGAGGAGAGGGCGGGCAGCACCAGCGACAGGGTCCACAGCGCGAGCAGACCGCGCAGCGCCGTACGGGCTCCGAAGCGGTGGCTGATCCGGCCGGCCCGTGGCATCGCCAGGGCGGCGCCGATCGCGGGGAAGGCGAGGGCCAGGCCGAGCCGGCCGGGAGCGAGACCGGTGTGCTCCTGGATCCAGGGGATACGGGTGGCGAAGCTGCCGGTGACCGCGCCATGGACGAGGAACACCAGGGCGACGGCCCGGCGCGCGCGGCGCAGTCCGCCGGGCGGGCGGCCCTGCTCGGGCGGAGCGATGGCGGTCATGGGCGGTAAATTATCCGCGCGCCGGACGCACCGTCACCCGCCGGCCCGGACCGCACCCCCGGCACGGCCGCCGCCGGCGCGCCGGGCGGGAGGCGGCTCAGGACGAGCTGTCCGCCCCCTCGGGCCGGTCCGCCGCCCCGCCCGTGCGTGCCGCGAGGAACTCGGCGTAGGTCCGCCGCCCGTCGGCGTGCCGCGGCGTGAGGTTCTCGCCACGGCGCAGCGCCGCACCGCCGGCACCCGGCAGCCACAGCGGCACCAGCATCCGGCGGCGCCCGCCCGCCCGCAGCGTGGTCCGCACCAGGTCCCGGGCCTCCAGTACCTCCGGTCCGCCCAGGTCCGTGACCCGGCCCGCCGGTGCGCCGGACGCCAACCCGGCCAGCCGGTCCGCCACTTCGCGCACCTCGACCGGCTGCACCCGCACGCCGGTCGGCACCGGCAGCACCGGCGACCGGGCGCCCGCCTTGATCACCCCGAGCACAAGATGGTGGAACTGCGTCGTCCGCAGCACCGTCCAGCCGGTGCCCGAGTCCTCGAACAGCCGCTCCACGGCCAGCTTGGTGCGGTAGTAGCCGAACGGGATGCGGTCCACCCCGACGATCGAGATGTACACCAGATGCCCGACCCCCGCCGCCCGCGCCGCCTGGACGAGCCGCCCGGCCGCCTCCGCGTCACCGCCGGCCGGCGACGAGGCGCAGTGCACGATCGTGTCCACGCCCGCCACCGCGTCGGCCAGCCCCGTGCCGTCACGCAGATCGACCGCGTGCGAGTGCAGCCGCGGCCGCCCCGCTCCGGTGTGCGGCCGTCTGCTCAGCGACCGGACGTCATGACCGTCGCCGAGCAGCCGGTCGACCAGGACCTGCCCGAGTGTGCCCGTGCCGCCGGTCACCAGAATTGTCGCCATCGCGGATCAGTCCTCGCAGAGAGAAAGGGGACGTGTGCTGTCCCGTTATGACGGAACACGAGTGCGTTCTGTGACAGGCGGCGCGCCGAGCGTTGTGAGGCAGCCCACAGGGCTTCGCCCGCATGGGCGACGACGGGGCATGGCAGACTGAAGCTGTACTGACATAAAAGCAGCAGCGCACTCCGGGGTCGGTGTAATTCCGAACCGGCGGTTACAGTCCGCGACCCGTCCGCAGCCAGCGGCCGGTTGAGCAGGTGAAATTCCTGCACCGACGGTGAAAGTCCGGATGGGAGGCAGTGCGCGGCGGGCGAGTTTCGGTACACCGCCGTCGACGGCGCGTCCGGTCATTTTCCCGGACGGTCCGTGTATGTCCGGCCGCGGTGTCGCCGTGGCGTCGTTTCCGCTTCTGTCGTCCAGACAGCCCCGGAGTCCGTGCCCGATGAGGCAGGAGGACCCGGTGGCCACCGCAGCCCCCGTCGAGACCGCGGCGATGCGCCGAGCCATCGAGCTCGCCGCGCGCGGCCTCGGGCACACCAGCCCCAACCCCGTGGTCGGCTGCGTCGTCCTGGACTCCGAGGGCCGTACGGCGGGCGAGGGCTGGCACCGCCGGGCCGGCGGGCCGCACGCCGAGATCCACGCCCTGCGCGCCGCCGGCGAGCGGGCCCGGGGCGGCACCGCACTGGTCACCCTCGAACCCTGCAACCACACCGGCCGCACCGGCCCCTGCGCCCGGGCGCTGATCGACGCCGGGATCGCCCGCGTCGTCTACGCCGTCGCCGACCCCGACCCGACCGCCACCGGCGGCGCCGTCACCCTGGCCGCCGCCGGCCTCGACGTCGAGGGCGGACTGCTCGCCGACGAGGCCGCCGCCGGCAACGAGGCCTGGCTGACCGCCGTCCTGCGCCACCGCCCCTTCGTGCTGTGGAAGTACGCCGCCACCCTCGACGGCCGGGTCGCCGCCGCCGACGGCACCAGCCGCTGGATCACCTCACCCGAGTCGCGCGCCGATGTGCACCGGCTGCGCGCCGCCGCGGACGCCGTGATCGTCGGCTCCGGCACCGCCCGCGCCGACGACCCGCAGCTCGGCGCCCGGATCAGCGGGCTCGCCGACGACGAGATCAGCCAGCCCCTGCGGGTCGTCGTCGACTCCGGCGCCACCGCCGTCAAGGCCGGCGCACGCGTCCTGGACGGCACCGCCCCCACCCTCATCGCGGTCGCCGAGGACGCCGACACCGGCCACCTCGACGGCCTCGCCCCGATCATCCGGCTGCCGCGCGCTGCCGACGGCCGCGGACTGCACCTCCCCGCCCTGCTCCAGGCCCTGTACGCGCGCGAGGTGCGCTCCGTCCTGCTGGAGGGCGGGCCCACCCTCGCCGGGGCCTTTCTCGCCGCCCGGGCCGTCGACAAGGTCGTCGGCTATCTCGCACCGGTGCTGCTCGGCGCCGGACCGGCCGTCCTCGGTGACGCCGGAATCACCACCATCGCCCAGGCGTTGCGGCTCGATGTGACCGGCACCGAACGACTCGGCCCCGATCTGCGCGTCACCGCCACGCCCGTCCACCACGCCCTCCACGAGGAGAACTGAAGTGTTCACCGGAATTGTCGAAGAGCTGGGTGAGGTCGTCGCCATCGAGAACCTCGGTGACTCCTCCCGCTTCCGACTGCGCGGCCCCCTCGTCACCGAGGACGCCAAGCACGGCGACTCGATCGCCGTCAACGGCGTCTGTCTGACCGTCGTGGACACCGCCGACGGCGAATTCACCGCCGATGTGATGGCCGAGACACTGCACCGCTCCAGCCTCGGCGCGCTGGCCGCCGGCTCGCGGGTCAACCTCGAACGCCCCATGGCGCTCGGCGGACGGCTCGGCGGCCACCTCGTCCAGGGCCATGTCGACGGCACCGGCACCCTCGTCGAGCGCATCCCCGGCGAACACTGGGAGATCGTCAAGGTCGCGCTGCCGGCCACGCTGTCCCGCTATGTCGTCGAGAAGGGCTCCATCACTGTCGACGGCGTCAGCCTGACCGTGGTCGACGCCGCGGACGACTACTTCACCATCAGCCTCATCCCCACCACCCTCGCCCTGACGACCCTGGGCCTCAAGAAGGCCGGCGACCCCGTCAACCTGGAGGTCGACGTCCTGGCCAAGTACGTCGAGCGGCTGCTGGGCCGCGGCTCCGCGGACCGCACGGCCGCCGCCGACCTCACGGACCTCGACGAGATCAAGGAGATGGACCGGTGAGCGTCCTGGACGCGCTGAACGGCGAGGCCTTCACCGCTTTCGGCCAGCACGTCATCTGGTCGGACATGATCGGCAACACCATCGGTCTGGCCGCCCTGGCGCTCGGCTGGCGGCGCTCGATCTGGACCTGGCCCGCCCAGTTCCTCTCCGGCGTCATCCTCGTCGCCGCCTACGCCTCCGCCCACCTCAGCGGTGGCGTCGGCAAGCAACTCCTGGTCATCGGGGTGGCGTTGTGGGGCTGGCGGCAGTGGCAGCGCGGCCGCCGGCAGGCCCAGGACGGCTCGGTGGCCGTGCGCTTCGCCGGCCGGCGCGAGCGCGCCGTGCTGCTCGCCGGCACCGCCGTGGGCACCGCGGCCGTCGGCACCCTGTTCACGCTGATCCCGCAACTGTCCTGGAACCCCTGGCCGGACGCCTACATCTTCGTCGGCACGCTCACCGCGATGGTCGCCCAGGCACGCGGCCTGGTCGAGTTCTGGTGCGCCTGGCTGCTGGTCGACGTCGTCGGCGTCCCGCTCGCCTTCAGCAGCGGCCTCGCCTTCTCCGGCCTCGTCTACGTCGTCTATCTCGCCCTCGTCGGGTGGGGCATGCGCGACTGGTGGCTGCGCTCGCGCGCCGCCGATCGCACCGTCCTGGAAGGAGCAGCGGCATGACCGCACTGCAGAGCTGGTACGACACCGAGGACGGCGAGGCGCTGGCCCTCGACCCCGTCGAGCAGGCCATCGCCGATATCGCCGCCGGCCGTCCCGTGGTCGTCGTGGACGACGAGAACCGCGAGAACGAGGGCGACCTCGTGCTCGCCGCGGAGAAGGCCACCCCCGAGATCGTCGCCTTCATGATGAGCGAGTGCCGCGGACTGATCTGCGCCCCCATGGAGGGCCCGGAGCTGGACCGGCTGGAACTCCCGCAGATGGTCGAGCACAACACCGAGTCGATGCGCACCGCCTTCACCGTCTCCGTCGACGCCACCGCCGCGCACGGCGTGTCCACCGGCATCTCCGCCGCCGACCGCGCCACCACCCTGCGGCTGCTGGCCTCCGGCGAGTCCGAGGCCGGCGACTTCGTCCGGCCCGGCCACATCTTCCCGCTGCGCGCCCGGCCCGGCGGGGTGCTGGTCCGCAACGGCCACACCGAGGCCGGCGTCGACCTCGCCCGGCTGGCCGGCCTGCGCCCGGCCGCCGCGATCGTGGAGATCGCGGGCGAGGACGGCACGATGCTGCGGCTGCCCGAACTGGTGCCGTTCGCCCGCAAGCACGGCCTGTCGATCATCTCCATCGAGGACCTGATCGCCTACCGGCAGTCCGCCGAGCCCACCGTCCGCCGCGAGGCCACCACCCGGCTGCCCACCGCACACGGTGAGTTCACCGCGCACGGCTACCGTTCCACCGTCGACGGCGTCGAGCACATCGCGCTGGTCGCCGGCGATCTCGGCGAGGGCGAGGACGTTCTGGTCCGGGTCCACTCCGAGTGCCTGACCGGCGATGTCTTCCACTCGCTGCGCTGCGACTGCGGCCCCCAGCTGGAGGCCGCGCTCCAGCGGGTCAGCGAGGTCGGACGCGGGGTGGTGATCTACCTCCGCGGCCACGAGGGGCGCGGCATCGGGCTGTTGTCCAAGCTGCGCGCCTACGAACTCCAGGAGCGCGGCCGCGACACCCTCGACGCCAACCTCGAACTGGGGCTGCCCGCCGACTCCCGCGACTACGCCGCCGGCGCGCAGATGCTCCAGGACCTCGGGGTGCGCTCGCTGCGCCTGATGACCAACAATCCCGAGAAGACCGCCGCCCTGGTGCGGCACGGCCTGCGGGTCACCGGCCGCGAGCCGATGCCCGTCCAGGCCGGCGAGCACAATCTGCGGTATCTGCGCACCAAGCGGGACCGGATGGGGCACGACCTGCCCTGGCTGGAGCGCGGCGCTCCCGGATCCTCCCCGGAGCCGTCGGCCCCGTCCCGGCAGGGACCCGGCGACGCGGGCGAGGCCCCGGTCCCCGGTGCGCCGGACACCATGCCCCCGGTGGCCGCGACCACCTGCGACAACCACTGACCACCCGGCACCACGTCACCCCCATCCACCCCATCACCCGTACGAGGAGAACCGTGAGCGGCAAGGGCGCACCCGAACTGACCGTGAAGAACTGTGGCGACCTGCGGGTGGCCGTCATCGCGGCGCAATGGCACGAGCGGATCATGGACGGCTTGGTCGACGGCGCGCTGCGCGCCCTGACCGAGCTGGGCATCGACGAGCCGACGCTGCTGCGGGTGCCGGGCGCCTTCGAGCTGCCGGTCGTCGCCAAGGTCCTGGCCGGCCGGGGCTATGACGCGGTGGTCGCCCTCGGCGTGGTCATCAAGGGCGGCACCCCGCACTTCGACTACGTCTGTCAGGGCGTCACCCAGGGCCTGACCCAGGTCGCGGTGGACACCGGCGTACCGGTCGGCTTCGGCGTGCTGACCTGCGACACCGAGCAGCAGGCCCTGGACCGGGCCGGCCTCGAGGGATCCGTCGAGGACAAGGGCCACGAAGCGGTCACCGCCGCGGTCGCCACCGCCGCGACCCTGCGCACGGTGTCCGAGCCCTGGCGCTGACCCGCCCGCCCGCCACCCGCCCGCACCCTTCAGCCGAGGCGCTGCGCGCCGCTGTAATTCAACCGCGTAGGGTAGTCACCATCATGTCCAAGAAGACGTTCGAGGAGCTCTTCGCCGAGCTCCAGCAGAAGGCCGCCACGGGCGACCCCGCCACCTCCCGCACCGCCGAGCTGGTGCAGGCCGGTGTCCATACGATCGGCAAGAAGGTCGTCGAGGAGGCCGCCGAGGTGTGGATGGCCGCCGAGTACGAATCCGACGAGGCCACCGCCGAGGAGATCTCCCAGCTCCTCTACCACCTCCAGGTCATGATGGTCGCCAGGGGCATCTCCCTGGACGACGTCTACGCCCACCTCTGATCCAGCCCCCCGCTTCTCCCCGCACCCCCAGCTGTAAAGGAACTCGCTCTCATGCTGCGCATCGCTGTCCCCAACAAGGGTTCACTGTCCGAGCCTGCGTCGGCGATGCTCCATGAGGCCGGCTACCGCCAGCGCAAGGACCGCAGGGAACTGGTCCTGGTCGACGCGGAGAACGAGGTCGAGTTCTTCTTCCTGCGGCCGCGCGACATCGCCGTCTACGTCGGCTCCGGCAAGCTCGACATCGGCATCACCGGCCGTGATCTGCTGCTGGACTCCGGCTCACCGGCCGAGGAGATCCTCCAGCTCGGCTTCGCCGGCTCGACGTTCCGCTACGCCACCCGTCCCGGGACCGCCAAGGACGTCAGCGAGTTCGGCGGCATGACCGTCGCCACCTCGTTCTCCGGACTGGTCACCCAGCACCTCGCCGAGAACGGCGTGGAGGCCTCCGTCGTCCACCTCGACGGCGCCGTGGAGACCGCCATCCAGCTCGGGGTCGCCGAGATCATCGCGGATGTCGTGGAGACCGGCACCACCCTGCGCAATGCCGGCCTGGAGATCATCGGCGAGCCGATCCTGACGTCCGAGGCCGTGGTCATCCGCGGCACCGGCGCACCGGACGACGACCCGAAGGTCCGCCAGTTCCTGCGCCGTATGCAGGGCGTCCTGGTGGCCCGCCGGTACGTGATGATGGATTACGACATCCGTGTCGAGCACGTCGAGAAGGCCGTCGGCCTCACCCCCGGCCTGGAGTCGCCGACCGTCTCCCCGCTGCACCACGAGGGCTGGGTCGCGGTCCGCTCCATGGTCCCGTCCAAGGACGCCCAGCGCATCATGGACGAGCTCTACGACCTCGGCGCCCGTGCGATCCTGACCACCGGTATCCACGCCTGCCGGCTGTGACCCGCGGTCACTGATCACCCCTACGCCCCGCCTCACCCCCCGACGGAAGACCCACGACGTGTCCGCGCCCCTGCCCAGCCTCCCGGTGACCTTCCGGCCGACCCGCACCCGGGCCGTCCTGTACACCATCGGTATCGCCCAGCTGGCCGCCCTCACGGCGATCGCGCTGGCGCTGCCGAAGCTGACCGGCGGCGAACGGCTCAGCTTCGTGGTCACCGGACTGCTGGTGCTGGCCGTCCTCCTGCTGCTCGGCCGCCCCAAGGTGGTGGCGCGGCAGGAGGGCGTCACGGTCGTCAACCTCACCACGAAGCGCGAACTGGCCTGGGCCCAGGTCCTGCGGGTCAACCTCCGGGCCGGCGACCCCTGGGTCCATCTCGACCTCGCCGACGGCACCAGCCTGCCCGCCATGGGCATCCAGCCGGGCATCGCCAGGGATCAGGCCATCCGCGACGCCCGTGCGCTGCGCGGCCTCGCCGAGGAGCACGGTGCTGTCGGCCACACGGCCGGGTGAGCCTGCCCTAATCGGGGTCCCCCTGTTTACTCTGTTCTCCGGGGCGCCGCACGCGCCCTGCCCCTTGGTGGGCTCACCACGACCCGAGGAGTGACTCCCTCCGGCAATGGACGGATCGTCCTGTAGTACCTGCGCCGCCCCTCCCCAACCCCCGCACACCACGGAGGAGGCGGCATGACCGGCCCCGTGCTGCTGCTCGCCGCGGCCCTCGTCCTGATCCTGGCCAACGGTTTCTTCGTCGCCGCCGAGTTCGGACTCATCACCGTCGAGAAGGCGGACGCCGAACGCGCCGCGGCCGACGGTGACCGCCGCGCCCGCACCGTGGTCTCCGCCCTGCGGGAACTCTCCTTCCAGCTGTCCGGCACCCAACTGGGCATCACGATCACCTCTTTGGTGGTCGGTATGCTCGCCGAGCCCGCGCTGGCACAGCTGCTGGCCGGGCCGCTGCTCGCCACCGGCCTGCCCCGGGGCGCGGTTCCCGGCACCGCCGTGGTCGTCGGCATGCTGCTGGCGTCCGCCGTCCAGATGGTCATCGGCGAGCTGGTGCCCAAGAACTGGGCGGTCTCCAAGCCGCTGCCCGTCGCCCGGGTCGTCGCCGGCCCGCAGCGGGCCTTCTCCCGCTTCTTCCGCCCGGTGATCACCCTGCTGAACACCGTCGCCAACCGCCTGGTGCGCGCCCTCGGCGTGGAGCCGACCGACGAGCTGGCCTCCGCCCGTACCCCCGGCGAACTGGTCTCGCTCGCCCGCCACTCCGCCCGCGCGGGCGCGCTGGAGCAGGACACCGCGGATCTGTTCGTCCGGACCCTCTCGCTGGGCGATCTGACGGCCGAGAACGTCATGACCCCCCGCGTACGGGTGAGCGCCCTCCAGGCGTCCGCGACCGCCGAGGACGTGGTGAACCTCACCCGCGCCACCGGACTCTCCCGCTTCCCCGTCTACCGCACCCGCCTCGACGAGGTCGTCGGCATGGTGCACCTCAAGGACGCCCTGGCCGTCCCCACGCACGACCGGCTGCGCATACCGGCCGGACGGATCGCGGTGCCGCCGCTGCTGGTGCCCGAAACGCTCCCGGTGCAGCCGCTGCTGGAGCGGCTGCGCAGCGAACAGCCGATCGCGGTGGTCGTCGACGAGTACGGCGGCACGGCCGGCGTGGTCACCCTGGAGGACATCATCGAGGAGCTCGTCGGCGAGGTCCGTGACGAGCACGACCGCGTGGACCTGCCCGAACTCGGACAGGCCCCGCCGGAGGAGGGCCGCCCCGCCTGGGACGCCGACGGCGGCTGCCGGGTGGACACCCTGCGGCGGATCGGCCTGGACGCCCCGGAAGGACCGTACGAAACGGTGGCAGGACTGGTGGCGCACATACTCGGCCGGATCCCGGCCCCGGGCGACATCGCGGAACTCGACGGCTGGCGGCTGCGGGTGCGGCTGGTGTCGCACCACCGCGCCGAGCGGATAAGGATCGTGCGGACCGCGACCGTCACCCTGCCCGCCGCCGCCGAGGCGCCCCGTGAGCCCGTCACCGTCGGTGCGGAGGTGGCCCGATGACGCTGGCCCAGCTGTTCTTCGCGCTCCTGCTCGTGCTCGCCAACGGCTTCTTCGTCGGCGCCGAGTTCGCGCTCGTCTCCGTACGCCGCAGCCAGATCGAACCCCTGGCGACCCAGGGCTCCACCCGCGCCCGGCAGGTGCTGCACGGCCTGGAGAACCTTCCGCAGATGATGGCCGCCGCCCAGTTCGGCATCACCGTCTGCTCCCTGACGCTCGGTGCGGTCGCCGAGCCGACCGTCGCCCATCTCCTGGAGCCGCTCTTCGAGGCGGTCCGCCTCCCGGCGGCGCTGGTCCACCCGCTCGGCTATGTCATCGCCCTGGCCCTGGTGGTCTTCCTCCACCTGGTCATCGGCGAGATGGTCCCCAAGAACCTGGCGATGGCGGCGCCCGAGCGGACCGCCCTGTGGTTCAGCCCGGGGCTCGTCGCCTTCGCCCGGCTGTGCCGCCCGGTCACCGCACTGCTCGGGGCCTGTGCCCGAGGGGTGCTGCGGATCTTCCGGGTGGAGCCGAAGGACGAGGTCGAGGCGGTCTTCACCAGCGAGCAGCTGACCCACCTCGTGGAGGACTCCGGCCAGGCGGGCCTGCTCGACCCGGCGGAGCAGGAACAGCTCTCCGATGTCCTGGAGCTCGGCAGCCGCCCCGTCACGGACGTCCTCCTCGACCGGGCGGCCCTGGTGACCGTCGAACCGACCGTGACCCCGCGCCAGGTGGAGGAACTGACCGTACGGACCGGCTACTCCCGCTTCCCGGTGTGTGCGGCCGGCGGCGCGTACATGGGCTATCTGCACGTCAAGGACGTCCTCGACCTGGAGGAACGGGACCGCGCGGTGCCCCAGCGGGTCTGGCATCCGATGACCACCCTGCGCGCCGAGCTGCCGCTGGACGACGCGTTGACCGCGATGCGCCGGGCCGCCTCCCATCTGGCGGCGGTCGCCGATGCGACCGGCCGGGTGCTCGGACTGGTCGCGCTGGAGGATGTCCTGGAGATGCTGGTCGGCGAGGTCCGCGACCCGGCCCACCACCGGGCCCCGGCCGCCCGGGCCGGCCGGCGGGGCGCGGGGGAGCGGGTCACCGAACCCCGTGAGGAGGCGTCGCTGCCGGCGGAGGACCGGGCGCTGGCGGGCTGAGTTCGCCGGCCGGTGCCCAGGCACCGGCCGGAACACCGCGCCGTGACCGCCCCGCCGCCGGGCGCCGCCGCCTCAGCGCCCGGCGGCGGTCAGAACTCCGGCCGCCGCGGCGACTCCGGGCCGCGGCCCGAGAGCACCTCCCCGTACGCCTGCATCAGATCCGGCAGCCGCAGGGTGGCGAGGTCGTCGCGGCTCGGGGCGCCGCGCCACTGGGACAGCCGCAGATCGCGATAGGCGCAGCTCTTCTCGTACAGGGTGCGCAGGAAGCGGCCGTTGCCCAGCTCGTCGATCCAGCCCTGGTCGACGACATGGCCGCTGATGCTGCACAGCTCGTCGCGGGCCTCCTCGTCCCAGTGGTCGCCGTTCTCGGCGGCCAGCACCTCGCCGATGGCGGTCAGCTCCGGCGGCCGGTAGCTGGGGAAGTCGACCCGGCTGGTGAAACGGGAGGACAGCCCGGGGTTGGCGGCCAGCAGCCGGTCCATGCCCTCCGGATAGCCCGCCAGGATGACGACGAGCCGGTCGCGGTTGTCCTCGGCGCGCTTGAGCAGCACCTGCAGCGCCTCGTCGCCGTAGGCGTCGCCCTTGCTGTAGCCGGAGTTGGACAGGCTGTACGCCTCGTCGACGAACAGCACCCCGCCCAGCGCCGAGTCGATCAGCTCATTGGCCTTGACGGCGGTCTGGCCGAGGAACTCGCCGACGAGATCGGACCGTTGGGCCTCCACGAGATGGTCGCCGCCCAGCAGCCCCAAGGCGTAGAAGACCCGCCCGAGTATCCGGGCCACGGTCGTCTTGCCCGTGCCGGACGGGCCGGAGAAGACGAAGTGCCGTTTCGGCGGCTGGACCGGCAGCCCCTGGCTCGCCCGCAGCCGCGCCATCCGCAGTTGCGCCGACAGCGCCCGCACCTGCCGCTTGACCGGCTCCATGCCGACCATCCGCTCCAGCTCCGCCAGCGCCTTCTCCAGCAGCACCGGGTCGGCGGGCCCGGCGGGCAGCCGCTCGGCGCCGCGCGGCACCGGCGCCGAGGCCTTGGCCCGGGCCGCGGCCCCGCCCTCGGCCGGCGCGCCGCCCACCCCGGCGTCCGGTGCGTCCGCCTCCCCGCTCACCAGCAGCTCACGGCCGTCGGCGGGATCGAGCGGGGCCATCGGATCCGGATCGCCGCCGGCCTCCTGGCCCAGGCCGGACGCGGGGACCGTCGCGAGGTCGGAGCCCTCGTCCAGCCCGTCCCCCGCGGCGATGGCGGCGAGCCGTGCCGCGGTGTCCATGAACGCCGGGTCGACGCGGTGCACCGCACGGTAGAGGGGGAGCGCCGCGGCGCTGCGGCCGGTGCCCTCATGGGCGCGGGCGAGCCAGTACCGCAGCTCCTTGCGCTGCGGCTGCTCGCTGCGGCAGCGCATCAGCGCGGCGGACAGCAGCGGCTCGGCCTGTCCGTACATCTCCAGCCGCACCCGGGCCATCCCGCCGAACAGCCCCGCCTCGATGCCCAGCACCGGGTCGCCGAGCAGCGGCTCGGTGTGCCGTACGAGCTGGTCCCAGTCCTTGACGAGATAGGCGCGGCAGGCGTGCAGAAAGCGCACTTGGGGGTCGGTGTCCACGGGCGGGCAGCCGGCCAGGGCCTGGTCGAGCTCCGCGACATGCCGGCCGTCGAGCCAGTGGGAGGCGTGCGCGAGCAGCAGATCGCGGCCGGTCTCCAGCACCGGCTGCACCCACCAGCCCAGCCAGTACCAGGAGTTGAGAGTGCGCCGGTGGCGGGCGCGCATCTCGCCGAAGCGGTCGCGGTGCCGGTGCATCCGCAGCAGGGCGATGGAGGTGTCGGCGCGCAGTGCGTGCAGCCCGAGCCAGGCGTCGGCCATCGTCGGATCGATCCGTACCGCGGCCCGGAACTCCTCCTCCGCCTGCGGATACGCGCCCACGGTGTAGGCATCGACCGCCCGCAGCCATGCCAGCTCGGCCGGGGCGGGCGAACCCTGAGTGCCGACGTCCATCCCGTCCCCCCACAAAACGTTCCCCCGTGCCGCCGGGCGAGTGCGGGCCGCGATCTGTCGAACCGGAGTACGGGGGACGGGAGTTGACCGTCATCGCGCACACCTCGGTCCCTGGCCTGCGGCGGCCCGGACTCGCATGGTACCCGCGGGATCGGTGCAGGCCGTAGAGGGCGGCACGGGGCGAGAACTGACCGTTGGGTACGCCGCGACGGCGCGAAGAATGCGGTGACCCAGGGTGAGGGAAGAGCGGCGCCCGACGGGCGGCAAAGGGGGATTTGCGCAGAACGAAGCCCCCGATCACGGGGGAACAACCGGGGGCTTCGCATCTGCGGGCGGTCCGTAGAACCGCACATTGAGAACGTAAGTCCTGTACGCCCCTTAGGTCAAGCCGAGTTGAGGCACTCGGCGGGACCCTGTCGGCGTCGCCGGGCGCGTCGCCCGTCGTCCGTTACGGAGCGTTAAATGCGGGGCCGCTCATGGCGCCGCGGACGGTCCCACAAGCACCTCGTACCCCATCTCCCCCTGATGCACCAGGAAATCCGCATACGGACGGGAGGGGTCCGCTGTGAAGTGCGCGCGCTCCGATGGAATCCAGCCACTCCAGAACGTGGAGAGGCCCGGCCCGTCCCGGAGTTGACCCCTTTCCCAGGAGTGTTCGCTCGCCAGTTCCATCCACAGCAGACACGCCAGATACGGCCGCAGCGCCCGCCGGCCCGTGCCCACCCCTTCGACCAGCACCAGCGGCGCGGGTGCCAGCTCCCGCTGCCCGGTGAACTCCCCGCGCACCCAGTCGTAGACCCCGTAGCGTGCCGTTTCGCCCCGCGAGAGCGGATCCAGGACCTGCGCACCGAAGCGGTCGCTCCAGGCGAACAGCTCCTCATGGGTGGCGAGGTCGTCGGTGTGCACCACGGGTGCCCCGCCCAGCGCCTCGGCCAGATCCGCGGCGAACGTGGTCTTGCCCGACCCCGCGTGCCCGTCCACCGCGATCAGCCGCACCGGCCCGCAGGACGGCGGCAGGGCGTGCAGCCGGGTGGCGAGCGAAGCCAGATCATGATCCATCGCGCCAGCGTACGCGGCGGGCCCGCGCCACCGTCCGCCAGTGGTCCACACCAATATTGCCGCCGCGACGCGCCCCGCACCGCCTTCCGAAGCGGGCTCGCAACGGCAATAGTTGAGCCACTGCCGATCCGCCCGTGCCCGCCCCGACTCTCCCGCCCGTGCCCGCCCCGACTCTCCCGCCCGTGCCCGCCCCGACTCTCCGCACCCGCCCGTACGCATCCGACTGGGGGAACCACCATGACCAGCTCCGCGCCCCGGCGCACCGTTCTGGCCGCCGCGCTCGCCGCCGCGGCGGGTGCCGCCACCCCCTCGGCGCAGGCCGCCGACGCCTCCCGGGCGTCCGCCGCGGGCACGTCCGCCGCGCCCACCGCCCCGGACGCCGCCGCGCCCCGATCGAAGAGCCTCGTGGACTATCACGCCTGGACCACCGCAGCCGACTGGGCCAGGGGCCACGCCCGGGGCACCGGCCTCATGCACGGCGCCCGCCCCGGCATCCGCCTCGTGCACCCGGCCGGCACCGTCGACTACAAGGACCCGCACACCGGCAGGTCCGCCGCCTGGGAGTACGCCACCTGGACTTCCCCGGTGCACACCCTCACGGTCCCGGCCACCGAAGCCGTCGCCTCCTGGAACGCGCACACCCCGCCCGGCACGTGGATCGCCGTCGAGCTGCGCGGCGGCTACAGCGACGGCGGCCGCACCCCCTGGTACGTCATGGGCCGCTGGACCTCCGGCGACAGCGACGCCGACATCCGGCGCACCTCGCTCGACGGCCAGAAGGACGGCCGCAGCAGCATCTCCACCGACACCTTCGCCATCGACACCCCCGCGAGCGGCCTCCGGCTGGCCTCGTACGAACTCCGCGTCACCCTGTACCGCAAGCCCGGCACCCGGCTCACCCCCACCGTCTGGCGGCTGGGCGCGATGGGCTCGGACCTCCCCGACCGCTTCGAGGTGCCGGCCTCCGCGCCCGGCCGGGTCGGCCGCGAGCTGGTGGTCCCGCGCTATTCGCAGGAGATCCACAAGGGCCAGTACCCGGAGTACGACAACGGTGGCGAGGCCTGGTGCAGCCCCACCTCCTCCCAGATGATCATCGAATTCTGGGGCCGCCGGCCGAGCCGGCAGCAGCTGTCCTGGGTCAACCCCGACTACGCCGACCCCCAGGTCTGTCACGCCGCCCGCTACACCTTCGACTACCAGTACGAGGGCTGCGGCAACTGGCCCTTCAACGCCGCCTACGCCGCCACCTACCGCGACCTCCAGTCCGTGGTCACCCGCCTCACCTCCCTCACGGACGCCGAACGCCTCATCCACGCGGGCATCCCCGTCATCACCTCCCAGTCCTTCCTGAAGACCGAACTCGACGGAGCGGGCTACGGCACCGCCGGCCACCTGATGACCGTCATCGGCTTCACCAAGAACGGCGACGTCATCGCCAACGACCCGGCCTCACCCGACGACGCGGCGGTCCGGCGCGTCTACAAGCGCCACCAGTTCGAAACCATCTGGCTGAGGACCAAGCGCAAGGACGCAAACGGCCAGGTCAAGAGCGGTTCGGGAGGGGTTTGTTACCTCTACTTCCCGGACCGCCCGACTGTGGCTCAGCGCCGGGTGCTTGCGGAGCTGGGAATCCGCTGAGGGTGTGCACCCCGAAGGCGGCCTCGATGGGGAGGATGTGAAGACGCAGGATGCGCTCGTACGACTCCTCCCTGCCGGCCGCCATGGACTTTGGCTCGAGCCAGTCGGCTGCATAACGCCTGACCGCCACCCTGCCGGCGGCAGGACCGACGTAGCTGTGTGGCCGTCTCCCGACGCTTTGTCGTCGCGCTCTGCACCTGTCGGCGCAGCCGTAGCTACCCCTGGTGCGACACCAGTCACCGCCGCCGCACCGACCCCACGCCGCACCCCGTGGACCCGCCCGGCTGCCCGGCGGCCGAGCAGGTCACCGCAGGAGCCGGGCCGGCCGATGAGGCGGAGGGGCCATGAGCGCCGACGCCGTGGCCGGCCGCCGAGTCGGCGCTCCCCGGCTCCCGGACCCGCGCGGTTGCTTTCTCCCTGGAGGAGGTCGCGGGGGAGCGACCCGTTCCAACTGCGGGAGAACGCGCGGCGATTGTTCTCGAAGCCGTCCAAGGACTCTTGATGAGCTCTGCGCCGCGGGCGAGTGGGACCGGTCGCGCTTCGCCGTGGACTCCGTCAGCGTCCGCGCGCTCCAAGGGGGCAGCTGACCGGACCCGCATCCAACCAGTCCCACTGCGGGTGCGCGTCGCGGCGTCGGGGCGGTGCGCTCGTGCACGCCGGGCTCATGGGCCGCCGGGCGCCTTGCAGGTGGTGTCCTTCGCCGGAAGCCTTCCGGTGCTCAGGTAAGCGTTGACCGCATTGTCGGAGCAGGGGCGCGAGTGCATAGCGTAGACGCCGTGGCCCTCGCCGCCCTCGACATACACCATCCGCGAGCCTTTCAAAGCGCGGTGCATGCTCAGGCCGCCGGCCAGGGGGGTCTGAGGGTCCCATTGGTTCTGGACGGTGAGCAGACCAACGCTGTTGTCCAGGGTCGTGACCGGCTCGGCCGGCTTGTTCCAGAACGCGCACGGCGTGATGTTGGAGCCGAAGTCGCCGTAGATCGGGTACTTGGTCTTGTCCCGGATGGCGTCACGCCGGTACTGCTCGGGGTCGCGTGGCCAGGCCGCCGTGTCGCCGCAGAGCACGGACCAGGAAGAGGCGTCGAGGTTGTCATTCCCCGCCTGCGGGTCGGGAGTTGCTGCGCCTCGTGAGGCCGGTTCGCTGCCGGCGGACTTCTTCAGGGCGGCGACCGTTTCGGCCGCGGCCTTGGGGGTGAAGAACTTGGTGCGCAGGTCGGCACGGATGTCGTCCCCGCTGCGCTTCGCGCCCTCATACGCGATCGGACTGCGGTCGGCCCGGGCGATGAGGCCCCAGAACGTCTTTTTCACCTCGGCCGGGGTGTCACCGAGCTGGTAGGTGCCATGGCGCTGGGCGGTCCACCGTGTCCAGCGGGTGAACGCCGGCTCGGTGCCCTCCGCCCACCCCTGGCCCATGCCGCGCCAGACCCGGGCGGGGTCCACCGCGCTGTCCAGCACGAAACGGTCGGTCCGCGCGGGAAACATCTGCGCGTACACCGCGCCCAGGTACGTGCCGTACGAGTAGCCCAGGTAGGAGATCTTCCCTTCCCCCAGCACGGCGCGGATGACATCAATGTCGCGGGCAGAGTTGCGGGTAGTGAAGTACGGAAGCTTGTCACCGTTCTTGGCGCGGCATTTCTCGGCGACGGTCCGGGCCCAGGTCACATCACGGCTGAACGTCTCAGGCTTGTACGGACGTGTGGAGTTCTGCTCCGCGGTCGTCAGACCGCACGTGAGCGGGCTGCTTTGGCCCACGCCGCGGGGGTCGAACCCGATCAGGTCGTACTGCTCGCGGATCTCCTTGGGCATCTTGTCCTGCATCGTGACCGGCATGGCCAGGCCCTTCAACCCCGGACCACCGGGGTTGACGAGCATCACGCCGTGCCGCTTGCCGGAGACACTCGTCTTCATACGGGAGATGGCCAGCTTGATGGTCTTGCCGGCAGGGCGCCTGTAGTCGAGCGGAACCTGGATCGTCGCGCACTGGTATGCGGCAGATTTCGACTTGGCACATCTGTGCCACGCGGGCTTCTGATTCTCGAATGCTTTCAGAGGTTCCGCCGCGGATGCCTGCGCCGGGATGAGGGCGGAGACGAGAGCTGCCGTGGCCCCCACCGCGAGCACAGGCACACTGCTTCGTATTCGCACGGTAGCCGTTCCTTCCCTTTGACTTCCAGGACAGAACGACAATCTCGTGTCAGCTCAAGCTGGCGAATCCCTCCTTAAGTCAATGTCGGTGCGACTCCTGACGTACGGAGTATGCGACCTGTGGAGGAGGCTCACGAGACGCCGGTCGCCCTCACATAAAGGGGCCCGGTTCGCCCTCGGAGGTGGCTGCGAACCCGCCGTACTCCGCGACATCCGGCTGGCAGCCGGCATCGCCGTGTTCGGACAGCCAGAGATCACACCGGGCGTCGTCCCGGGCATCGGCGGCTCCCAGCGTCCGGGCCCGCGCCGTCGGCAAGGCCAAGGCGATGGAGATGTGCCTCACGGGCCGCACCATGGACGCCACCGAGGCGGTGCGCTTCGGCCTCGTTTCACGGGTCGTCCCGCGGCAGATCTGCTCGACGAAGCCCTCGCGGTCGCGGGACGCGGGTCAGCGACATCCCGCACATCGGCCGGCGCTACCTGAATGCCGCCTCAAACGAGAAGGTCACCGCAGACCAGGTCTCGGCCGCACACCCGGCGGTGCGAGCGGGAGCTCGGCGCATCGTCGAAGAGTACGAGCAGGGCTGCTCGAATGTTCAGGAAGGACGCCGCCCCCGCCACGCAGTAGTGGCCCACGCGGTGCACGCGGCCTTGACATCGCTTCCACGCAGCTTCAATCCGGGCGAAGCAGTCTGGACGTGTGCTGACTTCGAGCGACGATCTGTCTCGGTTCTGTGCCTCCGTGTTCGCCTCCATGGCCCGGTCACGGCGACGCCGAGGGACTGGCCGACCTGCCGGTGTGGCGGCTGAGATCGGCGACGGCGGGCACCTGAGCGGGCTGCGTCAGCACGATGGCGATCCGCACTGCTGGGGGCCGAGGGCGGTGACGCCGTCGAGGCGCGCGGCGCGTGTCGGGGGCCTCTGCCTTTGGACAGAGGCGGGTCCGCCTCAGGAAGCAGCGGAACCCCGTGCACGGCCCCTGATAATCGTCGTTATGTCGTCCAGTGCCCCACCTGCGCCCGAGAACCGCGCCACCCGGAGCCTCTTTGCGGGGCCCGGGGAGCGGGGGCGGCACCTGTGGCGGGCGGCCGGTGAGGCGGTTCTGGCCGCGGCGCTCGTGCTGCTCACCTACGTGGTCGAGTCGGGGCTCGACGGCAGGCTGGGGGTGGCCTGGGCGGCGGTGGCGCTGGGCGGCGCCGGCACGGTGTTGGTGCTGGTGCGGCGCCGGTACCCGGTGGTCGGCGTGGTCGGTCTGGCCGTGCTGATGGGGGTGGCGCCCCCCGTGGCGCTGCTGACCGCGGTGGCTGCCTACACCGCGACCCGGCAGATGAGGACGGCACGGCGGAGAGTCGCGGTGCTGCTCGGGGCGGCCGCCTCGGCGATGCTGACCTGCGCGGTGTTGGTCCCCGAGCTGCAGATGGGCAGCAGGCTGTTCGGCTTTGCGCTGGGTGCGGTGCTCGCCGTCAGCACCGTCGTGGTGCCCGGGCTGGTCGGTACCGCCGCCGGGCAGCGCGACCGGCTGCTGCGGGCTTTGCAGGAGCGCGCGGTCGCCGCCGAGGAGGCGCGGCGGCTGTCCGACAGCGAGTCCCGGATGCGCGAGCGGTCGCGGATCGCCGCGGAGATGCACGATCTGGTCGGGCACCGGCTGAGCCTGGTCTCCCTGCACGCGGGCGGGCTGGAGATGGCGCTGCGCAAGGAGGCGCCCGAGCTGCAGGACGAGGCCGCCGTGGTGCGCCGTGCCACCCGTGATGCGATGCAGGAGCTGCGGGAGGCGCTGGGGGTCCTCGGGCCGCTGAGCGGAGACATCGGCATCAGCGCGCTGACCGATGCCACGGGCACCCGTGCGGACGTCGAGGCGCTGGTCGAGGAGTCGCGCGACGTCGGCATCTGCGTCGACCTGCTCTGGGAGGGGCCGGACCTCGACGCCCGGCCGGCCCGGGTGCGGCGGGCGGTGCACCGCGTGGTGCGCGAGTCGCTGACCAACGTGCACCGGTACGCGGCCGGGGCCCAGGTGACCGTGGCCGTCCAGCACACCGGCGAGCGGGTGAAGGTGCGGGTGCGCAACGGCGCTCCGCTCAGCCAACCGCCCGTCGTGACCGGGCTGGGCTCCGGGCGCGGGCTGACCGGGCTGCGGGAGCGGGTGGCGCTGCTCGGTGGCGGGCTGGAGGCCGGGCGGAGGCTCGACGGCGGCTTCGCCGTTGCGGCCGACATCCCCGCCGACCCCGGGCCCGGTGCGGAGACGGTGGAGGCGGCGCCGGACGACAGCGGAACCGTCGCCGTCGACGAGCCGGGCAGTGGGCTCTCCGGCCACCAGCGGCACATCGCCGGAGCCGTCTCCGGGTTGCTCGGACTGGTGGGGGTCAGCGCGATGATGATGTTCGGGGTCCTGCTGGTGGACCAGTCCCGCTATGACCTCGGAAACCCGAGCCCCGAACAGCCCCGGGTGGGGATGTCGCGGGGCCAGGTGAAGCGAGCCGTGGCGCCGGACGACTCCGCCGCGCGCGCGGCCGCCGCCGGGCACGAACCGCGACGCCCGGATTCCGCCACGGACTGCCTGTATCCGTACGCGGGCACAGCGGCAAAGAACGGGCGGCTGGAGCTCGTCCGCTACTGCTTCCGGTCCGACACGCTGATCGCGATCGACCGCTTCACCGTTCCGATAGTGACCGAACCGCACCGTGGGAGCAGGACGCATGACTGACCAGGCCAACTCCGTGGGCTCGTACGCGAGTTCCGCCATCCGAGTGCTGCTCGCCGACGACGAGGAGCTGATCCGGCACGGTGTCCGGCTGATCCTCCGGCATGCCGACGGCATCGAGGTGGTGGCCGAGGCGGCGAACGGCGCCGAGGCTGTCCGGCTCGGCGCCGAGCACCGGCCCGATGTGGTGCTCCTCGACGTCCGCATGCCCGTGGTCGACGGGCTCGCGGCCGTAGAACCGCTCGCCGCCCTCGACCCCGCGCCGAAGGTGGTCATGCTCACCACCTTCGGCGACGAGGAGAACGTCCTCAACGCCCTGCGGGCGGGCGCCACCGGCTTCCTGCTCAAGGACGAGGGACCGCAGGAGCTGATCAGCGCGGTACGGGCCGCGGCCGCGGGGGACGCGGTGCTCTCGCCCGCGGTCACCGGGACCGTCATCCGGCAGATGCTGAGCTGCGGCGGGGCCGGTGGCGGGGCCGCCACCGCGGACAGCAGGGTGGCGGGGCTGACGGCCCGGGAGCGGGAGGTGCTGGGCATGCTGGGGGAGGGGCTGTCCAACCTGGAGATCGGCAGGCGGCTCGGCATCGGTGTGGGGACGGTCAAGTGCCACGTCGGCTCGATCCTGGGGAAGACGGGGTGCGGCAGCCGGGTGCAGGCGGCACTGCTGGCTCACCAGGCCGGGCTGATGGGCTGAGCCCGTGGCTGTTCCCGGGCCGTTCCCGGGCCGGGGCAGGTCGGCCGTTGACGGTCCGGGGGGCCTGGCCGGCGGGCTGCGGCCGCGCTCGGATCGTTGCGCCGATACCGGTGTCACGCCATCTCACTGACGGGGCATCATCTGTGTCATGCCTTCGGTGGGCGGCTACGCGGCGGGGCCTGAAACCCTGGGTTTCAGGCCCCTCAGTCCTCAGTCCTCAGTCCTCAGTCCTCAGTCCTCAGGCCTCGGGCCGCGACGGATCTGCTTACCCTGCCGTGGGTGCCGTGGCCGGCGGGATGGGCGGCCTGCTGGGGTCGTAACCTTCAGCGTCCGGGTAAACGTCCCGGTATATGGCGCGGGAAACGGTCTCTATCGTTTCGATCCCGTAATCCATCCCCTCTTCTTTGGGGTGCCCTTCGGGAACTCTGTTGTTCTCGGTGAGTACGACCATGCCGGAGTCGTAGCCGTTCTCCGTGAGGACCGCCATGCTGTTCACCTTCCAGTCGCCCTTGTCAAAGGCATCGACGTCGGCGCTCTGACTGCGTTGCAGCCAGCCGTTCTTCACATGGATCAGGGAGCCGACCGGAGCGCCGGCTGTGGCGCCCCATCGCTGGGTGCTCTGCACGTCCTTCATGAGGTCGAGTGCGTAAGCGCGCGCCTTGCTCCCGAGGACCGAATCATCGGCACCCGAAAAGATGCGCAACAGCTTGGCCTGGTCGCGTGCGGTGACCTGGCTGATGCCCCAGGATGCTTCCTTGTCGAGGACGGTGTCCTGCATCCCGGCCTTGTCCAGGAATTCCTGGATCTTGACCGGATCCGGCTTCTTGGGATCCGTCAGATCGGACAAGTTCTTCCACAACGCGGTTGCGGCGTCGTTATCCGACTCGGTGATCATCTTGCGCGCGAGAGCATCTTCTTCCGCGGTGAGGTTGCCGCCCCGCTGATACAGCAAGGCGCCGAGCACGATCGTCTTCACCACGCTGGCCGAGTCGAACTTCTTGTCAGCGTCAACGGTGCACCTCGTCCTGGAGGGCCGGTCATAGAAGGAGAGCGATGCCATGCTCTTCCGGCTTTCCAGCGCCTTGGTGATGTCACTCGTCAGCTTGGTGGCCAGCTCTTGATTCTTGGACGTGCACCGCACCGTTGAGGTGATTGCCTTGGCGCTCCGCGGTGCTGCGACGGAAGGTGAAGCCGCCGCGATGGGCCCGGCAATGGCGCCGGCTCCTATTGCTGCCGCGGTGAATGCGGAAGACCATTTCATGCCTGATCGCTGTCCTTTCGGGGTGTGTGAACAATCGGCTTGCGGGGTGTGAGGTCATCGCCGGCCCTGGTCGTCGGCCAGGGCGGACGGGGTGTTAAGGCATGGTGGAGGTCAACTCGGGGACGCTGACGGGCAGCTGGGGTGCCGCGATGGTGCAGGGTGCGGCATGGCGGGAGCCGGGAGAGACTCGGGGGCCCGACCCACGTGTCCGCGGTGCCCCCTGCCTTCCCTCGCTCTCAGGTCGGGGAAATACCGCCCGTCCAAGGGCGGAAGTGCCGCGGCCGAGTCGTTGCAGCCGAGTCGTCGGGGGCAGGGCCCCGGGCTCCTCATGGGTTCTCTGGAAGATGTGTCCGACCACAGCGGGGCCACAGAAGTCAGCGAGCCCCCGTCGACGCGTCGACGAGGGCTGGCGTCACTGACCGCAGGTTCAGGCGTTGCCCCATCGCCCGGAGCGGCGGGGCTTCGTCACGTACGCACTCGATGGGCAGCGGGGTGCGGCAGGTGGCTCGCTGTCGGCCGGGAGGCGTAGGGCCGGGGCTACTTCGGTGCGGGCTCCTGGTACTTGAAATAGGTGACCGGGGTGCTGGTCTGTGGGGACTGGACGTAGACCCGGGCGGGGATGGCCTTGAGGTGCTCCTTCTCCGGAGTGCCGGGGGCCTTGTCAGTCCCCTGATAGTCGACGAAAAGGTAGCCGATGTAGTAGGCGCCGTCGCGCCTGCCTTGCAGGCTCCCCTTCGTGTCAGCTGGGAACTCGACCTCGGTCTTGTCCTCCTGGGAGGTCATCTGTCGGTTGAGGGAGGTCGAGGAGTAGCTGTAGGTGAAGCTGACCTCAAGGGAGTCCTCTCCTCCGAGCCCCCCGCCGGCGGGAGTGGTGGTGAGCTTGGGCGTGAACTTGCCGCCCACCGACCAGCCCGAGGTCGAACTGTTCTCTTCGGTGACCTGCCCCCCGACCGTGTAGGTCTTCTTCCCCCCGCCCGCCATGCCGCTTCCGCCGGCCACCTTCGGGTATTTGGCGCCGGACATCGGGTCGAGCTTTCCGACGAAGATGCACGGATTCGCTTTGGCGGTATTCTGCGGCGCGCCCTCATAGTGATAACTGCCATTGCAGTAGGACTTGGCGGAGTTCTTTTCGCTCATGGCCTGCGCGATGTTGTTATCGCTGGTGCTTTGGCTGGTCTCAGGCTCGGTGATGGACGAATCCGCTATCTGCCTGGCGGCATCCGCAATGAACTGGGGAGGCTTCGTGCCATCCGCTCTGGGGGCCTTGTTGCCATCCTTGTCGGTGACCATGCCATCCGCGAAGTCCTTCGCCGCCTGCTTGGCGTCCTTAAGTGCCGTCCCGACATCGTACTGAGCCTGGACATCCCCCAGCGCGACGGAATTGATATTGCCCTTCGCGTCCTGGTCGATACCCGTCGGATACCCCATCACGCTCTCTGAGGTGTTGACGGGCGCCCATTGCTCCATTGCCTTGAGGATGTCGTCCTCCGACCCGTAGATCTTTGAGTCGTCGATCTGCTTCGGACTGTCGGCGGCCACGGCCAGTGGCGTGGTACCCACCAGAGGCGCCATGCCCAGAATGGCTGCGACCAGCACGGTGGCACTTCTGGCCGCTCGTCTGGACACCCGGCGCGGGGCAGCAACGGAATTCATCATGGTCGAATCTCCCTTACGTCCTACAGAGATGGCGCCCGCCGAGGCGCCGGGGCGCCGGGGCGCCTCGGAACCAGCCAGGAAAGACCAAAGGGGTTTCCGTTGGTCTCGCCCGCTGAACTTCAGGCGGGTGGCATGGTGACGGGGAGCGGCAGGGCCACTCGTGGAAGAGGTTGCGTTGCCGACCATCGTCGCTGCGCGGCACTGCCACGGCGTCACGCTCAAGGCGCATATCCGTCCATGCCATGAGGCTGACCGGCGGCGACTGACTCGCCCTTCGGGACCACAGCCTGCTCTGCCCCAAGATAGACTCGGCGGCTCCCCACCTGGGGCTTTGGCCGAATGGTTCCACGGCCACCAGCCCGCGCACTCGTCGCCGGCAGCCTCCCGATCGGGCCTACGATCACGGCCGGGGTGGCGCCTGGGGAGGCCACCCGGAACGACGGCCGTCGGCGGCGGACGCTACCCGGCACCGACGCCGCGGTCGTTGACGGAACCCTCGCACACCCTGGATTTCGACGACGCCCCTCTGCCCTCGGTGCTCCACCCCAGCGGCCCGGGGCCGCGCCGGTGGTCCATTGCTCGCCGAGCGCGGCGAACGCGAGCTGGTCGCCGCTGTTCGTCGGAATCGAGGGTCTGGTGACGGAGGTGGGCGGCCTGATGACCCAGGGCACAGTGATCGCCCGGGAGTACGGCTTGCCGGCCGCTGTGGGCCACGACCCTCAGCGCGCCGGCCGGCCCCCTCCTCTACTGCGTCTACCCGGCTCAGTCCGCGTTGCCGGCGACGGTGTTCAGATCGCGGTGCCAGTCCAGCTGGGCCGTGAGGGTGTCGTCGCCGGGGCGCTGAGGGGACGGTGCTCCGCCGGCGCGGGACGGGGCGCGGGTGCCGCGGGAGATCTCTCCGCTGGCGGTGATGTTGTGCTCCACGCGTGGGCGGCGGCATGCCTCGTAGAGGGAGAGTGCGCTGTCCGTATCGGGTGTGTCCCGTAGGGACTTGGCGAGGACGACGGCGTCCTCCAGCGCCATCGAGGCTCCTTGCCCCGTCGCCGGTGAGGCCGCGTGCGCCGCATCGCCGATGATCAGGGTCCGCCCGGATCGCCAGGGGGTGCCGGGAGGGATCTCGGTGGCGTTGGTGGCCATGAGGTCGTCGGTGGAGGCCGCGACGATACCCGCGGCGGGCGTGGCGTCCTTGCCCAGCAGCGCGACGAGTTGCTCTCGCCGGCGGGACGGTGTGGGGTGTGCGAGTTCGCCGGCGGGGACGGCGTCTCCGCCGACGCGGGCGAACCAGTAGGTCTCCCCGTCCGGCGAGACCGCGTAGCCGAAGGCGGCGGCGCTGCCCCGCACCATGGTGAGGTGACCGGTGTCCTCCGTCAGCGGGGCGCTGCGCGTGTAGCCGTAGAAGACGTTCTGTCCCGCGTAGACGGGTTCCACGCCGGGCGCGACCGATCGCCGGACGGCCGAACTCAGGCCGTCCGCACCGACGAGCAGATCACCGGTCGCGACGCTGCCGTCGGCGAACCGCGCGCTCACCCCGTCGGAGCCGTTCTCGACGGACACCAGCCGCGCACCGTGCGACAACCCGATGCCCCGACGGACCGCCTCGGCCTGCAGGGCGGAGTGCAACTCCCCGCGGCGCAGGCACCGGTACCGCAGAAGCGCGTCATCGGCCTCGCCCAGCGGCACATGGGCTATCTCACCGCCCTGGTCGTCGAGCACACGCATGGTGCGCAGCGGGAAACCGAGCGCGGTGATCACATCCGAGGCGTCGAGCTGCGCCAGTGCGCGCATCCCGTTGCTCGCCAGGGTCAGGAACGCCCCGATGTCCTCGGCCGTGCCGGGATGTGCTTCATGCACGGTGACATCGAGACCCGCCTTGTGCAGGGCCAGCGCGGTCGCCGTACCCGCGATCCCACCACCGATGACCAGAATGCGTGTCACGTACCAGTCCGCTCTGTTGTGTTGGTCCCTCGGGCGTCCAGATCCATGATGCACCTGGCCACGGTGCCTGGCGGGTCCGTACTACGCAGCGGCCCCGTCACTGCGTGGCGCCCCCATTCTCCTGGCCTCCCTGATCGCGGCACGCCGGGCCAAGAGGGTGTCACACGTGGTGAGTTGGTCAGGTTCTTGTGGTGGTGCAGGGCGGCTGCGGGGGTGGAGGAAGGCCCGGCGCGGACACCGGCACGGCCTGTCCGGGCCGGCCATGAGCCGGGCGCTCGGCCGCTCGCGAAGTGACGCCTCAGAGCAGGGGTGCCAGAGCCTGGGTGGCTGTGTGCAGGTCCGGGGCGTAGGCCTCGATCTGGTCGCGGGGCACCAGGAAGGTCACGGTGGTGAGGGAGACGCCGGCGACCGGGCGGCCTTCGCGGTCCAGGACGGCTGCGCCGATGCAGCGGATGCTGGGCTCGTTCTCCTCGTCGTCGATGGCGAAGCCGCGGGCCCGGACGGTGTCCAGGTCGGCCTCCAGCGCCTCGGGCGTGGTCAGTGTCTGTGGGGTGCGAGCCGGCAGGCCGCCGATGGTGATCAGCGCCCGGACCTCCTCGGCGGGGAGGTGGGCCAGGATGCTCTTCCCGATCGCCGTCGTGTGCAGGGGCATCCGCATGCCGATGCGCGAGGCCGTACGGAAGGGCTGGTCGCCCTCCAGCTTGCGGATGTAGGTGATGGTTTCGCCGCTGTGCAGCGCCAGGTGAACGGTCTGTCCGGTGGCCTGCTGGAGTCCGCCCAGGATGTGCCCGATGCTCGCCGTCTCCGCACCACCGATGACCTGCGCGGACAGCCCGTGCAGCCGCGGGCCGACGCCGTAGCGGCCGGCGGCTTCCTGGCGGACGAAGCCCTGCTCGATCAGCGAGGCCAGGATCCGGTAGGTGCTCGACTTCGGGACGGCCGCGGCCGCCGTGATGTCCATCAGCCGGTGCGGCCCGCCCGGGGCGGCCACCGCTTCCAGGATGCGCAGCGACTTCTCGAGTGCGGAGCCGGCTGCCGAGGTGCGGCCGCGGCGTGTGGTCACGCCGGCCTGCTCGGGCGCGCTGTCCGCGTCGTTCGTGTCATCCGCGTCGTCCGTGTCGTCCGTGTCATCCGTCCCTGCGATTCGGGTCTTTGTCCCCTTGGCACGGGATCCCCCCGTTTGCCTACGGTGGCGTCACGAAGTTCCGCTACACGATACCGGGTTCCACTACACGGAACAAGGGGAGGGTCTTTTGTCCCCCAAGCCGTCCTCGCTCGAGGGCCACCCGTGTGCGGATCCGGGCCCACGCTGTTCCGACAGCGACAGCGACAGCGACAGCGACAGCGACACCGGCACCGACACCGTCCGCCGCACCGAGGCGACAGCCCTGGCCGCCGCACGACAGCCCCCGTTCACGCCCCCTCCTGCCCACCGGACCGGACGGGCGACGCCACCATGAGCGGTCCCCTGGCCGACAAGGACATGGCCCCCGCTGTCCACGCTCCGCACGACGGCTCGGGCGGCACACTGCCGCCCCGCCCCAAAGGGCGTCGCAACAACCTCCGTTGGTACATGACCGGTCTGTGCTCCCTGGCCTTCGTCGTCAACTACATGGATCGCACCACCCTCAGCGTGGCGCTCCCGTTCATGGACCAGGACCTCCACCTCGGCGAGACCACCCAGGGCTTGCTGCTCGGCGTCTTCTTCGCGGGTTACGCCTTGTGTCAGCTTCCCGCCGGCAGGCTGATCGACAGGTACGGCGTCAAGCGCATCTTCGCCGTCGGCGCACTGCTCTGGGGCCTCGTCACCGCCCTGACCGGCCTGGTGCGCGGGCCGATCGACCTGGTGCTGGCCCGTCTCGGCCTCGGCGTCGGCGAGGCCAGTGCCTACCCGGCCTCCGCGAAGGTCGTCTCGCGCTGGTTCCCCGAGCGCGAGCGGACCATGGGCAACGCCCTCTGGGACGCCGGCTCGCGGGTGGCGGCCGTCATCTCGCTTCCCGTCATCACCGCCCTCATCGCCTGGGCGGGCTGGCGCGTGCCGTTCTACGTCGTGGGCGCGCTCGCCCTCGGCTGGGTGCTGCTCTGGTGGAAGACCTACCACGACCCTCAGAAGCACCCGAAGGTCACCGAGGCGGAACTCGACTACCTCCGCAAGGGCGGCGCCCGCCTGGAGGACGTGCAGGACGACGGCACGACCAGGGCCGCCAAGGTCGCGTGGGGGCACCTGTTCCGGTACCGCACGGTCTGGGGCATGATGATCGGCTTCTTCTGCCTCAACTACAGCAACTTCTTCTTCATCACCTGGTTCCCCGCCTTCCTGGTCAAGGACCGGGGCTTCGACCTCGCCGAACTCGGGGTCTTCGGAATGATCCCCGCCTTCGTCGCCATCGGCGGCAGCCTCGGCGGCGGCGTCGTCGCCGACGCCCTCCTCAAGCGCGGCTGGTCCGTCAACCGGGCCCGCAAGACCTGCCTGGTCACCGGGATGGCCGGCGCATCGGCCATCGCCCCCGCCGTCTTCGTCGACAACGCCGCCGGGATGATCGCGCTGCTGGCCGTGTGCTGCGCCTCGCTTGCCTTCGCCGGGGCGTCGGTCGCGTCGCTGCCGGCCGATGTGGCGCCGGAGCCCGGTCAGGTCTCGTCGCTTGCCGGGATCCAGAACTTCTCCTCCAACATCGCCGGCTTCGTCGGCCCGATCATCACCGGCGCCCTCGTCGCCGCCACCGGGAGCTTCCTGCTCGCCCTGGCCCTGTCCGGCGCGCTGGCCGTCGTCGGAGCCCTGTCGTACGGCCTGGTGATCAAGAAGGTCGAACCCCTCCCGGTCCGTCCCGCCTGCCCCTCCCTGCCCATCGCCCCCACCCCCTCCCTGAAGCGAGGAAGCAGCGCACCATGACGACGATCACCGACGCCAAGGTCCTGATCACCTGCCCCGGCCGCAACTACGTCACCCTCAAGATCACCACATCCGACGGCGTCACCGGCATCGGCGATGCCACGCTCAACGGCCGTGAACTCTCCGTCGCCTCCTACCTCCGCGACCACGTGTGCCCGCTGCTCGTCGGCAAGGATCCGTCCTGCATCGAGCGCATGTGGCAGTACCTCTACAAGGGCGCCTACTGGCGGCGCGGGCCGGTCACCATGACGGCCATCGCCGCGGTCGATGTCGCCCTGTGGGACATCAAGGGCAAGCTGGCGGGCCTGCCCGTCTACCAGCTCCTCGGCGGCGCCGCCCGCGACGGGGTCACCGTCTACGGCCACGCCAGCGGCGAAGGCACCCCCCAACTCCTCGAGGACGTCGCCCGCTTCCTCGACCGCGGCTTCCGGGCGGTGCGCGCGCAGGCCGCCGTCCCCGGTGCCGGGAAGGTCTACGGCGTGCGCAAGGGCGACGGGAACACCTACGAGCCGGCCGACGGCGACCGTCCTTCGGTGGAGGGCTGGGACACCGGCAAGTACCTCAACTGGGTGCCGCGGTACATGGCGACGGTGCGCCAGGAGTTCGGCTACGGCTTCCACCTCCTGCACGACGTCCACCACCGGCTCACCCCCATCGAGGCGGCCCACCTGGGCAAGTCCCTGGAACTGTTCCGGATGTTCTGGATCGAGGACCCGACCCCGGCCGAGGATCAGGAGGCCTTCCGGCTCATCCGGCAGCACACCACCACGCCGCTGGCGGTCGGCGAGATCTTCAACTCCATCTGGGACTGCCAGTACCTGATCACCGAACGGCTCATCGACTACATCCGTACCTCCGTCTCGCACGCGGGCGGCATCAGCCACCTCCGTAAGATCCTCTCGCTGGCGGAGCTCTACGGCGTCCGCTCCGGTTCGCACGGTGCGGGCGACCTCTCGCCGGTCTCCTTCGCCGCTGCCCTGCACGTGGACCTGTCCGTGCAGAACTTCGGGATGCAGGAGTACATGGAGCACCTGCCCCCGTATCAGGACGTCTTCAAGACCACCTGGACTTTCGAGGACGGCCTGATGCACCCCGGCGACGCCCCGGGCATCGGCGTCGAGTACGACGAGGAGGCCGCGGCCCGCTTCGCGTACGACCCGAAGTACCTCCCGGTGAACACGCTCGCGGACGGTTCGGTCCACGACTGGTGAACGGGGCGGCGAACGGCTGTACGTCTACCGGAAGCCGAGGTGCGGATCGGTGCCGGTCAGCTCAGCGCAGACGGTCCACAGGTGAGTGGCGACGGCCGGGTCGGTCATATGGGAGAGGACGGGCTCCCGCCGTGGTGTGCCCCGCAGGCCGAAGACCCTCGGCCCCCACAGCTGTCCGCCCTGCACCTCCGGGTCGAGGACGGCGCGGACGACCGGCCATGCTCCGGCGTCCTTGCCCTGCACCACGAGCCCGGCGGGCAAGGCGCGCAGCCGCTCGCCGGGGGTGGTCACGTGTACCGGCGGGCGGGGCGGGGTGAGGGAGTCCAGTGCGCCGCCGGGGTGGGCCACCACACTGAGCACCGTGCTGCCGACGGCACGCAGGCGGCGGTCGAGTGCGAAGCCGAAGCACATCTGCGCCAGTTTCGACCGGCCGTAGGTGCGCTGGGGCCGGTAGTCCCGGGTCGACTGCAGATCGTCCAGGTCCAGTCGCTCGGAGCGCGCCGCGTAGCTTCCCACCGTCACGATGCGGCCCGCCGGCGCCGCGGACAGCAGAGGGGCCAGCCACCGGGTGAGCGCGAAGTGGCCGAGGTGGTTGGTGCCGAACATCAGCTCGTGGCCGTCCGCGGTCTCCCGTCGCGGCGGGTCGTCGAGCGCGACCCCCGCGTTGTGGACCACCGCGTCGAGATGATCGAGCTCCAGCCCGTCCACGGCGGTCTTCAGGGACGACAGGTCGGCGAGGTCCAGTGGAAGGTGCCCTACACGTGCGCCGGAGACACGTGAGCGGATCGAGGTCATGGCGGCGTCGGCCTTCGCGGCATCCCGGCTGCCGAGGACGACCATGGCGCCGGTGGCGGCGAGCTGCTCCGCGGCGAAGTAGCCGATCCCGGCGTTTCCCCCGGTGACAAGGAAGTTCCTGCCCTCGGCAGACGGCAGCCGGTGAACGTCCCACGATCGGCTCTGGGATACGGAAGACACGGTGACAGACTCCTGGGGCTCGGACAGCGTGCTCATGAGGAGCACCGACCCGCTCAAGGTCGCACCCTCCACCGACATACCGCCGACAGATCACCGGTCGCCGCCGACAGGCTTCCCACCGGCCGGCATACGCGTAGCCGGTCGTCTCGCTCGCCCGTTCGCGCGTCACGGTTGTGTAATACAGCGATTCGGGCGTCAACGTGCCGGGTGCTGACGGCATCTCACCTCGCAGCAGCAACGACATGAGGAGTTCGAGATGCTTGCTAAGCGCTTACGCCTGATCGCCGTGCCCGTCGCGGCCCTCGCTCTGCCCCTGACGATCGCCGGGTCCCAGGCCAGTGCGGCCGCCGCGCCGGCACCGGGCGGCGCGGCATTGTCCGGTAAGGGTGCCGCGGCGACGGCCCCGTGTCTGGCCGATGCCACCACGCTGGTCGGCGACCTCGACGGTGACGGCCACCCTGACAAGATCAGCAACCCCGGCCTCACCGGTACCAAGATGACCGTTCAATGGGGTGCCGCGAACGGTACGTTCGGCACGAAGTACGCCGTCAGCACACTTCTCGGCGCGAAGAAGGGGGAGGTCACGACCGCCGCGGTCGCCGACTTCCAGCGCGACGGCACCCTGGACATGGTCGTCAACGTCGTCAAGCCGGCCGACGGGGACGACCCCGCCACGGCGCGCATCGCGCAGTACCGTCCCGGCCCCCTCAAGCGGTCGAACCTCGGCTCCGCCACGTCCCGGCACTCCGACATCGGCGACCACGGCGAGGCGCGGCAGCTGCGGATCGCCCACTACGGCGGCGATGCCTACCCGGACCTCGCGATCCTCAACAACGCCGGTGACGGGCAGCTGGACCGGGACGTGCGCCTGACGAAGCCGGGCAGCGGTCCGGGGAATCACGACTACGAACTCCAGGTGAAGTACGGGGCGTTCGGGTCCACTTCCGAGCCGCCGGCCATGCCCGGCGACGGCTGGAAGCACTTCTACAAGCCCTGCTCCTGACCTCCGCCGGGCGCCGGCGGCCCTTCGGGCCCCGCTCCGGCGCCCGGAGCCGGGGCGCGGCCGCACCCGTGCCGGAAGGCGAAAATCCCCGGCTGGACGGGGGAGACCAGCCGGGGACTGTAGTGCGTGTGCCCACGGATTCGCGAGGCAAACGCCGGGCACCGTCGAAGTTCGCGCCCGGTTACTTGGTGCAGGTGTTGAGCATGGAGGTCAGAGCGGTCTTCTCCTTGGCCGTGGTGGTCAGCTTCCAGACGGACTTCACGTGTGTGTAGTCCTCGGCGTAGGTGCACCAGAAGGCGTGGTTGGTGGGCTTCCAGTCGGCCGGGCCGCTGTCGCTCTTGGAGCTGTTGGAGGACTCGGAGGCGATCAGGAGCTGGGGATCCTTGAGGTCGTTGCCGAACGCCTTGCGCTGGTCCGCGGTCCAGTTGGCCGCGCCTGAGCGCCAGGCTTCGGCGAGGGGGACCATGTGGTCGATGGTCGCCTGGGCGACGGTCGTCACCGTGGTGTTGTCGTAGACGGAGTACCACTTTCCACTGGCCGGCTGGCACTTCTTGCCGGATTCGTCGACGACGTCCTTGCCGTCGCGGGCCAGGACGTCCTGGCGGGTGGTGCAGCCGTCGGGCTGCTTGGCCCAGATGTCGAACTTGTCGCGGGCGTAGCCATCCATGGAGCGTGGGGTGGCGACCTTGAGAGCGGCGAGTTCGGTCTGCGCGGTCGACTTGCTGGGCGGAGCCGGGGGGTCGGCGAGGGCGGGAGCTGCGGTGAGGCCGACGAAGGCGAGAGATGCGGCGGACAGGCCGATGGCGGCATGACGCATGAGGTCTCCTGAAGTGTGGGGGGTGGAGAGACACTTCAGGAAACCGCAGGGATCACGCGGACGCTACGCGCGTGGATGGAACATGACAACAACATTCCCTGTCCATTACTTGGACGTGGGGATGCGGGCCTTCAAGGGGAGCGGGGTTGCCTCTGCGCTGCCTCCACGGTGCGTTCGGTCGCCGCCGTCGTGTGGGTCCCGGTCCCTCTCGCCTTCCCGTGCACGTGCTGTCGCTGCCGTGGGCGCGTATCGGAAGGGCCGGCATGGGTGGGGGGAATGCGTCCGTCCGGGCCACCGTGGATCGGGTGCAGGTGCGGCACCTCGGTCTTGCTCCGTACCGGAGACCTACAGTGACGAAGCACTGTAATCAGCGGATGCGGAGTCAAGACGCAGATGGACCCGTTCTCCACGAAGTGGCCCTGGTACGTTCCACTCGCCCCCAGCGCGCTGGTCATCATCGGGACTGCCTGGAACGTCTATTATCCGGAAGACTTTTGGGGCGACAATGTATTGGGGGCCGCTGTTGTCGTGGCGGGGGCCCTCCTCTCGCTTCGGCATACGGTCGCCATCGCAGCGGCTCTCGTCCTGGTCGATGTGCCACTGCTGATCGGCGCCGGTTACTTGGACCGTTCGATCGGTCCGCTTCTGGTGTTCAACACCTTCTTCGCCGCCCTGGTCGGCATCTGGGTGAATCGAGTCCTCGCTCATCATGGGCGCCGCCTGGAATTGGTGCGTTCGGTCGCGGAGGTCGCCCAGTACGCCGTGCTGCCCCCGCCCCCGGCACGTATCGGCGAGTTGGCCATCGCCGCCGTCTACAACGCCGCGCAGGTCGAGGCGTTGATCGGCGGAGATGCCTATGCCGTGCGGGACACACCCCACGGCGCCAGGTTTCTGATCGCCGATGTACGAGGAAAGGGCCTCGGCGCCGTCGGTGCGGTATCCGTGCTGTTGGGTGTGTTCCGGGAGGCGGCAGACCAAGAACCCGACCTTGTGGCATTGACCGCGCGCCTGGAGCGGGCCCTGGTCAAGGAGGCTTCCTTGCGTGACGAGACCGTCCAGATGGAGGGATTCGTCACCGCGGTGGTCGGGGAAATCCCGCCGGGCTCTGATTGCGTGCGTTTGCTGAATTGCGGTCATCCCGCGCCCTACCTGCTCGATGGGGACACGGTGCTTGCGCTGGAGACGAAAGATCCAGGTCTCCCCTTGGGAATGAGCGTCCTGGGCGGTCCGGAGGCAACGCTTCAGGAATGGCCGTTTCCGATCGGCGGCACGCTCTTGCTCATCACGGACGGAGTGACGGAGGCCCGGAATCGTGCGGGGACTTTTTACGACCCGGCGATCCGGCTCCGGGGGAAGGGGCCTTTTACTCAGCCCGCCGAGGCGGTCGAGGCATTGGTACGTGACGTCGAACGGTGGACCGGCGGTCCACGCGATGACGATATGGCGGTCCTGGCGGTCACCCGATGTGGGGAGAGAGCGGCCTCGGTGATCTGACGGGGCAGCGCTCACCACCATCGAGGCCATCAAGGTCATCAGGGCCATCGAGGTCATCAAGGTCATCGAGGGGCTGTAGTGGGGAGCCCGGGGGCGAACTTTCCGGGTACGGCCGGGAACTCACCGCGGCGTCCTCTCGACTCATGAGGCGAGGTTGCCGGCCGGCAGCCCGCTCGTGACGGTGAGGGGGAGGGGTGAGGGGAAGGTGAGACACCACGGGGCCCGTGGGGGGCGGCCCGGTCACCTCTCCGCGGCCGGTGAGGACCGCTGGTCGCTGGTCGCCGTGGCGGGGGTGCTGGCGTTCGTGGCGATGCTCGACATGAATGTCGTCAATGTGGCGCTGGCGGAGATCGCTGACGGCCTGCAGGTGTCCGTTGCCACTGCCCAGTGGGCGGCGCTGGGGTATCAACTACCCGTTGTGGCATTGCTGTTGCCCGTCGGGCGGTGGCTCGGCGGAGTGGGGCTGCGGTCCGCTGTGCTGGCCGCGACCTGCGGCTTCGGGCTGTGCAGTGCCCTGGCGGCCGTGGCGCCCTGGATGGGGTGGCTGATCGCCGCGCGCCTGATGCAGGGAGCGTGCGGGGCGGTGCTGTTCGTGCTGATGCCGGTGCTCGCGATGCGGTCCGTGCGGCCGGAGTCGCGCGGCCGGGCGATGAGTGTGCCGGCCACTCTGGGGCCGCTGGGGGCGGTGACCGGGCCCGCCGTGGGTGGTCTGCTGCTGGACCACCTGGGCTGGCGGTCGGTCTTCCTGGTGAAAATCCCCTTCTGTCTGCTCGCCCTCTTCCTGGCCTGGCGGGCCCTGCCGCGGGACGGCGGGTTGCGCCGGCCCGACCGGCGGTCGGTGGTGGACGCACTGCTGGTGGCCTCGGGGGTGGCGGTCCTGCTGTGGGCGCTGACCCTGGCGGCGGACCACCCGGCGTGGCTGGCGCTCGCCCCGGCGGCCGTCCCGGCGCTCTGGTGGTGGCTGCGCGGACCCGGCGGCCGCCCGGTGGCCGGCGTGCTGCGGGCCGCGGGGCTGTTCCGGGCCCACGGCGCGGTGCTGGCCCTCGCGGCCGGGTTCGCCGCCATGCACTACCTGGTCGCTCTGCACCTTCAGCGTGACGACGGGGTCAGCGCCACGACGACCGGGCTGACCGTGCTGGCCTTCCCGCTCGGTATGGGGCTGGCCGGGCCGCTCGGCGGGCGTCTCGCCGACCGGTACGGTGCCCGGCCGGTCGCGGTCACGGGCGCCGCCCTCACCACGGCCGGTCTGCTCCTGCTGATCCCGCTGGGTGACGGCTGGTCACCGCTGGAGGTGGCCTGGCGGCTGGCGCTGGCGGGCGTCGGGCTGGGCCTGAACGGCGGCCCCACCCAGGCCCTGATCATGGGCGCCGCCCCACCGGACCGGGCCGCGACCGTCGGGTCCACGGTGCAGTGCGCGCGCAGTCTCGGTTTCACCCTCGGCCCCGCTCTGGCCACCGCCGTCTGGGGGCTGAGCGGTCCCGGCGCGGGCGTACGGGCCGGGCTCGTGCTGGCCGCGACGGCCGCCGCTCTCGCCGTACCCCTGCTCGCGCTGACCGGCAGAAGGCTTGCACCGCTGCCGGCGAAGACCACCGACGCGGCGCCCGCCGCGCACGACTGACCAGGAGTCACCTGCATGTGCGGAATCACCGGCTGGGCGTCCTTCCCCCACGACGCCCGCACCCAGACCGCGGTCATCGAGGCCATGACCGCCACGCTCACCCCGCGCGGCCCCGACGCGGGGGGCGGGTGGCTCGGCGAGCACGCCGCGATCGGCCACCGCCGCTTGGCCGTCCTCGACCCGGCCGGCGGCGGGCAGCCGATGACCGACCGCCCCGACCGGCCGAACTTCGTGCTCAGTTACAGCGGCGAGGTCTACAACCATCACGAGCTGCGGGCCGAGCTCCGCGGCCGGGGACATGTCTTCCGTACGCGTAGCGATACCGAGGTGGTACTGCGCGCCTACGCCGAGTGGGGTGAGGGCCTCGCCGACCACCTGGAGGGCATGTTCGCCTTCGCAGTGTGGGACGAGCGTGCCCAGCGGCTGCTGCTGGTACGTGACCGCCTCGGTGTCAAGCCGCTGTTCTGGGCCGCCGTCGACGGCGGCCTGGCCTTCGCCTCCGAGCCGAAGGCACTCTTCGCCCACCCGGAGATCCGGCCACGGGTGGACGCCGACGGGCTCCGGGAGGCGTACAGCCTGCTCTTCAACACCGGGCCGACGGTGTGGTCCGGGGTGCGGGAGGTGGAACCCGGCGGCCTGCTCGTCCTGGACCGCGACGGCATCCGTGAACGCCGCTACTGGCAGCTGGCGGACGGGACGCACGACGACGACCGGGACACGGCCGTCGAGCGGGTCCGTGACCTGGTCGGCACGGCCGCCCGCAGCCAGCTGGAGGCCGATGTCCCGCTGTGCAGCCTGCTCTCCGGCGGCATCGACTCCACGGTCCTGACCGGGGTGCTCGCCGACGAACTCCGGCTGCGGGAAGGCCCGGACGCCCGCATCCGCTCCTACGCCGTCGACTACAGCGACCAGGCCGAGCAGTTCACCGGCGACGTGCTGCGCACCGGCCACGACACCCCGTACGCCGCCGAGGCCGGCGCCTTCCTCGGCACCGACCACAGCACGGTCGTCCTCGACCCGCGCGCCCTCCTTGACCTGGAGCACCGCAAGGCGGTCGTCGCGGCGCGGGACTCACCGATCGGCGTCGGCGACATGGACACCTCCCTGTATCTGCTCTTCGGCGAGATCCGCAAGCACTCCACCGTGGCGCTGTCCGGCGAGGCGGCGGACGAGGTGTTCGGCGGTTACCCCTGGTTCCACTCCCCGAAGGCGCTGAACGCGGCGACTTTCCCCTGGCTGCTCGTCACCGGCGACGAGGCCGCGATGCCGCTGAACCCGGAACTCGGGCTGCGCATGGAGGAGTTCCGCCGGGACACCTATGACAGCGCGCTGGCCGCCGTACCGCATCGGGACGGCGAAACCCCCACCGAGCACCGGCAGCGCGAGATGCAGCACCTGTCCCTGACCCGCTGGCTGCGCCAGCTGCTGCACCGCAAGGACCGGCTGAGCATGGCCCAGGGCCTGGAGGTCCGCGTCCCCTACTGCGATCACCGCCTCGTCGAGTACGCCTTCGCGGCGCCCTGGGCGCTGAAGAGCTTCGACGGCCGGGAGAAGAGCCTGCTGCGCGCCGCCGGCGCCGGACTCGCGCCCGACTCCGTGCTGCACCGGCCCAAGAACCACTACCCGGCCACCCATCACCCCGACTACAGCCGCGGCCTGCAGGACCTGGCCCGTGACGCCCTGTCCGTCGGTCAGGTCCGGGCCCTGGCCGACGAGTCCCGTCTCAAGCCCTGCCTCGACACCCCGCCGGACCGCCTGGAGTGGGGCCACCGCCTCCGCCTGGAACGCGTCGTCGACCTCGCGCTGTGGCTGGACCACCATCGGCCCGAACTCGCCCTCTGAGGGGCTGCGTTGCCGGGCGCCCCCGCCCCTCAGGCGATCTTCCCGGCGAGGGGCCGGGCGACCGGGTGCAGCGCCGCGTACTCCAGGGGAGCCGACGGGTCGATCGAGACGTCGAGCGGTGCGGGCTCGGCGCCCGCCCGGACCAGGAGGTCCCCGATGGCGGCGATCATCGCGCCGTTGTCGGTGCACAGCTTCAGCGGCGGGACGCGCAGGGTGAGGCCGGCCGCCGCGCACCGTTCCTCCGCCAGCGCCCGAACCCGGGAGTTGGCGGCCACACCGCCGACCACGACCAGGGTGCCGACGCCGTGTGCGGTGCAGGCGGCGACCGCCTTGCGGGTCAGCACCTCGGCGATCGCCTCCTGCAGTGCGGCGGCGCCGTCGGCCACCGGCAGCACCTGACCTCGATGCCGTTCCGCCCACCGTGCCGCGGCGGTCTTCAGCCCGGAGAAGGAGAAGGCGTACGGATCATCGCGCGGACCGGTGAGCGGCCGGGGGAAGGCGACGGCGCGGGCGTCGCCCTCGCGCGCCGCCCGGTCGAGGGCCGGCCCGCCGGGATACGGCAGCCCGAAGACCCGGGCGGCCTTGTCGAAGCACTCGCCCGCCGCGTCGTCCAGGGTGTCGCCGAGATGCACGAGCCGGTCGCGCGCCAGATCGCGGACGAGCAGCAGCGAGGTGTGACCGCCGGAGACGATCAGCACCACACAGGGGTCGGGCAGCGGCCCGTGCGCCAGGGTGTCGGCGGCGACGTGTCCCGCCAGGTGGTGCACTCCGTACAGCGGGACGCCCAGCGTGTACGCCAGGCTCTTCGCGCCGGCCAGCCCGACCTGGAGTGCGCCGGAGAGCCCCGGCCCGGTGGTCACCGCGACCGCCCCGATGTCGGACATCCGCAGCCCGGCCGCCGCCAGCGCCCGGTGGACGACCGGGGTGAACGAGTGGACATGGGCGCGGGCCGCGATCTCCGGCACCACCCCGCCGAACCGGGCGTGCTCATCCATGCTCGACGCCACCGCATGCCCCAGCAGCCGGCCGCTTTGCACCAGCCCCGCGCCCGTCTCGTCACAGGACGACTCGATGCCCAGCACCACCGGCGTTCCCCGCATGACGTTCCCTTCTCGCGCACTGCGACCAGGCTAATTGCCCAGGATGAGTTATTGCAGAGTCTATGCAATAAGGGGCGGTCGGCCGGCGTCGGAGTGGGCGCGGAGGTGGCTGTCGCTCCGGGTGCGGGTGAACCCCGGGAGCGCGGTGCGTCCAGGCCCTGCCTACCCTGGACGCGCAGTGGGTTCGCCCCGGCCGCCGGAGGGGGCCGGGCAAGAGGGAACCCGGTGGGAATCCGGAGCGCACCCCGCCGCACGCGCCGCTGCTCCACCGGGCATGAGCGTGCGGCCTTTCCGTCCTTCGTGCCCGCCGCGGACCGCCCCGTGAGGCGACTCGACGAAGGAGAGCTCTGTGCCCCACCACCCGGACACCGCCGCGTCGGAGGGCACGCCGACGCCGTCCCCCCACCTGCCGTGCGTCCTGCTCAAGCACGGCGAGGTCTTCCTGCGCGGACGGAACCGGGACCGGTTCGAACAGCTGCTGCGGAACAATCTGCGCGGCGCACTGCGCGGCATCGGGGGCTCCACCTGGATTCAGGACGCCCGGAGCGTCACGGTCCTCGGGGGTGAGGTTCCCGTGGAGGAGCTGGTGGAGCGCGCTCGCAGGGTGTTCGGATTCAACTCCGTGCAGCCCGCCGTCCGGGTCCCCGGCACCATCGACGCCATCACGTCCGCGGCGGTGGAGGCGCTGGCCGCCGTCAAGGCCGAGCGCCCGGGCGTCAGTTTCGCCGTCCGGGTGCGCCGGCGCGACAAGAGCTTCCCGCTGACGTCCTCCCGGCTCGAGGCCGAGGTCGGGTCCCACATCCAGCGGGCGCTCGGCCTGCCCGTGAACCTCACCGCCCCGGACGTCGCACTCTCCATCGAGATCGACCGGCCGGGGACCTACCTCACCTGGGTCCGCCACCCCGGCCAGGGGGGCCTGCCCGTCGGGTCCAGCGGGCGCGCCCTGGTGCTCCTTTCCGGCGGCTACGACTCCCCGGTGGCGGCGTACCGGGCCATGCGCCGCGGCCTGGCGTGCGACTTCGTCCATTTCACCGGCGCTCCGTACACCAACGCCTCCTCCGCCTACAAGGCATACGCACTCGCCAGGGAGCTGAACCGCTACCAGTCGGCCGGGCGGCTGCACGTCATCGCCCTGGGCCACGCCCAGAAGCAGCTCGCCGTCGCAGGGGCGGGAAGGCTCCAGGTCGTGGCCCAGCGGCGGTTGATGGTCCGCGCCGCCAGTGCGCTGGCGCGCGAGGTCGGGGCGGCCGCGCTGGTGACGGGGGACAGCCTCGGGCAGGTCGCCAGCCAGACGCTGACCAATATGGCCACCGTCGACGAGGCGGCCGCGCTGCCCGTGCTGCGCCCGCTGGTGGGCTGGGACAAGCAGGAGATCATCGACGAGGCCCATCGGATCGGCACCGCGGAGATCTCCGTCCTGCCGGATGAGGACTGCTGCAAGCTGCTCGCCCCCGAGCGGGTCTCGACCGGGGCGCACGTCCCCCAAATCGAGCGCGTGGAACGGCGACTTGACATGGATGACCTCATGGCGGAGCTGGTCCGCAAGGCCCAGTGCATGCGTCCCGGCGAGGAGGACGCGGAGGACGGGCCGCCGGCCACCACCGGGCTCCCCGCACAGCGGGAGTCCCTCCGGTGCACGGCTCCCTGACCCTCCCGGCTTCCGCCGCGACGTGCGCGACCGGCCGTGCGCGACCGGCCGTGCGCGGCGTCAGCTCGCGAACTTCTCGATGGCCGCCGGGGTCATGGGGGTGAAGAAGTTGACGAGGTTGCCGTCAGGGTCGCGGAACAGCAGGGACCGGTTGCCCCAGGGCATCGTGGTGGGCTCGGTGACGAAGTCGGTGACGACGTCGGACAGGTCCCGGTGCACGCGGTCCACGTCGTCGACGAGGAATTCGGTGATCACACTGCGGTTGTCCGCCGGGCGGGCAGAACCCGGAGCGAACAGCGGGACGGTGCGGGTGCCGGCGATCGCGAGGGTGGCGTGGGGGGTCTTGAGTTCGGCGAAGTCCTCGGTGGCCCACACCGCCCGCACCCCTGTGGCGCGCTCGTAGAACTCGACGAGGCGCGTGACGTCGGCGGTAATGATGCGGATCGAGACGAAGTCCATGGTGCTCTCCTTGGCTGCTGAAGTCGCTGTGCTTCGCAGGTTAGGAGAAATAGTGGACAGAATCGGTCCGCTATTCGCCTTAGGCTGGAGACATGCCTCGACCCACCGGCCGCGTGCTGACACTCCTGGAGCTGCTGCAGTCGGGCGGCACCCGGACGGTGGCCGAACTCGCCGACCGCCTCGGCGTCGACGGCCGTACCGTGCGGCGGTATGTGGACCATCTGCTCGACCTCGACGTGCCCGTGGAGTCGGTGCGCGGCCGGTACGGCGGGTACCGACTCGCCCCCGGGTACCGCTTGCCCCCTCTCATGCTCAGCGACGACGAGGCGCTGGCCGTGCTGCTCGGCTTGGTCGCCGGCCGCCGAGCGGGGCTGACGACGACCGCACACACGGCGAGTGAGACGGCATCGGCCAAGATCCGGCGCGTGTTGCCCCAGCACGTCGCTCACCGGCTCGGCATGCTCCTGGACTCTCTCGCCTTCACCGAGCAGCCCGGTGAGTCCGCCGCCCCGGACGCCGGGGTCCTGCTCACCCTCGCCGACGCGGTACGCCACCGCCGACCCGTCTCCCTCCGGTACACCGACCGCGGCGGCCGGCGCAGCGCACGCACGCTGCACGCCTACGGGATAGTCGCCCACTCGGGCCGGTGGTACGTCACGGGCACGGACGCCGAGATCGGCGAGGACCGCACGTTCCGGCTCGATCGCATCGCGGACGCGAGGACCCTGCCCGGCTCGTTCGAGGAGCCCGAGGGGCCCGGCCCGGCACAGCGCGTGGTGTCAGGGTTCGCCACGGCTGAGTACCGGCATGAGGTGACCTTGCGGGTCCACGGGACGGTTGCGCAGATCCGCGCCCAACTTCCCGCCGGCGTCGCGAGCCTGGCGGAGCACGAGCCGGCGGCAGACACGGACCGGACGGCCGAGCGCTGGCTGCGCGTCGACTTACGGGCAGAGCGGCTCGACTGGTTGCCTCCGGTGCTCGCTGCCCTCGACCGGCCCTTCGTCATCGAGCGCCCCGAGGAACTGCGCCACCTCGTCGTCGCGTTCGCCGGTCGCCTCGCGTCCCACGCCGCCGCATCCGACAGCGCCGCATCCGACAGCGACGCCCCCATGTCATGACAGGGCACCCCCAGCCTGCATGCGGAGTCACCGAGGAACCGAAGGAACTCAAGGAGCGCACACCATGCAGATCGCCGTTACCACCCCGACCGGCAACGTCGGCCGCCACGTCGTCAGCACGCTGGTCCGCGCCGGGATCCGGCCGCGCGTCCTGCTGCGCGAGCCCGCCCGGCTGGCTCCGGAGGTACGGGACGAGGTGGATGCGGTGCGCGTCGACCAATACGACGCCGACACGGTGGTGGCCGCCACCGAAGACGTTGACGCACTGTTCTGGGTGGACCCGGCCACCGGCGGCGAGGATCCCCTCGCCGACTACACCCGCGCCACCCGCAGCGTGGTCCGCGCCGTCACCGACAACCGGATCGGCCGCGTCGTCTTCCAGAGCAGCGTCGGCGCCGAGAAGCGCCACGGCGCCGGCGAGATCGACGGCCTGGCCCACACCGAAACCGCCTTGGACGGCCTCGGCGTCGACGTCACCCACCTCCGCTGCGGCTACTTCTTCAGCAACCTCGCACTCCAACTCGACGCCCTGCGAGCCGGCACGCTCCAGGTGATCCTCCCGCTCGACCAGCCCATGGCCTGGGTGGCGCCCCGCGACATCGCCGAGGTCGCCGTCACCCGTCTGCTCTCTCCCGCGTGGTCCGGACGCTGCGTGCAAGCCGTACACGGCCCCGCAGACCTCACCTGGCGACAGGTCGCCGACATCCTCACCGCCGCCACCGGCCGGCGGATCGGCGTCGAGCAGATCTCCGACGAGGCCATGCGCACCCAGCTCCACCGGGCCGGGATGACCGAGGGACTGGTCGAGGCCGTCCTCGGCATGTCGACCGGCCTGCGCGAAAACTTCGTGCCCGAACAACCCCGCACCGTCCGCACCACCACCCCGACCACCCTCGCCGCCTGGGCCTACGACCATCTCCGGCACCGGATCGCGGACGGGGCGTGAGGACCCCGGCCGGGTAGCAGCCGCTCCCCCCGGTCGGAGCAGGCCGCCCCTCCTGGCATGGACGGACGGTCCGGGCCGGACACCGTAGTGTCCGGCCCGGAATTACGGCGGGGTCAACTAGAGGATCAGAAAGCCCCGTTGGCCAGTTCGTTGCGGAGGCGGCGGGCGGCGGTGACGAGGTTTTCCAGGGAGGCCCGGGTCTCGGGCCAGGCGCGGGTCTTCAGGCCGCAGTCGGGGTTGACCCACAGGCGTTCGGCGGGGATGGCCGCAAGTCCCTTGCGGAGCAGGGCCGCTGCCTCTTCGGCGCCGGGGACGCGGGGGGAGTGGATGTCGTAGACGCCGGGGCCGGCTTCGCGGGGGTAGCCGTGTGCGGCCAGTTCGCGGGCGACCTGCATGTGGGAGCGGGCGGCCTCCAGGCTGATGACGTCGGCGTCGAGGGCGTCGATGGCCTGGACGATGTCGCCGAACTCCGCGTAGCACATGTGGGTATGGATCTGGGTGTCCGGCCGTACGCCGCCGGTGGTGAGGCGGAACGCCTCGGTCGCCCAGTCCAGGTAGGCGGTGTGCTCGGCGGCGCGCAGCGGCAGTGTCTCGCGCAGTGCGGGCTCGTCGACCTGGATGACGGAGGTCCCGGCCGCCTCCAGGTCGTGCACCTCGTCGCGCAGGGCGAGCGCCACCTGGCGGGCCGTGTCGCCGAGTGGCTGGTCGTCACGGACGAAGGACCAGGCGAGCATGGTGACCGGGCCGGTGAGCATGCCCTTGACGGGCCGGTCGGTGTGCGACTGGGCGTACGTCGTCCAGCGGACCGCCATCGGCTCGGGGCGGGAGATGTCCCCGGCGAGCACCGGCGGGCGGACGTAGCGGGTGCCGTAGGACTGCACCCAGCCGTGCTGGGTGGCGAGGTAGCCGGTGAGCTGCTCGGCGAAGTACTGCACCATGTCGTTGCGTTCGGGCTCGCCGTGCACCAGCACGTCGATCCCGGCCTTCTCCTGGAAGGAGAGGACCTCGCGGATCTCGTCCTTGATCCGGTCCTCGTAGCCGGCCGTGTCGATCCGCCCGGCCCGCAGATCGGCCCGTGCCGTGCGCAGCTCGGTGGTCTGCGGGAACGAACCGATCGTCGTCGTGGGCAGCAGCGGCAGGCCGAGGTGCGCACGCTGGGCCGCGGTCCGTTCGGCGTACGGCTGGGAGCGGCGCCCGTCGGCGTCGGTGACGGCCGCGGTGCGGGCCCGCACCGCGGGGTCGTGGGTCAGCGCGGACCCGGCCCGGGAGGCCAGGCCGGCACGGTTCGCGGCGAGTTCGCCGGCGATGGCTTCCGTGCCCCGCGTCAGGCCGCGCGCCAGGACGGTGATCTCCCGCGTCTTCTGCCGGGCGAAGGCCAGCCAGCGGGCGATCTGCGGGTCGATGTCGCGTTCGGCGGTGGCGTCCAGCGGTACGTGCACCAGCGAGCAGGAGGCCGAGACATCGACGCGGTCGGCGAGCCCGAGGAGCGTGCCCAGCGTGGACAGTGACTTCCCGTAGTCGTTGATCCAGACGTTGCGGCCGTTGACGACGCCCGCGACCAGGCGCTTGCCCGGCAGCCCGCCGGCCGCGGCGAGGTCCTGGAGGTTGGCCGCGCCCGACTCGGTGAAGTCGACGGCCAGGCCCTCGACCGGCGCCTTGGCCAGGATGCCCAGCGCGTCGCCGAGCCGGCCGAAGTACGAGGCGACCAGGAGCTTCGGCCGGTCCGTGGCATTGCCGAGCTCACGGCAGGCGCGGGCGGCGGCGTTCAGCTCGGCCGGCGTGCGGTCCTGGACCAGGGCCGGTTCGTCGAGCTGCACCCACTCGGCGCCCGCGGCCCGCAGGTCGGCGAGGACCTCGGCGTACACCGGCAGGAGCCGGTCGAGCAGGGTCAGCGGCTCGAAGTCCGCGGCCACCCCCGGAGCGGGCTTGGCCAGCAGGAGGTAGGTGACCGGCCCGACGAGGACCGGGCGGGCGGTGTGCCCGAGCGCGAGGGCCTCCGTCAGCTCCGCGACCTGCTTGCGGGAGTCAGCGGTGAAGACGGTGTCCGGGCCCAGTTCGGGCACCAGGTAGTGGTAGTTGGTGTCGAACCACTTGGTCATCTCCAGCGGGGCGACGTCCTGGGTGCCCCGGGCCATCGCGAAGTAGCCGTCCAGGGCGTCGGCGCCGACCGCCGCGCGGTGCCGCTCGGGGACCGCGCCGACCATGACACTGGTGTCCAGGACGTGGTCGTAGTACGAGAAGTCACCGGACGGCACTTCGTGGAGGCCGGCGTCGGCCAGCTGCTGCCAGTGGGAACGGCGGAGGGTGCGGGCGGTCTCCTTCAGGGCGTCGGCGGTGACCTCGCCCTTCCAGTAGCCCTCGATCGCCTTCTTCAGTTCCCGGTGCTGTCCCTGGCGGGGGTAGCCGTACACGGTGGCCCGTGCTGCCGCGGCTGCGGACGTCGCTGTCACGGAACTCTCCTTCGCGAGATGTCTCGTTGGTGTCCCGGAGACGGAACGAGAGCGCGAAGGAACGACTGACCGGGCGGACCACGCCGCGGTGTCGCCGCGGGTGCCGCTCCAGAGCTACGCCGACCCGCCCACGAGGTCACCGGGATGGCCGCACACGAGCGGTCGCGTGCGGGCAACGGGCAGGTCTTCGGACTCGTGGGCCCGTCTCGTGCGTACGAGACACCTACTGGCCGTCGCTTCCCGAACCCGGCCGGGTCCAGTGCGTATGACGGCGTTCGTTCCCACTCACCGCTGCGGGGCAGTCCCGGATTCCCACCGGGTTCCCTCTTACGACGCTCCCGCCTGGCGGACGGGGCGAACCAGCTGCACCCGTCACCCTAGAGGGACAACCCGCGGGCGCACACCCCCGCCCGGATGGCGGACGGTGAGAGGGGACGGCCCGTCGTGCGGCCGAGCTGCCCCGGCTCGACCCTCCGCGGCAGCGGGGGAGGCCGTGCGTCACCCGGGAGTTGACTCCAGACGTACGAACGGGATCGACCGCCCGGCCGTGCGGAAGGCCGCTTCGCTGCCGTCCACGTCGAAGCCCATGAAGGCACACAGGCGGCGGGCGAGCCGTGGGTGCCGGGGGGCGTAGCGGGCCATGAGGGCGGCGCCGTCCTCCGGGGGCAGGAAGTGTGCGGTGGTGGTGTAGTGGTGCGTGCCGAACCGGATCGTGCCGCGCGGGGTGTGGCGCAGGTTCTGGTACCAGGCCGCGGCCGGGCCGAAGCCGGAGGCGACCGTCCAGCTGAGCCGGTCGCCGTCCCGCTCGTACGCGATCACCTCCAGGACCACACTGCGGCGGAGTCCCGTGCGGCGACCGGTGTGGTGCAACAGGAGCAGTCGTTTGCCGAAGAGCGGGCCGAGACCCGCGCGGTAGAGACGGATGGGCAGGCGAACCAGCACGCGTCGCCATCCGGTGGGCAGTTGCGGGCGTCCTTGCGTCGAGAACGGTGTCATCGTCGCCTTCCGGATTCGGGAAGCTTCAGCCCTCGGCCGGTGAGGGAGCGAGACCGCGGAGGCGAATCTTCGGTGGTGCAACCTTTGCACAGTCTAAATCCGGTGGGCGGTGCCGGGGGAGGCGCGGTCCGACGGTAGAAAGGGGGCATGACCGAGCGTGCAGCCCCCGCGGGGGACGTGGATGATGTGGACGCGGTGACCCGTGCGGTGCTCACGGCGTCGAGACTGCTGGTGGCGGTGTCCGCGCGCTCGCTCACGGCGGTCGAGGAACGGGTGACGCTGCCGCAGTTCCGGATGCTGATGGTCCTTTCCACGCGCGGAACCACCAAGCTGGTCGTCCTCGCCGAACTCCTCCAGGTCGCCCCGTCGACCGCGATGCGCATGGTGGACCGGCTCATCGCGGCGGGCCTGGCGGACCGGCAGACCAACCCCGACAGCCGTCGCGAGACCCTGCTGCGGCTCACTGACGAGGGGCGCCGCACCGTGGAGGACGTCACCAGCCGCCGACGTGCCGAGATCAGCGCGATCGTGGAGCGGCTCGCCCCGAGTCAGCGGACCGCCCTCATCAAGGCGTTGACCGCGCTCAACGAGGCGGGCGGGGAGCCGCCCGCGGACGATCCGGAGTTGCATCCCCTGGGGTGGCCCGGAGCGTCGGCGCAGCGTGGGGCGTGAGCCCGACCCGGCAGGAATATCCGGGCTACTTGGGAACGGTCGAGGCGACGTCATCGAGCGTGGAGTCCTTGACGAGCCCGGTGTCCTCCAGGACGTCCATGTGGTCCTGGACCGTGTTGTTGGCCTGCGTGGCCAGTCGCCGGATCAGGGTGTTCTTGGTGGTGGCGCGGACCTCGCCGATGGTGACGAAGATCTTGCCGTGGGAGGCCCGCAGCAGGTCCACGAAGAGCTGGTCGAAGGCGCGGCCCTGAGCCTTCTTCAGCTGGGCGACCCAGCCCTGCTGTTCGGAACTGGCCTGGTCGGGGATCGGCACGTTCAACGCCGCGGAGTCCTCGCGGTCGAGTTCGTCGAGCTTGCTGTGTCCCTCGAGCAGATGCATGCCGGCGCGCTTGATGGCCTCGCTCGACGCATGGGTCTGGGCGAGCCGGCCGGCCGGCATCTCCCACAGCCCGGCCTGCCGGACCTTGGTGAGGAAGGTCTTGTCCAGCGCCGTGAGCGGGCCCGTGTCGCCGCCGCCGTCAGCGGCGGCCGGACCGGACTTCGCCGCCGGGAGGTTGGCGGACACCGACTCGTCGGCGGAGCTGTTGCGCTGGGAGAACCACACGGACACACCGGCGATGACCGCCACGAGAGCGACCGTCAGGGCGAGCACCCGGCCACGGCCACTGACGGGCGACTGCCGGGGATTTCGAGCGTGAGACTTCATCATGCCTCCTGGAGTGCGCGACAATTCGCCTGCGGGCGCTGTGGCGCAACGGACTGCTGGGGCATGAGCCACGCTAATCATTGCATGAGGCAAATGAATCGATTCAGCGATGGTGCGCAAAAGAGGGTGGCGCCCGACGGTCATCGGCTACGATCCCGCCTCCACTGAGCCTGCCGGCTCGCCCGGGGCCGCTGAAACCGCCCTTATATGGCTCTCTGTGTGGCCCTATGTGGCTCTATGTAGCTCTCCTTCCGATTCGTCATGCCTGACGCGCTGTGCGCGCTTTGCCGCATACCGTGATCCCTGAGCACGTCGAGAGATACGTCGAGCGGTACGCCGAGCGGCCGTGGACACGGCGAAGGGACCGGTATGGAGTCCAGCAACCACGGCGGGGAGCCGCCTCGCCCGGCGTCCGGCCGGCCGGACAAGGGCGAGGCCCCACCACCTTCCACGGCCCGTCCGGCGCACCGCCCCGCCGGTGATGCCCCGCGGCGCGACGAGGCACCGCCCGCGTCGAAGGGCGGCGGCCGGCGCCGCCCGTTGTTGCCGAGCGGACCGCCGCCCGGTCCGGCGCGCCCCGGGTTCTGGCGCAGTCCGCTGCGGGGACCGTGGCTGACCTCGGTGTTCGGGCTGATCCTGCTCGTCGGCGTCACCGTGCTGTTCGTGACCGGGCTGTTGTCCTACGCCTCCTACAACCCCGATCTGGCCCCGGGCAACGACCAGACGCCGCAGAAGGGCTGGCTGGGCTTCTACCTCTTCTCCTGGCCGACCAGCCCCTACTGGCTCTACCGCCTCACCCAGGGAGTCCACGTCACGCTGGGCGTGGTGCTGATCCCCGTCCTGCTCGCGAAGCTCTGGTCGGTCATCCCGAAGCTGTTCTCCTGGCCGCCGGTGCGCTCGGCGGGTCAGGCCCTGGAGCGGATCTCGCTGCTGCTTCTGGTCGGCGGCGCGCTCTTCGAATTCGTCACCGGCGTACTCAACATCCAGTTGCACTACATCTTTCCCGGCTCCTTCTACACCCTGCACTTCTACGGTGCCTGGGTGTTCATCGGTGCCTTCGTCGTGCACATCGTCTTTCGCCTCACCACCATGGCCAAGGCGCTGGGCAGCCGCAGCTGGCGCACCGAACTGCGTACCCCGGCCGCCCGCACGCAGAGCGAACCACCCGACGACACCGGGCTGGTGACCCCGAACCCCGCACCGCCGACGATGTCGCGGCGCGGTGCGCTCGGCACGGTCGGGGCGGGGTCGCTGGCGCTGCTGCTGGTGACGGCCGGTCAGAGCATCGGCGGGCCGCTGCGCAGGACCGCGCTCCTCGCGCCGCACGGCCAGGAGCCGGGCAGCGGCCCCAGCGGCTTCCAGATCAACAAGACCGCCGCAGCCGTGGGTATCCGCGCCGCCGACATCGGCCCCGGCTGGCGGCTCGTCGTACGGGGCGGTGGCCGGGAGCGCACCCTCACCCGCGCGCAGCTGCTGGCGCTGCCGCAGCACACCGCGGCGCTGCCCATCGCCTGCGTCGAGGGCTGGTCGACCGACGACCAGGACTGGAGCGGTGTGCGGCTCTCCGAGCTGGCTGCCCTGGTCGGCCTGGTCGGCCTGCGGGCGGGCCCTCCCGGCGTGTTCGTCGAGTCCGCGCAGCGCGCCGGCTCCTTCCGCTCGACCCAGCTGCGCGACAACCAGGTCCGCGACCCCAGGTCGCTGCTCGCGCTGCGGGTCAACGGCGTGGCGCTCTCCCGCGACCACGGCTTTCCCGCGCGCATCATCGTTCCGGCCAACCCCGGGGTGCACAACACCAAGTGGGTCACGCGTCTCACCTTCGGAGCGCCCGAGGCCACCGGAGCGACCTCGTGAACGCCTTCCGCGCACGGTACGGCGCTTCCGCCGTCCACCTCCTCCTGGTGCTGTGCTCGTTCGCGCTCGCCGGTTATGCGGGGGTCCGGCTCCTCCAGGGCGACACCCTCGGCGTCGCCCTCTGGTTCGTCGGCGCCGCGCTCCTGCACGATCTGGTCCTTCTCCCGCTGTACACGGTCACCGACCGGCTGCTGCAACTCCTCTTCCGCGGTGGCCGGAACAGCGCCCGGCGCCACGGCGGCACCGTCGCCGAACGGATCAACTACCTCCGTGTGCCCGCCTTCGTGGCGCTGCTGCTGCTCGTGGTCTGGTACCCCCTCATCCTGAACCGGGTGCCGGGCTACACCCTGTACACGGCCCTGCCGGCCGGTGTGTTCTGGTCCCGCTGGCTGCTGCTCACCGCCGGCCTCTTCGCGCTCTCCGCGCTGTGCCTGCTGGCCGCCATGTGGCGCGCCCACAGGTCCCTCGCGCGGACCGCGGACCCCGAATGAGGGGACGTCCGGGCGCACGGACGCGGCGCGCGAGAATGCTCCGCACGGACCCCTCTCTGGATTGGACCCCCCGATGGCCTCAGCACCGCAGACCGGTACACCGGCGCCCGACTTCACCCTGCCCGGTGGTGTGCTGACCGGCGACCGCTTCGAGCGCCGTGACCACACCCTGTCCCTGCGGCGCGGCCGCCCGCTGGTCCTGGCGTTCTATCCGGGCGACGACACCAGCGTGTGCACCAAGCAGCTGTGCTCCTACTCCAGCGGCCTGGAGCGGTTCCAGGACCAGGAGGCGGAGGTCTGGGGCATCAGCCCGCAGGACGTCGACAGTCACGAGCGGTTCGCGCGCAAGCACGACCTGCGGATGCCCCTGCTCGCCGACACCGATCGCGAGGTCGCCCGCGCCTTCGGCATCGCCGCCCCCGGCATCGGCGTGCGACGGGCGGTCTTCCTCATCCGCCCCGACGGCACCCTGCACTGGAAGCATGTCGCGCTGCTCGGTGCCACCTTCCAGTCCCTGGACACGCTCACCCGGAAACTCGCCGACCTGCCCACCACCTGAGGCGATGACGTCCGGCACACGGCGGGAACCGCCACCGGGCCGGACGCACCACGGCACGGGTGACGTGCACGGCTTCCCGGTGCGGATGCTGGTGCCCGGCCTGTTCGGCTATGTCTCGGCCTGCAAATGGCTCCAGGACATCGAACTGACCACCTTCGACGCGTACGACCCCTACTGGGTCAGGCGGGGCCGGGCGGCCGAGGCACCGGTCAAGACCGAGTCCCGTATCGACACCCCCAAGCCGTTCGCGCGCGTCAGGGCCGGCGCCGTTGCGGTCGCCGGCGTGGCCTGGGCCCAGCACAAGGGCATCCACCGCGTCGAGGTCCGGGTCGACGGCGGCGACTGGCAGCGGGCCGAACTGGCCGCCGAAGGACCGGTGGACACCTGGCGGCAGTGGTCGTGGCAGTGGCGGGCCACGTCCGGCACCCACACCCTCGAAGTCCGCGCCACCGACCGCACCGGCTCCACCCGGACGGACGAACGGGTCCGCCCGATCCCCGACGGCGCCTCCGGCCGGCACGCGGTGGTGGTCACGGTGGCCTGACGGCGGCGGGGATCCGGCGGAGGGATGTGAGCGCGAGCCGTTCCCCTGTGACGGCCCGGGTCCTGTCCTCCACCGGATCGCGGTGTCCGGCGCACGGTCTTCAACGGGCCTGCGGAGAGGCCGCGTTCCACCCGACATCAGCCGGTGCCGTGCGCGAAGCGTCCAATATATTGGCACTCTGTGGCGCAGAGGGTCAAGGAGTCTTGTGTACTGGCCAACGAGCTACTACACAGTGGCTCACACGGGGGATGACGGCGGTCCGGCCGGGGAGTGTGGGCATGGTGGCAGAAGCCGGCAGAGGCAACGGGAGATCGCTGGCCGAGCGGCTGAACGCGCTGTTCGCGAGGGTGCGTTGGGCCGATTCCCATGGCCGGCAGCGGGAATACTCGACGGCCGACGTGGCCAAGGCGGTGACCGCCGATCCGTCGCACCCGGCCACGCTGTCGCGGAGCTATCTGGCCATGTTGCGCAACGGATCGCACACCAACCCGACGCTGAGCGTGCTGGAAGGGCTCGCGAAGTTCTTCGACGACCACCGCGAGCCGGAGTCGCCCCCGATCACCGTGCGGTGTCTGGTCGCCCAGGAGGACCCCGAGGACGCACTGTTGCGTGAGCAGCTGGCCGGTCATCAGGTGCGGAAGATCGCGATGCGGGCCGGCGCGATGACGCCGGCGATGCGTGAGCAACTGCTCAAGATGATCGAGACATTCGATCAGGACACGTCCCCCGGCCCCGGCGCGGGGGCATGAGAAAGGATGCTGTGGCTGTACGTGAACGCGAACGTCGCCGCTCCTGCAAGCATCTGCTGCGCCGGCTCGACATCAAACACCCGCTCGTGGTGCACGAGTTATGCCGTCGGCTCGGGGAACTCCGCGGCACACCCATACGGTTGATTCCCTGGGCGCTGCCGATCCCCGGCCCCTTCGGGGTGTGGATGTCCCGGCCGCACGAGGAATGCATTTTCTACCAGGAGGAAACGACCCGGATACACCAGGATCACATCATCCTGCACGAGGTCGGCCATATCCTCGCAGACCATCGGGACGACGGCGGATCCGCCGAAGAACTGCCGGACTTCGGTCCGGATCACCCCCGCGATGTGACCCCCCGAGGATTCCACGCTCGGCCCGCTTCGTTCCGCGCTGAACCCCCGCTGGGGGTGGACGTAATCTTCCAAGCGCCGCTGACCCTCATGCTGATCGTGGGGGCGATAGGGAAGCTCATCGATCTGATCCAGCGCACCACACGACCGGGTACTGCGCACCCTGGTCGTCTGTCTGATCCTGCTGGCTTCCGGGCAAATCCTCAGCTTTCCCGATGTCTCCCTCGCGGTCGATGCCGCCACGGCCGTCGGAGTCGGAAAGATCGCGTTCAATGCCGTCCACCTGTCCGGCCTAGGCGCGCTCCTGCTGGTGTTCCTCTCCTCCATGCCCGCCCCGGACGCCGCTTACCGGCGCCAGGTGCGGCGCCACGCCGCGCTGCTCGCCGGTGTCGTGATCGCACTGGTCATTGCCGTGATCGCGACGCCCCCGGCGCTGCGCGGCCACACCCTGACCACCGCGCACATGGCGCAGCCGGCCATCGCCGCGTTCTATCTCCTCGGCAACGCCTCTTTCGTCTACGCCTATCTGGCCCCGGCGCTCTGGGCGGTGCGCTATGCGCGCCTGGCGACCCGGCATCTGGCGGTCGGCCTACGGGTCATGGCGCTCGGTCTGTTCGTACTGGCGGTCACCTCGGCCAACCGCGTCATCTGGGTATGTCTGCGCATCGACGCGCCCGGATCGCATCAGGCGTTCAACACGGTGAACTGGTCGATGAACGACTGGGCACTGGGCCTCGGCCTGATCGGGCTGACCTATTCCGCGGGCCGCCAACTGGCCGTCCAAGTGCGGTCGGTTGTCCCTCAGCGTCGTATGTACCGCGAGCTCACTCCACTGTGGACCGCCCTGGCCGCGGCATATCCGGAACTCGTCCTGAACGTGGAGCCGCACGGTTCCCGGTGGCGTCCTTTCCGCTTCCGCCGCACCCACGAGCGGTTCTACCGCCGGCTCATCGAATGCCGCGACGGACTGGTACGGCTGAGCCCCTCTCTGGCACGCGTCGCCCCGGAAGCCGATCTCGCCGGGGGCCCGGCCGGTCAACTCGCCCGGCACATTTCCGAGGCTCGCGCGCTGAAGCCCGCCACCAGGACCCCGAGACGGCATTGACCGCCACCCGCATCGCCTCGCCTGCCGGCAACGACCTGAACGCCGAAGCGCGCGAACTCGCCGCCACATCCCCTGCCTATGCGAAAGGACATCGTGAACAAGGTACTGATATCCGCTGACCGCGTCCTCACCGGACCCGAAGGCCGGACGATCCGCCACGGCGCCGTGCTCGTGGAGGCCGACGTGATCATCGCCGTCGGCACCGAGGCCGAGCTGGCGGCGACCGTGGAGCCGGGCGTACGGCGCCTGCGGTGCCCGGGGGCCACGGTGCTGCCCGGGCTGATCGACTGCCATGTCCACCTCGCCTTCGACGCGGGCCCGGACCCCGTCGCGGCGGTGGGCCGAGCGGCCCCGGACGCGCTCGCCGCCGCCATGGCGGACCGCGCCGCACAATTTCTGGACGCCGGAGTGACGACCGTGCGGGATCTCGGCGACCGCGACGCACTCACCATCGCGCTGCGCGAATCCCTCGCGTCCGGGACGACGCCCGGGCCGCGCATTCTCGCCGCAACCGCACCGCTGACCCCGCCCGGTGGCCACTGTGGATTTCTCGGCGGTGAGGTCACCACCGACGACGACATCCGTCAGCAGATCGCCCGCAACGCCGCAGCCGGCGCCGACCTGATCAAGGTGATGGCCTCCGGCGGCGCCCTCACCCCGGGCGGCCCGCGGATGTGGGAGTCGCAGTTCACCCGCGCCCAACTGCGCCTGATCGTCGAGGAGGCCGCCTGCCACGGCCTGGAGGTGGCGGCCCACGCACACGGCACCCTCGCCATCGCCGACTGCGTGGAAGCCGGCGTGCGCACCCTTGAACACTGTTCCTGGCGCACCGCCGACGGCGTCACCTACGACCCGGAGATCACCCGCCGCATCATCGAGAACGACGTCTCCGTCTGCCGCTGTGTGTCCGGCGACTGGCAGCTGTTCCTCCAACAGCTCGGCCCCGGACGGGCGGAGTCGCTGGCCCGGGTCATCCGCGACATGCGGGAGGCCGGTGTCCGGTTCATCGCCGGTACCGACGCCGGTGTGCCGGGAGCGCGGTTCGGCGACTACGTGGGCATGCTCGAATTCTTCGCCTCCCTCGGCTTCACACACGCCGAGATTCTCGACATGGCCACCGTCAACGCCGCCCGCGCCCTGGGGCTGACCGATACCGGCACCCTGCGCCCCGGCATGCGCGCCGACCTCCTCGTCATCGACGGCGACCCGCTGCACGAGCTGGATGCCCTCCGCCGTGTCCGGCACGTCGTCACGAACGGCCGTCACAAGATCATCTGAGGGGCTGTCCAGGGGCCGCTCGCGAGGTGGCCCCGTCCCGTCCCGATGCACGCCGGGCCGGGCCGGGACCACTTGGTATGCCGTCTCGTATGCCGCCCCGTATGCCGCTCACTTCTTGGGCAGCAGCACGGTGTCGATGAGGTGGACGGTGGCATCGGCGGTCCGGACGTTGCCGCACACGACCTTGGCGGAGCCGTCGATCAGGTAGGACTCGCCGGAGCCGGACGTGGTGAGCTTGTTCTTCGCCAGGGTGTCGACCAGGCCCGCCTTCTTCACGGCCGTCACGAGCGTCGACAGAGCCGGGTTGTGCGAGGCGGCGGTGGCGACCGGGTCCTTGGCCATGCCGTCGAAGCTGCCGTTGCCGCCCTTGGGGACCGTGGCACAGGCTCGACGTGGTCGAGCGGTGTTCCGGCCCGGGCTCATGACCTGTATTCGGCGCGGGTCCCGCGGCGGATTGGCCGTGCGGCGAAGGTGCTGTGCCGCGGCAGGGGCGTGCCTCCCCAGCACGCGGACCGCCATCCGGAGATTCCGTACAACCTTCAACGGCATTGGGCGGTCTTCACCACACCATCACAGATGCTGGGGGATTGTTCATGTCGCACTCACAACAGCAGCCCGCGTCGTTCGGTCAGCAGCCGCACCCCTTCGTCATGCCGCCGGTCGCGCAGCCGCCGCGGAAGAAGCGCGCCGCGCTCAAGACCGCCGTGGGGGCGGTGTGCGCCTGCACCGTTTTCGGGCTCGGCGCGGCCGTCGGCGGTGGCGGTGCCGAGGGCAAGAAGGCCGGGGCGAGGCCCGCCCCGACGGTGACGGTCACCTTCACCGCCAAGCCGGTCCCGGCCTCGGCGGACAAGCCGGGGAAGGCGGCGGAGCCCGCCGAGAAGGCGGCGGCCGCCGAAGGGCCCGACACCACGGTCGGCCAGGGCAGCTATCTGGTGGGGGAGGACATCGCGGCCGGCACGTACAAGACCGGCGGCCCCACCGCGTCCGACATACCCCTGTGCTACTGGGCACGCGCCAAGGATTCCAGCGGTGAGGTGGGCAGCATCATCGCCAACGGCACCCCCGAGGGCCCGTCCCGCGTCACCGTCAACAAGGGTGAGACCTTCGAGACCAACGGCTGCAAGCAGTGGACGAAGGTGGGCTGACCGGTCGCGGTGCCGGTGGGCGGCGCGCGCGAGCCGCCCACCGGCCGGCGCTCGGATCCCTCCCGCGGTGCGGCCGGTCCGCCGGGCGTCCGGCGCGCCGAATCGGAAACGGGAAGCTGAACGGGAAACGAAATGGACCGCCGAAACCGTTCGGAATGGATTCCTCCGGATATGCCCGGGGCGGGGTCATGTCGAGTGCCGGCCGCCCACGAGATATCTTGATGTCGAGCAATGTTGCAGACGTGGAGCGGAGCACCCGGTGACTGACTCGACCATCATCTACACCCACACTGACGAGGCCCCGGCCCTGGCGACGTATTCGTTCTTGCCTGTGGTCCAGGCATACGCGTCGACGGCCGGCGTCAGCGTGGAGACCCGTGACATCTCCTTGGCCGGGCGCATCATCGCAAGCTTCCCCGAGCGCCTGGAGGAGGGCCAGCGGATCGACGACGCCCTCGCCGAGCTCGGTGAGCTGGCCAAGACTCCCGAGGCGAACATCATCAAGCTGCCGAACATCTCGGCGTCGATTCCGCAGCTCAAGGCGGCCGTCGCCGAGCTGCAGGAGCAGGGCTACGCGCTCCCGGACTACCCGGACGACCCGAAGACCGACGAGGAGCGCGACATCCGCGCCCGCTACGACAAGGTCAAGGGCAGCGCCGTCAACCCGGTCCTGCGCGAGGGCAACTCCGACCGCCGCGCCCCCGCCTCGGTGAAGAACTACGCCAAGGCGCACCCGCACCGCATGGGCGCCTGGTCGTCCGGTTCGAAGACGAACGTCGTGCACATGGACACCGACGACTTCCGCTCCACCGAGAAGTCCGCGGTGATCGCCGACGCCGGCTCGCTGCGCATCGAGCTGTCCGGCGACGACGGCAGCACCACCGTGCTGCGTGAGTCGGTACCGGTCCTCGCGGGCGAGGTCGTCGACGCGTCCGTGATGCGCGTGGCCGTGCTGCGCGAGTTCCTCACCGCGCAGGTCGCCCGTGCCAAGGCCGAGGGCGTGCTGTTCTCGGTGCACCTGAAGGCCACCATGATGAAGGTCTCCGACCCGATCATCTTCGGCCATGTGGTCCGCGCCTTCTTCCCGAAGACCTTCGCCCGGTACGGCGAGTCGCTCGCCACCGCCGGCCTGACCCCGAACGACGGCCTCGGCGGCATCTACAAGGGCCTGGAGTCGCTGCCCAACGGCGCCGAGATCAAGGCGTCCTTCGACGCCGAGCTCGCCGAGGGCCCGGAGCTGGCCATGGTCGACTCCGACCGCGGCATCAGCAACCTGCACGTGCCCAGCGATGTCATCGTCGACGCCTCCATGCCGGCCATGATCCGCACCTCCGGCCACATGTGGGGCCCGGACGGCGCGGAGGCCGACACCCTCGCGGTCCTCCCCGACAGCAGCTACGCCGGCATCTACCAGGTCGTCATCGACGACTGCCGTGCCAACGGTGCCTACGACCCGTCGACGATGGGCTCGGTGCCGAACGTCGGCCTGATGGCGCAGAAGGCCGAGGAGTACGGCAGCCACGACAAGACCTTCGAGATCCCCACCACGGGTACCGTGCGGGTCCTCGACGAGTCCGGCACCGTCGTGCTGGAGCAGGCCGTGGGCGCCGGCGACATCTTCCGTATGTGCCAGACCAAGGACCTGCCGATCCGTGACTGGGTCAAGCTCGCCGTCACCCGCGCCCGCGCGACCGGCAACCCGGCGGTGTTCTGGCTCGACGAGGAGCGTGCCCACGACGCCCAGCTGATCAAGAAGGTCAAGGCCTACCTCGCCGAGCACGACACGGACGGCCTGCAGATCGAGATCATGGCGCCGGTCCACGCGATCAAGTTCTCCCTCGACCGCATCCGCCGCGGCGAGGACACGATCTCGGTCACCGGCAATGTGCTGCGTGACTACCTGACCGACCTGTTCCCGATCCTGGAGCTGGGCACCAGCGCCAAGATGCTCTCCGTCGTCCCGCTGATGAACGGCGGCGGACTGTTCGAGACCGGCGCCGGTGGCTCCGCGCCCAAGCACGTCCAGCAGCTGGTCAAGGAGAACTACCTGCGCTGGGACAGCCTGGGCGAGTTCCTGGCGCTCGCGGTCAGCTTCGAGCACCTCGCGCAGAAGACGGGCAACGCGCGCGCCCAGGTGCTCGCCGACACCCTCGACCGCGCCACCGGCACCTTCCTCAACGAGAACAAGTCGCCCAGCCGCAAGCTCGGCGGCATCGACAACCGCGGCAGCCACTTCTACCTCGCGCTCTACTGGGCGCAGGAGCTGGCCCAGCAGACCGACGACGCCCAGCTCGCGGAGGCGTTCGCGGCTCTCGCCAAGACGCTGGCCGAGCAGGAGCAGGCCATCGTCGGCGAGCTGGCCGCGGTGCAGGGCTCGCCGGTCGACATCGGCGGCTACTACCAGCCCGCCGTCGCGAAGGCCTCGGCGGTCATGCGCCCGTCGGCCACCCTCAACCAGGCCCTCGCGACCCTCAGCTGACGCACCCTGCGCGCAAGCCCCTTCCGCCCCGTCCGGCACCCGCCGGCCGGGGCGGTGTGCGACGCCCGGACGGGGCGGGCGCAGGGCGGACCGACGCCGCCGTACCGGCCCTCAGCCCACCAGGTCCAGCACCGGCCGCAGACCGTCCGGGCGTCCGTCCGCCGGCAGCGGGTCCACCGGCAGGAAGGCGCAGCCCAGGGCCGTGGCACCGCCGTCCGCCGTACGGTCGTCGCCCACCATCAGGACGGCGGACGGCGCGAGCCCCAACTCCTGGCAGGCGACGGCGAAGAGCCGTGGATCGGGCTTCTGGAGGCCCTGCTCGTAGGACAGCACACAGATGTCGACATAGCGCTCCAGGCCATGGGCGCGCAGCACCGGCCGCAGGTCCCAGCCGATATTGCTCAGGACACCGATCCGGATGCCGCGCCGGTGCAGCTCCGCCAGCACCTCGGCGGCATCGGGGTAGGGCTGCCAGGCGTCCGCGGTCCGGTGGCGGTCATAGAGCAGGTCGTACAACTCCGGTGCGGGGAGCGCCACTTGGCGGGCCAATCCGGTGTACACCGCACGGTGGTGACGGGAGTCGCAGTCGCGGATCTCCCACTGGCCGGCCAGAGCGGCCGGGAGCTCGGCGGGCGGGGCGCCGCCGGGCAGCGCACCGGCCCGCTCCAGCGCGGCCGCCCGGCGGGCGATCTCGTCCTCGGCCATGGCCGTGCCGGACGCGGTCAGCGCCGCGCGCAGCCACCTCTCGGCGGGCTCGATGTGCAGCAGGGTCCCGGAGAAGTCGAAGAGCACACCCTCGATCGTCGTCATGACCGCCATCCTGTCCTCCGGACGGCGCCGGGTCGATCCCGCGCCGCCTCGTACGCGTGATACGCCGCCACCGATCCCGCCACCAGCGCGCCGCCCAGCAGCCAGCCCCCGACGACGTCCGACGGCCAGTGCACCCCCAGGAACACCCGGGTGAAGCCGACGCCGACGACCGAGACCGCGACCACCGCCCCGGCCGCCCACCGCCACCGCGCCGGGGCGTGATGCAGCCGCAGCAGCCACAGCACCAGGGCGCCCGTGACCATCGCGGTCAGGGCATGTCCCGAGGGGAACGCGGCGAAGCTCGCGGAGTCCACCGGGTCCGGCCAGACCGGGCGCGCCCGGCCGACCAGCGCCTTCACCGCCTGCTGCAGGCCGGTTCCCAGCAGCGCGGTGGCCGTCACCCAGACGGCGAGCAGCCGCTCGCCGCGCCGCAGCAGCAGGCAGACCGCCGCCGCCAGCACCGCCCGCATCGTCCACGGGTCCCACACCCAGTCGCTGAGCACCCGGTTGCGGTGGGTCCAGGCGGGCGCGGCGACGGCCGTGCGGTGCAGTCTTTCCGCCAGGGCCGTGTCCAGGGAGAGCAGCGGGCCCCAGCGCAGTACGACCAGGGTGAGCAGCAGGCCGAAAAGGCCGAAGAGGGTGCTGCACAGCAGGGCACCGGCGGCGGCGCGCGGCGGGGCGGAAGCGCGGCGGCGTGCGTCGTCCACGGCGGAGGTCCGGGCAGTGGGATGCGGCGTGGTGGGCATGGGGCGATCCTCGCCCCTACCGGGCGCCGGGGGCGAGCGGGCTACGTCAGTGCGCGCAGTCCGGGAATGAAGGTCACCAGCAGCGGCACCGCCGGCACCAGCGCGGCCACCGCCGTCATCCGCAGCCGCCGGCCGAAGGTGAAACGCGGCGCGGGGGACAGCAGACGGTCCACCCGCTCCGGCACCTGCGCCAGTTGGGCGGGGCAGGGGCCGAACACCCCGCGGTCCTCGTTGAGCTCGACCAGCGCCAGGGCGATCGTCAGCCGGCCGAAGCGGCGCGAGGCCACATCGTCGGCGGCCAGCTCGACCAGCCGGTGCACCTGATCACGGAACGCGGCGAAGACCGGAATCTGCGGGAACCCGACGGCCAGCGCCGCGGCGCAGTGCAGCAGGAGGTCGTGCCGGGCCCGCGCATGGCCCTGCTCGTGAGCGATCAGCGCATCGAGCTGACGGCCCTTCAGACGTCGCAACGCCGAGGTGGTGATGACCAGTTGGGGCGAGGAGTGCTGCAGCCACCAGGCCTCCGGGCGGTCGCCCTCCAGGACGACCAGGCGCTCCCCGGCGGGCTCCTCCCCGGGCAGCAGCGGCGCGCGGCGCAGCAGTTCGGCGCGGCGCTGCCGGCGGCGGGCGCGTGCCGCCCGCACCTCACGGGTCAGGGTGACGGCGGTCCAGGCGCCGCCGCCCGCCAGCAGAACGGCCAGCACGCCCGCCCAGGGCCCGTGGCCCTGGAGCGCGTACGCCTCGACGACCACCCGCGGGGCGAAGCCGAACACCGGGCTGCGGACGGCCTCCCAGGCGGCGGCCGCGCTCAGCGACATCGCGAGCACACAGCACAGCAGGACACCGGCGACCACGCACTGCCACACCCACAGGGCGAGCACCGGCTCACGGTCGGGCCAGTCGGAACGGGCCATCAGCCGCGGCGCCATTGCCGCGGCCAGCACGCCGAGAATCATCAGCGCGAGGGGGACCATCATGGCGTCAGCCTATGAGTGGGCGTCTACTCGTTGGTACGGGCAGGCACCGGAAGTGACGTATGCCACCCGGGCAACGGGCGTGAACCGCGGCCCCGCGCGCGGGCGGCGCACCACCGGGCGGCCGGGCATCGTCGCAGCTCACAGCGCCAGAAGCATCGCCAGCATGCCGATCCCCATCGCGACCCGGCAGGCCCGCAGCACCCCGGGCGGCCCGGCCGCCACCGCCGGCCCGTCCGTCACCGTGGTGCCCGCGGCCGTGCCTGCCGCCGGCACCAGCCGGACCCCGGTGGCGATCACGTACACCGTGAAGTAGACGAGCAACAGCCCGGTCAGCAACGGCACTCCGACCGGTGCGGGATGCACCGTCGGGCCCATCCCGGCCGTATGGCCCATCCGTTCCGGGTGCCCGGGAAGGCCCCACCGTTCCGGGGGCAACACCATCGTGAGCGCCATGTACACCATGGCCCCCGCGCCCACCGCATGATGCAGATGGCGCCGGGCCAGCGCCCACAGGCCGGCCGCCCCGAACACCGCGGTGAACAGCCACGGCGACCACGCCGGGGACGCCACGGCGGACGCCGGACAGGCCATCGCCGCCATCCCCAGAGCCATCAGCCCCTCACCGCGCGCCGCACCCCGCCCCGCCGCCGGGCCGGTACGCGACCGCACCAGGCAATACGCCCCGGCCGCGGCACACAGCAGCACCAGCAGCCAGCCGACCCACGGTGGTCCGTGCACCGAGCACCTCCCCTCGTACCCGTACGCGACGGGGGCAGGATTCCCGTCCGCCGGCCCGCACACGGGAGCGCACGGACGCACGGGGGGAGCGCGGGCGCCGGGCACGGCGGCCCCGGGCCCGGCTGCGCAGGGGCCGCGGAATGTCGTCGCGCGCGGCGTGGGCGGAGCCCCCCGGGCGCGCCCGGCATAGGCTCGGCGCATGGTGCGAAGCGAGGCGGCGGACGTGGACGGCTACCTGGCCGAGGTGCCGGAGGACCGCAGGGAGGTCCTGGTCCGGCTGCGGCGGATGTGCCGGGCGGAGCTGACCGGTTTCGACGAGGTCATGGCGTACGGGATGCCCGCCTACCAGCGGGACGGGGTCACCGAGATCGCCTTCGCGAGCCAGCAGCGGTACCTCGCCCTCTACCTCCTGCGCAGCGACGTCCGCGAGGCGTTCGCGCAGCGGCTGGCCGGGCAGGACACCGGCAAGGGCTGTCTGCGGTTCCGGCAGTCGGCCCGCGTCGACTTCGACCTGGTGAGAGACCTGCTGAGGGCCACGGCGGCCGGCCCGGGCCCGGTCTGCTGACGGCCCCGGGCGGCCCGCTCTAAGGGCGGAAACGCAGCGGATGGTCCGCCGGGACCTGTGTCAGGACGATCCGGTGGCCGTCCGGGTCGGCGATCCACATCTCGATCAGGCCCCAGGGCTCCTGTACGGGCGCCCGCAGCACCTGGACGCCGTGCGCCCGCAGTTCCTCGTGCGCGGCGGCCACGTCCGCCACCTGGAGCCACAACTGGAGGGTGTCCGTGGCCGGATCCGCGGCACGGCCGGAGACCTCGAGGAAGCCACCGCCCAGGAAGTAGACCGTGCCGCGCTCGGGCCCCGTACCGAATTCCCGGTAGATCTCCAGCCCCAGCGCCCCGCCGTAGAACGCCCGCGAGCGCTCGGGGTCCGACGGCCGCACCAGCACCCGGCTGCTCAGTACATGCACCATGCCAGGACCCTACGGCCTGCGGACGGGCGCCGCCGGTGACACCGCCGGAAGACCCTGGCGAAAGGCCCTGACAAGGGACGCATGCCTCTTGTTAGCCTCCATGCAGCCATGCGTCCCGCCCTGAGAGGACTCCGCACACCATGCCCACCAGCGAGCTGACCTTCCGTACCGCCCTCGACACCGACGTCCCCGGGCTCGTCGAGCTCATCGAGTCGGCGTACCGCGGCGACACGAGCCGGGCCGGCTGGACTACGGAGGCGGATCTGCTGGAGGGGCAGCGCACCGACCCGGAGGGCGTGCGGGCCGTGGTGCGCAACGAGGCGGGCCGGCTCCTGATCGCCGAGCGGGACGGGGTGCTGATCGCCTGCTGTCAGCTCGAACACCGCGGGGACCACGCCTACTTCGGGATGTTCGCGGTGCGCCCGGAGCTCCAGGGCGGCGGTCTCGGCAAGGTGATCATCGCGGAGGCCGAGCGGACCGCCCGGGAGACCTGGGGCGCCCGCGAGATGCGGATGACGGTCATCCACCAGCGCGACGAGCTGATCGCCTGGTACGAGCGCCGCGGCTACCGGCGCACCGGACAGCTCACCCCGTTCCCGTACGGCAACGAGCGCTTCGGCATTCCACAGCGCCCCGACCTGGCGTTCGAGCTGCTGGTCAAGCCGCTCGACTAGCGGGCGTGCGGCCGTCCGGGCCCGTCCCGTCCGGCGCTCACAGCCGTCCGGCCTGGATGATCCGCCGCAGGAACTGCCGGGTGCGGTCGTGTTGCGGGTCCCCGAAGACCTCCCCGGGCGTGCCGCGTTCCACCACCACGCCGCCGTCCAGGAAACACACCTGGTCGGCGACCTCGCGCGCGAAGCCCATCTCATGGGTGGCGATGACCATCGTCATCCCCTCCTCCTTCAGCTCGCGGACGACGCCGAGCACCTCGCCGACCAGCTCCGGGTCGAGCGCCGCGGTGATCTCGTCCAGCAGGAGCAGCCGGGGCCGCCCGGCCAGCGCGCGGACGATCGCCACCCGCTGCTGCTGCCCGCCGCTGAGCCGGTCCGGGTACGCGCCGGCCCGCCCGCCGAGGCCGAGCCGCTCCAGCAGCTCGCGGGCCCGCGACTCGGCCTCCGCGCGCGGCACGCCGTGCACCCGGCGGGGCGCCAGCGTGATGTTGTCCAGGACGGTCATGTGCGGGAAGAGGTTGTAGGCCTGGAAGACCACACCGATCCGGCGGCGTACCGCGTCCACGTCCGCCCGCGGATCGGTGATCTCCGCGCCGTCCAGGAAGATCGCGCCGTCGTCGATCTCCTCCAGCAGGTTCGCGCACCGCAGCAGCGTCGACTTGCCCGACCCCGAGGCGCCGATCAGCGCGGTCACGGTGTGCGCGGGGACCGAAAGGTCGACATCGCGCAGCACGACCGTGCCCCGTCCGTAGGTCTTGCGCACGGACTCCAGCCGCAGTACCGGGCCGCCGCCGGGCGCCGGCTGCGCGGCGGCCCCGTCGGCCGGCCGCGGGGTGTCGTCGGTCGTGCTCATACCAGGCCTCCCTGGGCGCGCTTGCGGTCCATGCGGGCCGTGATCCAGTCCGTGCCGCGCGTCATCGGGATGGTCAGCGCGACGAAGACCAGACCGGCCACCACGTACGGCGTGAAGTTGAAGTCCTTGCCGGCGATGATCTGCGCCGCGTAGACCGCGTCCACCGCGCCCGCGAGGGAGACCAGACCGGTGTCCTTCTGGAGCGAGACCAGATCGTTCAGCAGCGGCGGCACCACCCGCCGCACCGCCTGCGGCAGCACCACGAAGCGCAGGGTCTGCCCGCTGCTCAGGCCCAGCGACCGGGCCGCGGCCCGCTGGGAGGGGTGCACCGACTCGATGCCCGCCCGGAAGACCTCGGCCACATACGCCGCATACGTCAGCACCAGCGCGGCCCCGCCGAGCACCACCGGATCGGTGGTCACCCCCTGCAGCCGCAGCGCCGGCACCCCGAAGACCACCATCAGCAGACAGATGATCAGCGGCAGTCCGCGGAAGAAGTCGGTGTACGCGGTGGCCAGGGCGCGCAGCGGGAAGAACACCGGGCCGCGCAGCGTCCGGGCCACCGCCAGCAGCAGACCCAGCACCAGCACCGCCGCCCCGCACACCACCAGCAGCCGCAGATTCAGCAGCAGTCCCTCCAGCACCGCCGGCAGCGCCTTGCGCGCGTACGCGGCGCTGAAGAACGTCTCCCGGGTGCGCGGCCAGCCGGGGGAGCGGGTGATCACCAGGACCAGGACGGCGCCGGTGACCAGGGTGCTCAGCGCGGCGACGCCGATCGCGCGCCGGGCCCGGGCCCGCTGGAAGCGCTCCCGCTCGACCCGCCGCTGCGAGGGCACGTACCCGTCCGCCGCCCCGTCCTGCCCGGTGGAGCTCTTCACCATGCCTGGTGCGTACCTCACTTGAGCACCGGGACGGATACGGCGTCGGTCAGCCACTTCTTCTCCAGCGCGGCGAGGGTGCCGTTCTTGCGCAGCGCGTCCACCGCGGCCGTCACACATCCGGTGAGCCGGCTCTCCTTGTCCAGGACCAGACCGAACCGCTGCTTGGCGGTGCCGGTGGCCGCGAACTGCCCGACGACCTCGGCGTCCGTCACCTCGGCGGAGGTGACGTAGAAGGCCGTCGGCAGATCGGTGAGGATCGCGTCGACCTGACCGTTCTTCAGCGCGGACTTGGCGAGGTCGTTCTTCTGGAAGACGGCCGGGGGCTGCGTCGGCCGGACGGTGTCATGGATGACGTCCAGGCTGGTGCTGCCCACCTGCGCGCCGAGTGTGAGGTGCCGGAGGCCGGCGATGCTCCGGGCGTGCGCGGCCTTGGAGCCCTTCAGCGCGATGACCGCCTGCCGTACGTCGTAGTAGCCGGAGGAGAAGGCGACGGCCCGTTGGCGCGCGGCGCTGATGGACACCTGGTTGATGTCGAAGTCGAACGTCTTCTCGCCCGGCGCGAAGGCGTTGTTGAACGGCACGGTCCGCCAGCGCACCGCGCCCTTGCCGTAGCCCAGTTGCCGGGCGACGGCGTAGGCGACCGCCGATTCGAAGCCCTTGCCGCTCGCCGGATCGTCGTCGTGGAACCACGGCGCATAGGCGGGCTTGTCGGTGCCGACCGTGAGCCTGCCCCGGGCGACGGTGGGCAGCGCGCCCCGGTCACAGCTCTGCGGGCCCTGCCCGGCGGCCCGCGGGCCGCCGGGGGACTCGTCCTGCGGGGCACAGCCGACGGCCGCCGCGAGCAGCACGGTGCTCGTCCAAGCGGCAAGGCGGAGGGGGCGGTTGGCTAGGCGCATGGCGGGAGAGTGGCAGTGCGCGAGGCCGCCTGTCGAGATCACCGGCGGAAAAGTCCGCATGGTGGAAGCTTGTTGCACCGCTGTGAACTGCGGGTTTCTCCGGCGACCGGAGACGGGCGGCGCCGCCTCACGCCGTGAAGCGCACCGCCCGCCGGATCTCCGGCAGATCGGTCACCACTCCGTCCAGCCCCAGCCCGCGCGCGAGGCGGAGCTGATCGTGGGTGTTGACCGTCCAGCCCAGGACCTTCAGATGGGCGGCGTGTGCCCGCTCGACCAGCTCCAGGGTGAGCCGCCGGATGTTCAGGGACAGCATCGTCGCGCCGACGGCCTGTGCGCGGTCGACGACATCGGCGCCGTAACGGCTGGCGACCAGCGCGGTGCGTACGCCGGGCAGCAGGGTGCGGATCGCGGCCAGCGCCTCGTCGTGGAAGGAGATCACGTCGACCCGGCCGGTCAGATCGCGCGCCCGCATCACCTCGGCCAGCGCCTGCGCGGCGGCCACATCCTTGATCTCGGCCTGCAACGGCGCGCTGACCGCCTCGACGACCTCCTCGAAGACGGGGATCCGCTCGCCCTTCCCGGCATCGAGTTCACGCAGCTCGGCGAGGGTGCGTTCGGAGATCGGCCCGGCGCCGTCGGTGGTCCGGTCGACATCCGCGTCGTGCATCACCACCAGTGAGCCGTCCTTGCTCAGATGCAGATCCAGTTCGATGACATCCAGGCCCTCGTGCTCGGCGCGCACGAAGGAACGCAGGGTGTTCTCCGGCTCGACGCCCATCATCCCGCGGTGTCCGATGGTGAGAAAGGACAAGGCTGCCTCGCTTCTGTCGGCTCGGTGGTGCTGTCGGCTCTGGGAATCGACCGTCGACCGTCGGCCACGGCGTACGAAACGGCGCACAGCCTAACGGGACCGGGCGGCGAAAAAAGGAGGGCCGAACGGGACCGCGGTGTGTCCAGTAGGGGTACCCGCCAGATCCGGCCTCAGACCGCTTCACCCTCATGTGGGCGATTCCCCGTCGTGCTGACGACACCCCGGAGCCGGGCGGCGGCGTCGGATCCCCCGGCGTGGGGATCACCGCACCGGACGCGGCCACACGCTGCGAGCTGTTGCCGGGCTCGTGTGGCATATGCCACACGAGCCCGGGGCGGGTGTCCGTGAGGGGCGTCCGGGGCGGTGCGCCCCGGGTCCCCCGGGAGGTGCCCCGGAGCCTCCTCGAGGCTCTGTCACTGCGTTGTGGGCCCCTGGAAGAAGCGCGGGGAGTGCCGGTGCGGCTGGCAGGAAGTGGCGTCTGAGCCGTCGCGCACAGGAAAAATCCGCGTGTGTACGGGGTGTCAACGGGATAATTTTCAGCTAGCCCACTTGAGTGGACGATCCTTGGCTGGTTACCGTGTCCTGACAACACGATCTACCGCCGGAGGGCAGTCATGACGGAAATTCTTTCGCCTGTGGGTGTCCAGGAGGCCACCACGACCGTAGGGAGTGTGGTCGAGCACCCGGCGTGGCCCGTGCTCAAGAGCGCGGTCGAGACCATCCGCCCCTGGCAGTCCAAGGACGGCTCGGTCGACCTGGAGGCGGAGGGCGCGCCGAGCGCCGACGCCGTCCGAACGGAGGTCGACCGCGTGATAGCGGCCCTCGGGGAGCTCGCCCCGCTGCTGCCGCACAACGCCGCCTACCACCAGGCCCTCGTCGGCGACCTGCGCCGCTGGGCCGACGGCGGCTTCGGCGTCCCGGACTTCCTGGACTCGCTGCTCGCCTTCCAGCCCGCCCGGCAGCGCGCCGACGGCCTCCAGCACCTGGTGCTGTTCCCGATGTACACCCAGAACGGCAACCCGGACCGCAACTTCGAGGCCGTCGTCCTGCGCATGGTCTGGCCGGAGTGGCTCGCCGAGCTGGAGCGCACCCGCTACGACAACGCCCTCTTCTGCGGCATCACCTTCGAGGACTTCACGGCCGGCTACGACACCAACTCCGCGGTGCTCTTCCCGGAGACCATCGCCGTGCGCGAGGCCCCCGAGCGCTTCAGCTGGGGCGGCATCTTCTGCGACCGCGAGGCCGCCCGCTTCCGGCGGGTCAGCCAGGCCGCCGTCGAGACCCTGGGCCTGGAACTCCCCGAGGACATCAGCGAGATGCTCGCCGACCAGGAGCGCTGCCAGGAGGCCTTCGTCCTGTGGGACATGGTGCACGACCGCACCCACAGCCACGGTGACCTGCCGTTCGACCCCTTCATGATCAAGCAGCGCCAGCCGTTCTGGATGTACGGCCTGGAGGAGCTGCGCTGTGACCTCACCGCCTTCAAGGAGGCCGTGAAGCTGGAGGCCGAGGGGTATCCGCAGGCCCGCGACGTACAGTTCACGGTGATCTTCGACCGGATGTTCCGCTTCCCGGTCACCGGCGACCGCGTCCGCAACTACGACGGCCTGGGCGGACAGCTGCTCTTCGCCTACCTCCACAAGCACGACGTCGTACGCTGGACGGACAACACACTGCACATCGACTGGGAGCGGGCGCCCAAGGTCACCAACCAGCTGTGCGGCGAGATCGAAAAGCTCTACCGCGACGGCATCGACCGGCCCAAGCTGGTCCACTGGTTCGCCGCGTACGACCTCGTCTCGACCTACCTCGCACCGCACCCGGGGTCGGTCTGGGCCAAGGGACCCGACGCTCTCGACCTGGACCAGCCGCCGCGCAAGCTCGTGGACGACGTGCTCCCCGATGAGTTCCCGCTGAGCATGTTCTACGAGGCGCTCGCCAAGAAGCTGCGGACTGTGATCGCATCCACCAAGGGCATCACGGCCCACAGCGATGAATGGGCGGCGGCGTGACGAACGACCGGAACACCCGGCCGAAGGCCGTCCAGGAGCAGGACGAGGAGGCGACGGAGATGGTGACTTCGACGGGCGGCCAGGGGCCGCTGGAGGGTGCGGTCATCGCGGTGGCGGGCGCGGCCGGACCGGCCGGCCGGGCGACCCTGCTGCGACTGGCCGAGGCGGGCGCGGTGGTGGTCGGCTCGGACTCCCACCCCGAGCGGCTGGCGGAGGCCGTGGACGCGGCCCGTTACGCCCATGGGGGCGCCACGGTGATCGGGGAGACCGTGGACCTCCTCGACCCGGACCAGGCCCGGGAGTGGGCGGCCCGTACGGAGAAGGAGTTCGGCCGGGTCGACGGCCTGGTGCACCTGGTCGGCGGCTGGCGCGGCTCCTCGAGCTTCGCGGAGACCGACCTCGCGGACTGGGAGACGCTGCACAAGCTGCTGATCCGCACCGTCCAGCACACCTCCCTGGCGTTCTGCGACGCCCTCGAGCGCAGCGGCAACGGCCGCTTCCTCCTCACCAGCGCGGCCGGCGCCAGCAAGCCCACCGGGGGCAACGCCGCCTATGCCGCCTCCAAGGCCGCTGCCGAGGCCTGGACGCTGGCCATGGCGGACGGCTTCCGCAAGTCGGGGGGCGAGCAGGGGCCCCGCGCCGCCGCTGCCATCCTGGTCGTGAAGGCGCTCGTCAACGACCAGATGCGCGCCGAGCGCCCGAACGCCAAGTTCGCGGGCTTCACGGATGTCACGGAGCTGGCAGAGGCCATCGCCGGGGTCTGGAGCCGGCCCGCCCAGGAAGTGAATGGACAGCGTCTGTGGCTGACCCCCGAGCCGTGACCGGAGCGAAGACCGACGCCCGGCTCCACCACGACCCCGAGATACGCGGCTTCGCCAGCGACAACTACGCCGGCGCACACCCGGAGGTGCTCGCCGCCCTCGCCCTCGCCAACGGCGGCCATCAGGTCGCCTACGGCGAGGACGACTACACCGAGCACCTCCAGCGGATCGTCCGCAGCCATTTCGGGCAGCGCGCCGAGGCGTTCCCGGTGTTCAACGGCACCGGGGCCAACGTCGTCGCGCTGCAGGCCGTGACCGACCGCTGGGGCGCGGTGATAGCCGCCGACTCCGCACACATCCATGTCGACGAGTGCGGAGCGCCCGAGCGGGTCGGCGGGCTGAAGCTGCTGACCGTACCGACCGAGGACGGCAAGCTCACCCCCGAGCTGATCGACCGCGAGGCGTACGGCTGGGACGACGAGCACCGCGCCATGCCGCAGGTCGTCTCGATCACCCAGAGCACGGAGCTGGGCACGGTCTACACGCCCGACGAGATCCGGGCGATCTGCGAACACGCCCATGAGCGCGGCATGGTGGTGCATCTCGACGGCGCGCGGATCGCCAATGCGGCGGCCACGCTCGATGTCCCGATGCGGGCCTTCACCAACGCCGTGGGGGTCGACATCCTCTCCTACGGCGGCACCAAGAACGGTGCGGTCTTCGGCGAGGCCGTGGTCGTGCTCAACCCCGACCGGGTGCGCGCGATGAAGCATCTGCGCAAGCTGTCCATGCAGCTGGCCTCCAAGATGCGCTTTGTCTCCGTCCAGTTGGAGGCACTGCTCGCCAAGGACCTGTGGCTGCGCAACGCCCGGCACGCCAACACCATGGCGCAGCGGCTGGCCGCCGGGGTGCGGGAGATCGACGGGGTGGAGATCTGCTACCCCGTGCAGGCGAACGCGGTCTTCGCCCGGCTGCCGCACGATGTCAGCGAGCGGCTGCAGAAGCGCTATCGCTTCTACTTCTGGGACGAGCAGACCGGCCAGGTGCGCTGGATGTGCGCCTTCGACACCACCGAGGCGGACGTCGACGGCTTCCTCGCCGCGCTCCGCGAGGAGATCAGCCGCTGAGGCGGGCATCCTGTTCCGTATAGCTATGCGCCCGGTCGAAAAGTCATTGACTCTCGGCCGGGCGCATCGCTACGCTCCCCGCGCATGCAGCTGATCCAGAACACCCCGGAGATTTCCGCCTACTTGGCGCCCAGTGAGGCCATCGATCACGGCCATCCGCTCATCCGGGCCACCGCCGCGACCCTCGCCGCCGACGCTCCTGATGCATACGCATACGCCGAGGCCGCCTTCATGTTCGTCCGCGACACCCTCGCGCACAGTGCGGACACCGGCGATCCGCGGGTCACCTGGCGCGCCTCGGACGTCCTCGCGCAGCGCACCGGTATCTGCCACGCCAAGGCGCACGCCCTCGCGGCCCTGTTGCGTGCCCGGGGCATCCCCGCCGCGCTCTGCTACCAGAAGTTCGATGTCGTCCACGGCCTGGTGGCCGTCCGGCTGCCCGGTGCGGAACGCTGGGTCCGGCAGGATCCGCGGGGCAACAAGCCCGGCGTTGACGCGCAGTTCCGCCTCGACCGCGAGCAGCTCGCCTTCCCCGTGCGGCCCGAGTGCAACGAACTGGACTACCCGGTGCTATTTGCTGAACCACACCCGGTCGTGCTCCAATGCCTCCGCGAGGCCGTCGACCGGCCTCATCTCTGGCAGACGCTCCCCACCGATCTCTGAGGAACGCCCCCGATGCCCGACTCTTCGCACGCCGCCGCCACCGCCCTGACCTGCGCCCTGCACGTCTCCGACGAGGTGCGCGCGCTGGCACCCGGCTTCGGCTACCTCGCTGTGGAAGCCCACGGCCTGACCAACGGGTCCAGCGACGAGGCCGGCGCCGCGCTCCTGGACGAGGCCACCCGCCGGCTGACCGAGCGCCTCGACGGACGCGCCCCGCAGGACGATCCGCACCTCGCTGCCTGGCGCGCCGCGTACACCGCCTTCGGCAGCAAGCCGTCGCGCACCCGCAACTCCGCCGAGGCGCTGGCCAGGCGGGCGCTCGCGGACGGCGGTCTGCCGCGCATCAACCGCCTGGTCGACCTCTACAACGCGATCAGCGTCGCCCACCTCATCCCCGTGGGAGGCGAGGACCTGGACCGCATCCAGGGCGGGATGCGGCTCATAAGGGCCACCGGCGAGGAGCCGTTCGCGACCGCCGCCGGCGGCGCCGAGGTCATCGAGCACCCCGACGCGGGCGAGGTGGTCTGGTGCGACGAGGAAGGTGTCACCTGCCGCCGCTGGAACTGGCGCCAGGGCGTGCGCACCCGCCTGACCGAGGACTCGGTCAGCGCGCTGTTCCTGCTGGAGCGGATGGCCCCCATGACGACCGACGCGCTGACGGCCGCCGGCGCCGAGCTGGCCGAGGCGCTGCACAAGGCCTGCCCGGACGCCCGTATCGAGATCGGTGAGGTCCGGTCGCAGTGACCCGGACGGCCGCACCGCTCAGGCGGCACTCCCGCGCGGGGCGGGGGCGGTGCCGCCGAGGTGGGCCGGCATCCACCAGGTGTCGTCGGGGCCCTTGGGGCGTACGGGATAGGCGCGCTGCGCCGCCTCCAGGAGGTCCTGCACCCGGGCCCGCAGCCGGTCGGTGATCTTCTCCGCCGACTCGGCCGGATCGGCCTCCATCGGCTCGCCCACCCGGACCGTTATCGGGAGGTGGTTGCGGCCCAGATCGCGCTTGTGGCCCTTGGTCCACAGCCGCTGGGTGCCCCACAGCGCCACCGGCAGCAGCGGCACCCCGGCCTCCTGAGCCAGCCGCGCGGCACCCGACTTGAAGGTCTTCAGCGTGAAGGACTCGGAGATCGTCGCCTCGGGGAAGACCCCGATGATCTCCCCGGCACGCAGCGCCGACAGAGCGTGCTTGTACGCATCCATGCCCTGTGCCCGGTCCACGGGGATGTGCTTCATCGCGCGCATCAGCGGCCCCGACACCTTGTGCCGGAAGACCGCTTCCTTCGCCATGAAGCGCACCAGCCGCTTGGCCGGCCGCGCCGTCAGACCGGCGAAGACGAAGTCCAGATAGCCGATGTGATTGCTCACCAGCACCGCCCCGCCGCGGCGGGGAATGTGGTCCGTCCCGGCGATGTCGAATTTCAGATCGAGCGCCTTGAAGAGCGTGCGGGCGGCGCCGATCACCGGCGGATAGACGAGCTCTGCCATTGTCCGGAGGACCCCTTTTTCCACGCCTGGGGAGGGTTCTCCCGGCGGAAACCTACGCAGCCGTAACTGCGGCTTTCGGGAGATCGTGCCCGAAGTCGGCCGTGGCGGCCAGCGTGCCGGCCGTCGCGGCCGGGAGATTCTTGTCACGTGTGAGGGTCGCCGGGCCGCTGTTCCGTAGTGGCGGAGGGCGGTGCTCACGCCCCGGGGAGCGTTCCGGAGCGCTCCCGGGACGGCAGGGCGAGGCGCCCCCGGGACGGCAGGGCGAGGCGCCCCGGGACGGGCCGCCGGGAATCTTTGCGGTCCCGTGAACGCTGCATCCCCCGACGACAGGGCACGCGTCGCGGGTCGCAGGCGTCCAGGACGGCGAGCGTCTCGGACGAGGAGACCCGTGCGGCACCTCTGCGGCACATCAAGGACACCAATGCGGCAAGGGGAGGCTGACGGTGCGGGAGCCGGACGACCGGGGCGGACAGGCGCGGCTGGGCGCCGACCGGATCGGCGCGGAGCTGGGGGAGCGGGCCACTCTGCTGCAGTTCTCCAGCGCCTTCTGCCAGCCCTGCCGGGCCACCCGGCGCACCCTCAGCGAGGTCGCCGCCATGGTCGAGGGGGTCGCCCATGTGGAGATCGACGCGGAGGACCATCTCGCTCTCGTACGGGAGCTGGAGGTGCTGCGCACCCCGACGGTGCTGGTGCTCGACGCGGCGGGCGCGATCGTGCGCCGGGCCTCCGGCCAGCCCCGCAAGGCCGATGTCATCGCCGCGCTGGGCGCGGCCGTCCGTGATTGATCTCCCAGATGCCGGGCGCCCCTTGACGCTGTGGGTCACACATCGTCACTCTGACGTGATGCGGCCAGGATTCCTTCTCTACGGACGCGCCCACGTCGACCTGCTGCGGACTGCCAGCTCCCGCTGTCCGGGCACGTGAGCAGCGACGACACCTCAGCCGCCGGATGCCGCACGGCGCCGGCGGTTCTTCCCGGGCACGCACACCACAGCAGAAGGACAACTCCATGACGGCCTCGCCCGGCCTCGGCACGCCCCGTACCGCCTCCCCCGAGCTGCTGCGCTCGGTCTTCCGGCAGCATGCCGCCGGCGTCGCGGTGATCACCGCGCACGGCTCCCGCCCCGTCGGCTTCACCGCCACCTCCCTCACCTCCGTCGCCGCCGACCCGCCGCTGCTCTCGTTCGGTATCGGCACCGGCTCCTCCAGCTGGCCCACCGTCTCGGAGGCCGCCCACATCGGCGTCCACATACTCGGCGAGCACCAGCAGGAACTGGCCGCCACGTTCGCGCGCAGCGGGGCCGACCGCTTCGGCCCCGCCACCTCGTGGCACACGGGCCCCGAGGGGGTGCCCCTCCTGGACGGCGTACTGGCCTGGCTGGTGTGCAAGGTCGTGGCGCGGGTGCCGGCCGGTGACCACCGCATCGTGCTCGCCCAGCCCGTCGTCGGCGACCCCGCGGGGCCCGGCCGTCCGCTGCTCTACCACCAGGGCCGATTCAACGCGCTGCGGGACTGACGGGTTCCCGTTCCGCCTCTTCGTCGCCCGGTCGGGGTCGTTGGCAACGTCACATTTCGACGGCCTTGATTCGGGGCACGAGACTGGGTGTACTGGCGAGTAATATGACGGTCGGCGTGGGGAACCGCTTCCGCCCGGGAGCCGCCCCCAGTGACGCCTATGCTGCCAGCACAAGGCAGTTCTGAAGAGACGAAGCAGGTAGGAGAGTCGGCGTGAGCTTGAGGATCGTTGTCTGTGTGAAGTACGTGCCCGACGCCACCGGCGACCGGCACTTCGCCGAGGATCTGACCGTCGACCGTGACGATGTGGACGGTCTGCTCTCGGAGCTCGACGAGTACGCCGTCGAGCAGGCCCTGCAGATCAAGGAAGCCGCGGACGACGCGGAGATCACGGTGTTGACCGTGGGCCCCGAGGACGCCAACGACGCGCTGCGCAAGGCGCTGTCGATGGGCGCCGACAAGGCCGTCCACGTCGAGGACGACGACCTGCACGGCACCGACGCGCTCGGCACCTCGCTGGTGCTCGCGAAGGCCATCGAGAAGACCGGCTACGACCTCGTCGTCTGCGGTATGGCCTCCACCGACGGCACGATGGGTGTGCTGCCCGCGCTCCTCGCCGAGCGGCTGAACATCCCTCAGGTCACCCAGCTCTCCGAGGTCTCCGTCGCCGACGGCAAGGTCACCGGCCGCCGGGACGGTGACACCGCCAGCGAGCAGCTGGAGGCAGCGCTGCCGGCCGTCGTGTCGGTCACCGACCAGTCGGGCGAGGCGCGTTACCCCTCCTTCAAGGGCATCATGGCCGCCAAGAAGAAGCCGGTGGAGTCCCTGGACCTGGAGGACCTGGAGATCGAGGCGGACGAGGTCGGCCTCGAGGGTGCCTGGACCAAGGTCGACGACGCCACCGAGCGTCCGGCCCGCACCGCGGGCACGATCGTCAAGGACGAGGGCGAGGGCGGCAAGCAGCTCGCCGAGTTCCTCGCGGGCCAGAAGTTCATCTGAGCCGCAGCCCTTACCCCCGCCCTCATTCTTCCCGCAGGAGAGCAATCCCATGGCTGAAGTCCTTGTCTACGTCGACCACGTGGACGGCGCCGTCCGCAAGCCCACCCTCGAGCTGCTCACCCTCGCGCGCCGCATCGGCGAGCCGGTAGCCGTCCACCTCGGTGCCCACGCCGACGAGGCCGCGAAGGTGCTCGCCGAGCACGGCGCGGTCAAGGTGCTGGCCGCCGATGCGCCCGAGTTCGCCGAGTACCTCGTCGCCCCCAAGGTCGACGCGCTGCAGGCCGCCTACGACGCGGTCTCCCCGGCCGCCGTGCTGCTGCCGTCCTCCGCGGAGGGCAAGGAGATCGGCGCCCGCCTCGCGGTCCGCATCGGCTCCGGCATCATCACCGACGCCGTCGACGTCGAGGCCGGCGACGAGGGCCCGGTGGCCACGCAGTCCGTCTTCGCGGCCTCGTACACCACCAAGTCCCGCATCACCAAGGGCACTCCGGTCATCACCGTCAAGCCCAACTCCGCCGCCCCGGAGGCCGCGCCGGCCGCCGGCACCGTCGAGCAGCTCGCGGTGACCGTCGCCGACTCCTCCAAGGGCACCAAGATCGTCTCGCGCACGCCGCGTGAGTCGACCGGCCGCCCGGAGCTGACCGAGGCCGCGATCGTGGTCTCCGGTGGCCGTGGCGTCAATGGCGCGGAGAACTTCCCGGTCATCGAGGCGCTCGCCGACTCGCTCGGTGCGGCCGTCGGCGCCTCGCGTGCCGCGGTGGACGCCGGCTGGTACCCGCACACCAACCAGGTCGGCCAGACCGGTAAGTCGGTATCGCCGCAGCTGTACATCGCGGCCGGCATCTCCGGTGCGATCCAGCACCGCGCCGGCATGCAGACCTCGAAGACGATCGTCGCCATCAACAAGGACGAGGAAGCACCGATCTTCGACCTGGTCGACTACGGCGTGGTCGGCGACCTCTTCGAGGTCGTCCCGGCCCTCACGGACGAGGTCAAGACCCGCAAGGGCTGAGCCCGCCGCAGTGCGCCGGAGCCCGCTTCGGCGCACGCACGAGGCCCCGTACGCGCGATGCGTACGGGGCCTCGTGCTGTCGCGGGCCGGGGCGGCGGTCTCAGTCGCCCGCCACCCCGTCGATCCGCTCCCGCAGCAGATCCGCGTGGCCGTTGTGGCGGGCGTACTCCTCGATCAGGTGGACGTAGATCCAGCGCAGATTCAGCGTCTTGCCCCTGACGGGCTCGAAGGTCTCGTCCAGGCCCCGGTCCGCCACGGCCTTGTCGCAGGCTTCGGTCTCGGCACGGAACGTGGCGAGTTCACTCTCGGCGGCGGCCGGGTCGAGGTCGTCGAAATCGGCGTCGAGGTTGTCCTCGGTGATGTAGTGGTCCCCGATGTCCTCACCCACGAAGCGCTGGCGGAACCAGGTGCGTTCGACATCGGTCAGATGGCGTACCAGCCCGAGCAGCGTGAGGGTGGAGGGCGGGCTGCTCGCCTCGGCGAGCTGCTCGGCGGTGAGCCCGGCGCACTTGGTGAGCAGGGTGTCGCGATGGAAGTCGAGCCAACGCTGGAGCATCTCCCGTTCGCCGGCCGCGGCGGGAAAGTCTCTGCGTTCGATGGAGGGTGCGATCCAGGTCATGCGGTCGATTCTGTCGGGGCCCGCACCGCCGGGCCACGGTTTTTCGGGCCCGGCCCCGGGCCCGTGGCTGCGTGGTCCCGGGCGAGGGGTGTTGACCCCGCCAAACCGGCACCGATAACTTCGCTATACGGATTGTTGATTCCAATAAGCGGAAAAGCGCTCGCATGGCGGGCGGATGCACCGGGAGGGTACCGAATGGGGCAGCAGGAGACCGCGGCGACGAGCCTCGCGGACACCGTACGGGAGGGCATCAACGCCGCCCTCGCCGGAGTGGACGCGGATCTGGCGCGGCGCTACCCGGGCGACCCCGGCACCCGGCAGCCGGTCCACACGGTCTATGTCCCCGGCGATGCCTTCACCGCCGAGACCGTGCGCTCCTGGGGCGACCAGGCGCTCGCCGCCCTCGACGAGCACGCCCCGGACGCCGGTGCGCTCGCCGCCGTCCTCGGCCTCCCCGACGCGCTCGCCGCCGAGGTCCACGACCGCGTCCGCGCCAAGCTGACCCGCGAGCCGGTCGAGGATCTGCGCATCGACTTCGAGGACGGCTACGGCCCCCGCCCGGACGCCGAGGAGGACGAGGCCGCGGCCCGCGCCGCCGCCCTGGTCGCCGCCGCGTACCGTGGGGGCGCCTCCCGGCCGGAGGCCGCGGGAGGGACCGCGGCCCCGTACATGGGCATCCGGATGAAGTGCATGGAGGCCGCCGTCCGCGACCGCGGCATCCGCACCCTGGACATCTTCCTCACCGGTCTCATGCGGGCCGGCGGGCTGCCCGACGGCCTGCTGCTGACGCTCCCCAAGGTCACCTACGCCGAGCAGGTCACCGCCATGGTCCGGCTGCTGGAGGCGTTCGAGAAGGCGCACGGCCTGGAGAGCGGCCGGATCGGCTTCGAAATCCAGATCGAGACCACCCAGTCGATCCTGGGGGCCGACGGCCGCGCCACCGTTGCCCGCATGATCGAGGCCGCCGAGGGCCGTGCCACCTCGCTCCACTACGGCACCTTCGACTACAGCGCCTCCTGCGGGGTCAGCGCGGCCCACCAGTCCCTCGACCACCCGGTGGCCGACCACGCCAAGGCCGTGATGCAGGTCGCCGCCGCGGGCACCGGCGTCCGCCTCTCCGACGGCTCGACGAACGTCCTGCCGGTCGGCCCGACGGCACGGGTCCACGACGCCTGGCGGCTGCACCACGGCCTGGTCCGCCGCTCCCTGGCCCGCGCCTACTACCAGGGCTGGGACATGCACCCCGGCCATCTGCCCACCCGCTACGCGGCGGTCTACGCCTTCTACCGCGAGGGCCTGGAGCAGGCCGCGGCCCGGCTGGCGGCGTATGTCGCCAAGGCGGGCGGTGAGGTCATGGACGAGCCCGCCACCGCCAAGGCCCTCAGCGGCTATCTGCTGCGCGGCCTGGACTGCGGCGCGGTGGACCCGGGCGAGGTCGCCCGTCTGACCGGGCTGACCCGCGCCGACCTGGACGCCCTCGCGGGCCGCCCGGTGTCCATGAACTGACGGCGCGCCGGCCTGTCCGGTGCCCTGTGCCGCGCCGTGCGGGCAGCCGGCCGCCGTGACCGCTCACGGGTCCGGCAGGCGCCACGCGTGACGGGTCCCACAGGCACGACGAGGCCCCCGCCGTTCGGCGGGGGCCGTCGCGCTGTCAGCCTGTGGCCGGTCCGAGGTCGTCGATATGGGCACGCAGCACCGTGGCGCAGGTCCGGGCGTCCAGCACGTCGGGCCGCAGGACGGCGGTGAAGGCGAGGCCGTCCAGGAGGGACGTCAGCCGCTCGGTCTCGGTGTCGAGGGCGAGGCCCGGCCGCAGGCCGCCCGCCGTGTCGAGGCGGGCGAGGATGCGGCGGACGAGGGAACGGGTGGCGGTGGCGGTCTCCCGGGCGAGGTCGTCGAGCGCGGGATGGGTACGGGCGGCCGTGGAGAAGTCGATGAGGACGGTGACCTCGGCGCGCCGGCTGTCGTCGAGGGGGAGCAGTTCGCAGAGCAGCTCCACCGCGCAGCGGCGGATCCGCGGTGCGGGCAGCCCGCTCAGATCGCCCAACTCCTCGACGCGGCGCTGGAGTCGGGCGCCGACCCGGTCGAGCATCGACCGCATCGCAAAGCGCATCAGCTCTTCCTGGCCGGCGAAGTAATGCCGGACCGAACCGATGTTGAGCCGGGCCTCGTCGGCGACGGTGCGCAGGGAGGCGCGTTGGATGCCGTCCCGTACGACGACGCGGAAGAGGGCGTCGACGACGTCACGGCGCCGGGCTTCTCGGTCGACCTGCTTGGGCATGGGCTCTTTGTATCACGGCTGTGATAAATTGTTTTGTATCACACTTGTGATACAAAGAGTGGAGGGATGGTCATGGAGCGGGTTCTGAACCTTCTTCTCATCCGGTTCGGCCTGATCGCGGGCGGTCTGGTGGTGCTGGCCCTGCTGGTCTTCGCCGTGGCGCTCGCCCTGAAGCGACGGGGGAGGCTCGACGCCGCGCGGCGGTATGCGGCACCCGCCGCGCATGCCGTGAGCCGCTGTCTCGACGCCCGGGGCGCCGCGCGGGGCCGTGGTGGGGCGTCCCGGGGCGGCGGGTCGGTGGCCGGCGCGGTGGTGCGGGCGGCGGCCCGTCACCTGGACGACGGCGGGCGCGGGCAGCCGCGGTGCGAACGGGAGCCGGGGCGGGGGGAGGCCCGATGACCGGCGGCGCCCGGCCGGCCGGCGCCGGTCCGGCGGATGGCGTCCTCGCCCGGGGTGCGGTTTTGAGCGAAGGATCCGACCTCGTCGCTCACCTCGTGGCCGACGCCGCGATCAAGGGGGTCATCGTGCTCGTCGCGCTGATCGTGCTCGCGCTCGGGATGGTCCTCCTCTGGAAGAGGGTGGGCCGTGCGGAGCCCCCACGCCGCGACGACCGGTGATCACCCGCGCGGAACCTGCCAGGAGGAGGCCCGGAGGCGCCCGCTGGGGCCGCGGGGCGTCCGGCGCCCGGCCGGTGGGGAGTTCAGCTCTCCGACGGCGGGATCTCGCCGGAGCCGCGGGCGATCAGACGGGTCGGGATCTCCGTGCTCCGCGGCGGGTCCTCGATGCCGTCCAGACGGCGGAAGAGCAGCCCGGCGGCCGTCCGGCCCATGTGTGCCGGATCCTGGGCGACGACCGTGATCGCGGGCCGGATGAGATCGGCCAGCTCGAAGTCGTCGAAGCCCACCAGCGCGACCGGGCGCGGGCGTGCGCGCAGGACCCGGACGGCGGTGACGGTGACGCGGTTGTTGCCCGCGAACAGGGCGGTGACCGGTGCGGGGGCGTCCAGCATCGCAGTGGTGGCGGCGCGTACCCGGTCGGGCGCGGTGGAGCCGAGCGACACCCAGGAATCGTCGACGGGAAGTCCGGCCGCGGCCATCGCCGCGCGATAGCCGCGCAACCGCTCCCGCGCGGTGTGGATCCGCGGCTGGTCACCGATGAAGCCGATCCGGCGGTGGCCGTGCGCGATGAGATGGGCGACCGCGTCCCGGGCGCCGCCGAAGTTGTCGGAGAGCACGGCATCCGCCTCGATCCGGCCGGCCGGGCGGTCCACGAACACCGTCGCTATCCCGGCCGTCATCTCCGGCTCCAGATAGCGGTGGTCATCGGCGGCCGGGATGATGACCAGTCCGTCCACCCGTCGTGCGCACAGCGCCAGCACCAACTCCTGTTCGCGGGACGGGTCCTCGGCGCTGGAGCCATTGATCAGCAGTGCGCCGTGGTTGCGCGCGACTTCCTCGACGGCGCGGTTGAGCGGGCCGTAGAAGGGGTCGGCGAGATCCTCCAGCACCAGGCCGATGCTGGCCGTACGCCCCTTGCGTAGAATCCGGGCGGAGTCGTTACGGCGGAAGCCCAGGGAGGTGATGGCTTCCTGGACGCGTCGTTCGGTGTCCGGGGTGACGCCGGGTTCGCCGTTGACCACACGCGAGACCGTCTTGAGGCCGACGCCGGCGCGTGCCGCGACATCCTTCATCGTGGGCCGGGTGCCATAGCGGCGGGACGTGCCCCGCGCGGTGTCGGTCACGGTGTGCGGTCCTGTTTCTCTCGGCGTCGAGGTGTGGCGTCGAGCATAGCCTCTAGACAACGTTGTCAATCAACGGAAGACTGGCGTTCTCACGCCGGGCCGATATCCCCGGTTCCCGGGCCCACCAGGAGATTCATCACCGATGCAGACGGACCTCAGCGCAGCGCTGGACATTGGCGGCACCAAGATCGCCGGCGCTCTGGTGGACGCCCACGGCACGCTGATCGCACGGGCCGCCCGGCCCACCCCCGCCGACAAGGACGGGGCCACCGTGATGCGTGCGGTGGCCGAGGTGGTCGGTGAGCTGACCACGGAACCGGACTGGGCCCGGGTGGCGGCCGTCGGCATCGGCAGCGCGGGCCCGGTGAATGCCGCCTCCGGCACCGTCAGCCCGGTCAACATCCCCGGCTGGCGCGACTTCCCGCTCGTCGCCGGCGTGCGGGCGCTGGTGGGCGAGCGTCCGGTCGTGCTGGTCGGCGACGGTGTCGCGATGACCGCGGCCGAGCACTGGCAGGGCGCCGCGCGCGGCCACGCCAACGCGCTGTGCATGGTGGTCTCCACCGGGGTCGGCGGCGGACTCGTGCTCAACGGCCGACTGCATCCGGGCCCCACGGGGAACGCCGGGCACATCGGCCACATCAGCGTCGATCTCGACGGTGACCCCTGTCCGTGCGGCGCCCGCGGCTGCGTGGAGCGGATCGCCAGTGGCCCCAACATCGCCCGCCGGGCGCTGGCCCATGGCTGGCAGCCGGGCCCTGGCGGTGACACCAGCGCGGCAGCCGTCGCCGCCGCCGCGCGCGCCGGGGACCCGGTCGCCGTGCGTTCCTTCGAGCGGGCCGCCCAGGCGCTGGCCGCCGGGATCGCCGCCACCGCCACGCTCGTCGAGATCGATATCGCGGTCATCGGCGGGGGAGTCGCGGGCGCGGGGGAGGTTCTCTTCGCTCCCTTGCGGGCGGCCCTGCGCGACTATGCGACGCTGTCGTTCGTCTCGGGGCTGACGGTCGTCCCCGCCCAGATGGGCACGGACGCCGGCGTGGTGGGGGCCGCCGCGGCCGCCGCCCAGCAGTCCCGCCTCGAAGCCTTCGTTCCGGCGCCCTGACATCACGACGGGGTGTGGCCGCATGGATGATGCCTGTTCGGGGCGGTGGCGACTGTCCTCGTGGGCGGTGTCTGTTCCGACGGATGGTGAACGGGCCGGGCGGCCCGGCCCGTTCGACCGGCCCGCCCGGTAGCAACCCGTTCGGCGCCCACGCCCTTGCTGTCAACTCGCCTGTCAGCAGCTGAACTTGGCGTCCGCCCAGTCGGCGTGGTCGTAGTCGATGCCGTCTCCGGCGTCGGTGGCGACGAGGCGGACGGTCTGCGCTCCGGTGATGGCGGCGCTGACGGCCGTGGCGGCCTCCGCGCCGGTCACCGTGGCGGTCCGGGCGACCCGCTTGCCGTCGGCCCACACCTCGAAGCTCACCGAGCCCCGGTCACCGGACTCGTCGTCGACGCCGGCCTGGGCATGGAACGCCGAGCACTGCCCGCCCGTGTAGAAGGTCACCGCGCTGGCGGCATGCGTCCCCAGGCCCCGCGCGAAACCGGTGCCGCCGATGCTGAGCGGTCTGCCGTCACCCGCCTCCCGCTCCCCGACGCTGGTGTTCTTCTCCACCGGGCCCCAGCCGTTGGTGGCGGTGAGCCAGGGCAGTTCGGCGGCGTACGAGGTCCCGGACGGCGGTGGCACCACGACATGAGCCGTACCGGGCAGCGTCGTGGTGATCCGCTCGCCGCGTGGTGAGCGGTACCGGGCGGTGAGCGGCAGATCGTAGGCGCCGGGCGGGGTGCCGGCCGGTGCGGTGATCTTCCAGCGGGTGGTCAGCGTCTTCCCGCCGGGCAGCGCACGGGAGGTCGCCGGCGAGGCGGCCTTGAGTTGCCAGCCGTGCGGGGCCTTGACCGCCACCGTGAGGTGCGTGGCGGGGGTGCCGCCCAGATTGCGGACCGTCGAGCGGAGGTCGGCGGGGGTGCCGGCCTCGACCAGGGGGGTGCGGTCGAGCCCGGTCTCGACCGCCGGCGGGTAGCCGGCCCAGCGCGGGTCGGCGGAGACCCGGTAGACGACGGTGCCGTGTGCCGGCACGGTCGCGGAGACGGTGCCCGTGGTGTGGGTGTCCCGGTGCTGCCACAGATCGCGCAGCCGGTAGCCGGCGGCCTGCGGAAGGCCCGCGTCCCCGGCGGTGGTGGAGATCCGCTGCGGCTGGTCGGTCTCGTTGAACAGCGCCACCGCGCTGTCGCCGCCCGCCAGTTGCCTGACGAGCGTCCAGCGGCCGGAATCGGACGCCAGCACCGTGGCCGGTTTGCCCAGTGCGTCCTGGTCGACGGCGATCAGGTCCTTGTTGGCCAGGATCGCGAACGTCTCCGGGGTCGCCTTGCGCAGATCGGAGCCGATCAGCAGCGGGGCGGCCATCATCGACCACAGCGAGAAGTGGCTGCGGTACTCGGTGTCCGTCATCCCGCCGTTGCCGACTTCCAGCATGTCCGGGTCGTTCCAGTGCCCGGGGCCGGCGTGCGGGGCGAGCGGCAGATTCTGCTTGGCGATCTCGAGCATGCTCGCCCAGGAGTCACTGATGTCGCCGGTGGTGCGCCACAGATGCCCTACGTCCGACGCCCACTCCCAGGGCTTGTTCTCGCCCCATTCGCAGATGCTGTAGACGATGGGACGCCCGGTGGCCTTGAGCGCGTCCCGCATGGTGCGGTACCGCTGCTTGGCGTCCACGCCGAGGTTATTGCAGTTGTCGTACTTGAGGTAGTCCACGCCCCAGTCGGCGAACTGCTGGGCATCGGACGTCTCGTGCCCCAGCCCGCCGGGAAATCCGGCCGGGTTGCAGGTTTTGATGCCGGCGCTCGTATAGATGCCGAACTTCAGGCCCTTGGAGTGCACATAGTCGGCCACTGCCTTGATGCCGTGCGGGAAACGGTGGGGGTCCGGCACGAGCTTGCCGTTCCCGTCGCGGGTGGGCAGCGCCCAGCAGTCGTCGAGATTGACGTACTGATAGCCGGCGTCCTTCAGGCCCTTGCTGACGAAGAGATCGGCGATGCCCTTGACCATCTCCTCGTTGAACTCCGCCCGGCACTGCGTGGAGTTCCAGTTGTTGAAGCCCATCGGGGGCGTCTTGGCGAGCCCGCCGGGAAGCCGGGGTGCGGGGGCGGTGCCGCTGGTGGGGGCGGTACCGGGCCCTGCGGAGTCGGGTGTATGGGCCGCGGCGGGCAGGGCGGTCACCCCTGCCGTGCACAGCAGTGCGGCGGACAGCACGCCGACGATTCTTCGGTGACCTCGCCGGTGGGTGGTGCGGACATGAACGCGCATGCTTCGCGTCCTCCGTCTTCGCGAGAGGTGGGTGGGGTCGCGACCGGTCGCTGATGGGTGTTTACGGTAGAGCTTGTTGGAGTCTGTTGGAAGAGGGGTGGCGGGGTTTCCTCTGCCGCCCGCAACGCCCGTCAATTTCCTGCGAGTTCGCGGCGAGATCGCGCCATGTGCGTTTGGTTCTGTTTGGTTCCGCCCGGTCGGGCTCGGTGGACCCCGGTGGACCCCGGTGGGCTCCTGCCGGCCTCTGCCGCCCCCTGTGGCGGCTCCTCCCTCGCCCGGCAGTTACCTCGTCCGCGCCCTCTCGCCCTCGTCCGCCGCCGACAGGTCTGCGCCAACTGCGCCAACTGCGCCAACTCCGGCCTGTGCGCGTGCTTTCTGCCGCCGCCCGTTCGTCCTCGCCGTCCCAGGAGTGCCGCTCACTCTTGCCTGCCGTCTTTCGCGGCCTTCGGCGTGGTGGTCCGAGTGCCGCCGCCTGGTGCCCCCTGTGAATCCACCTCCATATCCGCCTCCCCGTCACCTCCGCTCCGCATGGCGAAGGTCGCGCGCACCCTGCGCCCGGAATTTCCGGTGCCGGACATCGGCGGCGGAGCGGGCGTTCCGGACGCAATACCGGCAGGTCACTCTCCCTCTCCAGGTCTTCCGCAGGCCTTCCGTGCCGGGGTCCGGTAATTGCTCCGGAAGGACAACGACTTCCTCCCGGGGCTTTGTCTTCCTCTTCCACGGTGAGGAAATCCAGGTCTCCGTCGGCCTGGCTTCCTCCTGGCCGCTATTGCACCGGTGACGCCTCCAAATCGCCGCGCGCACATACTCATTGGGTGGCCCGCGGCGCTGGAATTCCCGCTCTCTTCCAGGGAAATTCCTTTCCCGCCCGACCCCAGGCCCGGGCAAGTGCTGGCGGACCGTGCGGAACCGGCCGTCGACCGTCCATGGGCCGCCGTCATATGCGGGCCCCGTCGGCCGCCGGGGCCCGGGAATCCGGTCTGCGAGGGAGGGTTTCGGTTCTGGAGGGGCTGGGGAGCGCTTGTTTGCCGGGGGCTTCGCGGCGGGGATGCGGTGACCGGCATCCTCCGCGCGATGCATTTCGCGATCGGCTCGTCCATGGGTGCGCGAAGTCCCCCTGGCCGCGCCGTTGGTCGAATGCGCAACGTTCCCGGTCCTGTGCGCGGCCCCTGCCTCCGGACTTTCCGTGGCAGGGTGTTCCGGGCAACTCACCTGGGTCTAGGGAAGAGGGGAAACCGTGATCGTCTGGCTGAACGGCACGTTCGGTGCGGGCAAGACCACTGCGGCTCAAGAATTGCTCGACCTGCTTCCCGGAAGCACGCTCTACGACCCCGAACTCCTCGGCAGCGGACTGCGGTTGATGCTGCCGGCCAAGCGGTTCGAGGAGATCGACGACTATCAGGATCTGCCGGCCTGGCGGCGCATGGTCGTGGACACCGCCGCGGCACTGCTCACCGAAGTGCCGGGCCCGCTGATCACGCCGATGACGCTGCTGCGGCAGGAGTACCGCGACGAGATCTTCGGGGCCCTCGCCGCCCGCCGGATTCCCGTGCGGCATGTGCTCGTGCACGCGGAGGAAACGATCCTTCGGGCCCGAATAGCGGAGCGCGAGAAGACCTCCGAGGACGCCGGGGCCGCCGCGTCGACGCGCCGGTGGAGCCTGGAACACCTGGGCCCGTACGCCGACGCGCTGCCCTGGCTCCGGGGCGACGCCCATGTCGTCGACACCACCCGGCTCACGCCCCGGCAGACCGCCGAGCGGGTCGCCGAAGCCGTGCGCACCGGCGCCGGTGCCTGCGACATCGTGCAGACCCCCGAACCGACCGCCGAGACGCTCGCGGCCGGTGTGCTGCTCTTCGACGACCAGGACCGCGTGCTGCTCGTCGACCCGACCTACAAGGCCGGCTGGGAATTCCCCGGGGGCGTCGTGGAACGCGGCGAGGCGCCCGCCCGTGCCGGGGTGCGGGAGGTCGCCGAGGAGCTCGGCATCGAACTGCCCAGCGCGCTCCGGCTGCTCGTACTGGACTGGGAAGCCCCCAAACCGCCCGGCTACGGCGGTATGCGGCTGCTCTTCGACGGCGGCACCCTGACCGACGACCGGATCGGCAAGCTGCTGCTGCCCGGCTCCGAACTGCGCGACTGGCGCTTCGTCACCGAGACCGAGGCGGAGAAGATGCTGCCGCCGGTGCGCTGGAACCGGCTGCGCTGGGCGCTGCGCGCCCGCGAACAGGGCTGTCCGCTCCACCTGGAGGCGGGCGTTCCCGTCGGCTGACCACCGGCCGGGAGGACCGGACGCCACCGGGCACCCCGGCCGGCCCGCGGCGCCCGTCCCTCCCGGCGAGCCCACCGGGAGGGACGGGCCCACGCATCAGGGCCTCAGGCGTGGCTCTTCGCGTACTGCCCCAGGAACAGCGCCTCCGCCAGGGAGAGCCGCTCCAGTTCCTGCGGCGAGACGCTCTCGTTGACCGCGTGGATCTGCGCCTCCGGCTCACTCAGCCCGATCAGCAGGATCTCCGCGTCCGGGTAGAGACCGGCCAGCGTGTTGCACAGCGGGATCGAGCCGCCCATACCGGCGGTCTGCATCTCCTCGCCGTCGTACGCCTCCCGCAGCGCCGCGGCCATCGACGCGTACGCCGGGCTGCTGGTGTCCGCACGGAACGCCTGCCCCTGCCCGACCTGTTCGACGGCGACCCGCGCACCCCACGGGGCGGCGCCCTCCAGATGCGCGGTCAGCAGCTTCGTCGCCTCGACCGCGTCCGTGCCCGGCGGCACCCGCAGGCTCACCAGCGCCCGCGCGCCCGCCTGTACGGACGGCGTGGCGCCGACCACCGGCGGGCAGTCGATGCCCAGCACGGTGACGGCCGGACGGGACCAGATCCGGTCCGCGACCGTGCCGCTGCCGAGCAGCCCGACCCCGTCCAGGACCTTGGCGTCCCGGCGGAATTCAGCTTCCGGATACTCCAGGCCGTCCCAGGTGGCGTCCGCGGCCAGCCCCCGCACCGTCGTCGAACCGTCCTCGGCGCGCAGCGAGTCCAGGATCCGGATCAGCGCCGCCAGCGCGTCGGGTGCCGCGCCGCCGAACTGGCCGGAGTGCAGATTGCCCTCCAGGGTGTCGACCCGGACCCGTACCAGGGTCATCCCGCGCAGCGTCGCGGTCACCGTCGGCAGGCCGACCCGGAAGTTGCCGGTGTCGCCGATGACGACGGCATCGGCGGCCAGCAGCTCGGGGTGTGCCTCGGCGTAGCGCTCCAGACCGCCGGTGCCCTGCTCCTCGGAACCCTCCACGATCACCTTGACGTTGACCGGCACCCCGCCGTGCTCCTTCAGCGCGCGCAGCGCCGTCAGATGCATGATCAGGCCGCCCTTGCAGTCGGCGGCGCCGCGGCCGTACCAGCGGCCGTCGCGCTCGGTCAGCTCGAACGGCGGGGAGACCCAGGCGTCCTCGTCCAAGGGCGGCTGCACGTCGTAGTGCGCGTACAGCAGGACCGTCGGGGCGCCGGCCGGGCCGGGCAGAAAGCCGTACACGGACTGGGTCCCGTCGGGGGTGTCCAGCAGCGCCACGTCCTGGAAGCCGTCCGCCCGCAGCGCCCCGGTGATCCACCGGGCGGCCGCCTCGCACTCGCTCCGGGGGAACTGGGCCGGATCCGCCACCGACTTGAAGGCCACCAATTCGGCCAGCTCGGTCCTGGCGCGCGGCTGCAGCGCGGCGACGGTCTGTGCGAGCGGGCTGTCGGACATGGAACGCTCCTTGTGGGCGCGGCGTTGTGCGTACGGGCCGTGTGGACCTCGTGAGCCGGACGGACCGGACGTACGGACATCAGTGCCCCCGATCTTCCCACAGGCCCCACGTACAACAGGGGCCCGTAGGATGCGGGCGGTACGCGCAGCCAGCCATCGAACGGGAGCAGACGCACAGGTGAGCAGCGAGCGGACAACGGAGGACAACGAGCAGGTGTGGGACGTCGTGGTGGTGGGCGCGGGGCCTGCGGGCGCCTCGGCCGCGCATGCCGCGGCGTGCACGGGACGCCGGGTGCTGCTGCTGGAGAAAGCGGATCTGCCGCGCTACAAGACCTGCGGCGGCGGCATCATCGGCCCCTCGCGGGACTCGCTGCCGCCCGGCTTCGATCTCCCGCTGCGCGACCGGGTGCATGCGGTGACGTTCTCGCTGAACGGCCGGCTCACCCGCACCCGCCGTTCCAAGAACATGCTCTTCGGGCTGATCAACCGTCCCGAGTTCGATGCCCGGCTGGTCGAGTCGGCCAAGGACGCGGGCGCCAGGGTCCGCACCGGTGTCACGGTCGCCCGGGTGGAGCAGCACGGCGCCGAGGTGCCGGACCGGCGGACCGTCGCGGTGGTGCTGGGGGACGGCGAGGTGGTGCTGGCGCGGGCCGTGGTCGGCGCGGACGGCAGCGCGGGCCGTATAGGGGGTCATGTCGGGGTCAAGGTCGACGAGGTCGACCTGGGCCTGGAGGCGGAGATCCCGGTGCCGCCGCCGGTCGCGGAGGACTGGGCGGGCCGGGTGCTCATCGACTGGGGACCGATCCCCGGCAGCTACGGCTGGGTGTTCCCCAAGGGCGACACCCTCACCGTCGGCGTCATCTCCGCACGTGGTGAGGGCGCGGCGACCAAGCGCTACCTGGAGGACTTCATCGGCCGGCTGGGGCTGGCCGGCTTCGAACCGAGCATCTCCTCGGGGCATCTGACGCGCTGCCGCGCCGATGACTCCCCGCTGTCCCGCGGCCGGGTGCTGGTGTGCGGGGACGCCGCCGGGCTGCTGGAGCCGTGGACCCGGGAGGGCATCTCCTTCGCGCTGCGCTCCGGGCGGCTGGCGGGGGAGTGGGCGGTGCGGGTCTCCGAGGCGCACGACGCGGTGGACGCCCGCCGCCAGGCCCTCAATTACGCCTTCGCCATCAAGGCCGGCCTCGGTGTGGAGATGGGCGTGGGACGCCGGATGCTCCAGGTCTTCACCCGCCGCCCCGGCCTGCTGCACGCCGCGATCACGGGCTTCCGGCCCGCCTGGCACGTCTTCGCGAAGATCACCCGCGGGACCACCACACTGGCCGAGATCGTCCGCACCCGCCCGGTGGCGCGGCGGGCGCTGGAGGCGATGGACCGGGGGTGAGCGGCGGTCGGTGGCCAGGTGCCGGCGGGCGGGCCGTGGGGGGCACGGCCCTCGTCGCACTCGGGGCGGCCGGCCCGCTGGGCGGTGACCGGGCAGGCTGGGCCGTCCGGGCCGTCCGCGTGGTCCTCCCGTCCGCAGGCCGTACTACCGGGGGAGTACGCCCGCGCACTGCCCCGGGCTGACGTCATCGGGCTCCGGTGCGGTCTAGCGTGACCGTATGGAGAATGCACGGCCGACGTGGGTGCGGCGCTGCTCCGGGCCGTTGGGGGCGCGGTGGGCGGCGGCTGCTTCCGGGGGGTGGTGGGGCCGGTCCGGGGCCCGGCTGACCCGGTTGCCCTGGCTTTCGACGCTGGTGGTGGCGGTTGCCGTGACGGCGGGGTCGGGCTTCGCCGGGCACAAGCAGCCCGGGCGCGTGCCGGTGGACTCCCTCGCCCGCGTCCTGCTGATCGGGGGCGCGGCGCTGCTGCTCTTCCGGCACCGCTACCCGCGCGCCGTCGCCCTCGGCACGGCCGCCGTCACCGCCGTCTACCTCGCGGCCGGCTACCCGTACGGGCCGGTCTTTCTCACCCTCGCGCTCGGCGCGTTCTCGGCGGTGGTCGCGGGGCACCGCGCGGTCGCGTGGTGCGCGCTGGGCGGGGTGTGGGTCTCGCAGGTGCTGGTCGCCCACTGGCTCTACCGCTCGCTGCCCCCGCACGACGGGCCCGGTCCCTGGGGCCAGGAACTGCTCGCCCTCGTCTGGGTGGTGGCCGTGATGGCGCTCTCCGAGCTGGTGCGGGTGCGTCGTGAACAGCTGGCGAAGGCCGGGGCGGAGCGGGCCGCCGCGGAGCGCCGGCGGGCGGACGAGGAGCGGCTGCGGATCGCCCGGGAGCTGCATGACGTACTCGCCCACAGCATCTCCGTCATCAACGTCCAGGCGGGCGTGGGCCTGGCGCTGCTCGACCAGGACCCGGAGCAGGCGCGGACCGCGCTGACCACGATCAAGGACGCCAGCAAGGAGGCGCTGGGGGAGGTCCGCCAGGTCCTCGGCGCCCTGCGCACTCCCGGCGAGGCGCCGCGCTCCCCGGCCCCCGGACTGGACCGGCTGCCCGAACTCACCGAGCAGGCGCGGCACGCCGGTCTGGCCGTGGACATCACCACCGAGGGCACCCGGGCCGCGCTCGCGCCCGGCACCGATCTCGCCGCCTTCCGCATCGTGCAGGAGGCGCTCACCAACATCGTCCGGCACTCCGGCTCGCGCACGGCCCGGGTGCTGCTCCGCCCTCTCCCCGGGGTGCTGGAGATCCGGGTCGACGACGACGGACCGGCGACCTCCGGCGCGGGCGAGCCATCCGGTGGCGGCAACGGACTGGTCGGGATGCGGGAGCGGGCGGCCGCCCTGGGCGGCACCGTTGAGGCGGGCCCACGCCCGGACGGCGGCTTCCGGGTCCGGGCACGCATCCCGCTGGCCGGGGCGCAGGAGCCCGACCGGGCCCCGGGTACGGTGACCCCGGCCGCCCCCGAGGAGGAGTCATGATCCGGGTACTGCTCGCCGACGACCAGCTGCTGGTCCGGGCCGGCTTCAAGGCGCTGCTGGACGCCCAGCCCGATGTCGAGGTGGTCGCCGAGGCCGCGGACGGGCAGCAGGCGCTGGCCGCCGTCCGCGAACACCGCCCGGACATCGTCCTGATGGACATCCGGATGCCGGTGGTGGACGGCCTGGCCGCCACCCGCCGGATCACCGGGGACCCACAGCTGGCGGCGGTGAAGGTCGTCATGCTGACCACCTTCGAGCTGGACGAGTACGTCTTCGATGCCCTCCGCTCCGGCGCCTCCGGCTTCCTGGTCAAGGACACCGAACCGGACGAGCTGCTGCGGGCCGTGCGCGCGGTCGTCGTCGGCGACGCGCTGCTCTCGCCCGGTGTCACCCGCCGTCTGATCGCGGAGTTCGCGGCCCGCTCCAAGGAGCCGGCCGCGGCCGGTGCGCTGTCCGAACTGACCGAGCGGGAGCGGGAGGTGATGGCGCTGGTCGGCATCGGCCTGTCCAACGAGGAGATCGCCCGCCGGCTGGTCGTCAGCCCGCTCACCGCCAAGACGCATGTCAGCCGCACCATGGTGAAACTGGGCGCCCGTGACCGCGCCCAACTGGTCGTCCTGGCCTATGAGTCGGGGCTCGTGCGGCCCGGCTGGCTGGGCTGAACGGGAGGGACGGTGTCCCGGGCGGGGCTGGTCGGGTCGGAGCCGGGGTGGGGCGGGGCGGGGGCGGGGGCGGCCGGCGGAGCGGCGGATCGGCGGACCGTGTCCCGGTGTTCGGACTCCCCGGTGTTCGGACTCCCCGGTGTTCGGACACCCCCGTCCTCAGGTCCCCCTCCTCAGATACTTCCGCGCTCCCGCCACAGCTGCGGCAGCGTCTCATCGCCGGTGATCGTCAACGCGTCCCACGGCAGACGGTTCCACAGGGCGAGGTACAGCTCCTCGGCCGGGCCCTCGATCGTGCAGTCCACCGGCTTGCCGGCCTCCGGGCCCTCGGCGTCCGGGGCCGTACGCACCGTGCGCGGCGGGGCGTCGGAGAGCCGGACCGTCCAGTCGGCGCCGGGGGCATCCGTCGCGCGCAGTCGCAGCGAGCGGGGGAGGTCCGTACGGAGCTTGCTGCGGTCGCCGGAGTGAATGCCCGTCAGTATTTCGTCGATGCCGTCGGCGGCGAAGGCGGACGGGAGCGGGGTGAGGGAGGCACCGAGCGCCTGCTGGGCGTCGGCGCGGTGCACCGAGGTCTCGTGTGCCTGGCGGCGCGCCCAGAACGTCAGGGGGGACGGGGCGGGCAGAAACGTCCAGGCCGTCAGGTCCTGCGGGGCGGAGTGCAGGGCCAGGACGAGCTGGTGATGGCCCTCGCGCAGCCAGCCGACGAGCTCGCCGTCGGGCAGGTCGGGAGCCTCCGGGAAGGAACCGGGCTGGTCCTTCCCCTGGGTCACGAACTCCGTCGCCCAGCGGTGGACCCGCCCGATATGGCTGACCAGATCCCGCATCTGCCACTCGGGACAGGCCGGAATCCGGGCGTCCGGCCCCGCCTCCTCGGCGGCATCGGCGAGCAGGCTTCCGTCCAGTCGCAGCGTTTCGACGAACTCGGTGATCTCCATGCCCCAGAGTGTGCCAGCCGGCACTGACAACGGACCCGCGCGGGTCCGGCCCCGGCCGGCCCGCGCCACGTCCACCGACCCGACGTCACCCGCGCTGACCTGCACGGCAGCGGTCGTTGCGGACTCAACCACTTTGCGTTCGCCCTGGGTTGGGACACCGCACCAAGAGGTACCGCGGAGCCCTCCCCCCCCCACGACGCAGCACGCCGCGCTACGACGTACCGCGGAGGGCCCCGTCACACCCTGCCGCCCGCCTCACCGGCAGGCGGTGTGGTGCGCCCCGCGGGTGACGTACGCGATGCCGGCCGCGACCGCGGCGAGCAGGGCGACCGTGGTCAGGGCGAGGGGCAGGCCCGCCGCCTCGGCGAGGAAGCCGATGGCGGGCGGGCCGAGCAGCATGCCGCCGTAGCCGACCGTGGAGGCCACGGCGACGCCGTCCGGTCCGCCGGCCTCGCCGGCGCGGGCGATGGCGATGGGGAAGATGTTGGCCAGGCCCAGGCCCGCGACGGCGAAACCGGCACCGGCCGCCCAGACCGTCGGGGCGAGCGCCCCCAGCAGCATGCCCGCGGTCGCCGTCGTTCCGCCCGCGATCAGCGCCCGCGCCGCGCCGAAGCGCTGGACGAGAGCGGTTCCGGACAGCCGTCCGACGGTCATCGCCAGTGCGAAAACGGCGTAGCCCGCGGCGGCCGTCCCGGGGCCGGCGGCCAGGTCCTGGGTGAGGTGCAGTGCGCCCCAGTCGGCCATCGCGCCCTCGCCGTAGGCGGTGCACAGGGCGATCAGCCCGAACACGACGACCAGGCGCCGTCCCCGTCCCGCGCGCCCGCTCGACGGCCGGCTCTCCGCGGCCGCCGTGCGCCGCTCGGGGACGACCGGTGCCGGGTGGGTGTGCAGCGAGCGCCCCGCGACGGCCGTCACCAGCAGCCCGAGCACGGCGAGGAGCGTGAGGTGGACGGTGGGGGGCAGGCTGCCCGCGACCAGCCCGCCGAGTCCGGCGCCGAGCATGCCGCCGAGGCTGAAGGCGGCGTGGAAGCTGGGCATCACCGGGCGCCGCAGGGCGCCGATGAGATCGACGGCGGCGCTGTTCATCGCGACGTTGAGGGAGCCGTAGGCGGCGCCGAAGACCAGCAGGACCAGGCCCAGCGCGGTGGCCGAGTGGGTCAGCGGCGGCAGCACGATGCTCAGGGCGAGGGCGGCCGCGGAGGCGGTGGTCACGGTATGGCTGCCGAACCGCCGGCACAGCCGCCCGGTGATCATCATGAAGGCGACCGCGCCGGCCGACACGCCGAGCAGCGCGAGTCCGAGGGTGCCCGCCCCGGCGCCGGTCTGCGCCTTGATCGCGGGGATCCGGACGACCCAGCCGGCGAAGAGGAAGCCATCCATGGCGAAGAACGCCGTGAGGGCGATGCGGAGAGGGGTGAGGTGTGGATCGGCGGCGAGGGGGCCGCGGTGCGTGGTCAGGGCGGCCCGTATTTTGTTTAGTGTCGGCACAAAGTCAGAATAGAGGGGTGACCCAGACTCGGACAACCAGGTTGGAGCGGGGCCGTGGCGCACTCGGTCCCGCACTGGAGCTCGTACACACCGGACGCGCGCCCACCCGCGCCGTCCTGACCTCCGAACTCGGCGTGACCCGCGCCACCGCGGGGGCGGTGGCCGCCGAGCTCGAAGCGCTCGGCCTGATCATCGTCGACTCCCGGCCGACCGCCTCGGCAGGCTCCCAGGGGCGCCCCTCGCACCGGCTGTCCGTCGCCGAGAGAGGGCCGGTCGTGCTCGCCGCACAGATCCACGCCGACGGGTTCCGGGTCGCGCTGGTCGGCCTCGGGGGCCGCATCGTGGCGACCTCGACCGGCTGCGGCACCATCCCCGCCGACCCGACGCACGTCCTCGCCGACGCCGTCGGGGCCGGTGCGGAGCTGCTGCGCGAGACCGGACGGCGCTGCCTCGGCGCCGGCCTGGCGGTGCCCTCCGCGGTCGCCGAACCGGACGGTGAGGCCCTCAACCCGCTGCACCTCGCCTGGCCCGCGGGCGCCCCCGTCCGCGAACTGTTCCTGCGTGCGCTCACCGCCGCCGGCATCCCGGGGGTCACCGACGCGATCGGCTTCACCGGGAACGACGTCAACCTCATGGCACTGGCCGAGCACCGCCACGGCGCCGGCCGGGGCGCCCGCGATCTGCTCTGCGTGGCCTCCGGCCACCGGGGCGTCGGCGGGGCGCTGGTGCTCGACGGCCGTCTGCACAGCGGCAGTTCGGGCCTGGCGCTGGAGGTCGGCCATCTGACGGTCAACCCCGAAGGGGCGCCCTGCCACTGCGGCAGCCGCGGCTGCCTGGACGTCGAGGCGGACCCGCTCGCCTTCCTCGGCGCCGCGGGCCGCGAACCGGGCCCCGAGGTCTCCCTGCTCCAGCAGGCCGCCGATCTGCTGCGGGACGAGTACGCCGATCCGGGCGTCCGCGCCGCGGCCGACCTCCTCATCGACCGACTCGGCCTCGGGATCGCCGGGCTCGTCAACATCCTCAACCCCGACCGCATCGTCCTCGGCGGGCTGCACCGCGACCTGCTGAAGGCCGACCCGGAGCGGCTGCGCGCGGTGGTCGCCGACCGCAGCCTGTGGGGCCGCAGCGGCGGGGTGCCGATCCTGCCCTGCGGCCTCGACCACAACAGCCTGGTCGGCGCGGCGGAGCTGGCCTGGCAGCCGGTGCTGGACGATCCATTGGTCATCCTCGACCGGTAGGGGCCGCCCGCGAACGGACGTCCTAGGCTGCGCTCATGATTCCCGAAGCGGTCGCGCGCAGCCCGTACGTCAGCCTGGTCACCTACCGCAGGAACGGCACCCCGGTGGCCACCCCCGTGTGGGCGGTGGCCGAAGGCGCTGAACTCCTGGTGTGGACGCGGGACGACAGCGGGAAGGTCAAGCGGCTGCGCAACGGCGCGCGGGTGACCGTCACCCCGTGCGATGTGCGCGGACGGATCGCCGAGGGCGCGCAGAGCCTCGAGGGCACCGGCCGGCTTCTGGAGGGAAGTGCCGCGCTCGGCCGGGTGCGTAAGGCGATGGCGCGCAAATACGGGCTGCGGTTCCGGCTGATGGACGGCGTCGGCGCACTGGTGCGCGGCGGGCGGCGGCCCCATGTGGGGATCTCCGTCACGCTGTAGCGGGTGCGACCGTTGCCCGGCCCGGGTGCGGAGTCCGCGGCCAGGCGGCGGCGAAGGCGCGCGCCGGGTTGGCGGTCAGGCACTGCGTCACCAGGTCGGCGCCCAGGGCGAGTTCGAGCCGTGCGCGGTGACGGCGCAGCAGATGCGGCATGCCCGGGCCGCCGTGGACCGACCGGGCGTCGGCCGTCGTGGTGTCGCCGCCCAGCAGGATCCGGTCGGCGAAGCCCGCCCCGGCCAGCGCGGCCAGCGCCTCCGGGAGGCGCCAGTCGGTCGCGTGATGGGCTCGCGAGGGGCCGTCGAACGCCAGATACGCCCCGGCCGCGGCGGCCGCCCGGTGCACCATGACGTCCGGTGCGCGGTTGAGGTGGCCGAGGATCACCCGGTCCGGCGGGACCGCCCACTCGCCGCAGAGCAGGTCGAGCACGTCCAGGGCTCCGGTCCCCAGCTCCAGATGGACGCCGATCGCGGCGCCGGTGGCCCGCTGGGCCTCGGCGGCCGCGGCCATGGTGTGCCGGGCATGCCGGTCCAGCCCGTGGAAACCGCCGGCTACCTTGATCATCCCGGCGCGGGGGCCGGTGCCGCCGATGCCCTCGGTCAGCTCGCTGACGAACAGTGCGGCCGGATCGGAGCCGACCCGCTCCAGCACCTCGGGGGCGTAGTGCACCGCCTGGTGGAGCCCGGTGGCCGCGACGATCCGCACCCCCGACTCCTTTGACAGCCTCGGGAGTTCGGCCGCGCCCCGGCCCATGCCGTACGGCGTCCACTGGATCACCGCCGCGCCGCCGGCCGTACGGAAGGCGCCCAGCTCGGCGGCCGCGGCCCCGGGGTCGTCCAGCTCCTGACCCGGCAGGAGGGGGCTGTGCAGGAAGAGGTGGTCGTGGGCGTTGCAGATGCCGAGATCACCGGGGGCGATGTCGCCCAGGACCGTACGGATGGTGGGCGCGGCCGGGTCGGGTGCGGGGGCCGGGGTCACCACTGCCGCCCCGTGACCGGTCGCCCGGCGTCCGGGGTGGACAGATGCAGCACCTGGAAGCGCGCGCCCGCGGCTCGCGGGGAGGTGTCGGCCCACAGGGTGAAGTGCACCAGCTCCCAGTGGTGGGGATCGAGGGCCAGCGCCGTGGTGTGCACACCGTCCGTCGTGGCCAGTTCCTCGTGCGCGGCCGCGGCCTGCGCCACGACGGTGGCCGCGTCGGCGTCGTCGGCGAGGGTTTCGGTCCGCCGGGTGAAGGCACGGGGGAGGGTGTCGGCGGCCGGGCCGCGCCCGTGGAACAGCCCCTGCCAGTGCCGGACGGCCGGCCGTCCGAAGTCGCGGACCACGCCGCGGAATCCGTCACCGAGCAGGAAGCGGTTCATGGCCTCCGGAGCGGACCATAGGTAGAACGGCGCGTACTGGTTGACCGGCGAACCGTCGACGCCGCGCTCGCGGATGCCGTACGCCTTGAGGGCGAGCCCGGCGTACTCGTCCAGAAGGTGGCCCCGGGACGCCACCCGGGCCCGGATGATCTGCATGTCGTAGTCGGCGGGCAGGGTGATCGCGTACTGCATGGCGTGCATGACGTACTCCGTACGGGCGGGGGAGGGCTTCAGCTGGTGAGGCCCGCGGCGGGGAGGACCTGTGCGGCGAGCAGCGACAGCACGCCCTGGACGGCGGCGTCGAAGGGGGCGGTGTCGTCCGCGGCGCGGGCCAGGACGTAGCCGCCCTGGACGACGGCCGCGACGGTCGCGGCGCTGGCCACCGGATCCAGCCCGTCGGCCAGTTCGCCGCGGCGCTGCCCCTCGGCGAGGACCTCGGTGATCCGGTCCCGCAGCCGGCCGAACATCTCGTCCAGCGGCGCCCGCAGCTCGGGGCTGTCCACCACCTCGCGGTCCTGGGTCATCCGGCCGACCGGGCAGCCGCGCAGCACCTGCCGCTCGCGCAGCAGATAGGCGGCGACCCGGTCGTACGCCGTGCCGGGGGCGGCCAGGCATTCCTCGGCGGCCTCCGTCATGTCCTGCACGGTCCGCCGGAGCGCGGCGAGGGCGAGGTCGGACTTGCCGGTGAAGTGGTGGTACATGCTGCCCTGGCCGGCGTCCGCGCGCTCCAGGATGGCCTTGGGGCTGGTGCCGACGTACCCGCGCTCCCACAGGAGTTCCTGGGTGCTGCGCACCAGCCGCTCCCGTGTACCGGGCCGTTCCTGAGTGCTCATGCGTGGACTGTACATACCAGTAGTTACAGAGGGCAAGGGCGGGCGGAGCGGGCGGCCGGGCTCCGCGTACTTCCCGCGGCGTACGGGCAAAGCCGCCGGCCGTACGACGACCGGCGGCCCCCGGGGAGCGAGGCTCGAAGGAGACCGGACGCCCCGGTCACGCGGGGACCGGCAGCACCGGCCCCGTCCCTTCCACCGAGGAGCTGATGGCGATGTTCACCTTCGCCGCACCCTGGGCCGGCGGCGGCCCGGGCCCCTGGATCCTGTTCGTGCCCGTCCTCTGGGCAGCGGTCGCCTTCGGCGTGATCACCCTGCTGAGCCGCACCGTGTGGCGGCGCGGTGGCCCCCGCGGGCACCTCCGCGGCCCGCAGCTCGCCGCCCGTGGTGACGTCCCCTCGCCCCTGGCCGTGCTCGGCCGGCGCTTCGCCGCGGGTGAGATCGACGAGGAGGAGTACTGGCGCCGGCTCTCCGTCCTGGAGGAGCACTTCGCCACCGGCCCCAAGGGGGGTGCGGCCTGACCGCCGGCGGACGCGGACGGCAGGCCCGCAGCGACCGGTGGGCAGGTGCCGCGCGGGCGGCCGGGCCGTCAGCCCGCCCGTCAGCCGACCTTCGTGCCCCGCAGCCGCAGATGCGGACCGGCCGCCGAGGCGTCCGCGAGGGGCAGGGGCTCCCGGTCGGCACGGCCCGCGCGCGCCTCTCCGGGCGCGGTGGTCAGGGCCGGAAGGGTGAACCACACGACCTTGCCGCTGCCGTCCGGGCGCACTCCCCAGCTCTCGCTGAGCGCCGCGATCAGCGCCAGCCCGCGTCCGCAGGTCTCCCAGCTGCCGGCGGCCCGGAGCCGCGGCTGCCGCGGGTCCTCGTCGTGCACCGAGACCGTCAACTGATCCAGGAGGACGCAGAGTTCCACGGTGCACTGCTTACTGGGGCGGGCGTGCCGGTGGACATTGGCGAGGAGTTCGGTCACCCCGAGCGCCGCCGGGTCTATCAAGGCGTCGAGACGCCAGTGCCGCAGCTGCGCGGAGACGATTCTGCGCACATGTCCGATGCGAGCCGGAACGGCTTGGAGCTCCACCGTGCAGTGCCTGCTGGGCTGCCTGATCACGACCGCGACTCCCTGATGAGGCCGGGCGCCCCTCGTACCGGGCAGGGGCGAAGATCGGATCCAGCGATGCCGACTACACCACAGCGTCACCGCTGGTGAACCCTCAGTGATACGAGTACAGGGTCATCCAGTCGGTGCGCTCCCGCAACCGCACCTCCCGGCCGGAAGAGGCCGTCAGGTGCGCGGCGGACGTGCCGCTTCCAGCGCCTTGAGGAAGAGCTCCGGTGCGCCGAGGGTGAGTGAGTAGCGATGGCCGTTGAGCCGGGCCAGTGCCCGGTCCCGCGCCGCGAACAGCGGCTTGTGGGCCTGCACGGCCTGCAGCGGGGCGCTGTCGATCTCGGTGCCGTAGCTGGTCAGCAGCGCCAGTCTGCCGTCGGCGATGACGACCTGTCCGGCGCGTGTCAAGGACCGCAGCCACCGCTCGATCCGTACGCCGGTCGCGTTGAACTCGGCCTCCGCCATGCCGGCACCTCCTCGGTGAACGGGCAGCTGCCCTCCACCGCCCCTTGGGGGAAGTCTGCCGGTAGGGCGCCCGGTGCACCAGTCTCCCCGGTGCCGAGCGCGCGCAACAGCGCCGCCCCACGGCTTCCTTGGGGTTTCTCAAAGCGATGTTTATGCAGGTAGGAGGGGTGCTGCGGGGGTTATAGTCGGAATCGGCCCGCCGTTGCGTGCCAGATGTCCAAGCCCCTTGAGGAGTGCGCCGGTGAGCACCGCACAGCAGCCGCAGAGCCGGCCCGACCACGAGGCCGCGGGCCCGGGCCCGATACCGACCGTCGATGTCGACCGCACGGATCCGGACTACCGAAGCTGGCTGAAAGAGGCCGTTCGCAAGGTGCAGGCGGACGCCAACCGCACCGCCGACACCCACCTCCTGCGCTTCCCGCTGCCCGAGGAGTGGGGGATCGATCTCTACCTCAAGGACGAGTCGACACACCCCACCGGAAGCCTCAAGCACCGGCTGGCCCGCTCGCTGTTCCTCTACGGACTGTGCAACGGCTGGATCCGCCCGGACAAGCCCGTCATCGAATCCTCCAGCGGCTCCACGGCCGTGTCCGAGGCGTACTTCGCCTCGCTGATCGGGGTGCCGTTCATCGCGGTGATGCCGGCCACCACCAGCCACGAGAAGACCCGGCTGATCGAGTTCCACGGCGGCACCTGCCATCTGGTGGACGACCCGCGGACGGTCTACGAGGTCTCCGCCCGCCTCGCCGCCGAATCCGGCGGGCACTACATGGACCAGTTCACCTACGCGGAACGGGCCACGGACTGGCGCGGCAACAACAACATCGCCGAGTCGATCTACCAGCAGCTGCGGCTGGAGCGCTATCCCGAGCCCGCCTGGATCGTGGCGACCGCGGGCACCGGCGGCACCTCCGCGACCATCGCCCGCTACGTCCACTACATGCAGTACGACACCCGCGTGTGCGTCCCCGACCCGGAGAACTCCTGCTTCTTCGACGGCTGGCGCACCGGGGACGCCAAGAGCGACTGCGCCACCGCCTCGCGCATCGAGGGCATCGGGCGGCCCCGGATGGAGCCCAGCTTCGTCACCGGCGCGATCGACCGCATGATGAAGGTGCCGGACGCGGCCAGCATCGCCGCGGTCCGCGCCCTGGAGACCGCGATCGGCCGCAAGGCGGGCGGCTCGACCGGCACCGGACTGTGGAGTTCCCTGCGGATCGTCGCCGAAATGGTCGCCGAGGGCCGCACGGGGTCCGTCGTCACGCTGCTGTGCGACCCCGGCGACCGCTACCTCGACAAGTACTACTCCGATGCGTGGCTGGCCTCCCAGGGCCTGGACATCACGCCCTACGCGCGCACCCTCGAGGAGTTCCTCGCCACCGGCTCCTGGCCCGCCTGAGCCTTCTTCGCGGGGCCGGTGGCCCGCCCGGAGGCGTCCGTTCAGCCCCGGGCGAGCCGGCGGTCCAGTGCCCGGACCGACTGCCTGAAGGCCCGGCCCAGGCCGGGCCTCGCCAGCGTCAGCAGAAAGCGGAACGGCGCCGGGCCGTCCGCCGCGAACATCCACCGCAGCCGGGTGCCGCCGTCGGCCGGCGTCAGCCGCCAGTCCTCCAGCAGCGCCCGCAGGCCCGGGGCGTTGGTGGTGTCGACCCGGTAGGCGTAGTGCGCGGCGGGCTCGGCCGCCAGGACCGTTTCGGCGAAGCGGGTGCCGCCCGTCAGCCATACCTCCCGGCCCGCGCCGTCGCGTGTGTGCGCCGCGCGGGACACGCCCGTGAACCAGCTCGACAAGTCCGCCACATCGTCGGCCAGTGCCGCGTAGACCGCCTCCGGCGGTGCGGCGAGCTCCGCGGCGAACACCAGCCGCAGCGGGGCGGATGCGGTGAAGTCGAGCCCGACGGGGTGCAGTCGGCGTGCCATGGGAGAGTCCCCCCTGGAAACGGTCGGCGGACCGGGGTGCCCCGGCGCGGCACACCATAGCCGCCGTCCCGTCAGATGTCTGCGTCCGCCGGCTCTTCGCCCGCCACCACCAGCTCCGGCGGCAGCTCGGCGAACTCCGCACGCGCCGCGGCGGGCAGCCCGGAGTCGGTCACCAGCACCGCCACCTGATCCAGCGACGCGAACGAACTCAGGCCGACCGTGCCCCACTTGGTGTGGTCGGCGACCACCACCACCCGCCGCGCGGACCGCACGAAATGCCGGTTGGTCTCCGCCTCCGCCAGATTCGGCGTCGACAGCCCCGCCTCCACCGATATGCCGTGCACGCCCAGGAAGAGCACATCGAAGTGCAGCGAACGGATCGCGGCGTCCGCGACCGGCCCCACCAGGGTGTCCGACGGCGTACGCACCCCGCCGGTCAGCACCACCGTCGCGGCCCCCGCGCGGGGCCCGCCGCCGCTGGCCGCCGCCCGCTGCGCGGTGTAGAACACATCGGCCACCCGCACCGAATTCGTCACCACCGTCAGATCGGGCACGTCCAGCAGCCGCTGGGCCAGCGCGAACGCGGTGGTGCCGCCCGCCAGCGCGATGGCGCTGCCCGGCGCCGCCATCTCGGCCGCCGCCCGGGCGATGTCCTCCTTGGCGCTCAGCTCCAGCGCCGACTTCGCCTCGAATCCGGGCTCGTGCGCGCTCGGCTCGCTGACCGGCACCGCGCCGCCGTGCACCTTCTCCACCATGCCCTGCCGGGCCAGGGCGTCCAGATCGCGGCGGACCGTCATGTCCGACACCTTCAGCCTGCGGGTGAGTTCATTGACCCGTACCCCGCCGCGCCGTCTGACCTCGTCGAGAATCAGGGCCCGTCGCTGCTCCGCGAGGAGGTTCTGGTTGTCACTCACCCCGGCCCGTCCCTTCCGCCCCGGCGCACGCTCCCGGGTCTGCGCACAGGCTGCCGCCCGCGATCACTGATGCCCTCATCCTCGCACGTGGTACCGACAGTGCCGCCGGTTGCCGGTGGGAAGCGGGCGGCAGGTTCCCGGCGCAGCCCCGGTGCGGGGACTGGATGTGCTCCCGGGGGAAAGGGACAATCCTGGAGGCGCCGCACCGCACGGCGCCGTGCTGACGACGGGGGAGACTGTGGAGACTGCGGAACCGACACCGCACGCCCGCGCAAAGGACCATGACACCCCGCCAGACGGGCCACCGCCGCCGGCACCCCAGCTCTCCCTGGAGCTGCTGGTGCACGGGGTCGGCGGCACCTCGGCCCAGGACATGCTCGGCGATCCCCGCGTCCAGCTGATCACCGGCGACGACACCGCGGCCTGCTACCGCCGCACGGACGACGCGGACGCCGAGCAGCGGCCCGACGACTACCGGGGCGAGCCGGTCCGCGAGGCGTACTGCTGGTCCAACCTCACCTCCGGCAACGGCGCCCGCGCCCTGTGGCTGATCCTGCTGCCCTTCATGGTCGCCAACCTCGCCCACTGGATGCGCCCGGCCGCACCACCCGAGCACCGCGCCCAGCGCCTCTACGACGTGCTGGTGCGCCTCCTCGCCCTCACCCTCACCGTGCTGCTCGCCGCCGCGGCCTGCGAGGTCGCCCTCGACCTCACGGCCTGGCAGTGCGCCGGCACCACCGCCTGCGCCGCCGGCAAGTCCTGGATGGGCTTCCTCAGCCCCGAGAACTCCGGCTGGTGGAGCGCCCCGGGCCGCCGCCTGTCCCTCGCCGCCACGGTGCCGTTGGGCGTGGTCGGCTTCCTGTGGTGGCTCTCGCGCCGTACGTGGAGCGCCTACGAATCCGCCTCGCCGCCACCGCGGCGGCCCGGCACGTCCCGTGACGTCCCGCCGGCCGAACGCACCGCGCTCAGCCTCGAAGGCTTCTGGTACGGCCGCCGGGTGGTCGCCCGGCTGCGTGCCGCCCACACCACGGCCGGGGTGCTGACCATCGGGACGGTGCTGCTCGCCGCCGGCGCGAAGGCCGACGCGCGGGCCGGCGGCAGCGCCGCCCTGGCGTCCACCGGCCGCGCGCTGGCCGTCCTGGTCGCGCTGCTCGCCGCCGCCACCCTGGTGGTCGTGTGGCGCACCGCCCGCAGTGAGGCCGCGCCGGACGACCAGTCCGACCGCCTGGTGGTGCGGGTGCTGCCGTTCGCCGCCCTCGCCTCGCTGGTGCTGATCGCCGTGCACACCGGCTGGGCGCGCCCCGGGGCCCGCAGCCACGGTGCGCTGCCCGGTGCCGCCGCCTTCGGCGGTATCGCCGTCTTCCAGGGCCTGCTGGTCCTCGCGCTGGCGCTGACCGCCTGGGTCCTGCAGCGCGCCGCCCGTGACGACGCCCGCACCGCCCTGCGCGGCATGGGCGGACCGGCCGTCGCCCTGCTGGCCTGCGCGGTCGGCGGGGTGCTGTCCGGGGGAGTGGCCCAGCGCTTCGCGGACTGGATGGACGGCGACGCGACGCCCGGCCAGGAGCACGCCCCGGTCCCCGGGCCGCCGGTCCTGCTGTCCTGGCAGGCCTCGGTCCTGCCCGTCCTCCTGGTGGTGGTCGCCGCCGTCGCGGTGCTCGCCGCCGTCCGGGTGGTGCTCGTCCGTGGCCGGGTGGCCCGGGACGTCCCCGGGCTCTACGACCCGCGCGAGCACCTCGCCCGGCGCCGCGTCAAGGGCATCGCCGGCGCCATCGCGCGGGCCGGACTCACCGACGCCGCCCCCGTCCTGGTCGCGGCCATCGCGGCGGTCACCCTCGTTCTGGGGGCCGGCGCGGTGGCCGGTGCCTGGCTCACCGACCTGGCGCCCGGGCGTGCCACCGAGGGCGCGACGCCCGTCGTGCACGCCGCCGCCGAGACGGCGGAGACCCTCGGCTCCTGGCTGATGAGCGCCGGCGTCATACTGCTGATCACCATGGGCCGGCGCGCCTACCGCGACCACGCCGCGCGCCGCACCATCGGCATCCTCTGGGACGTCGGCACCTTCTGGCCCCGCGCCGCCCACCCCTTCGCGCCGCCCTGTTACGCCGAGCGTGCCGTCCCCGACCTCACCTGGCGGATGGCCACCTGGACCGAGCGGTTCGACGGCCGGCTGGTGATCTCCGGGCACTCCCAGGGCAGTGTGCTGGCGGCCGCCGCCGTCTGGCAGCTGGACCTGGTCACCCGCAGCCGGGTCGCCCTGCTGACGTACGGCAGCCCCCTGGAGCGCCTCTACGGCCGCTGGTTCCCGGCCTTCTTCGGGCCGCCGGCACTGACCGGTCTGCACCGCCAGATGGACGACTGGCGCAATCTGTGGCGCTTCACCGACCCCATCGGCGGACCGATCCGGCTCACCTGCGAGGACGGCCGGCGGATCGACGAGGGACCGCTGCGCGATCCGCTGTCCTTCGGCCGCACCCTGCACCACCCGCTGCCCGCCCAGATCCTGGGCCACGGCGACTACCAGGCCGACCCGGTCTTCGACCGGGTGCGCGCCGAGCTCATCGCCCGGCTCGGCCCGGACCTGCCGGGGCAGCGGCCCGCCGGCGCCGTCCCGGACCGCCGTGCGGATCAGGGGAGTTCGGGCAGATCGTCCGCGTAGAGCAGGGTCAGGTCGTCGGTGTTCGGGTCGGTCAGCTGCGCCACCCGGCCCGCGTGCCGCTCGACCATCGCCTCGAAGGTCTGCCGCGCGGTGCGGCCGTTGCCGAACGAGGGTCCCTTGGGCAGCGCCGTGAAGTGCTTCAGCAGCGCCTCGCCGGTCCCCTCGGCGAGGCGGTACTCGTGCTCCTCGCCCTGCTGCTCGACGATCCGCAGCAGCTCCTCCGGCGCGTAGTCGCCGAAGGTGATGGTCCGTGAGAAGCGGGAGGCCACACCGGGGTTGACCGCCAGGAACCGCGCCATCTCGGCGGTGTAGCCCGCCACGATCACCACCACCGCCTCCCGGTGGTCCTCCATCAGCTTCACCAGGGTGTCGATGGCTTCCTTGCCGAAGTCCCGTCCGGAGTCCTCGGGGGAGAGGGCGTACGCCTCGTCGATGAACAGCACCCCGCCGCGCGCCCGGTCGAACGCCTCCTGCGTGCGGATCGCCGTCGAGCCGATGTGCTCGCCGACCAGGTCGACCCGGGACACCTCGACCAGATGCCCGCGCTCCAGCACGCCGAGGGCGGCGAGGATCTCGCCGTACAGGCGGGCCACGGTGGTCTTGCCGGTACCGGGGGAGCCGGTGAAGACCAGGTGGCGGCGCACCGAGGCTGCCTTCAGCCCCGCCTCCTGCCGCCGGCGTCCCACCTCGATCATGTTGATCAGGCTGCGCACCTCACGCTTGACGCTCTCCAGGCCCACCAGGGTGTCCAGTTCGCCCAGCACCTCGTCGGAGGGCCGGCCGCTGACGGCCGGGGCCACGGCGGCGGGGGCGGACGGGGAAGTGGCGGGCGGGGCGGCCGGGGGTGTGCCCTGCGCCGGCACCGTGCCCAGCAACCCGGCCGTGCGCGTCACCTGCTGGACCGCGGGCGCCGCCACCGCACCGGCGGCCGCTGCCGGCCGGGCGCGGCTCTCGTCGCTGGTGCAGTCCTGGACCGTCGGCCCGTCGCCCTGCCCCGCGCCGCCCTCGGCGAATTCGTAGCCGCCTCGGGCACACCGCTCCGTACGGCACCGCGTCAGGGTCGTACGGCAGCCGTCGATCACATGGAAACCGAAGCCCGAACTCCCGGTGACCCGGCAGCCGTGGAAGGTGCCGCGGCCCTCCGCGGAGACATAGAACCCGGCCTCGGCCGGTGAACTGACCGTGCACCCCTCGATGGTGGGGTCCGCGCCCTTGGTGACGATCACGCCGGTCTGGGCGGCGTCGATGGTGCAGTTGGCGAGCGTGCCGCCGCTGCCGTGGTCGCGGAACCACGCGCCGGTGGCGGCCTCGCGGATCCGGCAGTCGTCGAGCTGGACGGTCGCCCCGTCGCTCACCGACACCGCGGTGTTGCGGACCTGGGTGAGGTCGCAGTCCACCACGTCGGCGCGCGAGCCCCGGTCCAGCACGAACAGCGCGTCCGGCACGTCGTGCACCCGGGTCGAGTCGAGCACGGCGGTGGCGCCGTCGCTGACCCACACCGCCGGATAGTCGCCCGTGCTGTCGTGGATCTCGCACCGGTTGGCGTCCACCCGGGTGCCCGGGTCCCATACGGACAGGCCGTTGCGCCCGAAGTGCCGCACCGTGCTGCGGGTCAGCGTCAGCACCGAACGGGAGCGCAGATCGACCGCGTTCTCCGGGATGTCGTGGATGTCGCAGTCGGCGAGGGTGAGGACCGCGTCGGTGTCCAGGGTGACCCCGTCCGCGGAGGTGCGGTGCACGGTGCAGTCGGTGAAGTGGCCGGTGGCCCGCGCGGCGATCTGGATCCCCGCGCCCTTGATCTCATAGAGCTCACAGCCGACCGCCTCGACCGCGCTGCCCTCGCCGTTGACCGACAGGCCGGCCCCCGAGGCGTGGTGGATCCGGCAGTTCTCCAGCCGCGGATGGGCCCCGTCGCGCACCGCCACACCGGCCTGCCCGGCGGCCACCACCTCGCACTCCTCGAAGAGGCCGCCGGCGCCGTCCTGGACGCTGATGCCGACCCCGCCCGGATTGTCCACCGTGCAGCGGCGCACCGTCGGGCGGGCGCCCCCGCGGACCTCGATACCGGAAGCGGACCGGGTCACCACCCGCAGGCCGGACAGCTCCGGGGCGCCGTCCTCCACCAGCAGGGCGGGCGAGGCCGAATCCGTCGCCTCCAGATGCAGATCGTGGACGGTGGCCGAGGCCCGGACCGTCAGTGCCACCCCGTCGGCCGGGGCGATCCGCACCGAACCGCGGGCGCCGTCCGGGCCGCGCAGCGTCACCGCGCGCACCAGCACCAGATTCTCCCGGTACGTACCGGCCGGGACGGTCAGTACATCGCCGTCCCCGGCGGCCTCCAGGGCGGCGGCGAGCGAGCTGTACTCCCCTGTACGGCGCCGCCACCGGGAGGTTCCGGAGTGCGTCACCTGGACCGAGCCCTGTGCCATGGTGCTGTCGTGTCCCCACTTCGTGCGGCTGTGTCGGCTCGCCGGCATCCGTCCGCGGATGTCCGCTTTCCGGCCTGCGAGACGCCGGCCGAGGGGCCGGCGCCACCACCGTAGCGCGCCGGGCGAACGGTGGTTGACACGGTCAGCGGCCTGCTCGGCCGCCCTCAACTACCGGCATCGGCCCGCCCCCAGTCCTGACCCGCCCGTTCCCACTCCTGGTCCCAGCGGCGGAAGCGACGCACCATCAACTGCCAGCCGACCAGCCGCCTGGCACCTTCGATCATCATGCCGACGCCGGCCGCCGTGCCCAGGCCCGCCAGCACCGCGTGCGTACCGGCCGTGCTGACGTCCATCGGCCGAGGCATCACCCGGCCCAGGTCGTCCGTCCAGATCCGGAACCGTTCGCCGGGCTCGACGGGACGGGGCGCGGCCAGCTCCCCGATCCGCCCGCTGCCGTCCGGCGCGGACCAGCGGGCGAGGACCCGGCGGTGCGCATCGCGCTGCGAAGCGGTCTCCGGATCGGGGTCGAGCGGGGTCCACGACACCAGCCGGTCGACCGTGACCCACACCAGATGCCGCTGCTGGTGCTGTATCCGTACGGTGTCCAGCAGCGCGCCGTGTGCGGCCCGGCCGGCGGCCCAGCCCGCGGAGGTCGCGCCGAGGGCGATCAGCAGGGCGGCGGCCAGCGCCACCCAGGCCTCGATCCGGTCCGTGCGGCGCCACAGCGGACTGTGCCGCCAGCGCCACACTCCTCGCATCGCTCGCATGATTGCCCCCTCTCGGTGTGTCCGTGAATACCCCATCGCGGGTGGTCCACGCGAGAGTTCTGCGAAGAGGGAGCAACTTCGCGACGTACAAAACGTGACATCAGGAGGGATAGACATGCCGCTCGTACGTCTGTCGCCCTGCGGCCCCAGCGGTGCGGAGAGCCGTCCCGCCGACAGAGGAGCGCCCTCGCCGACGGGACGGCGAAGGGCTGGCCCCGGCGGCCCGTCAGAGCGCGGGTTCGCCGGCGTCGAAGTCCTCGTCGGAGAGGGGCAGGACGAGCGCGGACGCCGGGAAGAGCGAGATCTCGGACGGCAGGAGGCGGGTCGCCGTCGCCGGCGGTTCACCGGTGCCGGTGTTGCGGGCGAAGCGCGGATGGGCGCCGCCGCTGAGCTGCAGTCGGATCCGGTGGCCGGCGGCGAAGCGGTGGGCGGTGGCGCTCATCGGCACCGTGACCTCGGCCGGTCCGTCCCCGGTGAGGCGGAGCCGTTGCAGGCCGTCGCAGACGTTCACCGAGCGGCCCCGGCCGTCGACCTCGCAGAGCCGGGCGAAGACATCGGCATGGCCGGTGTCCGCCGTGACCCGCAGCTCCGCCCGGACCGGGCCGACGACATGCAGCGGCTCGGTGAGCGGGGCGGTGGTGAAGGTCAGCACGTCGTCCCGGGCCTCCAGGGAGGTGTTGTCCCGGCTCCCGGCCTTGGGGGACAGCAGCGGACCGCCGACCGAGGGGGTCGGGTCGGCCGGGTCGTAGCGGAACGACAGCGGCGCGGTCGCGTCCTGGGGTATCCGGTCGTGCAGCGTGCCGCCGCTGCCGAGGTACCAGTGCCGGTCCGTGGCGGGCGGGGGCCAGTCGGGCAGGTCGTGCCAGGTGCGCCGGCCGCCCACGTGGACCCGCACCCGCGACGTGGGCAGGCCCGTGGGGTCGTCACACAGGTGGGCCCGCAGCCACGCCAGGCTCGCGCCGAGGGCCTCGGGCCCGTTCAGCGCGGAGCTGTGCGTCCAGGGGCCGATGAGCAGGGAGGTGTCACAGCCGGCCCGCCGGAGCCGGGCGTACTGCCGCAGGTTCTGGTCGAGCAACGCGTCGTGCCAGCCGCCGATCAGAGCGGTCGGCGCGGTCAGACGCCCGGCCGCGACCCCCGCGTCCGCCCCCTGCCAGTGCGGGTCGCCGGGGTCGGGGTGCGCCATCGCGTCCTCCAGGAACGGGACCCGGCCGCCCAGACCGGGCACGTACGCCTCGCCGAGGGGGAGGGTCCGGGCGATCTTCCCCAGGTGGCGCCGGAGCCGCAGCCCGGCCCGCAGCAGCTCCTTCATGCCCCGGTGGTGGGACAGCCGGCCCATCGTGGAGATCAGCGCGGTCTCCAGGGCGAACGCGCCTGCGGGGTGGAAGAAGGTATGCAGGTCGTGCAGGCCGATCTGGACCACCATCGCCCGCAGTTCCGGCGGCGGGTCGAGGGCGAGTGCCCACTGCGTGTAGCCGAGGTAGCTGGCGCCGATCGTCCCGAGCACGCCGGTGAACCAGGGCTGTCGGCGCAGCCAGGCGACGGTGGCCTGCCCGTCGGCGGCCTCGTGGTGCCACAGGGCGGATTCGCCGCCGGACCCGCCGGAGCCGCGGCAGCTCTGCAGGACGACATGGAAGCCCTGTTCGGCCAGGTGCACGCCGTACATCGCCGCCCAGGGGAAGCCCCGGCCGTACGGGGAGCGGGCCAGGACCGTGGGGAAGTCGCCCTCGGCCAGGGGGAAGTAGTGGTCGGTCAGCAGGGCGCTGCCGTCGGCGGCGGGCACCGTGAGGCCGGGCTCGCGGGCGACGTCATACCGCTTGGGCGGCAGGTTCCCCATGGCGCGCCTCATGGCCCGGACGCGCAGGGGCAGCTTCTTCGCGGAGGGGCGGGCGGTCGTCGTCGTCACGGTGCCTCGATTCCTGAGCAGGAGCGCGGGAGATTCCCGTACGTCGTACTAGAATAGGCGATGAGAGGATGACGGGCAGGAACGAGGAGAGGCTGCCGTGGCCCGTACCAGCACAGCCGGCCGCAGTGCCGGGGTCGACCCCGAGGTGCTCTGGCCGACGGCCGAACGCCCGCGGCGGGGGCGGCCGCCGGCCCATAGTCGCGCCGAGATCACCGCCGAGGCCGTCGCCCTCGCCGACGCCGAGGGGCTCCCCGCCGTCACGATGCGCGCGGTCGCGGCCCGGATCGGGGCCGGCACGATGTCCCTCTACAGCTACGTCCCCAACAAGGAGACGCTGCTGGAGCTCATGATCGACCAGGTCAGCGGCGACCACCGGATGCCCCGCGAACCCTCCGGCGACTGGCGCGCCGACCTGCGCCAACTCGCCCGTGAACAGCGTGCGATCATGCGGCGTCACCCCTGGCTGCCGGCCGCGCTGCCCGCCCGGCAGACGCTCGGCCCGCAGGCCCTCGCCGTCCTGGAGCACGCGCTCGCCGTCCTCGCCCCCGCCGGCCTGGACGCCCGGGCCCGGCTGGAGACCTTCACCCTGCTCACGGGTTTCGTGGCCAGTCACGTGTCGTACGAACTCGCCCAGGAGCAGGCCACGGTGGCCGCCGGCCGCACCTCCGGCGAACTCCTGGAGGCCCAGGCGCGCCACCTCCGGTCCGTCGCCACCGGGGAGTCCTACCCCCACCTCGCCCAAGCCCTGGCGGCGGCGAGCCAGGACCCCGGTGGTCAGGATGCCTTCGACCGCCTCCTCGACCGCATGATCGACGGGCTGACGGCAACGGGCTGACGGCCTGCGGCGCGGCGGGCGGCGGCGTCGCGGCAGCCTCTCGGCAGCCGTCGCGGCAACTGTCTCGGCGGCCACGGCGAAGGGCCGCCCCGGGCTACCTCAGTCGAGTATCTCGAACGGGTCGCCGATCCGGATCGTGCCGGCCCCGCGCGGTATCAGGTTCTGGCCGAAGACCAGGCGGTCACCGAAGCGGCGATGGCGGGCGAGCGTGCGCAGCGGCTCCTTGCCGCGTTCGGCGGTGTGCTGGTCGGTGGTCGTGACCACGCAGCGCGCGCTGGGCTTGGCCACCTGGAAGACCACCTCGCCGATGCGGATCCGCCGCCAGTCGTCCTCCGCCCAGGGAGCGGTGCCGTCCACCACCACATTGGGCCGGAAGCGGTTCATGGGCAGCGGCCCCTCGTCGCCATGGTCGCCCTGCGCGATGAGGGAGTTGAGGGCGTCCAGCGAGGAACTCGTCGTCAGCAGCAGCGGGAAGCCGTCGGCGAAACCGACCGTGTCACCGGGCTCGCAGAACTCCGGGTCGATCGGGCGTCGCTTCTCCGGGGCGTCGAGATACACCAGCCGGCACTCGACGCCCAGACAGGCGCGAAACCACTCGGCCGCCGCCGGATCCGCCGGCACCGCCTCGACCCCGTCCTTCCAGACCTCGACCGGGAACGTCTCCCCGAAGGCGGGCACCTCGACCGTCAGCGGCTGCCTTCCGGGCGCGGTGAGGCGCAGGGCGCCGCCCGGCAGCCCCTGGGCATGCGCCAACGCCATGGCGGGCAGCTGCCGTTGGGTGAGCTGCCGGTGCTCGGCGTCGACCAGCAGCCAGCGTCGGTCCCCGGCGAGCCCCCACGGCTCCACGACCGCTTCGCCGGGACCGGACCCCGCAAGGGACTTGACCGGGTAGAGATGGATCGAACGGAGCGCAGGCGTCGGCATGCGATCCATCCTGCCAGCCGCCTCGGACAAGTGGCCGATCGGCCAGGTCAGTACCCCCGCGGATACTGGCGGCCGTAGGGGTCGTCGTAGGGCGAGGGCGGCCGCGGCGCCACCGGGGCGGCCGGTCGCATCGCCTCGTACCCCGTGCCCATGGGCGGGCGCTGGGGCTGCTGCTGCGGGGGCGGATAGCCGCGGACGCCCGCCTGCTGCGGGATGTAGGGCGCCGGGGCCTGCTGGAGCGGGGCGACCGGCTGGGCGGCCGCGCCCGGGTAGCCCTGGGAGGGCCCGGACGGAAGCGCCGGAAGGGCCGGCAGCGCCGGGGCGTAGTGCGAGCCCGTGTCGTAAGGGGAGGGGTTCACCCGGATCGGGGCGATCTGGGGCGTGCCGCGTTCTGCTACGAGGCTGTCGTAGATCGGGGTGTCCGGGAAGGAAGGCGAAGCGTAGTAGCCGCCGCCGTAGGTAGAGCGGGGGGAGGTCATGCTTCATAAGTTAAGCCCACGATGTGCCGATTGGGGAGTCTGGCAAGAGGGTTGTTTTCCGTGTTCGGAGTGGCTGCGGAGCGCCAATGCGAGCGAACTTGTGGAAATCGGTCGCGATCGCCCGTAGGGATCGTGTAAAGACCCCGCTCCTCGCAGGTGAACAAGGGGCGTTCGGAACGGTTCGGGCCAAGTAGGTTGGGAGGCGGCACCACCGGCAGGTACGGCGGACGAGAGGAAGGCGCGGCGATGTCGATGCTCAAGGGCGGCAATGTTCCGGTCCCGGCCCCGGAGGTCCGGGTGGAACTGGGCTGGCACACCGCCCCGGGGACGCCGGACGTCGATGCCTCCGCGCTGCTGCTGGTGTCCGGAAAGGTCCGCGACGACGGCGACTTCGTCTTCTACAACCAGGCCGTGCACCGCTCCGGCGCCGTACGCCACGAGGGCAAGCGCCCGGCCGGCGGCGCGGTGACCGACGGCCTCACCGTCGATCTGACCGCCGTCGAACCCGCCGTGGACACCGTGGTGCTCGCCGCCTCCGCCGACGGCGGCACCTTCGGGAGCGTCCCCGGGCTGCACATCCGGGTGCTGGACGCCGCGGACGGTGCCGAGCTGGCCCGCTTCGACAGCCAGGACGCCGGGCCCGAGACCGCCTTCGTGCTGGGCGAGCTCTACCGCCGCCAGGGCGCCTGGAAGTTCCGTGCGGTGGGCCAGGGCTACGACACCGGTCTCGCCGGGCTGGCCACCGACTTCGGCATCAGCGTCGAGGAGCCCGCGCCCGCCCCGGCTCCCGCCGTACCTTCCGCCGCGCCGCGGCCCGCCCCCGTCATGCCGCCGCCCGCCGCGCCCCCGGCCATGGCGCCCGCGCCGCCCCTGGCGCCGCCGCCCGTGCCCCCTCTCGCGCCCCCGGCCCCGGCGCCGACGGGGCAGCCGGTGACGTCCGTCCCGCCCCCGCCCGGGCAACCCGCCCCGGCCTCCGTGCCCCCGGCCGTCCGGCTGACCAAGGTGACGCTCACGAAGGCCGCCCCCGCCGTCTCGCTGACGAAGCAGGGCGGCACCTCCGGGACGATGCGGGTGAACCTCAACTGGAACAGCGGCACGGCGGGCAAGCGGCTGGGCAAGACCCTCGGCCGTAAGGCCATGCAGGCCATGGGTGCCCGCGGCGCGCTGCTGTCGCCGTCCGGGGAGGTCGACCTCGACCTGTGCGCGCTGTACGAACTCACCGACGGCGCCGCCGGTGTGGTCCACCCCCTCGGCAACAACTTCGGCGCCCTGCACGCCCCGCCGTTCATCCAGCTCGACGGCGACGACCGCACCGGCGCCGTCGCGGCCGGCGAGAACATGACCATCAACCTCGACCACCAGGCGCGGATCAAACGCATCCTGATCTTCGTCACGGTCTACGCCGGCGCCCGCAGCTTCGAAGGCCTGCAGGCGACGGTCACCCTCCAGCCCCAGCACGGTGCCCCCGTCGACTTCACGCTCGACGCCTGCACGGTGCCCTCCAACGTCTGCGCGCTGGCCCTGATCACGAACACCGGCAGCGAACTCGTCGTCCAGCGCGAGGCCCGCTACCTCGTGCCCGCGCCCGGCGTCAGCCCGCAGCGGACCGTCGACCAGGCCTACGGCTGGGGCCTGGACTGGGCGCCGGCCCGGAAGTGACGGCGGCACCGGGGCGCCGCTCAGGGCTTCGGGTACGTCCGGCCCTTCCACGCCGCGCCGCGCCCCCGGTGGTGCTGCACCGCCGAGTCCACCGTCATCAGCAGATACAGCAGCGCGGTGAACGGCAGCAGCGGAGCCGTCCACCACGGCTGCCCGTAATGGCGGAGCATCGGCAGATACGTCCCGCACATCACGGCCCAGGCGGCCCCGCCCAGCGCGGCCACCGCCGTCCCGCCGCCGGCCGCACCGGCCACCAGCGCGAGGGGCGGCACGAGGTACACCAGCGTCAGGCCGAGCACCGTGCCGAGCAACAGCAGCGGCTGGTGCCGCAGTTGGGCGTAGGCGCTGCGCGAGACCATCCGCCACAGATCGGCCGGCCGCGGATACGGCCGCACACTGGCCACCCGGTCCGCCAGCCCCAGCCAGATCCGCCCGCCCGCCGCCGCGCGCCCGCCCCGGCCGGAGTGCTTGACCGCGCGGGCCAGCGTCACGTCGTCGATCACCGCATGCCGGATCGCCTCCGGGATGCCCGCCCGCTCCGCGGCCTCCCGCCGCAGCAGCACACAGCCGCCGGCCGCCGCCGCGGTCCGCGCCCCGGGACGGTTGACCCACCGGAACGGATACAGCTGCCCGAAGAAGTACACGAACGCCGGCACGATCAGCCGCTCCCAGCGCGTCACCACCCGCAGCCGTGCCATCTGGGAGACCAGATCCAGGTCCGCCGACCGGGCCGCGGCCACCAACTCCCGCAGGCTGTCCGGTTCGTGTGCGATGTCCGCGTCGGTCAGCAGCAGATACTCCGGCTCGACGCGCTCGCGCGCCAGCGCGATGCCGTGCCGCAGCGCCCACAGCTTCCCCGTCCACCCCGGCCCGGGCTCACCGGGCGAGGACACGGTCAGCGGCAGCCCGCCCCGCGCGGCCGCCAGCTCCCGGGCCAGCGCGCCGGTCCCGTCCGTACTCCCGTCGTCGACCAGGAACACCTCCGCCCGGCCCGGGTACTTCTGCCCGAGCAGCGAGGGCAGGCTGTCCGGCAGCACCGCGGCCTCGTCCCGCGCCGGGACCACCACCGCGACCGACGGCCAGCGCTCCGGGTCCCGGCGGGCCGGCAGCCGGACGTCCGTCCGCCAGAAGAAGCCCTGCCCCAGCAGCAGCCACACCCAGGCCAGCAGCGACCCGGCACCGATCCACTCCATCGCTCCCACGGCACCGCAGTCTGCCGCACCGCACCCGGCGCGCGGCGGCGATCGGCACGGTGTCCCCGGCGTGGCGCCGGCGTGGCGCCGGCGCGGAGCCGGCGCGGAGCCGGCGCGGAGCCGGCCAGGATGTCGTCCGCCGGCCGCCCCGGGCGGTGGCTCGTCCCCGCCCGGCATGACGAGCCGGTATGACAAGACGGACGCCTGGCTGAGTAAGGTGTCCGGGTGAAGATCGCGCTGATGGACTCCGGGAATGGGCTGCTCGCGGCGGCCGCCACCATGCGCCGACTGCGGCCGGACGCGGATCTGGTGCTCTCCAGTGATCCCGACGGCATGCCGTGGGGGCCCCGTACGCCCGAGGACGTCACCGCACATGCGCTGGCGGTGGCCCGGGCCGCGGCCGCGCACCGGCCCGACGCCCTGATCGTCGCCTGCAACACCGCCTCGGTCCATGCCCTGCCGGCCCTCCGCGCCGCCCTCGAACCGGGCATCCCGGTCATCGGCACCGTCCCGGCGATCAAGCCCGCCGCGGCCGGCGGCGGACCGATCGCCATCTGGGCCACCCCCGCCACCACCGGCAGCCCCTACCAGCGCGATCTGATCGACCGGTTCGGACGCGACGCGGACGTCACCGGGGTGCCCTGCCCGGGGCTCGCCGACGCGGTCCAGCAGGCCGACGAGGCCGCCATCGACGCCGCCGTGGCGGCCGCCGCCCGGCACACCCCCCGGGACCTGCGGGCCGTCGTCCTGGGCTGCACCCACTACGAGCTGGTCGCCGAGCGCATCCGTGCCGCCCTCCAGCAGCCCGGCGCCCCGGCCCTCGTGCTGTACGGCTCCGCCGAGGCGGTCGCCGCCCAGGCGCTGCGCCGGATCGGCGCCGAGCCCGCGCCGGCGGCCGCCCCGACCGGCACCCTGAGCGTGATCCTCAGCGGCCGCCCCGACACGCTCCCGGCCACGGCGCTCGCCTACGAAGAGGGCCAACTGCTCGCCCGGTCCCCTGCGGACGACGCCGCACCGACGGCCGGCGGGGCCGCCGCCACCGCCCGCCGCTGACGCCGGCCACGACGCCGCGCGCGCCGCGACCCGGGGCGTGAAGGACGCGTCCGACGCGCTGCCCCAGGGTGCAAAGACGCGTACGCTGCGTCTCATGAGGGACCACCCCCACGAGGGGGCAGCCGCCCCCGACAGCCAGGGCCCCACCGACGGCGCCGACAGCCCGGCGCGCCCCGCCGGCGGCTCCCACGCGGAGCTCCCCGAGGTCTGGCACGGCAGTGCCACCAACCGCATCCAGTGGCTGCTGGCCGCGATCGGCGCCGCCTGTCTGGCCCTGGGCATCGAACTCGCCGTCGACAGCAACTGGACCTCGGGCCTGGCGCCCCTGGTGATGTCGGTGGTCGGCTGTGTCGCGGCCGGCCTGTTGGTGCTCTTCGGCACGCTCGCCTTCGTCCATGTCGCGGTACGCGTCGACAAGGAGTATCTGGAGGTGCGGTGCGGGCATATAGGGGTGCCGCGCCGCCGGATCCCCCTGGAAACCGTCGTCGGCGCCGATTTCACCCCGCAGGTCACGCCCCGCCACTGGGGCGGCTGGGGCTACCGCTGGCGCCCCGAACAGGGGACGGCCGTGGTCGTCCGCCGCGGCGAGGGCGTGATCCTGCGGCTCGGCGACGGGCGGACCTTCACCATCACCGTCGATGACGCGGAGGTCGCCGTGCGGGTGATCCGCGGGCGGCTCCGCCCGCGCAAGGGGACCCCGGCGGGCGCCTGAGCGCGGCACGGGCGGGCGGCGGCGGCCAGCGCACCGCACGCCGGGAGCCTCCGGAAGATCTCCCGTAGGGTCGGAGGATGGCAACTCCCGAATTCATCCGTGACCTGCGGACCTCCATCGGCCGCCAGCTGCTGTGGCTGCCCGGGGTGAGCGCGGTGGTCTTCGACGACCGGGGCCGCGTCCTGCTGGGCAAGCGGGTCGACACCGGCGGCTGGTCGGTGATCGGCGGCATCCCCGAGCCCGGCGAGCAGCCGGCCGAGACCGCGGTGCGCGAGGTCTACGAGGAGACCGCGGTGCGGGTCGTCCCCGAGGACGTGGTCCTCATCGAGACCATGCCGCCCACCCACTACCCCAACGGGGACGTCTGCCAGTTCATGGACGTCACGCTGCGCTGCCGGGCGATCGGCGGCGAGGCCAGGGTCAACGACGACGAGTCGCTGGAGGTGGGCTGGTTCGCGGTCGACGCCCTGCCGGAGCTCAAGGAGTACGCGCTGACCCGCATCAAGCGGGCGCTGGAGCCGGGGCCGACGTGGTTCCAGGGGATGGGGGAGGAGCCGGGGACTCCGCCGGCCTGAAGGCACCCGGTGGGCCCGGCCCGGCGCACGCCTACAGCTCCTCCGTCGACGGCCCCTCCATCGGGTCGGAGGGCTCATCGGGGAGGGTGGGCAGCTGCGAGCCGTCCGGTTCGCCGGGCTGCTCGGACGGGCCGGGGTCGCTGTGCCCGCTGGACGGCTCCTCCGTGTGCATCTCCCGCTTGTCCTTGCGGCAGGTCGTGATCCAGGTGCCCGTGGGGCCGCTCTCGTACTGACAGAGCCAGCCCCGTACGGCGAGGGTGCCCCGGTCGTCCTCGGCCTCGCGCGGAGCCCGCAGGAAGAACTCGGACATCACCGTGCGGGCCTCCGTGCAGCCCACCGTGCCACCGGCCGCGGCATCCGCGAAGAGCGTGACATCGCCTTCGGGACCCAGCGCGTCGGCGAGCTCGCCGCAGTCCACCGGCTGTCCCGGGACGGTCGGGGACGCCGAGCCGCGGCCCCCCGGACCGCTGCCCGTGGCGGACGACGCCGCGGTCGTCGTCTCGCCGCCGCCGTCCCCGCAGCCCGCCGCGGCAAGGGCGAGCAGCACGGTCGGCACGGTGAGGACCCTCCGCATGTCGGACTCCCTTGTGGCGGCGGTGCGCAGACGGCACGCTGCGTCGTACGACGCTAGGGGGCCGGGACGGGCCCGGCGAACCGGGACGACCGATCGGGTGACACACACAAGCGGCACGGCGCAGGGCCCGCCACCGGGCTGCCACCGGGCTGCCACCGGGCCCCGACCGGCAGACGCCCGAACGGGCCCTGGAGAGCCGGCTCGGGCTGCCGCCGCACCGGCGCTCCGCCGCTGTCGCACGGGATACCGATGCGTAGCGCGACCCCCGGAACGGACCGTGGCCGCACGGGGGTTCCCTCCGGCAGCCGCCTCCGGGTGCGCGCCGGTGCGACCTGCGGCAGCGTGGTGGCGAAGCTTTCCCCCTCCGCACGAAGGAGTTCGACATGGGTGACAAAGGTGCCATGGACAAGATGAAGGGCAAGGCCAAGCAGAAGGCCGGCAAGGTCATGGGCGACGAGCGCATGAAGGCCGAAGGCCGCACGGACGAGGCCAAGGGCCGGGCCAAGAGCGCGATGGGCGATGCCCGCGAGAACGCCCAGGGGATGAAGGACTCCCTCAAGGGCAAGCGCTCCTGACGCCCGGCGGGGGCGTGGCGGACCCACTGGCCCGTCTCCCGGAGCCGTCACCGGCCCGCCACGCCCCCGCCGTACATCAGGTATTCCAGGCCCCCGTGGACGGTACGGCCGACGACGCCCCACCTTGCGTGGCGTCCGCGGCCACCGTCCCGGGGGTCGCGTCCGTCTCCACGGCCACAAGGTCGCGGCTCTGGGCTTCCCGCGCCGCGCCAAGAGTGTCGCTCCGTCACACGTCAACGTGGTGGCGCGGCATCTGCCCCGGAACGGCACGTGTGATGGGCACGGAGGGGGCCGTCAATGCGGTGCTCGTCTCGTCAGAGGTCCAGGACAAGGCGCGGGGACAGGGCGCGGGAGACGCAGGCGTACATCCGGCCCTCCCGGGCGCCGATGTCGTCGCGGTGCTCGGGTTCGCCGTCGAGGACGGTGAGTTCACAGCTTCCGCAGACGCCTTCACGGCATCCCGACGGGAGGGGGTGCCCGGCGTGCGCCAGGGCGTCGAGCAGCGTCTCGTCGGCCGTCACCTGGACCGTACGCGCCGACCGCGCGCACATCGCCTCGAACTCCGTGTCAGGGCCGAACGTCCTGGGCGCCGGGCGGAACCGTTCCGCGCGCAGCCGTTCGGCCGGGAACGCGGCCTTTGCCGCGGCGAGCATCGAGGCGGGGCCGCAGCAGTAGACCAGCGTGCCGGGGGCCGGCCCCGCTGCCAGGGCCGCGAGGTCCGGCCTGCCCTGCTCCCGGGTGGCGACGATCCGGACCCGCTCGCCGTAGGCGTCCCGCAGTTCGTCGGCGAACGGCATGGTCGCGGCCGTGCGCCCCACGTACACGAGAGAGGCCGGGACGCCCGCCCCGGCCGCCGCGCGCAGCATCGGCAGGACGGCCGTGATGCCGATGCCGCCCGCGAGGAAGAGGTAGGCGGGCGCGGGGACGAGCGGGAAGTGGTTGCGGGGGAGGGACACCTCGAGGGTGCGGCCCCGGCGCAGGAACCGGTGGACGTATTCCGAGCCGCCCCGGCTGAGTCGTTCGTGGCGTACGGCGACGCGGTAGGACTCCCGGTCGGCCGGGTCGCCGCACAGCGAGTACTGCCGGGTGAGCCAGTTCGGCAGCGCCAGGTCGATGTGGGCTCCGGGCTCCCAGGGCGCGAGCGGCCCTGAGGTGCCGCGCAGGAGCAGGGCGACGGTGTCTTCAGTGATCGGGTCGATGCGGTCGACGACGGTTTGCTGCATGGAAAGTCCTAGGGGAAGTCCCGGGGCAGGCCGGGTCGTTGCGGTCAGTAGAGCGTGCGGTAGGCCCCTTCGAGGGCGACGTCGATGGCGGCCGGGGAGATGTCGAGGCCGAGCTGGGACGAGACCATCTCGCCGGGCGACGGGATCTCATCGGCGAGGGCCTGGCTCGCGGGGTCCCACAGTCGGGAGCGCAGGAGCGCGCGTCCGCAGTGGAAGTACGCCTCGGCGACGTCCACGATGAGGGCGAGCTCCGGCTCGCGCGCCTCGGTCCGCATCCGGGCGAGCACGTCGGGCTCGTCGGTGGGGTAGGCGCGGCCGTTGACGCGAAGCATCTCGGGCAGCCCGGGGATCAGGAAGACCAGCCCTATCCCGTCGTTCTCGGCGAGGTTGCGGAAGGAGTCGGCGATCTTGTTGCCGGGCCGGTCCGGGATGGCGAGCGTGTGCGCGTCCAGGACTTTCACGAACCCCGGGTAGTCGCCGCGGGGCGAGCAGTCGGCGCGGCCCGCCGCGTCCGCCGTGGCCATCGTCAGGAAGGGGGAGTGGGCGATGAAGCGGTGGAAGTGCTCGTCCATACGGTCGAGGATCTTGGCTTTGATCATCTCCTCGGGCTCGCCGAGCCGGGCACGGACATCGGCGGGCGAGACCCGCCGGGGGCGTGTGCCGGTCTGGTTCACGGGGGCTCCTTCCGGATCGGGGGGGACGGGCAGGCGACCGCGCAGGGGAGCACGACGTACCGTTCCGTCGCAGGTCATGCCACTATTGTGAGCAATTACTCAGGTCTCGCGCTACTCGCATTCGCAGCGCTGCCAAGGAGGTGCCATGACGTCGGGACGAGGTGGACTCCAGCCACGTAAACAGCCCCGTCAGGCTCGTGCGGAGCTCACCCGGCAGCGGATTCTCGCGGCCGCTGCTCACGTTTTCGCGGAGTACGGCTATGCCGCCGGGACCACCAACCGGATCGCCGAGCGGGCACAGATCTCCATCGGCTCGCTGTACCAGTACTACCCGAACAAGGACGCGATCCTGGTGGAGCTGCTGACCCGGCATCTGGACGCGGGAATGGCCGCCACCGCGCGCCAACAGGACGGGGGGCCGCCCCGCCCCCTCGAAGAGGTCGTCCGTGGTTATGTGCGCCTCTCGATCGAGAACCACCTGGACGACCCGCAGCTCCTCCGCGTCATGATCGAACAGGCGCCCCGTTCCCCGGAGTTGCTGGCGAAGACGTCCCGGTACCAGCAGGCACGGACCGCCTATGTCCGCGAGCTGATCGAGAACCATCCGCAGAGCCGGGTCGACGATGTGCATATCGCCGCGCGGCTCGTCGTCTCCACGGTCGAACTGCTGGTCCACCAACTCGTCGCGGCGCCCGACCCTCTCGATCCCGCCCGCCTGGAGAACGAGCTGGTCGCCATGCTCACCCGGTACCTCACAGGCGGACCGCAGGGGCAGGGAACCGTAGCCCCGTAGGCTGCGGCGGCTCCGTCGTGACGCGGCGGTTCGGCAGGACCTGGTCGACCTTCTTGCCTTGCGGTGCGAGGTGGGGGGCGGATGACGCGGCTTGGTGCCATCCGGTGTCACGCGGCGCCGTCCGGCGCCATCCGGCGCCATTCCGCGCCACCAAAGGAGAAATGAGCACGCATGGTGCCGCGATGACTCAGGTCGCCACCCTCGCGTTTCACCAGCTCAGAGAGGCTTTCCTCGGGCCGGACCCGGCCGGGGATGTCGGCCGGGCTTGCACATGGTGCCATGGTGATGCCATGATGACGTCATGGACCTCACTCCGTATGTCGACACCCTCCGTCGCGAACTCGCGGTGGCCGCCGAAGCCGGCGGGGACGATGCCCGCGAGCTGGCCGAGCGGCTCACCACTCCTCTGGAGTCGGCGACCCGTCTGACCATGCTCAATGTGCTCTCCGCCGCGATGGACGAGATCACCCGCGAGCTCGCCCCGGGCTCCGTCGACGTACGGCTGCGCGGGCTGGACCCCGACTTCGTGGTGACGCTGCCGCCCGGTGACAGCGGCCCCCCGGAGGTGGCGGCCGCACCCGCCGAACCGCTCGCGGCGCCGCCCCCCACGGACGGCGACGACGGTGGTATCGCCCGCGTCAATCTGCGCCTGCCGGCCCACCTCAAGGCGCGCGCCGAGGAGGCCGCGAACCGCGAGGGCCTGTCGGTCAACGCGTGGCTGGTGCGCGCCGTCTCGGCCGCGGTCGACGGCGGCACGCGGCCACGTACGACGGAGAAGACCCACACCGTCGGACAGAACTTCACGGGCTGGGTGCGCTAGCCGCGCCCGCGCCCGCCCCACTTCACCCACACCACGTCCCACCAGCGGGGACGACCGCGAGACCCAAGAGGACGGGACAGCCATGCCTACTTTCGACACTCCCGGACCGATTTCCACCACCGCCCATGTGTACGCCGGTTCCCTCCACTTCATCGCGGGCGATCGCCCCGACACCGTCGTCGAGGTGCGGCCCCGCGACCCGCAGCGGGATGTGGACGTGCGGGCCGCCGAGCAGACCGAGGTGACGTACGCGAGTGGCGTCCTGACCGTCCGGACGCCCAAGCAGCGCTATCTGCTCGGGCGCACCGGCACCGTGGACGTGACGGTCGACCTGCCCACCGGCTCGCGCGTCGACATGACCGGCGCCTGGGCCCAGGTGCTCGGCGAGGGCCGGCTCGGCGAGGTCCGGGTGAAGACCTCCTCGGGCGATGTACGCCTGGACACGACCGGGCCGCTGCACCTCACCGCGTCGCACGGCTCGATCACCGTGGACCGCATCGAGGGCAAGGCCGAGATCACCACCAGCTCCGGCAGCCTGCGCGTCGGCCTCGTCGACGGACCCGCGGTCCTGAAGAACTCGCACGGCACCACGACCGTCGGCGCCGCGACCGGGGAGCTGCGGGTGAGCGGCGCCAACGGCGACATCGACATCGTGCGCGCCGAGGGCTCGGTCGCCGCGACCACCGCGAACGGCACCCTGCGCGTGGCCGAAGTGGTCCGCGGAACCGTCCAGTTGGAGACCTCCCACGGCGCCATCGAGGTCGGCATCCGCGCCGGCACGGCCGCCTGGCTGGACGTCAGCTCGGGTGCCGGGCAGGTGCGCAACGCGCTCGCCGCCTCCGAGACCCCGGAGAAGGCCGAGGACACCGTCGAGGTCCGCGCCCGTACCCGGTACGGCAACATCGACATCCTCCGCGCCAAGTCCTGAGCACCCCCGCGCGTCCAGCACGGCATCCGCAACTCACCCCAGCCTCCCGCTGCTTCAGCCTTCGAGCGGGAGGGCTCCACGAGCTCATCTGTCATGCCCACGCCACTTCGCGCCTTCGGTCGCCCGCCGCCGTCCGGTCGCCACCACCGCCACGAAAGGAAACCCATGACTCAGCCGGTTCCCCTCCCGCACGGCCTTCCGATGGAGCGCGATGCGGGCCCCTTCGACCCGCCCCGCCGCATCACCCGGCTGCGCGAGGCTCGCCCCGTCAGTCCCATGGTGTTCCCCGACGGCCACGAGGGCTGGCTCGTCACCGGCTACGAAGCGGTCCGCCAGCTCATGGCCGACACCCGGTTCAGCTCCCGCCAGGACATCGGCGTTCTGCACGTGCCGTACGAGGTCCCCGGCATGCCCGTCAGTACCGAACCGGCCCCGCAGATACCGGGCATGTTCATCGCCATGGACCCGCCGGACCACGGCCGGTTGCGGCGCAGACTCACCGGCGCCTTCACCGTCAGACGCATGAAAATGCTCGAGGAGCGCATCGTCGACATCACCGAGCGGCAACTGGACGAAATGGCGCGCCTTTCCCCGCCGGTCGACCTGGTCAAGGAGTTCGCGCTGCCGGTCCCCTCGCTGGTGATCTGCGAACTGCTCGGTGTTCCCTACGCGGACCGGGAGAATTTCCAGGTCAACTCCGCCAAGTTCCTGGTCAAGGACCAGCCGCTCGACGAGAAGATGGCCGCATACATCGCACTGACCACGTACCTGTCCGAACTGGTCACGCGCAAACGCGCCACCCCCGGCGACGACATACTCTCCGACCTGGCCCGCCATGACGACCTCACCATCGAGGAGCTGACCGGCAGCGCCTTCCTGCTGTTGCTCGCGGGCCACGAGACCACCGCCAACATGCTGGCACTGGGCACCTTCGCGCTCCTGGAGCACCCCGAGCAGCTGGCCGAATTGCGTGCCGATCCGGATCTGCTGCCCGGCGCCGTCGAGGAACTCATGCGCTACCTGTCCGTCGTCGATGTCCTCTATCGCTACGCCACGGAGGACATCGAACTCGGCGGGGAAACAATCCGTAAGGGATCGACGGTCGTTGTCTCCCTGCTGGCCGCCAACCGCGACCCCCTGCGCTTCGACCACCCCGACACCCTGGACATCCACCGCAAGGCCCGCGGTCACCTGTCCTTCGGCCACGGCATCCACCAATGCCTCGGCCAGCAACTGGCCCGCATCGAGATGCGCGCCGGTTTCGACGGACTCCTGCGTCGCCTCCCGACCCTCAGGCTCTCCCTCCCCGCCGACGAGGTGAAACTCAGGACCGACATGAATATCTACGGCGTCCACGAACTGCCGGTCACCTGGACGGACACGGCCCGGTAAGGCAGGAGGCGGTGGTGCGACGCCCCGGGAAGGTGTCAGCCGGCCGGCGGTTTCCGCAGCTGAACGAGGCCGGCCAAGCGAGCCCGGAATCCGACCGATATGGCGGCGTTCATGCTCAAATGTCTCAGATCGTGAGGGGCAGTCCCTCTGCGCGGAGAACGCATACCCGCGTTCCCCGGCGTCAGATCCCGGCACCGCCTGGCGGATGGCCCAGCCTCAGCGAAAGGACATGCAGGATGTCGAATCACTTCACCGGTCTCAGCCTTGGCGCACCGCTCGGGGACCAAAGGCTCGACCTCTGTGACCTCTACGCGTTTCCGTCCCCGGCGGACCCGGCGAGGACGGTACTCATCCTCAACGCGAACCCGAATGCCGATGCTTTGCACCCCGACGCCATCTATCGCCTCAACATCGACAATGACGGCGACTGCCTCGCCAACATCGCGATCAGCTATGTCTTTTCGCCCCCGCGGGACGGCCGTCAGACATTCAGTGTGTTCCTCGCGAAGGGCGAGGAGGCCCGCTCGGCCGAAGCTGTCGGAGAGAAGGTCGTCACCGACGCCGAGGTGTCGTTCGGCACCCAGGCGAACCGTGTCACCGCCGGCCCCTACACATTCTTCGCCGGTAGTCGTAGCGACGCCTTCTTCTTCGACTTCGACGGGATCAAGAACCTCTTCGACACCAACGGCGGCAGGAACTTCACGGCGCCTCATCTCGGTGGCGAGTCGCCATGGACCGGCGTGGACTCGAACACGGAAGCCAATGTGTTCTCGACGGTGGTGGAAGTGCCGACGAGTGAGCTCCGTGCCGACCCCGAGATCCGCATCTGGGGCCGTTGCAGTGTGCGGAAGGACGGCCGGCTCGTCCATGCCGACCGTGCGGGTCACCCTTCCGTCAGCAGCTTCTTCAACACCGACGAGACAAAGGAGGAGTACAACGCCAGTGAGCCGGTGAACGACCGTGAGCGCTGGACCGATCTGTTCGTCCACCTCATGGGGCACACCGGCAACTACACGCGAGAAGCGGCGATCGCGGCGATCGACGCCGACCGCATCCTGCCCGACATGCTGGTCTTCGATCCCTCGAAGCCCGCGCAATACCCCAACGGGCGCGTCTTCACCGATGACGTCATCAACTACCGGCTCGCCTTCCTCTCGGCGGGTGACATTCCGCCCACCGGGCTCGCGCCGCACACCGACCTGCTGAACGAGTTTCCCTACCTCGGCACTCCGCACCCCAAGGGGAACTGAGTGCGCTGCCCGGCGGATCAGGTCAGCAGGTGGCCGGTGTGGGAGATACGGCGTGCCGTGGCCAGGAGGGCGTGGATCTGGGCGCCGGCCTGCTCGATGTCGGTCAGGGGTGTGTGGAACGGCAGCCGGACGTCGTGGTGGGTGTGCGGGTACTCGAGACGCAGGGTCACGCCGTAACGGTCCATCGCCACCGGGAGGGCGCGCAGCATGCCGCTGTCCGGCTGGGGATGGACCAGGCGCAGCAGCAGGGGGCAGTCCGGTCACCGTGACGCGGGCACGCAAGCGGTCGCGTACGGGTGTGGGGGGCGATGTCGGTGAGCTCCAAGCGGACCGGGACGCGCGTCCCCGTCGGGGCCTCGGTGCCCTCGAACGGTGCATGCAGGTGGAAGTGGCCCATCGCCCCCGTGCCGTCGAGGCGGTGTACTTCGGTGTGCTGCCCGTCGCTCACCACGGTCATGGAATGGGCGGCAGCCAGGATCGACCGGACGCGTTCGGCGGCAGTCGGGGTGGCGGCGCGGTTGCTGAAAGGACGCATCCGGGCTCCAGGCGCGGGTAGGGAGACACCAAGCGGTCTACTTAGGTATGCCTAACCTAACTCACGAGATGGGGTTCGGGTAGCCGGCACGCGAGTGCGGAAGATGTGGCCGGTGCACGCGGCTGTGCCACGCGCGGCCGGTGCCGGGCGCGATTGCTCCACGGCCAGGGGCGCCCGCCGGGAGGTTCAGTCGCCGAGTTGCGGCCCGGCAAGCTCGGCGAGACCGGACCGGCGCATCACCTGGTCGATCGTCCCGGCCAGGGAGCTGGTCGCGGGGATGACCGTCTCGACGCCGCCGGGCAGCAGGTCGAGCGGCCGGTACCACGAGCGCAGCTCCGTCTCGCCGACCGTGCCGGCGATCGGCTTGGTGGCATGCCGGGCCAGGGTCTCCTCGAAAGGTACGTCCAGGGAGAAACCATGGGTGCGGCCTGAATGGTCGGCGAAGAGCGCGGCGAGCATGTCCCCGTAGTGCGCGACGGACAAGATGCCTTCCAGTACGACATGGAAGCCGTGATCCATGGCGTGCCGCACGGTCAGATCGATCAAGCCGATGTTCGCGCCGCCGGGGACGTCGTGCTCGCGCAGGACCACGCGACGGAGATTGTCCTGACCGACCAGGGCGATACCGCGCCCGTACCGCTCGCGCAGCCCGGCGGCGACGGAGCTCTTGCCGGAGGCGCTGTTGCCGCGCAGCACCACGAGTCGTGTCCGGGAAGCCGCCGTCGTCATCGGAGTCACGTCACCCATCGGGCCGGTGCGCATCACCGGCGGCGGTCAGGAGCGCACTTTGGCGAGCGCCCGCTCGGTGAGCTTGAGGGCCAGGGCGATGGCCTCGTCGTCCTTCAGCGGGCAGGTGACGACGTATTTGTGGTCGGGGCGTACGTCCCGGATGCCGATGTGGTGGTCCACCACGTCTGCGACATCGTTCTCGGTCAGGCGGAGGGTCAGCCCGCCGTTGGTCGCCCCCACGTAAGTGACCGCCCCGAACCGCCGCTTGCCCGCGTCGCGGACCATGACGTAGTCGGTGAGGCCGTCCTTGGTGCGGATCGAAGTCCCGGTGGCGATCTCGACGTTCAGGTCCAAGACCTGCCGGAGGTAGCCGAGTACGCGTCGGGTCGTGTCGGCGTCCCGGCCGCGGCCGTTGACGTGCCGCTCGATCTCCAGCCACTGCGGGCCGTCCGGCGACTGGGCGACCGTACCCACGTCCGCTTCCTCAGCTGCGAACACGTCCGGCTCCTGGGCATCGTGCTCGGCCGTCCCGGTCAGACGAAGGAATTCGGCGATCTCCGCCGGCGTGCCGTCGAAGTAACGCATAGGTGTCTCCTTGCGGCAGAAGCGGAACCGCTCGTGCTTGAGTGAGGGAAATTTAGCGTGAACTCCCTTCTGGGTGTGTGGTGTTCGACGAAATGGTCTCCGCTCACGCAGACGCTCCAGCTGTTCGGCTGTTCGGCTGTCCGGCTGATCGTCCGGGCCGGGCCCGCACCCGTGGAGTCCCGCGTCCGCGACACGGTCAGGCAATGTGCCCACGATGACCTTTTGCGCCCGAAGGTCACATATCCATCACAACGGTCAGTTTTCCCACACATGTGGAACGTCCCCGCGCCAAACTCAAGCTCCAGCCAGAACCACCAGGGGGGCACCTTGCTCAACCGCACTCGTCCGGCACGGCGTATCCGCAGCGCCATCGCCGCCGCCGCATTCGCCACCGCGGTGATCGCGCCGGTCACCTTCAGCGCCGGCACCGCTCAAGCCGCCACCGTCCACTGCGCCCACCACACCACCGGGACCTGTGGCACTCACATCAAGCACCCCGCGGGCGTCATGGCCAAATGCAAGGACGGCACCTGGTCCTACAGCCGTCACTTCTCCGGTACCTGCAGCCACCACCACGGCGTGAGGTACTGGTTCAAGTAGGCCGACCCGGGGCCCTTGTGGCCTCGGCATGCCGATGCCCCACCCGACATCGCCGGGTGGGGCATCGGCGCGTGCGGGGGAGGGCGCGGTGGGCGGCGCAAAAGTTTTTCAACCCGCCACCCATCCATGGGGGTTGTGGCTCCGAATCACGGCTGATGCCTCGCTGAGGTGTTGCTTCGAACCCGGACGACGCGCGGTCCCCCCTCCTCCGCGGAGGCCGCCGGAAAAGGAACGAACGTGATAGCCAAGCGCACCAGCCGACTCGCCGTACTCGTTGCTCTGCCCGCCGCCCTGGCCCTCACCGCGGGTGCCTCGTCCCCGGCCGTCGCCGAGGGCAACGGCGCGTACCAGATCAACCTGTCGCCGCTGAACAACTCCGGCTCCAAGGGCACGGCGATGCTCAGCCTCAAGGGCAACCAGCTGACCGTGAAGATCGAGTCCGAGGGGCACGTACCCGGACAGCCCTCCGCCCAGCACCTCCACGGCTCCACCGACGGCCATGACTTCCACTGCCCGGACGCGAGCGCCGACACCAACCGCGACGGAGTCCTCACCAACACCGAAGCCACGGTCGACTACGGCAACATCAACATCTCGCTCACCACCAAGGGGCCCACGGACGCCATGGGCAGCGGCCTCGCCGTCGACCGCATGCCCACGGCCGACGCACAGGGGAAACTCTCCTACGAGCGCACGATCCCCGTCTCCCAGGCGGTGATCGACCACATCAAGGATCTGCACATCGTGCAGCACGGCATCGACCGCAACCACAACAACAAGTACGACTTCCAGGGCGCGGGCAAGAGCGAACTCGATCCCAAGCTGCCCCAGGAGGCCACCGCCCCGACCAACTGCGGTGAGGTCAGGGGCGCTGCGGTGGGATCCATTCCGGTCGGCGGTGTCGAGACCGGGACCGGGCCCGCCGAGGAGAAGGGGGTGCCGGCCGCGGTGCTCGGTGCCGGGGGAGTCGCTTTCGTGGCGTTGACCGGGGTGCTGGCCTTCGTGCGACGGCGCCGGGGCGTGCTCTTCACCGGGCGGACCGTGCGGAGCGGGAGCAACGGGGGCGCCGCGTGAGCCGCGTGAGTCGTGTGAGCCGCCGGAGTGAGGACAGCGTGCGCACCGCCGGCCGCCGGGGCCGCCGTGCCACCGCGTGTGTGATCGCCGCGGCAGTGGCATCCGTGCTCGTCGCCGGGTGCGGCGGGCAGGACGCGCCGCCACGGTCGGCCCCCGTGGAACAGCCGGCTCCGGGCGGCGGTCAGGCGTCCCACGATGGTGCGCCCGGGGGAGACGCAAGCGGGAAGCCCGCGGCCGCGATGCCCAAGTCGGCTCCGGAACGGCTCTCCATCCCCGCGCTCCAGCTCTCCTCCTCACTGGAGTCGCTGGGCCAGCACAAGAACGGCGCCATGCAGACCCCCCGGGACCCCGACAAGGCGGGCTGGTACGAGCCGGGGCCGACGCCCGGCTCGCAGGGGCCGGCCGTGATCGCCGGACATGTCACCTGGAACGGCAAGCCGGCGGTGTTCCACGCGCTGTCGAAGATGAAGGCCGGTGACGCGATCGAGGTCACCCGGCAGGACGGGAGCACGGCGAAGTTCACCGTCGACCGCGTCGCCCAGTACCCGAAGAACAAGTTCCCGACGCTCGAGGTGTACAAGAACCTCGATCACGCCGGTCTCCGCCTGATCACCTGCGGCGGCCAGTACGACCAGGGCAAGCACTACTACCCCGACAACCTGGTGGTGTTCGCCAGCCTCACGGGCAGCGCGTAGCCGCGACCGGCGAGCGAACGGCCGGCGGCCCGGCGCCCTCAGCCGAGGGTGACCGGGCCGCCGTCTCCCCTGAACGTCGAAGCGGGGCAGTATTCGCGGCTTGTCCGGAATCTTTCGTTCAGTCATTGCCGTCCTGGCATTCAGCAGAGAGATTCAGCCAATTGGGATGCCCTCTTGGTCAATGTCGGGGGGTCGTCTTCACGGTTCTCCGGGCGGCAGGGTGTGAACAGAAGTTGAATCCCAGGTCAGGGTATTGATCGGAGTCACCGGATCCCGGAATTTTTGGGGACGGTGCCTGCGGTGAGACCTTCGGCGGTGCCTGATACGCCGGTCCGTCCCGGAGGCAGCGCAGGTCACAGGGGCGCGGGCGGACCCGGAACGGACTGAACGGTTCCCTTAACTCGCTTTTTACAGTTGACAGTTGGGAGTGGCGGGTCCCAAGATCCGTCCGTCGATTCACACCGCGGACATCAACTCGACGAGTGGAGAGTTCGGCAGACGCGGTATGGCGGGACGCATTCATGGGCGGAAAAAACGTTCGGTGCCACTGAGTCCACTCGATCCCTGTCGCCGCTCTTTCGCATACTCAAAGGAGAACTTATGTCAACGGCTGCCCTGGGCACTGCTGTTACCGCTGAGCCCTGGCTCTCTCTCCGCGGTCGCGCATTCCGGTCCCGGCTCATCCTCGGCATTGAGCAGTACACCGACCCCACCCTCGTCAGCGAGGTCCTGCGCAGCGCGGCCTGTGATGTCTTCATCACCACCTTCGACCTGGAGCAGACCAAGCCCAGCCTGCTGATGTCGGACCTGGACGAGGCCGTCGGGCTCGATGACTACGTGTGGATCGGCACCACGTCCTTCGCCCGCTCCCAGCAGGACGCGCTGCTCACCGCGCGCCGGCTGCGGGACTCCTACGGCATCGACATCATGAAGCTCGATGTACGCCCCTCGGACAACCTGCCGCACAACGCGCAGACCATCACGGCGGCAGCGGAGCTGATCGCGGAGGGCTTCGACGTCCTGCCGTTCATCCTTCCCGACCCGGCCACGGCCGTCGCGCTGGAGAAGGCCGGCTGTGCCGCCGTCCGCATCATGTGTTCGCCCGTGGCCAGTGCCCGTGGTGTGGTGGACGAGCGGGCGGTGCGGGAGACCATGGCTGCCGTCTCCATACCGGTGGTCCTGGAGGGTGGTCTGGGCACTCCCGCCCAGGTCGTCCGCGCGATGGAGCTCGGTGCCGACGCCGTACTGGTCAACACCGCCGTGGCGCAGGCTCCTTCACCCACCAAGCTCGCGGAGTCGATGCGGCTGGCGGTGGAGGCCGGGCGTCTCGCGGCCGACCAGGGCCTCGTCGGCCCGCTCGACAAGTAAGGCACAACGGAGGTATCACCGTGCAGTTTTCTGGCGTGCTGTTCGACATGGACGGCGTCCTGGTCGATACGGACCAAGCCATCGCCGACCTGTGGAACCAGCTGGCCTCGGAATACGGACTGACCATCAGCGAACGGGACTTCGCGGCCCATGTCTACGGCTGCGTCCCCGAGCACACCGTCGAGACCGTGTTCGCCCCGCTCGCGCCGCCCGACCGGGCGAAGGTCTTGACCCGGGTGCGTGAGTCCGAGCCCGGCCTTGCGTTCACGCCGGTTCCCCATGCCTCCGAGTTGGTGCACGACCTGGCCGGTGCGGGTGTCCCGCTCGCCCTCGTCACCGGGGCCTCGGCCGCCCGAGCGGACCGCGCGCTGCGGACGCTCGGGCTGGCGGGACTCTTCGGCACCACCGTGACCTGGGGTGAATCCGCCCGCGGCAAGCCCGCGCCGGACTGCTATCTGCTGGCTGCCCGCCGCCTGGGCATCCCGCCCGCCGTCTGCCTGGTCTTCGAGGACACCTCCGGCGGGGTGCGTGCGGCCACCGCGGCCGGCGCCACCTGTGTCGCGGTCAGCCGGCTCGACCCGGCGCCGCTGCGCGCGAGCGGGGCCCGCCATACCGTCCCGGGCTTCGAGGCGGTGTCGTTCCGCCGGCAGGCGACCGGCGCGGTGCTCAACGTGGCGGACCAGGAGGACCTGCACATCGGCTCCACCGCGGGGCACCGGCCGGTGACCCCGACCACGGCAACCCACACAGAAGGGGGCTCACCATGCCGGTGACAGTCCGGATTCCCACGGTCCTGCGCTCCTACACGGCCGGCGCGACGGAGGTGTCGCTGAACACCGGTACCGTCGGCGAGGCGTTCACCGCGCTCGAGGGCGACTTCCCGGGAATCTGCGCACGCATCCTGGACGACGACGGGAAGCTGCGCCGCTTCATCAACGTCTACGTGGAGGACGAGGACATCCGCGCGGCCGACAGCCTGCGGACGGCCACCCCGGACGGATCGAGCATCACCGTCATTCCCGCCGTCGCCGGAGGCTGTTGACCCATGACCGCCCCGCGACGACGCGGCCCCACCGCCCCTCGCGGGACGGCCGAGGCCGGCCCGTCCGATCCCACCGCCCGCCGTGCCGGGCCGGACTTCCGGCGTGATCGCATCACCGCCCTGGGGTACACCAGCCTGGCGGCCTACGCCTACTGCCTGTACGCCCTCGCCCCCTTCCTCACCCTTCTCCGGCGTGACCTGGACTTCAGCTACCTGGTCATGAGCCTGCACTCCACCACGTTCGCCGCCGGCAGTGTGCTGTCCGGTCTCTTCTTCACCCAGGCGCTGCGCCGCTTCGGCCGGCACCGGCTGTTCTGGCTGTCCGTGATCGGCACCGCATGCGGCGCCGTCCTGCTCGCCGTCGGCAGCACCGTCGCGTTCACCCTCGCCGCCACGGCCCTGCTGGGTGTCACCGGGCCGATGCTCCAGACGTCCAGCCTGGCGCTGCTCTCCGTCCACCATTCCGCGCACCGGGACCGGGCGTTGGTGGAGGCGAACGCGACCGCGAGCCTGGCCGCGGTCCTCGCGCCCGCCCTGATCGGTTCGCTGGGGGGCACGGACACCGGCTGGCGCGCGGGCCTGACGCTGCCGGTCGTGGCCTTCGTCCTCCTGTACTTTCTGGGCCGGGGCCGGCCCTTGCCCGATCGGGGCCCCGCCGCCGGCGCCGTGCGACAGGGCCGCTTGCCCGGCCGCTTCTGGCTGCGTTCCGCCGCTCTGGGGGCCGCGGCGGGGATCGAGTTCGGGACGGTCTTCTACGGGGCGCCCCTGATGGTGAGCCGCCTCGACCTCAGCATCAGCCATGCCGCCACCCTCATGACCCTCTTCGCCGTGGGCATCCTGATCGGGCGCACGGCGGGCAGCCGGCTGGTGAACGACCAGGGCAAGGCGCCCCGGTTGCTGACCGGCTCCCTCCTGCTCACCGCGGCGGGACTGGGCCTCTTCTGGTCCTCGCACGCGCTGGTGCTGTCCTGCGGTGCGCTGCTGGCCGCGGGAGCGGGGGTGGCCAATCTCTTCCCGCTCAGCTTCTCGCACGCCATCGCCGCCGCGCCGGACCGCTCCGACCTCGCGGCCGCCCGTAACCAACTCGTGGTGAACTCCGCGATCATGGCGGCGCCGCTGGCGCTGGGCGCACTGTCCGACCGGGTCGGTGTGTCGGCCGCGTTCGCCGTGCAGGCCGTGCTGATCGTCGCGGCGCTGCTCCTGGTCACCGTCGACAGATCGGCCGCGTCGGGGGGCGCGGGCCGTGAGCCGCTTCCGGCGGACGGGGGCTGAGCTGTGCCGGCCCGGCCACGGACTGGGGGTAGCCCGCGCCGGCAGGCCACGGCCGGGGGCTGACCCGCCTCGGCCCGGCCGCTACCGCGGGGCCTCGGAGGGGGCCGCGATCGCGATGGCGGCCGCGTCGTCGCCCAGGGTGCCGCCGGCGTAGCGGAGCAGGTCGTGGCGGAGCCGGCGCACCAGGGCCGTGGGGTCGGTCTCGTTCCAGGACGTGAGGCGCTCGATCAGCGGATAGAACGTGCCGGTGTGGTCGCGCGCCTCGATGACCCCGTCGGTGTGGAGCAAGAGCAGATCGCCGGGCGAGAACCCGAACCGCTCCACCCGGAAGTCGCTCTCCGTGGCGGCGCTCAGGCCCAGAGGGAGCGCGGGCTCGGCGACCTCCAGCGCCTCGACGGTGCCGTTCCGCAGCCGCAGTGGCGGCGGATGCCCGCAGTTCACCATCTCGATGAACGGGCCGTCGCGGTGGACGTCGACGACCACGGCGGTGACGAAGGACTCCGCGGTGTCGGGATCGGTGCCGTCGAGGTGGGTCGAGTTCCAGTACGCGGAATTGCCCAGGTGCGCCACGATGCCGGGCAGCGGAAGGTTGCGGTAGGCGGACCCGCGGAAGGCCCCGACCAGCACCGTGGCCTCCCCGACGGCGGACAGTCCCTTGCCGCGGACATCACCGACGACCAGCCTGATCGCGCCCGGGGCGGGCACCGCCGCATACAGGTCACCGCCGATCTGGGCCTCGGCCTCCGCCGCCAGATACATGGACGCGATCCGCAGCGGTCCGGCCCGGTGGGGCAGCGGCCGCAGCAGTACCTCCTGCGCCGCGGCGGCCACCGACCGTATTTGGTGCAACTGCCGTTCGCGCCGGTCGCGGAGATGGCGGAATACCGTGACGAGGACGGAGATCACGATGAGGGCGGCGATCTGGGCCTGATGGTTCGCGGTCAGCAGGCCGCCGTGCAGCTGGCCGATGAGGACCTGGGCCGCCACAGCCAGGACGCCGACCGCGCCGGTGACACCGGGCCCGGCGAACGACGCGGTGATCGCGGGCGCCGCCACCAGGAAGGGCCCCAGGTGGATGGTCGTCGGGCTGTTGATGTCGATCACCGTGATCACCGCGATGAGCACGAGCGGGAGGGCGATCAGCCCACGGCCCAGCCGCCAGGGTCCGCCGGGAGTGGTGACAGCGCGCCGGACGCTCATATCTCTTCCCTACACCTGTCCCGCCCCCGGCGCCCGGCAGACCCGGTCGGCCGGGCGACGCAGCGTGACCGCCCGGGAACGGCGGGGTCATGGCCGGCTGATCGCCGGGGCGCCCGCTCGGCCGCCGCCGTCAACCGCCATACTGCCTGCGATCTTTCTCCCGGCTCCGAAGGGAACGTCGCGACGTGTCCTCCTCCACCCCCTCCCTCCCCCTCGCCCGTACCGGCGTCGTCATCGTCGGCGCGGGCCCGGCCGGGCTCACCGTGGCGAATCTGCTGCGCGCCGCCGGGGTCGACTGCGTGGTGCTGGAGGCGGAGAGCCGGGAGTTCATCGAGCAGCGGCCACGGGCCGGATTCATGGAGGAGTGGGCGGTGCGTGCCCTGGCCCGGCACGGGCTCGCCGACCGGCTGCTCGAACGGGCCGCCACCCAGGGCGAGTTCGAGTTCCGCTTCGACGGGGAGCGGCACACCGTGCGGACGGCGGAGCTGTCGGGACGGCGTCACTTCGTCTATCCGCAGCCGCTGTTGGTCACCGACCTGCTGGCCTCCTACGCCGACACGGCGGGCGGCGACGTGCGCTTCGGCGTGCGGGAGGTGCGGCTGCACGACATCGACGGCGACCGGCCCGCGGTGTCGTACACCGACCCGGCGAGCGGCGAGCGGCACCGGATCGGGTGCGACTTCATCGCGGGCTGCGACGGCGCGCGCGGGGTCACCCGGGCGGCCATACCCGACGACCGCACGGTCCTCACCCGCTACGACCACGGTGTCGCCTGGCTCGCCCTCCTCGCCGAGGCGCCGCCGTCCGCGGACGGCGTGATCTTCGGCATCCATGAGCGCGGGCTGGGCGCCCATATGGCCCGCAGCCCCGAGGTCACCCGCTACTACCTCCAGGTCGCGCCCGGCGAGGACGCCGGCAACTGGTCGCACACCAGGGTGTGGGACGAGCTGCGCACCCGGCTCGCCGCCGAGGGCGCCCCGCCGCTCGCCGAAGGGCCGCTGCTCGAAAAGGTGGTCCTGGACATGCACAACTACGTGGTGGAGCCCATGGTGTACGGCCGCCTGCACCTGGCGGGCGACGCGGCGCACCTGGTCGCGCCGATCGCCGCGAAGGGCATGAACCTCGCACTCCATGACGCCCTGTTGCTCGGTGACGCGCTGATCGCGCACTACCGGGGCGACGACAGCGGTCTCGCCGGATACTCGCAGGCATGTCTGCGGCGGGTCTGGCAGTACCTGGAGTTCTCGCAGTGGCTGTCCGAGGTGCTGCACGGCGCCTCCTCCGGTGACCGCTTCCGGGCGGGTACGGCGACGGCGCGGCTGCGGCGGCTGCTGGGTTCCGAGTCTGCGGGAAAGGCGTTCGCCGGGCTCTACTTGGGGGAGAAGGCCGACCTGTGAGACCGCTGCGCGCACCCGCCCGAGCAGGGACTTCGTGGGGTGATTCACACCTCGGGGTGGGGTGAGCCGCGCGGGGCCGGGTACGCGGCCTCGTGATCGCCGGGCGAGATACCGTTGTGAAGTGGTAGAAATTCGGCGAAACCTATCGCTGAGACTCCGAGGAAGGGGACGACATGTCATCGAAGCGCCGTCGTAAGAAGAAGGCCCGCCGCAAGAACGGTGCCAACCACGGCAAGCGGCCGCAGTCCTGAAGCCGGGACGGTGACCGGCCCCCGCCGAGGGGGCACCCGTGGGCTCCTGGTGTCCGTGTCGCAGCGGAGGCCGGGAGCCCACCGTCGTGCCGGCGGGCGCGCGGCCGTTCCGCCGGACCCCGCCCCGCACCTTCGCGAGCGGGGACGGAGCGGCAACTGACCTGCCGGACAGGGAAGAAGGCCTCATGCCGGACAGCCTTCCGCGTCCGGGCCGCGCTGCCCTCCGGGACCGCCCCGACCCCTCCCTGATCCGTCCCTGAACCGACCCTCGAGGCCTCCCCCGAACCTCCCGTGGTCCATGCCGGAGGGTCTCGACAGCCCCGTCATCGGTATGTCGCCCTGGATCGCCATGTCCGTCCTCGTCGGGCCTGGGCGCTACGAACTGGCGGTCGGGATCGCCCTCGCGCTGGCCGTCGCGATCGTCATCATCGGTCGCATACGCCACCCCGGCTCGTCGTTCAAAATCCTCGAAGTGGCCGATGTGGTCTTCTTCGCGGTGATGGCCGTCATCGGCCTCTTCGCCTCCGCCGGCACCCATCGCTGGCTGGAGAACTATTCCGGGGAAATCTCGAATATCGCGCTGCTGGTGATTGCCCTCGGCTCCATGGCGGTCCGGGTGCCGTTCACCCTCCAGTACGCCCGGGAACAGGTACCCCGTGAACTCTGGCATGAGCCGGCATTCCTGCGGACCAATTACTACATCACCGGTGTATGGGGCGCCGCATTCGGAATCGCTGCGATATCGGGTGCCTTTGGCGACCTTGTGCTGCACAATTCCAATAACCTGTGGACGGGCTGGGTCATCCAGATCGCGGCCATTATCGTCGCGCTGCAGTTCACCCAGTGGTACCCGGAGGTCGTACGGGCCCGCGGGCGGCGGGAACGCCATGTCCCCGGCCCGCCGGAGCCCCCGGTGAGCAGCATGCTCATCCCGCTGGCGGGCTATCTGACCCCGGTGGGCATCGTGGTGCTCGCTTTCGGTGGCGGGCCGACCTGGCTGGGTGTGGTGCTGATCGTGCTCGGGGTGCTGCTCGTCAAATCACTGAGCCGCACCTCGGCGACCGGGGCCGATACGCAAAGTCAGTGAGGCGGACCCGCGGAACGGGTGACCGGAAGACCGAGGACCGGGGCACCGGATCCCGCCGGCCGTGACCTAGAATCGCTGGATGATCTTCATTGTCGTCAAGTTCCCCGTGAAGCCCGAGTACGCCGACGAGTGGCCGCAGCACGTCGAATCCTTCACCGGCGCCACCCGCGCCGAGCCCGGCAACCTCTGGTTCGAATGGTCCCGCAGCATTACCGACCCGAACACCTATGTCCTGGTCGAGGCATTCCAGGACGACGCGGCCGAAGCGCACGTCAATTCCGACCATTTCCGCGCCGGAATCGAGCGGATGCGCCCGCTGCTGCGCCACACCCCCGACATCGTGAGCACCACCATCGAGGGTGCAGACGGCTGGAGCAAGATGGGCGAACTCGCCCTCGACTGAGGGCGTTACGCCCCTTTCACCAGGTGGCTGAGGAACCAGTCCCGCGCCAGGCCGGCGACCTCCTGGAGGGCACCGGGTTCCTCGAAGAGATGGGTGGCGCCGGGGACGATCTCCAGGCGGCTCTCGCAGCGCAGCGCCGCCTGCGCCTCGCGGTTGAGCTCGATGACCATCGTGTCGTCGCCGCCCACGATCAGCAGCGTCGGCGCCCGTACGCCGGACAGCTGCGGGCCGGCGAGGTCCGGGCGCCCGCCGCGGGAGACCACCGCACCGATGTCCGCGCCGGGGCCGGCGGCGGCCCGCAGTGCCGCCGCGGCTCCGGTGCTCGCCCCGAAATAGCCGAGCGGGACGGTGGTGCGGCCGCGCAGCCAGCCGGTGGCGTCCGTCAGCCGCCCGGCGAGGGTCTCGATGTCGAAGACCTTCGCCCGGTTGTCCTCCTCCGCCGGGGTGAGCAGGTCGAAGAGCAGCGTGCCCAGGCCCGCGTCCTGGAGCGCCGTGGCGACCAGCCGGTTGCGCGGGCTGTGGCGGCTGCTGCCCGAGCCGTGTGCGAACATCACCACCGCCCCGGCGCCCGCCGGCACCGTGAGGTCACCGGTGAGGCGCACCCCGGAGGCATCGATCGCCACCTCCTGCGCCACGTCCCCGCCGGCCTCCGGCCCGTCCGCTGCCCCGGGACCGTCCGCGGCCTGCGCCAGCAGTGAGACGACCTCGTCGTCCGGGGTCTGGGAGAAGTCCCGGTACCACTCGCCGACGGCGGAGAAGCCGAACGGGGTGGAGAGACACACGAATTCATCGAGGGCGGCGCGCAGCCGCTCGGCCGCGTCCGGTGGCGCCACGGGCACCGCCAGCACCACGCGGGCCGCGCCCTGGGCCCGCACCACCTCGCAGGCGGCCGCCGCGGTGGCGCCGGTGGCGACCCCGTCGTCCACGACGATCGCCGTGCGGCCCTCCAGGGGAAGCCGCTGCCGCCCGGCGCGGAAGCGCTCCGCCTGCCTGGCGAGTTCCGCGGCCTCGGCATGTTCCACGGAGGCCAGATCCGACGCGTCGAGCCGGCCTCGGCGGACGATGTCGTTGCTGATCACCCGCACGCCGCCCTCGCCGATGGCGCCGAAGCCCAGTTCCCGCTGGTAGGGGACGCCCAGCTTGCGGACCACGATCACATCGAGCGGTGCCCGGAGCACCCGCGCCACCTGGAAGGCCACCGGGACCCCGCCCCGGGGCAGGCCCAGCACGACGGGATCTTCCCCCTCCAGATGCCGTAGCGCCTCGGCAAGGCGACGGCCGGCGTCCGCGCGGTCAGTGAACAGCACGTGTGCACCCCCTACCCAGGGGAGACGGAAGCTGCGTCCACACCTCACTTCGAAGTAACCCCATTTGAGGGGGCCGCGCAAGTCGGGCCCGCGGTGCGCCGCGGCTACGGCCGGACGTGGTTACCGTCGGCGTATGGAAGGAATCGGAGCGGTCCTGATCGACATCGACGGCGTGCTCACCGTGTCCTGGAAGGCGCTGCCCGGCGCGGTCGAGGCGATGGAACGGCTGCGCGCCGCGGGACTGCCGCTGGCACTGGTCACCAACACCACCTCCCGCACCCGCGCGGCGGTCGCCGGACGCCTGGCCCGGGAGGGATTTCCGGTCGGTGCCGACGACATCCTGACCGCGCCCACGGCGACCGCCGCGTACCTGCGCGCGCACCATCCCGACGCCCGGTGCCTGCTGATCAGCAGCGGTGAGGTCGGTGCGGACCTGGCGGGTGTGCAGCTCGTCGAGGAGGGGGCGGGGGAGGGCGACGCGGGCCGGACCGCCCCGGATGTGATCGTTTTCGGTGGTGCGGGCCCGGAATTCAGCTATGCGGCGCTCAATCGGGCCTTCCGGCACCTCCAGCGCGGCGCGCTGCTGGTCGCGATGCACCGCAACCTGTACTGGCGCACGGCGGACGGCTTTGACCTCGACACCGGAGCCTTTCTCCCGGGGCTGGAGCAGGCGGCCGGGGTGACGGCGACGGTCACCGGCAAGCCGTCACCGGCCTTCTTCGACACCGCCCTGGCACACCTCGGTGTCCCGGCGTCGCGCGCGCTGATGATCGGGGACGACATCGAGAACGATGTGCTGGCGGCCCAGCGCTGCCGGATCACCGGCGTGCTCGTCAAGACGGGCAAATACCTGCCGGAGACACACCGGGCGGCCGACGGCACACCGGACCAGGTGCTGGACTCCTTCGCCGGTCTGCCCGGCCTGCTCGGGATCTAGACCGCGAGCCGGCCCGGGGGCGGTCCGCGGGCCCACTCGGCGTCCCGGCGGTTGCCGCGAACTCCCGCCCGGCCCACGGCAGTCACTCCGCCGCGACACCCCGGGCGCGCCGGTAGTGGAGGAGGACGACGCCGTTGCCGAAGGTGCGGGTCCCGGCGAGCTGGAGGTCGGCCTTGATGTCGGACGGCGGGAACAGCGGTTTGCCGCGGCCGATGAGGACCGGATGGACGTAGACGCGGAATTCGTCGATCAGATCGAGCCGGCGGAAGGAGGCGGCGAGGTCGGCGCCGCTCAGCGCCAGGTCCCCGCCCGGCTGTGCCGTGAGCGCCCGGATCTCCTCGGGGACGACATCCCGCATGACGGTGGTGTTCCAGTCGGCCCGCTCCAGGGTCCGGGAGAACACGATCTTGGGCATGTCCCGCCAGATCCCGGCAAACTCCGCCATGGGCCCGGTGACTGACGGATCGGCATCCGCGGTCGGCCAGAATCCGGCCATCAGCTCATGGGTGACCCGCCCGCTCAGGAAGGCGCCCATCGTCCGGAGCTGCTCGTTGAAGTAGCGGTGCAGCTCGTCGTCGACCAGATGCCAGCTGATGTCGCGGTCCGGTCCCTCGATGAAGCCGTCGAGGGACACCGACGTGGTCAGGACGATCTTTCTCATCGCGTTCCTCGCCGAGTCGTCAGGGCCGGGTGCACCGGCCGGAGGGCACCAGTGTGCCCGGGACGGGGACGGCGGGGGAGCAGCAACGCACCGCGCGCCGGTCAGCGAGCGGCGCCGAGCAGTGCCTCGATCTCCCCGGCGCTCCAGTGACCGGCGGCTCCCGGACAGCCGGCGAGATACCCGGCGGTCCGGTGCACGCTCCACCCGTGGGCGGCGACGATCCCGGCCCCGATGTGCCGCAGGTAGGCGGCCGACGGGGCGTTCAGGGCGATGTCCTCGCTGCGCCACGGGGCCGTGCAGGTCAGGACCGGACAGCCGTCCAGCACCCCGGCGCACACCAGGGTCTCGTACCGGCCCGGGCCGATCCGGGCCCGCCCATGGGTGAGGACCTGCGTCAGATCGAGATCCTCGCCGGGCTCCCGGTACATCTCCTGCGCCACGAGGTCGGAGAACTGGCCGGTGGTCAGCAGATAGCCGTGGCAGGGGAGTTCGGGGCGGTCCGGGCCGGCGGCCGGCGCGACGGCGGGGTCGTAGAAGGCCCGGCCGCCGGTCCACACCTGCGATTCGGTGGCGAAGTACAGCAGCCCGGGCAGCATGACCGCTGCCGTACGGGCCGGGGGGCGGGGGTCCCGGCAGCCGGGGCAGGTGCGCAGTCCGCCGGGTGGCCGGCCGCCGGCCAGGTAGGCGGTCAGCCGTTCCCGGTGCATGTTGGAGCCGTACGCGGCGTACCACAGGCGGCGCACGGGCATGCGGCGGCGGACGGCTTCGGGGGAGCCGTCGAGGGGGTCGAGGCGTCGGGGCCTGATCACGTCCTCACGCTACGCGGCCCGGTCCGCCGGGGCGGCCGCGGCGGCCGTGGCTTGATCGTTTCCGTCCGGGTTTCGCCGCGGGTGGTCTGGAGATGCGCTCTGCACGGGCAGGACCTGTCCGAACGACAGCCGGCGCCGGCCCTCGGTCGGACGCCGGGGGACGGAGGCAGTGTGACGGACGAGGTGTCAGGCCGAAGCGGCTCCGGGATACCCCGGGCCCGGGGGGCCGGCGGCCGCTCCGCCCGGTCCATGCCGTCGCCGGACGCGAGCCGGCGACGGATGCTCGCGGTCACCGCGGCGGCGGGTCTCGGCGCGCTCACCGGGTGCGGAGGCACTCCCTCCGGAGGGGGTTCGGAGGCCAAGGCGCCACCGCCGGACGGCTCGCGCTCCTCGCCCTCCACGGGGACCGGCACCTCCGGCAGTTCCCCCTCGGCCGGGGCCGGTGCCCCCGGCCCGTCCGGCTCCGCGACCGCGCACCCGGCCCGTCCGCACAAGCGGAGCCGCCCCGAACTCCCGCGTGGCGGACGAGAGTTGTTCCCGCACTACCGCCTGGTCGGGTTCTGCGGGCTGCCCGGTGCCGCGGCGCTCGGCCGGCTCGGGACCGGTACGCCGGCGCAGCGGGCCGCCGAGGTGGAGAAGGTGGCGCACCGCTACGCCGCGGGGCGCGAACCGCTGCCCGTGCTCGAACTCCTGGCGAGCGTCGCCAATGCCACGGCCGGCCCGGACGGCACCTACCGCTCACGGACGCCGGCCGCCACCATCCGGCGCTTCCACGACGTGGCGCGCGACCGGCGGGCACTGCTGCTGAACATCCAGCCGGGCCGCGCCCCCGTGCTCGACGAGGTCAAGACGCTGCGCGACTGGCTCGTTCACCCCGATGTGGGGATCGCGCTCGACCCGGAATGGGAGATGGGCCGCGGTCAGGTGCCGGGCGACACCTACGGGCGGACCAGCGGCCATGAGCTGACCGAGGTGGCCCGCTATCTGTCCGGGCTGGTCGAGGCGCACGATCTGCCGCAGAAGCCACTGGTCTTCCACCAGGTCGCCCCGTCCGTCGTGCACGCGCAGTCCGCGCTGCGGCCGCAGCCCGGCGTGGCGCTGATCAAGAGCGCCGACGGCATCGGCTCACCGGGCCTGAAGCGCGGTACTTGGCAGCGGCTCGTCCGCGGCCTGCCGGAGGGGCTCCACACCGGCTTCAAACTCTTCTACGAGGAGGACGCCGAGGGCAGCCGGCTGATGACGCCGAAGGAGGTGCTGGCGCTCAGGCCGCAGCCGGAGTACGTGATGTACGAGTGAGACCCCGACGCCCGCGCGGTCCGCACCCGGCTCACTCCTCGCCGTCCGTGCGGGCCGCGCTCCCCGCCGCGCGCCGGGCCCCGCCCGTCCGGCGGGGCCCGGCGTCCGCCGGTGGTGATGGGATGTCAGTAGGCGTGCTGGAGCCTCCGGTTGTTCCATGCCTGGTAGGCATGGGCACCCATCTCGGGATAGATCTGCTGGATCTTGATCCTGCGCTCGGAGAGCGGCCTTTCGAAGTCCTCGTACTGGAACGAGTCGTCGAAGCCGATCTTGGCGGTGTCGGTCAGGTCGCAGCTGTAGTACACCGCGTCCATCCGTGCCCAGTAGATGGCGCTCATGCACATCGGGCAGGGGGCGCCGCTGATGTAGATCTCGTGGCCCTGGAGCATCCGGGCGCGCTCCGGGAGCGGGTCCGGTGACCCCTCGGGGCGGGGGACGTACCCCAGGGTGCTCTCGTTCTGACGCTCCACGGAGATGCTCGGCGCATCCGGGTTGAGGACCTGCACAGCCTTCCGGATCGCCTCGACTTCGGCGTGGGCCGTGGGGTCGCCGGTCAGCAGAACGTGGTTCTGTCCGCGGGCGACGATGTTGCCGTTGCGCGCGATGACCGCGCCGAACGGGCCGCCCCAGCCGTTCTCCACGGATTCCGTGGCGAGCCGGACGGCTTCTGCGAGGAGTTCTTTCTGTTCCATTACGGGGTCTCCGATCGGCATCGATTCCTCTGCGGAACGGTAAGGCGTATGCTCCATTTGCCCGATAAATCCCTTGTGCACTAGGCTACTCAAGGTGAGTCCCCGTGCAAGCCGTGCTTCAGCGGCCGAGAATGCCACCGTCGTGACCTCGCAAAAGGTGCGCGAGGGACGGACGGATGAGTACCAGCGGTGGCAGGACAAGACGAACCGGGCGGCCCGTGAATTCGAGGGATTCGTGGGCGCCGAGGTATATCCGCCGGGCACCGGCGAGGAAAATGAATGGGTCACTGTATTCCGGTTTTCCGGTATGGACCACTTGACCGCCTGGCTGGATTCGAGCCGGCGGCAGGATTTGCTCCACGAGGCGACCGGGCTCTTCGACGGGCCTCCGCGTCAGGAGGTGCTCCAGGGCGGCACCCCCGCCGAGCAGGCTCCGGAAGCGGTCACGGCCGTCATCTCGCACGAGGTGCGCCCCGGACACGAGCAGGCCTTCCTCGACTGGCAGGAGCACGCGCTCGAGGAGCAGGAGAAGGCGCCCGGCTTCATGGGCTCCGAGCTGTTCAAGCCGGTCCGGGGCGTGCAGGAACACTGGGTCGTCGTCTTCCGCTTCGACTCCCGCGAACACCTCGACGACTGGCTGGCATCCGACGCCCGCAAGGCGCTGCTGCAGGAGGGGAGCAAGCACTTCACCTCCTACGACGTCCGCAAGGTCGGTTCGTCGTTCAGCGGCTGGTTCCAGTTCGACCACGGCAAGGGCAGCACCGCGCCGCCCAACTGGAAACAGGCGATGTCCGTCGTCCTGGCGCTCTATCCGACGGTGATGGTGCTCAACCTGACCGTGGGCATCGCGCTGGAGAAGATCACCATCCGCGAGTACATCGGCCTGTTCCTGTCCAACGTGCTGAGTGTCAGCGCCCTGACCTGGCTGCTGATGCCGCTGGTGAACAAGGCGCTCGCCTTCTGGCTGGTGCCCGAGCGCTGTACCAGCCGCCGGATCCAGGTGCTGGGCACCGGGGTGGTGGTGCTCGGCTATCTGGTGTGCATCGGTGTCTTCGGCCTGATCACCCAGCAGATCTGGTGAGGAGGCCGGGATGTGTCCAGGGGAACCGGAGCCGGAGCCCGAGGTGGAGGGCACGCTGATCCGGCGGGGCGACGCCGGCTATGAGACCGCCCGCTCCCGTGCCGTGTGGAACGCGCGCCTGCCCGGCCGGTTCCCCGAGGTCGTCGTGCGGGCCGCGTCGGAAGCGGACGTGGCACACGCCGTCCGCCACGCCCGCGCGCACGGGCTGCGGGTGGCACTGCGTTCCGGCGGACACAACTGGTCCGGCTCGGCACTGCGGGACGACAGCCTGCTGCTCGATCTCGCCGGGCTGCGGGAGTGCCGCCTGACCCCCGCGACCGGCACCGACCCGGCGACCGCCACGGTCGAACCCGCCGCCACCGGTCAGGAACTGGTCGCGGCCCTCACCCCGCAGGACCTGGCCTTCCCCGTCGGCCACTGCCCCAGCGTGGCGGTCGGCGGGTTTCTGCTCAGCGGGGGCCTCGGCTGGAACTCCCGCGCCTGGGGGGCGTCCTGCGCGGACGTGGTGGAGATCCGCGCCGTGACCGCCGACGGGCGGACGGTCACCTGCAGCGAGCGGGAGCACCCCGACCTCTTCTGGGCCGCGCGGGGTGCTGGGCCGGGATTCTGCGCGGTCGTCACCCGCTTCCGCCTCGCCCTGCACCCCCACCCCGCCTCGATCGTGACGACCAATCTCACCTTCCCCATGGCGGAGCTCGCCGGGGTGACCGAGTGGACCGAGGAGGTCGCGGACGGACTCCCGCCGTATGTCGAGGTGGCGTTCGTCCTCCAGCCCGCCGAGCCGGACGCCGACGGCACACCCGGGCTGCGGATCACGGTCGGTGCCACCGCGTTCGCGGCCACGCAGCGGGAGGCACTGCGGGCGCTGGAGCCGTTCGACGACTGCCCCTTCGGCACCCTGACCCGGCAGCCGCCCGTGCCGACCTCGTTCGCCACCCTGCACGAGGGCGCGGCGGTCCTCTGGCCGCCGCTGCACCGGTATGCGGCGGACACCCTGTGGTCGGCGGAGAGTTACCCGACGCAACTGGGCCGGATCGCCGAGGTGGTGGCCCGCGCCCCGTCCGGCAAGTCGCTGGTGCTCTCGCCCGTGCGGCCGGTCTCCACGGAGCCCGCCCTGCTGCGGAACATGGCCTTCGCCCCGCTCGGCGGGTCCTACCTGGTCCCCTACGCGGTCTGGGAGGACCCGCACGCGGACCGGGCCAATGAGCAGTGGGTGCGGGACGTCATGGCCGCCGCCGACCCGCAGGACGACGGCCGCCACTACATCGGCGAGACGGACCTGGAAGCCGGCGCGGACCGGCCCCGGCGCTCGTACACCCCGGCCACCTGGGACCGTCTGCAGGAGATCAAGGCGCAGTGGGACCCCGACAACGTCTTCCATTCCTACCTCGCCCCCTGACCGGATCCCGGCGGGCACGGCGCCGGCCGGGAAGCGGGAACGGCGCCGCGGGGGCACCATGGGCCTATGCTGCTGGCCGGCCTCGCCCAGGTGTCGGCGGATGTCGCCGCGACGTCGGCGCGTTCGCGGAAGATCGCGCTGCTGGCCGGACTGTTCCGGGCCGCGGCGCCGGAGGACGTCCCGGTGGTCATCCCCTACCTCGCCGGGCGGCTGCCCCAGGGGCGGATCGGGGTCGGCTGGAGCGTACTGCGCGAGCCGGTCGCACCCGCCGGGCACGCCACGCTGACCGTACGCGACGTGGACACCGCGCTGACCGCGCTGGCGCAGGTCTCCGGCGCCGGGGCGCAAGGGGAGCGGCGCCGGCTCCTGCGGGCACTGCTGGCCGCGGCGACCCCGGACGAGCAGCGGTTTCTCGTCGGCCTGCTGACCGGTGAGGTGCGGCAGGGCGCGCTGGACGCCATTGCGGTCGAGGGGCTCGCCGCCGCCACACAGGTGCCCGCGGCGGACGTCCGGCGGGCCGTGATGCTGGCCGGGTCGCTTCCGGACGTGGCGCGGGCGCTGCTCGCCGAGGGGCCCGCGGCGCTCGCGCGCTTCCGGCTCACCGTCGGCCGGCCCGTCGGGCCGATGCTGGCGCACAGCGCCAAGACCGTGGCCGAGGCCGTCGAGAAGCTCGGCGCCTGCGCCGTGGAGGAGAAGCTCGACGGCATCCGGGTACAGGTGCACCGCGACGGCACCGACGTACGGATCCACACCCGCACCCTGGACGAGGTCACCGACCGCCTCCCCGAGGTCACCGCCCTGGCACGGGAGTTGCCGGCCGGCCGCTTCATCCTCGACGGCGAGGTGATCGCCCTGGACGGCGCGGGCCGGCCGGTGCCCTTCCAGCGGGTCGCGGGCCGGTTCGGTTCACGGGTGGACGTCTTTGCCGCGCAGGCCGCGCTGCCGCTGTCCCCGGTCTTCTTCGACGTGCTCTCGGTCGACGGCCGTGACCTGCTCGAACTGCCCGCGGCGCAGCGGCACGTAGAGCTGGCCCGCCTGGTGCCCGAGCCCCTGCGGGTGCGCCGCCAGGTGGTCGCCGACCCGTCCGACGCCGTGGCCCGCGCGGCCGCCGAGGACTTCTGGACCGAGACCCTGCGCCGGGGCCACGAGGGCGTCGTGGTCAAGGCGTTGGACGCCCCCTACAGCGCGGGCCGCCGGGGCGCCGCATGGCTCAAGGTGAAGCCCGTGCACACCCTCGACCTGGTGGTGCTGGCCGCGGAGTGGGGACACGGCCGGCGCACCGGGAAGCTGTCCAACCTCCACCTCGGGGCGCGCGCGGCGGACGGTGGATTCGTCATGCTGGGCAAGACCTTCAAGGGGCTGACCGACGCCACTCTCCGCTGGCAGACCGAGCGGCTGCGGGAGCTCGCGGTGGCGGACAACGGCCATGTGGTGACGGTGCGTCCGGAACTCGTCGTCGAGATCGCCTACGACGGGCTGCAGACCTCCACGCGCTACCCGGCGGGCGTGACCCTGCGCTTCGCACGGGTGGTGCGCTACCGGGAGGACAAGACCGCGGCCGAGGCGGACACCGTCGAGACGGTGCGTGCCGCGCACGACGACGGGGAACGGTAGCGGCCGTGGCGGGAAAGCGAAGTGCCGGGCTGTTGCTGTACCGGCGCGCGGCGGCCGGTGTCGAGGTGCTCCTGGGGCACATGGGCGGTCCGTTGTGGGAGCACCGGGACGCGCGGGCGTGGTCCGTGCCCAAGGGCGAGTACGTACCTCCGGAGGAGGCGCGGGACGCCGCCCGGCGGGAGTTCACGGAGGAGCTGGGGATGCCGCCGCCCGCCGGCCGCTACCGCCCCCTGGGGGACGTCCGCCAGGCGAGCGGCAAGGTGGTGACCGTCTGGGCCGTCGAGGGTGATCTCGATCCGCGGCGGATCGTGCCCGGCACGTTCCGGATGGAGTGGCCGCGCGGATCGGGGGTGATCGCCGCCTTTCCCGAGGTCGACCGGGTGGCCTGGTTCCCGCCGCACGAGGCACGGGAGCGGCTGGTGGCCGGCCAGCAGGTGTTCCTGGACCGGCTGGCCGAGCAGTTGGCCGGCGAGGGCTGAGCGCCCGGCCGCCCGGAAGCCGCCCGGCGTCCAGTGGTCGAGGCAGCCGGCGACGGCGCTCACGGGAACGGCCGGAAAGGGCCGCCGTACCGGAAGGGAAAGGGCGCCCCGCGCTCCCCACCTTCACCACCGCGCAGGCCGAAGGCTCCCACTCGCCCTGGACAGCCCCGTTCCCCGCCGGGCAGTCTGGCGGCGGGGCCCGCACGGCCGGACCCCGAACGGGGGCCCTGGCCACAGGGTCATGAGCATGCCGCGGGGGCCGCATGTTGCGCATCCACTTCGAAGACCGGGATCTGGCACGGGTACAGATCGCCGCCGAACCCGATCCGCTCTGGGAAACCGTCCTGGCCATGCACCATCTGGTGCCGCCCGGCCGCGGCGTGCCGGTCTTCGGCCCCTGGCGCGCCAGGGCCCGCCGCGAACTGGACGAGCGGGGGCTGATACCGGCCGCCAGGCTGATCGGTGCCCTGGCCCCGGCCCACGCCCCCTACTTCCCGGACTTCCTCACCCCCGACGCGGCCCGCGACGGCCTGGCCGCGGGCCTGGCCGCGCTGCGGGACACCCCCCGGGGGCGGCTGGCCGCGGAGAGCGCGCGAGCCGCGCTGCCGGCCCGGCTCCCGCGCTGGACCGGCGCGCTGGCCACGGGCAGCCGGCGGCCGCTCGACGAACTGGCGGCCGCGCTCCAGGAGGTGCACCGCGCGGTGATCGCCCCGGACTGGACGGAGGCGGCCGCCACGGTCGACGCCGACCGCGGCGCGCGCGCCCGCACCCTGTGCCGCGACGGCGTCGACCGGCTGCTCCACACCTTCCGCCCCATGCTGCGCTGGGAGCCGCCGGTGCTGCACGTCGACTATCCCCAGGACCGCGATCTGCGGCTCCAGGGGCGCGGACTGCGGCTGATCCCCTCCCACTTCTGCTGGCGCAGACCCATCGCCCTGGCCGACCCCGGGCTGCCGCCGGTGCTGGTCCACCCCGTGGAACACCCCACGTCCTGGGCGCCGGCCACCACCCGCAGCTGCCATCCGCAGGCGCTGTCCACCCTGCTCGGCCGGACCAGGGCCCGTATCCTCGCCGCCCTCGACGCCCCGGCCACCACCGGCGAACTCGCCCGCCGCCTACGGGTCTCCGCCCCCTCGGCCAGCGAGCACGTGAGTGCCCTGCGCGAGGCCAACCTCGCCCGCAGCCGGCGGGAGGGCGGCTGTGTCATCCACGCCCTCACCCCGCTCGGCACGGCACTGCTGCACGGCGAACTCTCCCCCGCACGCGGCGCCGTGGGCGGCCCGGCCCGCCGCCCGCCCGGCCTCACGGCCGTACCAGGATCTTCCTCCCTTCGCCTGCCCGGAAGCGGCCCAGCGCCTCGGCATAGTGGTCCAGCGGCAGCCGGTCGCTGATGAAGACCTCCGGGTCCAGGGCCCCGGCGGCGAACAGCTCCGCGGCGCGCTCGTAGCTGTGCAGGACCGCCATCGAGCCGGTGATGGTGATCTCCTGGTTGTAGATGCGGTAGGGCTCGATGGTGGCGCGGGCCGCGTAGTCGGCGACGCCGAACTGCAGGAAGGTACCGCCCTTGCCGACCCGCCCCAGCGCGTCCTGGATGGCGTGGGCGTTGCCGGTGGCGTCGATGACCACGTCCCAGCCGCGCGGCCGGTCCAGCTCGTCGGCGGAGCCGGCCGCGGCACTGCAGCCCAGGGTGCGGGCGGTGGCCAGCCGCTGCGGGTTGATGTCGACGACATCCACGCCGGCCGCGCCGGTGCGCTTGGCGAGCTCCAGCATCATCAGGCCCATCGTGCCCGAGCCGTAGATCAGGACCCGGGTGCCCAGTTGGGCCGAGCGCAGGATGTCGTAGCCGCGGACGGCGCAGGAGAGCGGCTCGATGAGGGCCGCGTCCTCGGTGCGGACGTGCTCGGGCAGTTTGATGCAGTTCGCGACGGGGGCGACGGCGAACTCGGCGGCGCCGCCGGCCGTCGTCACCCCGATCGCGGCCCAGCGCTCGCAGAGGTTGTTGCGCCCCCGGCGGCAGTAGTGGCACTCGTAGCAGTACAGCGAGGGGTCGACGGCCACCCGGTCGCCCTCGGCCAGTTCGGTCACCGCGCTGCCGGTGGCGACGACCGTACCGGCGAACTCATGGCCCGGTACGACGGGCAGGGTGGGCGCGAACTCGCCCTGGAGGATGTGCAGATCGGTGCCGCACAGTCCGCAGGCGGCGACCGAGACCACGACCTCGCGCGGGCCGGGCGTCGGGTCCTGGACGGTGCTGACCTCGACCGTACCGGGGGCGCTGATCACTGCGGCTTTCATTTCACGGCTCCAAGCGACAGGCCCTGGACGAGTTTGTCCTGGGCGGCGAACCCGGCGAGCAGCACCGGGAGGGAGATGACGGTGGCGGCGGCGCACACCTTGGCCAGGAACAGGCCCTGGCTGGTCACGAGTCCGGTCAGGAAGACCGGTGAGGTTCCGGCCACGACGCCGGTCAGGACCCGCGCGAACAACAGCTCGTTCCAGCTGAAGATGAAGGAGATCAGGGCCGTGGCCGCGATGCCCGGCATGGCGACCGGAGCGACGATCCGGGTCAGGGTGGTGGTCAGCCCCGCCCCGTCGATCGAGGCGGCCTCCAGCATCTCCACCGGGACCTCGGCGAGGAACGAGCGCATCATCCACACCGCGATCGGCAGGTTCATCGAGGTGTAGAGCAGGACCAGCAGCCAGATGCTGTCGAGCATCCCGGTGTGCTGGGCGACGAGATAGACCGGCAGCAGCCCGGCCACCAGCGGCAGCATCTTCGTGGAGAGGAAGAAGAAGAGGACATCGCTCCACTTGCGGACCGGCTTGATGGCCAGCGCGTAGGCGGCGGGCACCGCCAGCAGCAGCACCAGCAGGGTGGAGACGACGGAGGCGGTCAGCGAGTTGAGCAGCGGGGGCCAGGGGCTGACGCCGCCGCCCGCCGCGCCGAAGAACTCGCGGTAGCCGTGCAGGCTGAGCCCGGCGCCGACGCTCGGCGGATTGGTCGCCGCGTCCGCCTCACTGTGGAAGGACGTCAGCACCATCCAGGCGACGGGCAGGAAGAAGGCGATCCCGCACAGCCAGGCCGCCAGGCCCAGCAGACCGCCGGTGCGTCGCCGGTGCCGTGTGGCGGTGGCAAGGGAGCCGCCGCGGCGCGGGGTCAGGGGGGCGCTGGTCATGTGGTGACCTCCTCGCGCAGCAGGGACGAGACGGTGCGCAGTGCGAAGGTCGCCACCAGCAGCGAACACAGCACCACGACGACGCCCTGCGCGGACGCCCGTCCGTAGTCATGGGCCTGGTAGAAGGTCTGGTAGATGGTGTACGGAAGGTTGGCGGTGCCCAGGCCGCCGGAGGTGAGGGTGAACACCGCGTCGAAGTTCTGGACGACGTACACCGTGCCCAGCAGGGCGGCCAGTTCGAGGTAGCGCCGCAGATGCGGCAGGGTCAGATAGCGGAAGATGTCGAACGCGGAGGCGCCGTCCATCCGGGCCGCCTCGACCGCGTCCGCCGCCCGGCTCTGCAGCCCGGCCAGCAGGATCAGCATCATGAACGGGGTCCACTGCCAGATCAGCGACACCTCCACCGCGGCCAGCGGCGAGTTGGTCATCCAGTCCGGCTGCGGCGGACTGTCGCTGCCGAACAGCCCCCATATCCAGGTCAGTGCGCCGTTGAGCAGCCCGTACGAGGCGTTGTACAGCGCGTGCTTCCACAGCAGCGCGGAGGCGACCGGCACGATGAGGAACGGCGTGATGAGCAGGGTCCGTACGAGGCCGCGCCCCCGGAAGCTCCGGTCGAGCAGCAGCGCCAGACCGAGCCCGAGGAGCAGGCTGACCAGCACCACGGTCACCGTCAGCAGCACCGTCGTGCCCATCGAGGCCCGCATCGCCGGATCGGTGAAGACGGCGCGGTAGTTGTCGAGGGCGGCGAAGCCGCGGTGGTCGGGGGCCAGCGCGTTCCAGCGGGTGAAGGAGATCACCACCGTGGCCAGGAACGGCAGTTGGGTGACGAGGACGAGGAAGACCAGTGCGGGCAGGAGCGGGGCCCGGCGGGCCCATTCCTTTGCCCGCTCGCCGCGGCGCACCCGCACGGCCGGGCGGATGCCGCCGCGGACGGCGGCCGCCGGGGCGCCGGCCGCGGGTTCAGTGATCCCGGTAGGCATCGGACACCTCCTGTGCCAGTCGCTGGCTCTTCTTCAGGGCCTCGGGGACGCTCTGCTTGCCCGCGATGGCCGAACTGATCTCGTTCGACGTCTTGGTGCCCAGGTCGGAGAACTCGGGGATGCCGACGAACTGGATCCCGGGCGCCGGGCGTGGCTGGACGCCGGGGTCATGCGGCCGGGCCGCGCTGATCGCCCGCTCGGTCGCACCGGTGAACGCCCCGGACTCCTTGGCGTACGCCGGGTCGCGGTAGAGCGAGGCCCGCTTGCCGCCGGGCACCCTCGACCAGCCCAGCTCGTGGCCCACCAGCTGTTCGTACTTCTTGCCGGAGGCCCAGGAGATGAATTTCCACGCCGCGTCCTGGTGCTTGCTGGCCTTCTGCACGCCCCAGGCCCAGGTGTAGAGCCAGCCCGCCTCGCGGGTCCGCTCCACCGGCGCCGGGGCATAGCCGACCTTGCCCGCGACCTTGGACTCGCTGCTCTCCAGCGAACCGGCGCCGGCCGTCGCGTCGTACCACATGGCGACCTTGCCCTGCTGCATGTCGTTGAGGCACTCGGTGTAGCCGGCCTGCGGGGCGCCCCGCTCGCCGTGCTTGCGCACCAGGTCGACGTAGAACCGGGTGGCGGCGGTGAATTGCGGGCTGTCGACCTTCGGCTGCCAGTCCTTGTCGAACCAGGTGCCGCCGAAGGTGTTGACGACGGTGGTCAGCGGGGCCGCCAGCTGGCCCCAGCCGGGCTGGCCGCGCAGGCAGATGCCCTTCATGCCCGGGCGGGAACCGTCCAATTCGGCGGCCATGGCGGCGACTTGGTGCCAGGTGGGCCGGGCGGGCATGGTCAGCCCGGCGGCCTTGAGGAGGTCCTTGCGGTACATCAGGAAGGACGACTCGCCGTAGAACGGCTCCGCGTAGAGCTTGCCGTCGGCGGCGGTCAGCGAGGAGCGGACCGGGGGGAGGATGTCGCCCTGGTCGAACCCGCGGTCCGCCGCGGCCCGCGCACCGAGCGGGGAGAGCCAGCCGTTGCGGGCGTAGATGGGCGTCTCGTAATTGCTGACGCTGGCCACGTCGTACTGCCCGGCCTGGCTGGAGAAGTCCTGGCTCATCTTGTCGCGCAGATCGTCCTCCGGCAGCACGGTGAAGTGGACCGTGATGCCGGTCTCCTTGGTGAAGTGCTCGGCGGTGAGCCGTTGCAGATCCACCATCTGCGGGTTGTTGACCATCAGGACATTGAGCGTGTCGCGGCCGTCGTTGCCCGCGTCGCCGGCGCCGCGGTAGCAGCCGGTGGCGGACAGCGCCAGGGCCACGGCCAGGGCGGTCAGCCCGAGGGGGCGGCTGCCGCGGCGCGGTCCGGGGGGTCGTGCTCTCACGGCTCGTACCTTTCTGAGGGCGTGGGACAGGGGTCGGGGGAGGGAGAAGGGGAGGGGAGGGGGACGACCGCCGGGGGTGCGGCGGTGCGGGGGCGCATCCCGCTGTTTCGCGGTACGCCGGGGAGCCGTCCGGCGGCCAGGGGTTGCCTGGCTGCCGGCGGTGCGCTGTGGAGGATGTGGTGGTGCCGTACGGGGCCGGTCGTCCGGGCGGCCCCCGCCCGGTCAGACCCTGAGCACCTGCGGCCCCAGGAGCGAGTAGCGATGCGCCTCCGGCGCGGACAGGCCCGCGTCGGTGACGATCGTGTCGATGTCGCGCACCTCTCCGAACCGGCAGAAACTGCTGGCGCCGAACTTGCTGTGCACCCCGACCAGCACCCGGCGCCGGGCGGAGCGGAGGGCCTGCTCCTTCACCTCGGCCACCGCCGGGTCCGGGGTGGTCAGACCGTGTTCCCGGGAGATGCCGTTCGCCCCCAGGAACGCCAGGTCGATCACGAAGCGGGCGAGCATGTCGCGGGCCCAGGAGCCCACGGTGGCCTGCGTCCCCGAGCGCACCCGTCCGCCCGCCAGCAGGACGGTGATGTCATCGGACGCCGCGACCAGCGAGGCGGTCCGCAGCGAGGCGGTGAGCACGGTCAGCGGACGGTCGGCGGGCAGCAGCGTGGCGACCAGCTCGGGCGTGTAGCCCTCGTCGACGAACACCGTCTCCGCCTCGCCGACCAGCGCCGCCGCGGCCGCCGCGATCCGGCGCTTCTCGTCCACCTGCTGGGTCTCCCGACGGGCGAGCGTGGTCTCGAAACCGGCGCTCTCGACCGGGTACGCCGCCCCGTGGGTGCGCCGGACCAGGCCCCGGCGCTCCAGCTCGCTCAGATCGCGCCGTACGGTCTCGCGGGCGACGCCGAACTCCGCCGCGGCGTCGGCGACCTCGACCCGGCCGGACGACCGGGCGAGCGCGAGGATGCGGTGCTGGCGTTCCTCGGCTCTCATGGCTCACTCCTGGCTGATTCTGATTGTTTCCACTTTCCGTTCGGTCACAGGACTGCCCGTTTCCGCCCGCATCAGGTTTATAGCAAGCGGGGCGGCGTGCAAGGCTGCCCGTCACGGCAGAAGATCTGCCCGTTTCTGCCCGCTTCGGACCGCTGTCAGCCTGGCCGGACGCACGAACGGGTGCCCGTACGGCCCTGATGACGGGCCCGTACGGGGCTCCGGGACCGGCCGGCGGGCGGGCCCGCCGCGGTGCGCCGACCGGCTGTGGCGGTGAGGCGGCCGACGGCGGCGCTTAGTCTGGACGGCATGAGTTCGGAGATGCGGTCGTTGGCGGTCACTGCGATCGTGCAGGCGGAGGAGTGCGCGGTGCTGCGGGTCAGCGGGGAGCTGGACCTCCGCACCGAGCAGGCGTTTCTCGCCGAGGCACGGTCGGTGGTCTCGGCCGGGCACCGCTTCCTGGTGCTCGATCTGACCGCACTGCGCTTCTGCGACTCACGGGGGCTGAGCTGCCTGCTCGCCCTGGAGTGGCTGTGCCGGCGGTTGGAGGGCCGGCTGCTGCTGGCCTCGCTCGGCGTGCGGATGCTGCGCCTGCTGGTCGGCACGCAGTCCCTGAACGTCTTCTCCTGCTATCCCACCGTCGGTCACGCGCTGGCCGCGGTCCCCGACACCAGCCGCCCGGCCTGGCCGCCCGAGGTGGAGGGATCCGCGCCGGACCCGGACGAGGTGTGAGGCGGCCGGTCAGCCGGCCGGGCAGCGCCCGCCCAGCCAGGCGTCGTCGAACCGGGCAAAGGTGATCTTCCGGTAGGGACCGGACTCGTAGAGCAGCCCGAAGGTGCCGTCCGGCAGCCGGGTCAGCGTCGAGTAGGCCGCCGGGCCCGGGGTGACGACCCGGGCGAAGGGCCAGTGCGCGCCGTCGTCGCAGGACATCCGCACGGTGAGGTTCCGGCGGGCGCCGGTGCTCGCCGTATTGCTGAACAGCAGCCGGTGCGCCCGCTCCCGCCCCGGCGACGCCGCCGGGTCATAGCGCAGGATCGCGGCATTGTTGCCCGGATCGATCAGCTCGTCGTCCGCCACCGGTGCGCTGTAGCTCAGCCCGCCGTCCCGGGAGAAGGCCACCAGCCGCCTTCCGGCCCCGTGGGTCCGGCTGTTGAGCAGGATGCGGCCATCGGCCAGTTCGACCGTCTTGTTCTCGTCCATCAGCGGCCCCACCGGCGTCCCCAGCCGCCAATGCGCCCCGTGGTCGTCGCTGTACGCACTCGCCGCCCACATACTGCCGTCGGCCTTACGGAACGCGTACTGCTGCAGCAGCCGTCCGCCGGCCAGCTGGATGCCGGAGCCCGACGAGGCGAAGATGCCGTGCCAGGACGGGTCCTTGAGGTCGTGGGTGATCCGCCGGGTGCGCCAGCTGCGGCCGCCGTCGTCGGAGTAGGCGTAGTCGGTGTGCAGCACCGTGGTGCTGTCGTGGGCGTTGCCCGCGCCCGCGCTGCGGAACCCGACGCCCTTGGGCGCGTAGGCGTGGAAGAGGAAGACCCGGCCGGTCCGGCGGTCGGCGAGCAGACTCGGGTCGCCCGCGCCCACCCCGCCGTCGTAGTCCACGGCCGCCCGCGGCGCACTCCAGGTCCGCCCCCGGTCGGTGCTGCGCCGCACCATCACGTCCACATTGCCGGGCAGATCGGCCGCGCTGTCGTTCCGCCGGTCGAAGGCCGCGACGAGGGTGCCGTCCGCCAGCGTGGTCAGCGCCGGGATGCGGTAGGTGTGCGCGCCGTGGCCGGACACCGCCAGATCGGTGGTCTCGTACAGCGGTGGCCGGACGGCGCCGCGCCCGGCCGCGGCGGCGGGTGGCGCCGGAGCGGCCGGCAGCCCGGCCGCGACGGCCAGCAGCATGGCCGGTGCGACCAGGCGGACGGCTCTCACCGGACCTCCAGGACGGACGGGGCGGACGGGCCGCGGCACGGCGTGCGGCGGGCGCGCGCAGGGGGGCGGCGGGCAGCACGGCGGCATGCGGACGGCGGCGAGGCCGGCGCATCTGCGGGGGCCCTGCGAATCTAAGGTCCGGGCGGGACCGCGTCCATTCCACCGGGCGAGGGGAGTGAGGGGTGGCCGGTGGCGGGACGGGCGGGCATCCGCGGCCCTGCCCGGCGGAACGCCGCCCTTCCCGACGGGCCCGCTACTGCGCCCGGCCCAGATCCCGGACGAGCGTGGGCGAGGGCCGGGGGATCACCCCGAAGTCCTCGTCCTCGCCGTCCACGGCAAGGCGATGGATCACCTTCTCCAGGGCGTCCGGCAGGGTCGGGGCCAGCCCGCTGTGCCACTGGACCAGGAGGTTGTGCCGGGCGGCGTCCGGCAGCAGCTGCTTCTCGTCGAACGCGGCCACACAGCGGCGCTCCTCGTCGGGCGCGTGGGCGGCCTGCTCGCGCCAGTAGGCGGCGTCCCGGTACTCGCCGTTGCGGCGGTGGGCCAGATACAGGCAGTAGGCGGCGGTCCGGCTGCCGGCGCCGGCGCCGAAGTGCCACCAGAAGTGGGCCGCTTCACCGCGTCCGGTGATGTGCAGCAGGCAGGCGAAGACCAGCGCCCCTTCGGGGTCGATGCGGTGGTCGTTGACCAGCCGATCCAGGCTCGCCGCGGCCGCCGCGGCATTGACGACCAGCGCACAGGCCAGCTGGAGCTCATGGGTGGCCTCGTCGCGGGCGCTGGGGTAGGTGCTGGGCGCGCCCTGGCCGTCGCGGCCGGCCGACACCGCCGGCGGCGGGCCTTCCGGGTCCGCCGCCCCGCTCCGGCGGGTGGTGCCCAGGGCGCCGAGCACCCCCGGGTCATCGAGATCGTGGAACCCCGACAGGCCCTCGATCCAGGACACCGCCGCGGCCGCGCTGAGCAGCGTCTCGACGGTCTCCCGGCGGGCGGCGGGACGGATGTGCGACATGGTCAGTTCCCCCTGGGGTTTCCCCGGTCGATGCCGAGCGCGGCGGCGAGTTTGCGCTTGCCGCGGCTCGCGTAGGAGCGCACGGTCACTTCGTCGACGCCGAGCAAGGAGCCGATCTGTGCGTCGCTGTACCCGATGACATGGCGCAGCACGATCACATCGCACTGCCGCTCCGGCAGCCGGGCGATGGCCGCGTACAGCCCCAACTGGCTCTCCAGCATGGCGAATTGCTGCTGGCATTCGCGCAGCAGGGCGTGGGTGACGACGGCGAAGGCGGCGGTCTCGGTGAGCGCGGTGGGCTGCTGGTGGTCGTAGAGCCACTCCACCACCCGCTCCTTGAGCACCGACCAGGCGTAGGCCTCCACCGACGCCTGCCGCAGCGCATGCGGCCACAGCCGGCCGAGCCGCTCATACGCCGCCCGGGTGACCTCCCGGGCCGCGGCCTGGCTTCCGGTGTGCAGATAGGCGTACGTCAGCCACTTGCGCGCATGCGTCGACAGGAACGCCTCGAAGGTGATCGACAGCTGACGGTCGAGCGGAACCGGGGTGACGGACGGGAGCCCGCAGCGGGAGGGTGCCGCTAACTCCGCGGTATGGACACGCGCCGGAGCGCACGCCGGTAGCGGTCGGTCCCGGTCTACGCTCACGAGCCGTCCTCGTTCCGGTTGCCGTGCACCGCCATCGGGCGCCGAGACGGGCCGGCGGCGGGAGGGCGGTTGCCCTCACCCTCCAATGAACCGGAAAGTACGCCCGTTTGTGGCACCGCGTGGGCAAAAATCTTCCGTAGCGTATTCATATGACTACGCGTGACACAGGCATGTGACGTCGGTGCCACGGGCGGCTCCGGTTGCCGTGCACCTCGGCCGGTGCGCCCCGGCATGTTCCGGGGCGTTCGGGGCAGTGCTTCCACAGCCAGGCGCACGGCGGCGCAGGACGCGCCGCTGGGGTGCGCGGCTTGCGAGGGGGAGGCACCGTGCGCCGGTCGGGCGCCGGAGTCATGTGCCGTACTGGGGAGGCAGCACACGATGAGCGAGCACGAGTCCGTGGTGGACCTGCGGCTGGACCGGGCCCATTCGTCCCGGATCTACGACTACTTCCTGGGCGGCAAGACCAACTTCCTCGCCGACCGGGTGGCCGCCGGTAGCGTGCTGGGCGTCTTCCCCGCCGCGCTGGTCGCGGCCCGCATCAACCGCGAGTTCATGCACCGCACCACCCGCGTCCTTGCCGCGTCCGGGTTGCGCCAGTTCCTCGACATCGGCACCGGCATCCCGACCGCCCCGAACCTCCACGACGTCGCCCAGGGCATCGCCCCGGACGCCCGGGTCGTCTACACCGACAACGACCCGATCGTCCTCGCGCACGCCGCGGCCCTCCTGCGCAGCACCCCCGAGGGCCGGACCGCGTACGTCCAGGCCGACGTCCACGACGCCGAGGGCATCCTCACGGCGCCGCAGCTTCTGGACACGCTCGATCTGCGCCGGCCGGTCGCGCTCAGCCTGAACGCGCTGATGCACTTCGTCCCCGGCCGGTACCGCGCACACGAGATCGTCGAGTGCCTCAAGGCCGCGCTGCCCAGCGGCAGTACGCTCGCCATGAGCCATGCGACACAGGACTTCAGCCCCGAGGCCATGGGCAAGATCATCAAGATCTACGGCGAGGCGGGCACCCGGCTCCAGTTCCGCTCCCGCGCCGCGTTCCTGCGCTTCTTCGACGGCTGGGAGCTGCTGGAGCCGGGTGTGACCCTCTCCCACCAGTGGCGCCCGGACCACCCCGAGGACGCCACCCATGTCACCGACGCGGAGGCCGCCTGCTACGCGGGCGTCGCCCGCAAACCCTGAGCACGACGCGGCAGGCGGCCTCCCGCACGGTCTCCCTCACTCCTTGCGGTAGCCGTACGCCTCCCCGGCCGCCGCCGCGACCGCGTCCAGATCCGCTCCGGTCGAGGCGGTGACCACCGCGGCCACCGCGCCCTCCACGAACGGCGCGTCCACCAGCCGTGCGCCCTCGGGGAGTTCATCGCCCTCGGCGAGCAACGACTTCACGGTCAGCACGGCGCTGCCCAGATCGACCAGGAGCGCCACCCCGGCCCCCCGGTCCACCGACCGGGCCGCCTCGGTGATCAGCTCCGCACTCGTCCCCAGCCCGCCGTCCGGACCGCCGCCCGCGGCGGCCACCGGCACCGTGCCACCGCCACCGGCGAGCCCGACCGCCAGCTGTGCCACCGAGTCGGCGACCGTTGCACTGTGCGACACCAGCACCACCCCGACCACCCCGACCGGCGCGCCCGCGCCGCCGGCCGTACCGCCCGTCGTCCGCTCGCTCACTTCGCCACCTCCGCCAGGGCCGCGAACAGCAGTGCCGAGGACGTCGCCCCCGGATCCTGATGCCCGATGCTGCGTTCGCCCAGATAGCTGGCCCGGCCCTTTTTGGCCTGGAGCGGTACGGTCGCCAGCGCGCCCTCCTCGGAGGCCGTGGCCGCCGCGTCGAAGGAGGTCGCCAGCGCCTCGACGCCCGGCACCAGCGCATCGAGCATCGTCTTGTCGCCCGGCGCCGAGCCGCCGAGCTGTGCCACCGCGTCGACCCCGGCGCCCAGCCCCGTCCGCAGCTCGTCCGCGGACACCTGCGGCGCCTCACCGAACGCCTTGCCGGCCCGCCGCAGCAGCGTCCCGTACAGCGGCCCGGACGCCCCGCCCACACTGGAGATCAGCTTCCGTCCGGCGGCGGTCAGTACGGCGCCGGGCGTCGCCGGCGGCTCCGCCTCCAGCGCCGAGACCACGGCCGCGAAGCCGCGCTGCATATTCCTCCCGTGGTCGGCGTCACCGATGGGGGAGTCCAGCTCGGTGAGCTGGTCGGCCTCCCGGTCGATGACGGCGGCCGCCGCCGTCATCCAGCGTACGAAGAACGCGGCATCCAGCACCGTTTCGGACACGGACTACTCTCCTTGGTCGTTCGGGCACTCAACAAAAAGCGGGTACGGGGCGCGGGTTCACCGGCCCCAGCGGAGTCCCGCGGTCTGCACCGGCGCGTCCCACAGCCGCAGCAGCTCCCCGTCCACCTGGCACAGCGTCACCGAGCAGCCCGCCATGTCCAGCGAGGTCACATAGTTCCCCACGAGCGTGCGGGCCACCGCCACGCCGCGTTCGTCGAGCACCCGGCGGACCTCCGCCTGGAACCCGTACAGCTCCAGCAGCGGGGTCGCGCCCATGCCGTTGACCAGCACCAGCACCGGCAGCCGCGGATCCAGGTCCGCCAGGACCGCGTCGACCGCGAAGTCCGCGATCTCACGCGAGGTCATCATCGCGCGGCGCTCGCGCCCCGGCTCGCCGTGGATCCCGACGCCCAACTCCAGCTCACCGGCCGGAAGATCGAACGTCGGACTGCCCTTCGCCGGCGTCGTACAGGCACCCAGCGCCACCCCGAAGCTGCGCGACGACGCCACGACCTGCCGGGCCAGGGCCTCCACCCGCTCCAGCGGCATGCCCTCCTCGGCCGCGGCACCGGCGATCTTCTCCACGAAGAGCGTCGCGCCGGTACCGCGCCGCCCCGCGGTGAACGTCGAGTCGTTCACCGCGACATCGTCATCGATGAGCACGCTGGCCACCTGCACCCCCTCGTCCTCCGCCAGCTCCGCCGCCATCTGGAAGTTGAGTACGTCCCCGGTGTAGTTCTTCACGAGGAACAGCACCCCCTGGCCGCTGTCCACGGCCGCCGCGGCACGCACCATCTGATCGGGCACCGGTGACGTGAAGACCTCCCCCGGACAGGCGGCGTCCAGCATGCCGGGCCCGACGAATCCCCCGTGCAGCGGCTCGTGTCCGCTGCCGCCCCCGGACACCAGCGCCACCTTGTCCGCCACCGGCGCGTCCCGCCGCACGATCACCCGGTTCTCGACATCCACCACCAGCTCCGGATGCGCCGCGGCCATGCCGCGCAGCGCATCGGCCACCACGGTTTCGGCGACGTTGATCAGCATCTTCATGGGTACCTCCTGGTGAAACTGGCAGTGGGCCCGGTGACCGGCGTTTGTCCAGGTCATGGTAGGTAGGACGCGGTTGATCCCGGTAGTCTCCGGCGGGGGAAACGGGCTTCGGCAGGCGGCTGTCGACCTCGTGCGGACAGTGCTGACGGCATATCAGGTGGCGGGTGCGGGCCTCCGGGACGTCGAGGAGCGGCGGGACCAGTATCGGACGGTGAGGGGCCTGGCGGCACTGCTGCGTGCTGGTGTCGTTGTGCTCTCTGTAGTGCGTTCCCCTTGGGTTGCCCGCGGGCGTGCCTTCCCTGCCGTCGTCCTCCGGGGGGTGCGCCCCGGCTCCTGGGGACCGTGGTGTGCGGCCTCCACCGCGTGGGTGTCCCGGCGTGTCACCGTGACGTGGAGGGGCTGCTTCCCTGATCCGGCCCCGCGTAAAACCCGGCGGCGGGACTCCGCCGGGAGCGCGCGGATGCCCGCCGCGGCGCCGGATGCTCACCCCCTGCCTGCCACCTCTGCGGCACGCCGCACCCTCACCGCCGGGGCAACCGCCCGCGGCCCGCGCACCGGTCCGAACGGTGGAATGCTGCGGCCTGTCGCGCTGCGCTGTCCGGAGCCCGCGCCGTCGGTCGGCTTGATTGATCGCGGTGGGGCCGGCCGCGTCGCTCCCGCACCGGGCGGCAGTGCGGGCGGGACGAGAGGAGCGGCGTATAGAACGCGTACCCCGGATGCCTGGAAGTGGGAAGCCGGCCGGACATCCGACCCCAGGCGCGAGCCAGGGCCGATCAACCTGCAGCGGTAGGCGCTGGTACCCGCCTATGCCGGGATCGCCACCCTCTTCGGGCTGCCGCTGTGCCTGAACCCGGACGATCTGCGGGCCGGCCGGGTCGAGGTGGCGGTCCTCGGGGCTTCATGGCGGAGATCGACCGGCGCGGGGTCGACGCGGTCCTCCAGCAGGCCATCGACGAGGCGCTGGACGGACCGGAGTTCCCGTTCGTGTCGCTGGACATCGACGTACTGGACCCGGCCTTCGCCCCCGGCACCGGAACGCCGGAGCCGCCCGGGCTGACCAACCGTGAACTGCTGCCGGCCCTCCGCCGCATCTGTCACGAGACACCCGTCGTCGGCATGGACATCGTCGAGGTCGCACCCCACCTCGACCCCGGCTACACCACCACGATGAACGCCCGCCGTGCCCTCTTCGAGGCCCTGACCGGAATCGCCATGCGCCGCAAGCGGCAGACCGTCCCGGTGCTCGCGGGCAGCAGGTGCGGCGGCGGTGGTGGTCTCGGTGGGCGGATGGCAGGGCCCCTCGCGGGCCGGGGGCGGCCTGGGAGGGGCGGGCCGTGGCCATCCCGGCCATGCCCACCGTGATGACCTCACGCAACAGATCGAACCACAGGCGGGGTGCTCCCTACCTCGCGGCGACCGTGCCAATTCGCTCCGTACAGGCGGTTGACAGGACTACAGTCGTTGCTGACTGACAACTGGTATCGGCGTAGGGGGCGTGGGTGATCGAGTTAGCCAGTGTGATCAGGGACCTGCGGGCGGAGTTGGAGCAGGCGGTCGTCGCGGCGGAGGGTGAGACGCTGCGCTTCGAGTTGGGAACGATCGAGCTGGAATTGTCGGTCGGGCTGGAGCGCACCGGGCACGCGGGGGCGAAGGTACGGTTCTGGGTGGTCGAGTCCGGTGCGGACGCGACGGTGAACGCCACCTCGACGCAGCTGATCAAACTGGCTTTGCGGCCGACCCTCGAAGGGTCGCTCAACCCGCCATTCGTCTCCGGCCGCGCTGGCCGGCACGAGCAGTGAGCCCTGCGGACGGCCGCGCATCGGGGGCGCCCGGGCCGGACGAGCTCGACGTACGGCGAGTGGTCCAGGTCGTCATCACCCGGCGCGGAGGCGAGGAGCGGCGCGGTTCGGGTTACCGCGTGAGCGGGGATACGGTACTCACAGCCGCGCATGTGGTGCGGGACGCGGTCTCGGTCACGCTGCGCTTTCTCACCGAGGACGGTGACGTAACGGAGCTGTCCGGTGAGGCGGAGCCACTGTGGGCGGACTCCGATGTCGATGTCGCGGTGCTCAAGATCCCGAACGACGCGGGCAGCAGCGGGCTCCACGCCGCCGAGGTCCTGCCGGTGCGGTTCGGCCTCATCACCCAGCCGGCGGATTGCGAAGCGCTGGGGTTCCCCAAATTCAAGCTACGCCCCGATATCGCATCGTCGGAGCTCAACAGGATCACCTGGTTCCGGGATTCCCACCATGCGCAGGGCAAGACCACGCCGTGGGCGGACCTGCGTACGGGCACCCTGGAGATCTCCGTGGGCGCTCCGGGGCCCGATCCGGAGAGCCGTTCCCCGTGGGAGGGGATGTCGGGAGCCGCGGTGTGGAGCGGTGGGTGCCTGATCGGAGTGGTCAGCGCGCATCACCTCACCGACGGAGCCGGCAGGCTCACGGCGAGCCGGGTGCAACGCTGGTACAAACGCCTCACCCAAGCCCAGATCGACGAACTGGGTGAGCTGATCGGCCTGCCGGCCCGCGCGGTCCACCTCACGCGGCTCCCACCGCCGCCGCCACATCCACCGCTGGCGGAGGATGATCCGGCCGAGGCCCTCGCCGGCGAGGTGTCCAAGCAGTGGCGTAAGGAGGAGGAGCAGCGGCGGGTGCACGACCCGTTCCCGCTCCCCGTGCGCTTCCGGTGCACCGACCGGGATGTCGTCGATCACTGGGCCAACATCCGCAAGCTCCCGCGCAGGCTGGCTGCGGAGCGCCTCCCGCTGGACGGTGAACTCGACCAGATCGTGGACGCGTACACCTCCGTCCCGTCCTGTCGGTTGGTGGTGCTGGGTGAGGCCGGGTCGGGCAAGTCGATTCTGACCCTGCGTTTCCTCGTCGACTGGCTCGATGCCCGCACCCCCGGCGACCGGGTACCGGTGATCTTCGGCCTGGGTTCCTGGGATCCGGCCGCGACTTCGCTGCGCGACTGGATGTGCGCCCAGCTGGTGCGTGACCACCCCTTCCTCGCGGCTCCCGCCGCACGCGGAGGCAGCCTGGCCCGCGTCCTGCTCGACACGGGCAAGATCCTGCCCGTTCTCGACGGCTTCGACGAGATCCCCAGCGGCCTGCACGGTATGGCGCTCAAAGCGCTCAACCAGGCCACCACCATGCCGCTGTTGCTCACCAGCCGCCCCGACGAATACACCAGGGCCGTCAACGGCTCCGAAGATTCCGACGTGCTCACCGCCGCCGCAGTCATCGAGTTGGAGGGCCTCACCGTAGACGACTACGCCGACTACCTGAGGCGCGCCAGCCGGACGATCAGAGGCGGCGGCGCGGACCGTACGGTATGGGATGCCGTCCTGGCACGGTTGCGCGAAGGGCCCTACACCCTCGGCACGGCGAACCTCGCCGAGGTGCTCACCACCCCGCTCATGGTCTCCCTGGCCCGCACCATCTACAGCGACGCTCCCGGACGCGATCCCGGAAAACTGCTGCACTTCCCCACGCCCGAAGCCCTGCAGGACCATCTCCTGGCCGCATTCGTCCCCGCCGTCTACAAACCCGCGCCGAATGACGATCGTGACGCCCACGGTTCTCATCACCGCCGTCACTGGACGCCCCAACGGGCCCAGCACTGGCTCGGCTACCTCGCCGCGCACCTGGAGCAACTCGAGACCCACGACCTCGCCTGGTGGCAACTGGGCACCACGATGCGCCGTTCTTCGCGCATGCTGGTGATCGGGTTCCTCTCCGGGATGGCTTTGGGGGTGCCGACCGGGATCGGGAACCTGCCCGTGGACTTGGTCGCGACCGAGAATGGGCCCGGGTTCGCGGTCGTGCGGGGGTTTTTGGTCTGGCTCCTGCACGGGCTGGTGGCCGGATTGGTGTTCGGGTTCGTGTACGAGTTCGCGCCCAGAGGGGCGGCGTCCAAGCCGTCGACTCTGCGCATACAGATCTTCGGTGAGACCCGGCGCAATGGTTCCGAGATCGCCCGGAGGTTCATGCTGGGGCTCGCGTTCGGGGTGCCCACCGCAGTCGTGCTGGAGCTCATGGACAGATGGGTCGTCGGGCCGCTGGGGTTCGACGACGGACTCGGCGGCGGGCTCAGGGGGGCGTTGCTGTTCCCGGTGGAGCTCGGTTTCGGCGCCGGAATCGCGCTTGCCGTCATGGCGTGGCTGGAAACTCCGATTGACACCACATCCGCTATCAGCGCCTCGGACCTGTTGAGGACGAACCGCAAGAACGCATTCGTCCATATGCTCGTGTGGTTGCTCGTGCTCGGGGTCCCGGCCGGGATCGCCATCGGCCTCACGCCCGGCCAGGTAGGCAGGTTCGCGTCCGGGCCCGTGCTCGGGCTGCTGGCCGGGCTCGTCTTCGGGATCGAGGCCGCGTTCGGGGGCGGTCTCGGGTACGGGCTGAGTTTCACCGCTTGGGGGCAGTGGGTAGCCCTGTCGCGTATGTGGTTGCCGCTGACCCGGTGTCTGCCCTGGGCAGTGATCGCTTTCCTGGATGACGCCCATGATCGAGGCGTGCTGCGCAAGGCCGGCGCGGTCTACCAATTCCGCCACGCTCGGCTCGAAGCCCATCTGGCCCACGTCTACCGGTCGCGCCAGGACCGCACCGGCCGCCGAGTTCACCCGGTCGGCAATCCGGAAACCATGGGAGAGCGGACGAGCGTCGTCATGGACACGGTGATACCCGACAGGCGTTGACTGATGAATGTCGCAACCGATCAACTGATGGGGGATAACTCATGAGCACCGGGCACAGCTTGGGAAGGCCAAAGGCGAGGTTCGCCCTTGGCGTCGTGACGGCAGCAGGAGTTGCGGTCGGAGTCGTGGGCGTTCCAGGAGCCGGCACCGCGTCCGCGCACCCGGTTTCGACCACGCTGCATTACACATGCTCAGCTTTTGGGGTCAGCCGGTCCGTCCCGATGGAGATCCACGCGGATGTCCCGGATTCAGTCGCAGTCGACAAGCCCAGCCCGGAATTCGCGTTCAACGCGACGATGAGGGCGAGTAAGGACGACACGCACCTGATCCACAGTTTCCTTGGGAGCCTGAAGTCCCTTGAGGGCACGGTGAACACGAACGTCGAACTGCGCTCGCAGCAGGGCAACTTCACAGTCCCTGTGCGCTTCAGCATCAACAAGGTCACCCTTCCCGAGTCCGACCGTGCCTTTGCCGTCACGGCGACCGGCTCCCTCCCCTCTCGCACGTTCCACAAGCCGGGCACCGTGCGGATCGTCGTTGGCGACCTCCACCTGACGCTCGTCGGGAAGAAGGCGAACGGCAAACCCCTGGGCAGGGTCAACCCGGCGTGCACGCTCGATGCCCACCAGTCGCCCGGCGTGGCATCGTTCGCGGTCACAGGGGCAGGGGCAGGGGCAGGGGCAGGGGCAGGGACAGGGACGACGACCGGCTCGCCCGCGTCCGGCACTTCGGGCACGGGCGCCACGACCGGTTCGGCCTCCGCCGGGGCGTCGGCACTGTCGCCCTCCCATGCCGACGCCACGGTGCAGGGCGCCACCGCGAGGACCGGCCAGGACACCAAGAACCTGATGCTGCTGGCTGTTGGCACTCTCGTCGCGGGCGGCGGCGTCTTCCTCTTCGGCTCGCGGCTGAAGCACCGCCGTCGCGGGTGACGGCCGTCGTGCGTGACGGCCGGCCGGCGGTGTCCTTGCGGTAAGCGCCATGGACGGGGGTGCGGCACCGCGACAGTGGGGATCCGCCCGGTGGCATCGGGCCCCGCCGTCGCCCCGGCCGTTCACCCCCCGTCGTCCCGGAAGCCCGTGCCACCGGGCTCATACCGGGATGGCCGGTCCGGCCGGCAGGGCCGACAGCAGAAGCAGTGCCACATCGTCCTGCCGGTCCGTGTCGGCGTCCTGGTTCTCCAGGAGGACGTCGGCGAGGCGCTCGGGGTCCAGCGACGGTGCGTCGTTGAGCCGCCCGGCCAGTTCGGCGACGGAGCGCTCCGGGTCGACGCCCGGCGTTTCGACCAGGCCGTCGGTGTAGAGCGCCAGGACGGAACTGGGCGGCAGGGTGATCTCCGTGGCGGAGTACCGGGCGTCCGGGTCGATGCCCAGGAGCAGGCCGGGCGGTACGTGCAGCACCGAGGTGTGCCGGTCGGGGTGGCGCAGGATGGGCGGCGGATGACCGGCACCGGCCAGGCACGCCCGCCGGGTCCGCAGATCGATGTGGACGTACAGACAGCTGGTGAACAGATCCGGGTCCAGGTCGGTGAGCAGCCGGTTGGTGCGGGCCAGCACCTCTCCGGGGGACACCCCCGCGGCCGCATAGGCGCGCACGGCGGTGCGGGCCTGTCCCATGAAGGCGGCGGCCGCCGCGTTGTGGCCCTGCACATCACCGATGACGGCCGCGATGTGCCCCTCGTCGAGCCGGATCAGGTCGTAGAAGTCGCCGCCGATCTCCATACCGCGGGTCGACGGCAGGTAACGGCCGGCGACGGCGAACCCGGGCACCGCGGGCAGACTGTGCGGCAGCAGGCCGGCCTGCAGATCGTGGGCCAGCTGCTGCTTGGTGTCGTACAGCCGGGCGCGGTCGAGTGCCTGGGCGATCAGCCCCGCCAGCGAGGTGAGGACCTGGCGCTCCTCCGGGCTGAAGGTGCGGGGCCGGGTGTACGAGAGGATGCAGCAGCCGACCGGGCGGCCGGAGACCACCAGCGGCAGCACGGCCCGGGACGCCTTGCCGGTCAGCCGCAGCAGCCCCGGGTAGTCGCGTTCGACCTCCTCCGGAGAGCTGAAGAAGCTGGACTCCCCGGTGGCGAGGGCGTGTACGGCGGGGCTGTGGGCGGCGTCCAGGGCGACACCTTCGAAGGCGGCGATGGCCTCCGGGGGGTATCCGCGGTGGCCGATGGTGTGCAGCCGGCCCGCCTCCGCCGCGTACATGATCATGCCCTGGGCGCCGAACGCCGGCACGATCTGATCGGCGATGAGATCGACGACGTCCCGCACGCCCACGGCCTCGGTGAGGGCGGCCGCGAGGTGCAGGACGTGGTAGATCTGCCCGGCCCGCGCCGGTACCCCCTGTCCCGCCGTCTCGCCCTGCGCGGGAGGAGGCGCCACCGGCCCGTAGTCCTTGCCCGAGGGGCTGATCCACACACTCAGCCCGCGGGCGTCCGGGAACATCCGGAACGTCAGCCACCGGTCCGGTGGCCGGCAGGCGGTGAACGACATCGCCCGGCGGCTGATCACCGCGGCGCGGTAGCGGTCCTCGAAGGCCGGGTCGCGCAGCCACGGCAGGGCATCCCAGGGACGCGAGCCGAGCAGCCGGATGTCCGACCCGCCGAGCAGCTCCGCCGCGCCCGTGGTGACCAGGGTGAAGCGTCCCTCCAGGTCGAGGGCGCAGCAGCCGCCGGGCAGCCGTTCCAGGTAGTCGACGGCCGCCAGCGCCTCGTCGGGTTCCACGGCCCGCGGCGGCGGGGGCGACAGCACCCGCGGGGCACCGGCGGGCGAGGTGGCACCCCGGGGCCGGGGGCGCTCGTCCAGCAGCGTCGCCAGACGCCGGCAGGAGGCCTCCACCGCCTCGTACTCGTCCTCCGACAGCTGCGTCGCGTGGCCGGCCGGCCACATCAGCAGCAGGGCGCCGCGGCTCGTGGCGCGGTCGCCGACCGGGGCGGCCGCCAGCGCGAAGTCATAGGGCACGGCGACCGCCGTGCGGGGGAAGTCCCGGGCCAGCTGCTGCTGCCCGCCGGCCCACACCAGACGCTGCTCGCGGGCGGCCACGGCGACCGGGATCGGGGCCGCCAGCGCCACCCGGCTCCACGGCTCCAGGAACGGCGCCGGAATCCCGCTCATGACCGTGAGCTGCAGCACCGGTTCGTCGTCCGCCAGCTCGTAGAGGCCGCCGGCGGAGGCCCCGGTCTTCCGCAGGGCGCCGAGCAGTGCCCGGTCGACCGGATCCGCCCCGGCCCCGCCGGTCATCGCACACCTGCACACAGCTGTCGTCGCGCCATCGAGACCACTCCGGCCCGCCGGTTTCCCCGTGCCGAGACCGTCGCGCCGTCTCTCCCGGGTCAGTGCCGACGTTACGCCGCCGACCGGGCCGCGGCACTCGGTTCCCCCGGCACCCGGTCCCGCCAGGGGCGGGATCGTCCAAGATGCGCTCAGCCCAGGCCGTATATCATGTAGTGGCGCCTCTTGGAAGTGGCGTGGGCAGCATGTCGCCTCCGAATCCGGAGAGAAACATGGCCACAGGCGAAGAGGACGACACGGAACGAGTCCGGCGTCCGTCCAGTAAGAAGACCGCCAGGAAAACCGCCAGAAAGACCAGCAGTACCCGGGCCGACAGCCGCGAGAGCGGGACGACGGAGCGCGCGGCCCGCCGCGTTTCGGCGCCACGCGCCATGCGGTACGCGTCCGAGCAGCTCGAAGAGCTGCTGGGGCGGGCGCCCGAGTCCGTCTCCGCGGTGCAGCCGACGGAGAACGGCTGGCAGGCGGATGTGGAAGTCCTGGAGCTGGAACGGGTGCCCGGAACCACGAGCGTGATGGCGACATACCGGGTGACGCTGGACACGGAAGGCGAGCTGGTGGCGTACGAACGCACCCGCCGCTACACCCGCGGCCAGATCGACCGGCATTGAGGACCGGCAGGCCGCCGCTCACCACGTTCGCCAGGCGAACGACTCGGCCGCTCCGCCCCGCGGGGTGAGCCGGTGAAGGGAGGCACCGTGACTGTGGTGCCGCAAGGCGGAGGGACCCTCGCCCCTGGTGGCGGGGGAGGCTCCGGCAATCTCTACGAAATCCTCGACCTGATCCTGGACCGCGGTCTGGTCATCGACGTCTTCGTGCGGGTGTCGTTGGTCGGCATCGAAATTCTCAAGATCGATGCTCGCATCGTCGTCGCGAGCGTCGACACCTACCTGCGCTTCGCCGAGGCCTGCAACCGCCTCGACCTGGAGGAGGGCCGCAAGGCGCCCTCCCAGCTGACCGATCTGGTCGGCGAGGTCACCGAGGGTGGTTCGCACGGCAAGGCCAAGGGCGCACTGTCCGGGGCCGCGGAAGCCGTCAGCGACGCCCTCAAGGGCGGCGGCGAGGACGAGGAGGAGCACGAGGAGAAGCACAAGGAGCCCGCCGGCCGGCGTGAGCGGCCGGCTCGTCGGCCGGCCCGGCGCCGGAAGGAGTGAGCGATGCCCGTCTATGTCTACTCCATCGTCGCAACCAACCACCCCCAGCACCTGAAGGCCCTGAACGGGGTGGGCGACCCGCCGTCCACGCTGCGCACGGTGCGGAGCGAGGAACTCGCCGCCGTCGTGAGCGACGCCCCCGAGGAGCTGCGCCCCAAACGCCGCGACCTCGGTGCGCATCAGGCCGTCCAGGAGGCGCTGATGGCCGACGGCACCGTCCTGCCCCTGCAGTTCGGCTTCACCACCACGGACGACGATGCCGTGCGGGAGGTGCTCGAGGAGCGTGCGGAGGAATTCACCGAGCGGCTGGAGGCACTGGAGGGCTGCGTGGAGTACCACCTCAAGGCCGCCCAGGCCGAGGAGGCGCTGCTGCGGCAGATCCTCTCGGAGTCGGACGAGGCACGCGCACTGAACGAACAGCTCAGAAGCGGCACCGGCGGGCCGGAAATGCCGCTCGCCCTCGGTGAACTGATCGCCCGGGAAGTACAGGACCGACAGGAGGCGCTCGCCGGCCAACTCGTCGACGCACTGCGCGGATTCGCCCGCGAGGAGCGCCTGTCGCAGGCGACCGGGGACGACTTCCTGAGCGTGTCCTTCCTGGTGGAGCAGGACAACGAGAAGAGTTTCCTCGGCGCGCAGCAGGATCTCGCCAAGGAGCTGGGGGAGGACTTCGACCTCCGGCTGCTCGGCCCGCTGCCCGCCTACAGTTTCGTCTAGGGAGTCCCCATGGGACTGTTGAGCCAACTCGCCACCCTTCCGCTGGCGCCCGTGCGCGGCGTGGCCTGGGTCATGGAACGCGTCGTCGACGCCGCGGAGGAGGAGTACTACGACCCCGCACCCATCGAGCGGGAACTCGCCGCGCTCGAACGCGCGCTGCTCGCGGGCGAGATCGATGAGGAGACCTTCGACCGGCGCGAGGACGAACTGCTGGACCGGCTGGAGGAGATCAGGGCTCATGTGCAGGGCACCGGCACCGGCAGCTGACCGCGGTCACCGGGGAGCCGGAGCGCCGCGCGGCGGCGGCCCGGTGCCGCGACAGCCGGGAATCGAGGTGCAGCGGCCGTGAACGAACCCGTCGCAAGGAGGACGGGCGACTACCCGTCCAGGGCCGGCCCGTACGGCGGGCAGGGCTCCTCGGCCAACCTCGCCGACATCCTGGAACGTGTCCTGGACAAGGGCATCGTCATCGCGGGTGACATCCAGATCAATCTGCTGGACATCGAACTGCTCACCATCAAACTCCGGCTGCTGGTCGCCTCGGTGGACAAGGCGAAGGAGATGGGCATCGACTGGTGGGAGCACGACCCCTCGCTCTCCTCCCGCGCCTCCGACGGCTACCACTCGCTCGCCGAGGAGAACAAGCGGCTGCGCGCCGAGATCGAGGCGCTGCGCGAGGGCGAGGAACTGCCGGCGGCCGAGGCGGAGGACGAGTACGAGGAAGAGGGCGAGGGCGAGGAGGAGTACGAGGAGGAGTACGAGGAAGAGGCCGAGCCCGCGGAGAGCCGGCCCGCGCCCCGCCGGGCCGCACGGACCTCCCGCGCCAGGCGGCCCGCGCCCCGCCCCCGCAGCAAGCGGCGGGACGAGTCATGACGGAGACCATCAGCTATGCCTACGCCGTCGCCCGCGACGACGACGGGACGCTGACACAGGCGCTGTCCGGCCTGCCCGGCGTGGCGGACGCGCCGGTGCACCTGGTGCGCGCCGGACACCGCGGCGAGATGGTGGCCGCCGTGAGCCCGGTGCCCGAGCAGGACTTCCAGGAGTCCGCACTGCGCGCCCACTTGGAGGACCTGGACTGGCTGGAGTCGGTGGCCCGCGCCCACCACCGGGTGATCGGCGCGCTGGCCGAGCGCACCACCGTCCTGCCGCTCCGGCTGGCGACGGTGTATCTCGACGACGAACGGGTGCGGCAGATGCTCGACGCCCGCCAGGAGGCCTTCGCGGGCCGGCTGTCCGAACTCACCGCCCACACCGAGTGGGGTGTCAAGATCTATGTCGAGGCGCCCGCGGCCACCGACCGCCCGGCCGCCCCGCCGGCCGCACCGGACCTGAGCCCCGGACGGGCCTACCTCAGCCATCGCCGGGCCCAGCGGCACGCCCGCGAGGACGCCTACCGGGACGCCGAGGAGATCGCCCGGCGTGTCGAGGACGCCGCCCGGCACCATGCCGTCGACCGGGTCCAGCACCGGGCCCAGCAGGGCGAACTCGCCCGCGGGCCGGGGGAGAACGTCATCAACGACGCCTATCTCGTGCCGGTGGGACACGCCGAGCGCTTCCGCGCCGACGTCCTCCGGGCCGCCGAGGGCCTGACCGGGGTCCGCGTCGAGGTCACCGGGCCCTGGGCCCCGTACTCCTTCGCCACGCCGCCCGAAACCGAGCCGATGAAGCGGGCCGCACCGTGAGGGCGGCGGACGGACAGCCGCCGGCAGTGGACCGGGAGCCGCTGCCGGACCGGCAGATCGCGCTGATCGACCTGCTGGACCGGCTGCTCAGCGGCGGGGTGGTCCTCACCGGCGATGTCGTCCTCTCCATCGCCGATATCGACCTCGTCCGCATCTCCCTGCGCGCGCTGATCGTCTCCATCAGCGAGCAGATCCCCGCCCCGTGGTCCACCACCGCCTCCCCGGTACGCGACGGCCATGACGGATGAGGACCGCCGCCCCGCCCAGCGCTTCGACGATGTCGCCGACGCGGCCGCCCGGGCGTTCCGTCTGCTGCCCGCGGCACCGCAGGACGAACCGCCGCCCGGCGGCAGGGAACGGCGGAGCCCGGCACACCGGCTGCGCACCGACCCGGACACCGTGGAACGCGACCTCATCAAGCTCGTGCTCACCCTCGTCGAGCTGCTGCGCCAGCTCATGGAGCGCCAGGCCCTGCAACGGGTCGACTCCGGAGACCTCACCGAGGAGCAGGAGGAGCGCCTGGGAGCGACGCTGATGATTCTGCACGACCGCATGGTGGAACTCTGCGCCCAATACGACCTGAAGATGCAGGATCTCAATCTGGACCTCGGTCCGCTCGGGACGCTGCTGCCACCGGATGAATGACCCTGAAGGAGTGCGACATGGGCATCGGGAAGAAGACCAGAAACCTCGGCCATATCGTCGAGGGAAAGGCCATGGAAACCACCGGGAAAGCGCTGGGAAACAAGGGCCTGGCCCGGAGAGGGAAAGTCGAACAGGTCAGGGGGAAAATGAAGCAGGCAATGGAAAGGGGCAGGGACTCGCTCAGGCACTGAACGGCGCGGCCCCGCCCTCGCATTCCGTGCGGGGGGCGGGGCCGGCGGGTGGCAGGCGCCGGGACCTTCCGGCCCGGTTCCGGGCCGGGGCTATCGGCGCGCCTGCTGGACGGCCACCCGGCCCGCCGCGGCCTCGGTGTGGGCCGCCTCGGTGCTGAGCGTGCCGCCGGCGCTTTCCAGATGCGCCCGGACGAACCACTGGAACAGTTCCAGCGACCGCAGATGCTCGATGAGCAGGTCCTGGGTCACCGGATCGACCCCGTCGGTGGCGGCCACCGCCGCCCGGTGGTCCTTGATGATGCCCGAGTAGACGACATCCAGCGCACCCAGATGCGCGATCGCGTCCGCCCGCCCGACGGAGTAGTCCTCCCAGGTCCGTTCCGCGACCAGCGCGCCCGGCGTGCCGGCCGGGGAGCCGCCGAGGGTCGCGATGCGCTCCGCGGTGGCGTCGACCATGGCGCGGACGGAATCGACTTGCGGATCGAGCATTTCGTGGACGGCGATGAAATGCGGTCCCACGACATTCCAGTGCACATGCTTGAGCGTCAGCGCCAGATCATTGAGCGCATGCAGCCTCAGCCGAAGGCGTTCGATGACCTCTCCTCCCTCGGCCTCCGTCATGCCGGGCACGGTGTATGCGGGGGAATTGCTCGCGGCCACGGTGAACTCTCCTTTCGCCACAGGTCGATCTTCCTGTGATGGTGATGCGGGTGCCCGGCAGTGCCGCCCGGAAACATTTCCTCGCCGCCGTTAGGGAAAGCGGCCGGTAGGCACCCGTAAGGGGGCGTCCGGCCGGCCGGGCGGCACACCGCCGCGCGCTCCGAGTAGCGCATCGACGCCGTTCGGGCTGAAGTGGTAGCTGCGACATACGGTCGGACGGGCACGCCGCGGCGCCGCCGCACACGGCCCGGCGCGGCCGCCTGCCCACGTCAAGGAGGTCAGCATGCCTGCCGGTTCGAGCAAGAAGCGTGAGCGTCAGTACGAGCACATCAAGGAAGGCGCACAGGAACGGGGAACGTCCACGAAGCGCGCCGAGGAAATCGCCGCGCGGACGGTGAACAAGGAGCGGGCGCGCGCCGGCGAGGCGAAATCGCCGGGCAAGGTCTCCACCCGGGACCCGAAGTCCGCTCCGCAGCGGGGCGGCGAGCGCTCCCACCGCGGTGCGCAGGGGCCGACCAGGGACCAGCTGTACGAGGAGGCGAAGAAGCGCCACGTCGAAGGCCGTTCCTCGATGACCAAGGAGCAGCTGCGCCACGCCCTCGGCCGCTGAGCGAGCCCCCGGACGGAGCGGCCGGCGGACCGGGCCCGGCCGCCGCTCCGTTCACTCCTCTTCCTCGTCCTCCTCCCACTCCTCTTCCTCGCCGTCCTCGGCCGGCTCGTCCTCGTCGAGGTCTTCGTCCTCCTCGCCCCGGTCCTCGGCGCCGCCTTCTTCCTCGTCCTCGTAGTCCTCGTCGTACTCGTCCTCGGCTTCCTCGCCGTCGTACTCTTCCGAGTCCTCCGCCTCTTCGGCTTCTTCGGCCTCGACGGCCTCCTCGTGCGTCCGTACGACCTCGCCGTCGCGGATCTCGCCGCGCCAGCCCTCCGGCTCTTCCTCGGTGAGGGTCACGTAGCGCTGGAAGTGCTTGAAGTCCAGCCGCAGCCGGCGTCCCTGGACGCGCCAGATGTTTCCGGTCTTCTCGAAGAATCCCGAGGCGTAATACTCGACGACCAGCACGATGCGGGTCAGGCTCGGCGCCAGCTCGTGGAAGCTGACGGCACCGTGCGTCGTTCCCTTGGCGCCCTCGGACGACCAGACGATGCGTTCATCGGGGATCTGCTCCAGGACCGTGGCTTTCCATCCCCGGGTCGACGGGCCGACCTTGGCCTTCCAGTCCGTGGTCGTCTCGTCCTGCACCGACACATTGCGTACGCCCTTGGTGAAGCTGCTGAACTTCTCGTACTGGGTCCAGTGGTCGTAGGCCGTACGCAGCGGTACGCCGATATCGAGGACCTCGATGATGTTGGTGACCTTCTGATCCCCGGACTTGCGCTTCTTGCCGCCGCCCAGGACGTCCTTGGCCTTGCCCACGACGTTGTCCTTGACGTTCTCCGCCGTCCCTTTGAGGGCGGCCTTCACGGGTGAGTCGCCGCCGAGGAGATTGGCTCCGATTTTGGAGAGGGATCCGCCGTTCTCGGCGACATCGGTCAGCTGGCCCGTCACATCCGTCAGCTTGTCGCCGGCTCGTTCGGCCAGGTTTCCCACCCAGCTCGTCACATAGTCCCCGAGCTCGTCCCGCAGTCGGTCGAGTCCGGAATCCGCTTTGTCCTGTCCCGTCTTGGCCATGACCGGTTACCTCCGGCGCTCGACGCGCGCTGATGTCTTCTTGGCGCTCTTCTTCGCCGCGGGGGCTGCCTTCCTGCCTGCGGCGGTCTTCTTGGCGGCGGTCTTCTTCGCGGGGGCCTTCTTGGCTGCCTTCCCTGCCGTCTTCTTGGCCGGGGCCTTCTTGGCGGGCGCCGTCTTCTTCGCCGCCGTCTTCTTCGCTGCCGTCTTCTTGGCCGCGGTCTTCTTGGCGGCGGTCTTCTTCGCGGGCGCCTTCTTGGCTGCCTTCCCCGCCGTCTTCTTGGCCGGAGCCGCCTTCTTGGCCGGGGCCTTGGTAGCGGTCTTCCTTGCAGCGGTCTTCTTTGCAGCAGTCTTCTTCGCCGCGGTCTTCTTCGCGGGTGCCGTCTTCTTGGCGGGTGCCGTCCGCCTCGGGGCCGTACGGCCGGCCGCGGCCTTCTTCCGGGCGGCCTTTCTGGCCTGCTGCTGCCCGCCCCGCTTCGACGGGGCTTCCCGTTCCGCCGCCGGTGTGCGCTTCTGCGGCGTGCGCCGGCGGGGCCGCTCCTCGGGCTCCTCCTCCGGCTCCTCTTCTTCTTCCTCCTCCTCTTCTTCCTCGTACTCGCCCTCCGGCTCCTCCTCTTCGCCTTCACCCTCCTCGTACTCTTCTTCTTCCTCCTCGGGCTCCTCACCCTCGTCGTACGGCTCGTACTCCGCTTCCTTTTCCTCTCCCTCTCCTTCCTCCTCCTCTTCTTCCTCGCCTTCCTCCTCGCCGCTTTCGAGCTTCAGGGTCCGGTCGTGCAGTGTGTCGGCGAGAGTGCCCAGACCGCGGTTGGCGGCCGTGGTCACGGCCTGCCGGCCGGCGTTCAGCACTTCTCCGCGCAATTGGTCACCCAGCTCTGCGACCTGGGGGATCTCGCCGAGTTTGCGTATCCCCTCCGTCACGAGCTGGCGCGGTTCAAGCCCGAATTGGCGCCCGGCGAGATACGACGCCACCGTGAGGGCGAACCGCGCCTTCTTCGTGCGGCCCAGCAGATAGCCGCCGGCCAGTGCGGCGGCCAACAGGGCCTTGGATCCGTCATTCATGGGTACGCCACCTTTTCCCGGTCGTCCGGCCTAATCGGCGTCTGTGCAGGCGACCACCGCCCAGCGGTGATGCTCCGCCCTAACTCCAGAGTGAGCCGTGTGATGACCTCCGCATCTCGAAGCGCACTGAGAGCCCTTGTGGTGACACGGTGAATGCGGTCGATCCCATTGCGTGGTGGAATTCCGCCCGGATACGGCCCGAATATGGCACGGATATGGCAGGGATACGGCAGGGATACGACACAGAGGAACGGAGGAACACCGCGGGGTGTTTTCGGCCCGTCCCGCGGAAGTGCTGCTCACGGGGCCGTACGGAGGCGCCGGATGCCCCGCCGCAGGTGTGCGGACGCCGTGCAACGGCCCTACGCTCGGAATATGCCGGGAATACGCCGTGCACCGTCGCGCGTGGGAGTAGGGGGAGCGCGGCGTGTTCGCCGGCGCACGGTGTCCGTACGGCTGTGGGCCGTGGCGGCGGCGGTGGCGCTGTGCGGCGTCGCCGCGGGAACTCCCGCCGCGGTGGCCGCCGGTGACCAGGATCTGACGCCGTTCTACCAGCAGCATCTCTCATGGGAGCCGTGCGGCGGGGACGTACAGAGCGGTGCGCAGAGCGGGGGTGCCACCGAGCCGCCCGGCTTCCGGGAGCGCCTGGACTGCGCCCGGATGTCGGTGCCGCGGAACTACACCGACCCCGGCCACAACACGATGCAGATCCAGCTGATCCGGCTCAAGGCCACCGGGCCCGGCAAGCGGCTCGGCTCGCTGGTGCTCAACCCCGGCGGGCCCGGTGCTTCCGGCGTCAACTATCTGATCGACAGCGGCAGCGCCTTCGCCCGGCTGGGACAGCGCTACGACATCGTCAGCTTCGATCCGCGCGGCACCGGCCACTCCGAACCCGTCTCCTGCGGCAGCTCCCTCGCCCCGCCTCCCGCCGCGGGCGCCGACAACAGCCTGGCTTCGAAGGAGAAACGCATCAACGACGCCTGCGGCCGTTACTCCGGCGGGCTGCTGCCCTATGTGGGGACCCCCGACGTCGCCCGGGACATGGACGTGCTGCGCGCCGCGGTCCATGACGACAAGCTCAACTACCTGGGCTTTTCCTACGGCACCAAGCTCGGCGCGGTCTACGCCCATGAGTTTCCCGACAAGACCGGCCGGATGGTGCTGGACAGCGTCGAGGATCCCACCAAGAACACCTGGCAGACCGCGGTGTCCCAGGCCCGGGGTTTCCAGCGGGGGCTGGACGACTTCGCCGCCGACTGCATCGGCTCCGCGGACTGCCCGCTGGGCACCGACCCGCACCAGGCGCAACAGCAACTCCTCAGCTGGTACCACCAGTTGAGCGATACGCCGATGAAGGTGAAGGGGGAGACGGTGGATGAGACCACCTATGTGTACGCCCTGCGGGAGGCCCTCTACAGCAGGAGCGACTGGCCGCAGCTGCGCCAGGCGCTGGCACAGCTGCGGCGCGGTGACGCCTCGGGGATTCTCCGGCTGAGCGGCAGCGGCGGCGGCAGCGCCGCCCGGCTCCCGGCGCGGCAGGTCGGGCGGGACGAGCTACCGCCGCAGGACCAGCTGGCCCTGCGGGCGATCTCCTGCCGGGACACCTCGGAGCGCTACGGCGCCGACGACTATCCCCGGGCGGAACGCGAACTGACCAAGGCCTCCCCGCTCTTCGGCCCCGACATCGCCCCGACCCTGCTGGACTGCTACGACTGGCCGGTGGCGGGCGACGACTCCTCCCGTGACGTCTCGGCGCCCGGCGCACCGCCCATGCTGCTCGTCGCCACCACCAATGATCCGGCGACGCCCTACCAGGGCGCGTTCGGCATGGCACGGGTGCTGGACAACTCCAGTGTCGTGCTGACCTACCGGGGTGAGGGGCACGCCGCCTACACCACCGGCGACCCCTGCGTACAGAGCCACGTCGACGACTTCCTCCTGAACGGCACCCTGCCCAAGCCCCATACCTCCTGCGGCTGACCGGCCCGCCCCGCGGGAGGGCCGTGCGCGGCGGCGGAGGCTACTTGTAGTAGCGGGTGTCCTCGACGTCCACGACGGGGGCGCCGGGGGACGGCGGCTGGGTGCGCCGCCGCTTGAGGATGCTGACGTAGGTGGCGAGGCCGATGATGCCGACGATCATCATGATGATGCCGACCAGGTCGAGGTTGATCCCGGCCATGTGCCAGTCCACCGCGAAGGTGAGGATCGCGCCCACTGCGAGCAGGCCGATGCACCCGCCGATTCCCATGGTGTCAACCTCCATAACTCTCTTGGCAGTAATGCTCGTTGACCTCCCGGGTACCCCGAGGTGGTCGCCTTATGTGCGGGAGCGGTGCGGGCGGTGGCCCCGGCCGGGCTCAGCCGGCCCGCCGACCGCCTCTGCCGGAGGTCTTCTTCGCCGCGGCCGTCTTCTTCGCGGTGGACTTTCCGGCCGCGGTCTTTCCGGCGGCGCTCTTCTTCGCCGCGGTCTTGCGGGCGGCGCTCTTCTTCGTGCCGGGGCCGGATCCGGCGGGTTCGGCGTCCGCGTCCTCACCGCGGGACTTCCGGGCCGCGCGCACACTGTCCTGCAGGGCCGCCATCAGGTCCATCACCTGTCCGGCGGGTGGCTCCTCGCCGGTTTCGAAGTGCGGTTCACGATGCGCCAGCTTCGCCGCCACGATCTCTTCGAGCGCCTCGCGGTAGTGATCGTGCACATCGTCCTCGGACAGCTCGCCAAAGGAGTCCATCAGCGTCTCGGCGGCCTCCACCTCATTGGCATGGACCTCCACCGGCCGCTCGGGCAGCACCCCGTCCATCGGGCGGATCTGATGCGGCCACAGCAGCACCTGCATCACCAGTGCCCCCGCCATCGGCCGGATCATGGCGAGCGTCTCCCGCCCGTGCAGTGCGATCTTGCCGAGGCCGACGCGCTGATGCCGCTCCATCGCCTCCCGCAGCAGCACATAGGGCTTGGCCGCGGCGGGGCTGTCGATGCCCAGGTAGTAGCCCTTGCCCATCTGCAGCGGGTCGATGTCGCCGCCGGCCACGAAGGCCAGGATCGTCAGGGTCTTCGCGGTTGGCAGCGGCAGTGCGTCCAGGTCCTCGTCGCTGAGCGGGACGACCGTGTCGCCCTCGCCGGGCCGGTAGCCCCGGCCGATCTCGTCCGGCGTGATCTCCACGCCCTCCAGCGAGCACACGGGCTGATTGCGCACCCGGCCACCGTCCGCGGTGTGGATCCGTACGAAGCTGACGGACGTGGAGCTGTCCGTGGCGTTGTACGCCGCGACCGGGATCGTGACCAGGCCGAAGCTGATGGAGAACTTCGCCGTGGGGCGCATGGGGCCGCCTTCGTCGGAGCCATTCGGATCCATGCTAGGCGGGGCGGCCGGAGCGTACATCCGCTGCCGTACCGGGTGTGCCGAACGGGTGGCGGGGCCGCCCGGGGCCGCCTGCGGAGGCCGTCCGTCCGCTCAGCCGGACTCGGCCCGGACGCGGCCCGAACGGACCGCCGCCACCAGCGCCTGGTGGTCGCGCGCGTTCTGGTCCGCGTAGCGCTCCGCGAACAGTGCCAGCGCCTCGTCGAAGACCGTGCCCGAGCCGAGGTACGCGCCGATCGCGATCCGGTCGCCCGACCTGGCGTGCGCGCGGGCCAGTGTGGCGCCGCAGCGCACCGCGAACCGCCGCATGCCGATCGGCGCCATGGCGTCCGTCTGCAGGATGCCCTTCCAGTCGCGCAGCTGGCGCACATAGAAATCGCGGGGGTGCCCGTCGATGCCGGTGGTCTGCTGCCAGCCGAGGAAGATGTCGCTGGCGGCCTGCATCATCCGCTGGCCGGCCACGACCCGGGCCCCCTCGTTGTCCTGCCGGCTCGGCCCGGCGTACGGGGCGAGCACCGATTCGCCGGCCTCCTTGGCCTGCAGCAGCAGCGGGTCGTCGGAGTCCTTGCCGAGCAGCAGCATGATCCAGCAGCGGGTGCCCACGCTGCCGACGCCGACGACCTTGCGGGCCATGTCGACGACCCGGTACTGCTCCAGCAGCCTGCGGTGGTCCGCGCGCAGACTGCGGCCGTAGCCGGTGATGAGATCCCCGAGGGTGCCGGCCAGCCGGTCCCCCTCGGCGCCCGGCAGCAGCTCGCGCAGCGGCACGATCAGCGGCGGATCCGCGGCGATCCGCACCTCGCCGCCGCTGCGCCGGGTCAGCTTGCGGAACGCCTGCAGGGTGTCGTGCGCATGGGCGTCCTCGATCATCCGGGACAGCCCCGCACGGCCCCTGGCGCCCAGCTCCCGGTCCTCCTCGGCCTCGACCTCGGCCATGTCGGCGTGCGCGTACCAGACCTCCAGGGTCCGCATCGTGGCGTACCGGCGCATCTGCTCCCGGTAGGAAGCCCCGACGGCCCGGAGGATGCCGGCCCGCTCCGGCTCGCCGAAGCCGTTCTGGCGGCCCGCGATGGCGAAGCTGGCCGCCAGCCGTTTGACGTCCCACTCCCAGGGGCCGGGCAGGGTCTCGTCGAAGTCGTTGATGTCGAACATCAGATGACGCTCGGGGGAGGCCAGCAGCCGGAAGTTCAGCAGATGGGCATCCCCGCACAGCTGGGCCGTCAGCCCCGTCGACGGTGTCGTGGCCAGATCCGCGGCCATGATGGCGGCCGCGCCGCGGTAGAACCGGAACGGTGACTCCAGCATCCGCCCGTAGCGCAGGGGGACCAACTCCGGCAGGCGGAGGGCCGATTGCCGCTCGATGAGGTCCACCGGGTCGGCACGGTCCGGCGCCGGGCTGAACTCCTCATGACGCGAGCGGGGCACTTCGGAGCGAAGTGCCCTGCCCGCGTCCGCGCGTTCCTGTGCGGTGGGTCCGGAGGCCATCAGGCGCGCCGGTCGACTCAGACGGCGACGGCGTGGCGGTGGTCTCCGGCACACAGCGCCCAGATGATGAAGATGTCGATGGCGATCAGCACGATCGCCCAGAACGGGTAGTGGGGGATCCACAGGAAGTTCGCGAGCGCGCTGAGGCCCGCGACGATCACACCGACCACCCTCGCCCAGGCCGCGCCGCTGCTCAGCAGGGCGATGCCCGCCAGCAGGATGACGAGGCCCAGGATGAGATGGATCCAGCCCCATCCGGTGAGGTTGAAGGAGAAGACGTAGTTCGTCGTGGTGACGAAGACGTTGTCCTTGGCGATGGCGGAGATGCCCTCCAGGAGGGTCATCGCGCCACCGAAGATCATGAGGACTGCGGCGAATGCGGTCCATCCGCCCACAGTCTGCTTCCGAGAGGCCATGGGTCACTCCTCTGCTTGAGAAACCTGGCCGTGTCCACACCGGAACTGCCGGTGATCACGCCGTGAGACCACGGTTCCACAGGTATGCCGCACCCGCATGTCAGGGACGTTCGCAGGCCTGCAGCACGCCCGCGACCGCAAAGCACAGCGCGCCCGTGAGGGTCCCCCAGTTGGCGACGCCGACGTTCACCAGGCTGCCGGTCTCGGGCCGGCTGAAGGCCGCCAGCGCGGACACCATGAACAGCGCCGAACCGAGCTGATTGACCGCGACGATCCACCAGCCGAGGCTGCGCGCGTGGAGGCACGGCCGGCCGTGGCAGACCTCGATCACCGCGAGGTGCCCCGAGATCAGGAACAGCGCACAGCCGATCATGTCGGGCGTCCAGACCAGCCGGTTCGTCTGCCGTGCCGTGAGCCCCTGGAGAAACGAATCCAGCAGATTGACGCCGAACACCAGCGTCCCCTGGAACAGCAGAAAGGTGCTCAGCCAGTCCACCCGGCCGGGCTCGTAGCTCCACCACCGGAACGCGTGCGTGGTCAGCTCACCTGCCGTACCCTCCCGGCGCGGCGCGTTGACGGTCTGGGCCAGCGAGGCGTAGCCGCCCAGGGTGAAGAAGACGCCGCCGACGAAGTAGACCGTGGCGCACACGGTCGGCCCCGCGGTGCTGAACTGGGAGAGCGCCGCACCGACGGCGAAGAGGAGGCCGCCGACCGTGAAGGAGGCCGCGGCCACGCCGTTGAGCCTGCGCAGCCGCGCCAGCGCCATGGCGTCGGCGCGCCGCACACCGCTCTCGGCGGCACCGGCGGGGCGCACCGCGAGCGTCCCGCGCTTGCGGGCCGCCCGGGACTCCCAGACGGCGGTGCCGCCCTCCTCCAGGCGCCAGGTCAGCCGGGTGATGAACGGTCCCGCACCCTCGGCGCGTTCCTCGGAATGCCCCACCCGCCGAGACTAACGACCCCGTGCGCGATTGCCGGGCCCCGTCAGGCCGTGTCCACCAGACGGGCCAGATGGGCCAGCGCCAGCGCATAGCCGTGGGCCCCCGCCCCGCAGATCACCGCGTCGGCGACCCCGGACACATAGGAGAAGTGCCGGAACTCCTCCCGCCGGTGAATGTTCGACAGATGCACCTCGACGATCGGGACGTCCGCCGCGGCCAGCGCGTCGCGCAGGGCCACGGAGGTGTGGCTGTAGCCGGCCGGATTGATCACGATCCCGCGGTGCGCGGTCCGTGCCTCCTGCACGGCGTCGATGAGGACGCCCTCGTGGTTGCTCTGCCGCACATCGGCCCGCAGTCCGTGCGCGGTGGCGGTGCGGTGGCACAGCGCCTCGATGTCGGCGAAGGTGTCCCGCCCGTAGATCTCGGGCTCACGCAGTCCGAGCAGATTGAGATTGGGCCCGTTGAGGACCAGGACGGGGGCGGCGGAGGCGTGGTCGGCGTCCGGGTTCGGCATCTTCTCTCCCGTGCAGAGGTGCGCGGTGCGCGCCCGGCGTCTGTAGGAACCGGTGGGTTCATTGTGCGGGACGCCGCGGCCGGTCCGGCTCACGGGCCGGTACCGGCCGCCTGCGGGCGCCGGTTCAGTGCCGGCCGCTGTCACCGCCCGGCCGTCCGGCCTTCAGGGCGGTGCCCGGCGCGGGCAGCGGATCGGGCGCGGGGCCGGGCTGCGGACCCGGTGTCGGCGGCGCGGGGTGCGGCGGGACCGGGTCCGGTTCGGGGCCCGGCACCGGCGGCGGCACCGGGTCGGGTCCGGGGACGGGGGCCGGGCCGGGCGTGGGGCCCGGGGTGGGTCCGGGCGGCCCGGGGCCCGGACCCGGAGTGGGCGGAACGGGGTCCGGACGGGGGGTGGCGGACTGTCCTGCGTGCGCTCGCACCGTCATCTGCTCCTCATGGTCGCTGCTGGGCGGACGGGCGCCGGGCGCTCCCTCCGCGGGGTTGCCGGTCTCCTTGCCGGTCCGGCGCCGACCATGCGCACGGCCGCGCACGGACCGCATCCGTGCCCACTCTGCGACGGACCGCGGGACTTGGCGACACAGGCGGCACCCGGGCGCCCCGCCGGACGCGTCCCCGGACGCCACGCCGATCGGCCGCGGCCGGCTCGACGATCCCGGACTCACCGCGCAGCGCTGGTCGTTGCGGGATGTCGCCGCCGTCCTGGCGCAGGCGGCCGCGCGCCCGTGGTCCGAGGTGCCGGCCCGCGGACGGTCGCTGCGCACGGCGCGCCGGCGGCCCGACGCGCTGCGGTGAGCGGCGCGCCCTTGCGCCCCCTGGAGCAGTGGCCGTTTCCCGTGCGGCGGACCGGGGAGGGTGACCGCGGACGCACCGACCGGAGCGACGGAGGACATGGCGTGGCCGGCACTATCCCCCTCGACTTCCCCCTCGACCCCGACGGCCCGTACGGGACCGCGCCGTGAGCGCCCGCGGCGGGCAGCGGGCCCTGGCGCACGCCCTGCTGGAGCGGCACGGCGAGACCTTCGCGGCACAGAGCGGGATCCGGCTGGGCAACACCCCGCAGCCGCTGTACCAGGTGCTGGTGCTGGCCGGGCTGCTCAGCGCGCGCATCCGCGCGTCCGTGGCGGTGGCGGCCGCCCGTGCCCTGTTCGACGCGGGACTGCGCACCCCGCGGCGGATGGCCGCGGCGACCTGGCAGCAGCGGGTCGACGCCCTGGGGGAGGGCGGCTACCGGCGCTACGACGAGCGCACCGCCACCCAGCTCGGCGACGGCGCCACGCTGCTGCTGGACACCTGTGGCGGCGATCTGCGGCGGATGCGAGCGGCGGCGGGCGGCGACGTCACCGCGCTGCGCCGGGAACTGCAGAAGGTCCCCGGCCTGGGGCCGACGGGCTCCCACATCTTCCTGCGGGAGGTGCAGGACGTCTGGCCGGAATTCGCCCCGTACCTCGATGCCAAGGCCGTCCAGGGCGCCGAGCGGCTGGGCCTGCCCGGCGACCCCCGGCAGCTGGCGCGCCTGGTCGGGGCGGACCGGACCGCAGCCTTCGCCTCCGGGCTGGTGCGCGCGGCACTGGACCGGTCCGTCGCCGAGGACGTACGGGAGGCGGCGGGGGCCTGAACCGGCGCCCGGCTCAGCCGCTCCAGGTCCAGCCCGCGACCTCCGGAAGGTCGGTGCCGTGCTCCCGGATCCAGGCGTGATGACGGGTACGGGCGTCGGCCATCTCCTGCCGCAGCGCGACGGCGCGCACCCCGAGGCCGGGTACCCGGTCCACCACGTCCATCACCAGCCGGAACCGGTCGAGATCGTTGCGGACGACCATGTCGAAGGGCGTGGTGGTGGTGCCCTCCTCCTTGTAGCCGCGCACATGGAGGTTCTCGTGGCCCGCGCGCCGGTAGCCGAGCCGGTGGATCAGCCACGGGTAGCCGTGGTAGGCGAAGATGACCGGCCTGTCGCGGGTGAACAGCGCGTCGTACTCGGCATCCGGCATGCCGTGCGGGTGCTCCCCGGGCGTCAGCAGCCGGGCCATGTCGACGACGTTGACCACCCGCACCGCCAGCTCCGGCAGACGGCGGCGCAGCAGGGCGGCCGCCGCCAGGGTCTCCAGCGTGGGCACGTCCCCCGCGCAGGCCAGCACCACGTCCGGCGGGCTGCTGCCGTCCTCGGTGCCCGCCCACTCCCAGGCGCCGGCGCCGCGCGCGCAGTGGGCGCGGGCCTCGTCGAGGGTGAGCCAGTCGAAGCTCGGCTGCTTGCCGGCCACCATCACATTGACGTAGTCGCGGCTGCGCAGCACATGGTCGGCCACCGCGAGCAGGGTGTTGGCGTCCGGTGGCAGATAGACCCGGACCACCTCCGGGCTCTTGTTGAGGATGTGGTCGACGAAGCCGGGGTCCTGGTGCGAGAAGCCGTTGTGGTCCTGCCGCCAGACGTGTGAGGTCAGCAGATAGTTCAGCGAGGCGACCGGGCGCCGCCAGGGCAGCCGGCGGCACGTCCGCAGCCACTTGATGTGCTGGTTGACCATCGAGTCGACGATGTGCGCGAAGGCCTCGTAGCTGGAGAACAGCCCGTGCCGGCCGGTGAGGAGATAGCCCTCCAGCCATCCCTGGCACAGATGCTCCGAGAGCACCTCCATGACCCGCCCGTCATGGGCGAGATGCTCATCGGTGTCGAGGCGCTCGGCCTGCCAGGCCTTGCCGGTGGCCTCGTAGAGGGCCTCCAGCCGGTTCGAGGCGGTCTCGTCGGGGCCCACGACGCGGAAGTCGCGGCGCTGCGCGGTGGCCTCCATGACGGCTTCGAGCAGCCCGCCCAGTACCCGGGTCGGCTCGTGCAGCGCACCGCCGCGCGCCGTGACCTCCACCGCGAAGCGCTCCAGCGGCGGCAGGGGCAGATCCCGCAGCAGCACACCCCCGTTGGCGTGCGGCGAGGCACCCAGCCGGCGCGGGCCTTCGGGCACGCAGGCCAGCACCTCGGGGCGCGGCCGGCCCCCGGCGTCGAACAGCTCGTCCGGGCGGTAGGAGCGCAGCCAGTCCTCCAGCTGCCGCAGATGCCCGGCGTCGTCCCGTACGCCGGGCAGCGGGACCTGGTGGGCGCGCCACGTGCCCTCGACCGGCTGTCCGTCGACCTCGTGCGGACCGGTCCAGCCCTTGGGTGTGCGCAGCACGATCATGGGCCAGCGGGGGCGCTCCGTGACGCCCTCCGTGCGGGCCCGGCGCTGGATGTCGGCGATGCGGTCCAGGGCGTGGTCCATCGCGGCGGCCAGCGCCTGGTGGACCGCTGCCGGGTCGTCGCCGGTGACATGGAGCGGCTCGTGACCGTAGCCGCGCAGCAGGTCATCCAGCTCGTCCTGCGGGATCCGGGCGAGCACCGCCGGGTTGGCGATCTTGTAGCCGTTGAGGTGCAGGACGGGCAGCACCGCGCCGTCGTGCACCGGGTCCAGGAACTTCGTGGCGTGCCAGGACGCGGCGAGCGGCCCGGTCTCCGCCTCGCCGTCGCCGACCACACAGGCGACCAGCAGCTCCGGGTTGTCGAACGCCGCGCCATAGGCATGGGTGAGGGAGTAGCCGAGCTCGCCGCCCTCGTGGATCGAGCCCGGGGTCTCCGGAGCGACATGGCTGGGGATCCCGCCGGGGAAGGAGAACTGCCGGAACAGCCGGACCATGCCGGCCTCGTCCCGGGTGACATCGGGGTAGGTCTCGGCGTACGTGCCGTCCAGCCAGGAATTGGCCACCACGGCGGGGCCGCCGTGCCCCGGCCCCCAGACGCACAGGGCGTCCAGCTCGCGGGCCTTGATGACGCGGTTGAGATGGGTGTGCACGAGGTTCAGACCGGGCGAGGTGCCCCAGTGGCCCAGCAGCCGCGGCTTGATGTGCTCGGGGCGCAGGGGGACGGTCAGCAGCGGGTTGGCCATCAGATAGATCTGCCCGGCGGCCAGGTAGTTGGCGGCCCGCCAATGGGCGTCGAGGGCGTGCAGCTCATCGGCGCCGAGGGGGCCCGGCGCGGTGTCTGCGGTGTCTTCTGCGGCTGCTGCGCTTGCTGTGGGGGCCGCGTCGGGCATGCTCATCTCCTGACCGTGGTGGGTGCGAGGGGTGTTCACCGGCGGCACTGTGCGTGTGCCCACGCGACGGGCACTTCATGGGCGGGCGCAGCCGACGGGCCGCCGCCCGGTGGACGGGCACCCCTCGCCTCCCGCTTCCGGTCGCCGTGCCGCGCGGCAATGGGGGGACCGCGGTTCAGTCGGGTGGCTCGGCGGCCGGGTCGTCGTCCGGCTTCGCGCCGGGCTCGCCAGGGCCAGGGGCAGGAGCCGGTTCGTCCGGTTCCGGTCCGGCCGGGGCCGGGTCCCGCGGCACCGGCTCCGGCTCGCTCGGCACGGGGCCCGGTCCGTCGGGCTCGCGTGCGGTGGTCACGGCGGCAGCGCTCATCAGGGTCATGTTTCCTCTCCTTCCTCACCATCGTCCGTCGGACGGCGGCCGTCGGCCCGTTCAGGAGGGGACCGGGAGGCGGAGGCAGCGGAAACGGGGGCCGGGCTCAGGTGGGGAAGCGGCCCGCCCGCGACGGCGGGCGGGCGCCGGGGTGACGGACCCCGGACCGGCGGGCGCGGCGGCGGCTGTGGTCCAGGTGGCCCTGGCGGCCCCGGCGGCGCCAGTGTCCCCGGTGGCCCCGCTGTCTCCGCTGGCCCCGCTGTCTCCGCTGTCCTCAGTACACGTCACGGACATAGCGCTTGTCGGCGGCGAGCTGTTTCACATAGCCGGCGGCCGCCTCCTGCGTCAGGCCGCCGTGCGCCACGGCGATGTCCCGCAGTGCGCGGTCGACGTCCTTGGCCATCCGGGAAGCGTCACCGCAGACATAGAAGTGGGCGCCGTCCTGGAGCCAGGACCACAGCTGGGCGCCGTGCTCCCGCATCCGGTCCTGGACGTAGATCTTGGCGCGCTGATCGCGGGAGAAGGCGGTGTCCAGCCGGGTGAGCAACCCCTCCCGGCACAGTTCGCCGAGTGCGTCCTCGTGGTAGAAGTCGGTGGCGCGGCGCTGCTCGCCGAAGAAGAGCCAGTTGGGGGCGCGGTGGCCGCGGGCCCGCCGCTCTTCGAGGAAGCCGAGGAAGGGCGCCACGCCGGTGCCCGGGCCCACCATCACCATCGGGGTCGCCGGGTCGGCCGGCGGACGGAACCGGTCGGTGCGCCGGACGAACACCGGCACCGGGCTGTCCTGCCCGGCATCGGCCAGAAAGGTGGAGGCCACGCCCTTGCGGGGGCGGCCCTGGCGGTTCTCGAAGCGGACCACGGAGACCGTCAGACGCAGCAGGGCGGGGTCGGTCAGCGGGCTCGACGAGATGGAGTACAGCCGGGGCTGAAGGCGGGGGAGGAGGGCGGCCCAGTCGGCCGCCTCGGCCCGTACCGGGTGTTCGGCGAGGACGTCGACGGCCTGCCGGCTCCAGGTCCACTGGGCCAGCTCACCCCGGTTGTCGGGCCGCAGCAGCTTCTTCAGGGCTCGGTCACCGGTGCGTTCGGCGACCAGGCGGAGGAGGGCGGGGGTGATCCGGGTGAGATCCAGATGGCGGTGCAGGGCCTCCTCCAGCGGCACCGTGCCCGGGCCGGGCAGCTCGACGGCGGCGGTGGGATCGGCACCGGTGGCGGACAGCCACTCCGCGACGAGTTCCGGGCAGTTCTGCGGCAGCACACCGAGCGCATCGCCCGCCGCGTAGTCCAGCGGGGTGCCGTCGCCGTCACGGGTGTCGAAGGTGAACTCCCGCACCTCCTTGGTGGCCCCGGCCCGGCTCAGCAGCTGGTTGCCGACGAGGAGGGCGGTGACGGGTGCGGGCTTGGCGGGCCCGGCGGCCGGCGCCGCGGGAGCCGGGGGAGCCGGGGGAGCCGAGGGAGCCGGGGCGGCCTCCGTCGTGGCCGTCACCCCGCCCGGTGCCGCCCCGCCCGGTGCCGGACCCTCCGTCCCCGGGCCGTCCGCCAGGACCGTGAGCACCTTCTCCAGCCACTGCCCGGCCGGCGCCTCGTAGTCCGGTTCGCAGTCGGCCCGCGGCACCAGCCGCTGCGCACCGAGTTCGGCGAGCCGTGCGTCGAGCCGCCGGCCGTGGCCGCAGAAGTCGTCGTAGGAGGAGTCGCCCAGCGCGAGCACGGAGTAGCGCACGCCCTCCAGCCGCGGGGTGTCCGGCGCGTTGAGGGTCTCCCAGAAGTCCGAGCCGTTGTCGGGGGCGTCGCCGTCCCCGAAGGTGCTGGTGACCAGAAGCAGATCGGCGCCGTGCGGCAGGGTGGCCGGTGCGGTGTCGGCCATGCTCAGCAGCGTCGCCGTCCGCCCGCTGCCGTTGAGCCGGCGGGCCGCGTCGGCGGCGACCTCCTCCGCGTTGCCGGTCTGTGAGGCCCACAGGACGAACACCGCCGGGGCCACCGCGTCGCCGGACGCCGCGGCGGGCATGTCCGCCGTGCCGGTCGCCGGCCGGGCCTGCGGGACGCGCGAGAACATTCCGGCCAGCATGCCGTTGACCCACAGCGCGGTGTCCGGGTCGAAGGGCGCCTCGGCCGGCAGCACCGGGGTGCCGGCGGCGGGGCCGGAGTCCAGCCCGGTGAGAAAGCCGGACAGATAGCGGCGTTCGTGCGCGGCCAGCACCGGCGGCGCGGACGCCGCGAGCTGGAACACCCCGGCCAGCGCCGCCACCGCCGCACCACCGCCGGGGCCCGGGAAGGCGTCCGCACCGGCCGTCCCACCCGTGGTCTCACCGGCTGTCCCACCGGCCGGCGCCCCCTGCCCGGAGCCCGTCTCTCCCGCGACCTTGGCCAGGGACACCGCACACGCCTTGAACTCGGGCTGGAAGGAGATCGGATCGACCGCGTCATGGGTCACCGCATTGACGCTGAGGTACTCGCCGAACAGATCGTTCCAGTGGAACGGCGCGAAGCAGTTGCCGGGCCGCACCCGGTCGGTCGGCACGGCGGGCAGCACCGCCCGGCCGCGCCGCGAGGCGACCTCCACCATGTCGCCCTCCACCAGCCCCAGCGCCAGGGCGTCCGCCGGGTGGATCTCCACGAAGGGGCCCGGGTTGAGCTTGTTCAGCTTGGCGACCGTGCCGGTCTTGGTGAGGGTGTGCCACTGGTGTGGCAGGCGGCCGGTGTTGAGGACGTACGGGAAGTCGTCGTCGGGCAGTTCGGCCGCCGGGAGGTGCGGACGGGCGAAGAACACGGCCCGGCCGGACGCGGTGGGGAAGGACAGCCGGGGGCGGCTGCCGTCCGGCCGCTCGTCCAGGGACTGGCTGACGCCGTCGTTGAGGTAGCGCACCGGGTTGCGGTCGGGCCCCTCGGCGGTGGCGCAGGGCCACTGCACGGGGGTGTCCCGCAGCCGTTCGTAGGTCACCCCGCGCAGGTCATAGCCCGTCTGCGGGTTCCAGGCGCGCTTGATCTCCTCGAATATCTCCTCGGCACTGCGGTAGCTGAAGGCGTCCTCGTACCCCATCTCGCAGGCGACCTCGGCGATGATCCGCCAGTCCGGCCAGGCCTCGCCCGGGGCGTCGGCGGCCTGCCGCACCAGCGTCAGCGTGCGCTCGGAGTTGACCATCACGCCCTCGGACTCGGACCACATGGCGGCGGGCAGCACCACATCGGCGTACGCGGTGGTCTCGGTCTCCGCGAAGACGTCCTGGGCGACGACGAACTCCGCGGCCTCCAGCCCCTCGATGACCGTACGGCGGTTGGCGACCGAGGCGACGGGGTTGGTGCAGATGATCCAGCACGCCTTGATCTCCCCGTCGGCCATCCGCCGGAACATCTCGACGGTGCCCCGGCCGGGCTCGTCCGCCCGCAGCGTCCCCGGCTCCAGCCCCCACAGCTCCTCGGTGAAGGCACGGTCCGCGGCGACCAGCGTCGACCGCTGACCGGGCAGGCCCGGCCCCATGTAGCCCATCTCCCGCCCGCCCATCGCGTTGGGCTGGCCGGTGAGGGAGAACGGGCCGCAGCCGGGGCGGCAGATCGTCCCGGTCGCCAGATGCAGATTGATCAGGGCATTGGTGTTCCAGGTGCCGTGGGTGCTCTGGTTCAGGCCCATGGTCCAGCAGCTCATCCAGGCGTCCGCCGCACCGATCCACTCGGCGGCCCGGCGCAGCTCGGCCTCCGGTATCCCGGTGAGCTCCGCGACCTTCGCGGGCGGATAGTCCTCGAGGAACTCCGGCATCGCCGCCCAGCCCTCGGTGTGCTCGGATATGAACTCCGCGTCGAGCCGGCCGTCGGCCGCCAGCAGATGCAACAGGCCGTTCAGCAGCGCCAGATCCGTCCCCGGCTCGATCTGCAGGAACAGGTCGGCCTTGGCCGCGGTGGCGGTGCGCCGCGGATCGACCACGATCAGCTTGGCGCCCGCCTTCACCCGCTCCATCATCCGCAGGAAGAGAATCGGGTGGCAGTCGGCCATGTTGGCGCCGATGACGAAGAAGACCTCGGCGTGCTCGAAGTCCTCGTACGAGCCGGGCGGGCCGTCCGCGCCCAGCGACAGCTTGTAGCCGCTGCCCGCACTCGCCATGCACAGCCGCGAGTTGGACTCGATGTGCCGGGTGCGGACGAACCCCTTGGCGAGCTTGTTCGCCAGGTACTGCGCCTCCAGCGTCATCTGTCCCGAGACATAGAGCGCGAAGGCGTCCGGACCGTGCTCGTCGACGATCTCCCGCAGCCGTGCGGCGGTCCGTTTGACGGCGGTGTCCATCGCCTCGGCGGCCGGCTCGTCGCCGCGGTCCGCGCGCACCAGGGCGCTCGACAGCCGGCCCGGCGCCGCGAACAGCTCGGCGCTGGTCGCGCCCTTGGTGCACAGCCGGCCCCCGTTCGACGGGTGGGCCTTGTCGCCGGCCGCCCTGCGGACCGTTCGCCGGCCCTCCCCGTCCGTCGCGACGTCCAGCACGACCCCGCACCCGACCCCGCAGTACGTGCACGCCGTCCGCACCTGCGACATGGTCTCGGCCGGCGGTTCCGGTGCGGTCACGGACGGTCCCCTTCGTGGTCGGCTGCTGCGCTTCCGACCCTACGAACGGCCCGTTAACCAGGTGTCACGGCAAGCGCGCACCCGTCGTTACGGCGATCACACAGTGGCCGGCGGCGCTCCGTGAGCACCGCCGGCCGGCCCCCGCTCAGGGGAGCAGATCGCTCAGCGGTACGTCCGGATCGGCGAGCCGCTCCGGGTCCACCGGCCGCCCGCTCGCCACCAGCGCCTTGATCGGGTCGGTGACGTCCCAGACATTGACGTTCATCCCGGCCAGCACCCGCCCGCCGGAGAGCCAGAAGGCGAGGAATTCCCGGGCCGCGGTGTCCCCGCGGAAGACGACCCGGTCATAGCCGTCCGGTGCGGCATATCCGGTGTACTCCATGCCCAGGTCGTACTGGTCGGTGAAGAAGTACGGCAGCCGGTCGTAGCGCACGTCCTGGCCGAGCATGGCCCGGGCCGCGGTGTGGGGCTGGTGGAGCGCGTTGGCCCAGTGTTCGACGCGCAGATGCCGGTCCAGCACGGGGTGGTAGGCGTGGGCCACGTCGCCGGCGGCGTAGATGTCCGGATCGGAGGAGCGCAGCCGCTCGTCCACGACGACGCCGTCGTCGACCCGGAGCCCGGCCGCGGCGGCCGTCTCGGTGTTGGGGGTGATCCCCACGCCGACGATGACCGCGTCGGCCGCGATCCGGGTGCCGTCGGCCAGCCGGACCCCGTCCGCCGCGCCGCCGCTGCCGGTGATCTCCGTGATCCGGGTGCCGCAGCGCAGATCGACGCCGTGCTCGGTGTGCAGCGCGGCGAAGATCTCGGCGGCCTCGCGGCCCAGGACCCGCAGCAGGGGCAGCTCCGCGGTCTCCAGGACGGTCACCGCGACCCCGGCGGCGCGGGCGGCCGCGGTGGTCTCCAGGCCGATCCAGCCGGCGCCGATCACCACGATCCGGGCGGCCGAGCGGAACACCTCCTTGAGCCGGTCGCTGTCGGCCAGGCGCCGCAGGTAGTGCACCCCGTCGAGGTTCGCGCCGGGCACCGGCAGCGGGCGCGGGGTGGAGCCGGTGGCCAGCAGCAGCTTGGCGTAGCCCAGCCGGCTGCCGTCGGCGAGGGTCACCTCGTGGCCGGCCGGGTCGAGGGCGGTGACGGCGTTGCCCAGCCGCAGATCGACGTCGTGCTCGGCGTACCACTCGGGCGGATGGACGTAGGCCGACTCCCGCTCGGAGGTGCCCAGCAGATAGCCCTTGGACAGCGGCGGCCGCTCGTAGGGCCGCTCGTGTTCGTCACCCAGCAGCACCACCGGGCCCTCGAAGCCTTCCGCGCGCAGCGTCTCCGCGGCCTTCGCGCCGGCCAGTCCCGCTCCGGCGATCACAAACGCTGTGTTCTGGGCCATGTCGCGCTCAGCTCCCTCGGATGATCGGTTACCCGACATCAGTTACCCGTCCCGCGCCCGGACAGGTACCGCCGAAGGTGTGGCCGGCCCCCGCGGGCGCCGCCCCCATGGACGTCGCCCGCGCGGGCCTGCGCCACACCCGGCCGCCAACCGGACGTGGCGCACGGCCGGTTCGCGCGCCGCGGACCGGCCCTACCGCGTTCCCGCCGTCCGCTCCGGATGCCCGCGCGGCGCGCGCGCCGTCAGCGCGCCGTCAGCGCGCCGTCAGCGCGCCGTCAGCGCGCGGGCCTCGTCGGGGCGGAGTATCTCAGCCGGTCCCTTCCGTGCCCGGCTCCGCGGCGTCCAGGAAGTGGAAGCCGGGGCGCGGGTGCATCAGGAAGTCGTGGTGCGAGATGTTCCAGGCGTAGGCACCGGCGACCCCGAACACCAGCCGGTCGCCGGCCCGCAGCCCCGGCGCCGGGACCGCGCGGGCCAGCACGTCCTTGGGGGTGCACAGCTGCCCGGTGACGGTGACCAGGCCGCCCCGCGCCGCCGACCGCGGCCAGGGGTGCGGCCAGGGCGCGTCGGACTCCACCACCGTGCAGGGCTGGTCGTGGCCCTTCGTCGCCGGGGTGCGCAGATGGTGGGTGCCGCCGCGCACCACGGCGAACTCCTCGCCGTGGCTGTGCTTCACATCCAGCACCTCGGTGGCGTACCAGCCGCAGTACGCGGTCAGTGCCCGCCCCGGCTCGATGCGCAGGGTGAGGCCGGGGTGGGCGGCGGCGAGCCGGTCCAGGCCGGCGCCGTAGGCGGCCCAGTCGAAACGCCGCCCCGGGGTGGCGTAGTCGACGGCCATCCCGCCGCCGATGGTCACCTCGGACAGCGGGACGCGGTGCCGGTCGGCCAGCGCGGCGGCCCAGGTCACGATGGTCTCGGACACGGCGAGCTGCTCGGGCGCCGCCAGGCCGCTGGCCAAGTGGGCGTGGATGCCGCGGAGTTCGAGGTGCGGGTAGGTGCCGTCGGTGAGCAGGGTGACGACCTCGTCCGCCTGGTCGGGGTCGAGCCCGAAGGGGGTCGGGCGGCCGCCCATGGCGAGCGAACTGCCGTCCAGCGAGCCGTCGTCGACCGGCAAATTGAAGCGTGCCAGCACCGCGATCCGGCGCTCGGGCACATGGCGGGCGGCCAGGCTCGCGAGCATGTGGAGCTCGTACACGCTCTCCACGTGGAAGCGCTCCACGCCGGTCTCCAGCGCCCGCACGATCTCCGCGGGCGTCTTGCCCGGCCCGCCGAAGGCCAGCGGGGCGCTGGGCAGGGCCTTGCCGACATGGGCGAGCTCACCGCCCGAGGAGACCTCGTAGCCGTCCACGTACGGGCGCAGCGCCGCCAGGAGCTCCGGTTCCGGGTTGGCCTTGGCCGCGTAGTACAGCTCGACGCGTCCCGGCAGCGCGGCCCGCACCTCGGCCAGATGCGCGCGGAGTGCGGCCAGGTCGTAGAGGTAGGCGGGCAGGTCCTCGGCCGCCAGGGAGTGGACGCGGTCGCGGACGGTGGGGGGCAGGGCGGGGCTCGGGGTGGTCATCGGGCGCTCCAGGGAGTGGTGTCGTCGGCGCGGCAGGCGCCCGACAGAACGGCCTCGGCCAGCGGTGAGGGCAGCCGCACATAGCCGGCCTCGCGGTCGGCCTTGCGCTCCCAGCGGGTGAGCAGATTGGCCTTGGCGGGCAGCGGGACACCGGCCAGCAGGGCGGCCAGCCGCGGTGGGCAGCCGAAGCGGTCCGCGTGGGTCTGCAGGGTGCGGCGGACCTGCGCCCACAGCTCCGTCTCGGTGTCCGGGTGCAGATCGGCGAGCGCGGCGAGCATCTCGGCGACATGGTTGACCAGCAGGCAGTACACCACCCGGTCCCAGCCGCGCTGGGCGTCGTAGGTCATCGGTGCGGCGACCTGCTCGGGCAGCGAGGCCAGCAGCTCGGTGTGGTGTTCGGGGACGAGCTTGGTGCCCTCCAGGTCGCGGAAGAGGACCTGTGCGGGCATCCCGTCGCCGTCGACGCAGACCAGGACGTTCTGCAGATGCGGCTCCAGCACCAGCCCGTGGTCGAAGTAGGCGGCGAGCACCGGCGGGAGCAGCAGATTGAGGTAGGCGGCCCACCACTCCAGCGCGGCCTGTGGGCCCGCCCCCGCCAGCAGCCGGGAGACATGCGCAGGCCCGGTGGGGTACTCGTCGGCGACGGCGGCCGCAAGCAGCGGTGTGGTGCCCGGCAGCAGCCGCTGCGAGAGGCCCTCGCGGACGATGACGCCGAAGCCTTCGAGCAGTTCGGTGTCCGGCCTCCCGTCGGCGCCGGGCAGCGCCAGGCTGCGGTAGGCGGGCTCCCGGAGCACCGCGCTGCCCGGGAAGCGGCCGGCGAGGTCGGTGAGCTGCGGCGCCAGCAGCCGGGTGAGCGCCACCGCCCCGGAAAGTTCGTAACTCGCGTTCTTCCGGAGGCAGTTGGTGATCCGGACATTGAGGCTGAACTTGAGGAAGTCGGCACCGTCGTAGAGCGTGCGCACGGACGCGGTGGCGGCGAACGGCGTCCGGCCGCTGCCCAGGACGCGGATGTCGTCGCGCTCCAGCGCCTCGCGCAGACCCGCGTGGTCGCGCAGCAGCTCGTACTGCCAGGGGTGGACGGGCAGCAGCCGGTAGCCGTCCGGGACCTCGGGGTGCAGCGCGTCCAGCACGTCGGCGGCGCCCTCGGCGGTGGACTCCTCGGCGATCAGCTCCTCGCGCACGGCGAGCATCAGCAGCGGGAAGGCGGCGCCGGTCTCGGGGGCGTAGGACTGCCAGGCGGTGGGGTCGCCGGTGCGGGCCTTCGGCGTCGGGTGGAAGCGGTGGCCGAAGAGCAGCGACTGCTCCGAGACGACATAGGCGGCCTGCCAGTCCTCCGCGGTGTGCTCCCCGGCGTCCGGGCGCCGCTCCGCACGCTCAGCACGGTCCGCGAGCGCGGCGGACACCGCCTGGTGGCTGGAGGCGACCTGCGCCAGGAACTCCTCGTTGTGCACCCCGGTGCGCAGCGACAGCTCGGCGTGCACGTACTCGGCCAGCCGCCGCCAGCCGACCTCCGCCCAGCCGCTGTCGGTCCGCTCGGACACCGGGCCGGTGAAACGGTGCGCGCCCAGCAGCGAGGTACGGCGCAGCGCGACGCCCAGCAGCACACCGCGGCGCGGCAGCCGGATCAGCAGCCGCCCGTCGTCGACGGCGGTCTGGTGCTCGGGGCCGGAGACCTCCCGCAGCAGACAGTTGAGCAGGGTGTGCGCCACGGCCTGGTCGGCGCTGGGCAGACCGGTGGGGGCGGCGGATACCGGGGCGGTGCCGGGCGAATTGGTCAACGAGGGCATCGAGGACTCCTGCGGGTGCGGAGAGTACGGGCGAGGAGAGGGGCGGCGATCGCGAGTCCGGTGGCCACGGCTATCGCGGTGCCGGTCAGCAGCGGGGCGACCGGACCGAACCAGTCGTTGCCGGCGGTGGCCGCCACGCCCGCGGCGACCGCGCCGGCCTTGGAGAAGAACTCGATCGAGCCGAACAGGCCGCCGGGCGAACGGCCCTTGGCGCAGTCGGCGGCCAGTATGGACAGGCACACCAGACCGAGGGTGAGCCCGGCGCCCAGTACCAGGCGTACGGCGATGAAGGAGACGAGCGAGCCGGCGAGGCCGTGCCCGGCCAGACCGGCCGCGATACAGCCGAAGCCGAGGGCGATCCCGGTCCGGGGGCGGGTACGGAAGGCGGCGTGCACCCCCATCGCCGCGACCAGGTAGCACAGGTGCGGCAGGGCGAACAGCACACCGGACACCAGCGGCCCGGTCCCCGGCAGCCGTTGGGAGATGAGGGAGATCAGGTAGGGGAAGGAGATGACGGTGGAGAAGACGAACGCGAACTCCAGGGCGTAGAGGGCGCGCAGCGGGCGGGCGTCCGGGGTGTGCCCGGCCGGCACCGGCCCGGCCGGCTCCGGGACCTCGGCGCCCGGGGCGGTACCGTCCCCGTGCACCGCGTCGGCCCGGGCGGTGGCCGGCTCCGGGAGCTTGACCAGCATCAGGGCCGCGGCCAGCGGGAGTACGGCCAGCAGGGCGTACTGGCGGTGCGGCGACAGCCAGGGCGTCAGCGAGCCGACCACGATCGGCGCGAAGACCAGCGCCGCCCGCGCGCTGCCCTGCATCAGTGTCAGGGCACGGGAGAGGGCATGGCCCTCCAGGGCCGCTCCCAGATAGCCGTTCGACGCGGAGAAGGTGCCACCGAGGACGCCCTGTACGACCAGCGCCGCGGCGAACGTGGCGAGCGAGTCGGCCCAGCCGGCCAGGAGAAAGGCCGCCGCCAGCCCCAACTGCGCCCGCAACAGCAGCCGTTTACGGCCGAAGCGGTCGGCCAGGCGCCCCCACAGCGGGGCGCCGAGGGCGCCGAAGAGGGTGGGGACGACATAGAGCAGACCGGCCCAGCGGGCGGCGCCGTCGCCCAGCTCGGGCAGGACTTCGGTGAGGTACGGCGGCAGGCCGAGGGCGGCGAACGAGGCCACGAAGTAGCAGCCGGCCACGGCGTGCACCTGGCGGCGCGCGAGGGCCGGACGGGCCTTGGTCTCGACGACCGCCGGCTCGGTCCGGCGGGAGGTGGCGGTGCTCATCGGGAAGCCCCCGTAGGCAGCAGGTAGTTGGGTCCGGTGGTGTAGTGCTTGTTGATGTCGGCGGCGCCCGAGCGCTCCTTGGACAGCAGCGTCCCGGCGCTGACCATCGCCTTCACCGGAAGCTCCGGCGCGTCCAGGACATGGGCGCGCAGCGCGGCGCCCGGCTCGTGCGGCCCGGTGCCCAGCCGCTCGACGGCCTCGGCGAGCCGGTCGCGGACCAGGCCGAGCAGATGGGCCAGCGGGGCGCGTCCGTGCCGGGCGAGGCCGAAGGCGTAGGACCCCGCGCACAGATGGACGGTGATGGTGGTGAACAGGTCCAGCACCGGCCGGTCGCTCCCGGCGAAGATCCGCGGGTCGGCGAAGCCAGCGGGGTCGGGGGCGTCGTCGCCCAGGGTCTCCCGCAGCCGGACGGTGTTGATGCGCGGCCCGTCGTTGTCCTTGAACAGCAACCGCAGCCGGGTGCCGCCGGCGGCCCGGTCCAGCACCAGCGAGATGTTCTGCTGGTGGGATTCGAGCGCGATGCCGTAGCCGAACAGGGTGGTCTGCCAGTCGAAGAGCAGGGTGAGACAGGCATCGAGCAGGGCGAGCGGGTTGCCGCCGTAGAAGCGGTCCGCGAGGTGGTCGATCACCAGCCGCCCGCCCGGCGCCCGGCTGAGCAGCGCGGCCATCGGCACGACGGCGCTGCCGTCCAGGCCGGCCGGGTAGCGGCGGCACAGCACGGCCAGCAGCTCGTCCCCGGCGTGCGCGTAGCAGGTCTCGTCGGCCTGCAGGATCGCCGCGGCGAACCGTGGCTCGCGGGCGAGCACGGTCTCCAGCAGCCGCTGGCCCGCCGCGCCGTCGACGAGCGTGCCCGGCTTGATGGTGCGACGGTTGCGCAGCCCCAGCGTGGCGGTGGCCAGCGGCAGCTTCAGGTGCAGCCGCGGGTCGGCATCGAGCGCCACGGTACGCATCGACAGCGTCGGAACCGCGGTGAGCGGCTCGCGGTCGGCCGGTACCGCCGCGCCCTCCAGGCCGGTCCGGCGCAGTGCGTCGTCCAGCGGGTCGCCGAGGGTCAACGGGTGGACGGGAAAGGCGAGATGGCTCTCGTCGAGGTGGCGAAGGCCCAGCTCCCCGGGCGTCGGCCAGCAACCGGGCAGCGCCGCCGCGCCGCCCGGCACGGTGACCGCCGCACGCGGCAGGGCGAGCCAGCGCAGCGCGAACTGCGGACCGAACTCGGGTGCATACGCCCGGAGCTGGCCCTCATCGAGACCGGATCGGCCGCGGGCGGTCGGGTAGACGGGGTGGTCGGTCCGGGCGGCCAGCGTGTCGTACGCCAGGCCGCCGGGCAGGCCCTGCCAGGCGCCGGGATCGCTGCCGTGACGATTCGTCAGTTCGGCATCGACCTCGTCCCGGGTCCGGGTGTGCAGCCGCATCGTCGCCAGGGTCTGGCGGCATTCCCCGGCGAAGGCGTCGAAGCCGCCCCGGTCGGCCGGGTCGGCGAGGTCGCGCAGCGCGGTGACGACCTCGTCGAGTGTGCGCAGCCGGGCCCCGTCGGACTCGCGGACCAGGAACGGCAGCCGGGCGGTGTAGGCGCTCTGGTAGCCGTCCGCGGCGAGCGGCAGCAGCAGGGCGCCGGCGGCCGGGCCCGCGGGGAGCCGCAGCCAGCGCCCGTCCGGGCGTTCCAGCAGCGTGCCGCGGGTGCGCAGGCCGACGACGTCCTCCCGCAGCAGCGCACCCAGGACGCGCACCAGCAGCTCGGCCTCTTCGGCCGCCCCGGCCGGGTCGTCGGTCCGGTGCGTGACGAGGCTCCCGTCTGTGGCGAGTGCGGTGTTCACGGGGTGATCTCCCAGCGCTCCGCGGCGACGAAGTCGTCCGCCACCCGGTCCACCGCGCCGCGGTCGGTGCCGGTGACCCGTAGCACGCCGAGGTAGTCGCGGTTGGTGCCGTAGTGCGGATGGCGCTCACCGGGGGCGCGCAGCGGCCGGTACGCCAGCTGTACGCCGTCCACCGTCCGGTCGGTGGCGGCGGGCGCCGCGGCGAGCGTGCCGGCCCGGTCGGCGAGGGCGTAGTCCACCCGGCCCGCTCCGTCGCGCCGGGCACCGAGGTCCGCGGGCAGCGGCTCGCCCAGATGCGCCCGCAGGATGTGCGCGAACAGCTCGATGCCCAGGATCTGCGCGAGCAGCAGGTCGCACTGGTCGCCGATGACGCGGTAGTTCACCTCGATGAGCCGCGCCCGGCCCTCGTGCACCACGAACTCGGTGTGACAGGCGCCCAACCCGACGCCCAGCGCGTCGAGTTGGGCAGACACCTGGGCGACCACGGGCTCCGGCGGGGCGGCGACGAAGTCCAGCCGCTCCTCGATGAAGACGGGGGGCGCGGACATGGTGGTGTGGAAACCGCCCAGGACATGCCGTACCCGGCCGTCGCCCAGGGTCTCCAGGGTGTGCAGCTCACCGGTCAGGAACTCCTCGGCCAGCAGCGCCGCGTGGGGGCGCCGCGCCTGGATCTCCTTGGCGAGGGCCACCAGTTCCTCGGGGTCCCGGGCCAGGATCACGTCCTCGCTCGCCACGCCCTCGCGGGGCTTGAGGACCACGGGGTAGGGCAGGTCGTCGTCGGCGGTGAATGCGGACGGGTCCTGCCCGGCGGCGAGCTCCACGGACCGCACGGCGTCGAGGCCCGCGGCGGCCAGGTGGCGCCGCATCTCGCCCTTGTTCTTGGTGCGCAGCGTGGCCCGCCAGTCCTTGCCGGGCAGCCCGAAGTAGTCGGCGGCCAGGGCGGCCTGGGTCTGCAGATGGTCGCTGTTGGTGAACACCGCGTCGGCGCGGTGGTGGGTGGCTATCCGGTTGATGACGGCGCGGAAGTCATGGACGTCGCACTCCAGGACCTCTGTCTGCGGGGACACGTCCCGGTGCGCCGATGGCTGGTCCGTCAGGATCGTGACGTCGAGGCCGAGGCGGGCGGCGGCGGGCAGGAACCCCTCGGTGACCGAGTCGGTGGGGTTGAGGGCGAGCAGATACATCCGCATGAGCGGGCCCCTTCGGGGTCGAGGGCGGTGCGGGGGAACGAGAGGGGCAGGACAGGGCGAAGAAAGGGCGAAGAAGGGCGAAGAAAGGGGGTGGCCCCCGCGGGCAGGGGCCGCCCAGGGGTCAGCTCTTCGGCAGCGGCACCCCGGTGGCCTTCGCCACGTCGGCGAGCATGTGCTCGGCGGCCTGGATGCCGATGCCGGACATCCACGTCTCGTCGGGCACGTCGAAGACCTTGTGCTGCTTGACGGCCGGCAGGTCCTTCCAGACCGGGTTGGACGTGACGTCCTTCTGCTGGGTCTTGCTGGGGAGGTCCGCGGAGGTCACGAACACCAGGTCCGCGTCGGCCTTGTCGATCTGCTCCGGGCCGACGTCGAGCATGGTCTTGGCCGGGTCGGTGGAGCTCTGCGACGTCGGCCGCGCCAGGCCGATGTCGTTGAGGACCACCCCGCTGTAGGAGGACTTCTGGTAGAGGCGGGTCGGGCCGGCGACGAAACGCACGACCGAGGCCGAGGGCATCTTGCCGTGGTACTTCTTCTTGATGGCCTCGCCCAGCGCCTTGGCCCGGGTCTCGTACTCCTTCAGCTTCTGGTCGGCCTCCTTCTCCAGCCCCAGCGCCTTGGCGTGGACCTTGAGATTGGCCTTCCAGGGGCCGCCGGTGGTCTCGGTGAAGACGGTCGGCGCGATGGCCTTGAGCTTGTCGTAGATCTTCTCGTGCCGGACCTTGGAGGACAGGATCAGGTCGGGCTTCAGGGAGATGATCTTTTCGAGGTTGGGCTCCAGCAGTGGACCGACGTCCTTGACGCCGCCGATCTCGTCCTTGAGGTAGGAGGGGAAGCCGCCCTCGGTCTTCATGTGCGGCGAGACCGCGCCGACGGGCTTGACGCCCAGGGTGGTGACGTCGTCCAGCTCGCCGGTGTCCAGCACGACCACGCGCTTGGGCTTGGCGGGGATCTGCACGTCGCCGCCCATGGCGCTCTTGACGGTGCGCGGGAAGCCGGCGCCGGCCTTGCCCTTCGCCGCGTCGTCGCCGGAGGCGGTGCCGTCGCCGCAGGCGGTCAGGGCGGTGGCGCCCAGGGTGACGGTGAGCAGCGCGGCCGGCAGCCGGCGGGCGGTGGTGCGGAGGGGAATTCTGGTCAGCATGAGGGTGTGTCTTCCTTGCCGGGAGCGGAGGGAGGGGAGGAGAAAACGCACGTGGGGGAGGCGGTCAGACGGTGACGGCGGAGAGCCGTTTCGCACCGCTTTTGGGGACGACCAGCGGGGTGCCGGTCTCGGGGTCGGGGATCACCCGGCAGTCCACGTCGAACACGGACTTGACCAGCTCCGCGTCGAGGACGTCCGCCGGGGCGCCGGCCGCCGCCAGCTGCCCGTCCTTGAGGACCACGAGGTGATCCGCGTAACGGGCGGCCTGTCCGAGGTCGTGCAGCACCATCACGACGGTGCGGCCCGCCTCGGCGTGCAGGGCGGCGACCAGGTCGAGGACATCGAGCTGGTGGCGCAGGTCCAGGAAGGTGGTCGGCTCGTCGAGCAGCAGCAGATCGGTGTCCTGGGCCAGCGCGAGCGCGATCCAGGCGCGCTGCCGCTGGCCGCCGGAGAGCCGGTCGACGGGCTGGTCGCGCAGCTCCAGGGTGCCGGTGCGCCGCAGTGCCTCCTCCACCGCCTGCTGGTCCGTCGCCGACCACGGGCTCAGCAGCCGCTGGTGGGGGTAGCGGCCGAGCCGGACCAGCGCCTCGACGGTGATCGCGTCGGGGGTGACCGGCTGCTGGGGGAGCAGCCCCATCCGCAGGGCCAGCGCACGGGCCGGCATCCGGTGGATGTCGGAGCCGTCCAGGGCGACGGTGCCGGCGGCCGGCGCCAAGAGCCGGGTCAGTCCGCGCAACAGGGTCGACTTGCCGCAGGCGTTGGGGCCCACGACAGCGGTGACGGCCCCGCCGGGCAGCACCAGGTCCAGGCCGCCGACGATCAGCCGGTCGCCGTAGCGCAGATCGAGACCGTGGGTGGAAAGCTGATTGGCGGTCATCGGACACTCCTGTTCACGGAACTGCTCTGACGGATCATCAGCACCAGCAGCCATGGCGCGCCCAGAGTGGCGGTGACCACTCCGACCGGCAGCCCGCTGACCGGCAGCAGATATTGCGCCACGAGGTCGGAGGCGAGCAGCAGCACGGCGCCGGCGAGGCCGGACAGCGCCAGCGTCCCGGCGGTCGGCGGCCCGGCGAGGAATCGCACCATGTGCGGGACGGCCAGGGCGACGAAGGCGACCGGGCCGGTGAGCGCGGCAGCCAGCGAGGCCAGCACGATCGCGATGACCAGGACCTGCAGCCGGGCGGAGTGGGTGTGGAGGCCGAGCGCGCCGGCCGAGTCGTCGCCCAGGTCGAGGACGGCGAGCCGGCGGTGCAGCGCGAAGGCGGCCAGCAGGCCCACGGCCACCGCACCGCCCGCGGACGTCACTTCGGTCCAGGTCCGCCCGTACACCGAGCCCGTCGTCCACTGCAGGGCCGACCCGGCCAGCTCGGTGGGGAAGCGGACGACCATGAAGGTCACCGCCGCGGACAGGCCCGCCTGGACGGCGAGACCGACCAGCACCAGGCGGGTCACGCTGACGCCGGAGCGCCAGCCGAACACCCCCAGCAGCACCGCGGCGAGCAGTCCGCCGCCGAGGGCGGCCAGCGGCATCAGGGCCTGCGAGGCCCCGGCGGCCAGCATCGCCACCGCGCCGAACGAGGCGCCGCCGGTCACCCCCATGACGTCGGGCGAGGCGAGCGGATTGCGGAACAGCCGCTGGAGCAGGGCGCCGGCCACCGCCAGCCCCGCCCCCGCGACGATCGCCGCGACCATGCGCGGGGCCCGGAACTCCTGGACCACCAGCACCGTCGCGGAATCACCGAGCCCGAACAGGCCCTGCACCGCGTCGGCGGGCGGCAGCGGCATGTCGCCGTTGGCCACGGACACCGTCACCAGGGCACAGAGCACCACGACGCCGACGACGGCGGTCAGCGCGGTGCGCCCGCGTGCGGCACTGTGGCGGCGGCCGCTGCCGGTGCCGGCCGCCGGGGCCCCGTGCGGCGTGGCGGTGCGGAGGAGGTCGTTCATCGGGCCACCTTCCGGGCCAGCAGTGCCAGCAGCGGCGCGCCGAGGAACGCGCTGATGATGCCGACCTGCAATTCGGACGGGCGGATGACGAGCCGTCCGAGGATGTCGGCGGTGAGCAGCAGCAGCGGGCCGGCGAGCAGACAGCCGGGGACCACGATCCGGTGGTCGGAGGTGCGCAGCAGCTGGCGGACCAGGTGCGGTGCGGCCAGCCCGATGAAGGCCAGCGGCCCGGCCACGGCCACCGCGGACGCGGCGAGCAGCACGACGGCCAGCCCGCCGGCGCTGCGGATCTTCGACACCGGCACGCCCAGCGCCTGCGCCGAATCGTCGCCCAGCGCCAGCGCGTTGAGGGCCGGGGCGATGGCCAGCGCGACGACCAGCCCGATCACCAGCGTCGGCAGCACCGGGTAGAGCACCGACAGCGGACGCTCGGACAGCGAACCGGCCAGCCAGAACCGCGCCTCGTCCAGCGACCGCTTGCTGGTCAGCATGACCGTCGACGTCCAGGACACCAGGACGAGTTGCAGCACGGTGCCGCCCAGTGCCAGGCGCACCGGATCCAGGTCACCGGCGCGCCGGGCCAGCGCCTGGGCGAAGAGCGCGGCGGCCGCGGCGCCCGCGAACGCGAACCAGATGTACTGGACGGGCCGGGTCAGATGCAGGGCGTAGATGGCGGTGACCACCGCGAAGCCCGCGCCCGCGTTGATGCCGAGCGTGGTCGGGGAGGCGAGCGGATTGCGGGTGATGCCCTGGACGACCGCCCCGGCGACACCGAGCGCCGCGCCGACCGCGAGCCCGACGAGCGTGCGCGGCAGCCGAAGTCCCGTCACCACAATGGCGTCCTGTCCGTGGGCGGCGCCGGTCAGCGCGTCCCAGACGGTGGACAGCGGTACGGACCGGGTCCCGAGGGCCAGACTGAGGGCGGCACAGAGTGCCAGCGCGCCGAGCCCGACCACGAGCAGCGGCACGCGCCGAAGGACGTTCGCGGCGGGACGCGCATCGGGCACAGGGGGTGCGGTGGCACGTGGTTTGGTCGTCGACACGCGTCGTTACATTAGGTTAGGCATACCTAAATCCGCAACCTCGCGCTCCGGATGCGGTCATCTGTCCCATATTCCGGACGGACGCTTCCCGACGGGCCCTCAACACCCCCCGACCTGGGGTGACCTACCCGCTGCCCCGCCCGCCCACGCACCCGTTCCACCGGCGTCCCGGCCGTGGATCCGGCGGGAGCGCCGCGGTGGGCGCCGGCCCGGCGCCGTGCTGGCACCCGGTGGGCCGCTGTGCTTTTCTGGCCGGGGGGCTGCCGTTTCGCTCAGCCGAGGAGCGCCATGAACCCCGCCACGCCCCGTATCGCGATCATCGGCGCCGGCCCGGGCGGCCTCCTCTGCGCCCGCGTCCTGCGGCGCAACGGGCTGCCGGTCACCGTCTTCGAGCAGGAGGCCTCCGCCGAGGCGCCCGACCGGCACGGAGTGCCGGAGCTGTGGCTGACGTCCGGTCAGGAGGCGCTGCGCACGGCCGGTCTGCGGGCGGAGTTCGCCGGGCTCACCCGCCCGGCGGGCCAGGAGCTGCGGCTGCTCGACCACACCGCGACCGTCCGCTTCCGGCACACCCCGGCCCCCGGCGCGGCGGGGCCCGAGATCGGCCGGGGCGCGCTGCGCCGGCTGCTGCTGGACTCCCTCCCGCCCGCGACCGTGCGCTGGGGCAGCTATCTGCGCACCCTGCACCCGCTCGGCGGCGGCCGCCACACCGCCGAGTTCGACGACGGTCACACCGAGGACTTCGGTGTGGTCATCGGCGCCGACGGTGCCTGGTCCCGGGTGCGCCCGGTCCTCTCCGACGCCACCCCCCACTACTGCGGCGTCACCTTCGTCGAGGCCCGGTTCGAGGACGCCGACACCCGTCATCCGGACCTCGCCCGCCTGGTCGGTGACGGCATCATGCTGGCGCTCTCCGCGGGCAAGGGCCTGCTCGCCCGGCGCCACGGCCACGGCCGGCTCCGCGTCCAGGCCGCCTTCCGCGGCTCCCAGGACTGGGCGCCGGCGGCCGGGGTGGCGATGACGGACACCGCGGCGGTCCGCGCCGTGCTGCTCGACGCCTTCGCCGGCTGGGACGACCGGCTGCTGGCGCTGCTCAGGGACAACGACGGCGGATTCCGCAACCGTCCGCTGTTCGCCCTGCCGAGCCCGCACACCTGGACCCCCACCCCGGGGCTGACCCTGCTGGGCGACGCCGCGCACCTGATGGCCCCCTTCGCCGCCGAAGGCGCCGGCCTCGCGCTGCTGGACGGCGCCGAACTCGCCCTCGCCCTCGCCGGGGACCGCGACCCCGACGCCGCGCTCCATACCTACGAGACGGCCATGCGGCCCCGGGCGGCGCGGGCCGCCGAGGCCGCCGCCACCGCCCTCGCCGAGGCCTTCGCCCCCGACGCCCCGCACGGCACCCTGCGCCGGCTACGGGCCGAGGCCCCCTGACCTGCGGCCCGCCCGCCGCCGCGGATGCCGCCCCGCGCTCCGGTTGCGGCCCGGCCGCGCCCATCGGAGCATCGGCAGCGTACGGCTGCCGACCGGCAGCGGACGCGCGCGCAGCACCGCCGGGCCACGGCCCGGCGCGGAGGACGGGATGCACCGTGAAGATCACTGAGCCCACCCCCGGTGCGCCCTGCATGGTGGAGCTGGGCACCTCGGACGTGGAGGCCGCCAAGGTGTACTACCGCCAGGTCTTCGGCTGGCGCGCCGAGACCGACCCGCGCGAGGAGGCGGGCGGCTACACCATGCTGTACCTGGGCGACGCCCCGGTCGCCGGGCTCTCCCCGCTCTACGCCCCCGGGCAGCCCACCGCCTGGACCGTGTCCTTCGCGACGCGGGACGCCGACGCGCAGGCCGCCGCGGTCACCGAGGCGGGCGGGCGGCAGCTGATGGGGCCGATGGACGTCTTCGACCTGGGCCGCTTCGCCGTGCTGAGCGACCCGGAGGGTGCGGTGTTCTCGATCTGGCAGGCCCGTTCCTTCACGGGTGCCGGCGTGTTCAACGCGCCCGGCTCGCTCGGCTGGGTCGAGCTCGCCACCCGGGACGCCGAGGCCGCCAAGGCCTTCTACACCCGCGTCTTCGGCTGGACCGTCGGCACCCACGCGGACTACCCGCAGTGGGGCATCGACGGCGCCGACTTCGGCGGGCTGAGCGCGCTGGACGAGTTCTACCCGGACGACGTCAGGGCGCACTGGCTGCCGTACTTCGCCGTCGCCGACGTGGACGGAACGGCGGCCCGGGCCGCGGAGTCGGGGGGCATGCTGCTGGTGCCCCCGACGGATGTCCCGGCGGGCCCCAGGGTCGCGGTGATCCGGGATCCGCAGGGCGGCTCCTTCGGGATCCACCGTGCCGGTGCCGAGGGCTGAGCCGGCCGACCCCGCGCCGGCCGCGCCGTGATGACGGGTCGTCACCCGACAACCCTTGCACTGTCACACGATCGGCCGCCTGTTCGTCGTTTCACCACATTCCGAGGGTGAAGTGCGCGTAATGTCCGACTGTGCACCATTGGGTGGCATTGCGCGTCAAGAACAGGAGACCCTCTATGTCGACGACCGAATCCCTCATGGCCCGAGGAAAACAGCTCGCGGCCGGCGCGGGCGCACTGACCGCGGCCCTCGCCGTCGGTGCGACGCTGCTCGCCGCCCCGGCCCAGGCGGCGCCCGGCCCCCTCAAGCCCTACGGCGTCGTCACCGCCAAGAAGGGCCTGAGCCAGCGTCAGTACCCCAGCACCGACTCCTCCGTACGGGGCTACCTCCGTCACCGCGCGCAGGTCGGCCTGGTCTGCAAGGTGCGCACCCAGAACGTCCGCGGCAACTCCGTCTGGTACCTGACGCGCGGTGAGCGCCCGGGCTGGGTCGCGGGGAAGTACGTGACCAACACGGGCTACGTCAAGTACTGCAAGGACGTGCAGCACGCCCGGGTGCAGCCGAACAACCCGGCGAAGCACGCCGTGGGCTGATGGAGTCCCGGGAAGGCCCGGTCCGGTGCCGCGGAGGTGCCGGGCCGGGTCTTCGTGTGTCCGCGGCCGGACCGCGCGCCCTTCCGTATTACTGGAACAAGTTCTACTGTGCCCCTCGATCCGGCAGCCGACGACCCGTCAGCTTCGCGGGCCGCCCCCGGGCCGGACGACCGGAGCGGACGAACTGGAGGGGCCGTGCACCTCGAATACACCCCCGAGCAGCAGCAGTTGCGCACCGAACTGCGCACATACTTCGCCCGGCTGGTGCCGGACGACGCCGCCGCACGGTATGCCGCACCCGCCGACCAGAAGCGCTTCTACCGTGAGACCGTGCGCCGCCTGGGTACCGACGGCTGGCTCGGCGTCGGCTGGCCCCAGGAGTTCGGCGGCCGCGGCATGTCCCCGATGGAGCAGTTCATCTTCTTCGACGAGGCCGCCCAGGCGGGGGTCCCGCTGCCGCTGATGGCGCTGAACACCGTCGGGCCCACCCTCATGCGGTACGGCACCGACGAGCAGAAGGCCTTCTTCCTCCCCCGGATCCTGTCCGGCGAGATCGACTTCGCCATCGGCTACAGCGAACCGGACGCCGGCACCGACCTGGCCGCCCTCAAGACCCGCGCCGTCCGCGAAGGCGATGAGAACAGCGGCCACTACGTGGTCAACGGGCAGAAGATCTGGACGACCAACGGCGACACCGCGGACTGGGTGTGGCTCGCGGTACGGACCGACCCCGACGCGCCGCCCCACAAGGGCATCACCATGCTGCTGGTCCCCACCGGCAACCCCGGCTACTCCTGCACGCTGATCAACACCCTCGCCTCGCACGACACCACCGCCAGCTACTACGAGAACATCACCGTCCCCGCCTCCCGCCGCGTCGGCGAGGAGAACAAGGGCTGGCGGATCATCACCAACCAGCTCAACCACGAGCGGGTCACCCTCGCCGCGCACGGCACCATGGCCATCCGCGCACTGCACGACGTCCAGCGCTGGGCCGCCGCCACCAAGCTCACCGACGGCCGCCGGGTCATCGACCTGGGCTGGGTGCGTGGCCGGCTGGCCCGCACCCACGCCAGACTGGATGCCATGAAGCTGCTGAACTGGCAGATGGTCGACGCACTCCAGCACGGCACCCTGACCCCCCAGGACGCCTCCGCGGTCAAGGTCTACGGCTCCGAGGCCCGGCGGGACGCCTACGCCTGGCTGATGGAGGCCGTCGGATCCGCGGGCCCGCTCAAGGAGGGCTCGGCCGGCGCGGTGCTCCACGGCGAACTGGAACGCGGCTACCGCTCCGCCGTGATCTTCACCTTCGGCGGCGGCAACAACGAGATCCAGCGCGAGATCATCTCCTGGCTCGGCCTGGGGATGCCGCGCGTGCGGCGCTGACCCGGCACGGCAAGAGGAGGCGAGTCAGAGGTGTCCACGGGCGACCCGGGGCTGTTCGGGCCCCGTTCGGTGACCTGGCAGCTGCACGGCGATCCGATGATGTGGATCGCCGGGGTGCGCGCGCTGTACCTCCAGGCGCTGCACCCCCGCGCGGTGCGCGGCGTGCTGCAGAACTCGGACTTCCGGCGGGACGCCTGGGGCCGGCTGCTGCGGACCGCCGATTTCGTCGGCACCGTCACCTACGGCACCACCGGGGCCGCCGAACGGGCCGGCGCCCGGGTCCGCCGCATCCACCGCCGGCTGTCCGCCGCCGACCCCGCCACCGGCGCACGCTACGGCGTCGACGCGCCGGACCTGCTGCTGTGGGTGCACTGCGCGGAGGTCGACTCCTATCTGCACGTCCTGCGCCGCTCCGGGTGCCCGGTCGGCGACGAGGGGGCCGACGCCTACCTCGCCGAGCAGCGCGAGAGCGCCCGGCTCGTCGGCCTCGACCCGGCCGCCGTCCCCGGCGACCGGGCCGCGCTGGCCGCCTACTTCGCCCGCGTACGGCCCGAGTTGGCGCTCACCCCCGAGGCCCGCGAGGTCGACGCCTTTCTGCGCCGGCCGCCGACCCCGGCGGTGCTCGTGCCGGCCCGCGCACTGCTGTGGCAGCGGGTGGCCGGCCTGGCCTACGGCGCACTTCCGGCGTACGCCCACGACCTCTACGGGCGCCCCGCACCCCCGCCCGCCGCCGTCACCCGCCGGCTGCGCGCCACCGGCCGCCTGCTGCGCACCCTTCCCGCCACGCTCCGCTGGCAGCTCCCGCCCCGGCACATCCTGCGCGCCGTCGAGCGACTCGGTCCCGACACCCGCCCAGCGCCCTACAAGCTCCGCCGTTCCCCCGCCATACTGGAGGGGAAGCGGGGCACGCAGGGGGAGCTGCGCGACTGACCGCGGGAAACGGGGACGGGGGCGGCGATTCATGGTGGAAGAAAGCAGACTGATCCAGCGGCGGTACCGACTGCTCGACACCATCGGGCGCGGCGGCATGGGGGAGGTGTGGCGCGCCCGCGACGAGTCGCTGGGCCGGCAGGTCGCGGTCAAATGCCTCAAGCCTCTCGGCCCGGAGCACGAACCCTCGCTCCTGCAGGTCCTGCGCGAACGTTTCCGCCGCGAGGCCCGGGTCGCGGGTGCCCTCCAGCACCGCGGCATCACCGTCGTCCACGACTTCGGCGAGGACGACGGCACCCTCTTCATCGTCATGGAGCTGCTCAGCGGCCGTAACCTCAGCCAGCTGCTGGAGGACAACCGGCGCCAGCCGCTGCCCCTCCCGGACTTCACCGAGATCGCCGAACAGGTCACCGCCGCGCTGGCCTACACCCACGAACAGGCCGTCGTGCACCGCGACCTCAAGCCGGCGAACATCGTCCGGACCGCCGACGGCACGGTCAAGATCTGCGACTTCGGCATCGCCCGGCTCGGCCACGACATCGGGTTCACCGCCCGGCTGACCGGCACCGGCATCGCCATGGGCAGCCCGCACTACATGTCGCCCGAGCAGATCGGCGGCCACGGCGTCGACCACCGCAGCGATCTCTACTCCCTCGGCTGTGTGCTGTACGAGATTGCCACCGGTGTGCCGCCGTTCGACCTGGGTGACACCTGGGCGGTGCTCGTCGGGCATCGTGACAGGGCGCCCGAGCCGCCCCGTACGCTCCGGCCCGACCTGCCGGAGAGCTACGAGCAGATCATGCTCGAACTCCTCGCCAAGGACCCCGACGACCGGCCCCGGGACGCCCACGAGCTGGGCAAACGCCTTGCCGACGCCCGCCGGCCGCGGCTCGCGCCCCGCGCCGCGGCCGACCCGGACGAGACGACCGTCGCCGCCCACCCGCTGCCCTCCTGGACCCACGGCATGACCCTCGGCGCGGCGCAGCACCTCGCCCGGCCGGCGCGCGGCCCGGCACCGGACCGGGCCGCCACGGTGCTCACCGATGCCTGGACGGGCGGGAGCGAGACGCGGCGTGACGACGCGTCCCCGGCCGCCGGCGTCACCGGCCCGCCGCTGCCCGACGACCGCCGCGCCGCCCTCGCCGCGCTGGCCGGCCGGCACACCGCCGCACTGGACCTCGGCCGGCTGGGCCGGTGGGCGGAGTCCGGCGACGCACACCGCGCGCTCGCCGCGGAGCGGGCCCGCCTGCTGGGCCCCGACCACCCCGACACCCTCACCAGCCGGCTGGAGACCGGCCATGCGCTGAGCCGCCTGCGCCGGCACTTCGAGGCGCACCAGCTCTACACCGAAGTGCTGGGCGGCCGCGAACGCGCGCTGGGCCCCGACCACCCCGACGCGCTGGACTGCCGCCACCACGTCGCCCTCAACCTCGGCCGGCTGGGACGGCTGGAGGACTGCCACACCATGCTGGGGGACGTGGCCGGGGCCCGCGCCCGGGTCCTGGGCGCGCGCCACCCCGACACCCTCGTCACCCGCGGTGAACTCGCCTTCGTACTGGGCAAGCTGGGCATGTGGACGGCGGCGCTCCAGGTCTACGAGGAGGTCGCGGCGGCCCGCTCGGCGGTGCTCGGACCCGACCACCCCGACACCCTCGCCGCCCGCTACGAGGTCGGTATCGGCCTCGGCCGGCTCGGCCGCAGCGCGGACGCGCTGGCGCTCTACCGCGAGCTGGCCGCGGCCCGTACCCGCGCCCAGGGCGCCGACGACCCGGAGACCCTGCGCGCCCGGCACGGCCTGGGCGTCAACCTCGGCCGGGAGCGCCGCTGGCAGGAGGCGCTCGTGGAGGCGCGGGAGGTGACCGCGGCCCGCGCCCGGGTACTCGGTGAGGAGCACTGCGACACCCTGGTCAGCCGCCGGGAGACCGCTGTCGCCCTGGGCTGGCTCGGCCGCTGGGGCGAGGCACTGGACCACTACCGCCGGGTCGCCGACGCCCGCGAACGGGTGCTGGGCGCCGGCCATCTCGACACCCTGGCCAGCCTGAGCGACCTCGCCCAGTGTCTGGAACAGCTGGGCCGCACGGACGAGGCCGCCGCCGTCCACCGCCGGATCGCGGCACGGCGCCAGGAGCGCGCCGTACGCCGGCGGCAGTGAGCGGACGGCCCGCGTCCGGGGTGCTGCCGCCGGCTCAGCCCGGGGTGACCCGGTAGAGCACCGTGCTGTGCGGCGGCACGTCCCGCGCCACGATGTCCCCGTCGCTGTGCGTACGGCGGCCGGTGACCAGTTCGTGCAGCCGGTAGGAGTCGGCCTGGGGCAGCCCGGCCGCGGCGGCCGTGACGGACAGGGTGCGCGGCGCCGCACCCGAGTTGAACAGCGCGATCGCCGTGTCGCCGTTCTTCAGCGGCTTGGCCAGCACCGCCGAGCCGTCGTCCTGCTGCACCAGATGCCCCTGGACGCCGAGCGCGTCCTGGTCGACGGCGATGACCTTCTTGTTCCCGAGCACCGTGCGCGCCTGCGGGGACAGGCCGGCGACGTCCGTGCTGGAGATCAGCGGCGCGGCCATCATCGCCCACAGCGACAGCTGGCTCTGGATCTCCTCCCGCGTCAGGCCCGTGTCACCGGCCAGCAGGAAGTCCGGGTCGTTCCAGCGCCCCGGCTTCTGCAGGCCGGACAGCTTCGCGTTGTAGCGGAAGTTGTAGACGATGGAGGACCACTTGGCGGCCGGGGTGCTCTGCTGGAGCGCCACATCCCGCCCGCCGCGCCACAGATTGCCGACCTCCGCCGACCACCCGATGACCTGGTGCCAGACGCTGTCCCCGTCGAACTGGAAGTAGGCCGGGGCCGACACCGAGAAGGTGATCGGCCGGCCGGTGTCCCTGAGCGCCCGGCTCATCTGCCCGTACACATCCCGGTAGGTCTCCTCCTTGGTGTGTCCCGGCGCGACCGGCACATTGCAGCCGTCCGCCTTGACGTAGTCCACCTTCCACCGGGCGAACTGCGCGGCGTCCTCCTGGAAATGGCCGAGACTGCCCGGAAACTTCTCACACGTGAGGGTGCCGACGTCCTCGTAAATCCCGAACTTCAGTCCCATCCGGTGCAGCTGCCGCCCCAGATACGCCATGCCGTGCGGGAACTTCACGGGGTCCGCCACCAGCTCGCCCTGAGAGCCGCGCGCTCTGCTCATCCAGCAGTCGTCGATGGTGACGGTGCGGTAGCCCTTGCCCGCCAGCCCCGTACGGACCAGCGCGCGGGCATTGTCCAGGACCGTCCGCTCGTTGATGTTGCACATGTAGTAAGACCAGTTGTTCCAGCCCATCGGGGGTCTGGGGGCCAGATTCGGGTACGTCCCGGCGGCCTGTGCGGCGCCGGGCGCGCGGGCCGGATCCGGGGCGGCCGAGGCCGGCGCGGGGGCCGCGAGCAGCCCGGCGGAGCAGGCGGCGACGGCGGTCAGTCCGGCGAAGGCGCGGCCGGGGCGGGGTACCGGGGAACGGGACACGGGTCACCTCACGAGTGGGCGGGACGGCCTGAGGAGAGGACGGCGCGGGCGGTGCCGGGGCGGAGCACGGCCGGACGCTAGGAGCACCCCCCTGCCCGGTCAAGAAGCCGCACCGGCCGGGGAGGAGGTTTCAGCCGCGTGCACCTGGCGACCCCGTTCGGCGCGTGCTACCAAGAGGCATGCCGGAACGGACTTCGTATGACGCGGTCATCGTCGGCGGCGGCCACAACGGGCTGGTCGCCGCCGCCTATCTCGCGCGCGCCGGGCGCAGCGTGCTGGTGCTGGAGCGGCTGGACCACACCGGTGGTGCCGCCGTGTCGACGCGGGCGTTCGCCGGGGTCGACGCCCGGCTGTCGCGTTACTCCTACCTCGTCAGCCTGCTGCCACCGAAGATCGTGCGGGACCTGGGGCTGCGCTTCGCGGTCCGCAAACGCACCGTCTCCTCCTACACCCCCGCCGTACGCGACGGCCGCCCCACCGGGCTCCTCGTCGGCGGGGGCGAGGCCCGCACCCGGACGGCGTTCGCCGAACTCACCGGATCCGACCGGGAGTTCGCCGCCTGGCAGGACTTCTACGGCGCCACCCGGCGGCTCGCCGAGAGGGTCTTCCCCACGCTGACCGAGCCGCTGCCCACCCGCGAGCGGCTCCGCGCCGTCATCGACGACGACGCCCTCTGGCACGCCCTGTTCGCACGTCCCCTCGGCGAGCTGGTCGAGGAGACCTTCGCCGACGACCTGGTCCGCGGCGTGGTGCTCACCGACGCCCTCATCGGCACCTTCGCCGCCGCCCACGACCCGTCGCTGCGGCAGAACCGCTGCTTCCTCTACCACGTCATCGGCGGCGGCACCGGCGACTGGGACGTCCCCATCGGCGGCATGGGCGCACTCACCGACGCCCTGGCCGACGCCGCCCGCCGGGCCGGGGCGGAGATCGTCACCGACTGCGCGGTGACCGGCCTGGCGACGGACGGCCGGACCACCGAGGTGAGCTGCGAGGCGGGCACCATCGGCGCCCGCCGGGTCCTGGTCAACGCCGCCCCGCGGGAGCTGGCCCGCCTCCTGGGCGAGGCCCCGCCGCCACCCGCCGAGGGCGCCCAGCTCAAGGTCAACATGCTGCTCACCCGGCTGCCGCGGCTCCGGGACACCCGGGTGGACCCCCGCGAGGCGTTCTCCGGCACCTTCCACATCGCCGAGGGCTACCGCCAGCTCGAGGACGCCTACCGGCAGGCCGCGTCCGGTGCGCTGCCCACCGCCCCGCCCTCGGAGATCTACTGCCATTCCCTGACCGACCCCTCCATCCTCGGCGCCGACCTGGTCCGCCAGGGCTACCAGACGCTCACCCTGTTCGGTCTGCACACCCCCGCGCGCCTGTTCACCGCCGATAACGACACGACCCGCGACCGCCTCCTCGCCGCCACCCTCGCCGAGCTGGACACCCATCTCGCCGAGCCGCTCGCCGGCTGCCTGGCGCACGACGCCGAGGGCCGCCCCTGCATCGAGGCCCGGTCCCCGCTGGACCTGGACCGCGAACTGGGCCTGCCGGGCGGCAACATCTTCCACCGTGACCTGGCCTTCCCGTACGCGGATCCCGAGGACGAGCGGGCCGGTGGCGCGCCGGGCCGCTGGGGCGTCGCCACCGGGCACCCCACCGTCCTGCTCTGCGGCGCGGGCGCGGTGCGCGGCGGGGGAGTCAGCGGGATCCCGGGGCACAACGCGGCGATGGCGGTGCTGGAGGAGGGGTGACCCGCCCCGGCCAAAGTTTCTGACGCTGCATCAGAAAACCTCTTCCCTCGTGCGATCCGCTGCGGCATCCTGCGCGCATGCAGACGGAGTTGAGCAACACGCTGGGCATCGCGCACGCCGTCTTCGGGTTCACCCCCTTCCCCGCCGTCGCCGCCGCGATCACCCGGGCCGGCGGGTTCGGGGTGCTCGGCGCGGTCCGCTACACCGCCCCGGACGAACTGGCCCGTGACCTCGACTGGATGCAGGACCACACCGACGGACTGCCGTACGGGCTCGATGTGGTGATGCCCGCCAAGAAGGTGGCAGGCGTCAGCGAGGCCGAGGTCGAGGCGATGATCCCGGAAGGGCACCGCCGCTTCGTCACCCAACTCCTCGACACCCACCAGGTACCGCCTCTCGCGGCGGGCGAGACGGCCGGCTGGCGGATCACCGGCTGGATGGAGCACGTCGCCCGCACCCAGCTCGAGGTGGCCTTCGACTACCCCGTCAAACTGCTCGCCAACGCCCTCGGCTCCCCGCCGCCCGACGTCATCCGGCGCGCGCACGACCACGGCATCCTGGTCGCCGCGCTGGCCGGCAGCCCCCGGCACGCCCGGCACCACAAGGACGCCGGCATCGACATCGTCGTCGCCCAGGGCTACGAGGCGGGCGGCCACACCGGCGACATCGCCACCATGGTCCTCACCCCGGAGGTCGTCGCCGCCGTCGGCCCGCTGCCGGTGCTCGCCGCCGGCGGCATCGGCACCGGTGAGCAGATCGCCGCCGGGCTCGCCCTCGGCGCCCAGGGCGTCTGGCTGGGCTCGGTGTGGCTGACCTGCGAGGAGGCCGAGCTGCACTCCCGGCGGCTGACCGCCAAACTGCTCGCCGCCGGCCCCGGCGACACCGTCCGCTCCCGCGCGCTGACCGGCAAACCCGCCCGCCAGCTGCGCACCGCGTGGACCGACGCCTGGGACGACCCGGACGGCCCCAGCCCGCTCCCGATGCCGCTCCAGGGCCTGCTGGTCGCCGAGGCCAACTCCCGTATCCAGCGGCACGAGGTCGAGCCGCTGCTGGGCACCCCGGTCGGCCAGATAGTCGGCCGGATGAACAGCGAACGCAGCGTACAGGCCGTCTTCGACGACCTCACCCGCGGTTTCGAGCGGGCCATCGACCGCGTCAACCGCATCGCCGGACGCGCGTGAAACCCGAGGAGGACAGCGGAATGACACCGGACTCCCCACCCCCCAACGGCTTCTGGGCGCAGGCCACCGCCGCCCCGGACCGCACGGTCCTGATCGCCCCGGACGGCGAGGAATGGACCGCGGGCCGGCTGCACGCCGCGAGCAACCAACTGGTCCACGGGCTGCGGGCGGCGGGCCTGGAACGCGGCGACGCCTTCGCCGTGGTCCTCCCCAACGGCGTCGAGTTCTTCACCGCCTACCTCGCCGCGTCCCAGGCCGGCTTCTACCTCGTCCCCGTCAACCACCATCTGGTCGGCCCCGAGATCGCCTGGATCGTCGCCGACTCCGGGGCGAAGGTGCTGCTGGCGCACGAGCGGTTCGCCGCCGCGGCGCGGCAGGCCGCCGACGAGGCGGACCTGCCGGCCACCCGGCGCTATGCCCTCGGCGACATCCCCGGCTTCCGCCCGTACGCCCAACTCCTCGACGGACAGCCGGAGTCCGCGCCCGCCGACCGCACGCTGGGCTGGGTGATGAACTACACCTCGGGCACCACCGGACGCCCGCGCGGCATCCGCCGCCCGCTGCCCGGCAAACCGCCCGAGGAGACCCACCTCGGCGGCTTCCTCGCCATCTTCGGCATCAAGCCGTTCGACGACAACGTCCATCTGGTCTGCTCGCCGCTCTACCACACCGCCGTCCTGCAATTCGCCGGTGCCGCACTCCACATCGGGCACCGCATCGTCCTGATGGACAAGTGGACGCCGCAGCAGATGCTCGCCCTCATGGACGCACACCGCTGCACCCACACCCACATGGTCCCCACCCAGTTCCACCGGCTGCTCGCGCTGCCCGACAAGATCCGGGCGGCGTACGACGTGAGCGCCATGCGGCACGCCCTGCACGGCGCCGCGCCCTGCCCCGACCACGTCAAACGCGCAATGATCGACTGGTGGGGCGGCTGCGTCGAGGAGTACTACGCCGCGAGCGAGGGCGGCGGCGCCTTCGCGACCGCCGAGGACTGGCTCAAGAAGCCCGGAACGGTCGGCAAGGCCTGGCCGATCAGTGAGCTGGCCGTCTTCGACGACGACGGCAACCGGCTGCCGGCCGGCGAACTCGGCACCGTGTACATGAAGATGAGCACCGGCGGCTTCCGCTACCACAAGGACGAGGACAAGACGAGGAAGAACCGGATCGGGGACTTCTTCACCGTCGGCGACCTTGGCTTCCTCGACGAGGACGGCTATCTCTTCCTCCGTGACCGCAAGATCGACATGATCATCTCGGGCGGTGTGAACATCTACCCCGCCGAGATCGAATCCGCCCTGCTCAGCCACCCCGCGGTCGCCGACGCGGCAGCCTTCGGCATCCCGCACGACGACTGGGGCGAGCAGGTCAAGGCCGTCATCGAACCCGCCGGCGACCACCGTCCGGGCCCCGAACTGGCCGCCGACATCCTGGCCCACTGCACGCGCCTGCTCGCCGGCTACAAATGCCCCAAGTCCCTCGACTTCATCGCCGTCATGCCACGCGACCCCAACGGCAAGCTCTACAAGCGCCGGCTGCGCGATCCGTATTGGGAGGGACGCGAGCGCGCGGTCTAGCGGCGCCCCCCGGCGGCCGGGTGCCTTGACCCCGGGTGGGACGCGGTCGAGGATCGCGCCATGATGCGAGCGCGGAGCAATACGGTCGACGGAGTCCTGCGGCGCAGCGCCCGCCGGGTGCCCGGGCGGACCGCGGTGCGTTACGGGGAGCGGGCCTGGACCTACCGGGAACTCGACGACGCGGTGACCGCCGCGGCCCGGGCGCTGCTGGCGGACGGCCTGGCCCCCGGCGACCGGGTCGCGTCCTACGGGCACAACTCCGACGCGTATCTGATCGGCTTTCTGGCCTGCGCCCGCGCCGGACTGGTGCATGTGCCGGTCAACCACGCCCTCACGGGCGAGGATCTGCGCTACCTCCTCGACCAGTCGGGCAGCGCGCTGGTGCTCACCGAGGCCGCACTGGCACACCGGCTGCCGGACGGGGTGCGCAGCATGCCGCTGTACGGCGGTCCCGACGGGCTGCTGGAACGGCTGGCCGCCGGCGAGGTGCCCGAGGACGCCGGCCCAATGGCCGAGGTGCCCGAGGACGCCCTGGTCCAGCTGCTCTACACCTCGGGGACCACCGCGCTGCCCAAGGGCGCGATGATGACCCACCGGGCGCTGGTGCACGAGTACACCAGCGCCGTGATCGCCCTCGGCCTGCGGGAGACGGACCGGCCGCTGCACTCCCTCCCGCTCTACCACTCCGCGCAGATGCATGTGTTCCTGCTGCCCTATCTGGCCGTCGGGGCGCAGAACACGATCCTGGACGGCCCCGACCCGGACCGGATCTTCGACCTGGTCGAAGCGGGCCTGGTCGACAGCCTGTTCGCGCCGCCGACCGTGTGGATCACGCTGGCGAACCACCCCGGCTTCGCCACCCGTGAGCTGAGCGGACTGCGCAAGGCCTACTACGGCGCCTCGATCATGCCGGTCCCCGTACTGGAGCGGCTGCGCGCCCGGCTGCCCGGGCTCGCCTTCCACAACTGCTTCGGGCAGAGCGAGATCGGACCGCTGGCCACCGTGCTCGGCCCGGACGAACACGAGGGCCGGATGGACTCCTGCGGGCGGCCGGTGCTGTTCGTCGAGGCGCGGGTGGTCGACGAACAGGGCCGGGAAGTGCCCGACGGCACCCGGGGCGAGGTCGTCTACCGGTCCCCGCAACTGTGCACCGGCTACTGGGACAAGCCGGAGGAGACCGCGGAGGCGTTCCGGGACGGCTGGTTCCACTCCGGGGACCTCGCCGTCCGCGACGCGGAGGGCTACTTCACCGTGGTCGACCGGGTCAAGGACGTCATCAACTCCGGGGGCGTACTGGTCGCCTCACGCCAGGTCGAGGACGTGCTCTACGCGCATCCGCAGGTGGCCGAGGTCGCGGTGATCGGACTGCCGGACGCGCGCTGGATCGAGGCGGTGACCGCGGTGGTGGTACGGCGTCCGTCCGGCGCCGGGGGAGCGGACGGCGGGGCCGGGCCGGTGGGGGAGCAGGAGCTGATCGAGGCGGCCCGCGCCCGCCTCGCGCCGTTCAAGGCCCCCAAACGGGTGGTGTTCGTGGACGCGCTGCCGCGGAACGCCAGCGGCAAGGTCCTCAAGCGCGAGCTGCGCGCACGGTTCGGGGAGTCCTGAGCCGCCGGGCGCGGCGCGCGTGAAGGGCGACTGTCAGTGCCCCCTGCCATGCTGAGAAACGGCGGGAAACAGCCATGTACGTCACCATCCGCGCAACGGAGGACCACCCATGCTGACCACCAACTATGTCCCGGGCACACCGAACTGGCTCGACCTCGGAGCCCCCGATGTCGACGCCGCCGCCGCCTTCTACTCCGCCGTGCTGGGCTGGACCTTCCAGTCCGCCGGCCCGGATTCCGGCGGATACGGCTTCTTCCAGCTCGAGGGCAAGACGGTCGCCGCCGTCGGCCCGCTGACGGAGGAGGGCGCCTCCTCCGCCTGGAACGTCTACTTCCAGACCCCCGACGCGGACGCCACGGTCAAGGCCGTCGAGCAGGCCGGCGGCGCGGTGCGCATGGCGCCGATGGATGTCTTCACCGCGGGCCGGCTGGCGGCCTTCACCGACCCGACCGGCGCCGACTTCGCCGTATGGCAGCCCGGCGACACCCAGGGCCTCGACACGGTCATGGAAGCGAACACGCTGTGCTGGACGGAGCTGTACACCACCGACGCGGCCAGGGCCAAGGACTTCTACGGCTCGGTCTTCTCCTGGGCGTACCAGGACATGCCCATGGGCGGTGACTCCGTCTATTCCCTCGTCTCCGCACCGGGCGGCGGCAAGGCCGGCGACTCCGCGCACGGCGGCATCATGCAGCTGCAGCAGGAGCATCTGCGGGCCGGTTCGCCGTCGGAGTGGCACCCCTACTTCGGTGTGGCCGACTGTGACGCCACCTTCGCCGCGGCCACCGACCACGGCGCCACGGTCATGATCCCGCCCTCCGACGCCCCGGGCGTCGGCCGGCTGGCCATGGTCAAGGACCCGGCAGGAGCCCCGTTCGCCCTGCTCAAGGGGGAGCCGAAGACGACCTGAGCCCATCGCCGCCGGGCGCACGCTCCCCGGACGCGGCGCGCCGCCGGTCCTGCCCCGCGGCTCCCGTGCCCGCGGGAAAATGCCACGCGCCCGGCGGCCCGCACGGCTTACCGTCGTGTCCGGGGCGGAGGAACGCACGACGAAGAGAGCGGTCGCGGTGGGTGCACATCCGCAGGAACGGTGGACGGCGTCGGGAGTCAGGCTGCGCCAGGTCACTTCGGGCGCGGGGCGCGGCAACTGGCTGTTCGTGCCCGGCGGGCCGGGGCTGGGCTCGGAGTCCCTGCTCGGCCTGGTGCGGGCGGCTGAGGTGCCCGGAGCCGCCTGGCTGGTCGATCTGCCCGGCGACGGCTCCAACCGTGGTCACCCCGGGCTTCCCGCCGAGCCCTACGCCCACTGGCCCGGAGCCCTCGCCGAGGCCGCGCAGGAACTGGACGACGTGGTCATGGCCGGCCACTCCACCGGCGGTATGTTCCTGCTCTCCGTCCCGGAACTCGAAGGTCTGCTGACCGGCATGGTGCTGCTCAGCAGCGCCCCGCATGCCGGCTGGCGCCCCGGCTTCGCCCGCTACGCCGAGGACCACCCGCTCCCCGATGTCGCCACCGCCGCCGAGCGCTATGCCCGCCAGCCGGACGACGACCACCTCCGCGCCCTGACACTCGCCGCCGCGCCATGGAACTTCCGCCCCTCCGCCCTGGCCGACGGCCGGGCCCTGCTGGCCGGTCTGACTTACTGCCATGACGCGGTGGCCTGGGCCGGTGCCCACTTCGACGACGGCTACCGGGCCCGCTGGCAGCCGACGACCCTCCCCACTCTGATCGTCAGCGGCGCCCGTGACCACATCGTCGACCAGCACATCTGGCAGGACCAGCCCGGCTTCCACGGCCCGCACGTCCTGCACCGCCGGATCCCCGACGCCGGCCACTTCCCCTGGCTCGAGAACCCGACGGCCGTCCGCACCGCCTTCGCCGACCTCGCAGCCCGCCTGAACCTGCCGGACCGAACAGGCCCGACGGCTCGGTGAGAGGACGCCGCGGACTCGCCCTACCCCTTGTCCCGCGGCCGGGCGTCCACAATGCGCTTGATCTTGCCGACCGACCGCTCCAGGGTCTCCGGATCGACGATCTCGACCGCCACCGAGACGCCGATCCCGTCCTTGACGGCGCGGGTGATCAGTCCGACGGCGGCCGCGCGCTCCTGGAGCGTGGCGTCGGGACGTGCCTCGGCGCGCACGGTCAGCCGGTCCAGCCGGCCCTCGCGGGTCAGCTTCAGCTGGAAGTGCGGGGCGACGCCCGGTGTCCGCAGCACGATCTCCTCCACCTGCGCGGGGAAGAGATTGACCCCGCGCAGAATGATCATGTCGTCGCACCGACCGGTGACCTTCTCCATCCGGCGGAAGGCGGGGCGCGCGGTGCCGGGCAGCAGCCGGGTCAGATCACGGGTGCGATAGCGGATCACCGGCATCGCTTCCTTGGTGAGCGAGGTGAACACCAGCTCGCCGTGCGCCCCGTCCGGCAGCACCTCGCCGGTGATCGGGTCGACGACCTCCGGATAGAAGTGGTCCTCCCAGATGTGCAGCCCGTCCTTGGCCTCCACGCATTCCTGGGCCACGCCGGGGCCCATGACCTCCGACAGGCCGTATATGTCCACGGCGTCGATCGCGAACCGCTCCTCGATCTCGCGGCGCATCTCCTGCGTCCAGGGCTCGGCGCCGAAGACGCCCACCCTGAGCGAGGTCGTCCGGGGGTCGATGCCCTGCCGCTCGAACTCGTCCAGCAGGGTGAGCATGTACGACGGGGTGACCATGATGATCTCGGGGCGGAAGTCCTGGATGATCTGCACCTGGCGGCTGGTCATCCCGCCGGACGCCGGCACGACCGTGCAGCCGAGCCGCTCCGCGCCGTAGTGCGCGCCCAGACCGCCGGTGAACAGGCCGTAGCCGTAAGCGATATGGACGGTGTGTCCCGGCCGTGCGCCGGCCGCGTACAGCGAGCGGGCGACGACGTCCGCCCAGCGGGCGAGGTCGCCCTCGGTGTAGCCGACGACGGTGGGGCGGCCGGTGGTGCCGCTGGAGGCATGGATACGGCGCACCTCCGCCTTGGGGACGGCGAACATCCCGAAGGGGTATTGGGCGCGCAGATCATCCTTCACGGTGAAGGGGAAGCGGGCGAGATCGTCGAGCGAACGGCAGTCCTGCGGATGCAGCCCGGCCCGGGCGAAGGACTCCCGGTAGAACGGGACGTGGTCATAGGCGTGCTGCAACGAGGCGCGCAGCCGGGTCAGTTGCCGGTCGCGCAACGCGTCCCGGGAGAGCCGTTCCGCCTCGTCGAACGTCTCACTGCCCTCAGCCGCTGCCGGCATGGAGTTCACCGCCTCGTTTCCCTACCGATCATTCGGTAGCCACGTGCTGATCCAAGTAATCAGCGCGCGGCGAACACGTCAAGGGGCGTGGCGCGGCGCGCTCGCGGGTAGCGTCCCGCGCATGAGTGAGGTCCGGATGGTGCAGGTCGGTGAGGTCCAGCTGGCATACCGGGTGTGGGGTGAGGAGGACGCCCCGCCGGCGGTGCTGCTGCACTGCCTGGGCGAGGACGGCGAGGACTGGCGCGGCGTGGTCGGCCGGCTGGCCGGTACCCACCGTGTCTTCGCCCTCGACCAGCGCGGACACGGCCACAGCGACTGGCCGGGGGACTACGGCTTCGCGCGCTGGCGGGATGACGCCGTCGGATTTCTGCGGGCGCTCGGCCTGGAGCGGGTGCTCCTCATCGGGCACTCGCTGGGCGCGGTGGCCGCCCTGCTGGTGGCCGCGGACCGGCCGGACCTGGTGGCACGGCTGGTCCTGGAGGAGGTCGCCCCGCCGCTGCCCGCCGACCCGCCGCAGGAGGTGCCCGCGCAGCCGGCGGGCCCGTCCTCGTTCGACTGGCAGGCCAAGATCGCGGTGGTGGCGGAGCGGAACGCACCCGACCCCGGATGGTGGGAGGCGGTGGCGCGGGTGACCGCGCCGACCCTGGTCCTCGCCGGCGGGGAGACCAGCCACATCCCGCAGGCGCACCTCGCCGAGCTGGTCGAGCGGCTGCCCGATGCCCGTCTGGTGACGGTGGAGGGCGCCGGCCATCTCGTCCACGAGGAGCGCCCCGGGGAGTTCCTCACCGCCGTCAACTCGTTCCTCGCGCCGCACTCCTGGTGACTGAGCCGGAAATTCGCCGTTGGTTGGATAGGAGTCGCCTTGGTCTGGAGATTCCTCCGTTGTCGGTGACCGATGCCCGGCGGGCTGTACTGGAAGGCTGGGTGCGTCGTCGTACGACGGCTCAGGCTCTGGCCCAGCGGTCGCGGATCGTGCTGGAGTGCGCCGACGGGCACTCGGTCATGGGGGTGTCCCGTCGGCTGCGAATCACCCCGGACACGGTCCGGACCTGGCGGCAGCGCTTTATCGCACGTGGCCTGGACGGCCTGTCCGACGCTCCGCGGCCTGGTGTCCCACGGAAGATCACCGACGTAGCTGCCGAACGGGTCATCGTCAAGACGCCGGAGGAGAAGCCCAGGAACGCGACGCACTGGTCGATCAGGCCGACGGCGGCGGCCACAGGAAGGCCGCAGCCCGCGGTCTCACGGATCTGGCGGGCCTTCGCACTGGCCCCGCACCGGTCACAGACGTTCAAGCTCTCCACGGACCCGCTGTTCATCGACAAGGTCCGTGATGTCGTGGGCCTCTACCTCGATCCTCCTCTACCCGGCCGTGCGTGAACACTTGGCACAGGGCGGTGCGTTGGCGGACAAGGAAACTGATCACGGGCGTATGGAACGGCTCCTCAAGGACCTCGCTGCCGGCGACAGCGGTTTCACCGAGCTGCGGGGCCACGTGCCCCAGCTGACCCTGGACCGGCACCCCTGCGCGCTCAGCCCCGTCAGACCGGTAGGTCTGACTGATGGCGCGCCGCGGGTTGGTGGGAATGCGGCATCGGCGGCCCTGTCGGCAGGGCGAGACGATAGGCAGGGACGAGAGCCGATGCGCCGACGTGTGGACGGCGCTGACCATCTGAACGAGAAGATCGAGGTCAGTCGGACTTGTCCCGCAGGTAGCACAGGGCCATCCGCGGCAGTTCCTCGCTGAGCGTGGCCCAGCCGTTGTCCGAGGCCACGCCCTCGGGGGCGGTCACCCGCCATTCCAGCATGGCCTGCGCCGCGCGCAGTACGAATGCGATCCGGTCCCGGTCGACATGCGCGGGCCGGTCCGGGTGAGCCATCAGTGCATCGCACAGCCCCGTGAAGACTTCCTGGAGCTTGCCCAGGACCGCCTCGCCACGGTGCGGATGAAGCGCGGTACGGAGAGCGAACTCGCCGATGAGCGCGGCATTCTGTCGGAAGATCATGACCATGGCGGTGATATATCGGGTGACGAGGTCCTCGAAGTCCGCCGCCTCTCCGACGGCCTCCCGTGTGGCCAGCTCGCGGCTGATCAGCTGGTCCAGCCAGCAGTCCTGGGCCGCCGCGAGCAGTGCGTCCCGGCCGGCGAAGCGCTGGTAGACCGTGCCGACCGCGACGCCGGCGCGGGTCGCGACGTCCGCGACAGTCAATACCGCGGCGCCGCGTTCGGCCACAAGCTCCTGTGTCGCATTGAGGATGCGTTCCATTGCGGCGCGGCTGCGCTGCTGCTGCGGGGGGCGGGGGTCGTTGCGCGTGGTCACGGATCGATTGTCGCATCCACCGAGAAGTGAATGTGAATTCATATTCATGTTATGGTCGCGACGTCGGATGCGGCCGGAGTCCGCCCGGACTCGGAATCGAGGGCGAGCGATGCTGCCTTACCTCCAGGCGCCGGCGGCCGGAGCGGTCGCATGATCGGCGCACCGGTCCACGCTCTCGTCTCCCTCGGCGCCGGCGTGCCGGCCTTGCTCCTGTACCGGCTCATGGGCGTGGCCACCCCGGCCCCGCCCTGGGTGGCCCTTGCGGACGGCTCGGCAACGCCGCCGGCGAACACGTCGGCAATGAGGCCGTGCACCACCTGCGTCACCGACCTCGCGCCGGCCACTCCGACACCACGGAACCGGACTCCCCAGAAAGGCGATCATCGTGCATCCCGTGACGTACCACCCGGTCCCCACCCAGGACCTGTTCCGCTACAACGCCGAACGGATCAAGGACAAGCCCTACGCCAAGTACTTCAACGGCGATCTGTGGCTCCACGGCGAGGCCCTGCCGTTCCTCAAGGAGCGCATGAGCCCGAGCGCCATGCTCTCCTCGGCCCCCGCCGATCTCAACAAGCTGCTGGAGCCCGGCTATCTGGAGGGTGAGACCGGCTTCGGCCTCACCGAGGCCGGCCATCCCTACGTCGCCAGCTTGACTCACTTCCCCGGCTGTACCCCGGAGATGTTCACCTGGTGGTTCTGGTGGCACTCCGTGGAGCCGGAGCGGTACTCCCTGTGGTACCCCTACAACCACCTGCAGTCCGGGCCCCGCGACCGGGACAAGCTGACCCGGCCCGGCCTCACGGACGCAGAGCGCTACATTGGCAGCCGGCACGAGATCATCGAGTACATCGGCCCGCACCGCGCCGAACTGTGGGTCGAATTCGTGGACCCGGCCGAACTCGGCATGGACACCGGCCGCTTCGCCGAGTCCGGCTACCGGGCCCACGCCTGCGGCCATATCCAGAACGGTTGCATGATCCACCTGGTGCGGGACACCGCTGAGGGCTTCGAGCTGCGCAGTCGCTACATATTCGACCAGGGCCCCGCCCCGGCGGACGACGCGGCTCGCAACGGGGCACTGGGCCTGGCCTACGAGCTCGTGCTGCACGACCAGATCGAGTTCACCCACCTGTCGACCTTCCTCGCCGATATCTACGGCGAATTCGGCGGACAGCAGCCCTGAACGCGCCGTCCGACCCTGGTGAGGCGGGCACCAACCACGGTGTGGGCCCGCCTCACCTCGTACGTCTGGGCCCCGCGCCAGGTGCGTGCCGTCAGCAGTGGCGTCCACTGTCCAGTGCCTGACCGTCACGGCGACAGACCCGGCGCAGCGGATGGCCGGCTGCCCCGGGCGGAGCCGCCAGGCTGACGCCTACATGCCGCCGCGGCGTCGCCGAGCGGTTGTGTGTTCCTACCAATCCAACGACGAATTCCCGACTCACGCCACTAGGGCCCGTCCGCTGGATCCCGGCCGTGCCGCACGGAAATGCACCCCGGCACGATGATTGCCCGGTCTTGTCAGGTTCGCGGCCTTATCTTGACCAGGACTTCCCCCGGAGCCCCGGGGAACGCGAGAAAGGCCCATCGTGCAGCTGACCCCCTCGATACGGAGCGCCCTGGCAGCCGGCGCCGCCGTGACCGTCCTGTTCGCCGGAGCCGGGGCGGCCGCCGCGGCCCCGGTCGCCACCCCGCCGGCCGCCGCCCCGGCTTCGTCGGCCGCCCCCGCACACTCCCCGTACGCCCAGCTCCGGCCGCTCGCCGCGCTGTCGGCCGAGCGGCTGGCCACCGCCGATGTGGTGGCCGCCGCGAAGTGGGGCACCGGCAGCCCGATCGACGACCCGGCCCGTGAGCAGGAGGTGCTGAACTCCGTGGCGGACCAGGCCCGGCAGCTGGGCGCCGACCCCGCGGCGACGATGCGGATCTTCCGGGACCAGATCGAGGCCAACAAGGTCGTGCAGCGCGGGCTGTACCGCCAGTGGGACGCCAACCCGGCACAGGCGCCCACCGAGCGGCCCGACCTCCAGGAGGTCCGCAAGGAGATCAACCGCATCAATGGCGAGCTGGTGCGGGCCATCGCCGCCTCCCCGCACGCCCGCTCGGCGCCGTCCTGCGCCCCGCTGCTCACCACCGCCGCCGTAAAGGTCCGCGCGGAGCGGAAGCTGGACGGGCTGCACACGGTGGCGCTGGCCCGTTCCCTGCGGTCGGTCTGCGCCGCGGTCTGACCCGCGCGCCGGCCCCGGTGCCGGGCGGCGGGCGGGCCGACCGCTCGGCTCAGGCGGTCCGCCCGCCCGCCGCCACCGCCTTCGCCCAGCGGTAGTCCGCCTTGCCGCTGGGGGAACGCCGGATGTGGTCGGTGAAGACGACGGTGCGCGGAATCTTGTAGCCCGCCAGCCGGGTCCGGCAGTGGTGCTGTATCCCCGCGAGGTCCAACGGCGCGGCGCCCGGCCGCAGTTGGATCACGGCCGCGACCCGGTTGCCCCACCGCTCGTCCGGCACGCCCGCCACCAGCGCGTCATAGACGTCCGGATGCGCCTTGAGCGCCTGCTCGACCTCCTCCGGATAGATCTTCTCCCCGCCGGAGTTGATGCACTGCGAGCCCCGGCCGAGGACGGTGACGATGCCCGCCTCGTCGACGGTGGCCATGTCGCCGAGCAGCACCCAGCGCTCACCGTGCGTCTCGAAGAACGTCTCGGCGGTCTTCTTCGGGTCGTTGTAGTAGCCCAGCGGCACGTGCCCGTGCTGGGCGAGCCGGCCCACCTCGCCGGCCGGCACCGGCTCGTTGGTCGCCGGGTCCACCACCGCCGTACGGGAGTTGACCTGGAGCCGGAAGCCCCGGCCGGGGCCCGAGTCGTCGGTGGCGGTGCCGTTGAAGCCGGATTCGGAGGAGCCGAAGTTGTTGAGCAGCAGGGCGCCGGGGAGCAGCGCGCGGAACTGGCCGCGCACGGTCTCCGACAGGATCGCGCCGGAGCTGCTGACGCTGAACAGCGAGGAGCAGTCGGTGCCCTGGAGCGGCCCGGCGAGCGCGTCGACCAGCGGGCGCAGCATGGCGTCACCGACCAGCGACACGCAGGTGACCCGCTCCCGCTCGACGGTCCGCAGCACCTCCTCGGGCACGTACTTGCGGTGCAGGACGACCTTCTGGCCGAAGTGGAAGGCGATGAACGCGGTGAGGGTGGAGGTGCCGTGCATCAGCGGGGGAGTGGGGAAGAACACCAGGCCGTCGTCGCCGGCCGCGACCCGCTCGGCCAGCTCCTGCGGCCGCCGCACCGGCTCACCGGTCGGGGCCCCGCCGCCCATCCCGGAGAAGAACAGGTCCTCGTGGCGCCACATCACGCCCTTGGGCATGCCGGTGGTGCCGCCGGTGTAGATGATCATCCGGTCGTCGGCGGAGCGCGGCCCGAAGCCGCGCGCGGGGGAGGCGCCGGCCTCGGCGTCGGCCAGCGCGACGGGGGCGACCGACGGCCGGGGTGCGCCCTCGGGCGGGGTGCCGACCCGGACCAGATGCCGCAGTCGGGGTGCCCGCGGAAGGGCGCCGGCCACCCGCGCGGTGAACTCCGCGTCGAAGACCAGTGCCGTCAGATCGGCGTCCCGGTAGAGATAGGCCAACTCCTCTTCCACGTAGCGGTAGTTGACGTTGACCGGGACGGCCCGGATTTTCAGGCAGGCGTAGAGCGCCTGAAGGTAGCCGACGCCGTTGTAGAGGTGCAGTCCGACGTGCTGACCGGGTCCGATGCCGTGCTCGGTGAGGTGATGGGCGAGACGGTTGGCGGCGCGGTCCAGCTCGGCGTAGGTCAGCCGCTGTTCGGCGCCGGAGCCCGGGTGCTCGACGTACACCAGCGCCTCGCGGTCGGGGACCGTGTCGACGATCGACTCGAAGAGGTCGGCAAGGTTGAACTCCACGTCTCCTCCAGACCGGGCGGACGTCGGCTTGGCGGTCATTAGAGCGCCGCCCGGAGGAGCTGGGAAGGGCCGCAGCCAAGAAATCTGACTGCCTGTCAGAAAAGCCTTGAAGTCGCCGTGCGGCTCCTGCACCCTGTTCTGCGTCGTGAGACGGGAGGACACAATGGGCGGGACGGAACATCTGACCGTGGCGCGCACCGGCGCGACCCTGGTGCTCACCCTCAACCGGCCGGAGGCGAAGAACGCACTCTCGTTGGCGATGCTGGTGGGCCTGTACGACGGCTGGGTCGCCGCCGACGAGGACGACGGGATCCGCTCCGTCGTCCTCACCGGTGCCGACGGCACCTTCTGCGCCGGTATGGACCTCAAGGCCCTGGCGGGCGACGGCATGGCCGGCGAGCAGTACCGCGACCGGCTGCGCGCCGACCCCGACCTGCACTGGAAGGCGATGCTGCGCCACCACCGCCCCCGCAAACCCGTGATCGCCGCCGTCGAGGGCCACTGCGTCGCGGGCGGCACGGAGATCCTCCAGGGCACCGACATCCGCGTCGCCGGCGAGAGCGCCACCTTCGGCCTCTTCGAGGTCCGGCGCGGACTGTTCCCCCTCGGCGGCTCCACCGTCCGCCTCGCCCGCCAGATCCCCCGCACCCACGCCCTGGAGATGCTGCTCACCGGCCGGCCCTACCCCGCCGACGAGGCCGCCCGCATCGGCCTGATCGGCCAGGTCGTGCCCGACGGTACCGCCCTGGACAAGGCCCTGGAGATCGCCGAACTCATCAACGGCTGCGGCCCGCTGGCCGTCGAAGCCGTGAAGGCATCCGTCTACGAGACCGCCGGGATGACCGAGGCCGACGGGCTCAAGGACGAACTCGCCCGCGGCTGGCCGCTCTTCGCCACCGCCGACGCCAAGGAGGGCTCACGGGCCTTCGCGGAGAAGCGCCCACCCGTCTTCCGGCGCGCCTGACCCAAGGAGAACCGAATGCCAGAGGTGTCAGAGGTCCTCACGGCGCCCCTCGTCGTGGAATTCCCCTTCACCCGCTCGCTCGGCCCCGTCCAGAGCGCCTTTCTCACCGGGCTGCGCGAGCGCACCGTCCTCGGCGTGCGGACGGGCGACGGACGGGTGGTCGTCCCGCCCACCGAATACGACCCGGTGACGGCCGAGGAACTCCGTGAGCTGGTCGAGGTCGGCAGCGCCGGCACCGTCACCACCTGGGCCTGGAATCCCGCGCCGCGCCGCGGCCAGCCGCTCACCACCCCCTTCGCCTGGGTCCTGGTCCGGCTCGACGGCGCCGACACCGCACTGCTGCACGCACTGGACGCCACCGGCCCCGACGCCGTCCGCACCGGGATGCGGGTCCGCGTCCGCTGGGCCGCCGAGCGCACCGGCGCCATCACCGACATCGCCTGCTTCGTACCGGACGACGGCCCCGCCGGCGAGGGGCTCCCCGCCGTGCACCGCGGGGAGTTCGCCGACCCCGTCACCCTGCTCACCGCCCCCGCCCGCCTCGACTACACCTACGCGCCCGGCCGCGCCCAGTCCCGCTACCTCCAGGCGCTCGCCGGCCACCGGACCGTCGGCGAACGCTGCCCCTCCTGCCGCAAGGTCTATGTCCCGCCCCGCGGCGCCTGCCCCACCTGCGGCGTCGCCACCGACACCCAGGTCGAGGTCGGCCCCCGCGGCACCGTCACCACCTTCTGCATCGTCAACATCAAGGCTCGGCATACGGCGAATCTCGACATCGAGGTCCCCTACGTCTACGCCCATATCGCCCTGGACGGCGCCGACCTGGCCCTGCACGCCCGCATCGGCGGCATCCCGTACGACCGGGTCCGCATGGGCCTGCGCGTGGAGCCCGTGTGGACCGAGGGCGGCCGCTTCCCCGACCACTACCGCCCCACCGGCGAACCCGATGCCGACTACGACAGCTACAAGGAGCTGGTGTGATGCGCGAGGTCGCCATCGTCGCCTTCGGGCAGAGCGTGCACGTCCGCGACAGCGCGGAGATCTCCGAGGTCGAGATGCTGATGCCGGTGCTCCACGACGTCCTGGCACAGACCGGCCTGGCGGCCCGGGACATCGATTTCACCTGCTCCGGCTCCTCCGACTACCTCGCCGGCCGGGCCTTCTCCTTCACCATGGCCCTGGACGGCGTCGGCGCCTGGCCGCCGGTCTCCGAATCCCATGTCGAGATGGACGGCGCCTGGGCGCTGTACGAGGCCTGGGTGAAGATCCTCACCGGCGAGGCGGACACCGCGCTGGTCTACGCGTACGGCAAGTCCTCGCCCGGCGACCTCCGCGAGGTCCTCACCCGCCAGCTCGACCCGTACTACGTCGCCCCGCTGTGGCCCGACTCCGTCGCGCTGGCCGCCCTCCAGGCCCAGGCGCTGATCGACGCGAAGCTGACCGACGAGCGGGAACTGGCCGGAATCGCCGCCCGCAGCCGCGCCGACGCGGAGTCCAACCCGCACGCCCAGCTGCGCGGCGCCCTGCCCGCCGGAGAGCCCCTCGTCGCCCCGCTGCGCAGCGGCGACTGCCCGCCCATCGGCGACGGCGCCGCCGCCGTCGTCCTCGCCGCCGGCGACACCGCCCGCCGGCTGGCCGCCCGCCCCGCCTGGATCCGCGGCCTCGACCACCGCATCGAGGCGCACAGCCTGGGCGTGCGGGACCTCACCGACTCCCCGTCCACCCGGCTCGCCGCGCAGCGCGCCGGCGCCTTCGAAGGCCCCCATGGCCTTAAGGGCAGGGGCGGTGTCCCCACCGTGGACACCGCCGAGTTGCACGCCCCCTTCACCTCCCAGGAAGTCGTGCTGCGCCGCGCCCTGGGCCTCGACGCGGCGGACGGCACGGTCCGGATCAACCCCTCCGGCGGCGCACTGGCCGCCAACCCCGTCATGGCCACCGGTCTGATCCGGCTCGGCGAGGCCGCCGCCCGCATCCACCGCGGCGCATCCGACCGCGCCCTCGCGCACGCCACCTCGGGGCCGTGCCTGCAGCAGAACCTGGTCGCCGTCCTGGAGGGGGAGTGATGAGCAAGGAGCCCGTGGCCGTCACCGGCATCGGCCAGACCGCCCATGTCGCCGCGCGACGCGACGTCTCCCTCGCCGGACTCGTCCGGGAGGCGGCCCGACGCGCCCTGGACGACGCCGAGTTGACCTGGGCGGACATCGAAGCCGTCGTGATCGGCAAGGCCCCCGACTTCTTCGAGGGCGTCATGATGCCCGAGCTGTACCTCGCCGACGCCCTGGGCGCCGTCGGCAAACCGATGCTGCGGGTGCACACCGCCGGCTCGGTCGGCGGCTCCACCGCCCTGGTCGCCGCCAACCTCGTCGCGGCGCGGGTCCACCGCACCGTCCTCACCCTCGCCTTCGAGAAGCAGTCCGAGTCCAACGCCATGTGGGGACTGTCCCTCCCCATCCCCTTCCAGCAGCCCCTGCTGGCCGGCGCCGGCGGCTTCTTCGCCCCGCACGTGCGCGCGTACATGCGCCGCACCGGCGCGCCCGACACCATCGGCTCCCTCGTCGCCTACAAGGACCGCCGCAACGCCCTCAAGAACCCCTACGCCCACCTCCACGAGGAGGACATCACCCTGGAGAAGGTCCAGGCCTCACCGATGCTCTGGGACCCGATCCGCTACTCCGAGACCTGCCCCTCCTCCGACGGCGCCTGCGCCATGATCCTCACCGACCGCGCCGGAGCCGCCCGCGCACCGCACCCGGCGGCCTGGGTGCACGGCGGGGCGATGCGCAGCGAACCCACCCTCTTCGCCGGCAAGGACTTCGTCTCCCCCCAAGCCGGCAAGGACTGCGCCGCCGACGTCTACCGGCAGGCCGGCATCACCGACCCGCGCCGGCAGATCGACGCGGTGGAGATGTACGTCCCCTTCAGCTGGTACGAGCCGATGTGGCTGGAGAACCTCGGCTTCGCCGCCGAGGGCGAGGGCTGGAAACTCACCGAGGCCGGCGTCACCGCGCTCGACGGCGATCTCCCCGTCAACCCCTCCGGCGGAGTGCTGTCCACCAACCCGATCGGCGCCTCCGGCATGCTCCGCTTCGCGGAGGCCGCCCTCCAGGTACGTGGCCGGGCCGGCGCCCATCAAGTAGACGGCGCCCGCCGGGCGTTGGGCCACGCGTACGGCGGCGGCTCCCAGTTCTTCGCGATGTGGCTGGTCGGCACCGACGCACCGGCCACCTGACACCCCCGGGGGGCGGGCGCCCCGCCCCGTGCGCCCGCCCCCGGACCCCCGCCCCCACCACCGCGCCACGTCCTCTGTCCGTCCCCGGACACACTGGCTACGCTGATCGCGGAGGACGAACCGGGAGGAGCGGGAATCGTGGCCGACAGCATCACCGAGCAGCGGCTCGCGGGCGGGCCCAGGCCCGACCTCGACCTGGCGCAGGCCGAATGGCAGTCGAGCACCCAGGGCGTGGGCGACGTACAGATCGCCTTCGTCGAGGGCTATATCGCGATGCGCAACCGCCGCAGTCCGGAGATCCCGGCACTGATCTTCACCCCCGCCGAGTGGCACGCCTTCGTCGTCGACGCCCGCGAAGGGGCATTCGATCTGACGTAGAGCCTGTGCCGAGTTCAGATCACGATGCGGGGGACGGCCCATCCGGCAGCCCGTGTGCGTGTGGGTGTCCCGCACCCCCGCTTCATCGAGGTCGTCGATCTACGCGGCGCCATCCTCTGGATCCGCAGCCTCCCACCCGGCGCGTGATCCGGACCCGGAAAGGTTCTCGGCCCGGGACGGCAGCGGTGTACGCAGGTCGCCGGAAGGGGTGGGTGATAGCCCCGATCGGGCGGCGCTCGCCGCACTGCGGTCCCGGTCACCGTGGATGATCAGCACCCGGCGACCCGCCAGATGCTCCCCCGGGTCGCCGCCCGGCAGCCAGGGAGCGATACCGGCCACGCCCACCACGGCCGGGTGGCCGGCAGTCCAGAAGGCGGCGCGACCGCCCCGTCAATCCGTACCAGTTCTCCTCTCTCGCGGCAGGACACCCGCGGCCGGGCAAGCACGACCTCGCCGCAACGGGGCCAACGGGTCCGGCCCCCGACGCCACGGCCTTTGGCCTGTATGGCCCTTGACGGGCACGACACGGCATGGGAGGTCAGGTGCCGGGTGTCCGACGGCTGTGGCACGATGCCGCGATGATCTCCAGCTCCCGCATCCCGGACGTCGTTCCCGTGGGTCGCATGGCCCGGAGCACCCAGCCCGTGCTCAGCCTTCCCGGCGGCCTGGAGCTGCGTCCGTGGCGACTCTCGGACGCAGACGCCTTGGTGGCCGCCGGCCAGGACCCCGCCATACGCCGGTGGAACCGCCTGGTGGTGGCGACACCGGAAGACGCGCGCCAGCGGATCCAGCGCATGCACGAACGCTGGCGCGCCGAGTGCAGCGCGATCTGGGCCATCGCGCGGCCGGACGGCGGCGAGACGGTGGGACTCATCGGCTGGGGTGACATCGACCTCGGCGGCGGCAGCGCCGAAATCGTCTACTGGCTCCGGCCCGCGGCCCGCGGCGCCGGTGTCGCGGTCGAAGCCACCCGACGCGTCAGCCGGTGGGCCCTGAACGAACTCGGCCTGCACCGCCTGCGGCTGTGCCACTCGGTGGCCAACCCGGCCTCCTGCCGCGTGGCGGACAAGGCCGGTTTCTCCCTCGAAGGCACCATGCGCAGCGCACTGCTGCATGCGGACGGGTGGCACGACGAGCATCTGCACGCGCTCGTCCAGGGCGACATCTGACCCTGCGCCGGCGGCCCCGGACCCGAGGCGAACCGGGACCGCGCCTCGTCTCGGCCGGTTCATCGATGCCCGAGGCCCGCACGACGGCGATCGCGTCAGGCCCATGCCTTATGGGGCCTGCTCGTGCCGGATGAGCGCGGTGATCAGGTCGTGAAGTGTGTTGTTGTCGGAGTCGCTCCCGTGGGCCTCGGCACCTTCAAAGGTGGCAGCCTCGGTGCTGCGGGGGAACATGGCCTGCTCGTACTCGGTGAGCGCGGCCTCGATGTCGTCGGGATGCGCGGCGAGGGCCTTGCCGAGTTCGGCGCCGTCGAGCATGGCCAGGTTGGCGCCTTCGCCGTTCGGGGCCGAGAGGTGGGCGGCGTCGCCGAGCAGGGTCACCCCCGCCACCCGCTCCCACCGGCGCCCCGTCGGCAGTGTGTAGAGGGGGCGCAGGACCGGCGCGGTGTCGCAGTCGGTGATCAGCGCGGTGAGCTCCGGCGCCCAGCCGTCGAACTCCTGCGCGATCCGCGCGGTGGCCACGGCGGCATCGGTGAAATCGATGGCGGCGAACCACTCCTGCGGCTCGGACAGCGACACGTAGGCGTGCAGGGTGTCGCCCCTTTCCCGGTGAGCGAAGATCTCCCTGCCCGGCGTGGGCGCCATCAGCGACCCGCCGCCGACCGCTTTCGCGGCGGCGGGGTGCCGGGCGTCGGCGTCGAACAGGTACGTCTCGACGACCGACTTGCCGACGTACTCGGGTGTGGCGGTGGAGAGCAGCGGCCGGACCCGTGACCACGCGCCGTCCGCGCCGACCAGCAGGCTGGTGACGACGGTGCTGCCGTCGGCGAACGTCACCTCGTGGCGGCCCTCGCCGAGGGTACGGGTGCTGGTGACCTTGTGCCCCCACCGGACGGTGCCGGCCGGGAGGGAGTCGAGCAGGATCTGTCGCAGCTCGCCGCGTAGCA